>DISZ01000003.1 GCA_002422085.1 Rhodobacteraceae bacterium UBA6197
GCTCGACTGCGACCGTTGCCCCGGGGTCGCGCCCCTGCTGTCCGCCAACCACCACTGGGTAAAATCGATCGAACACCCGCTCCCGCAAGTCCGGGGAAATGCCTGATCCGCCGTCGATGATCTGAAGAATGACGCCCCGACCAAGGATTTCAACCAAAGCCGTTACCTCGCCCCCCCCCTTGGGGGTGCCGCAATCCGCATCATCAAGAAGATCGCGACTGATGAATCGAAGTCGACCACCTTCCCTTTCACAACCGCCCGACCACAGGCGGTTCTCGTGGATCTCGACAAGGTGCGATGCCAGCGCGGTACGAATGGCCTCCAGTCCTTGGTGCATTATGTCGTCGCCTTGCCGCTTCGCACCGGCAGTCAGCGCCAGGGCAGGCTCACGTGCGGCATGCCCGTCGTGAGATGGACCCTCCGCAAAGAGGGGTTCGGGCGCCAAGGACAGTGCACCCCCGAACAAAGCTCGATGTGTTTGACAGGCGGCATCTGGATCTTCGTTGAGGGTCGTTTCGGCGTTTCAATCGACGCGCTCGGCCCTGCCTGACCTTCGCCCCTTTGACGCCGCTCAAATGACATGTATGGCTGGCATCAACGTCCGGAAAACATGAACACGGTGCAAGGACCAGCCACCGGCCGACAACTTGGAACTTGCTGAAACATCTGTCTTGGAACTTGAAAACGCGATGCCTGGATCCTCAAAATTTGCAACGTTGACAAACTCGTTGATCCGGCTTTTAATCTCAATCCTTTTGCAAACTCGCCGCGCGCGCTAAAATTACTAATAAACTCGCCGCGACGACTTAAAATTGGACTTAGAATTGCCAAAAAGTGTGGCGCCTTAAAATGCCAAGAAACGCCAGGGTTTGGGTCGGGGCGGCATGCGCCGAAAGGTCGCATGATCACAGATGTGGTTTGGCGCGGGTTTAAGTTACGTCTTCGTGGCGTTCCGGCAGGAAGTGTTGGTAAAGTGATGAGCGAAAACTCAATGTACGACGGCGATCACCCTTCCCGGCGCTCCAGTTGCCTGCTTGCCGATGACGACGAGGTCAGCCAAGAAATTGTCGCACGCTATGTTGCCTCGCTAGGCTATGTCGATCTCGAGATCGTGTCGGATGGGCGCGACGCGCTGATCCGATGCATGGCGCAAAAGTTCGATTTGCTGATACTCGACCGCGAGATGCCCTTCATCCACGGCGACAAGCTGATTAGGCACCTCCACGCCTCAAACAATGCGAATTCCACGACACCGACGGTGCTGTTTTCAGCCTCGTCGGGCGCCGAGATTGTCGAGATTGGCGCCCACTGCTCGGCCGACGTGATCCTGTCGAAACCGCTCAATCGGAGCGAGTTTCTTACGGTGATCCACAACCTTTTACACCCCTCGCTCTGATCGGTCGGGAATTTCACCGTCAGTTTCGATTCGAATGGCGGTAAACCCTTCGACAATATCGTCAATTCGAAAATACCGTCGATTCGACGTAAATGTGCCACAATTCTCCCCTAGCCGGAATGAAGACGCACAATCATGACGCGAAATCTGCAAACGCTAAACCACGCGCCACATGAAGACGAGGGCAGAACACCATGCGAATTCTGGCGGTCGATGACGACCCGGTCTTTCTTGAGCAGATCTTGGCGGCGCTTGGCGCTCTGGGCTACCACGATGTCGTGACGGCACATTCCGCAGAGCAAGCGCTGGGCGAGATTGCACGGGCGATGCCTCCGTTCGATTGCTTCCTGTTTGACATCCAGATGCCGGGAGTGAGCGGGGTCGAGCTTTGCGCGCGTCTGCGCAAGTTGGAGCTTTACCGCCGCACCCCCGTCGTGATGGTCACCGCCATGTCGGGGCGCGCCTTCATTGACGGCGCATTTGCGGCCGGGGCCACCGACTACATCACCAAGCCGCTTGACCGGTTCGAGCTCAAGGCCCGCATGGGGATGGCCGCGCGACTGCACGAGGAGCGCGAACAGTTGGCGGCCTTCGCGCGCCAGAATGGGCTATCACTCAGTGCCGCCGAGATGCAGGTAGATTTCGATGCACCAATCCTGATCCCCGGCGTCGACCGCGCGATCGAGATCATGGCGCTCGAAAACTACCTGCTCACGCTTGGCCGCAAGAGCGCCTATTCCTATGCCGCGCTAGGCATTCACGTGGCAAATGCGGCGTCAATCTATGCCAGAGCCGATGCCCCTACATTCGTCGCCATGCTCAACGATGTGGCGTTGGCAATTTGCGGCGGGCTCAAGACTGTTCAGGTGCTGTTTGCCTACGCAGGTAACGGCAATTACGTCGGCCTGACGCGCCGGACGATCTCGTTCGATCAGGAAGAACTGGAGCAAAACATCAATTATGCGCTGAGCGATTTCAAAGACATCTATGAAGCAGACAGGCTGCCCCTGCCCGAAGTGCGGGTCGGAGAGCTTGTTCGCGGTTCGGTGTTCTCGCTCAGCCGGCCGACCAAGATCCTCGATCAGGCGATCCGCGCCGCGCAACCGACCGAGCGCATGATGCCCAAGTCGCGGCTACTTGTCGGGTAAACAGTTTTTGGGGGGGACGGACGTGCAGCAGCAAATGTCAGATTGGGAACTACCCCCCGACGCCTCGATCCCGGGCCTGGCCTGTTTTCGCGAGCTTCTGGTGCCACGGATTCTGGCATTTGAAAGCTTTCGTCAGATCATTGAGCAGGGACCGGGTGCGAATGCCGCGCTGCGCGATATGGCCGCGCTTTCCCACAAGATTGCTGGAGTCGCGGCGGCGCTCGGTTATCCGGGCACGGGCGATCACGCCGCGGCGGTAGAAACCACGATCCGGCACGGGCTCGCAGCGGGCGAAAACACCGCCGAAATCTGGCGCACGACCATGCCGCTGCTGGAGTCGCTTCTTGACGATATGGAACGTATTCTGGACGACTAGGTTCCCTGCGATGGGGGATCGGGCTGCCAACCTTTCAGCGGGTCTTGACCAATGACTGGATCGCCTTGGCCAGCGCCGACAGATCAACCGGTTTGGCAAGGCAGCTGTCGAACCCGCCGATCAGAAATTCTGCGATCTGATGCGACATTGCGTTTGCAGTCACCGCGATAATCGGCACTTCGGGTGCACCGCATGCGGCTTCGCAGTCGCGGATCTTGCGCAGAGCGGTCATGCCATCCATTACCGGCATCGAGATGTCGAGCAAGACGACGTCGAAACGCCCACATGCCCACGCGTTCACCGCCTGAAGGCCATCTTCAACCATTGTGACCTCGGCGCCCCCGTGTTGCAGCATCGCCGCCAGAACCGTGCGGTTGGTCGCATTGTCATCGGCGGCAAGCACTCGAATGCCCGCAAGCGAGTTTGACGGCTTGTCGGTCTCGGGCAGGACATCAACGCAATCGCTGTCCGGCAGCGGCAGCTCCACCCGGATGGTGGTGCCGACATCGGCTTCGGACGTGACGGTCATCGTGCCGCCCATCATTTCGACCAGCTTGGTGGTGATTGCCATGCCAAGCCCAGTTCCGCCGTAACGCCGCGTAATCGTGCTGTCAGCCTGGAAGAACTCTTCGCTCAGGGTCGCGACCTGATCGGGTGTCATGCCGATACCGGTATCGCGCACCTCGAGAATCAGCGGCGAGTCCTTCTTGCCATGCAGCTTGATCGTCACTTCGCCGCGCTCGGTGAACTTTATCGCGTTGCTCGCGAGGTTGTCGATTATCTGGCGCAAGCGATGCGGGTCGCCGATCCGCCATTGCTCGGCACTGGCGCTGGTGAGCACTTCGAAGTTGATACCCTTGTCTTGCGCGCGCAGGCTGTAGAGATCTTCGACCTGCCGCATGATCTTGATCGGCTGGAACTGGATTTTCTCGAGTGTCAGCTTGCCCGCCTCGACTTTCGACATATCCAAGATATCGTTCAGAATGTTCAAAAGCGTCTCGCCGGATTGGCGGATGATGCCGATCATGCGCTTTTGCGCCTTGTCCACGAGCGACGATTCCAGCAGCTCCGCCATCCCCAGAACGCCATTGAGCGGCGTACGAATCTCGTGGCTCATATTGGCGAGGAAGGTAGATTTGGCGCGGTTCGCGGCATCGGACTCTGTCTTGGTGCGCAAGATTTCGGTGACATCGGATCCGACACCACGGTAGCCCTGAAAGGCACCCGTACCGTCGAAAATCGGCA
The DNA here is from genome assembly GCA_002422085.1 of Rhodobacteraceae bacterium UBA6197. GTDB lineage: Bacteria > Pseudomonadota > Alphaproteobacteria > Rhodobacterales > Rhodobacteraceae > UBA6197. The sequence continues at coordinate 4,166 of DISZ01000003.1, forward strand.
TGCCGCTGATCTGCAACCAGCGCACTTCCCCGCTTGCAGTATCCCGGGCGCTATAGACGAAATTCCGGAACGGCTGGCGCGCGGCGCATTTGGCGGCCAGATCGGCCCAGTTGGCGTTCGCCAACATCTCGGGATCGTCTTTGACCCACTCTTCGCGGGTCATTCCAGTGATGGGAACGCCAGTTCCAGCGAACTTTTGGAGGGATTCTTCGTTCGACAGATAGGTGAATCGCAAATCGGCATCCTGTTCCCAGAACCAGCCGTCGCTGACCGTCGCAATGTCGAAAAACCGCTGCTCGGCGGCGACGCGCTCGGTGATCGTATGTTCCAGTTCCTGCCGGGCAGCGATCTCGGCCTCTTCGCGCGCCTTTTGTTCGCTGATGTCTATCTGCACGCCCGCAGCGAGCTCGGCTTTACCACTGGTGTTGCGGCGAATGACACGGCCACGGTTGGCAACCCAGACCCAGTGCCCGTCCTTGTGACGCATGCGAAATTCGGTCTGGAAGGAATCTGCGCCCTCAGTCAGATAAAGGTGTAGTTGCGCCTCGACATCCGGCAGGTCATCGGGGTGGATCAGTTGCGACCACATGTCATAGTGTATCGGCCCCAGTTCCGCTGGACTGAGTCCAAGCATTTCAGCCCAAAGCGCATTCACCTGCAAATTGCGTTCGGTGATTTCCCATTCCCAAGTCCCGATTTGCGCGCCTTCGATCACGTGCAACAGGCGTTGCTCGGCACGCTTGAGTTCGGTGATATCGGTATACACCGAGATCATCTCACCCTGAGGGGTGCGCGCCTCGGTGACGCGAAGCACGCGCCCGTCGGACAACGCCTCAAGCCAGCTCATCCCGCCAGTCTTGCGCCCGGCCATGCGCTCGGCAAACCACGCTTCCTCTCGCCCGATCGCCTCGGGACGTTGCCCATGCGCAAGTTCGTTTCGGATCAAATCTTCAAAAATGACTCCGGGCGCCATCATCGGCGCGCTCAGCGGGTAGAAATCCCTGAGCCGCTGGTTGCAGATCACCATCCTGTCGTTGGTGTCATAAAGGGCAAAGGCTTCGTCGAGCGTTTCGATTGCCGCGGCAAGTTGGTGTCGGGATGCCTCTGCGCTTCTGACCGCATTCTCCAAAAACGCCTCGTGCCGTTTGCGTTCTGTTATGTCGGTATGCACCGCCATGAACCCGATCAGTCCGCCCTGACCGTCGCGCAGGGGTTCGATGTTCAGCTCGACCCAGTATTCTTCGCCCGATTTGGAGCGGTTTTGTATTTCCCCCCACGCCGCCTTGCCCGCCCGCAATGCCTTGCGGATCTTGGCCACTGTCGCCTGATCGGTTTTTTCGTATTGCACCAGCGGGCCGGGTCGCTTGCCCCGCACTTCCTCCAGCGTGTAACCGGTGCGCCGCGTGTAGGCGTCGTTCACCCATTCGATGCGCTGGTCGCGGTCTGTGATTGCCACGATATTCGAGGTGCGGCGCGCAACATCGCTCAGCAGCGCCACTTCGCGGGCCAACTCGACTTCCTTGGTGATGTCGTGGCTGACCAACAGGTATCTTGTGCGATCATCGGCGCCTACCGCGAGCATCAATTTCACGCCAAGCCGATAGGTGCGCCGCCCCGCCGGAAGGTCCACCTGATATTGCATGTCCTTTGACAGTTGGCCGGCACCAAGCGTGCGCATGAGCGCGCGGCATTTCAAGACAGTCTCCGCGGGCAGAATGTCTTCCAGTGTCTTGCCGACAACTTGCGCGACGGGTACCGGCAGGTGCTCGGCGTTGCTGGCATGAACGAAAGCGATCAGACCGTCGCAATCAACCTCCAGCAGAACATCGGGCGAGTGGTTGGCGATCACGCGCAGGCGGATTTGTTCCAATGCGCCGATACTGTCAGCGCACAACATATCTTCGCAATGACCCTGACGGCTCAGAAACTGCTCCAGCGCCACGGCCAGCGGCGCGATCTGGTTCAGAACGGTCACGGAAAAGGCACCGCTCGGCGCGCACGCCTCGAACAACAACATGCCGCATAACGTGCGATCCATGAGCATCGGCATCAGCGCTATTTCGGCGACACCGGGCCCGATGTCAGGGCAGAGTTCGCGGGCTGCGTCGAACGCTCTCGGGACCGCAATGACGGCGCCCGGTGGCGCATCGTGCAGCGCATCACCCAACGCGCGAAGCTCTTTCGTCGCCAAGGGCCGCAGCGCCGATGGCTTTGCGGGGCAAAGGTCGGCTTGCCACTCATGGCTGATGTGCGGCGCGTCGGTCTCGAAACCGCGAACGACGCATATGCGGGCCGCATTGAGATGGCGTCCGACAGACTCAAGCGCCGATTGCAATGCGGTGTCGATCCCGGCATCGGAGGCCGCCAGAAGAGCGCTTAGAACGTCTACCAGCAGTGCCTGTGCAGACCCTGTTTCATCTTTCGCGGAGGCTGCATAATCCATAGAAATTCGCTTTTCCCGTCAGGCCATCGCATGTCGTTGTCGCATAATTCGACTATCGATTATTAAATCCGAAGGCGCAACCATGCCGATTGTAGGGGCGGCGACATGGATCAGCGTGCTGAGGCCAAAACACCGTGCCCCTTGAACCGCCCCGGATGTGCCGGAGGCCATTTGCTCCGCGCTGAGCGGCCCTGCCGGGCGCGTCGCGCAGCGCGTGGTCGTCCGCTTCCGCCTCGGCGGCTGGGATGTTCCCGACGGGGCCAATCTGGCGTCGGCTGTTGACCCGGTCCACCCGTTCGAGAGGGGCCATTTCGACGGCCACCAGAGTGCGCCACGGCCCGAGGCAGCGAATGACCTCGACCTTCCAAAGGCGATTGATCGTCTCGGCCAAGGCGTTGTCATGAAAAGTCCCCGGCGCTGCCGACGGAAGACGCGATGCCTGCCTCAGCCAGACATTCGGCGTAACGGATCGAGACTGTATTGGCGGCCCCGATCGCTCTGCGGCACCGGGCCGCCTTTGCGAACCGGTCGCCACTTCTGGCGAGCCCGCCTCAAAGCGGCGAGAAAAAATCGGTCCTGAGTGGGCCAGAGACCCGCCAGCCAACGATGCGGTTGGCGAAGGCGTCGATCACAAACGCCCCATTCTCGAAACCTGCCCCGGTCGAAACAGAAGTAACGCCACGCGCCCAGAGCATGCTGGGCACCGGGGCAGGAAACGGGCGGTTCACCTTGGCTTGCGGACATGGGGCGGAAGTGTCGCCCCGCGTTGTCTTGATGCCCCTTCCCCGCTCCGCGCCCAGCAATCCAATCTGTTCCACCAGCCGGGCCGCGGTGCATCTGGCCACATCGAAGCCCCCAGGTTTCAGCTGATGCCAGGCTTTGCGCATGCCGCAGACCTTGACGTTTGCGCCCCGGTCACGCCGGATTTCCGCGCACGAACCTGCATCCCGCCGCTGAGGTGCGGATGCGCTGGCTGGATCGGCGCGGGTGTGCTGCCGCCGATGCCCCACTTCGGGCGGACGTTGTTGCAAGCGCCGCTCAACGTCAGGCGGGCCAGTGCGCGTCAAGCTGACAACGAGGGCGAAAGGCGAACCGGCGATCTGGCCGCGTTGGAGGCGCTGGTTCGCGGCCGCTCTCACTGTCCGTCGTGCTGAAAAGCGGCGCTCCGGGCGCAGTGTTGCGCGTGAGCCGAGATCAGACCGGCCAAAATCAGGCGTTTCGGCACGCGTGAACACCGCTCGCGCCAAGAAATACGTCATCAGCCTGCAAGATCTGGCGACCCTGCCGCCAAATGAAAGGCCCCTTGGCGAATATCGCATCAGGGCTTCGTTCCTTGCCCACTTCTCCACCTTGACACGTCTCGCGAAAATATACATTCATGATAAGGAATACGATACGTAATCACCCCCAAAGGATCGTCCCAATGACCCAGATCGCCATCCTCGGCTCGGGTTTCGCTGCGTTGACCGCCGTGCGCGAACTGCGCAGGCGCAAGGTCGCGGCCGAGATCACTGTTATCTCGCCGCGCGACGAGTTGCATTACCTGCCCTCGACGATCTGGATCCCGGCGGGGCTGCGTAACGGCGCGGGGCTGCGCATCGCGCTTGGGCCGTTCTTCGCACGCCACGCGGTGCATCACCTGAAGGCCTCGGTCACCGGTCTTTCGGCCGACGGCCGCACGATCGAGACCGATCAGGGCCCGGTTCATGCCGACCACGTCATCATCGCCACCGGCGGGCGGTTCCTCCGCAAGCTGCCGGGTATCGAACACGCGATCATCCCTTGCCAGGGCATCACCTCGGGCGAAGCGATCGAGCGCAAGCTGGCCACGTTGCAAGGCGGCACCATCGCGGTGGGGTTCGCCACCAACCCGAACGAACCCGGCGCGATGCGCGGCGGGCCAATGTTCGAATTCCTGTTCATCCTCGACAGCCTGCTGCGCCGCGAGGGAAGGCGTGACAAGTTCCGGCTGGTGTTCTTCAACCCCTCGCTGCGGCCCGGCCAGCGGCTGGGCGCGAAGGCGGTGGACGGCCTGCTGGCCGAGATGAAGAAGCGCGGGATAGAAACCCATCTGGGCCACAAGATGGTGCGGCTGGAGGAACGCAAGGTAGTGACCGAGGGTGGCGAGATCGAGGCCGACCTGATCTTGTTCCAGCCCGGCATGACCGGCCCCCAGTGGCTGGAGAATGCAAGCCTGCCCTTGTCGCTCGGCGGCATGGTGAAGGCCGACGCGACTTGTCAGGTCACTGGCCACGCCAACCTGTGGGTCGCGGGCGACGCAGGCAGCTACCCGGGGCCCGACTGGCTGGCCAAGCAGGCGCATCAGGCGGATCTGCAGGCGAAAGCGACCGCGCAGAACATTGCTTCCGTGCTGGCGGGACGGCAGCCGACGGCGAAGTTCAAGGCCGAACTCATCTGCATCATGGACACGCTGAACACGGGGATGCTGGTGTTCCGAACCGAGAGGATCAGCCTCGTCCTGCCCAGCTTCAAGCCGTTCCACTGGATGAAACTCGCGTTCGAACATCACTACCTGCGCGCCTACCGCTAAGCACGGGCCGGCACGAGGCCCGGACCGGAATGTCGCGCAACACGGTCACCAAGTATTTGAACGCAAGCACGATTGAACCGCAATTCACAAACGCGGCGCGGCAGAGCAAGCTCGATCCGTTCGCGCGAAAGCTTGCCGGCGGGCAGAAGACGGCGGCGGCAGGTCACCCAAGCAGCGGCGCACACTGAAGCAGCGACATGCCGATCTGGTGGTGCTCGGCTTGCCGGGTTCTATCCCAATGCTTGCGACATGGCCCCAAAAGCAAGGTTCTCAGCGGGGATGCAGCAAGATATGCCCCCTCATGCCCTTTGGATCAGAATGTTCAGCATCCCCTCCGTCCGCCTAAACGGCAACTTGAACAGAACCTTGATCGTCAGGCAGAACTGGATCGCCGCATCGCAGAACACCACAGGTCGGCCAAGACTTCCATCATGCGGCGCGCGCCAGATCATCTCCTTGTCCGGCCAGATCAACAAAGACCCGTGCTTCCTGAGCGCATCGTTGTAGCTGGGCCAGTTCATCGTGCGGTAGCGAGAGCGGAAGGCTTGCACATCCGCCCCGTCTAACCTCATGGATTCACGATCTGAATCCTCTTTCGTCAAAGTATTGCGACAACGCCATCGCGCTCGGAATGGCATTGGCTTGGCTTGGGCCTTTGCTATTCACATCCCAAATATTTGCGCCGAACAATCCAATGACGGTTGCCTTTCCCGTCTTTGTCCTGACCCTTTCCGGAGATGACAAATGCCGCGCGCCACCATTGGAAAAGCTCGGCGTCCTTGAGCTGTCTTGTGAACGGGCGTTCGGCATCGACGGTCGCAAAGGGCTTCCATCTGAATGCGAACAGTTGATTGATCGCGAGGGGGCCCCCGCTTGTGCGGGTCGCAATCCAAGCGATGGTGAATACGCCCGCGCTCTTTCCCACGGGTCAATCTAGAGCCACATCGTCGAACAAGACCTGCCCGGCGGGATCATCCTCGAAGAGGACGCCAGTCTTATGGATGATTTCGCAAAACTTGTTCGCTCAGGCGACTTCGAAAGGGCACCAATGATCTTGTTGGATCACGCCTATGGCCGTGCGCCGCCGTTCAGGGCAGGTCAAATGCAATCGGGTTCGCTCCATAAATGCGCCACTCAACCGACGATGGCCTCGGCCTACAGCGTTGCAAAGGCAACAGCGCAACGCCTTTTGTCGGTCTCAACGCCGGGTCGGACCCCTCCGGATTGGCCACTGTCGCTCTATCATCTCGACGCATGGATCGCGGCGCCGAGACTGGCGCGCCATCATGCCCCAGGATCGGGATGGCCCTCGCATCTTGACCTAGGCCGCGATAAACTCACAAAAGAGAAATTTCAGCCAAAGATCCCCGGCACAGCCGGTCTTGGCGTCAAGTTCAGAAAACGTATGTCCGCAAGCGTTGGCCGTGCAAAGAGAGAAAGATGATAGCCCCCCTTTTGATCCTTACAATGAAGTGGGGCGATCTCTATGGCCCGCACTACGTGAACAACCTCGCACACGGGGTACGGCGACATCTGAATCGGCCGCACCGGTTCATCTGTTTTACAGATGACGCCAGCGGCCTCGATCGAGAGATCGAAGCGCTTCCCCTTCCCAGCCTTGGCGTGCCTGAGAGCCATGGCGACACGCGCTGGCGCAAGCTCGCGCTATTTCGCAAGAACCTCGAAGGGTTAAGCGGAACGGCCCTGTTCCTTGATCTTGATCTTGTCATCGTTGACGATTTGGGGCCGATGTTCGATCTTGAAGGCGAATTTTTCATCATTCGGGACGACGACCTGTTCCGTGCCAAGCCGCTGCGCAAGTCAAATCCAGCGCGAGATCGGCTCTTGCATTCGACCGGCAATTCTTCCGTCTTTCGTTACGAAATCGGTGCGCATAGCTACATTCTTGACGCTTTCATCGCAGACCCGGCCGCCGCGACGTCGCGCTACGAGATCAGTCAGCAATTTCAAAGCGCCCAGCTCGCCAAGAACGGCCACCTCGCCTATTGGCCAAAAAAGTGGTGCGTGAGTTTCAAGAACCATTGTGTGCCCAGGGGCTTGAAAAGCTTCTTCGTCGATCCGTCCCGGCCCGAGGGTGCGAAAATCGTCGTCTTCGCGGGGTCGCCCAAAATGGACGACGCGTTAACCGGAAAAGGCAGAAAATGGTATCGCCGGATCGGGGATGTAAGCTGGCTCCGCTCTCTTTGGGAAGGTCCGGAGCAATCGAGATGAACCTGTCCGACTTGCTGCGCCACTACAAGAGGGCAAAACGGGTGCGCGCGAACCTGCGCGAGATCGAAACGCGTCGCATCACGCCCCGTCCGCACGGGCTAGACGCACCGCTCATCGTCTCTCTCACCAGTTTCCCGCTGCGTTTCCCGCAGCTTGTCCATACTCTGCGTTGCCTGTTGAACCAGACCATGCAGCCCGACGACGTGGTCCTTTGGTGCACACCTGGCGATATGGCAGCGCTTCCGCAGGAGATCCGGGACATGAAATCTCAGGGCCTGCGCATTGCACCCTGTGAGGATTTGCGCTCCTACATGAAACTCGTGCCAGCGCTGATCGAAGACCCGTGCCGCTATATCGCCACGGCGGACGACGACCTGCACTATCCTGCGGACTGGCTGGAGCAGATGGTGGAAACGGTGCGCACGCACCCCAACCATATCGCCGCACACCGGGCACATCGCATCGCCTATACGCCTGAAGGCAACATGCGCCCCTATCGCGACTGGACAAAGAATATCGAGGGCGCTGTCGAGGGGGCTGACATCTTCGCAACCGGGGTGGCTGGTGTCCTTTACCCACCAGGTGTTTTGCACCGATCCGTGACGGAACGCGACAAATTCACGACCCTCTGTCCCTCGGCAGACGACGTCTGGTTTCACTGGATGGCGCGCAAGAATGGCACCACCGTACGACACATCGGCCCCAAAATTCGAATTGTGGAATGGCCCGGTTCGCAGCAGGTAAGCCTGCGTTCCGTCAATCTCGGTGACGGGAACGGGAATGATGTTGCGATTTCTGCATTGCTTGCGGAACTCGGCCCCCCCGTTCCGAACTGAAGCGGTTCTGGCGATGGCGTGGATGCCCCGTCCCGACGGCTCCATGATGCGCCATTGTGGTGAGCGCCAAAGCCATCCCAAAAGGAACAGGCACCGGTCTCCGAAGCCGCTCTCATCGGTATCGGCTTGGCAAAGCGCGTTTTCCAACCACACGGCGCTCGCAGTGACGTTCGGTTGCGTTTCGCGAGACGCTTTCACAGGGGCGGTTTCTGGTTTTCGTGGCGCAGCAAGAGTGGCGCTTGGAAAACGGGCCGTCGGAAACCTGACCTCCCTGCCCGGCCCCGAGTTGGCAAATCGCCCCAAAAAGCCGAAAAAACCAAAGCCGGGCAAGAACCGCGCGCCCGGAAAAAGCACGAAGAAGCGCACATTGATGCGGTCGCGGCGCGGGAAGGTCGTTGCGCTCACTGTGACGATGAGACCGCAGCGACTGTGGCGCGGTGGAAGAACCTGAACGGCGCTCACGCTCCACCGTTGAATGGCACAAAGCCCCGCGAGTCGATTGCACCGGCGAAATGGCGGCGTGACCGAGCGATCCCGCCCCCCCCCCCGAAAACCGCGAAAACATCTTGGCGGTGCATCGCGAGGACATGGCGCCGCCCCTCCGAAAGGAGCATTTTGGGGGGCGGCGTCCGGTGCGCGCCGTGACCCCGCCTCCCACGGGCCGATCCGGCTTTCGTCTCAGAAATCGAGCGAGTTGCGCTCTCGATAGCCTTGCAGGAAGCTCGCAAGGCGCGGATCGGAGGGCGCGTCGAACACCTCGCGGGGCGAGCCCGTCGCGACGATTTCACCGCGCTCCATGAACACGACCCGGTCGGCCACATGCGCGGCAAAACCCATCTCGTGGGTGACCACGACCATCGTCATGCCTTCGGCGGCGAGCTGTTTCATGACGCCCAGCACCTCGCCGACCAGTTCGGGATCAAGCGCGCTTGTCGGTTCGTCAAACAGCATGATGCGCGGCTCCATCGCGATGGCGCGCGCAATTGCCACGCGCTGCTGCTGCCCGCCCGACAGGTGGCTGGGATGGTTGTTCTCCTTGTCGGCCAGCCCGACCTTGGCCAATGCCTCGCGCGCGCGTGTCAGGGCCTGTGCGCGCGTCAATCCGCGCACGCGCTCCAGCCCTTCGGCGACGTTCTGCAATGCGGTCATGTGGGGCCAGAGGTTGAACTGCTGAAACACCATGCCGATCTCGCGGCGCATCTCGCGCAGCCGGCGCGGTGCCATGTGTTTGCCGCCGGGGCTCTCGTAGCCGATCAGCTGGTCGTCGATGCGCACCTCGCCGCTGTCATAAAGTTCGAGCACATTGATGCAGCGCAACAGCGTGGACTTGCCCGACCCGGAAGGGCCGATGAGGCAGGTCACCTTGCCCGGCGGAATGTCGAGCGTGACATTCGTGAGCGCCTGAAACGGGCCGTAGAACTTGTTGACGTTGCGCAGATGGGCGGCCGCGGGTGCCGCGTGCTGGATGGTCATCTCTCAGCTCCGATCGAGAAGGTAATGGGTGAAGCGGCGTTCCAAACGGCGTCCGAACCGCGAAATCGTCTCGACAAAGCCCCAGAAGAACAGCGCGAGGATCAGGATCGGGGTGACGAAAGCGAAGGTCTCGCTCATCATCGTCTGGGTCTGAAACATGATCTCGGGGACGGTGATCATCGACAGGATCACCGTCTCCTTCGTCAGGATGATCGCGAAATTCACCAGTGACGGAAGGGCCGAGACCATCATCACCGGCACCATGATGCGCGAAACGATCGTGGTGTTGCGAAAGCCGATGGCGCGCGCGGCCTCGATCTGGCCCAGCGGCACCGCGTCAAAGCCCGCGCGCAGGATCTCGGTGAAATAGGCGCTGCCATAGATCGTCAGCCCGAGGATGCCCGCAGGCAGTGCATCCAGACGCAGCCCGATCAGCGGCCCGCCGTAATAAAGCACGAACAGCTGCACAAGAAAGGGCGTGCCGCGGATGAACTCGACATAGGCGCGGATCGGATAGCCCAGCAGGTTGTGGCCGAACCGGCGCGCGATCTCGATCACGAAGCCAAGGACAAGACCGAGGAGCGTGCCAAGCGCCCAGCTCAGAAGGGTCAGGCCGAACCCGGTCAGCAGATCCGGGCCGTAGCGGTGCAATGTCTCCATCATCAGACCGTAAGCCTCCGTTCAAGGACGCGCCCGGCCTGCGCGATCACCAGGTTGATCGCCAGATATATGAAGGCTGCCGCAAGATAGATTTCGAGGGGGCGATAGGTGGCGGCGGCGATCGACTGGCTCATTCGCGTGATCTCGACGATGCCGACCACGGTCACAAGCGAACTGGCCTTCACCAGCAAGATCAGCTCGTTGACGATGGCTGGAAGGCCGATCTTGAGCGCTTGCGGCAGAAGGATGCGGACCCAGACATCGCGCGGCGCCATGCCGATGGCGGCGGCGGCTTCGGCCTGGCCCTTGGGGATCGCGTTGAGAGACCCGCGCAACACCTCTGACAAGTAGGCCGCCGCACACAGCCCCACCGTCAGCACGGCGGCGACAAGCGCAGGCACGTTGATGCCGATCACCGGAAGCAGGTAGTAGGCCGCGAGAAGCTGGATCAGCAGCGGCACCCCGCGAAAGAAGCTGACATAGAGCGCCGCGATCCGGCGCAGCCAGAGCTTGCTCGAGAGCGCCCCGGCACAGATCACGGCCCCGAGGACAAGCCCCTCGAAACAGCCGAGCACCGAGATCAGCAGCGTGTAGCGCGCAGAGCTGAGCAGGACCGGAAAATTGTCTAGGATCGTCTGGAATGAAAACATTGCCACACCTTGATTGTGGGTGAGCACGTCGCGCGGGCCGGATCTCTGCCAGCCCGCGCGCGCAAGGTCTTAGAGTTCGGGCATCGTCTGGGGCAGCTCGGTTGCCGCGCCGAACCATTTTTCCTGGATCGCCGTCATGCGGCCATCGGCCTCGATCGCCTTGAGAGCGTCATTGACAGCGGCCACCAGCGTGTCGCCATCGCCCTTGCGCGCGACAAATCCGAAATAGGTGGGCGTGCCGAAGGGCGGGTTGACGACGGCAAAATCATCGGGACGCGTCTTGGCAAGGTAGTTGAGCAGCGGTGCAGAGCCTGCGACCGCATCCAGCCGGCCCGTCATCAGGTCAGCATAGGCTTCGTCCGGGGTGCCGTAGCCCTTGATGTTGATGCCGCCGATCTTCTCGCCGTAAGCTTCCAGTTGTTTCTCTTGCGCGGTGCCTTTCTGCACGCCCACGGTCATGCCCTTGGCGTCTTCGGGGGAGGTCAGCTTGCCGTCTTTGCGCTGCACAAAGGTCACGGTCGCATCCGCGATCGGCAGGGTAAAGCTGTAGCGATCGGCGCGTTCGGCGGTCATCGTCACCGGAGCCAGCACGAAGTCGAATTTCTTCACTTCAAGGCCGGGAAGGATCGAGGTCCAGGGCAAGTCCTGATAAACCGGGGCGACGCCCAATTCCTTGGCGATCTCGTCAAACAGGTCGCGGTCAAAGCCGACATATTCGCCGTTTTCAAGCATGTCGAACGGCGCGTAATGCATCTCGGTCGCGGCGACGATCGTGCCGGCGGCCTTGATGTCTGCCAGATCGTCAGCCAGTGCACCCGAAGCCGTGAGAGCGAGGGCGCCCAGGCCGAGAAGCGCGGATTTCAGTGTGGTGGAAAAGGTCATGTTGTCTCTCCTGTTGGCGGGGCTTTCGGGTCCGGTGCCGCGCCCCATTGGCATCCGGATGGCGGAACCGACGCCGGTTTTTCCCGACGCCGGATTGGCCTATTCGAGGCGTCGCACGATCACGGCGAGCACAGTGTGCCGTGCGATGAACTCCTCCAATTCCTGCGCACGATCAGAAAGCAGAACTTCACCGGGATGCAAGACTCGATCTCCGATCGCGACCGGTTGATCCCGTGCCACAAGGGCCAGCGTGCCGCTGGGCACGCGCTCGCCCGCTGCGACCGTCTCGACCCGGTGAGACCACGCGCCGCGCCGGGTCATGATGTTGAGATCCACGATCGGGCCCGCGTTCAAACGCGCGCTTACCACCGCTTCTCCGGGAAAGGAAAGGGGCGGTGCGCTGGTATCCAGCGCAACCGACCCGCCTTGGGCAAAATCAAGCACCATCCCGCCCCCCGACAGCACTGTCAGCGTGCGGTCGATACCCGCGAAGGCCGAGAAACCGCCGTCGCTTGCAACCTCGGCCATGCTCAGCCGCCACAGCATATCCTCGAAACCCGCCCCTTCGGGGAAGGTGGCGATTTCCCAGGTCAGGCCGCCGCCATTCTTCCACGGCTGCGCGGTCAGATCGCTGCGGCGGATCTGCCTCATTTCAAGATGCCCGGAAGATCGAGCCCGTGTTCGATGGCGCAATCGCGCGCGATCTCGTAGCCCGCATCGGCGTGGCGCATGACGCCGGTTGCCGGATCGTTCCACAGCACCCGCGCGATCCGGCGATCTGCGTCCTCGGTGCCGTCGCAACAGATCACCATGCCGGCATGCTGCGAGAACCCCATGCCGACGCCGCCGCCGTGATGCAGCGACACCCAGGTCGCGCCCGAGGCGGTATTGAGCAGCGCGTTCAGCAAGGGCCAGTCGGACACCGCGTCCGAGCCGTCCTTCATCGCCTCGGTCTCGCGGTTGGGCGAGGCGACCGAGCCGCTGTCGAGATGGTCGCGCCCGATCACGACGGGGGCCTTCAACTCGCCGTTGCGCACCATCTCGTTGATCGCAAGACCTGCCTTGTGCCGCTCGCCCAGCCCGATCCACATGATCCGCGCGGGCAGGCCCTGAAAGGCGATGCGTTCGCGCGCCATATCCAGCCAGCGATGCAGATGCGCGTTCTCGGGGAACAGCTCTTTCATGCGTTGATCGGTCTTGTAGATATCCTCGGGGTCGCCCGACAGCGCGGCCCAGCGGAACGGCCCGACGCCCCGGCAAAACAGCGGGCGGATATAGGCAGGCACGAAACCGGGGAAGTCGAAGGCGTTTTCCAGCCCCTCTTCCTGCGCCATCTGGCGGATATTGTTACCATAATCCAGCGTCGGCACGCCGGCATTCCAGAACCCGACCATCGCCTCGACGTGGTCGCGCATCGAGGCGCGGGCGGCGGCGGCGACCCGGGCGGGATTGCTTTCCTGCTCGGCGCGCCACTGCGCAACGGTCCAGCCCCTGGGCAGGTAGCCGTGGAACGGATCATGCGCCGAGGTCTGGTCGGTCACCATGTCGGGGCGCCCGTTCGGCAACGCTTCGCCCGCCTGCATCCGGCGCAGGATCTCGGGGAAGATGTCGGCGGCATTGCCGATCAGCGCGACCGATTTCGCCTCGCCCGCCGCCGTCCAGCGGCCGATCATCGCCAGCGCCTCGTCCAGCGAATGGGTCTTTTCATCGCAATAGCGGGTGCGGATCCGGAAATCGGCGCGGCTTTCGTCGCATTCCACCGCCAGACAGCACGCGCCCGCCATCACCGCAGCCAGCGGCTGCGCACCGCCCATGCCGCCAAGCCCCCCGGTCAGGATCCAGCGCCCTTTCAGATCGCCGTCGTAATGCTGGCGACCGGCTTCTGCGAAGGTTTCATAGGTGCCCTGAACGATGCCCTGAGCGCCGATATAGATCCACGAACCCGCCGTCATCTGGCCATACATCGCCAGACCCTTCTTATCGAGTTCGTTGAAATGCTCCCAGTTCGCCCAATGCGGCACGAGGTTGGAATTGGCGATCAGCACGCGCGGTGCATCCGTGTGGGTCTGAAAGATCCCCACCGGCTTGCCCGATTGCACCAGCAGGGTCTGGTCGGCCTCGAGCTTGCGCAGCGACTCGCAGATCAGGTCGAAGTCTTCCCACGTGCGGGCCGCGCGCCCGATGCCACCATAGACCACCAACTCATGCGGGTTCTCGGCGACATCCGGGTGCAGGTTGTTCATCAGCATGCGCAATGGCGCTTCGGTCAGCCAGCTTTTTGCGGTGATCTCGGTGCCGGTCGCGGGGTAGATGTCGCGGGTATTGTGACGCGGGTTGTTCATCAATTCGATCCTTTCAGCAGGTCAGGCGAGCAGGCGGCCCGCGATGATGTTGCGTTGAATTTCCGATGAGCCTTCGTAGATGCGCATGATACGCAGATCGCGAAGGTGACGCTCGAGCGGGAAGTCCTGCGTGAAGCCATAGCCGCCATGGATCTGCAGCGCATTGTCGGCGATGCGCCCTGCGGCTTCAGAGGCAAACAGCTTGGCCTTCGAGGCGGCGGTGGTGAAACGCTGCCCGGCTTGGCGCTGGCGCGCGGCCTCGTGGCCCAGCAGTTCGGCGGCGGAAAGCTCGGTCGCCATATCCGCCAGCATCCACTGGATGCCCTGCCGGCTGGACAGCGGTTCGCCCCCTATAAGGCGCGATTTGGCCCAGTCGCGCGCGGCATTCAGCGCGGCGCGGGCGATCCCCACCGCCATCGCCGCCACCTCGGTGCGCCCGTTGTCGAGCACCTTCATCGCGGTGCGAAACCCCGTGCCTGCCTCGCCAAGGCGGTTTGCATCGGGCACCACGACGTCGATATCAAGCTCCCAGACATGACCGCCGCGCAGCCCCATCGTCTGCTCGACCCGGCCCGGAATAAGGCCCGGAGTGCCTTTCTCGATCACGAAAGCCGAGATCCCGCGATGGCCCGCCTCGGGATCGGTGACGCAGTAAAGCACGATGAAATCGGCCACGCCGCCATTCGAGATGAAACACTTCTTGCCCTTGATGCGCCAGTCCGCGCCCTCGCGCGTGGCCCTTGTGCGCATGTCGGCGGGATCAGAGCCGGCATTGGGCTCGGTCAGCCCGAACGCGCCCAGCATCCGACCCTCGGCAGCCGCCGGCAAAAACCGTTCACGCAAGACATCATCGGCCCCGATCAGCAGGCTGTCCGTGGCCAGATAATGCGCCGTCAGCGCCGAGACGGTCGAGCCGCAGCCCCCCGCCACGGTCGCCACGGCCTCGAACAGCGCGTGCGCCGAAATATCGGCACCGCCCCAGCGTTCGGGCAGGTTCGCCCCCATCATCCCCGTTTCGGCCAGCGCGGCAAGCTGGTCATGCACGAAAGCGCCCGAGGCATCGGTAGCGGCGGCCTGCGGGGCAAGAACGTCATTGGAAAAGCGTTCGAGCATATCGAGGAACTGGCGTTCTTCGGGGCTGAGAAGATGGTCATAATCGCTCATGAGGTAGGGTCCTTGATAACGCCGGCGGCGATGAGTTGCGCGATTTGCGCCGTACTCAACCCGGCCTCTTGCAGGATGTCGCGGGTCTCGCCGCCAAGCGCGGGGGCCCCGGTCGCAGCGAGCAGGGCCTTGCCGTCAAATCGGATGGGCTGACCGACAACCGGTGACTTGCCCAGCCGGTGATGGGGCAGATCCGTGACAAGGGCGCGCGCGCGGGCGTGATCTGACGCCAGTTGCTCGGCCAGTGTCATGATCGGCGCGGTTGGCACACGCGCCTCGGCAAGGGCGGCAACCACGCTTTGCGTCGGCTGCGCCCTGCTCCAGCGTTCGATCAGTGCGCGCAGGGCCGCTTCGTTTTGCGTGCGGCTTTCGTCACTGGCAAAGCGCGGGTCGTCAGCGGCTTCGGGGGCGCCAATCACCCTGCACAGTGCGGCGAACTGGCGCGCGCCCAGCACGGCTATGATCGCGTGACCATCAGCGGTGCGAAAGGCGCCGAACGGCGTGGAGAGCGGATGCCGGTTGCCGACGCGCGCCACGGGAGTGTCGGAATAGAGGTGGATCGCGTGGCTGGTGGGCAGCATCGCCACGAGGCTGTCGAGCATCGCGACATCCAGCACAGCCCCTTGCCCGGTCCGCCCCCGCCCGATCAGCGCGGCCAAAATCGCGACCACGGCATAAAGCCCCGCCGCGATATCGCCCAGCGCCTCGCCCACCTTGAGAGGTTCGCCACCTTCTTCGCCCGTCGCGTCCATCCAGCCCGACATCGCCTGCGCGACGAGGTCATAGGCGGGCAGCCCCGCCGCCGGCCCCGCCTGTCCGAAGCCCGAAATGGAGCAATAGACAAGCCCCGGATTGTCGGCGCGCAACGCCTCTGCGCCAAGACCCAGCCGGGCCGCCACGCCGGGGCGGAAGTTCTCGACCACGACATCGCATCGGCTGGCCAGTTGCCGGGCCAGCGCCTGACCCTCGGCGGCCTTGAGGTCGATCACGATCGAGCTTTTGCCGCGATTTGTCAGTGCGAACAACGCGGATTCCCCGTCTTGAAACGGGCCGATGTGTCGATAGTCATCACCCTGGGGCGGCTCAAGCTTGATGATCTTTGCCCCCAGATCGGCCAGCAACGCGGTGGCGAACGGCCCCGAAAGCACGCGGGTCAGATCAAGGATGCGCACCCCTTCGAGCGGCTTCATGCGCGCAACTCCGGGGCGAGGGTTTCCAGCGCGCCGAGGATTTCAGCCAGATGCGGGCGCAGGCGCGCGGCCTTGTCGGCGCTGATCTCCCAAGGCGGAGCCTCGGCAGCAAGATGGGTGGATTGCGCCAGCTCCATCTGGATCGCGTGCACGCCGGTCTCGGGCTGCCCGTAGTGGCGCGTGGTCCAGCCGCCCTTGAACCGCCCGTTCACGACATGGCTGAACCCCAGGGCGCGCGCGCAGATCGTGGCAGTCACGGTCTCGATCTGGCGGGCGCAACTGGTGTGATTTGCCGTGCCGATGTTGAAATCGGGCAGCTTTCCCTTGAACAGGAAGGGAATATGCGAACGGATCGAGTGGCAATCATACAAGATCGCCACGCCATGACGCGCCCGCACCCGCGCGATTTCGGCGCGCAGCGCGGCATGATAGGGCGCATGGAATTGCGCGAGGCGCGTTTCGATCTCGGCGGCGTCGGGTTCGACGGTCCAGATCGGTGTGCCGTCGAAATCGGTCAGCGGCACCAGCCCCGTCGTGTTCTGACCGGGATAGAGACTGTCATTTTCAGGGCCGCGATTGGCGTCGATCACATAGCGATGAAAGGTGGCCCGCACGGTGGTCGCACCCGCAAGCAGCCCCGCGTAAAGGGTATGAATGTTCCAATCGGTATCGGCCAATTCGCGGCCACGATCATTGAGGGCCGCGCGCACATTCTGAGGCAACCAGGTGCCGGTATGGGGCAGCCCCAGAATGACCGGGCTGTCGCCTTGCACGACCTCGACCGGGGTGGGCGCGCCCCCGGTCATGGCGCGATCTCCAGCCCGGCGGCGGTGACGAGGGTTTCGTCTTCGACCAACGCTTGCGCCTTCTCCAGATCGGGTGCGAGGTAGCGATCATCCCCCATCGTTGCGACATGAACCCGCAGCGCCTCGATCACCTGCGCAAGCCGGGCCGAGGTCGTCAGCGGCGCGCGGAATTCGATGCCCTGCGCGCTGCACATTGCCTCGACGCCCAGAATCATCGAGAGGTTGCGCGTCATCAGCCCCAGCCGTCGCGCGCCATGGGCGGCCATGCTGACATGGTCTTCCTGGTTGGCGCTGGTGGGCGTGCTGTCAACCGAGCAGGGCGCGGCGAGATGCTTGTTCTCGCTCATCAGGGCGGCGGTGGTGACCTCGGCGATCATCAGGCCGCTGTTGAGCCCCGGCTTCGGCGTCAGGAACGGGGGCAAGCCGAAGCTGAGCGCCGGATCGACCATCAGCGCAACACGGCGCTGTGCGATCGCGCCGATCTCGGCCACGGCCAGCGCGATCTGATCGGCGGCAAAGGCGACCGGCTCGGCATGGAAATTCCCGCCCGAAACGATGGAGCCATCCGACAGCACGAGCGGGTTGTCGGTGACGGCATTGGCCTCGGTGATCAGGGTCTGGCCCGCGAAACGCAGCAGATCGAGCGCAGCTCCCGTGACCTGCGGTTGGCAGCGGATGCAGTAAGGGTCCTGCACGCGGGCATCACCCTCGCGGTGGCTTTCGCGGATCTCGCTGCCCTGCAGAAGCGCGCGCATCGCGGCGGCCACGTCGATCTGGCCACGATGGCCGCGCAGGCTGTGAATCTCTGCTCGGGTCGGGGCGGTCGAGCCCATGATCGCGTCGGTCGACATCGCACCGGTCACGATGGCGGTGCGCAGGCAGGTCATCGCGCGAAACAGCCCGACCAGCGCCAGCGCGGTCGAGAACTGCGTGCCATTGATCAGCGCCAGCCCTTCCTTGGCGCCCAGCGTCACCGGGGCAAGCCCGGCGACGGCCAGCGCCTGCGCACCGGGGCGGCGCTGATCGTCGAAGATCGCCTCGCCCTCGCCGATCATCACCGCCGCCATATGGGCCAGCGGCGCCAGATCGCCCGAGGCGCCGACGCTGCCTTGCTCGGGCACGACCGGGGTCACGCCACGCGCCAGCATTCCTTCAAGCAGCGCCACGATCTCGGGACGCACGCCCGAAGCCCCGCGCCCGAGGCTGAGCAGCTTGAGCGCCATCATCAGCCGGGTGGCAGGCGCCGACAGGGGCGCGCCCACGCCACAGCAATGCGACAGGATCAGGTTGCGTTGCAGCGTGGCCGTATCCTCTGGCGCGATGCGCACCGAGGCCAGCTTGCCAAAACCGGTATTCACCCCGTAGACCGCCGCGTTGCCCGCGGCAGCCGCCGCAATCCGCCCCGCAGAGGTCGCGATTGCAGGGGCCGTGCGCGGGTCGAGCCGCGCCGCCGCCCCCGTGCGCCAAAGGTTTTCAAGTTGCGCAAGGTGCGTCTCGCCCGGAATCAGTGTCAGCATTTTCGGCCTCCGAAATAGCGGCTGTGAAGAGGGTTGAAGCCGATGCGATAGGTCAGCTCGGCAGGATCGGTCACTTCCCACACGGCAAGATCGGCGCGCATGCCCGGGGCAAGGCGGCCGCAATCGCCCAACCCCAACGCCTGTGCGGCGTTGCGGGTCACGGCGTTGAGGCATTCCGTCGGCGTCAGGCGAAACAGCGTCGCGCCCATGTTCATCGTCAGCAGCAGCGACGTGAGCGGCGAGGTGCCGGGATTGCAATCGGTGGCCAGCGCCATCGCGCAGCCCGCCGCGCGAAACGCGGCAATCGGGGGCAGCTGGGTTTCGCGCAGGGTGTAGAACGCACCGGGCAGCAGCACCGCGATGCTTCCGGCAGCCGCCAGCGCCTCGGCATCCGCGACAGTCGCATATTCGATGTGATCGGCAGAAAGCCCCTTGCGCGCCGCGACAAGCTGCGCGCCGCCCTGATGGCTGAGCTGTTCGGCATGCAGCTTGACCGGCAGGCCCAGTTCTTGCGCGACATCGAAGACGCGCGCCATCTGAGCGGCGGAAAAGGCGATGCTCTCGCAAAACCCGTCCACCGCATCGACAAGCCCTGCGGCATGGGCCGCGCGCAGACCGGCGATCACAACCTCGTCGAGATAGGCCTCGGCACGCCCGGCATATTCGGGGGGCAGCGCATGGGCGGCAAGCCAGGTCGTCACGATGCGCACCGCGCGCAGCTCTGCCAGCCTCCGCGCCGCGCGCAGCATCTTGATCTCGTCTTCAACCGCCAGCCCGTAGCCCGATTTGACCTCGACCACCGCCACGCCCTCGGACAGCAGCGCATCAAGCCGGGGCAAGGCCGAGGCCACCAGATCGTCTTCGCTGGCCGCGCGTGTCGCATTCACCGTCGAGAGGATGCCGCCACCGCTCTTGGCGATCTCTTCGTAGCTTGCACCCTCCAGGCGTTTTTCGAATTCCCGCGCGCGGCTGCCGCCATGGACCAGATGCGTATGGCAATCGATCAACGCGGGCGTCACCAGCCGACCGCCCAGATCCTCGCCCTCAGCCGCCCCCTCGCCAATCGCCGCGATGCGCCCGTCCTCAATGCGTATCCAGCCATTGAAAACGCGATTTCCGGTCTCTTCGGTGCAAGGGACGAGGGTGGCATTGGTGAGGGTGATCTGGGTCATGGGCTCGATTCGTGCTTGATTTGAAAATAATATGTCTGCACATAATAAGCGTGTCAACACGGAGATTCGATCATGCGAACGATCTGGGCGCGCAGGGCGCTGGTGATGAATTCCTGGGCGGAAGCGGTAAGAATTGACCTTGGCGAGGATGGTCGGATCGGCGCCGTGATCGCGGGGGCCGACTGCCCGCCGGATGCGAAACGCGTCGAAACGCTGCTGCCCGCGCCGGCCAATCTGCATAGCCACGCCTTTCAGCGCGCAATGGCGGGGCTGTCCGAGCGGCGCGGCGCCGATCCGCAAGACAGCTTCTGGACCTGGCGGCAGTTGATGTATCGCTTCCTCGACCGGCTGATGCCCGACGACATTCAGGCGATTGCAGCTTTCGTGCAGATGGAGATGCTCGAAGCGGGCTATGCCACCAATGTCGAGTTCCATTACCTGCATCACGCGCCCGACGGTCGCCCCTATGCCGATCTTGCCGAAATGGCGGGGCGGATCACGGCGGCGGCGGCGCAAACGGGGATCGGGCTGACGCTGCTGCCCGTGCTATACAGCTATGGCGGGCTGGATCGGCGTGCGCTGGTCAAGGGGCAGGATCGTTTCGGCAACGAACCCGACCGCTTTGCCCGTCTTGTCGAGGGTGCGCGCGCCCATGTCGCGACGCTGGGGGCCGATAGCGGGCTGGGCATCGCACCCCATAGTCTGCGCGCCGTCGATGCAGCCGGTCTTCAGGCGGCGATATCGCTTGCAGGCAGCGCGCCGATCCACATCCACCTTGCCGAGCAGCTTGCCGAAGTCGATGAGGTCAAGGCCGCCACCGGTCGCCGCCCCGTCGAGTGGCTTCTCGAAAATGCACCGGTCGATGCGCGCTGGTGCCTGATCCATGCCACCCAGATGCTGCCCGCCGAGACCGAGGCGCTTGCCGCCACCGGCGCGGTTGCCGGGCTTTGCCCGATCACCGAGTCGAGCCTGGGTGACGGAATCTTCGACGGCGTGCGCTGGCGCGCGGCGGGGGGCGCGTTCGGCATCGGCTCGGACAGCAATATCCGGATCTCGCTGACCGAAGAGCTGCGCACGCTGGAATATTCGCAACGCCTGCGCGACCGCAGACGCGCCGTGCTGGCCGATGCGGATCGCTCGACGGGACGGGTATTGTTCCAGGGCGCGGTCGAGGGCGGCGCGCTGGCGGCGGGCCGTGCCAGCGGGGCCATCGCGACAGGGCTTTGGGCGGATCTGCTGGCGCTTGACGATCTGGGACCCGATGGTCGAGGAAAGGCCGAAGACAGTCTACTGGATACCTGGATCTTCGCGCGCGACGACCGCTCGGTGCGCGATGTCTGGTCAGCCGGGCGCCACGTGGTGCAGGATGGGCGCCATAATCAACGCGATGCGATCGTGACCGCCTATGCGCGGGTCATGGAGCGGCTGGGGCATGAGGTGTGAACGTGGTCAAGGGGGATGGGTCCGACAGTTCGGTCAGCTGGCAATCCATTCGCGACACAATGATGACGCGGATCCGCGCGCAGGACTACGCGCCCGGTGAACTGATCCCGAACGAGGTGGATCTGGCCGCCGAATTCGGCTGCGCGCGCGCCACCGTGAACCGGGCGTTGCGCGACCTTGCGACTTCGGGTTTCCTCGATCGGCGGCGCAAGGCGGGCACGCGCGTGCGCGAGGCGCCCCGGCGCAAGGCGACGCTTTCCATTCCGCTGACACGCGCCGAGGTCGAGTCCAGCGGCGCGCGCTATGACTACCGCCTGCTGGAGC
Organism: Rhodobacteraceae bacterium UBA6197; assembly: GCA_002422085.1. Classification (GTDB taxonomy): domain Bacteria; phylum Pseudomonadota; class Alphaproteobacteria; order Rhodobacterales; family Rhodobacteraceae; genus UBA6197. The sequence continues at coordinate 25,851 of DISZ01000003.1, forward strand.
GCGCGATCGAAACGCCGCCGCCCTTGGTGCGCGAAACGCTGAAACTGTCGGGCACAGAGCGGTTGCTGCATGTCAAAAGCCTGCATCTTGCCGATGATGTGCCACATATGTTTGAAGACCGCTGGATCGTTCTGGAGACCGTGCCCGCCATCGAAACGGTGGATCTTGCGAAAACCAGCCCCAATGTGTGGCTCGTGCGCCATTTGCCCTACACGCATGGGACGATGGAATTTCTCGCCGAAACCGCGGGCGCGCGATCCAGGCATTTGATTTGCGCCGACGACGATCCGGTCTTGACGATGCTGCGCGTCACTTGGCTGGACGCATCCCCGATCACCTTCGCGCGACAGTCCTTTTCGCCCTCCCACCGGATGCGCCTCGAGTTGTGACCCCGACGCAGCCGGCGCCAGCATGTCCGACATCAAATGTCGGCGTGATGCGCCTGCGGATTTGCGCGCGCCTTGCTTCGCTGCGCTCAACAGACGAGAAACGGACAACGCCTTTTGCCGCCACCGACAGCACGCATCCTGCATTGGAGCGATATCGCCCGCTTTGATCGTCCAACCCAATCAACAAGAACGCAAACGATATCCATGACTTAATCAAGATTCACTCTGCCCCCTGTCTCCAAGGCCCAGAAACCAAAGAGTTACCACCCGCGCGGCCCCCCAGACGGGCTTTGGGACGCAAGGCGCTCGCCGTGGGCGCTTTTTCCGTCTTGGGCCCACATCCGCAACAACCTGCCCGATCCGTTCAGACCCACGGGGAAGGTGGCGTTCGATCAAACTCGAGAACGACCCATCACGGCCCGGCTGCTTGCGATCCGATTGCCGCCGATACCCGCCACGAATGGCATGGCGGGGTGTGGCTCGCTCTTGCAGCGAAGCCCATCCCATCCACAAGCGAAGCGCCTCGCCCTCGTGGTCAAAAGCCCGTCAAGGATGGTGCGGCGGGCAAGTGATCGCCTCGAGGATCTCATCCAGATGTTGGCATCAACGGCTCGACCGCATACCCGAAACCTGCCGCTTGCCGATTTCTGCGGCGAACAGCGGGACAAACCTGCCCCATCGGAACCGGTAGTGCCCCGTGACCTGATCGTGATCCCCCGCTCCTGAAGAACGTCCGCCACGTTACAAAGCGAGAGGCGACACCGGACCTGCATCCTCACGGCAAGGCGGTTGATCCCGAGCGAGGTCCGATGGGGCGAAAAGGGCTACATCTGCTTGTCTCGCGAGGTTGGGCGACCACCCTTCTCCGCTCGCGAGGCTTGTTCTGACGGCGCCAACCGGCGCACTGAACGCCGATCAGATCTTCGTCGCGACCCACGGCAAGATTGAACGGGCGCAAAGCGCCCCGCGACGCGTCACCGAACGGATCCCCCGGGGGCCTCGGCGGTCGATGCCCTGGCCCTGCTGCCGGCAGCGGGTGAACCCAAACCGGCATCCTGGCCGACCGGGGCTTGCGAGCTTGGCAAGCGGCGGCCCATCGACCCCGGAGGGGCGGCAAGGATGCCCCGGGAAATCGCCGCGGCAACAGTGGGATAGCCCTGCGCCCTATGGCAACCCGGATGCGGCTCACGTGGCCGCATTGGCCAGATCAGCGCCATTCAAGGCGGCTTCACGCATCTGCGACAGGGTCTGGCGCGGCGTCACCGCCTCGGCGGAGATCGCCAGTTCCAGCACTGCCCCGGTTTTTGACGCCAGCGCCCGTTCGAAGGCCGCAGGGAAGGCCTCGGTGCTGTCCACCCGCTCGGCATGGAAGCCATAGGCCTGCGCCAGCATGACGAAATCTGGGTTCTGCGTCATCGTCGTGCCCGATACCCGCGCGGGGTAGTTGCGTTCCTGATGCGCACGGATCGTGCCATAGATGCCGTTGTTCAGGATCAGCACGATCGGTTGCGACCCCGCCTGAAGTGCTGTGGCCAGTTCGGTGCAGTTCATCTGAAAATCGCCATCGCCCGCGAAACAGACCACGGTGCGGTCAGGCTCGGCCACCTTCGCCGCGATGGCCGCGCACAGGCCATAGCCCATCGCCCCGGACTGCGGCGCCAGCAGCCGCGCCTTCGGCCCGAACTTGAAGAACTTGTTGGGCCAGACGGTGAAATTGCCCGCGCCATTGGTCAGGATCATGTCCTCGGGCAGCACCTGCCGCAGATGGGCGCAAACCTTGCCCATATCGACAGCCGAGGGCAGATCCGGCAAGTCGAACCCCGCCTCATAGGCCGCACGCCCCTCGGCCCGCCAGGCGGCCCAATTGCCGCGAACCGGGGCCAGCGCGCCCAATTCGGCGGCAAAGGCATTCGGCCCGGCATGGATGCCAAGGGCGGGGCGATAGATCTTGCCGATTTCCAGATCCGACCCATGCACATGGATGATCTTCCTCTGTGGCTGGGGCGTGTTGAACAGGGTGTAGCCGTCGGTCGAATTCTCGCCGAAGCGGTTGTTGATCGCCAGGATCACATCGGCCTCGCGCAGCAGCGCCTTGACGGCAGGCATCATGCCCACCCCCGCCTCGCCGCAGAATGTGGGCAAGGTGTTGTCATACATGTCCTGATAGCGAAAGACCGAGACCACCGGAATGTCGCTGGCCTCGGCAAAGGCCTGCACCAGCGCCATCGACCCGGCCTGCCAGTTGCACCCGCCATAGAGGATCAGCGGCCGCTGCGCCCCGGCCAGCATCTGGCGCAGGCGCGCCATGCTGCCCGGCGCGGGGGCGGGTTCGCTCACCTCGACCGGGCCGGTCAGGGCGGGCATGGTGGTGGCGGTTGCGAGCATGTCTTCGGGCAGCGCGATCACCACCGGACCGGGGCGGCCACTGGTGGCCACCGTCCAGGCGCGCGAGAGGATCTCGGGGAGGCGCTCGACCTGGTCGATTTCCACTGCCCATTTCGCCATCGAGCCGAAAACGGCTTTGTAATCCAGTTCCTGAAACGCCTCGCGGCCCTTCATGCCGGTGCCGACCTGCCCCACGAACATCAACATCGGAGCGCTATCCTGCATCGCGGTATGCACCCCTATCGAGGCATTGGTGGCGCCGGGGCCGCGTGTAACCATGCAGATGCCGGGCTGACCTGTCAGCTTGCCCCAGGCCGCCGCCATGAGGCCCGCGCCGCCCTCATTTCGGCACATCACGAAATCCAGCGTTCCGGCGGTGTCATAAAGCGCATCCAGCGCCGCCAGATAGCTTTCGCCCGGCACGCCAAAGGCCTTGCGCGCGCCCAGCGCGACCAGAGAGTCGACAAGCAGCTTTCCCCCGTTTCGCACGGCGTGATCCTTTCAGGTCAGACAGCCAAGGCCGCAGGGCGCAGGCTTGCCACGGCGCGGCCGAGGCGGGCCAGCGCCTCAGTCAGCTCTGCCGCGCTGGTGGCGTAAGAAATGCGGAAATAGGGGCTGAGGCCAAAGGCGCTGCCCGGCACCACGGCGATGCCATGATCGCGCAACAGCCAGGCGCAGAAATCGCTGTCGCTGCCGATCCCGTCGCCCTGCGGCGTTTGCAGACCCAGCACGCCCTGACAGTTGGCAAAGGTGTAAAAGGCCCCGTCCGGCATCGGACAACGGATGCCGGCGATGGCATTCAGCCCTGAAACCACCATGTCGCGCCGCGCCTGAAACGACTGGCGCATCGTTTCCACCGCCTCTTGCGAGCCCTGCAGCGCCGCCAGCGCCGCCGCCTGCGATACCGAGGACGGACAGGATGTCGACTGGCTTTGCACCACCGCCATCGCCCGGATCAGCTCGACCGGCCCCGCGCCATAACCAATACGCCAGCCGGTCATGGCATAGGCCTTGGACACGCCATTGATGGTCAGGATGCGGTCGCGCAGCTCGGGCGCGATCTGGGCGGGGGTGGAAAAGGTGAAGCCATCGTAGACGATCTTTTCATAGATATCGTCCACCATCAGCCAGACGTGGCGATGCCGGGCCAGAACCTCAAGCAGCGGCGCGTAATCCAATGCCGAATAGCCCGCACCTGTCGGGTTCGACGGTGAATTCAGCATCAGCCACCGGGTGCGCGGGGTGATCGCGCGTTCCAACTGCTCGGCGGTCAGGCGAAAGCCCGCGGTGTCGGCGCAAGGAATCAGGACCGGCTGCCCCCCCGCGATCCGCACGATATCGGCATAAGAGGTCCAGAAGGGCGTGGGGATGATGACCTCGTCGCCCGGATCCAGCGTCGCCATCATCGCGTTGAACAGGATCTGCTTGGCCCCCGCCCCCACGGTGATCTGCGCAAGCTCAAAGCCCAGCCCGTTGTCGGCGCGGAACTTGTCAGCGATCGCCTGTTTCAACTCGGCCGTGCCATCCAGCGCGGTGTATTTCGTAGCGCCGTCGCGCATCGCCCGTGCGGCGGCCTCCTTGATGTGGTCGGGGGTGTCAAAATCCGGCTCGCCCGCGCCCAGGATGATGACATCACCACCCGCGCGTTTCATCGCCGCCGCCCGAGCCGAGATCCTGAGGATCTCGGACACGCCAAGGCCGGCGATCCGTTCTGCGGGGCGGAAAGGGGTATTGCTGTTCATGTGTGCCTCAGATGTCGAACTTGACGCCCTGCGCCAGCGGCAGGGTGTGACCAAAGTTGATTGTGTTTGTGGCGCGGCGCATGTAGCCCTTCCACGCATCCGAGCCGCTTTCGCGCCCGCCCCCGGTTTCCTTTTCGCCGCCAAAGGCACCGCCGATTTCGGCGCCCGAGGGGCCAATGTTGACGTTGGCAATGCCGCAATCGGACCCGGCCACAGAAACGAACTGTTCAGCCTCGCGCAGGTCATTGGTGAAGCAAGAGGACGACAGGCCCTGCGGCACGTCATTCTGAGCGGCCAGCGCCTCGGCAAAGTCGCTATAGCGCATCACGTAAAGGATCGGGGCAAAGGTCTCCTCCGGCACGGGGCCGGTCTGGGCGGGCATTTCCACCAGCGCGGGGCGGACATAGAAGGCATCCGGCCCGGAACCCGCCTGCCGATCGCCGCCGGTGACGGTGCCGCCCGCGGCGCGCGCGGCGGCCAACGCGGCCTGCATCCCGTCAAACGCCGCCTTGTCGATCAGCGGGCCGACCAATGTGCCGCTGGCCAGCGGCGATCCGACCGGGACCGAGGCATAGGCCGCCTTCAGCCGATCCACCAACTGGGCATGGATGCTGTCATGCACGAAAAGCCGCCGCAGCGTGGTGCAGCGCTGGCCAGCAGTGCCCATCGCGGCAAAGGCCACGCCGCGCAGCGTCAGTTCCAGATTGGCGGTGGGCGCCACGATCGCGGCATTGTTGCCCCCCAGTTCCAGGATCGAGCGACCGAACCGCGCCGCGACCCGTGGCCCGACCGCGCGCCCCATCCGGGTGGACCCGGTGGCCGAGATCACCGGCACCTTTGGGTGATCCACCAGCAATTCCCCCAGATCGCGCCCGCCGATCAACACGCGGCTGAGGTCCTTGGGGCAGCTGTGCCCGGCCACGCGAAAACGTTCGATGGCGCGGGTCAGGATCGCCTCACAGGCGAGCGCGGTCAGCGAGGTCTTTTCTGACGGTTTCCAGACCACCGCATCGCCGCACACAAGGGCCAGCGCCGCGTTCCACGACCAGACCGCGACAGGGAAATTGAAAGCCGATATCACGCCCACCACGCCCGCCGGGTGCCAGGTCTCCATCATCCGGTGCGCGGGGCGTTCGGTGGCGATGGTCAGGCCATAGAGCTGGCGTGACAGACCCACGGCAAAGTCGCAGATGTCGATCATCTCCTGCACCTCGCCCAAACCTTCCGAGGTAATCTTGCCCGCCTCGATCGACACAAGCCGGCCCAGATCGGCCTTGGCGGCGCGCAATTCCTCGCCCAGCAGACGGACCAGTTCGCCGCGCTGGGGCGCGGGCACCAGCCGCCAGTCCAGAAAGGCGCGGTGCGCAGCCTCAATCGCGGCGGCGGCCTCGGTCGGGGTTTCCTCGCGCAAGGTGCAAAGCGTCTCGCCGGTGATCGGGGTGCGCGCGACAAGTTTGCCCTCTCGCAGCCGTGCCGGGGTGACGCCCAAGCCGGACAGAAGGGCCATCGTTTCCCGCGGCAACTGGTTCATCGGATGCATGGGCAGGTTCCTTTCAGGTAGGCTGGGATGCCGGCGCAACGGCGACGGATCAAAGATCAGACAGGTTACATCGCGCCCTGATAGCGGCGCGGAACGACGGCGCGTTCAACTTGGGTTATCATGGTGTTGAAATCAAAGACGGGGCGGCCCGTGGCCTGCTGCACCGCCTGCGCATAGGGCGGCAGGTCCGAACATTCCAGAAGGATCGCCCCTGCCTCGGGATGGTCGGCCACCGCACGGCGGGCGACGGCGCAGACCTCGACCTCGATCAGGCGGCTGTCGAGGGTGCCTTTCTCCTCGAGGATGGCGCTGCGGAATTCGGGGCAGTCTTCCATCCCTGCGATGTGCAGCGGCAGATCTGCGCCCACCCCGCAGGCCGCGAAATGCGCGGGCGTCAGGCGCGCGGCATTGGCGGTTATGACGACCACGGGCCGCCCGGTGATCTGCGCGATGAAGGGGATCTGCAACAAGGGCGACAGGAAGACAGGGATGTCGAGTGCCGCCGCGACCTGCGGCTGAAAGATCGCCATGAAACCGCAGGCACCGGTCACGGCCTTGACGCCGCGGGCCTGCAGTTCCAGCGCGCCAGCGATGAAGGGGCCGGCCAGCGTCGGATCGCACTGGTTCAACAGCCGGTCGATCGAAGCACCTTCGACCTCGTGATAGCGCACGGGAAAGGGGTAGCTGGTGGCATTGCCGACATTGCCGGGCACACAAGGATAGGCGGCGTCCAGGATCAGGATGCCAATGCTTTCGCCATACCATGACTGGCTTTTGCGGGTGATTGAGTAGACCATGATTGATTTTCAGATTGCCAGGCGCCGCAGGATGCGCCGTTCAAGGACCGCCACCAGCCGCGTCAGCGGAAAGGCGACAAGGAAATAGATCAGCGCTATGACGGTAAACACCTCGACGGGGCGCGCGGTGCGGTTCGAGATCGTGGATCCGATAAACATCAGCTCTGCCATGCCTACCGCCGAAATCAGTGCGCTTTCCTTGAACAGCCCCACCCCGTTCGACAACAGGACCGGCACCGCACGCAGCACCGCCTGCGGCAACAGCACATAAATGGTGCGCGTCCAGGGCCCAAGCCCCAGCGCATGGGCCGCGTCGTATTGCTCGCGCCCGATGGACTTCAACCCCGAGCGGAAGCTTTCCGACATGATCGCCCCGCCATAAAGCGACAGGCAGACCACCGCCGAGGTGAAGTTGGAAAGCTCCGTCCCCAGAAAGATCGGCAGGCAGTAGAAGATCCAGAACAACTGCACCAGAACCGGTGTGCCGCGGAAGAACTCGACGTAAAGCGTTGCCGCCCAGGCCACCGGCGCGATCTTTGAGCCACGCAGCAGCGCCAGCGCGAAGCCCAGCACCAGCGCAAAACCGAAACAGATCACCGTCAGATGCAGCGTGGTGCCAAGCCCCATCAGCAGGGCTTCGTGATATTTCGACAGGAAGGAAAAATCGATCTTCATGATGCCCTCAAACCCGCGCCACATCCAGCCGGCGCTCGACCAGCGCGGCCAACCGCGCGACCGGGAAGGACACGGCAAAATAGATCAGCGCCACGGTGGTGAACGTTTCGATCGGGCGGTAGGTTTCCGTCGCGACCTGTTTGCCCATGTACATCAGATCCCCGATCGCCACGAGTGCGACCAGCGCCGATTGCTGGAAAAGCGTGATGCCGTTGGTGATCAGCACCGGCAGCGCCGCGCGCAACGCATGGGGAAAGACGATGTAGACCACGCGCTGCACCGGCGAAAAGCCCAGCGCCACGCCGGCATCCATCTGTTCGCGCGGCACCGCCTGGATCGCGGCGCGATAGGCCTCGGCGTTGAAACAGGCAAGGTTCAGGCCCAGCGCCAAAATGCCCATCGGCATCGGGTCCAGATAGACCCCGAACAGGATCGGCACACAGTAAAAGAACCAGATCACTTGCACCAGAACCGGGGTGCAGCGAAAGAACTCGATCAGCAGGGCAAAGGGCGCGCGGACGAACCAGTGCCGCGACATCACCAGAAGCGCGATGCCAAAGCCAAGGGTCAGCGCGATCACATTGGCGGCAAACGTCAGTTGCAGCGTGACCCACAGCCCTTCCATCAGGTGCGGCCATGCCTGTTTGACGTAGTGGAATTGAAGATCGTATTCCATCGCGCCCTACCCGTGGATGTGAAAGACGCGCTGGATGAATTCGCGGGTGCGCGGGTTCAGCGGATCCCCCAGCACCTGTTCGGGAGGGCCATCCTCGACCACGACGCCGCCCGCGCAAAAGATCACGCGCGAGGCAATGTTGCGGGCAAACCACATGTCATGGGTGACGATCATCATCGGCAGGCGCTGTTCGGCCAGTTCCAGCATCACCTGTTCGACCTCGGCCACCAGTTCGGGATCAAGCGCCGACGTCACTTCGTCGAACAGCATCAGCTGGGGGTCGAGCATCAGCGCCCGGGCAATCGCCACGCGCTGTTTCTGCCCGCCCGATAGGTGGCTGGGATAGGCGCCGGCCTTGTCTTCAAGCCCCAGCCGCGCCAGCAGTTGCATCGCCTTGTCGCGCGCCTCGGCCCTAGCCATGCCGCGGGTCTTGACCGCGGCCAGCATCAGGTTGTTCAGGATCGAAAGATGCGGAAACAGGGTATAGTGTTGAAACACCATCCCCATCTTCTTGCGCACATTGGCATCGATCCGGGTCTTGCCGTTCAGGGCAGTGATGTAGGGCTGGCCTTCGAATTCGATGCTACCCTCGGTGATCTGTTCCAGCCCCATCATGATGCGCAGCAGGGTCGATTTCCCGCCGCCCGAGGGTCCGATCACCACCACCCGTTCGCCCGGCGACATGTCGAGGTCGATCCCCGACAGCACCTTGAGGTTGCCATAGGCCTTGTGGATGTTGCGAAGGCTGGCAAGGGGTTGGGTCTTGGCATCGTACATCGTGATCTCCAGCGCGGGGAAGGCCGGCCCGAGGGCGGGCCGGAAGGTTCGTGCAAGGGGATGGCGGTTACTGCGCCTCGGCAATGATCTGGTCTATCGCGGTTCGCAGCATCACATCCATCTGGCCGGTGGCACGCAGCTCTTCGAGGAAGAAGTTCAGCGATTGCAGGTCCTGATACGACATCGACCGATGCACACCCATCCCCATGCCCTGACGCGACACCGCCGGTTCCGGGATCATGTGGGTGGCCCAGTCGCCGTTGGCGGCGATATAGACCATGTTGGAATCGGCCGGGTCCGCCAGCACATCGCCCCGACCCGACATCAGCGCCAGCCGCGCCTCGTCACCCGACGGCAGGCGCAGGACCTTGGCGTTCTTGGCAAGCGCCGTGACCGCCTTGTCCATGTAGGTGCCCGACGTCACGATGACGGTGATGTCTTCCTTGTCGAAATCGGCAAAGGATTTCGCATCCGCCGGGATCTTGGCATTGTCCTTCCGGTAGGCCAGCGACACCTGATCCGGGATGGCGGCGTCCGAAAACCCCACGGCCAGCGCACGCTGCGGCGTGTGGTTCAGCGCCAGCGACATGTCCCATTTGCCGGCTTGCAGGCCAGCGACGATATTGTCCCAGGTGGTGTCGACGAATTCATACTTCACCCCCAGAACCTCGGTCGCGTAGCGCTTGCACAGTTCGGCGAAGAGGCCGCCGTATTCCTTGGTCAGCGGGTCATAGCTGACGAAGGGCGGGTAGACGGCGGCGCCACAGCGCAAGGTGCCAGACTCCTGGACCTTGGCCCAGCTGGCCTCTTGCGCGCTGGCAGTGGTGGCGGCAAGGCCCAGGCCTGCAACAAGCGACAACGCGGCAACGACAGCGCGGAATTTGGTCATTCGGTCAACTCCCTGAAGGGCCGGTGCTTTCCCGAAACGGGCGCCCGGCTTGCTTGATGATTGCCCCTCGGAACCAATACCCTTGGGGATGAACCATCAATGCGCTGCGGGTGGGGCGCTGGAAATCAAGGAATGAGACTGATTTCATGCGAGTTCGGAATGAACCCGGACGCCGGCCTGGCCCTAGCGGTCTTCGGCAGTCTGTTCCAGAAGCCAGTCGCGGAACAGTTGCAGCGGCATGTAATCGGAACGTTCCTGCGACCAGGCCAGATAGTAGGCGCCCGGGCTGCGCAGCGGCAGGTTCAGCGCCGGCACCAGCGCGCCCGAGCGGATTTCATCCTCGAACAGGAATTCGGGCATCAGCGCGATACCCATGCCCGCCATCGCAGAGCGTGACAGGGTGGCGAACTGGTCGAACAGCATGCCATAGACCGCGCTGTCATCGACGCCATATTTCCGCAACCAGCCTTCCCAGGCATCGGGACGGGTGTTCAGATGCAGCAGCGGTGCGCGGCGCAGGTCGGCGGGGTCCTTGAAGGCGTATTTCGCCACAAGCGACGGCGCGCACATCGGCATCACGGTTTCCCCCCGCAACAGCACCATTTCGGCGCCGGGCCATTCGGGCGGGCCGAAATGGATGGCGGCATCGACGACATCCTGCCCGAAATCAAAGCGGCTGGCGCGGGTGAACAAGTTCACCGTCACCTCGGGGTAGCGGGCCATGAAATCGGGCAGGCGCGGGGCCAGCCAGCGGGTGCCGAAGGTGGGCAGAATCGCCAAGGTCAGCGTGCCGCCCGAGGGGCTGGCCCGCAGTTTGAGCGAGGCGTTCGAGATCTTTTGCAGCGCCTCGCGCACCTCGCGGGCGTAGATGTCGCCGCCATAGGTAAGGCGGATCGACTGCTTTTCGCGAATGAACAGCACCACGCCCAGCTGGCCCTCCAGTGTCTTGATCTGTCGCGACACGGCGCTTTGGGTCAGCGACAGTTCATTCGCGGCCTGCGTGATGGAACCGGTGCGCGCCGCCGCCTCGAACGCGGCAAGCAGCGGGATGGAAGGCAGAAACCGACGTTGCGCGCGCATGATATTCCGAACCGGCATGACCTGTTGCAAAAGCGTTGCTACCTTAAAGCCCGGGCGCCGATAAAGAAAGGGGACGCGCATCCGGGGGCCCGGCAATTCCGCCGCCTCCCCCGGGCATCAGGAGGCCCATCATGCAGAACAATCCGCGCAGCCACGGTCTTTGGGCCCAAAGCGCCCCGCCCGCGCCGCAGACCGCCGCGCTTGAAGGCGCCGAGCGCGCCGATCTGGTCGTGATCGGTGGCGGCTACACGGGCCTGTCCAGTGCGCTGCATCTGGCCGAACGCGGCGTCGATGTGGTGCTGGTCGAGGCCAATCAGATCGGCTTTGGCGGCGCGGGGCGCAATGTGGGGCTGGTCAACGCAGGCATGTGGGTTATGCCCGAAGTGCTGTTGCAGGAACTGGGCCCGGTTCATGGCGACCGGCTTTTGTCGGTTCTGGGCGAAGGCCCCGCCGAGGTCTGGGACATGGTGCGCCGCCACGACATCGCCTGCGAGGCCACGCCCAACGGCACCCTGCACGCCGCCGTCGGCCGCAAGGGTCAGGCCGAGATTGCCGAACGCGCCCGGCAATGGCAGGCCCGCGGCGCGCATGTCGCGCTGCTGGACCGCGCCGCCGCCGCCGAGCTGCTGGGCTCGGCGCATTTCGCCGGCGCGTTGCTGGATCACCGGGCCGGCACGATCCAGCCGCTGGCCTATGCGCGCGGACTGGCACGCGCGGCGCAAGAGAAAGGTGTGCGGATCTACACCCAAAGCCCCGCGGTGCGCCTGTTGCCCGAAGGCGGCGGCTGGCGGGTGGAAACACCCAAGGGCACGGTGCAGGCCCGCCAGGTGGTCTTTGGCACCGATGCCTATACGACGCATCTGTGGCCGCAGATCCGCGACCAGCAGGTTTTCCTGCCCTATTTCAACTTTGCCACACCGCCCCTGCCCGAGGATGTCGCGCGCAGCATCCTGCCCGGCCGCCACGGCGTCTGGGACACGAAAGAGGTGCTCTTGTCCTTCCGCATGGATGCGGCGAACCGGCTGGTGTTCGGCTCGGTCGGCGCCCTTCGCGGCACCGGGATCGGCGTGCATCGCGCCTGGGCAAGGCGGATGATCACCAAGCTGTTTCCCCAGATCGGCAGGACCGCGTTCGAACATGAATGGTATGGCCAGATAGGAATGACCCCGGACAATCTGCCACGGTTCCACATATTGGCCGAGGGTGTCTATACCTTCTGCGGCTACAACGGCCGCGGCATTGCGCCCGGAACGGTCTTTGGCCGTATCATGGCAGATTTCCTGCTTGGCAACTGCAATACCGATGCCCTGCCCCTGCCCGTCACCACGCCGACGGCCCGCACTACGCGCGGATTGCAGTCCCTTGCCTATGAGATCGGCGCGCAACTGGTCCATCTGACGGAAGGCCGGTTGTAGGTCGGATGACCGCCTGCCAGCCGGAAGCGGCTCAGCCCCAGGGCCGGGTTGCCGGCGCGGGCCAACTGGCGCGGCGGATCGCTCGCCCCGCGCCAGTTGCCGCGCGCCGGCAACCCGGCTTTCCGTTCTGGAATGCGCGGCAAAAAAGGTCGTCATGGACATGTGGCGGGTTGATGATGACCATTGGCGCCGTAGCGGGCGCGCAATCGGCGGCGTGGCTATGGATCCGCGCCGCCAGCCCATGACTTCGCGTCAGCGCAGAAGCCAGCCAGAGCGGCGTGCCGCAGATCTCGGCACCCGATCGGTCAGCCTCATATCCGCGCCCTCGGCTGATCGCCGCCTGCACCGGCATCGCCACCCAGCAGGGTCACGGTCAGCCTCGCCTGAACCCGACAACGCCAAGGGGTATCTTGCGGATCCCGCAAGCCCGACATCCTCGCCGACGGAAATCACCCCATTCGTTCAGACGAATAGCTTCCGGGAGATGCCGGGAAAACGATGGTTTTCGCACCATTGAGGAAGACGCGGCGGTGGGCATGCGCATGGATCGCGCGGGCAAGGACTTGCGCTTCCACGTCGCGGCCGAGGCTGACGTAATCCGAGGCGCTTTGCGCGTGGGTGACGCGCACCGTATCTTGCTCGATGATCGGGCCCTCGTCGAGATCGGCGGTGACGTAGTGCGACGTCGCCCCGATCAGCTTCACGCCGCGCTCATAGGCCTGTTTATACGGGTTCGCGCCCTTGAAGCTGGGCAAGAACGAGTGGTGAATATTGATGATCCGGCCCGACATTTTCTGGCACATCTGATCCGACAGAATCTGCATATAACGTGCCAGAACGATCAGTTCGGCCCCCGCCTCCTCGACCACTTTCATGATCGCCTCTTCGGCGGTGAGCTTGTTTTCCTTCGTCACTTTGATGCAATGGAACGGAATATCCTGATTCACCACAACCTTTTGATAATCCATGTGATTCGATATGACGCCGACGATATCCACGGGCAGCGCACCGATCTTCACGCGGTACAAGAGATCGTTCAAACAGTGCCCGAAACGCGACACCATAATCATGACCCTCATCTTGCGCCCCTCGTCGTGGAACGCAAAGTCCATCCCGAATTTCGCGGCAATCTCGCCAAAACCTTCGGTCAGCGCGGCCTCGTCCAGCCCCTTTTCCGAGACCAGCCCGATACGCATGAAAAACATCTCTGTCGCGAGGTCGTCGAACTGCGAACTGTCAATGATATTGCAACCTTTCGCGGCCAGAAATGTCGATATCGCAGCAACGATTCCGCGTTGGGAAGGACAGGTCACAGTGAGGCAATATTTCGTCATTTCAAGCTCCGTCCGAGGCGCCCAAGAGCGCAGGTTCTGAGAGGTGATACGCATGGCAACATGCGGTAAGAGTGTTCGCCAACAGGCAGGCGATGGTCATCGGCCCGACGCCACCCGGAACCGGCGTGATCGCGCCCGCAACCGCGCTGACGGAGGCGAAATCGACGTCGCCGACAAGCCGCGTCTTGCCCGCTTCCGCCGCCGGAACGCGGTTGATGCCGACGTCGATCACGGTGGCGCCCGGTTTGATCCAATCGCCTCGCACAAGCCCCGGAACACCAGCCGCGACCACGACAATATCGGCCAGCCGCGCCAGTTCGGGAATGTTGGACGACGATTTATGCGCCACCATCACAGTGCAATCGGCATTGAGCAAAAGCCGCGCCATCGGTTTGCCGACGATGTTGGAATGGCCGATCACCAGCGCGGTTTTGCCGCGAAAATCGCTGTAAATCTGCCGCAGCATTATCATGCAGCCGCGCGGTGTGCAGGGCACGATCGCATCCTGACCGGTTCCGACCATGCCGACGTTCGTGATGTGGAAGCCGTCCACATCCTTCTTCGGCTCGATCGCATTGATGACCAGAGTCGAATTCAGATGCGCCGGAAGCGGAAGCTGCACAAGGATTCCGTGCACCTCCGGATCGTCATTGAGCCGCGCGATCAGCCCAAGAAGCTCGGCCTCCGAGGATTCCTCCGCCAGTCGGAATTCAAACGAATTCATCCCGGCCTCGACTGTCTGCGCCCCCTTTGACCGGACATAAACCTCCGAGGCAGGATCATTCCCGACCAGCACAACCGCCAGGCCCGGCGTGATACCATGCTCGGCCTTCAGTCGCGTCACCGAACCTGCCACATCCGCACGCAGCGCCCCCGCAAGCGTCTTGCCGTCGATGATCCTGCCCCGAGGTTGCGGCTCGATATGGCTCATGGCCGCGCCTTGGGGGGGCACTCGCATTGAGGTGAAAATCAGCAACAGCGCTATTCAGCGCAACCGCGCCGCCCATTGATACTGCGGTCATTGGAATAGACATTTCAGGCCCCGCTGGTTTGACTGCGCCGATCTGCGGCCAATAGAAGGGCAGAATTCTCGTCGGTCAATCGCGCGCCAGCAGAGTTCAGAAAATCAGAACAACGCCGAAAACAATCCCGAACCAGCACCGCCATTCGAATTTCAAAAACCTCTTGCGCTTGCGTCCTTATCCTGTGCTAAAAATATCAGGGTCGCTTGTCCTCCATCGCCATCGCGCGAAAAAATGCCCGTTTTCGAAGCATCGATGAAACCGGAAAAACGCGAGAGCGGCCCGCTAAACCCACACGCCGCGGAAAGGCCTTGCTCGAAGACATGTCAAATGCCGCCGGTTCCTCTCGTATCCCCGCCGAGTTCTCGGGGCGGCTGACGATTCGAGGGTTGCGCGTTTTCATTGCCTTGGAAGAAGCCCGCTCTGTCGCCGAGGCCGCCAAATTTCTTGGGCTCAGCAAATCCAACGTGTCGCAACACGTCACGGCATTGGAGGCCAGCGTTGGCGCGCGGCTGTTCGATCGGCAGCAAAAGCCCATCTCGTTAACCCCTGCGGGCCAGGTTCTCAGCCTCCATGCGCATCGCATTCTGGCGATGGTATCGGTGGCGGAAGCCTCTTTGGGCGAGATGAATCTGGATGGCCTCCCGCTGTTGAATTTCGCGGTTATCGATGATCTGGATGCCTCCTTGACGCCTGTTCTGGCGGCCTCGCTACAATCCCAGATGCCGCGGTGTTTCATTCGCACCTTTTCCGGGCGGTCAGATCAGGTCACCGCGCGGCTGGCAGCACGCGAGGCCGATATCGCCGTAACAGCGACAATTCCTGTCGATATGCACAAGTTTCAGGTGTTGCCGCTGATGCGTGAAAAGTTTGTGCTGGTCTGTGCGAAGGGCAAATATCGCACTGGTGGTGATTGGCGCGGAACGCTTTCCGAATTGCCGCTGATTCAGTATTCGGAGGCAATGCCGATGGGGCAATTGGTTGCCACCCATCTGAAGCGGATCGGTTTTCATGTCCCGCGCAGATTCTCTTTTGAGACAAGCCGCTCGGTGATCGCCACCGTCGCAAAGACAGGCGGCTGGACGCTTTCGACGCCGCTCAGCATTCTCGACGCGATCCGGTTTCGAAATGAAATCGACATTTCGCCCCTGCCCTTCACCGGACTTTCGCGTCAGATTTACTTGATAAGCCGAATGGATGAGCTGGGATCATTGCCCGAGGTGCTGGCCAAACAGTTCCGAAGCCTGCTGCAAGACGAGGTTTTGCCCGAATTCGAGAAGACAGCTCCGAATCTTCCGGGTGGGCTCGAGGTTTACGACGACGCGCTGATGTGAGGGCGCAAGGGTCGCCGCATACGCAAAGTGCTCCAGACAGTGTGCACCGTCTGGAGTTTGCGCAATCAACGGAAAGGCTTTGGCGTCTCAGCTACGCCCTTTCCACGGCACAAGTTTGCGTTCGGCCAGGCGCATGATCAAATCGATGCCATAGCCGATCACGCCGATCAAAATGATGCCCATCAAGACGATATCGGTGAGCTGAAATTTCGAAGCCGCGATGATCATCATCCCCGCCCCCATTTGCGCTGCAACCAATTCCGCCGCGACCACCGTTCCCCAGCAAATCCCCATCGCCACGCGCGCACCGGTGAAAATCTCGGGCAGCGAATTCGGCAAGATGACGTGACGGAGAATTTGCCGCTTCGACGCGCCGAGCGAATAGGCCGCGTGGACTTTCGTGATGCTGACGCCCGAAACGCCGGCCCGCGCCGCGATCGTCATCACCCATAGCGCGGCAAGGAACAACAGCACGACCTTGCCCGTTTCCCAGATCCCGAACCAGATAATGACCAGCGGGATCAACGCCAACGGCGGCACGGGGCGCATGAATTCGACGATCGGATCAAACCAACCTCGGAACCATCCCGAAAGCCCCATCGCATACCCCAAGGGAACCCCGACCAGGGACCCCAGGGCAAACCCGGCCAGGACCCTCAAAAGAGACGCGCCCAGATGTTCCCACAAAGCATAGTTCTGGTAGCCGTTTTGCGCGACATCGACAAACCGGCTGGCGACGGCTTCGGGCGATGGCAGCCAGATTGCCTCCATCTGCAACCCTTTGTCGGACACAAAACTCAGCGTGCCCTTGGGCGTCATCGAAACCGTGCCGTGATCCACCCTCACCTGATCGCCGGGCGCAATCGCCACGCCATCCACCGACACCACCTGCGGATCGCCGGCAAGTTTGATCAACCGATCGCGACCGGTCTGGACGACCACCACGCCCTGCTTGGCGGTATCCAAGGGCTGGCCGACCTGCTCGACGGAAAGCACCACCTCGCCTGAAGCAACCGCCCCCGCCGCATCCCGCGCCTCGTAGGAAAAGGCGGTATCCCCGACAAACGGCCCCGGGACATGGAACGGCACCAATTTCGAGCCGGTGAACGCGCCCCAAAGCAAAAAGATAACCAAAAGCGAAATCACCGACGCCGCACGATCCGGTCTGATCGCGCTTTCATCGCCGAATGTGACGGTTTTGGCATTGACAAAATCGTGGAGTTTCACGCGCCGCCGCTTGATCTGTTCCACGGCATAGGCCGAGCCCGCAAACAGCACGACATAGACGAATAAGATCGCAAAACCTGTCATTTTTCTGCTCCTTGGCGGCCCATAATCTCTTCTTCCATATTCCACGAACGCATCCGCGCCGAGGCCAAGATGCGCTGCCTCAAGTTCTTCAGAGAGCACATCGCCGGGAGAGACACAGACCGCCAAACTGCCGAAATCCAAATCCGCGCCGCACTCATAAACCGCTTCAATGCCCTCGGCACCCCTGAGATCGCCTGAGTGTCTTGAGACTGAAGGGGAAAGGGGAAGCCACGCCTCAGGCCCCTTTCTGCAACAACGCCGCTTCATGCCGCCGTTCCGAGATCGGCCGTCACTTCCCGTGCCAGCCCGGTCAGTCAGTCCATCCGAAGGCGAACATTCAGGCCATTGGTGTCTGACTAAGGTCGAAGCTCTGGCCATCGCAGAAGATGGCACAATGTGGGTTTCTATAGACAACGACGGTGTAGAAGACCATTCCAGTAAGGCGATGTCTCACCGTAACCATGCAGTAACGCATCGCTTCACGGCATTGATGCGCCCCACCGCAGTTTGCGCGCGGGGCTCATTTATTTGTTCAAAACTGTGGCGTTCCGTGAACCTCGGCGCTTCATCTGCAAGAAAATGCTGCGTGAGCAAAAGCCGCGCCTGCATAAGGCCAGTTTGTCCCGCGATGTGTGAATTCGGCTGCCGTCGAAATTCGCTCGCGCAGCGAATGTCCGGTTCGACGGGCCGCATCGCAGCATTGCAGACACACGATGAACGGCGGGAATGGGCCGAGTGCGTTGCTCAGAGGCCGCGCCTACCCCCTCCCGATGGTTCCTCCCCGGCCCCGTTTGTATGCGGGGGGGCGCAGCGCGGCATTTCGCTAGCGGCAGGCATTTTCACCGGGGAATCCAGGCGGAAGCCACCTGCCGCACGATTTTGGGAAAAGCGACTCAATATCAAAGGCTTGCGGAATCACGACCTTGGCGCGCTGGATTCTTTTGCGGAATCCAGGGAATCCAGTTTGTGGAAGCCACCACGCCGGAAGCCAGCCAGCGGAAGCCAGCTTGCCATGCACCTTCAAAATGGCGGTTTCACCCCAGACGAGAAGACATTCCCGCCGCGCCAGATCGGGGTTTTACTGGCCCGTTGGCCGCGACACCACGTCAGCGGCGCACACCGCGTGTGGAGCGCGCTCGCGGCCAGCGGCGTCGCCCGATGGCGCTGGGCGGGGAAAGGGACTGCCTCGGACGGTAGCCGAAGAACGTTTGGACCTGTGCGGCGGCTTCGATGCGGCTTGACCCTTGCGCCTTGTCCAACAACACTGATCACATCAGACAGATGCGCCAGTAGCAGAGGAACGGGGATATGACGGCAGAACTTCAGGTCGTTCCTGCGAGGCGAGGCCGGGCTGTCCGTCTGGCCAGGGGCCAAGCGATCCAGATTATCAATACTCATGGTCAGCAAGTCGTCGACACCTGGTGCTTCAATGCCTGCGACCTGTCAGAATTCATGTCGATGGAGCATCTGCACGCCAGCCTGCAGGGGATTTTTCCGACGAAGGGCGATGGCCTTGCAACGAACCGGCGGCGGCCGATCCTGATGCTGGAGGAGGATACCTCGCCAGGACGCCACGACACCATCATCGCGGCCTGCGACGTTCATCGCTATGCCGCGCTGGGCTGCCGCGCCTATCACGACAACTGCACGGACAACCTGCATGCGGCCCTCGGGCAAGTGAACCTTCGCGCCCCCGACTGTCCGGCCCCTCTGAACTTGTGGATGAACATCCCGGTTGGCCCTGATGGCAAGATCATCTGGGGAGAGCCGCTGAGCAAGCCGGGGGATTACGTGACGCTGCGCGCCATGATGGATTGCATCTTGGTCATGTCAACTTGCCCGCAGGACATGGTCCCGATCAACGGTGCCGCGTGCCAGCCGACCGAGGTTCACTATCGGCTGATCGGCTGATCGGCTGATTGGCTGCAAGACCAGCGCGGGATCAGGCTAGCCCGGGGCTGATGCGATAGACCCGTGCGCCGTCGCCCTCTTTCGCCGACGTCACGATCAATCCCAGCTTCTTGCCCAACGCCCCCGACATTGCGCCACGCAAGGTGTGAGGCGTCCAGCAAGTGGCTGTAATCATGGCTTCCATTGTGGTGCCTTCGGGCGCCTGAAGCAGTGAGATCAGCATCGCCTGCTTGGTCCCGGCGCGCGGCGTTGGCGGTTTGGGCGCGGCAGGCTCGGCGGCATGTTTGTGGATCGCGGTCATGGTCTTGACCACGACGGGCTCGATGCCGATAACCCGCAGCCCTGCATCGGTGACAACCAGCGTGGTGCCGTGGCCATCGCCGGTTTCCCGCCAGAGCGGTTCGCCCCGGCTTGAGGGGGCGTCGACCTCCTGCAGCCAGCCGCGTTCGATCATCCTGTTGACGGCCATCTTCGCCGCCGCGCCCGCCAGTCCCTTGGGCAAGGGCAGGGCAATATTGTCGGGGCGCTGGGCCCCGGCGGTCAGGATGGTGGTCTGGGTTTCTGTCAGTTTGGTCATGGCGGGTTCCCCTATTGGTCGTGGGTGGCGAGAAAAGTGGCGATGCGCGACAGCAGATCGTTATGGCCGTTCGCATCGGCCCCGAGGATCACATCGCCATCGTCGTCGCGTTCCAGATCGGCGATCTCGCGCAGCAGGGCGATGGCACCGTCGCAGGCGGCGAGGCGTTCGGCCTCCCACGCGGCGGTGAGGACGTCTTGTTCGATCTGATGGCGCTGGGCGGGATCAAACGGCATGTTCGCCCTCCTTGAAAGCGCTGTCGGTGATCTGGCGCAGCAGGCTGGCGTAGTGGTTCAGGGTGCCGACGTGGCCCCAGTTGATCTCGTCCGGGTGGGTCTCGAAATGGTCATCGCTCAGGGCCTTCAGCCGCTCCAGCATCGCGTCGACTTCGGCCCTGACGGCGAGAAATGCGTTCAGGGCTGTATCGTTGGGTTCGATGGCGCGGAGGGTGGTCATGGTGTGGTCTTCTTCCACTGAGTTGCATCGTTTTCGCGCAATCAGGATCGCTCTGAGGGCGATCACAATCAACTCAAACCAGAACAAAATCATTCATTTAATCGAAATAGACACCTCCATGGGCTGTATGAGCGAGCGGGAACTTTCTGCCCCCTCGCGCTAGGCGACCCGAAGGACCCGATATGCCAGGGACTGCAGGATCGACGCTCAGGGTCGCAAAACATGACGGCACCCAATGATCGCCACGCGTACTTGAGCGATTCCGGTATCGGCGGCGAAGCGGACTGCGATGCCACTTGCTGCCGACCATCGCGCTGGGCGGAATATGGACCATTCCTGGTGCAGCACTGCAATTTCCGCGCTTGTTTCAGGCGGAATCGATCGTGCAGATTTCTCAGAAAACTCCCGTATCAAGCGCGTCTTTATTCTCGCTGCGCGTCATTTGACACGAGGGCTCGCTGCAACTGCCGGATCAGCACGCCGCGGGACTTCTCGTCCGGACAGGCCCGCAGTTCATCGCTGATCTGCAGCAGGAGCCGGGACACGTCATTGTGCCAGTCCATGTGTCCGACCTGCTGGGGCAAAAGCCGCGGCATCACTGTCTCGTCGAGGCTTTCAGCCCCGGTTGGCGTCAGCGCATAGCCTGCGTCGAGGGATGGGATAACGACATCGCCGGGGTCCACGATGCCTTTGAGCCTTTCGGCAAGCGCCGCCATGGCGGCCTCTTCGCCGTGGACCAGAAAGACCTGATGCCGGATCGGAAGCCGGGCCTTGATCCAGTCACGCAGTTCGGTTCCGTCCGCGTGGCCCGAATAGAGGTCAAGCGATCTGATCCGCGCCCGCACGACAAACTCTTCGCCCTGAATCCGGACCGATCTTGCGCCGTCCTGCAGGATACGGCCCAGCGTGCCTACGGCCTGAAAGCCGGTGAAGAGCACGGTACCCTCGTCGCGCCAGAGCCAGTTTTTCAGCCGGTGACGGATACGTCCGGCATCGCACATGCCCGAGGCGGCAATGACGATGTGGAATCCCTGCACCTTATCCAGCGCCATGCTCTGTTCCCGGGTTTCGGTAAAGTGCAGCTGCCGGGACCGCAGCCCCTGCATCAGGACGGCCCCCTCTTCCAGTTCGCGGTGGTGCTTGGCGAAGACCCGCGTCGCCTTGGTTGCCAACGGGCTGTCCACATAGATCGGGATGGACGGCAGCGCGCCCTCGGCCATCAGGCGGGCCAGATCGCTGATCAGTTCCTGAGCCCGTTCGACGGCAAAGGACGGGATAAGCAGCGCGCCGTGGGGATGCATGGCCGTGCGAACCTCTTCGCACAGCAGCGTGCGGCGGCGGTCTGCGGTGGCTTCGATCCGGTCGCGGTCGCCATAGGTGGCTTCGCAGATGACGTAATCTAGCCCGCTCGGGCCTTCGGGGTCGGGATGCATCAGCTTGTAGTCCGGGCCGATATCCGCCGAGAACAGGATGCGCAACGGGGCGCCCTCGGCCTGCGACACCTCGATCTCGACCGATGCCGAGCCCAGAAGGTGCCCGGCATTCCAGAACCGCGCCCGCAGACCCGGCAACACGGTAAACCACGCAGCATAGGCCTGCGGGTGGAACAACGCGAGGCAGGTCTCGACATCGGCCAGCGTGTAGATCGGCGCGACCGTGCCACGATCCCGCCGCGCGGCGCGGCGGTTGAACTGCTCAACCTCGATCTCCTGGATATGAGCGCTGTCCGGCAGCATGACTCCCGCCAGATCA
Organism: Rhodobacteraceae bacterium UBA6197; assembly: GCA_002422085.1. Taxonomy (GTDB): domain Bacteria; phylum Pseudomonadota; class Alphaproteobacteria; order Rhodobacterales; family Rhodobacteraceae; genus UBA6197. Next base: position 47,913 of record DISZ01000003.1, read on the forward strand.
ACCGTGGCCGGTGTCGCGTGGATGGCCCCGGAAAACCCGTGCTTAACAAGTTTCGGCAAGAGGCCGGAATGGTCGATATGGGCATGGCTTAGGATGACAGCGTCAATCTTTTCGGGCGCGAAGGGGAGCGGTCGGTAGTTGAGTTCCTTTTCCGTCTTCGATCCCTGGAACATGCCGCAATCGATCAGGATCTGCCCATGCCCGGTTTCCAGCCGGAAGCATGATCCGGTGACCGACCGTGCGGCACCGTGAAAGGTCAGGCGGGGATGAGACATGGGTTGTTTCCTTTGCGGATGGTTCGGCGCGGCAGCAGCGGCAGTCACGGTTGATGGATATATGTGCCGGGGGCGGCCCCGACCGGCGGATAGCCCCCGTCTGCCGCCCCCACGGCCGGGGGATCGGTCAGTGCCCCGCTGCGCGCTGACAGCCATTCGGCCCATTCCGGCCACCACGACCCGGGCTGCGGCGGCTGCGCTGCCAGCCAGGCATCGGGGCCGACATAGAGCGCGCCGGACGGTCGGCGGCCAAAGCGATAGTGCCGCCCCGGGTGGCCCGGTTCCGACAGGATGCCGCTGTTGTGGCCCCCCTTGGTCAGCACGAAACTGAGGTCGCAATCGGTGAAGAGCGCGGTCTTGTAGACCGACCGCCAGGGCGCGATGTGGTCGGATTCGGTGGCCACGACGAATATCGGCACCGCGATATCCTTCAGCGCGATCACCCGGCCCTCGACGGCAAAGCGCCCCGCGGTGATGCGGTTTTCAAGAAACACGCCGCGCAGGTATTCGGAATGCATCCGGGCAGGCATCCGGGTGGTATCGTTGACCCAGACGCTCATGTCGGTCGGCAGATCGGGTTCGCCCAGAAAATAGCGGCGGGTGGCGCGCGACCAGATCAGGTCTTCCGACCGGATCGCCGCGAAGGCGCCCGACATCTGTGGCCGGTCAAGGTAACCCTTCACCCACATCATGTCCTCCAGGAACGCCACCTGGCTTTCATCGAGGAACAAGAGCAACTCCCCCGCCTCCGCGAAATCGACTTGCGCGGCCATCAGCGTCACGGTGGCCAACCGGTCGTCATGATCGCGCGCCATCGTGGCAGCAACGATGGCCAGAAGCGTGCCGCCCAGACAATAGCCGTAGGCATGGACCCTTGCGCCCGGCACGATGGCATTGATCGCGCCCAAGGCCTGCAGGATGCCCTGCTTGCGATAATCTTCCAGCGACAGGTCTGCCTGTTCCGCCGTCGGGTTGCGCCAAGAGATGCAGAAGACCGTATAGCCCTGCCGCACCAGCCAGCGAATGAATGAATTTTCCGGCGACAGATCGAGGATGTAGTACTTCATGATCCAGGCCGGGACGATCAGCACCGGCTCGGCCCTCACCTTGGCGGTGGTGGGGGAATACTGGATCAGTTCCATCAGATCGTTGTGATAGACCACCTCTCCGGGCGTGCAGGCCAGCACCTTGCCAAGGGCGAATTCCTCGGGCACCGGACGATGTTCCTGCGCCAGAATGTGGCGGGTATCGTCGGCGAAATGCGCGGCACCCTCGATCAGGTTCCGGCCAGCGGTTGCACGGGTCTTTTCCAGAATCTCGGGGTTGGCGAGCGGAAAGTTCGACGGCGAGACAGTATCCAGCAGTTGCCGCATGATAAAGCCTGTGCGCTGCGCGTTCTGGCGGCGCAGGCCCGGCAGGTCGTTTGTGGCTGATTGCCACCAGTCCTGCAGGCCGAGAAACCCCTGCTGCCAAAGCGCGAACGGCGCCTTGTCCCAGCCCGCGTGCGACCAGCGTGTGTCATAGCGGCCGGGCTTGAAGGGCTTGTCCGGCGCCTTGCCCAGCAGACCGGTCAGCGCGAATTGCGACAACTTCAGCCAGTTGGCCTGCGCACGTTCCACCAGTTCCATCTGCCGCCCGGGCGCGCGGGCAAGGTGCATGGCCCAATCGCTCCAGGCGTCGATCATCGCATGGGGCGAAATCCCCCCGGTAAGCTGCGCAAGACTGGCCATCAAGCCGCGATCAAGCGCCGCGTGGCGGTGTGGGTCGACCTGCGCTGGCGTCTGTTTGACGGGCAGTTCCGCAGCAGGCGGGATCACAGCCGGAAGCCGCTGTGGCGTCTCGACTGCGGTCGCGGGCTTCGGTCGGCTGGGCTTTCGGGTCATGCGGCGCGGGCCTCTTGCGGCTTGAGGGGCGGCACGTCAGCGGGGGTAAGGCCGTCGACCGAGTCGTAATAGCGCCCGTCGATCTGCTCGGCCCGAACGGTGGTGTCGGCGATGCGCTCGTCTTCCAGATATCCAAGGAAAGTGCCGTAGCGGATACGTTGGGTGACCGAGCCCTGCGACAGCCACAACTGCACCAGCATCAGGCCCATGAAGGCCGCCACAAAGTACACAGATGGAATTGCTGCTTGCAGTCCATGGCCGGTGTGCCCCTCAGCCGGTCACGCGGCCAGCATCTCTGTCAGATAGGCCACGGCTTTTGCAGGGGTGGCCAGCCTTGGATAATGCGCCTCGGGGATCGGCAGGCCAAATCGTTTGTGCAAGGCACTGACGAGGTTCAGGAAATCCATGGAATCAAGGCCAAGGTCATCCTGCATGTGGTCGTTGTCCCCGATGCTGGCTGCGTCAAGGTCGGGGGCGACGGCGGTCAGGTCGTCAAGGAAGGCGGCGCGAAGATCGGAGGGTGTCATGGGTGTTCAGGCTCCTGCAGCAGACGGTCAATCTCGGCCAGAAACAGCGCGCCACGGCGGCCATCGCTGACCCGGTGATCGGCGGCAAGGGTGGCAGTCACCCCGAGGCGCGGCTCCACGCGGCCCTCGCGCACCATGGGCCGCAGGCGCGGCGCGCCAAAGCCCACCAATGCCACCTGCGGTGGGTAAATCACGCCAAACAGCGCATCCACCCCGGTCTCGCCCAGCGCAGATATGGTGATCGTGCCTTGGGTGATCTCGCTGTTGCGCAGGCGACCGATGCGGGTTCGGGCGATCATGTCGCGCATCGCCTGCATGATTGCGTCCACGTCCATGGCTTGTGCATCCAGGATCGCGGGCGCGATCAGCCCGCCGCCCCGCAAAGCCACGGCAAGCCCGCAATGGACGGAGGCCGAAGGGGAATAAGGCCCGGCCTCGAACCGCCCGTTCAGTTCCGGCACCTTGGCCAGGGCCTGCACTGAGGCGCGGATCAGCATCGCCCCCATCAGCAGCCGCCGGTCCGGGGTGCGGTCCGCATTCCGGGCGCTCAGCCAGTCCTGCGCGGATTGCAGGTCGATCTCGTGACTCAGGTAGTAGTGCGGGATCTCGCGCTTGGACCGGCTCATCGCGGCGGCGATGGCCCGGCGCATTTCGATCATGTCGAGGCCCGGCTTGCCCTTCGGACGTTCCTCCGGGGCAGGTTCGGCGACCGGCGTCGCAGGTGCTGGGACATGACGCTCGACATCCGACAACAGGATCGCACCGCTGGGGCCCGATCCGGCAACAGCCTCCAACGCGATCCCGCGCTCTGCCGCGCGGGCCCGTGCGGCGGGCGATGCAAGCACCGTCCCACCATCGGCGGTCGCCGTGGCCGCCGGAACCGGCGCTGCCGGTTGAACAGGCGGTTTCGGGGCAGCTGCAGGCGCAGGCACGGGCACCTCGGCCTTTGGTGCCGCCGGGACCGCGCCGCCTTCGTCTTCGTCCGCCGCGCCCAACCGCGCCAGCGGCGCGCCCACCGGCAGCGTCTGGCCCGGTTCGGCCAGCAGGGCGCCGATCACGCCCGCCTCGAAGATCTCGATCTCGATGGCGCCCTTCTGGGTCTCGACCACCGCAACGATATCGCCCTTCGCCACACGGTCGCTGGGCTTTACCAGCCATTCGATCAGCTTGCCTTCCTCCATGTCGGCCCCGAGGGAGGGCATGGTGAAGATGCTCATGCCACCACCCCCGGCAGTGCCTTGACCGCTGCGACGATATCAGCCACCTGCGGCAGCGCTGCGGCTTCCAGATGCTTCGGGTAGGGCACCGGCACCTCGGCCGAACACACTCGGGAGACGGGGGCGTCGAGGTTGAAGAAGCAGTTTTCCTGCACCCGTGCGGCAATCTCGGCCGACAGCGACCCCGTGCGCCAGCCCTCGTCCACCACCACCGCGCGGCGGGTGCGTGCGACCGAAGCCATGATCGTCGCGTCATCCAGCGGGCGGAGCGAGCGCAGGTCGATCACCTCCGCCTCGATGCCGTCTTTCGCCAACGCCTCGGCGGCTTCCAGCGCCTTCCACAGCGAATAGGACCATGCAATCAGCGTCACATCGCGCCCCGGCCGCCGGATCACAGCGCGGTCGATGTCCACCGCGCCCGCATTACCGGCGATCTTCCCGGCCATGTTGTACAGCATGACATGTTCCAGAATGATCACCGGGTCCGGATCCTGCAACGCCGTCCACAGCATGCCCCGCGCATCCTCCAGCGTGGCGGGGGCAACCACCCGCAGGCCAGGAATATGGGCAAAGAACGCCTCCAGCGAATGCGAATGCTGCGCCGCCAACTGCCGCCCCGCGCCGGTCGCCATACGGATCACCAGCGGCACGCCGAACTGCCCGGCCGACATGTGCCGGATGGTGGCGGCGGTGTTCAGGATCTGGTCGAGAGCCAGAAGCGAGAAGTTGACCGTCATGATCTCGACGATCGGGCGCATGCCGACCAGCGCCGCGCCGATCCCCGCCCCGGTAAAGGCGGCCTCGGACAGCGGCGTGTCGCGGATGCGGTCGGGGCCGAATTCTTTCAGCAGGCCGAGCGACACCGCATAGCAGCCGCCATAGGCCCCGATATCCTCGCCCATCATGAACACGCGGTCGTCGCGCAACAGCGCCTCGGTGATCGCCTGTCGGCAGCATTCGCGGTAGGTGCTGTCCACGGATGCGGATGGGGCAACGGGTTCGGGCGGTGCAGGCCGGGTTTCAGCCACGACATGGCGCGACAGGTCCTCGACTGGTTCCCATGGGGCCTGTTCGCAAGCGGCAACGGCGTTTTTCAGCTGCGCCTCGACCTCGGCCTCGATGGCATCGACCTCTTCGGGATGCATAAGCCCGTTGTCGAGTAGCCAGCTTTGGAACCGGGTGATCGGGGACCGCTTGCGCCATTCCGCAACCTCGGCCTTGTCGCGATACTTCTCGGCGTCGAACATCGAATGGGGCCGGGTGCGATAGGTCTGGCATTCCAGAAACTGCGGGCCGCCGCCCGCCCGGATCGCCTCAACCAACCTGCGCGCGGCGGCTTCGACCGAAACCACATCGTTGCCGTCCACGCTTTCGGCCGGCATTCCATAGCTTGCCGCCCGCGCGGCAAAATCGGTGTTCGCCTGCACCCGCGCCACCGCCGTTCCCATGGCGTAAAGGTTGTTTTCCAGCGCGAAGAGAACCGGCAGCTTCCAGACGGCGGCAAGGTTCATCGCCTCGTGGAACTCGCCCTCGGCCAGCGCGCCATCGCCGAAGAAGCAGACCGTCACCCGGTCTTCGCCCCGCATATGGTCGCCCAGACCCAGCCCGACAGCCAGAGGCAGCCCGCCGCCGACAATGGCATTGCCGCCGTAAAGGTTGGTCTCGGCATCGAACAGGTGCATCGACCCGCCGCGCCCGCCCGCGCAGCCGGTGGCCTTGCCATACATCTCGGCCAGTGCGGATTCCATGCTCATCCCCCGCGCCAGCGCATGCCCATGCTCGCGGTAGGTGGAGACCACCCGGTCGCGTTCCTCCAGCGCGGCCGCGATGCCCACCGCAACCGCCTCTTCACCATCATACAGATGCAGGAAGCCGCGGATCTTTTCCTGCGTGTAGAGCTCGTAGCACTTTTCCTCGAACCTGCGGATGCGGATCATGCCGCGCAGCAGATCACGGGCATGGGCATGGTCCAGCTTGACCTTGGTCATTTCGCATCTCCCTCCAGCGTGGACAGGTCACCCTCGGGCAGGCCCAACTCGCGGGCGCGCAGAAGCCGTCGCATGATCTTCCCAGAGCGGGTACGGGGCAGATGGTCGCGAAACACGATCTCGCGCGGGGCCACGGCGGGGCCGAGGCGTTTGCGGGCATGGCCGCGCAGTTCGCGCTCCAGCGCCTCGTTTGGCTCAAACCCCGCCTTCAGCGTGACGAAGGCCTTGACCACCTCACCTGCCGTCTCGTCCGGGACGCCGATCACCGCCGCTTCAGCCACGGCGGGGTGTTCGATCAGGGCGCTTTCCACCTCGAACGGGCCGATCAGATGGCCTGAGGACTTGATCAGGTCATCCGCCCGGCCGACGAACCAGAAATAGCCGTCGCTGTCGCGCATCGCAAGGTCACCGGTCAGATACCAGCCGCCCGCAAAGCACTTGGCATAGCGTTCGGGCTGGCCGAGATAGGCGCGCATCATAGAGGGCCAGCCGGGCCGCAGCGCCAGTTCGCCGATCGCGCCATCGGGCTGTTCCGTCACCGTGTCGCCGTCGCGGGCGACGATCCCGGCCTCGATCCCCGGCAAGGGCTTGCCCATGGCACCCGGCTTGATGTCCATGTCGGCGGTATTGCCGATCATGATGCCGCCGGTTTCGGACTGCCACCAGTTGTCGTGGAACGGAAGGCCGAACACCCCCTGCCCCCAAATCACGCATTCGGCGTTCAGCGGCTCGCCCACCGATGCGAGGAAGCGCAGCGCCGAAAAGTCGCGGCCCCGCGCCGCCGCCACGCCCGCCCGCATCAGCATCCGGATCGCGGTGGGCGCGGTGTACCAGACCTGCACCTTTTCGCGCTCCAGGATGGAATACCAGCGGTCAAGGTCGAACTCGGCCTCGTCCACCACCATGGTCACGCGGTTGCACAAGGGCGAGATGATGCCGTAGCTCATCCCCGTGACCCAACCGGGGTCGGCGGTGCACCAGTAGATGTCGCCCGGCTTCAGGTCGAGCGCGAGGCGCCCGGTCTCGGCATGGGCGACGACCGCTTGGTGCACATGCACAACCCCCTTCGGCAGACCGGTGGTGCCAGAAGTGAAATGCAGTAGGGCCATGTCCTCGGGCATGGTCTTCACGGTCTCGAAGGTTGTGGGTGCCGCAGACATCGCCGGACCCAACGCCACGCAGCCCTCGGGTGCCTCATCCCCGATGATCAGCACCAGCTTCAGCCCCGGCATGTCCGCCCGCCAGTCGGCCACCTTGCGGCGGTATTGCGCCTCGGTCGTGACCAGAACGGAAGCCCAGCCGATCTCCATCCGCGCGCGCACCGGCTCGGGGCCGAAGGCGGCGAAGAGGGGGCTGACCACCACACCCATCTTCAAGGCACCAAGGGTTGCCGCGTATAGTTCTGGCACCCGGCCCGAGAGCAGAAACATCCGTTCGCCCGGGCCGATGTTATGGGCGCGCAGCACATGGGCAAAGCGGGCGGCATTGGCCGCCAGATCGGCGTAGGTCAGCACCTGCCGTTCGCCCTCACGCCCCAGCCAGATCAGCGCCGGTTGCGCGCCATGACCTGCCGCCACATGGCGATCCACCGCCTCATGCGCGATGTTAAGCCCGCCCCCCGGCAGCCCTTCCAGCCGCGCCCGCGCCGCATCCCAGCCGGTAGGCAGGGCACTGGCACCCCCTCCCGGCATAGTCTTCGCGATGATCGCATGCACCATCCTGTGCTCCCCGATTGCCGATGACCGAACGCGTCGCCCGGCAGACCCCCGTGCGACCTGCCCCCGCAGGCCTCCTGCGCCGATGATCACGGATTGATCGGGTACTGTCCTTGATTCATGTCATCCCTGTCCCGCGCGGCCCGCGGAATTCACTCCGCAACCCGCGCGTCAGACCGGGCGCACGTCCTTCATCTGCGGACCTGCCGCCTGCGCGCCATAATGGGCGATCCGCTCGGCATGTTCGGCGACCCGGTCCAGCCACCGCAGCGCGTCGGTTTCGCGAAACACGTCCGCAGAGCTGATCAAGCCAGCATGTTCGCGCAGCAGCGCCCCGCGCCGATGCCGCAGGGCAAAGCCCCGGATGCGTGCAAACAAGCGGGCGGCCTGATCCGCCTTGCGCGGCATGATAAGGGCCGCGGCAATGGCCCGCGCGGGTCGGGCCAGACGCGGGCTGTTGGCCAGATGGGCGATGCGGCCCCGCTCTTCGCTCCGCGCGGTCAGCCGAGTGATATGGTCGGTCAGATGCATCAGCGCGGCCATCCGGTTCAGCGGCTCCGGCCGGTCCGGCGGCAAGTGCAGCCGCGAAAGCCATGTCTCCAGCGCCTTGCGGGCTGGTTCCACCTGGCCTGGCAGCGCGGCCAAGGGGCGCAAGTCGCGCGCGCCTTGCGGTGCCAGTGCGGCCTGCAAAGCCTGACCGATGGCCTCGGTGATGGCCGTCGCGGTGCGCGCGGCGGCATCCAGCGCGGTGCCGCTGTCGGCCAGAAGCTGCGGGTCCAGCGCTGTTGCCAGCGTTACCGGCCGGTCTGGCACCAGCCAGATCACCAGGGCTGCAAAGGGCCTTGTCAATGGCAGGAACAATGCCGCCCCCAACACATTCAAGCCGGTGTGGAACAACACCAGTGCTGTCTGGTCATCCGGTCCGGTTACCGCGTTGTGCAGCAGCGGCGCCAGCACATCGATCAGCGGAAACGCCAGCAGGGCCGATATGACATTGAAAAGCAGGTTGGCAACGGCTGCGCGCTGCATCTCGCTGCCGCCGCCCAGACTGGCCAGAAACCCCGTCAGGGTGGTGCCCACGTTCATGCCCACCACCATCGCCGCCGCCTGCCCAAAGCTCAGCGCGCCCGACCCCAGCAGGATCAGCGTCAGCGCGATCCCCGCCGACGAACTTTGCATGACCGCCACAAGGACCAGACCAATCGCCGCCATCACCAACCGTCCGGCCCAGTCGTCCGCAGGCAGCCAGTCCGGCGTCACATACGCCTGCACGCCCACAGAAGCGGCCTGCATCAGGTCCAGCCCGATGAAAAGCAGCGACAGACCTGCCAGCATCCGGCCCACCCGTGCCAACTGTCCTTCACCAAGGATTCCCATCAGGGACGCCACAAACAAAACGGGCAGCGCAAGGACACCCAGCTTCAGCTTCACACCGACAAGCATGATGATCCAGCCGGTCACCGTCGTGCCGATGTTGGCACCATAAATCACGCCCAGCGAATGCGAAAAGCCAATCAGCCCCGCGCCGACAAAGCCAATGGTCATCACCGTGACGGCCGTCGAGGACTGCACAACAGCGGTAATGCCGGCCCCGGTCAGAACCCCGCGCAACGGGCTTGATGTCATGCGCAGCAGCCAGCGGCGCATTCCATCCCCGGCAAGGGATCGCAATGCCGCCGTCAGTGTCTCCATCCCGAACAGGAAGAGCCCGATGCCGCCCAGAAACCCCAGGATTCCCCCCGTCATGGATCGACCCTGCCGCAGGCTTGCTGGCGCTTCAGTTGATGCCGACGGGCCTTAGGCGGTCGGGTTTTGAATGAGACCAACCTCTTCATCCCCTCAGCCCCAGCCTGATCTGCTTTTCGATTTCGATCAGCGCAAAGAAGGCGACGCCAATGGCTACAATCAACAATCCATCCATCAGCGGAACGGACCTTGTTCCCAGCACTGCCTGCAAAGGCGGCAGGTAGGTGACGGAGAACTGGGCCGCCGTGACGACGATGACAACAGTCCAGACCACGCGGGTCCCGCGCGCCGCTGCCCAGGTCAGCGAGGTGCCGTGGATGTTGCGGATGAAGAAGAGGTGGAAGATTTGTAGAACCACAAGCGTGTTCATCGCCATGGTCTGGGCCAGAGCCAGCGGAAAACCCTTGTCGATGGCATAAGTGAAAATGCCGAAGACTGCCGCCATGAACAGGGTCGCTACCAGAACGACATGCCAAACCAGCCCGCCCGATAGGATCGGCATATTGCGGGCACGCGGCGGCCGGGCCATGGTGCCGGTCTCGGTCGGCTCGAAAGCAAGCGCGAGGCCAAGTGTGATCGAAGTGATCAGGTTAACCCACAGGATCATCACTGGCGTCACCGGCAGCGCAAAGCCGACGAGCAACGCCAACACCACAGCTGACCCTTCCCCCGCATTGGTGGGCAATTCGAAGCTGATCACCTTTTTCAGGTTGTCATAGACCGTCCGCCCCTCCCGCACGGCGGCGGCGATACTGGCAAAGTTGTCGTCGGCCAGCACCAGATCGGCGGCTTCCTTGGCGGCCTCGGACCCTTTCAGCCCCATGGCGATGCCCGCATCGGCGCGTTTAAGGGCGGGCGCATCGTTCACCCCGTCGCCGGTCATCGCGACGGACAGGCCATGCGCCTGCAGCGCGGTCACAAGGCGCAGTTTGTGCTCAGGGCTGGTGCGGGCGAAGATGTCGACATCCGTCACTTCCAGCGCCAGTTGCGCGTCGTCCAGCTTGTCAAGATCGGCCCCCGTCAGCACGCGATGGGGGTTCGCCAGCCCGATTTGTGCGGCAATGGCAGCGGCGGTTCCGGCATGATCACCGGTGATCATCTTGACCCGTATGCCAGCGGCCCGGCATTCGGCCACGGCAGCAATCGCCTCGGGGCGCGGCGGGTCGATCAGCCCGACAAGGCCAAGGAAGGTCAGGCCACCCTCAAGTGCTGCGGGGTCGATCCGCTCGCCCGCCTCGGGCCGCTCGGCCAGCGCTAGCACCCGCAGACCACGCCGGGCCAATGCCTCGGCCCGGTCGTGCCAGTGCTTCAGGTCGATGCCGCCACACATCCGCAGCACGCGTTCCGGCGCACCCTTCACATAGGTCACGCGTCCCTGCGGCCCCTCCGTCAGCACGGCCATGAAACGGTGACGGCTGTCGAAGGGGATGGCGTCCAGACGGCGCGCGGCGTGATCGCCGCCAACCTTGCCCGCAAAGGCCAGAAGCGCGCCCTCCATCGGGTCGCCCTCGACCATCCAGATGCCATCCTTGCGGTGCAGGCTGGCGTCGTTGCATAGCGCCGCCGCCTGGGCGAGCCGTTCAAGATCACCCGCCGGGGTGATGGCACCTGTCGGCGCATACCCTTCGCCATCCACGACAAAGACACCCTCCGCTGTCTCCGCCGCAGCCACCACCATTTCGTTGCGGGTCAAGGTGCCGGTCTTGTCGGTGCAGATGACCGAGACCGAGCCGATGGCCTCGATCGCAGGCAGACGACGGACGATGGCGTTGCGCCGCGCCATGGCCTGCACGCCGATGGCCAGCGTGATCGTCATGACCGCAGGCAGGCCCTCAGGGATTGCGGCCACGGCGACGCCGACCACAGCCATGAAAAGATCGGCAAAGGGCATGTGGCCGACGTAGTAGCCCCAGACGAGCAATAGCCCCGCGACCAGCAAGATCAGGAACGACAGCCAGCGCGCGAAGTGGTCGATCTGCGCGACCAACGGTGTGGTCAGTTGTTCGACCCCGGCCAGAAGCCCGCCGATGCGCCCTATCTCGGTCGCCTGACCCGTCGCCACCACCAGCCCGCGCGCCGTGCCGATGGTGACCAGCGTGCCCGACCACAGCATCGACCGGCGGTCGCCAAGGGCGGCATCGGCGGCGACCGGGTCTTTGCCCTTTTCCACCGGCACCGACTCGCCGGTCAGGATCGCTTCTTGCGCCGCCAGCCCCCGCGCCTCGATCACCCGCAGGTCGGCGGGCACTTTGTCGCCTGCCTCCAAGAGCACGATATCACCGGGAACCAGGTCGGTGCCGTCGACGGTGACACGCACACCCCCGCGTAGCACGGCCGCCCGGGGGGCCAGCATGCCCCGGATGGCTGCCATCGCCGCTTCGGCCTTGCCCTCCTGGACAAAGCCGATGATCGCATTGGCCAGCACGACGGCCAGGATCACCCCCGTATCAACCCAGTGCTGCAGCGCGCCCGTCACCACGGCCGCTCCCAGAAGGACGTAGATCAGGACGTTGTGAAACTGCACCAGGAACCGCACCATTGGCCCCCTTGCCCGAACTTCGGGCAGGCGGTTGGGACCATGATCGGCCAGGCGCTGAGCAGCATCGGTCGCGCTGAGTCCCTCTGAAGTGGTGTCAAGTTCTGCTAGGCAGGTGGCTGTGGGTGCGGCGTGGGCGTCGGTCAGCGTCATGTCGTCGCGCCGGATAGCCGTCGCCGAAGATACACTCCGCGCCGGTGACGGTCCTCGCTTGGTCCGGCGCAAGCCAGACCACCGCCCAAGCGATGTTGTCGGGCTCGCCCATGTGACAGATCGGATGGACCGAGCCCAAGGCCGCCTTCACAGCTTCGAGATCGGGGGAGATGGAATGCAGATCGTTTTCGACAAACGGGACCCAGATGTAGGTCGGGCGAATGGAGTTCAGACACGATGCCGGTCTTAGACTTGAGACGGTTCATCGCTGTTCACCTTTTCTTTGAATTGCCCAGATTGACAGTGTCGTAACGTCTCCGCGCGCGCCGATGGCGCGCGGGCCAAGCCAATGCGCGCGGCGGTCTGCCCTAACGTGCGATGATGACCGTGCAGGGTGCCCGGTTCGCCACGTCCATCGCTACCGAGCCAAGAAACAACCGTGACAATCCGCGCTTGTCGCCAGTGCCGATGACGATGGCATCGATCCCATGGGCCAACGCATGGTCGATGATCCCGGACGAGACTTCGCGCGCGGCAACCACCGTTGCACTGGCCGGTTTCAACCCGTTCCTTGTGGCCTTCTCGCGACCTTCTGCAAGGATCGCCTGCGCCTCGTCTTCGGTCCAGACCAGAGCATGCGGCCCACGGGGCGAACGGCCAAAAGCCACGTTCACAACAAGGATCGAAAGGTCTGCCGAGAGCCTCGTCGCGAGCTCTGTGGCTGAGGCCAATGCGACATCTGCATGTTCGGAGCCGTCAAAGCAGCAAAGGATATGTTTCATTTGTTTTCCTTTTGATTTCAGTCACTCTCTTGTCTTCTGGCCGTCGCGGCATTTGAAATCGGGCGCTGCGCCGGTATCACGCTTTCGCACAACGAAGTGGCAGGTGCCCAGAAGGACGGCCACAAACCAAGGGGCCTTCATCCGCGTTCATCGCCCCCCCCATTGCCGGCTGTTGGCAGTTCAGACGATTGCTTTGGCAATTCCGATTGCCCGAAAGGGACGTTGCGTGGTGCCGTCTCATGCGCGATCATGAACAGGGCAAGATCGGTGTCAGCGATGCGCCAGCCCTTGCCGATCTCTATCGCGCGAAGCGTGCCCGCCTTGATCCACTGGCGCACCGTGGCCTCGGCCACTTCAAGCCTGTCTGCAACTTCCTGCACCGTCTGATAACGATCCTGCGGCATGGCTCCCTCCATTGTAGCCGTTGCTGCAGAATAGTGACTTTGAGGCGCTTTTGATTGATTTGGATCAAAGATCGTCCGTCATTTTTCTTACAGGCTGGTCTGGTCAGTCAAATCGGTACGGGTTTGCCCTTTTGCAGCCCGGTTCCAAGCCATGCCCGTTTCCCGCAGGAGAGAAGTCATGCACAATCGCATCGCCTACATGCCGCTGAACACCTATCCCGAAGCCGCGTCCGATGCGGCAGTTCTCGCCTCGATCGGTTTTGCGGCCTCGCTGGGGTGCGGATTGCATGTGTCGACTTTCGCCGTGGACATCCCTCAGATGACGTCGCCAATGGCTGGCGTTCTGATCAATGTCGAAGGAATGGCGCGCGCGGCGGAAGACCGCAGCAGGGCGGAATGCCAGCGCCTGCGGGAGCTCATTGAGAGTGCTGCGGGAGCAAAACCCAATGCTCAGGTCACAAACCACAGGTTGGTGCTGGGCGCAGCACTTGACGCCGCCACCGCCGAAGCGCGCTACTTCGATCTGGCACTGCTGCCTTGGGACGCCGACACAGTTTCGGCACAGGACATGGCGCAATCGCTTGTCTTCGGCTCCGGCGTCCCGGTGATCCTGGTTCCTCCATCAACCGCAGCAGGCACGATAGATCATATCGCCATCGCCTGGGATGAAAGCCGCGTCGCTGCGCGCGCGCTTTGCGATGCGTTGCCGCTTCTGGCTGCGGGTGGCCGCGTTTCGGTGCTGACGGTGCAAGACGAAAAGGCGCTCAGGGGTTCAGGAATCGCTCAAACCCTCGCGTCTTCGTTGGAGTTGCGCGGATACACCGCGAGGGCCGTTGACATAACCCTGGATGGCCGAACCATTGCCGCAGCCCTGCAAGACAGTGCCCGGAGCGAGGGCGCACAACTTCTGGCGATGGGTGGCTTTGGCCATTCCCGCCTACGCGATTTCATCCTGGGTGGAGCTACCAAGGGCGTTTTCGGCGATCTGAGGATGCCTGTTCTGCTCGCGCACTGATCACCAAGCCTATATAATGCAAAGGTTTTTAAAGGAGAACCGAAATGTCCTGCGTCCTTGCTGCAACAGACTTGTCAACCCGGTCCGACCGCGCTGTCCAGCGGGCATTGCGGCTGAGTGCCAAACTCAAGCTGCCGTGCCGGATCGTTTCTGTTGTCGACAATGACTTGCCTGGCGACATGCTGGCCGAACGCATGAAAGAGGTGGCGCATCGGTTGCATCGCTTTACCGAAAGCCTTGCCGCGCCGGGCCAGATGGTCACGAGCACGGTGGTTGCCGGTGATCCTGACCAGGCCATACTAGCGCAGGCCGAGGCCCATGATGCCACCATGCTTGTCTTGGGACTTCATCGGTCACGGCCGTTCCTTGATCTGTTCCGCGACACCACGATGGTGCGGATCGTGCGTGGATCGCTGCGGCCGGTCTTGTTGGTCAACGATCCTGCCGATCATGACTACGCGCGCGTCCTTGTCCCGGTGAGTTTCTCGCCAAGTTGCGTGGCGGCCTTGCGGATGGCCGGAACCATTGCCCCCGGAGCGGAACTACGGTCCTTCCATGCAGTCCCGATCCCGTTCTCGGGCCTGACTGGTGACGGTCCGGGCAGTGCCATGGCCCGCGAATTGTGCAATGAGGCGGCAAAGGAGCGGGATGCCTGGACTGCGACACTCGACCCGGCGACCAACCCGCCGGAAATCGAGATCATCAGCGGCGGAAGAACCGAGACCATGGCCAGGATGGCGGCCGGAAGACCGGACCTGATCGCAGTGGGTGCCCATACCCGCAGCGGGTTTTCGCCGAACGTGCTGGGAAGTTTCGTCACTGACCTGATCGTTACGCCACCATGTGACATTCTGGTCGCGCGCGGGTGACAGTGATACCCTCAAAGAGCGGACAGTGACGGAGTCCGCTACGCGGCGCCCTGAGCGCGCGGCGGAAGACCGAAGCAAGGCGGAATTCAAGTCTGTCCCGGGTGACGCGGCAGCGTCAAAGGGCAAACCCTAACAAATCCGGGGCAGTTGCTCTCCGACCAGCATGTCGACAATCCGGCTGCCGCCAAACAGGGTGCGCATGGTGACCATGCCGCTTTGCCGAGAAATGGCGCGCCCGATGATCGCCGCGCCAACGCCAGCCGGGGTCGCGCGCATTGCCGCCAGCGCGGCCTTTGCCTCGCGCTCGGGCACGAACAGCACAAGCGTGCCCTCATTGGCAAGGTACAAGGCATCAAGCCCCAAAATCTCGCAGACACCGCGCACTTCGGGGTGCAAGGGAACAGAGGATTCGTCGATCTCGATGCCCACCCCCGACGCTTGCGCCATCTCGTTCAGTGCCGAGGCCAGACCGCCGCGCGTGGCATCACGGGCCGCGACCGTGCCGGGGGCAGCGGCAAGAACGGCATCCATCAGTTGGCCAAGACTCTGACAGTCTGACAAAATCGTTGTCGACAGCGCCATGTCGCCGCGCGCGGCCAGAATGGCGGCACCGTGATTGCCCAGAACGCCGTTGACAAGCGCCACATCGCCAGGCCGGATACTGGCGGCGGACAGGTTCCGCCCGGCAGGGATCACACCGATGCCGGACGTCGTGACAAAGACCCGGTCCGCGGCACCGCGCCCGACGACCTTGGTGTCGCCGGTGACGATGCGCACGCCCGCAAGCCGCGCCTCGCGCGCCATTGACGCGGCAATCCGGTGCAGCAGCGCCACCTCGCAGCCTTCTTCGATGATGAATGCCGCAGACAGCCATAGCGGTCTGGCCCCGCCCACCACAAGGTCGTTCACCGTGCCGCAAACGGCGATCTTTCCGATGTCGCCACCGGGAAATTCAACCGGCGTCACGACGAAACTGTCGGTGGTGAACGCAAGGCGCGCGCCCGGTTCGGCCAAGGCCGGATGGGTCAGCCGGGCCTGATCCTCCATTCCCGGCGGATCGAAGGCAGACACGAAGACCGCCTCGATCAGATCCTGCATGGCCCGCCCGCCTCCGCCATGCGCGAGGGTGACATGAGTATCCCGCAGCGGCCGTTTCATGGCGCAGCAGCCGACAACCGCGCACCACCATATTGCCAATAGGCTGCACAGGCACCTTCAGATGACACCATCAGCGCGCCCAGCGGCATATCCGGCGTGCAGCCGCGCCCAAACTGCGGGCATTGCAGTGGCTTCATCCGCCCGGTCATCACCTGCCCGCAGGCGCAGCCCTCGGGTTCCGCCACTGCACGCGGCCCCGCGCCATAGCCGATGCCAAATTTTTCCTCCGCGTCAAACGCGCGGTATTTGGCCCGAATGCGCAGGCCCGACAGGTCGATCTCGCCCAAGCCCCGCCATTCAAAGCTTGGGCGGCGTTCAAAGACATCGGCAATGGCGGCCAGAGACACCGAGTTGCCATGTTCGGGCACGACGCGGGCATACTGGTTTTCAACTTCCGCCCGCCCCTCGTGGATCTGGGTCAAAACCATCAGCACAGATTGCAGCAGATCCAGCGGCTCGAACCCCGCCACGACAATGGGCTTGGCGTAGTCGCGGGCGACGAAATCATATGGGTGCGTCCCGATCACCATCGACACATGGCCGGGGCCGACAAAGCCGTCCAGAACCATATGTGGATCGTCCAGCAGCGCCTTGATCGGTTCGGGCACCGTGATGTGATTGCAGAACAGGCTGAAGTTGGTCCGCCCCTCGGCGGCCGCCGTCTGCACCGTGATCGCGGTCGAGGGTGTGGTGGTTTCAAACCCCAGACCAAAGAAGATCACTTCGCGCGCCGGGTTGCGCCAGGCCAGTTCCAGCGCATCCAGCGGCGAATAGACCATCCGCACGTCGGCCCCGGCGGCGCGGGCCTGCATCAGCGATTTGCCCGTGCCCAGCACGCGCATCGCATCCCCAAAAGTCGTGAAGATTACCTCTGGGCGTTCGGCCAGCTGAATGGCCTCGTCCACCCGGGCGCGCGGCAGCACGCAGACCGGACAGCCCGGCCCATGGATGAACTCGATCCCTGGCGGGGTCAGCTTGTCCAGACCATAGCGAAAGATCGCATGCGTATGCCCGCCGCAAATCTCCATGATGTGGACGGGTTTTTCGGCCGAAGCCCCAAGGGCATCGGTGATCCGGGCGATCGCCGCCAGCAACGATTTCGCGGCAACCGGATCACGAAATTCGCTGACGTATTTCACGGGACCTGCTCCAGCGCGGCCGCCGTTTCGGCCATGGCGTCAAGCGCCTCCTGAACCTCTCCCAAATCGCGCAGCGCCTCAAGCGTCCTCGCGGCTTCCTCCGCGTCGATCACCGCCATGGCAAAGCCGACATGGATCAGCGTCCATTCCCCGATCAACGATGACAGCGGCTCGCGGGCGATGCAGGCCACCGACACCTCACGCCGCACGCCGGAAACCTCGGCCATCGCCATCTTGCGGGCGGCGTCGGTGATGGCGATGATCTGACCCGGGATGCCAAGGCACATCAGCTTGTCTTCCCAGTGCCGTGCATCTGTGCCACGGGCCGCCCAAGAGTCTTTTCCATGTGCCGTGCGCGCAGCCAGTCCACCCACTGCGCCATGCCTTCGCCACTGCGGGCCGAAACACGCAGAATGTCGATTTTCGGATTGATCCGTCGCAGGTTGGCCTCGTAAGCCGCCAGATCGGCGTCGCAATGCGGGGCAAGATCGGTCTTGTTCAGGATCGCGAGTTTCGAGGCCGTGAACATGTCGGGGTATTTCAGCGGTTTGTCCTCGCCTTCGGTCACCGACAGGATGGCCACCTTGGCGTCCTCGCCCAGATCGAATGCCGCCGGGCACACCAGATTGCCGACGTTCTCGATGAAAAGGAAACTTGCCGGTTTCAATGCCAGATGACCCATCGCATGCCCGACCATTTCAGCGTCCAGATGGCAGCCCTTGCCGGTGTTGATCTGGATCGCCAGCGCCCCTGTGGCGCGAATGCGCTCGGCATCGTTCGATGTCTGCTGATCGCCTTCGATCACCGCGAGTGGTGCGGCACCCAGCATCTGGATCGTCCGGCACAGCAAGGTGGTCTTGCCCGAACCGGGCGAAGAGACAAGGTTGACGGCATAGGCCCCCATGGCCTGAAGCACGCGGCGGTTGGCTGCGGCAAAGCCGTTGTTTTTCGACAGGATATCCGTCTCAACCGCGATGATCCGCGCTTGTGACAGGCCCGGCACAGACACACCGGCAGCGCCCATGCCAAAGTGGAGGTGATCGTGCGTTTGGGAATGGGCACCAGCATGGGAATGGCTGTGCGATTGCCCAGACGCCGCGTCGAACGTCACGGTGCCACTGCACCCGCAAACCGTACACATCAGACCACCTCCATATCCTTGATCCGCATCTCGCCGCCGCCCTCTGGCAACAATCGCTCGCCTCCGCAGCGCGGACAGCACGCCAGCCGATCCATGATGTCCACCACGTCCTCACAATCATAGCATCGCGCGCGCCCCGGCAAGTCAATGATTTCCAGCAGCGCCCCTTCGGCAACAGAACCGCGCATCACTGCATCAAATCCGAACCGCAGCGCCGCTTGCTCCACCCCGGAAAAAGCTCCGATTTCCAGCGTGATCCTGCGCACGGCAGTAAAGCCGAGCGTGCGGGCCTGATCTTCGATCACCCCGAGGATACCTTCGCAGATCGACACTTCATGCATTCAGGGTCCCTTGCACCATTCGGGAAGGCAAGGGTCAATGATCCTGATCCGCAAGGCAAGCGTTCTGGTCCGCATTGGCGAAGTCGCCGCGTTTACGGCGGTTGACCGTGTATCCAAGTGTCAAAGGCTTCGCGCCGCCGCAACGAGCGCCTGACCAAGGGCGAGGCTGCCGTCGTTGGGCGGGGTGGCGCGGTGGATCATCACCGGCACACCGTCAAGCGCACGAACGGTCAGTGCCAACAGACAGGCATTCTGATAACAGCCACCCGACAGGGCAACCGCCTTTGCTGCTCCGCTTTCAACCAGTTGCCGCGCACTGTCGGCAAAGGCCTTCGTCACGCCCGCATGAAACCGCGCGGCCATTCTGGCAGGCGGAACCTTCGCCAACCGGTCGTCGGCCCAGGCCCGGAACAGCGGGCTCGGGTCGATCAGCGGGCCCGTCGTCAACGGATAGGGCGCGACCTCGCCCGTCACTTCGGCGGCCAGCGCTTCCAGTCGCATCGCGGCTTCGCTCTCATGGCTTTGCCTGCCGGGTGCCACCCCGACCGCTGCCGCAAAAGCATCGAACAGCCGCCCCATCGAGGATGACATCGGGGCGTTGATCCCGGCCTTTGCTGCCTGCCGCAGCAGGCCCAACGGGTGGTCGGGGAAAAGACTGCCCATCAGCCTGCCAAGGCCAGCCTGATCCAGCCGCGCCAGCAGATTGCGCCAGGGGTCAACCGCAGCCTTGTCGCAGCCGATCAACGGAGCGGGGGCCAGGCTGGCCATGCGGGAAAAGCTGCGGTAATCACCCAGCAAGACCTCACCGCCCCAGAACGTGCCATCGCTGCCCAGACCCAAGCCGTCCAGCACGATCCCCGCAACTGGTCCGGCGTCCAGCGGCCACAGGTTGTCGGCCAGACAGGCCGCCAGATGCGCATGATGGTGTTGCACTTCAACCAATGGCAACCCGCGCCCTGCCGCAAAGCCCGAGGCGCGATAATCGGAATTCAGATCGCACGCGACGAGCGTCGGGTGATGATCAAACAGCGCCGCATAATCCGCATCTGCGCGCTGAAACTCGGCCCAGGTCAGCGCGTCATCCAGATCGCCCAGATGGTGTGACAGCAGCGCTTGACCGCCCTTCAGCAGGCAGAGCGCCGCTTTCATCTGGCCACCGTAGGCCACGACCTCTGGCGCATCCTCGAACCCTTGCGGCAGTGGCAAGGTACTGGGGGCCAGCCCGCGCGCTCGGCGAAAGGCAATCCGGCCCTGCGGCGTTATTCTTTCGACGGAATCGTCCAGACGCCGTTCAATCTGCCGGTCGTGCATCAGAAAGGCGTCAGCGATATGCCCCAGCTTTTCAACAGCTTCACGGTTCTGGATGGCTTGAGGCTCGCCCGACAGATTGCCGCTGGTCATCACAAGGGGCCGGCCGAATGCCGCCTGCAACAAATGATGCAGCGGCGTGTACGGCAACATCCAGCCATGAGTCGCGAGGTTCGGGGCGATGCCTTGCGCCAGCGGCGATGGCCTTGACGGCAGCACGATGATCGGGGCGGATGATGCGGCAAGGGCCGCCGCCTCGTCGCTGCTCACCGTCGCGTGGGCCGCGACCATTGTCGCAGTTCCCATCAAAGCAAAGGGTTTGGTGGGACGATGCTTACGGGCGCGCAAACGTGCAACTGCAGCCGCGTTATACGCGTCGCAGGCAAGGTGAAATCCGCCCAATCCTTTGATTGCAAGTATCTCTCCGGCATGCAGCCGGGCTGCAGCCTGTGCAACTGGCGTGCCGGGCGTCTCGATACCCTCCACCTCGAGCCAAAGCCTTGGCCCGCAGGCGGGGCAGGCAATGGGTTGGGCGTGAAACCTACGGTCGGCGGGGTTTGCGTATTCCGCCGCACAGTCAGAGCACATCGCAAAGGCGGCCATCGAGGTCTGCGCCCGGTCATAGGGCAAACCACGCAGGATCGAAAACCGGGGGCCGCACCTCGTGCAATTGGTGAAGGCATAGCCAAAGCGGCGTTGGGTCGGATCAAGGATCTCGGCCAGACACTCGGGGCAGGTCGCCGCATCTGGCACGACCCCTGTTTGCGCGCCCCCGCCCCGGCTCGCGGTGATGACGAACCCTTGCGGCGCAGTTGCAAAGCGGTGTGGCACGGATTCCACCGCGTCGATCCGCGCCAGCGGCGGGGCCTCGGTGCGCAACGCCGCTTCAAAACTGTCCAGATCTGCGCCCGCAACCCGGATCAGCACGCCCTGACCGTCATTCAGCACATCGCCCGACAATCCCATCCGGATGGCCAACTGCCAGACGAACGGGCGGAGACCCACCCCCTGCACCTGACCACGCACCCGGATGCAACGCCCTTCGGTCATTCCACGCGGTGAAGTGCGGCGACGGGCACCAACCCTTTCGCGATTTCTGCGGCAATCCAGCCGCGCAGGAAGGCAACCGCGCCGCCAAGGTTTGCGCGGGCGGATGGGCTCAGCCCTTCCTTGACCTCACCAAACTCCTTCCCGGCGATTGCCAGCATCCAGCCGGGCGGTGCCTGCCCGAACAGCAGCCCGGCTAGCGCCAGCGCCGCCTCTGGGGAAACCCGATGACTGCCAAGGGAAGTAGGCTGGGCATCATCCACCCTTGCCAAGCGAAACGGCACGGCAAGACCTACCATCGCATCGGCAAACACCACCAGATCGTGCGCGGCGATCAGCGCGGCGTGATCGACGGTCAGCTGATAGTCGATATCGACGGTCAGGCCCCGGATTCCCAACGCTTCGATTTCCGCCGCAAGGGCCGGGCCAAGCCCGTCATCGCCACGGCCGGGATTGCCGTAGCCGATCAGCAGAATCCGTCGCGCAGGCAAGGCCGCCCTCAGAGGCATTGCCCGGCCCGGTCGATCAGCCGGGCATCGGCGTCATAAATCTCGACCTGCAGCGGCATCTGCCCCAAGGCATGCGTCGCGCAAGACAGGCAGGGGTCATAAGCGCGGATCGCGACCTCGACATGGTTCAGCATGCCTTCGGTGATCTTCGGTTGGCCGGAAAGGTGCTTGACCGCCACGTCCTTGACGGCGCGGTTCATGCCTTCGTTGTTGTGGGTCGTCGACACGATCAGGTTGCAGAAGGTCACCTGATCATGCTCATCCACCTTGTAGTGGTGGATCAGATTGCCGCGCGGTGCCTCGATCACGCCGATGCCTTCGAATCGTCGTTCGCCCTTGGCCACCAGATCGGTGCCTTGCAGGTCGGGGTCGTGCAACAGCTCGCGGATCTTTTCGACGCAATGCACCACCTCGATCATCCGCGCCCAGTGGTTGGCCAGCGTCGAGTGGTTCATGCCGCCTGAAAACGCACGAAGCGCGCCGTGTGCGGCATTGGCCAGCGGCGTGTCGATGAAACTGGCGGTGTTCATCCGGGCCAGCGGGCCGACACGGTACCAGCCGTTTTCCGGGCCAAGTTCCTTGATGAAGGGGAACTTCATGTAGGACCACGACCGCACATCTTCGACCAGAACCTTGTGGTAATCGCAGTAGTCCAGCATGTCGAAGATCGGCGCACCCGCGCAGTTCAGGGCGCGCATCCGGCCATGGTACAGGTCGAGCGCCCCGTCGCCTTCGCGCACCAGCGCCATGTGGGTTGACGGGAATGTGCCGAAATCTGCAACCATCGCGCTGTGGTCCTGCACGTAGTTGCGCGCAATGGCCAGCGCGTCCTGCGCCCAGTCCAGCATCTGATCCACCTGCCCCAGCAGGCGGTCGCGGGTGGCGATGTCAAGATTGCGGTTGATGCCGCCGGGAATAGCCCCCGTACCGTGGATCTTCTTGCCGGCCGTCGCCTCGATGATCTCTTGCCCGAACTTGCGCATCAGCACAGCGCGCAGCCCCAGTTCAGGGTTCTCGCGGATCACCTCAAAGATGTTGCGCCGTTCCGCCGGGGCGCCAAAGCCGAACAGCAGGTCCGGGGCGGACAAGTGAAAGAAGTGCAGCACGTGGCTTTGCATTACCTGCCCGTAATGCATCAGGCGGCGCATTTTTTCGGCGGTGGGGGGCAGCACGTCGACGCCGACGATCTGGTCCATCGCCTTGGCCGCCGCCAAATGGTGGCTGACCGGACAGATGCCGCATAGCCGCTGGACGATGACCGGCACTTCCCACAACAGGCGGCCCCGGATGAACCGTTCAAAGCCGCGAAACTCCACGATGTGAAGCCGCGCCTCGTCGACCTGATTGTTCGCGTCAAGGTGGATGGTCACCTTGCCATGCCCTTCGACACGGGTGACAGGCGAGATTTCGATCAGTCTGGTCTCAGACATATTACTTGCCCTTTCAGTCGAACCGAAGAGTTTCACGCTCGAACCCTGTGAACTTGCCGTCCAGAAGGGCGACAAGAGTGGAAAAGATGATGTCACCCGATGGGGCGCAACCGGGGATCTGATAGTCGATGTCCACGATCTCCGAACACGGATAGACCTTGTCGAGGATCAGCGGCAGCACCGGATCGTTGGGGATCAGCCGCGTGGTGTTGCGCAGGTAAGGCCCTGTCAGATATGCTTCTTCCAGACATTCGCGCAGCGGGTCCGCCGAATGCATGATGGCGTTGCGCATGGCCGGAAGGCCGCCCATGATCGCGCACTGGCCTAACGCGATCAGCACATCGCAGTTCTTGCGGAAGTCGATCAGCGTATGGACGTTTTCTTCGTTGCAGCAGCCGCCCTCGATGATGCCGATGTCGCAGCGCCGGTTGAAGGTCTTGATGTCAGTCAGGGGCGAGCGGTCGAACTCGACCCGCTCCATCAGCGCGATCAGTCGCTCGTCGATGTCGAGGATGGCCATGTGGCAGCCAAAACATCCGGCCAGCGAGACGGTGGCGACACGCGCCTTGCGGGGTTCGGTCATTTGCGCCCGTCCTTTCTGGCCAAGTCTTCTCCGGCACGACCCTCGATCTCGTGCCCGATCAGGCCGTGGTCGAAATGCCGCGCGCCGATGGGCGTGGCAAACCCTTCGCCTTTGCGGATGATGCAGCCGACCGGGCAGACCGACATGGCATGATCGGCAAGAGCGGCATCGGTATGGGCCAGATCGGCCCCGTTCACCGCAACCCGGCGATGGATGCCGCGCCCGACATAGCCGAACACTCCCTTGGCATCAACATCCTGCGACGCCCGGATGCAGCGCCCGCAGGAAATGCAGCGATTGGTGTCCAGCGCGATATCGGGGTGCGAGGCATCGAGGTCGCGGCAGGGTTCCAGATAGGGAAACCGGGTTGCGGCGGTCATGTCCAGCCGGCACGCCATCGCCTGCAACTCGCAATTGCCGCTCTTCTCGCAGATCGGGCACAGGTGGTTGCCCTCGTGGAACAGCATCTCGACCAGATCGCGGCGCACCCGGTTGCGCGCCTCGGTGTCGTTTTCGACCTCAAGCCCCGGCTCGGCGGGCTGGGTGCAGGCCGAAACGCTGCGCCCTGCGGCCTTGCCCCCGACCTTGACAGTGCAGACCCGGCAGCCACCCTGATGGCGCAGCCCCTCCACGTCGCAAAGACGCGGGATGTAGATGCCGGCGGCGTCCGCGGCCTCCATGATGGTCTGGCCCGGTGTGGCAGCAACCTCGACGCCGTCGATACGGAACTGGAAAGGCCCGTTCATTTGCTGAAATCCTTGTCGAAGATGTAAGAGCGCCGCTTGGCAATGTCGCGCGCGCCACTGATGGCGGATTGGATGTCAAATGTGGCCTTGATGCCGTCCTTGCTGGGCTTGGTCAGCGCAGAATAGACCAGAGGAAAATTTTTCAGGCTCGACAGCACCGGTTTCGGCGAGGTCATACCAAGGCCGCAGCGGCTGGTCTCGATGATCGTGGCGGACAAATCCTTCAGATAGGCGATGTCGTCATCATTGGCCTGTCCCTTGCGGAATTTCTCGATCGCCTTCTTGAGGAACACGTTGCCGACCCGGCACGGTGTGCAGTAGCCGCAGCTTTCGTGGACGAAGAACGACATGTAGTAATCGACGATCTCCAGAATGTTGCGCCGCGCCGAAAACACGATTACCGCGCCCCCGGTGGCCAGATCGTCAAAGGTCAGCCGCCGATCAAGGCTGTCGCGACCAACCATCGTGCCGCTCGGTCCGCCCACCTGCACCGCCGCCGCGTCTTCGGCCCCGGCAAGGGACAGAAGTTCGCGCAAGGTCAGGCCATAAGGCAGCTCATAGACGCCGGGGCGTGTGCAATCGCCCGAGACGGAAAAGAGCTTGGTCCCGTGGCTCTTGTCTGTGCCGATGGCATTGAACCACGCGGCTCCCCGGTCAAGGATGCGGGCGACATGAGCGAAGGTCTCGACGTTGTTGACGACCGTCGGATGCCCCAGATAGCCGCGCGTCACCGGGAAGGGCGGACGGGTTTTCGGCTCTCCCGGCAGACCTTCGCAGGAACTGATCAATGCGCCCTCTTCGCCGCAGATATAAGCGCCGGCCCCCATCTGGATACGAATGTCGAAATCGGCGCCCAGCCCGCCCCGGGCGCGGCGGGCGGCCAGCCCGGCCTGCAGATGCTCATGCAGATAGACGTACTCGCCGCGCAGATAGAGGATGCCCTCGCGCGCGCCCACCGCACGGGCGGCAATCGTCATGCCTTCGAACACCAGATCGGCGCGTTCGGTCAGGACTACCCGATCCTTGAACGTGCCCGGCTCGCCCTCGTCGGCATTGCAGATGACAAAGCGGCGGTCCGACGGCGCGTTGGCGGCAAAGCGCCATTTGCGCCCGGTGGTGAACCCCGCCCCACCACAGCCACGCAACCCGCTGGCCTCGACCGCATCGATGATGGCCGATGGGGCCATGGCGGCGGCTGCGTGCAATCCGGCATCTTCGGGCACCGGCCCCAGCAACACCTCGCCCGGCCGGCGGATGTTGTTTTCGACCAAAGCCCTGACCCGTTGATAGGGCGACAGCACATCGTGATCCGCCACCAGCGCCTCGGCAGCAGACAAGCCCCGTTTCAAGGCGCGCGCAATTGCCGTGGCGCGTTCGGCCGTCAGCCTTGTCGCCACCACATCGTTGATCATCGCCGCCGGGGCCTGATCGCACAGGCCGATGCAGGGCGTGAAGTCCAGCGAAAACCCATGATCTGCCGAGGTCTCGCCCATCTTGATGCCAAGTTCGGCTTCAAACGCCGCCACCACCGCATCCAGACCACTGAACCGGTCGACGATGTCATCGCACAGCCGGATCGTCACCCGGCCCTTCGGCGCAAGAGACAAAAAGGAATAAAATGACGCGACACCCTCAACGGCAATGCGCGTTACGCCGACAGCCGCGGCAATGGTGTCCATCGTCGATGGGCTAATGCAGCGACGCGCCTCTTGCACCGCCAGAAGGATGTCCAGCATCCGGTGGTGATCATTCCCGAAGCTGGCAGAGATCGCCATGATTTCGGCGTCCGGCGGGTATGCAACCTTTGTCTCGGTCGTCATTTCTGCTTGATCCCCAATGGTGATTCCGAAGGACGGGACGGAGGCCGCCATTCGGCCGATATGGGAACACTAGGACAATACAGACGCCTTGAACAATGCCGTTGACCGGCGCTCGAATGGGCCAGGCGCTACAGGCGTCCACAGACTGATCTTCGCCCCGGTCAGCATCAGTGGGTCGGGTGGTAATCCCCCCTTTTTTAGCGGGGGACTCTTCAAACGTTGATGTGGCGTTGATGTGTTTTGGACAAGCAAAAACCCGACGGTTTAAGTCGGGTTCTAAGCGTCTGATTTATTTAAGGATTTTGGTTGCGGGGGCAGGATTTGAACCTGCGGCCTTCAGGTTATGAGCCTAAACTGCAGCGATTCCAATAGCTTAGGCATTTCAATGACTTACGAGACAAGCCTTTGATCCGGCGCGATTTTCACCCTAGCAACCATCGACACTCGCACGGATTGACCTGCAAAACTGGCTCGAAACGTGCAGTCGCAGGTTGATGTAGCGTTGATGTAAACTCATGGCGGGTGAGATGATCATAATCACTTTCGGCGAGAAAGCCGCAGCTTTCCCATAGAAAGTCCACAATTCACGCCTCTAAGGAAGGCGATCCTTCATAGGCTTGGCCCGATTCATGCAAATTTTCCTCAGCCTTCTGGCGCTTCTCGCCACCCTTATTTTTGCTTACAGCCTCTTCAGCGTCCTCTATCCGCTGAAACCTTTCCGCAGCCGAAGCCAAGCCTCCAAAGGGGTTGGCGGATCGTTCGTAGCGGTGTTGGCGTTGGTGGCCTTCGTCGGTTTCATCGACAACCCCAAAGCCGCGCCCGCGTCGGGCACGATAGCGGAAGCCAGAAAGACAGAGCAGCAAGCGTTGGCAGATGACGCACTTTCGGTCGCAACCGTTGCCCCAAGCCTGGTTCCGGCCGCCTGCGGCGATGGCGGACTGGCCTTGATGGACGAGGTCACCGTGAATGGCAGCCACGAACTTTATGCTGCCCCAGAAGGTGGGCGGATCATCAATGAGAAGGCTACCGCCGCTCTGGGCGAGACCCACTATCAACAAATCGATTAACCGCAGCACTCGCCACCACGCTCACTCTCGCGTCGGTCGTAAATTGTATCGGCATCGGCTTTCAGCGTGGCACCCACGCCAACTGGCAACTGGTCACCAACGATGCCACCGATGCCCCGACCCTAACCGACATGGGTGCGGCCTTCGCCATCGCGACCGGCGGCGTTCTGACCCTGTTCATCGCCGCGCCGCCGAATGGCGGTTCGGTCTGGGTCAGGCTGGTGGACGAGGTCAGTGGCGCGGTTTTCGAACAGGAGATTGCCACTGATATCCCCGCTGCCGCGCAGTTCCTCTCGCCGCGCTTCTACCTCAACACCGGGGCCACCGCTGCCGCCGTCGCCTACGATTGCTCCGGCCTCTACGTTGAAACCGATTACTGAACCGCAGTTCACGAATACTGAAGGACATCTCATGACCGAGCGCACTACCTTTCTGCAAGAGGTCGGCCAGGCATTCCGCGACAACGGCCTGACTGCCGCCATCACCGCACTGGTTGGCGGTTGCCTTGCCATCGCCGCCACCGTCACCCGCAAGGCCTTTACCAACGAGGCCATGCTGGAACGACATGATCGGGAACTTCTGGCCGAACGCGACCGCATCGACAAGCAGCGCGCCGAGGATCGCAAGGCCGATGCCGACCGGCTCGAGCGCATCGAAACCGACATCCGCGCCATGCGGGATGTGATGTTCGAGGCCTTCCAGCGCGGCCGCACGGACTGAAAGCAGACGACATCAACCTGCCGACCCACCCCACCCGCCCCGAGGCGGTTTTTTGTTGCCCGACGCCGGGCAAAAGGAGCGTTTCCATGACCACCGACCAGACCGACGCCATCCACCTGATCCAGAGCGGGTTGGACAAACTTGGCCACAGCCCGGGTGCTATTGACGGCCAATGGGGCGTCCGGACCGCCCGCGCGCTGCGGCAACTGATCGCCGCCAATGGCCGTGCGGCATCCGTCACCCCGCAGGGCCGTCTGCCATGGATCACCGAGGCGAGAACGGCGCTTGGCCGCAACGAAGCGCGCGACCGGTCTTGGCTGATGGACTGGCTGAAGCGTGATGGCCGCTCCTTGGGCGACCCCAGCAAGAACCCCTGGTGCGGCGACTTCGTGGAGACCTGCATCCGCGTGGCCCTGCCCGATGAGCCACTTCTCGGCGCGCTGGGCACCAATCCCTATTGGGCCCGCAACTGGCTGCTGTTCGGGCAATCGGTGCAGCCCATCACCGGTGCGGTGCTGATCTTTGAGCGCGGTTCTGGCGGCCACGTCGGCTTCGCGGTCGGCCAGGATGACACGCATTTCTACGTGCTGGGCGGCAACCAGTCCGATGCCGTCACCATCGCCCGCATCGCCAAGTCACGCCTTCTGGGCGCGCGCTGGCCCGCGACATATCCGCCCCGCCCCCAACGCCTGCCGACCATGAAGCCGGGCGAATTCCTCGCAACCACCAATGAAACCTGAACTGGAGAACACCATGCTGAAACCTGCAATCCTCGCCCTCATCCGCCAGATCCTGACCGTCGCGGGCACTGCACTCGTCGCCAAGGGCTATGTCCAAGCCTCCGATATCGAACCGGTCATCGGCGCGCTGCTGACCATCGGGTCGGTTGTGTGGTCGATTGCCGACAAGCGCGGCAGATGAATGCCATCGGTAAGGAATTATGGGGTTACAGAGACACCGCCGCTCCATATGAGACCTTCAGGGCCAATCACACGGCAGACACGGCACACCTCGACGAATCTTTCCAAATCTGGGGCAAGCGGCGCTTCCGGCCACGCGCCTCTTGCGACGGCTCATGTCCGGTTCTCAATGATGGCATTGAAAAGTCATCGCAAATCTCCCTTCTGCGGAAAAAGGTACGCTGTAAACTTTCCATATGGAAAAAATAATTGACTCCAATTTTCCATTTGGTATTCTTGGGTGAGTGTATCTTCCAGAATCGGAAATTCGCCATGCGCGCTTTGCTTGACCGGATCGACAGACGCCTCTCTCGACTGCTGTCGGAAGATGGTCGTGATGGCGCCAATGGGTTGGCCGAGCGCTTGGATCTAAGCCCGCCCACGGTTCGCGCGCGGCTGAAGTCATTGGTTGAGCGCAACCTTCTGAAAATTGTCGGCGTGTTGAACGTGTCCGAGCGGCCCGAGCTTGTGGGGGCAATCATTGGCATCAACGCCAATGGTCATGGCAGGTTGAACGAGCTTGCGCGGAAGATGTCTGAACTGCCTTTCGTCACGTCGGTCAGCATCGTGACAGGCCGATATGACATCATCGCTGAAGTCCTGTTTGAGGGTGACATGGAGGAACTTTACCGTGTCACCAGCGAACTGCTGCCGGGATTGGCCGAACCGGGCGTCATCCGTAGCAGCGAAACCTTCGTGGTGATGAAATCACACAACAAATGGCTCAGCCTTCCCAAGGGAGTCTGGGACGACGAAATCGGTGGCGAGGATATTGCCGCAGATCCGGGCCGGGAGTGACCGGTGGCCGATAGATAACCGCAAGCCGGGAGAGGTCCGGCATCTTACATCATAGGGAGAGAATGAATGAGCAAACTCAATACGTTTGTTCTGATGGCGATGCTTGCTGTCATGACACAGGCGGGCAGCGCGACTTCGGTCGACGCGGGCACGCTGGACGACATCATTGCGCGCGGTGAATTGCGCGTCGCTGTGCAGACCCAAGGCCCTCCGTTCTCGTTCATGGACAAGAACGGCAACCGGACTGGCAGCGCAATCGAGCTGACCACGCTGATGGCCGAAGAGATGGGTGTCAAGGTTGTATACCTTGATTTCGACTGGGATGGTTTGCTGCCTGCGCTGATGTCGGGCAAGGCCGATATCCTGGCTGCGGACATGACCCCGACGCTGGCGCGCGCAACCAAGGTCGGCTTCACCAAGCCGTTCATGTATGTGGGTGCCGTGGCCTTTACCAAGGGCGACTCTGCCTTCAAGACTGTTGACGACTGCAAGGCTCCGGGTGCGAAGATTGCCGTGCTGCTGGGTTCAAGCGGCGAGAAGTTGGCAGCCACCGCTTTCCCGCAAGGCGAAATCAAATCGTTCAAGGGTGCAGGCACGCTTTTGCTTGACGCAGTTGCCTCTGGCCAGGCCGATTGCGGCTTGAACGACAGCTCCTCTGTGGCTTCACAAGCGTCCACATATGAGCCGGGCACCTTCACCGTGTTCCCGGACATGCTGACGAAAGAGCCGTTGGCCTATGCCGTGCGCTATGACTCGATGGACCTGCTCAGCTGGGCCAACCTGTTCATCGACAACACCACGCTTGACGGCCGCCTGCAGGCGAACCTCGATTACTGGGTGAACTCGGCGAAATGGCAAGAAGAGCACTGATTTAGTGCAGTTCGTGTCGCGGGAATGAACTGTTCTCGCGACACCCCTAACCTCTCAATTGCAAAATCGGTGGCCAATGCTGGGAAACTTGAACATACGGGTGATGCTGGAATATCTGCCGGATATCTGGCACGGATTTCTTGCCACGCTGATGCTGTCGGCTGCCGGTTTTGCCGGAGCGATTGTTCTGGGTATCGTTGCCTGCGCCCTCAGCATTCAGCCCCTGCGCTGGCTGAAATGGCCAGCCGTTGCTTACGTCGATGCAATCCGCGCGACACCGCTGCTCGCTCAGCTTTACTTTCTGTATTTCGGGCTGCCGCGTTTGGGCGTGTTGGTGCCGGAAATGGTCATCGGGGTCATCGCCCTGTCACTGAACTCTGGTGCCTATGTGGCCGAGATCATCCGCTCGGGCATTTTGTCGATCCAGCGCGGTCAAGTCGAAGCCGGAATGAGCACGGGCCTGACATATCTTCAACGCATGCGGCTGATCGTCTTGCCACAAGCCCTGCGACCGACAGTGTCACCGTTGATCGGGCAGGCCATCGTGCTGGTCAAGGATTCGTCTTTGCTGTCCCTCATCTCGGTGGTCGAGTTGACGCGCGCCGGGCAGATGATCGCCATCGACCGTTTCATGCCGATCGAAGGCCTGGTCTCAACCGCGCTGGCCTATCTCGTTCTTTATTATCTGCTGAAATTGATGGCCGGGCTTTGGGTGCACCAGAACCGACTTCCGGGTCGGGCATAGGGAGGGGTAGGCATGTTCTTGATGCAACTTGATCGCGTGATGGGCTACTGGCCGGTGCTGCTAAAGGGCATTGCCATGACTGTATCCCTGTCAGTCTTGTCCCTTTTGATTGGAGTGGTGCTGGGCTTTGCCTTTGGCATCATCCGGGCAGGACGCAACCGCACATTGGCGCGTCTGCTGGGGCTTTACGTAGATTTTTTCCGTGGCACCCCCTTTCTGCTGCAGGTGTTCATCGTGTTCTTCATCCTGCCGGTGACTGGAATCGAGTTAAGCGCCTTCACCTCGGGCGTCATTGCGATGTCAAATGTCGCGGCATGTTTCATCGGCGAGATCGTCGCCTCGGGCATCAAGGCCGTGCCAACCGGCCAATCCGAAGCAGCGGCGGCATCGGGGATGACGCGCGCGCAGCAGATGCGCCACGTTGTTCTGCCCCAAGCGGTGCGCATCGTTACACCGTCCCTCGTCGGGCAATTTGTTCTGCTGATCAAGGATTCTTCGGTGGTATCGGCCATTGGCCTTCTGGATCTGACGCGGGCGGGATGGGTGATGGTGCAATCCATACCTAACGGTCTGCTGGTCTTTGGTATCGTCGGTCTTTCGTACTTCATCATCTGCTATCCGCTGATCTACATCTCGCGCCGCATGGAGCGTCGGGACCAATCGACCATCCTCTAATCCGAAACCTGCTGCCACTTCGCAGCCCTGCGGCACCAAGGGACATCATCGCATGATCGAGTTTTCAAACCTCAACAAATGGTTCGGCGCGCTGCATGTGCTGAGCGACATCAACCTGAGCGTCGCTAAAGGCGAGGTGGTGGTGGTATGTGGGCCATCCGGCTCGGGCAAAAGCACGCTGATCCGCTGTGTGAACGGGCTGGAACCGTTTCAGAAGGGTGGATTGATCGTTGATGGCACCGAACTTGGCGGCTCTGAGGCGCGGCTGCGCGATTTGCGGATGGAGGTGGGCTTTGTTTTTCAGCAATTCAACCTCTATCCGCACAAGACGGCACTGGAAAATGTGACCTTGGCCCCGATCCATGTGCGCAAGCTGTCCAAAGTCGACGCCGAAGAGCGCGGGCGCGCTCTGCTGGCAAAGGTGGGTCTGGGCGACAAGATGGGCAATTACCCGCACCAGCTGTCGGGGGGGCAACAGCAACGTGTGGCTATCGCGCGTTCGCTGGCAATGCAGCCAAAGATCATGCTGTTTGACGAACCAACCTCGGCGCTTGACCCTGAAATGATCAACGAAGTGCTGGACGTCATGGTGTCACTGGCCCGCGAAGGCATGACGATGATGGTGGTAACCCATGAAATGGGTTTTGCCCGTAAGGTCGCAGATCGGGTCATTTTCATGGATCGCGGTGCAATTGTAGAAATGGCATCGCCAGAGACCTTCTTCACAGCGCCGAAGAATGACCGCACCCGCGATTTTCTGAGCAAAGTCCTGCAACACTGACCGCGCCAAAGCGTCGCATTTTTCGGATGGAATACCCCATGTCTCAGCGCGCAAACTGCGATGCGCAATTGTCGGTGGCAATCGTTGGTGCGGGCATCGTCGGCTGCGCTACTGCCTTGGCTTTGGCCATCGGTGGCCACAAGGTCACGGTTTTTGATCCCGATGCGCCAGGTGCAGGCACATCTTCCGGCAACGCCGGCGCCATCGTGACGGGATCGGTTACGCCGACGTCCACCCCTGCCCTATTGCGCGCTCTTCCGTCGTACATCTTTGATCGATCATCTCCGGCTGTGCTGCGCCTGCGCCACTCCCTGCGGGTGCTTCCATGGTTCATACGCTTTGTCCGCGCAGGGATGCCCGCCGAGGTTGATCGGATCGCAGCGGCGCTTCACCAGATCGTCTCGCAATCACTGACCGCGCATCAAGCCCTCGCCGCCCAATGTGGCGCTGCGGCACTGATCAGCCATGAAGGCTGGTTGAAGGTCTACGGCTCTGATGAAGAATTCGCCGCAACAGCCTTGGACCGTCGGCTGATGGATCGTTTCGGTGTGCCCCATACCATTTTGGATCAAAAGGCAGTCACCGATCTGGAACCCGGCCTTGATCCTGCGCTGTGCAAAATCGGGCTATATCAGCCCGAAAGTGGCTTCGTGCGCTTTCCCAAAGGGCTTGCCGCCGCTTATTTCGACGGAGCCGCACTGCGCGGTGCCCGGCACCTGCGCCAGCATGTCACCGCCATTTCGCGCCGCACTGAGGGCGGCGTGACTGTGCATACTGAAGGCGGCGCGCAAGATTTCGACCGCTTGGTCGTCGCAGCAGGCGCATGGTCGGCCAATCTGGTGCGCCAACTCGGTGATCGTGTCAGCCTCGATACGGAACGCGGCTATCACATCGCCTTTGGGCCGGAAACCAGCACTCTGATGCGCGGTCCCGTCGTGATCCCGTCGATGTCGCTCGTGCTTTCCCCGATGCATGACGGCATTCGACTGGTAAGCGGAGACGAACTTGCGGGCCTTGCGGCGCCACCGAACTACACCCGAATTCGCGCACTTATCCCTGCAGCCAAACGCGCGTTGCCCGCTCTTCGCGACGTGCCACCAGCAACCGAATGGATGGGATTTCGCCCCTCGACGCCAGATTCGCTACCCGTCATTGGCCCCTCGCCGCGCAACCCAAACGTCTTTTACGCCTTCGGCCACGGGCATCTGGGGCTCACTATGGCCGCACGGACGGCAGAGTTGATCTGCGATGCGTTCAAGCAAGGTCGTTCAGTGGAACAACTTTCACCCTTCCTGATTGATCGATTCAGTTGATCCATGCGCATACGCGCAAACTGGCCAACGTAGCGTTCAATAGTCCTGCCACTGCCAAACCAAGAATACGGTGAACAGAATGTCTTCCAATTTCGCTCAAGTCCCCTTCGTCAGTGTCGAGAACATGATGCAACTTGTCCTCGATACGGGAATCGAAGAGTCAATAGCGCAAATCGCGGCCTATATTGAGGAAGACTTTCGTCGCTGGCACTTGTTCGACAAGACGGCACGCGTCGCGTCGCATTCACGCGATGGTGTGATAGAGTTGATGCCAACATCAGATGGTGTCAGTTATGCCTTCAAGTATGTAAACGGCCACCCCAAGAATACGCATAGCGGCCTACAGACAGTCACTGCATTCGGTCTTCTCGCAGCCGTCGATACTGGCTACCCTGAGCTTCTTTCAGAGATGACCGTTCTTACCGCGCTCCGCACGGCAGCAACTTCTGCACTCGCAACAAAATACCTCGCCCGCCCGGATTCGAAGATAATGGCGATGATTGGCAACGGCGCACAGTCTGAATTCCAGGCGCTGGCGCTGAAGCGGATTTGTGGCGTTACAAGCATACGTCTTTACGACACCGACTCCGCCGCTATGGAAAAGTGCCGTCACAATTTGCTCGCCACTGGGCTTGAGCTGAAAATCTGCAGTTCACCAGAGGATGCCGTGCTTGGCGCGGACATTGTCACGACTTGCACGGCAGATAAGCAGAACGCCACGATCTTGACCGACAACATGGTCGGCGCGGGTATGCACATCAATGCAATCGGCGGCGACTGCCCGGGTAAGACTGAACTCCACCCCGATATATTGAAGCGAGCGGAAGTTTTCGTTGAATACACACCTCAAACGCGGATCGAGGGCGAAATCCAGCAAATGCCCGAAGACTTCCAGTCGACGGAGTTATGGCAGGTCATCACTGGGGCTGTTCACGGACGTTCAAACTCCCGTCAGATCACTCTGTTTGATGGTGTTGGCTTCGCGATAGAGGATTTCTCGGCCCTGCGCTGGCTCCGCGACCGCCTCGAGAGCTCATCCCATAAAGAAATCCTGGACATGATTGCTGACCCAGATGACCCCAAAGACCTTTTTGGTATGCTGCAGCGGGCGTCTGCGAGGTCATCCAAGACTGCCTGCTGACTTTCTCTACGCATCACTTCAATGATGCGCAGGTGTTCCGGACTTGGGCATCTACCTCAAATGGGAACTAATGCAGGCTGAGACGGTGACATATACTGCCGCCGATGATGCGCTCGAGTTCTCACGGACAGACATTGCGCGGCCCACGTGCCTCGCCCCCCAAATGCAAAAAGTCCCGCTTTTCAGAGGGGACTCGTCAAACGTTGAGGTGGCGTTGAGGTAAAACGCGCGCTGCTATACACAAGAGAAACGCTCAACATTTAACTCTTTGATATTACGAGAAGAAATGGTTGCGGGGACAGGATTTGAACCTGTGACCTTCAGGTTATGAGTCATGTCGAACGAACCATGAACAGTTGCGCAGGATCGCGAGTTTTTGCGCGGTTTCCGCCAGTTGTGAACCGGGTTCGCGCGGGCGGCCTGCGCGCGGATTGTCAGGATTGCGCAGCGGTTTTTCCCCTCGTGCTTCCACCATGCTTCCATTGGGTGGCGGAATGATTTTCCGGTAGCACGGCCATCATCCATCCATCCGCGACCAGAAGCCGGTCTTCTTGCCATGCTCCGCCTTTAGGCGCACGACATAGTCAGGGTGCGGCTCGACCGGTCCGAAGTCCTCGATCCGTCCGGCCAAGTCGGCACAGGTTGCCAAGTGCTGGGCAGCATAGCCATAGCGCTTCTGCCTCCCCTCGGTCAGCGTGAAATCGATCATCGCCCGCAGCGCCACCGTTGCGGCCAGCGGATGCTTCTCCGCCAATGTCTCGGCCGCCGGGGCGAGGAATTCGTAATGATCACCGTCGACCTCGTCCTGCCGGTCGATCAGCAGGCGCGCGGCGTGTCCAAGCGATGGCCAGTTCAGGAAGAAGGCCAAGGCGGTCAGCAGTTCGGGATGAGCAGCGGCATGCGCCATCGCGTGCTCCTCGGCCTCGATGTCTTCGAAGTCCGGCAGACGCTTCAGATAGGCCCGCAGATGCTCCCCCGACAGGTCGCGCTCGAAACATGCCCAGCGGAATGCTTGCGCCTCACCCTTCCGGTCAAGCGCCTCCAGCACGGCAAGACGCGCATCCTGCCACTCGGGCGGGATCCAGCGCGCCTGGTCCACCTCGGCCCGCTCGATGAAACCAAGCGCGTCCCCTGCCCTGCCAGCCGCCAGCAGCCGCTGCGCGATCTCGGCCGCGATCTTTGGCACCTTGCGGGTCTTCGGATCATACTGGGCGATGAAGCCATCCACGTCGCCCTGCACGTCGGCGATGTCCTTCAGCGCCATCTCGACTGTGCTCTGACGCGCGCGTTCCTCCATCTCGTGGGCATAGCGTGTGCCACCACTGCCCCAGCCGACAGCCTGCCATTCGCTCTTTGGCGGCACAGTCACGGGCGTGCGGCCGAGTTCCTCGACCAGTGTCTTCAGATGCGCGACGCCCTCCGGGCCAAGCGCCGGGGCGATGATGGCGATCAGCCCGTCATACTGGCCAAAGCCGTTGTCCTGCAGCGCATCGAGAACCTGCCGCGCCAGTGCCTCGGGCGCAGTTCCCGCAGCCTTGGCCACCTCGCCCAGATCGGCGCAGGCCTGGTGGAAGATGTCGATGACGGTGCCGCTGCTGTCGTCGCAGCGTTCGAACACCGGGGTGGCCAGTCCCATGAACCGCCACAGCAGCGCCAGCGCCTCACCTGGATCATGCGGGGCGATCTGTTCCATGATGGCGCTGCGCTGGGTCTGAAGGTCCTTCACCAGAGGCTTGCGGTTCTGCCAGTTCACGAAGGTCCGCGCCTTACGACGATGATGTTCGATGGCTTGAACACCGATGGCTGTTGCAACGTGGGTTTTGCCGGTGCCAGGACCGCCGATCAGGACGACGTTCTGGGCACCATCCATGAACTCGCAGCGGTGCAGCGTCCGGACGGTGGCCTCATTGATCTCACTGGTCGCAAAGTCGAACCCGGAGATGTCCTTGTAGGCCGGGAACCGTGCGGACTTCATATGATAGGCGATCGACCGAACTTCGCGCTCAGCCAGTTCGGCCTTCAGGAGTTGAGACAAGATCGGCACCGAAGCATCGAAGGCAGGGGCGCCTTGCTCGATCAGGTCGGTGACAGCCTGGGACATGCCATGCATCTTCAAGCTGCGCAGCATGATGACGATGGCCGCACTTGCAGGATCATGACGCATGGCGGCCCCCTGCAATTTGGGCGCGCAGGCCGTCGTAGCGCTCGACATTGGCCCTGGGTTCGCGGCGCAGGATCAGCGCCTGCGGGGTATCAAGGGGCGGCCCGCCAACCACCTTGGCATCAATCAGCCGGTGCAGCAGGTTCAGCACATGGGTTTTGGTCGGAACGCCAGCCGTCAGGGCCATCTCCACCGCGGTCAGCACAGCCTGTTCATCGTGATGCAGGACCAGCGCCAAGATATCGACCATCTCGCGATCGCCTCCCGGTTTGCGCATCATGTGATCCTGCAACTGCCTGAATGCGTGTGGTAATTCCAGAAAGGGTGCGCCGTTGCGCAATGCCCCGGGTTTGCGCTGAATGACAGCCAGATAGTGCCGCCAGTCATAGATCGTCTGCGGTGGCAGATTGTGACTGCGCTGGATCACGCGCACATGTTCGCACAGGATGTTGCCCTCAGCTGCCGCGACCAGCCGATCCGGATAGACCCGAAGGCTGACAGGGCGATTGGCAAAGGACGCCGGAACGCTGTAGCGATTGCGCTCGAAGCTGATCAGGCAAGTAGGCGAGACGCGCTTGCTGTGCTCAACAAAACCGTCGAAAGCAGGCGGCAATTGCATCAAGGTTGCCCGTTCTTCGGCCCAGACATCTGCCACGCTGCCAGGTAGTGCGCCGTGAGGGATCTCGTGCCACAGTTCTTGGCAGCGTCGTTCCAGCCAGGCATTCAGCGTCGCCAGATCGGGGAACTCCGGCGTTGGTTGCCACAGACGATGGCGGGAATCCTGAACGTTCTTCTCGACTTGCCCCTTCTCCCAACCAGCCGCTGGATTGCAAAACTCAGGCTCAAAGACATAGTGGCTGGCCATCGCCAGGAACCGGGCATTGACCTGCCGTTCCTTGCCCCGGCCAACACGATCAACTGCTGTGCGCATGTTGTCGTAGATCCCGCGCGCAGGCACGCCACCAAACACCCGGAACCCATGCACATGGGCATCAAACAGCATCTCATGCGTCTGCAAGGGGTAAGCCCGCAGCAGAAACGCCCGGCTGTGCGACAGCTTGATATGCGCCACCTGCAGCTTGGTGCGCTCGCCGCCCAGCACCGCAAAGTCCTCACTCCAGTCAAACTGGAACGCCTCGCCCGGCTGAAAGACCAGCGGCACGAAAGTTCCGCGCCCCATCGTTTGCTGTTCACGCTGCCGATCCGCGCGCCAAACCCGTGCAAAGGCCGCAACTCGCCCATATGACCCGGTGTAGCCAAGCTTCACCAAGTCATCGTGCAGCTGCTTCGATGTCCTTCGCTGCTTGCGCGATTTGCCAGCCTCGGTCTTCAGCCAGCCCGACAGTTTTGCCGCGAAGGAATCAAGCTTGCTCGGTCTCTCGGCAACTTTGAACTCAGGCTCAACCGCCCCAGACCGCAAATACTTGCGAATGGTATTGCGCGACAACTTCGTCCGTCGCGCGATCTCCCGAATGGACAGATGCTCACGCAATGCCCAACGCCGAATAATACTCAAAAATGCCATGTCGATCACTCCAAAATCCCCTGCTGCCAGCAGCCATGGGGAAGGTGTCACATGGGTCACTTCTCAATGAAAATTACGCCCCTACCCGGGTCACTTCTGGGTGGAAATCAACAGAAGTGCGCCTTGTCGTTACTTCGGTCAGCTTGGGCCGTGACAAGGGTGGACTGCAACCTTGATGGGCAGCCGGGAGAAAGCACCTCGTGCCGAGGGAATGCTGGTGGACCATCACTCAATTGGCGCGCTCAATTTCATGCGGAGAATAGGCACCACAATCTCCGCACGGCTTGCGGCGTTCATACTTGCGGATGCGGCGAATAAGCTGCATATTCGCCGCATCTGACGCGGAGTTTACGATGTACATCTGGGAGAGGCCAGACTGGCCGACACTGACCTGGCGCGATGGCAGCATCGCGACACCGCTGGCGGCAGTGCGGCACGATCAGGGTCGACTGATCGGCAGGATGGAATCCCTTGGATTCAAGCTGCGCGAAGAAGCGGTGCTGCAGACACTCACGCAGGATGTGCTCAAGACCAGCGAGATCGAAGGCGAGGCGCTGGACGCCACACAGGTCCGCTCATCGCTTGCAAGACGCCTTGGCATCGATATCGGTGCCCTGCCCCCGACCGACCGCAATGTCGAGGGCATCGTCGAGGTGATGCTGGATGCGACCAGAAACTACACCGCGCCCCTGACGGCGGAGCGTCTGTTCGGTTGGCATGCCGCCCTATTCCCCACCGGGCGCAGCGGCATGACACGCATTCGAGTAGGGGATTGGCGCGACGACAGTTCGGGGCCCATGCAGGTGGTGTCAGGACCATTCGGCCGAGAGCGCGTCCACTTCGCGGCTCCTCCGGCCAACAAGGTCGCGGCAGAAATGGACGCTTTCCTGACATGGTTCAACGCACCCCTTTCCACTGATCCGGTGATCAAGGCGGCTCTGGCGCATCTGTGGTTCGTGACCATTCACCCGTTCGAGGATGGCAACGGCCGCATCGCCCGCGCCATCGCCGATCTGGCGCTTGCGCGATCCGAGGCCAGCCCGCAGCGGTTCTACAGCATGTCGGCGCAGATCCGGATCGAACGGTCAGACTATTATGATGAGCTGGAGCGCACCCAGAAAGGCGCGACGGATGTGACGGATTGGCTGACCTGGTTCCTCGCCTGCCTTGGCCGAGCAATCCACGGCGCCGATGGTGTCCTGGCAGCAGTCATCGCGAAGGCTCAGTTCTGGGAACGCGCCGCAGCGCTGGCACTGAACGAACGCCAGATAAAGGTCCTGAACCGATTGCTTGACGGTTTCGAGGGCAAGATGACATCGTCCAAATGGGCGACCATAGCGAAGTGCTCACAAGACACCGCGAACCGCGACATCGCGGCATTGCTGGATCTGGGGCTTCTTCGCAAAGGGGAAGCTGGTGGCCGCAGCACGAGCTATGAGCTTGTGATCTGAGGGGTTCGCAGCCGGGCTCCATGCCACTCGTAAAACGTTGACATGGCGTTGACACAAAATGCGCAAGCAAAAAGCCACCCTAGCGGACGGCTCGTAACTTCTTGATATCGTTATGTTTTTTGGTTGCGGGAGTAGGATTTGAACCTACGACCTTCAGGTTATGAGAGCGATCCGGGGCAGGCCCACAGGCTTCGCCAGATTGCGACCCTTTCCCCTATCTTCTTGAATCGTTTGGTTTTTCGTTGACCGGCTTTGCGCTTGGGTTCTACCCCTTTGGCTCAGATTTGACGCCGCATCCTTCCACTATGCTTCCACGGAAGGACGGCCCGCGAGGGGAAACACCGATGCCGAAACTAACCAAACGCAGCGTTGACGCTCTGAGCGCACAAGCCGAAAGCTACTTTGTCTGGGATAGCGAAATCATTGGTTTCGGCGTGCGCGTCATGCCCTCGGGAACCAAGACCTATCAAGCGCAGTATCGCAAGGGCGGGCGCACGCGGCGGATCAGCCTCGGGCGGCACGGCAATATCACGGCGGAACAAGCGCGACTGAAAGCCCGCGAGGTGATGGGCCTTGTGGCGAAGGGGGAAAACCCCGCCGAGGAAATCGCGCAGGAACGCCGGGCACCCACCGTGGCCGCCCTCTGTGACCGCTTCTATAACACCCACGTCAAGGAACGCTGCAAGCCTTCCACGGCAGCGGAATACCGGCGTGCGATGGACAAGTTCATCAAGCCCGCAATCGGCGCCTTCAGGGTGGTGGACGTGGAGCGCAAGGACATTGCCGAATTGCACCACAAGCACCGCGCCATTCCCTATCAGGCGAACCGCACGCTTGGGGTTCTGTCCAAGATGTTCAACCTGGCCGAGGTCTGGGGCCTGCGCCGCGACGGATCGAACCCTTGCCGCCATGTGCCGAAATATCGCGAACACAAGCACGAGCGGTTTTTGTCACAGCAAGAGTTGCAGCGCCTCGGGCAGGTTCTGACCGAGGTTGAACAGGACGGAAGTGAAAGCCCGTTCATCGTGGCCGCGTTCCGCCTGTTGATCCTGACCGGCTGCCGCCTTGGGGAAATCCAGACGCTGAAATGGGACTATATCACCCCGCGCCACATGGCCTTGCCCGATACCAAGACCGGCGCGCGGCGCATCCCCCTGCCCCAAGCCGCACGCGCGGTGCTGGACGCCCTGCCCCGGCTGGACGGGAAGCCCGCGCCGCCCAACCCGTCAGCTATGGCGGTGCAGATTTCGACATCCTGCCCCACGGCGGCCACGGCTACCGCTTCATTCTGAAAGGCGGGCCGCTGGAAGTGATCTGGTTCATCAAGAAGCCGAACGCCCGTGATCCTTGGGGCATTCGGCTATCGGTCGGCTCCACCCTTCTGGCAACGCAAGGTTTGGGCTATGCCCGCGCGTATTATGCCCGCGCGTATATAGACAGAACGCTTGAACGGCTGGGCATTCGCTATGGTGCGCATCAGGTCAGCATCGGGCGGGCCGATTTTTGCGTGGATGTGCTGGCCCCCGACTTTGAACTGAACCCAGAAAACTTCATCATTCACAGCCACGCCAACCGCGCCGACTTTCTGACCGCCGAGGAAGAGGGTGTCCGCAGCAACGGCAAATCCGGTCGATTTACCGGCGTCACGGTCGGGAAATCAGGGGGGCGGCAAGTCACGATCTACGACAAGCGGCGCCAGGTGATCGACACGCACAAGCCGATCTGGTGGGATATCTGGAACGCCAACCTTGAACGCGACGGCCTGCCGCCGCTGGACCCGACCGACCGCAGCCAGAGCCAAGTCTGGCGGATAGAGGTGCGCGCGGGAAAGGCGATTCTGAAAGACCGTTGGCAGATCGCCCAATGGGGTGAGTTTGACGCACAGTTTGGGGACGTGGTGGCCGAAGCGTTCCAGAAAGTGCGCTACGCCGAACCGGATCCGACCGACACCAACCGCGCCCGCTGGCCCAATCATCCGATCTGGGACATGGCAGCAGCAGAGGCCGAGGGCGATCTGTCCGAGATGCGCAGCCACCTTGACCCCGACAAGGTGCGGTATGTTCACCGCAACGAACATATCCGCCTGATCATGGCGCAACTGACCGGCAACGCCATCACGCTGGCGGCCCTGCAAGGGGTGCCAGAGCCGCAACTGGCCGACCACATGGAAACCCTGAGCGACCGCCTCAGCGAAGTCATAAGGGCCGATCCAGAGCGTGCAGCGAACAAGCTAAGCGAGGCGAAGGGACGGTATCGGTTTATGGAGTGACAAGGCCGCGCCCGCACCCATTGCAAGGAGAAGCCGCGGGCGCACGCATCATTGCATGTAACACCATTTCGACCGAGTGGTCATAAATGAGGTTCTTATCGTCGCGAACGTTCAATCGCTTCCGAATATGCGGCCTCTAACGCTCTGAACGAGGCTTGCTTATCAAACCTGTCGAGTCTGTAGTCAGGTAGAGCGCGATCGCCCGCGCAAAAACCACTGATAATTCTCGCCGTGCCATATATATCCTCTATCCCGAACAGTCGTTCGGGATCGTGCTCTAACAACCACTCGCTTCCTTTAGTGCGCGTCGCAACCACTGACACGCCGGCAGCCATAGCTTCGATTGTCGCAAGGCCAAACGACTCCGCACGCGATGCAGATACGTATAGATCGAGGCCACCAACTAGCTGTG
The DNA here is from genome assembly GCA_002422085.1 of Rhodobacteraceae bacterium UBA6197. Taxonomy (GTDB): domain Bacteria; phylum Pseudomonadota; class Alphaproteobacteria; order Rhodobacterales; family Rhodobacteraceae; genus UBA6197. Next base: position 91,132 of record DISZ01000003.1, read on the forward strand.
CGGCATCATGCCGGTACCCCATGAAGTGCACATTGTCTAAACCCGCCGCCCGCTGCCGAAGCTGAATTTCCTCCGAGCCCTCGCCGAACAGCAACAGGTGAATGTTTGGGTCGCCGATAATACGCTGTGCCTCAATTAGAATATCCATTCCCTTGTCGCTGTGGAGCCGACCAACAGAACCGATAAGCTTCACGTCCGGTTCGAGGTGCAGCATACGAAGAAGACGTGTCCGCATTTCATCCGGCGCCTTGAATTTCATCTCCTGTAGAAAGTTTGGAACAAGCCAAGCCCTTCCGGAATACCGTTCAGGAATGTCACCCATTTGCCATGGGGCAACCGCAATCACCCCATCCAAATCACCGTGTTGAGCGAAAAAGAATCGGATATGAAGATGACCAATTTTGGTCACCGCAGGAAAGATATTCGCAACTGCCCGGCAGGCCGCTCCTAGATGAGCATGAATAATATCAGGCATCCCGCCTGCGACCTCGGTGACGGCACTTCGCAATTCTCCCGCGGATTTTGGATCCGAAATCAAGGCAAATCTTATGTTGTCGTTCAGGCGTCGACGGTAAAATGAAGACGTCAGGTGCTGGCCGGCAACAAACACCATGCCAATGTTGTGCGACGGCGAAAGACCGTTTGCGTACTCCGCAGCGGCGATCTCACTTCCGCTCCATCTATCAGACATACAGATGTGGACAATCCGCAATCGCTTCATTGATCGTTTTCCCAAGGTGCTGGTCGAGCGAATTTTCTCCGCATCGAGTTGCTAAAAACGCTGCCGTTCAAAATACTTATATCGCCTTCTGAGTCATTGATGCAGACGCATTTGGTTGCCGCATCGTGCAATAGCGCCACCATCACATCCTGGAAACCATTGACACCGAGGCCCGTGCGAACCGCTGGCATGCTGTCCAAGGAGGCCTGTCCAGTTAGATAAGCATAGATTGGGTAGAAGAAAGATGCCGGGGAAACGTCCTCGTGCGATCTGAAACGCGCTCGCGATGTACGCTCCATGATCGCAGGGTAATCGCGCCAAATCTGCTCCATCACCGATTTCTTCATGGCGAAAGGTACATGCAGGTGGTGGGTATAAAGCGTTGAACCAAAACGCTCAATCATCAAACGGTTTACATTCAGTGCCCCCGCGCGCCACGCAGGCGTGGATGCTAGCGGTTCGCCATAGACATTGGGGAGATCTTCCAGAAAAATCTTTGCCGTGCCACTAAAATTGAAGAAATCTGCCGCGCGGCATTTATTCCAGAACATAACATCATCGTTCATGTATAGGAAATGCTCGGAGAGACCGGGAATGCGGTGGATATTCGCCTCAATCGCATGAGAGTTGAATACTGGAAGATAACTCGTATCAGGGAAGATGTCTCGGTGCGAAATTACAGAAATCTGATTGTCGCTTGCATCAAGCCAATGGGGCGCCTGGTCATCGGTCACAATAAATATTCTTCGGATAAAGCGACCGAAGCAATGAACCGATCGTAAGGCATAGCGAAGCTCTTCACGTTCGCGGAAACGTGAATCCGAATTATTTTCGCCGTGGTGAGACGGAGCCGCCGCGCTGTGCGCCATACGCTTGCTTCGCCATGCAGGATCGGCACCATCCACCCAAGTAAACACAAGATCAACCGGATAAGGGATGATCGCATCTGCTGACTCTGGGATGCGAAGAGAACTGGCGTAAGAGACGTTGAACTCTTTGTCGCCCTGCAGGAAGGATGGTCCCGCCGCGAACGGAGTTCGTTCTTGATAAAGTCTCGGTACCGAGGATACGAGGTTGTTGCGATTGTAGGTAAAGATCCGCTCCCCATCGGACTTCCACGGATCGAAGGCAAAGCGATCAGACCCCAATACGTTTTCACCGTCTGAGAAATAGAAATGCTTCAATACGCGATGATCCGAGAAATTTGTGCGCGCAGCAAATACCACACGAACATCACCGTGTGAAAACTTTGACACGGCATCATAAATAGCATTTCGATCTGAATACTTGAAACAGATCAACTGCACGGGTTCATTTGGTGAAAAAATTGTTCGGATCCAGCACCCACTCGTGCAGAGATGCCTAACAAACGCGTCCATAATCGGTTCCATGGGGCATCCATGATCGAGCCCAAGATTCGCGGGATATTCTATGGTCCCAGACGCCACTAAATGGGATAAATGGGCCGACTGTCGATTTGGTGTAGCACCACGGTACCAAGAAATCTCAATGCCCATGCGCCGAAAGGCAGTCTTGATGTTTTGTAGAATGCGATTTTTCATTGGTTTAAGCTTTGCCATCAACTGATACCCCCATGTGAACCACCTTTAGTGCTGGGTATGAAGCAACGTGCGGATGAGAACAAGTGCTCGTGCGTTCGCCTTCAGCGAGTGAAGCCGCTCGGCCGAACATCCAGTGATCACGGACGAGACGCAACGACCGTTTGCGCCCTACTCCCTTGGGCTGCTAGCCTGCGCGGACATTTTTCTGTCTTCATCCAGAGACTGCCATGTGTGGCCGTTTCATAGACCCCAATCTTCGCGGCACCGAGTTTGAGCATAGCGAGTTGAAGATTGACCCCTTCGCGCGCCGATTCAACGTTAAGCCGACGCAAGATGTGTTGATTTTTGGCGGGATGCCGCTGGAAGTCATGCGCGCGCGCTGGGGGTTGGTGCCGTCCTGGCACAAGGGGGCGCTTTCGGACTGGAAGGCGACCACCTTCAATGCCCGGATCGAGGATGCGCAAGGAAAGCCTGCCTTTCGGGCGGCGTGGCGCCATGGGCGCTGCCTGATCCCGGCGGGTGGGTACTATGAATGGACCGGGCCGACCGGCTCAAAGCATCCGCATGTGATCCTGCCTGCGGGCAATGCCGAGACGCTGTGGTTCGCCGGGCTTGCGTCACGCTGGCAGGATTTGATAACGTGCACGATCATGACCCGCACCGCAACCGGCGCGATCACGGCGCTACACGGACGGATGCCGGTGATCCTGAATGCCGACGAACGGGATATGTGGTTGGCCGGCACGGATGCCACCGACCTGGGCACCTCGGTTCCCTTGCGCCATCACCGGGTGGCGCGCTTCGGGCTTCAGGATGACGGGCCTGCGCTGATCGAACCGGTCGACCGACGCTAAGCGGTGAAGTCAAACGCCCGTCGCTTACTGAATGGTCAGCCTTTAATTGGGTTGGGGTGGTCCATTTCCGCCACACCCCTGAGTGCGCTTCTCTTGCTTCCATAGTGCTTCCACGGGTGGCGCAAACGCAAAAGCCGCCCCTGAGGGCGCCGTGCAAGTAACTGATATTGCGAGATATTTTGGTTGCGGGAGTAGGATTTGAACCTACGACCTTAAGGTTATGAGCCTGACGAGCTACCGGGCTGCTCCATCCCGCGACCGGGCCCCAAGG
>DISZ01000012.1 GCA_002422085.1 Rhodobacteraceae bacterium UBA6197
CTTTCGCGAGGGCAAGTGGCGGAGCCGAAGGGATTCGAACCCTCGAGACGGTTCCCCGTCTGCACCCTTAGCAGGGGTGTGCCTTCGACCGCTCGGCCACAGCTCCGCCGACCCATATATTCGGCAAGGCCAACCTAGACAAGCGCTTTCCCACAGTTTTATGCAGAGCGTCGCGCAGCGCTCCTTGCTCTCACTCTCTCCCTGGGACGCGCCCCGCGCGGGTTGGCTTCGTCCTTGCCGGAACGGGCGGTCGCAGGCGCTGCAAATCGCCACGGCTGATCCACTCGATCCCGGCCGACATATCCCGAAAGGCGATGCGTTCGCGCGACGGGTTTCGTTGGCGATGCCGATGCGCGCTTTCGGGAAACAGTTTTTACGGGTTGGTCGGTCTGGTGGATATCTTCTGGGTCGCCTGACATTGCAGCTCAGCAGGACGGTTCGATACTCTGGCAAGACAGGTAGTGGATACAGGCGCGAACTGCAGGGCGGCCCTTTGGCGGTTGCACCGCGAGCCAGAGCGAATGCTGCGCACAATCCGGAACTGCGCAGTCGATCCGCGACGCGATCATGCGGCGTATCCGGATGCGGAGTCACACCCCCGATGCACTGATCCCAACGGTGCCGAGAGTGCCGCCGAGTTTGGTTGCGCGCGCGCTATGGGCAATTTGGCGCCGCATGGCCTTGCCGCCTCGGGCTTTCTCGATTGCCGTGGCAAGGCTGGAACGCGGGTCGCTGCCGAACGCGGACTCATGACGACGATTGCTATCGCGGTGATCCGTAATGATGCTGAAAAGCGGGCCCGGACCGAGGTTGTCGGGTTTTGACATGCCATATCATTTGCGCCGCGGGCGCTGCGGCCAAACCACCGGATCGGCACGATCCCGCGTGGATGGTGCATGTGCAAAGCCTGCTTCTTGCCGATGAGGTGCCGCATATGTTTGCGACCCGCGGGATCGTGCTGGCCTCCGTTTCGGGCAACGAAGCAAGGCGGCTGAGTGCCGCTGGCCCGACCGAGTGGCTGGTGTGCCCGTCGCGCCACACATGGGGCACGCTGCGGTTTTTCGCGACCCCGGCCGCGGATACGGCCCGCTATCCGGGCGGTGCAGAGCTTTGGCCCCCAATGGGGTATCGCCGGATCGTTGACCGCCAAGCGGACAGGGCCGGAGGTCGGGCGTTTCGGTGGGCGCCGAAGCTACATTTGGCGTGGGTACCGCCCGGTTTTCAGCTTTCGGGGGCGGCATCGAATGCTAGCCGAATCTCCAGCCCGGGTGCGGCGTCATCCGGTGCGAGCACGGAATCAAGCGTCAGCGTCGCGCCGTGCAGATCGGCGATTGCGGCCACAAGCGACAGGCCGAGGCCGTTTCCGGGTGTGGTGCGTGAACGTTCCAGCCGGTAGAGCCGGCGCAGCACCTTGTCGCGCGCTTCCTCGGGGATGCCGGGGCCATCATCGGTGATGCCAAGCACCACCTGCGTGCCCTCTTGCGCCACGGTCAGTTTGATCTGCGTTCCGGGCGGGGTATGGCGCAGGGCATTCTCGATTAGATTGGCGATGACCTGCCCCAATAGGCCCTTGTCGCCCAGCACCATCAGCGGCACGTCGGGTGTTACTGCGGGCACCAACGTATGACCGCTGTCTTCGGCGGTGGGTTCGTAGATCTCGGCAAATGTGCGGACCAGATCAACCAGATCGACGGGGACAAAGCGTGCACGCGGGCTGCCCGCCTCGATCTGCGCGATCTGCAACAGCGACCGGAACACCGCCACCGCGCGTTCGGCCTCGGTCGCCGCCTTTTCGGCGATGCCAGCCTCGGGCCCGTCTTCGGGCAGCCGGTCGCGCAAATCGGCCAACAGCACGGCGATGCGCTGCACCGGGGTCTTGAGGTCATGGGCGATGTCCGCCGAAACCTGCCGCAGGGCCGAGGTCGCAGTTTCTTGCGCGGTGGCCATCCGGTCCAGCCCGGCGCCGATCCGGGCCAGATCGTCGGTGCGCCGCTCCTCGCCGACCCGCGCGCTCAGATCGCCCTCGGTCAGCCGCTGCAACGTGGTCTCGATCCGCCGAACCCGCCGCGTGCTGGCCAGCGCCAGACCGACTCCGCCCGAAAGTGACAAAAGAAACGTCGGGATCAGGCTGAAACCGATCAGCCGCAGAAAGGTGGTTTTCAGATCCCTCAGCGGTTCGAGGCTTTCGGCGACCACAAGGATGCCCTGCGCCATTGGCACCGCCCGGCTGACATAGCCGTCGCGGCCCAGCTTGCGGCCGCCGTCGCGTTGCGACAGAACGACATCGGCCCCACGCAATTCGACACGCGCATTGCCCACGCTGGCGCCACCGGGGGCCAGAAAGACAAAGATGCGGTTCTCGGGGTCGGCGGCGGCGGCCTCGGCCGCGACCAGCGTTGCCAGCGTCTGGGGGTCGTCGGTCACCCGAAATCCGGCGACATGTTGGTCGAGGTTGGCGTCAAGCTGTTCGTCGATGCTGCCACGGATCTGCACGAAGGCGACGCCCAGCGTTGCGAGGCTGACGACCGAGAACAACACCACAAGGCCCAGCGCCAGCCGCACCGGGGTCGAGTGCCATAGCACGGCACCCGCGCCGGACCTTGGGCGCCCGTCCCGTTTTTGGGATGTCTGCCCCGAGGTGGTGCGAAAGCCCGCCCCTCCGGCGCGCGGCGGGGCAGGGGGCGCTTTCGGTCCGGGGCCGGTCGCGGGGGCGCTCATCCTTCGATCCGATAGCCTGCGCCGCGCACCGTCCTGAGCAGCTCGTGGTCGAAGGGTTTGTCGATCTTGGTGCGCAAACGGCTGATATGGGTTTCGACCACATTGGTTTGCGGGTCAAAACTGATGTCCCAGACCGCCTCAAGCAGCATGGTCCGCGTCTGCACCCGACCCTTGCGGCGCAGCAGCAGCTCCAGCAACGCGAATTCGCGCGGCAGAAGGTCGATCTCTGTTCCCGCGCGCGTCACTTTTCGTCGGATCAGGTCCATCGTCAGATCACCCGCGGTCAGCACCGTTTCGGGTGCGGCGGCCTGCGGGCGGCGGGCCAGCGCCTGAATGCGCGCAGAGAGTTCGCCAAAGGCGAAGGGCTTTACAAGGTAGTCATCGGCCCCCGCTTGCAAGCCCTCGATCCGGTCATCAACGCCACCGACCGCCGTCAGAAAAATCGTCGGAGTCGTGATCTTGGCCGCGCGCAACGCCTTGACCAGCGACAGCCCGTCCAGCCCCGGCAGCATCCTGTCCACCACCAGCACGTCATGCGCCCCGCGCATCGCCAGCGTGATGGCCTCGCGACCGTCGGCGACGTGATCGACGGCATGCCCCTCTTCGCGCAGCCCGTTGACGATGTAGTCGGCCGTGGTGTGGTCGTCTTCAACGACAAGAAGCTTCATGTGCTGCATCTCCTGTCTCATCCTCTGCCGCAGGGTTTTGCGACCCGGCGTGATGTTGTGATACGCCAATCGACCCCGCGTGCAAGCCCTGCCGCGGTCGCGCGCGGGATCCGTCGCTATGGACCAACCCTGGCGCCTTGCCCCGACGACAGCCTGACGGGCAGGTTACAATTTCGCAATCCGCGCGCCGTGAACGATCGTGATGCGGGCGCGAGAAAGATTGCGAATTTGCAATCCTCCCGCAGGGTCTTTGCAAGGTGGCCCGACGATCTTTGGTCCATCACGCCCCCCGCATCCTTGCAGGGTGACAGGACCGACAGATCAGGAGACATGACCATGAGCAGAACTTCCCGACCCCGCCGCTGGCCCGCGCTGGTCCTTGGCGCGCTGATGGGCGCGACCTCGGTCGCCGCCCTCGCGCCAGTCTTCACCCCGGCCTATGCCCTGGCGGTTCAATCCGGCGGCTATGCCGATCTGGTGGCGCGCGTCGCGCCCGCGGTCGTCTATATCGAGGTGACGAAAAAGGTCGAGGCGACAGGCCTCAACCCTGCCGACCTTCCGCCGGGCTTTCCGTTCGAGGAATTCTCGCGCCGGTTCGGCATTCCGATGCCCGATCAACCCGGTGGCCCGCAGGGTCAGACCCCCGAGCAAAGCGGCGTGGGCACCGGATTCATCATCTCGGCCTCGGGCGACATCGTGACCAACAACCATGTCGTCGAGGGTGCCGACAGCGTGACGGTGAAACTGTCGGATGGCACCAGCCTGAAGGCCGAAGTGGTGGGCGCAGACCCCGCGACCGACCTTGCGCTGATCCGCGTCAAGGCCGGGCATGATCTGGCCTTCGTCAATTGGGACAACAGCGGTGGCCTGCGCGTGGGGCAGGATGTGGTGGCAATCGGCAACCCGTTCGGTCTGGGCAATACGGTGACGGCGGGCATCGTCTCGGCGCTGGGCCGCGACATCAATTCCGGGCCGTTCGACAATTACATCCAGACCGACGCCGCCATCAACCGGGGCAATTCCGGCGGGCCGTTGTTCAACGCCGCGGGCGATGTCGTGGGGATCAACACGGCGATCTTCTCACCGTCGGGCGGCTCGGTGGGGATCGGCTTTGCCGTGCCGGCCGATACGGCAAAGGCGGTGATCGCGGATCTGGCGGGGCAGGGCAAGGTCGATCGCGGCTGGCTGGGTGTCGCGATCCAGCCGGTAACCGAGGATATCGCCGCGGCGATCGGGATAGTGGCACCAAAAGGTGCGCTTATTTCGGATGTCACAGCCGATACCCCGGCGGCAAAAGCGGGGCTGAAGCGCGGAGACGTGGTTACGGCGGTGAACGGCACCACGGTCGAGAGCCCGCGTGATCTGACCCGGCTTATCGCCACGGCGAAACCCGGCGCCAAGGTCATGATCGACTTTCTGCGCGCGGGTCAGCCGGTAGAGCTGAGTGTGACCCTGGGCAATCGCGCCGAACTGCCGGCCTGACCCCTCGCGTTCCTCGCAGGGTCGGCAGGCCAAGGGGCTCTCGGGCAGTCAGATGACGCCCGAGAGCACGTTTATCGTCAGTGCCAACACGCCAAGATTGAAGAAAAAGGCGAAAAGCCCCTGAACCGTCGCGACCCGTCGGATACGGCGCGACGCGATATCCAGATCGGCCGTCTGGCACGTCATGCCGATGACGAAGGCGAAATAGACGAAATCGGCAAAGACCGGCTCGCCACCTTCAGGAAAGACGATGCCGCCGGCGTCGCCCTCGGCTTTCTGGTCGTAGAAGAGATGGGCGTAGTGAAAGGCATAGACGAGGTTCGAGAATAGCCACGTCAGCACAAGGCTGCCCGCCACGACAGTGAAATCGACCGAGGTCAGCGTCTGTCTGCTTTCGATCATCCGACCAAGTGCCAGAAGGATGGTCGCGATAACCACCGCCGCCGTCAGCATCAAGGTCAGCCGCCCGGCATCGTCACGGGCGGCCCGCGCCCGTGCCGACGCCGCGTTGTCGCCGCGCCAAAGCGGTAGTGCTGTCAGGATGAAGGCGAGTGCAGCCAGATCAAAGCCATAGATCACCGCTTCGCTGAACGGCAGCCACAGCGCCACCGTGGCCGAAGCGATGATGATGACCGCCAGAAACATCAAGAAATGCGGATGCGGCAGTGACTTCATCCGACAAGCCTCCGACAAGACCGCCGCTGCCGGTTCGTCGCGCGCATCGCCCTTTGCATGCTGCCGCCCCCGGCGCGGTTGGTTGCGTCGATCACAGTGCCGACTACTGCGCCAACCACTGCGCCAACCATTGCGCCCAAGCGCGCGGCGCGGCTTGTGCCGACGCGGTGGGCGTTGTGGCGGTCGTTGCTTGGGTCAAAGGGCATGGTGGCGTCTCCTGATCCTCGAAGGTCGGCGCTTTCGCAAACATTCGGTCCTGCCGCATCGCTGCCTGCGCGGCGCGAATGAATCGGTCGCATCCCTACCGATGCTGTCAGGTTGCAGATTTGTAACCTGACCGACAGCAAAAAGACGGATCGGGTCGCTATCTCTGATGAGGCTTACAAGGAGGACAAGAGATGATCGGACGTTGGATTTCCTCAGGGCTGATCGCGATCGCGGCCATGGTGGCGCTGGCGGCGACCGGGCTGATGGTGGCGCTGCTGGTGCCGGTCATGTTTGGGCTGGTGGCGGCGGGATACCTGCTGCGGCCGCCACGGGCGCGGCCGGTTCGAAATGAGGCCGGAAATGCGGCACGCCATGCCGTGATCGAGGGCGATTGGGTCGTGCTTGCCGAAGGGCCTGAGCGCCGCCGCGATTGGGCCTGGGCACCCGCGCAAAAGCAAAGGAGGGCTTAGCTCATGGCCGGGCGGATGAAACATCGCACTGCTTTCGTGTTGCAAGGCGGGGGCGCGCTGGGTGCCTATCAGGCGGGCGCGGCCTGCCGCCTGGCCGAAGCGGGCGTCTTGCCCGATCTGGTTGCCGGGATTTCGATCGGGGCGATCAATGCCGCGCTGATTGCGGGCAATCCGCCCGAACGGCGCGCCGACCGCCTGACCCGATTCTGGGGCCGTGCGACCTCGGCCACCGGCTGGCCGGGTCTGTCGGCCCTTGGCACGGGGTTGGCGCTGACGGCGGGGGCGCCGGGCTTTTTTGCGCCACGCTTTCCGCCCGCGCCCTTTGCGCTGGCGGGCGACCCGACACGAGCAAGCTACTACGACACCGCGCCTTTGCGCCGCACGCTGGAGGATCTGGTCGATTTCGACCTTCTGAACGACGGCCCGGTGCGGCTGGTCGTGGGGGCGACCTGTGTTGCCACCGGCAATTTCATCTGGTTTGACAGCGCCGAGCAGCGGATCGGGCCGGAACATATCATGGCCTCGGGGGCGCTGCCCCCCGGCTTTGCGGCCGTCGAGATTGACGGGCAGTTCTATTGGGACGGCGGGCTGGTCTCGAACACGCCCTTGGCGCGCGTGATCGAGACACGCGCCGATCCGGCGCCGCTGGTGATCTGGCAGGTCGATCTTTTCTCGGCGCGGGGGCCGGTGCCCCATTCGGTCTGGCAGATCGAAGCGCGGGAAAAGGACATTCGCTTTTCCAGCCGCACCCGCGCCATCACCAACCGGATGCGCGCCACCCATGATCTGGCCGCGGCGTTGCAAGCCCATGTGGCCGACCTGCCCGAGGCTCTGAAGGCCGACCCTGCCATCGCGCCGCTTCTGGCGGCGCAGGCCAACGGGCCGGTGACGCTGATCCATCTGATCTACCGGGCCAAACCCTATGAGACGGGGGCCAAGGACTATGACTTTTCGCATGCCGCGATGCAGGCGCATTGGCATGCAGGTGCTGCGGATGTGGTGCGTTGCCTGACCCACCCGGCGATGAAAGCGCACGACACCGCCGTTGCGGGGATGCGGATTCTGGATCTGACCGACGATGCCGACCCCAAGGAGAAACGCGATGACCGAGGATGATGTCCGCGCCCGTGCCTTTGCGATGCCGCTGACCAACCCGGCCTATCCGCCGGGCCCCTACCGCTTTGTGAACCGCGAGTTTCTGGTCATCACCTACCGCACCGACATCGAGGCCCTGCGCGCGGTGGTGCCCGCGCCGCTGGAACTGGTTGAACCGCTGGTGAAATTCGAATTCATCCGGATGCCCGATTCCACCGGCTTTGGCGACTACACCGAAAGCGGGCAGGTCATCCCCGTGACCTTTCGTGGCGAAAGCGGCGGCTATGTCCATGCGATGTATCTGGATGACGAAAGCCCGATCGCCGGCGGGCGCGAGATCTGGGGCTTTCCCAAAAAGCTGGCCCAGCCCCGGCTGCGGGTCGAAAAGGATACGCTGGTCGGCACGCTGGATGTGGGATCCTTGCGTATCGCCAACGCGACGATGGGCTACAAGCACCGCCCCGTTGATGCCGCAAGGGCCAAGGCGGCGGTCGAGGCCCCTGCCTTTCTTATGAAGATCATCCCGCATGTCGATTGCACCCCGCGCATTTGCGAACTGGTGCGCTACCGCGCCGAGGAGGTGACGGTCAAAGGCGCCTGGGAGGGCCCGGCGCGGCTGGAACTGTTTCACCATGCGCTTGCGCCCGTGGCCGACCTGCCGGTGCGTGAGGTGGTTTCGGCCGTGCATGTGCTGACCGACCTTACGCTGGGGTTGGGGGCGGTGGTTCACGACTACCTGGCGTCTGCGCGCTAGGCAGTGCTCGGACGGCCGGCGCCAAGCACCCCTCGTGGGTCTGCGGCCGGTCCTTACCTGCGGCGCGTCGCGTCGCCTTTCACGACAGGCCGCCCGGCGGCCGATATCAAAGGGGGCCATCATGGACCTGAAAGACAAGATCTGCATCATCACCGGCGCTGCCAGCGGCATTGGCCACGCGATTGCCACGCGCTATGTCGCGGCCGGCGCCCGTGTCGCCATCGCCGACCTCAAACAAGACGCCGCCGACAAGGTGGCGGCCGAGCTGACCGCCAAGGGGCCGGGCCGGGCCATCGGCGTGGTGATGGACGTGACCCGCGAAGATCAGGTGAACGCCGGCGTGGCCCGGGTGGTTGCCGAGTGGGGCGGGGTGGATGTGCTGGTTTCAAACGCGGGCATCCAGATCGTGCACCCGATCGAGGACTTTCCATTTGCCGACTGGAAAAAGCTTCTGGCGATCCATCTGGACGGGGCCTTTCTGACCTCAAAGGCCTGCATCAAACATATGCAACAGCGCGGCGGCGGGTCGATCATCTTCATGGGCTCGGTTCATTCGCGCGAGGCTTCGGCGCTGAAATCGGCCTATGTCACGGCCAAACACGGGCTATTGGGTCTTGCCCGCGTCATCGCCAAGGAGGGCGGGGGGCATGGGATCCGCGCGAATGTGATCTGCCCCGGTTTCGTGCGCACGCCGCTGGTCGAAAAGCAGATCCCCGAACAGGCCCGCGATCTGTGTATCTCTGAGCAAGAGGTGATCGAGCGGGTGATGCTGGGGGAAACCGTGGACAAGGAATTCACCACGGTCGAGGATGTGGCCGAAGTGGCCTTTGTCTTTGCCGCCTTCCCGACGAATGCGCTGACCGGGCAGGCGCTGAATGTCAGCCACGGTTGGAACATGGCCTGAGGGGCAGGGGCCATGAACGCGGCGGACCTTTGGCGCAACCTTGTGGAATGGTCGGCGCCATTGCGCAGCAACACGGCCTTGGGGGCGCTGGTGCTTCTGGTCGTCTATGCGCTGATCGGCGCGGCGCTATCGCGACTGTGGTCGCGCGGCGTTCGCGCCCTTTTGGCGCATGACAGCGAGGGGCGGATTGATCGACTGAACGCCGGATACCTGAGCCAGATCGGGAAAATCTTTCTATGGGTCTTGGTGGCGACGCTGTTCGCCCATTCGGTGCCGGCTCTGAGCCGCCTTGCGACAGCGCTTCTGGCCTCGGTGTCGATTGCCTCGATCGTGATCGGATTGGCGGCGCAATCGACCCTGGCCAACCTGGTGGCGGGCATCAGCCTGATCTTTTACCGTCCGTTCCAGATCGGCGACCGGCTTCAGCTAAGCGCCCCCACCGGGATCGAAACTGCCACGGTAGAAAGCGTGAACCTTGGCTACACCGCCCTTTGGACCTGGGACAACCGGCGCGTCGTGTTGCCGAATGCGGTCATCGCCGCGGCGACCACAATCAACCTGACCGCGGTCGATCCGCGTGTCATGGTGTCGGTGCCGCTGTCGATCGGCTATGGCGCCAGCATCGATCGCGCCCGCGCCATCGCGGTGGAACTTGCGGCGCTGCACGAAGGTGTCGCCGAGGTCGTCGGCTGCGCGGTGGTGGCGCTGAACGCCTCGAGCGTCGATCTGATGTTGCGCGCATGGTGCGCCGATGCGGGCGCGGCCGCCACGGCAAAAGCCGATCTTCTTGAAGCGATCAAGAACCGATTCAGCGTCGAGGGGGTAGAAATTCCCTATAGCTATCAAAATGTTATATTGCGACAAGCCGCACCTGACGTGGCCACTGGCCCCGCCGTGGCGAACCAGACAGAAGGCGTGATGCGATAGGTGGAAATCCACCTGTGCTGATCCCGGGCGCTCTCTCGGATCTGCCGGGACGGCCCGGGACGCAATCGATTTGACCATAGCCAACCGCAAGCCCTGTCTGGCCTGACCCCCGAAACGGCGGCTCGCGATCTCTGAGGGGTGCGACCCGGCGGCGACGCGGCCCAAGCCGCCGGCCGATACGTCAAGCCGCAACCACCGCGTGAGCGCGCCAGGCGCGCGCCTCCCGGCTTTCCCGAAGTCCTTGGCCGCGGCAAGGCCACAATGTGGGCGTTGCCGAAATGCGAACCAGCAGGGAGACGCTCTTTTGCCAGCAAGACCAAGTGTCGAACCGGCGCCTGACGCGGGCGCGGCACACGGCCAAAGTGTTCGCTTTCAGAACCACCTCAAGAAGCACTGAAAAGCCTGAACGGGTTGTCATCGCCCATCACACTGCCCAATTCGCACGAATGGCCCGCAACCAGCTGCTTGATCGGTCGAATGACAGTTGCACCGATGCCGGTGACGACGTTGTAGGGCAGGTCGTCAAGAACGGCACGGAGCTGAACCCGTCCAGCGAGGCAAAGCTGTGCAAGCACTTCTCGGCCCCGCGAAAGGCGGCAGTCGCGTCACGATTCCGGGTGGCCGGATCGGGTCTTGCGGACTCTGTCGGGGGGGGGGCGATAGGGGGGCCATTCACGGTCAGACCCGATGCTGCCGCCAGCCCTCGATCACATCGGGGCTGGCGGGCTGACGGCTGGATCAGCCCTTTTTCACCGCCTTGAGCTTGTCGATGCCCAGCATCTTCATCGCGGCCTTTTCATAGTAGGGCTCTGAAGTGCCTTTGCGCATCTTTCGCATGAAGTATTTTTCAAAGCCGATCTTGGCCATGTGCACCCATTTGCCCGATGACGCCCAGTTGACATTCCGCGGCGGGATCTGCGGTTGCGCCACAAAGGCAATGCCGCCATCGCCAAAGTCGGCCAGACAGACCGCATTCCAGCTTCCGACCTGATCGGGCTCTTTGCCGTTCACGAGGTTGCCGATGTTGTGCGCCGTGGCGGTAACCATCGATTCAATCATGAATCCGGTTTTCGGCACGCCACAAGGCACCGGCGTCGGGCCCATCGGCGGGATGGCCACGCAAACGCCAACCGCAAAGACATTGCGGTATTTCGGGTTGCGCTGATGTTTGTCGACGATGGTGAAACCGCGCGGGTTTGACAGGCCCTCGATCCCCGACACCGGCTTGATCCCGCGGAAGGCGGGCAGCATCATCGCATAGCCGAACGGCATTTCCTTTTCGGATTTCACCGAGCCATCATCGTTGATCTCTTCAACGATCATCTTGCCGTCTTCGACTTTCTTGACCCGCGACGAGGTCATCCACTTGATGTGCTTGTCGCGCATCTCGGATTCGAGAATGCCCTTGGTATCGCCCACACCATCCAGCCCCAGATGCCCGATGTAGGGCTCGGAGGTGATGAAGGTCATCGGCACCTGATCGCGGATCTTCATCCGGCGCAGCGCGGTGTTCAGGATGAACAGGAATTCATAGGCCGGGCCATAGCAGCTGGCCCCCTGCACGGCGCCAACGATGATCGGGCCGGGGTTTTCGCAGAACTTGTCAAAGGCGACACGGGCGAGCTCGGCGTGGTCAATGTGGCAGACCGACTGGGTATGACCATCGGGACCCAAGCCCTCGATTTCGTCAAAGGCCAGTTCGGGGCCGGTGGCGATGACGATGTAATCATAGGAAATCGACTGGCCATCGACCAGCTCAAGCCGGTTTTCTTCTGGGTGGAGCCGCTCTGCGGCGATCGGGATGAACTTGATCCCGCGCTTCTTCATCGTTGGCTCGAGGTCGACGGTGATGTCCTTGCGCTCGCGCCAGCCGACGGCAATCCACGGGTTGGACGGCACAAAGTGATACTTTGGATCCTTTGTCACCACGGTGATCGTATCTTCTGCGCGAACCTGATCGCGCAACTCATAGGCCATGATGGCCCCACCAAGGCCTGCCCCCAGCACCACGATATGTGCCATTCTTTTTTCTCCCCCCTAGTTGACCGACGATGTTGGCCAGTTGCAAAATATGCGTAACCTTGAATATGAGGCGGCATTCCGTCAAGTGATTTGACCTAGGTCAAGTTCTGCAAAGAAAAGAGTAGAAGGGCCCGGCAGAGCCGCGCCCTTCGAGTGCGTCAGGCGTGGCTCACTTCGGCAGTTCGGCGGTGATGCCTTCAACGTAGAAGTTCAGCCCCGAAAGCGTCGCGTCATCGGCCACTTCGCCCTCGGCCAGCCAGACCGAGCCGTCTTGTCTGTTGATCGGGCCGGTGAACGGGTGATACTCGCCCGCGCCAATTTTCGCAGCCAGTGCCAGGGCCTCAGCCTTCGCCTCGGCGGGAACCGCGTCCGAGATCTCGCCGATCTTCACCGCGCCCGCGCCGATCCCTTCCCAGGCACCTTCCGATGCCCAGGTGCCATCCAGCATCGCACCGATGCGCTGGACGTAATAGGGGCCCCAGTTGTCGATGATTGCCGAGATGCGCGGCTTGGGGGAAAACGCGCTCATGTCCGAGGCCTGACCAAAGCTGTAGATCCCGGCTTCTTGCGCCTTGGCTTGCGGTGCGGTTGAATCGGTGTGTTGCAGCATCACATCGACGCCATCGGCAATCAGCGCGGCGGCGGCATCGGATTCCTTGGCGGGGTCGAACCAGGTATAGGCCCAGACCACTTTCATCTCGACTTCGGGGTTGACCTTCTTGGCGTGCAGATAGGCCGAGTTGATCCCCTGAATCACCTCGGGGATCGGGAACGAGGCGATGTAGCCGATCTTGTTGGTCTTGGTCATCCGGCCGGCGATGGTGCCGATCACGGCGCGGCCTTCGTAAAAGCGCGCGTCATAGGTGGCAACGTTGTCGGCGCGTTTGTAGCCGGTGGCATGTTCGAATTTCACATCCGGGAACTTGGCGGCGACATTCATCACCGCATCCATATAGCCAAACGAGGTTGCAAAGATGATCTTGTTGCCGTCCAGCGCCATCTGCGTCATCACCCGTTCGGCATCCGGCCCCTCGGGGACGCTTTCGACATAAGAAGTGACGACCTTGTCGCCATAGGTTTCTTCTACCGCCTTGCGGCCAAGATCGTGCTGGAAGGACCAGCCCATGTCGCCCACCGGGCCAACATAGATGAAGCCCACCTTCAGCGGGTCTTGCGCGAACGCCGGCAAGCCGCTGGCGGCAAGGGCGGCGGCGATCGCGGTGGTGGTCAGGAAGGATCTGCGGTTCATGGGAACTCCCCGTGGGTTGTGGGCGGTTTTGCCCGGTTGATGGGCCTCATCGCGAGGCATGAAATGAACGGCCAAGGGCGGCAGGCGCAGCTTGTGCGCCAAACCGATGGCGGGCGGAAATGACGACAAGCACAATGATCGTAATCACATAAGGTGCCATCGACAACAGGTGCACGGGGATCGCATATTCTGCAACCTGCATCTGCAATTGAAGCGCGGTGATGCCGCCAAAGAGATAGGCCCCCAACAACACGCGCCCCGGTTTCCACGACGCAAACACCACGATCGCAAGTGCGATCCAGCCGGCGTTGGCGGTCATTCCCTCGGTCCATTGCGGCACCCGCACGAGGCTGAG
>DISZ01000002.1:0-4396 GCA_002422085.1 Rhodobacteraceae bacterium UBA6197
ACTAGGCTGGGCGAAAGGGTTTCAAGAACCGCCGGCACAGGTTTACATTACTCATGGTGAGGCTTCCGCTGCCGAAGCGCTCGCCGAACGTCTACGTGCCGACCTGGGGTGGAATGCTACAGTTCCCGCAGTTGGCATGATGCAGGAATGGTCGCTCGCCGAATTAGACGAGGCTCGACAATGAGCGGCTCGTCAGATCGGGACACGCTCATTTCAGAGATCCTTGCCAGCCCATCCTACCGGCTGGCCGAGGAAGATGCCGATTTGCTGGGCGCCGACGACCTGCGCCCCCTGCGCCTGCAGCTTGAGCTGCTCAAGCCCGAACGCGTCCTGCGCCGAAACGGCATCCGTTCGACCGTGGTGGTGTTCGGCAGCGCTCGCATTGCCCAATGCGAAACCACGCCAGACACGGCACGGGCCCGCCGTCAGGCGCGCTATCTTGATGAGGCGCGGCGCTTTGCGGCATTGGTCTCACGGCGCTTTCAGCAGGAAGGGCGGTGCGATTTTGTCGTCGTCACAGGCGGCGGCCCCGGCATCATGGAGGCGGCAAATCGTGGCGCATGGGAGGTCGGCGGCCGCTCTATAGGCCTGAACATTACTCTGCCACACGAACAAGCGCCCAATCCTTTTATCACCCCCGAACTAGCCTTCCGGTTTCGCTATTTTGCGATCCGCAAGATGCATTTTGCAGTGAGGGCCAAAGGATTGGTTGCCTTTCCCGGTGGATTTGGCACGCTCGATGAGTTGTTCGAGATATTGACCTTGGTGCAGACGGGAAAGATGAAGCCGATCCCAATCGTGCTAGTCGGGGCCTCTTTCTGGCGACAGGCAATCAATTTTGACTTCCTGATCGAGGAAGGCATGATTGCTGCGGCTGACGTCGCGCTATTTACGCTTGTAGAAACAGCTGAAGAGGCAGTCGCTGCCTTGCAGGACTTCTACCATGGCAACCCCCCGGACTAATAGGCCCACTACATTTGAGGTGATCCGCCCCATTCGGGCGACTAGGAGAGAAGACCGATGTCACGCAAGATTTCCATAGCTATTGTCCTCGGCGTATTGGTCGGCCTGCTGGGGTTCGGTGCTTGGACGGTGCTGCTTAAGCCTTCGGGCTTACCGCCCGAGGGTTTCGCACGTGGCAACGGCCGGATTGAGGCGGATCTTGTCGACATATCGCCGCGGTTAGCCGGACGAGTGGCAGAAATCACAGTGCATGAAGGCGATCTGGTTGCCGCAGGTGATGTATTGGTGGTGATGGATACTGCCGAGTTGCGCGCGCAGCTAGCCCGCGCGGATGCAGCGGTGGCCAGCGCCGAGGCGGCCGTCGGGGTCGCTGCCGCGCATGTTGCTGAGGCACGCGCTCGGCTGGCGCTCGCACAAAGTCAGCAATCTCGCGCGGAAACGCTAAGCGTTCGCAACGTAGTCTCGCGAGAGGACCTGGATATCCGTCGCACCGAAACGCAGCTGGCCGAGGCGGCGCTGACTGCGGCCGAAGCCACGCAGCGCGCGCAGGAGCGCAGCGTCGAGGCCGAATCCGCCGCACGTGCTGAGATTGCTGCACGTATCGCCGATTCCACCCTTTACGCAGGTGGCCCCGCGCGGGTGCTCTATCGGTTGGCACAAGGCGGCGAGATCGTCGGCAGCGGGGGTAAGGTTCTTACGCTTGTCAGCCTCGAGAATGTCTACATGGAATTCTTCCTGCCCGCCGATCAAGCACCCAGGTTGCGCGTCGGCGACGATGCACGCATCGTCGCCGACATCATGCCAAATATGTCGATTCCGGCAAAGGTTATATTCATCTCACCGCAAGCTCAGTTCACGCCCAAGCAGGTCGAGACCCTGACTGAACGCGAGAGCCTGATGTTCCGTGTCCGGGTACGCATCCCGCCCGAGCTGGTGGCGGCGCGGATTGATCAGGTCAAGACCGGTGTGCGCGGTGTGGCCTGGGTGCGTTTAGCACTCGACGACGGAGGCCTTCCAGAATGGCCTGAAGGACTAACGCCGCCGTTGGCCCCTGTTTCGCCAGCGGCCGGCCCGAACCCGGTCCTGCCATGACCGATACACCCGAACCCATCGCCCGCCTTGAGCATGTCCGTCACCGGTTCGGCAAGGTTGCGGCACTGGACGATGTCACACTCTCGCTACCCGCGGGACGGATGATTGGACTGATCGGCCCAGACGGGGTCGGCAAATCGACACTCATGGGCCTGGTGGCGGGGGCCAAACGTTTGCAGGAGGGCACGGTTGTGACCCTGGGCGGCAGCATGGGCGATGCACGTCACCGCGCCTCTGTGGGCGGGCGCATTGCCTATATGCCACAGGGGCTGGGGCGCAACCTCTACCATGACCTGTCGTTGCGCGAGAATCTGGAGTTCTTCGGCAAGCTTTTCGGGCTCAATCGGGTCGAGCGAGCCGCGCGCATCGAGCGACTGACCTTCGCGACAGGGCTTCACCCCTTTCTCGACCGACTGGCGGGAAAACTGTCGGGCGGCATGAAGCAGAAGCTGGGACTGTGTTCAGCACTGATCCATGACCCGGATTTCTTGTTGTTGGACGAACCCACGACGGGGGTTGATCCTTTGTCACGCCGCCAGTTCTGGGATCTGATCGACGCGATCCGCAATGATCGACCAGGGATGAGCGTCCTGGTTTCAACAGCATATATGGAAGAAGCGGCGCGTTTCGATCATCTGGTGGCAATGAACGCCGGGCACGTACTGGCTGAGGCTAGTCCACGTGATCTGATGACGCAAACTGCGACCGACTCGGTTGGTGCGGCCTTCGTCGCGCTGTTGCGGGCCAATGCAGAAAAGACGAATCCAGTCGAGGCGGCGGTGGAGGCTCCCACCCCGACTGAGGCGATCGCCACGCCTCAGACGGAGGCCAGCGAAGACCCGGCCATTCGGGCGCGTGGCCTTACCAAACGCTTTGGTGATTTTACGGCGGTGGAGAATGTCAGTTTTGACATCGCGCGCGGCGAAATCTTCGGCTTTCTCGGATCCAACGGCTGCGGCAAGACCACGACGATGAAAATGCTGACCGGCCTTTTGCCGGCCTCCGAGGGTGAGGCCTGGATCTTCGGTCGCCCGGTTGATGCGCAGAATCCACAAGCACGCCGGCGAGTCGGCTTTATGTCGCAGGCGTTTTCACTATATGGCGAACTGAGCGTGCGTGAAAACCTGATGCTGCATGCGCGTCTGTTTCATCTAGGGCGAGTGAGGACGGATCAACGCTTGGCCGACCTGGTGCCGCGTTTCGGACTTGAGCCCTATCTCGACCAGCGCGCCGATGCGCTGCCTCTGGGTCTGCGTCAGCGGCTTTCACTGGCTGTGGCGGTAATCCACGCGCCCGAAATCCTGATTCTGGACGAACCGACCTCAGGCGTTGATCCGCAGGCGCGCGATGACTTCTGGAGGCTGCTGCTGGATTTGTCGCGCCAGGATCGGGTGACGATCTTCATCTCGACCCATTTCATGGACGAGGCGATGCGTTGCGACCGGATTTCGCTGATGCACGCAGGCAAGGTTCTGGTC
The DNA here is from genome assembly GCA_002422085.1 of Rhodobacteraceae bacterium UBA6197. Classification (GTDB taxonomy): domain Bacteria; phylum Pseudomonadota; class Alphaproteobacteria; order Rhodobacterales; family Rhodobacteraceae; genus UBA6197. The sequence continues at coordinate 3,534 of DISZ01000002.1, forward strand.
ACCGACCGCCCCAGCGACATCATGCTGGCGCGCGACGCCGCGACGTTGGAGGAGGCCTTCATCGCGTTTATCTCAGCCGAGATACCGCCCGAACCCGCAAGCGCTGCGGCACTGGTTGTCGCATCGGACAATGTCGACGACACCTCCGGCTTCAGCCTTCGCCGCCTTTTCGCCTATACAACGCGGGAGGCAATGCAGGTCCGGCGAGACCCGGTCCGGCTGGCCTTCGCCTTTCTGGGCAGCGCCCTGCTGCTCTTGATAATGTCTTTCGGCATCTCGCAGGAGGTGCGCAACATCCCCTTTGCCGCCCTTGATCAGGACCGCAGCCCTGAAAGTCGTGCCTATCTCTCAACATTCGAGGATTCAATCTGGTTCCAGACCCATGCGCCGATCCTCGATCCGGCGGCGATGGAACAACGCCTGACCAGCGGCGAGTTGTCACTCGCACTGCAGATACCGCCCGGTTTTGGGGCCGACCTGCGGCGCGGAAGCAAGGTCGAGGTAGCGGCAATGATCGACGGTGCCGATACCTCGCGCGCGGGCACGGTGGAAAGCTATGTCTCAGGCGCCCATACAGCGGCTCTGGGAGATGCAGGGGCTATGCTGGCTCTGGACATGCTGAGCCCCACGACAACGCCGGTTCAACTAACGCCGCGCTTTCGCTACAATCCGACAATGGCGAGCCTGCCCTCGACCGGCCCTTCGATCCCGCCGCTCCTTCTCTTGTTGTTCCCGGCGATCTTGATGGCGGTCAGCGTGGCGCGCGAAAAAGAGATCGGCACAATCACCAACTTCTACGTCACTCCTACCGGGCGGACCGAGTTCCTAATCGGAAAGCAGCTGGTCTACATCGGCATCACGCT
>DISZ01000002.1:4429-4751 GCA_002422085.1 Rhodobacteraceae bacterium UBA6197
TTTGGCCTGCTTGTCTCTATGATGTCGGCAACGCAGGTCACGGCGGTCTTTGCCAGCACCGTCCTGTCGGTGATGCCGACGCTGCAGTTTTCCGGGATGATGACACCGGTTTCATCTCTGGAAGGCCCGGCACGGATATTGGGCAGCTTCTGGCCGACAACTTGGTATATGGCCGTCAGCGTCGGCACATATACCAAGGGACTTGGCCTGATCGATCTTAGCGCAGCGCTTATGCGTCTGGCGGTGTTCGGCCCTGTCTTCACCGGTCTTGCGATCCTCACTTTGCGCAAGCAGGAGCGGTGACATGCAGCGAATTGAGAAC
>DISZ01000016.1 GCA_002422085.1 Rhodobacteraceae bacterium UBA6197
CAGACTCGGGACAGGGGTTCACGCTGCCAACGAGCAGCAGGGACTACTGCAGGTAGATGATGGCAGGCACGGCCAAGCATGTCCTGGCTGGCGATGAGCAAAAATGCGCACCCTATCTCACGGCCTGTTTCGGCTTCTCGGCTTCGTAACTGCTGACCGGTCTCACCGCTCAATATTTTGCTCAACGCAGGCCGGATAGCGGACGCAGCCAAGAAACATTCCATAGTGGCCGCTTCGTTCGACCAGCGAGCTATCTTCGTATTCCGGGCAGGTAATATAGATGGCGCGGCAGGGTCGTTCCATGGGATGGGGAGGCGGGCAGCAGGTTTCCGCAGTGCTGGACCTGCTCGCAGCGGTCCCAGATGCGGTCATCCTGCCCGACGGAGCTTGCCGCATTTGCCGCACGCTCAATAATCCCGCGCTTGCCGATCTGATGTATTATGGACGTCATGGCCGTTTCGTCTGTCCGGCTGCCTCCGAGGCGATGACGCTTTCCTCGTCGGTGGGGATGACGAAGGCAGCCATGCGGCTGGTGGGCGTGCTGATCCGGAGGGCATTCGCGGCATTGGCGGGTGGATCGAGTTCCAGCCCCAGCCAGGCGAGCCGGTTTGCCACTTTCGCGCGGATGCCGGGCTGATGTTCGCCGATGCCGGCGGTGAAGACCAGGGCGTCTATCCCGCCAATGCTGGCCGCAAGCCGAGCCACCTCGCCCACGATGCGCAGGCAGAAAAGGTCGATCGCTTCGGCGGCCTCGACGCGGGGGCTGTCCATCAATTCGCGGCTGTCGGCCTCGAACCCCGAAACCCCCAACAGTCCGCTTTCCCGGTAAAGCATGGTTTCGATCCGCTTCGGGCTCCACCCCATCTCGCCCATCAGGTGCAGGATCACCCCCGGATCGATTGCGCCGGAACGGGTGGCCATCGGAACGCCGTCGATGGTCGAAAAGCCCATCGAGCTGTCAATGCTGACGCCATCGTCCATTGCGCAAAGGCTGGCCCCGCTTCCCAGATGCGCGGCGACCACCTTAGCCCCCGGCAGCAGGTCGGCCAGTTGCCCGGAGATATAGCTGTATGACAGGCCGTGAAATCCATAGCGCTTGATCCCCTGATCGTAGAGCGCGCGGGGAATGGCAAATCGACGGACAAGAGGCGGGTTCGTGGTGTGAAAAGCCGTGTCGAAAGAGGCCGTCTGCGCCACATCGGGGAAAAGCTCGCGCAGAGCGCGGATCAGGCGAAGGCTTTGCGGCTGATGCAGGGGGGCAAGGCGGGCCAGCCCCTCGATCTGGTCCAGAACCTCATCCGTGATCGGCACGGGGCCTGTGAAGATGTCGCCACCATGCACGACCCGATGCCCGATCACGGCAAGGCGGGACAGGTCGAGCTGCCCTGCCAGCCAGCCGAAGACCTGAAGAAGCACTGCCCTCGGGTCGCTGGCATCCGCTGTCAGGGGACATGACAGGGTCTGCCCGGCCCGTGTCAGGCGGATCTCGAACGGGGTGTCGCGAAAGTCGATCACGCCTGACGCGAGCAGCCGGGGTTTCTCTACGTCAAGCGCATAGAAGCCCAGCTTGATCGTCGAGGATCCGGCATTGAAGGTCAGGATCAGGTCGCCCGGCATCATGCCGCCCCCCGCTCTGCCTTGCGGATCACCGCAAGCTTCGCCAGCGCGGCCGAGGCGATGCGCGCCGAAAGCGGATCGGCGCGGCTGGTCAGCACGATCGGCACCCGCGCCCCCAGCACCAGACCTGCCGCCGTGGCGCCTGCGAAATAGATCAGCTGCTTGGCAAGCATGTTTCCTGCCTCGAGGTCGGGAACCAGCAGGATATCGGCCTGCCCCGCCACAGGCGAGGTGATGCCTTTTGTTGCCGCGGCCTCGGGGCTGATCGCGTTGTCGAAGGCCAGCGGTCCATCGACCAGTGCGCCGGTGATCTGCCCGCGCGCCGCCATGACCGTCAGCGCGGCCGCATCCAGCGTGGCGGGCATTCCGGGGTTCACGGTTTCCACCGCAGCCAGAATCGCGACCCTTGGCAGGTCCATGCCCAGAAGCCGCATCAGATCCACGGCGTTCTGGCAAATGTCGCGCTTGTGTTCCAGCGTCGGCAGGATGTTGATGGCGGCATCGGTCACCATCACCGGCTTGCCATAGGCGGGCACATCCATGGCATAGACATGACTGATGCGGCGCTCGGTCCGCAGGCCGCCGGTCTTCGACACCACCGCGGCCAGAAGCTCGTCCGAGTGCAGGCTGCCCTTGACCAGAACCGAGACCCGCCCGCGGTCGGCCAGGTCGACCGCCCGGGCAGCCGCGGCATGGCTGTGCTGCGTGTTTTCGATCACCATCCCATCAAGCGAAACGCCTGCCTCGTCCGCCGCGGCGCGGATGCGGGCTTCGGGACCGATCAGCAGGGGGTCCAGCAGGCCTTCGTCGCGCACCTCGACCGCACCAAGAATCGCGGCTTTCGAGCAGGGATGAACGATCGCCGCTGTCACCATCGGCAGCGCCCGCGCCTGATCGACAAAGCCCTGATAGCGACCGGGGTGGCGGATGACCGTTTCCGGCAGACGCCCTGCCGTCCAGGTGACATGCGCGCCTGGCGCGATGACAAGCGCCTCGCCCTCCAGCACTTTCTCGCCACGCTGATTGGTGCAGACCGTGGCAAGGCGCACATGCCGCGTTCCGGCGATCAGTTCCGTCACCTCGACGGCGGAGGTGATCGTGTCGCCCGGCGCGACAGGGCTCAGATAGCGGATCCGCTGCTCCAGCGAGACGGTTCCCGGCCCCGGCAAACGGGCGCCGATCAGCGCCGACACCAGGCCCGCCGTCCACATGCCGTGGGCGACAATATGGCCCAATGGGCCGCCCGCGGCAAAGGCCGCATCCAGATGAACCGGGCTGGTGTCCTGGGACAGGGCTGCGAAAAGCGAGATGTCTTCCCGGTGCAAGGTGCGGGACAATGTGGCCCGCTCACCGATCTGCAATTGATCGAAGGTCCGGTTGGTCAGGGTGTCGGACATGATTTTCACTTCTGCAGGACGTAACTGCCGGGAGCGTCGGCCAATGCCACGCCCATGGCAGGTGGGACGGCGGGGGCTGTGGAACGGGCTGCCAGCCAGTGCTGCCAGGGCGTCCACCAAGATCCCTCAAGCGCCGCATTGGCCTCTTGCCAGTCGCGCGCAGGCAGAAGCGGCGCGCCATGCGTCCGGGTGCTTACACGATAGCGGCGGCGGGGATGACCGGGCGGGCTGACGATCCCGGCATTGTGCCCGCCCGAGGTCAGGGCGAATGTCACCTCGCAATCGGTGAACTGATGGATCTTGTAGACCGATGTCCAGGGCGCGACATGGTCCCGCTCGGTTCCCACTGCAAAGATCGGCACGCGGATATTTTGCAGAAGCACCGGCCGCCCGCCGGCGGTGAAACGGCCCGATGACAGTTCGTTTTCCAGGTAGAGCCTGCGCAGGTATTCGGCATGCATCCGGTAGGGCATCCGGGTGCTGTCGGCATTCCAGGCCATCAGATCGTTCATCTGCGCGCGTTCGCCCATCATGTATTCGCGCACCATCCGCGACCAGACGAGGTCGTTCGAACGCAGAAGCTGGAAGGCGCCCGCCATCTGGTCGGCAGACAGATAGCCGCGGTTCCACATCATGCTTTCAATGAAGTGCTGCTGGCTTGGGTCAATGAACAGCGCAAGTTCCCCCGGTTCGGTGAAATCGACCTGGGCCGCCAGCAGGGTCAGCGATACCAGCCGTTCATCCCTCTGCCCTGCCATCGCCGCCGCGGCGATCGCCAGAAGGGTGCCGCCCAGGCAATACCCCGCGCCATGCACCTTTTCGCCCGGCACGATCGCGTTGATCGCATCAAGCGCAGCCATCACGCCTAGGTTGCGGTAATCATCCATCCCCAGGTCACGATCCCCGGCATCGGGATTGCGCCATGAGATTGCAAAGACCGTATGCCCTTGTCCGACCAGCCATCGGACAAGCGAGTTTTCGGGGGAAAGATCGAGTATGTAGTATTTCATGATCCAGGCCGGCACGATCAGGACTGGCTCGGGATGCACCCTGTCCGTCGCGGGGCCATACTGGATCAGTTCGATCAGATGGTTGCGGAACACCACGGTGCCGGGCGTCGTTGCGACGGTCACGCCCGGCACGAAGGCTTCGGTTCCGACCGCAGGTTGCCCGGTGGCCAGGCGGCTCTGATCCTCGACGAGGTTTTTCCAGCCATTGACGAAATTCATGCCTCCGGTGCCCCATGTCCGGGCGATCACCTCGGGGTTGGTCAGCGGATTGTTCGAGGGGGAGAACACGTCCAGCATCTGTTTTGCGACGAACGAGATCACGTTTTCATGATGTCTCGTCATGCCCGGGACTTCATGGGTGACGTTGTGCAGCCATTGCTGTTGCAGCAGAAAGGCCTGCGACATCCAGTTGAAGGGCGGTCTTGCCCATGCCTGATCGGCAAAGCGGCGGTCGCCGGGCAACGGCTCGATGACCTTCGGCGCATTCGGATCCATTGCCGAGGACCAGAGCCATGCCAGCAGCCTCTGCCACTTGCGCCCGGCCTTCACGCCAAGCTCCATCCGCTTTCCAGGGGCCGAGGCCAGATGGAAGGCCCAGTCGAAATGGGCCATCATCAAGGACCCCGGCGACATGCCTCCGGTCAACTGCCCCACAAGCGCCTCGCGCATGCGATCCATGGCCTGAAAGGCCTCGATGCCGAGAATCTCGTCGCCAGGTGCCGCGGCAGGACGTCCCGGGGCAACCCTTGCATCTTTCTGGGCCGGCTTTGCCACGCCTTTCGGGTGTGTCTGCGCCATGCTCCGTCCCTTCAATGAATCTGGACCGATTCTGGACTGCCATATCAACAGTCGTTGACATGTGTCAATGCGCAGAGAGTTTCGCACCGTCACGATGCAAGGTCGTGCCCCCGGCGCCGTTCGTTTGTCTGGCCATGACGGCACGGCCTTTCTGGTGCGGGTCATGGGACCGGCGAACCGCTGGGCAAGGAATCGCCCGCAATCGGCCATTCCGGAAGACAGCATCGCTTGACGACAATTCAGTCGGCCAGGACGGTTCCGATGCCGTGGAGCGTATTGCCGACCCGGTCAAAGACGAAGGCCCCCGCCTGCCGCAATCCTTCGAAAGGGTTTCGCGCCGCGATATCCTGCTGCGCAGAGATCAGATCGACATAACGGCTGTGTGTGCTGTTCCCACCGGGCATCTCAGTGATGTCCACGATCCGGATGCCGCCTTCAACTGCCAGTTTCTGAACGTCGGGATCGCGCACATCCACCTGCCCAAGCCGCGCGCGACGGGCAGCAAGCCGCGCCGATACCTTCAACGCCCGATCGTCGGACGAGATCAGCACCGTGATCGGATGGCGCAGCTTGCCCAAGGCCGCGATCTGGTCACGGAACACGTCGATATCTATGTCCGGCGCAGCCAGGATGACCTCGAGCCGATCAAGAACGTCGTCGCGTCCGGTCAGTTTCAACTGCCGCAGCGACTCCATTACAAGCCGTCCGCCCATGGAGTGACCCAGCACCATCACGGGGTCGTTCCGACTGCGCCCGGCCGTCAGGTCCGACAACAGCGCGACAAGCGCGTCACGCGAGAAATCCGCCCCGTCGCGATCCGCCAGATAGGCGGCGACATGCGCTTGGGACGGCCATGAGAAAAGGACCGGGGTCCCATCCAGATGGGCATCCGTCGCCAGTTGGGCCAGCCGGTAAAGCGCCTCCTGGAAGCTCGTGTTGAAACCGTGAACATACAGGCCGATCTCGCCGCGCCCGACTCGGGAAATGAAGGCGGCACGATCCATCCTTTGCTGTCGAAGGGTGACGAAATCGGTTGCCGGGTCCGCCGTGTCAAAGCTGCGGGGCCATTCGATCTGCGCTGTCTGATGCACAGGCGGTATGGAAATGTCGAAGGTGCCATATTGCACCGCATCCGAGCGGTTGATCCCGAAAGCCCAGGGGCTTTGCGGTTCGGACGTGCGGGTGGTCACGATGTGAACCGCGACCGTCCGCGCGCCCACCGGCTCGGCCACGATCCGGGGCAGCAGCAGGGCAGGCTCGGGCCGCGCCGAACAGGCCACAAGCAGCAGCATCGACAGCATCGAAACGATTGCGCCCCGCATCACTTCAACCCAGGAACTTGCGGAAACGCCGCAACGCCAAAGCGAACAGGACCGATCCGATTGCACCCAACGCAACGAACTGCGGCCAGACCGTCTCGATCCCCGCTCCACGAAACAAAATACTTTGGGACAAGATGATGAAATGCGTGTTCGGCGCGGCGAGCATGATGGTCTGGATGATCTCGGGCATGGACTCTCGGGGGGTGATCGCGCCCGACAGCACCTGAAGCGGCAGAAGCACCAGCATCATCAGCAGCGCGAATTGCGGCATGGATCCCGCGACTGTCGCCATGTAGATGCCCAGGGCCGTCATTGCGAACACCATCAGCAAGGCGCCCGCAAGGAACAGGATGACCGAGCCCGCGACGGGCACCGCCATGATGCTCTGGACCACCACCACAAGCGCGAATGCCGAACCAAGCAGCACGACACTGCCCATCGACCAGATCTTCGACAGCATGATCTCTGCCGCGGTCACAGGCATGACCAGCAGATGCTCGACGGTTCCATGCTCCTTTTCACGGATCAGCGCCGCCCCGGTCAGGACCAGCGACAGCATGGTGATCGACTGGATCACGCTGGAAATCGCCCCGAACCAGCTTGGATCCAGCGAAGGATTATAGCGTGACCGCAGGGCAAGCCCCACCGGCAGGGCGGTTTCGCCACGGTGGCCCGAGACATATTCCGACACCTCGGAACTGACGATCTGCTGGATGTAGCCACCGCCGGTGAAGGCCTGGCTCATCCGGGTGGCGTCGATGTTCAACTGGATTGCCGGGCTTTTGCCCGACAGCACGTCCCGCTCGAAATCCGGCGGAATGTTGAGGGCGAAAGTATCCAGCCCCGCATCCATCCGGCTGTCCATCACGGTCGTGGTGATCATCTGCGGCGGCACGAAATGGGGCGCATAGAAGGACGCGGTGACGCGGGACGACAGATGCGACTGATCCTCGTCCACGATCGAGATCGCGGCGTTGTTCAGTGCCTCGGGCGTGGCATTGGCAGAGGTCCAGATCGAGAGCGAGAAGGCATAGAGGATCAGCACCAGCATGATCGGATCGCGCAGAAGCCCGCGCAATTCCTTGACCCCGAGAAGCCCGACGGTTTTCAGGTTCATCGCCCTACCTCGCCTGTTTCTTCAGGAAGATCGCGGCGGTCCCGATGATGACCGGGATCGCGATCCCCATGGCCAGCATGGGCTGAATCAGTTCCGCGATGCCGAAGGCCTTGGAAAAGGCCCCGCGCGCGGCGGTCACGAACCAGGTGGTGGGATAGATTTCTCCAATCACCCGTCCGAGGCCCGACAGCGACGAAACCGGATCAATCAGCCCGGAATAGGATACCGCGGGGATCATGGTCAGCAATGCGGTTGCGAAAAGCGCCGCCACCTGGCTTGAGATGAAGACCGAGACAAGAAAGCCGAGCCCGGTGGTTGCCGTCACATAGATCAGCGCCGCAAGGGTCAGGCCGATGAAGCTGCCCGTGAACGGAACACCGAAGAAAAACAGCGCCATGCCCATCATCAGGAAGAAATTCAGCATCGCCAGGCCGATATAGGGAAGCTGTTTGCCGATGAGGAATTCCATCCGGGTGACCGGCGTGACATGGAAATTGATGATCGAGCCAAGCTCTTTCTCGCGCGCGATCGAAAGCGTGGTCAGGATCGCGGGGATCATCAGCAAGAGAATCGGGATCACCGCCGGAACCATGGCAACGATGCTCTTGACATCGGGGTTGTAGCGATAGCGGGTGACCAGCTCGAAACTGCCGGCAAGGGCCGCGTTCCCGTAAGCCTCGCGCGCCTTGCGCGTGATCCAGTCGGCGTGGATGCCCTGGACATAGCCCTGGACGGTATTTGCACGGGTGGGGTTCGCACCATCGAACCAGGCGCCGACCTCGACATCGCGGCCCCGCGCGATATCGGCGGCAAAGCCCGGCGGGATCTCGATGGCGAGGCTCAGGTCGCCCGCGCGCATTCTGGCATCCATGTCGCCATAGCCGGTCAGCGCCGGCAGTTCGATGAAGTAGCGTGACCCGGCGATATCCTGGACATAGTCGCGGCTGGTGGTCGTCTGGTCACGGTCAAGAACGGCAAAGCTCAGATCCTCCACATCCATGTTGATGCCGAAGCCGATGACCACCATCAGCAGCAACGAGCCGACCAAGGCCATGGTCAGGCGGATCGGATCGCGCCGCAGTTGCAGGCTTTCCAACCGGGAATAGCTGAGCAGGCGGCGCAGGTTGAAAGCGGTGGTGCCGTCACGCGGCGTGGCCTGTGCGGCGGCCGGGGGAAGATCGGGGACGGGTTCCGGTGCGGTTGTCGGCGCGTTTGCAGCGGGGGCTTCGGCGATCGCTTCTTCCAGATAGGCGACAAAGGCGTCTTCCAGCGTGGCGCAGTTCTTGGACCTGGCGATGGCTTCGGCGGTATCGCTGATCAGCACCTTGCCGGCGTGCATCAGCGAAATGCGGTCACACCATGCCGCCTCGTTCATGAAGTGGGTCGATACGAAGATCGTCACGCCATCCTTGCGCGACAATTCCGCCAGAATGCGCCAGAAGCCGTTTCGCGCCACCGGATCGACGCCCGAGGTCGGCTCGTCGAGGATCAGGATCTCGGGGCCGTGGATCATGGCGACGGCCAGCGACAGGCGCTGGCGTATTCCCAGGGGCAACGCTTCTGGCAGGGCGTCGGTCACACCGCCAAGATCGAAGCGCGCGACCATCTCGGCGATGCGGGTCGGGATCCTGTCGGGGTCCATTGCGAACAGCTTCGCGTGCAATTCAAGGTTCTGCAGCACCGTCAGTTCGGAATAAAGCGAGAATGCCTGCGACATGAAGCCCACGCGCCGGCGGACCGCCATGTCGCGGGCATCGACCTCATGCCCGAACAGACGGGCCACCCCCTCGGTCGGCTCCAGCAATCCGGTCAGCATCTTCATCGTCGTCGTCTTGCCGCAGCCGTTCGATCCGAGAAAGCCGAAGATTTCGCCCTTCGGGATGCGGAAGCTGACATTGTCCACGGCGACGAAATCGCCGAACCTCTGGGTTAACCCCTCGGCTTCGATGGCGATCTCACCGTCGTGGCCTGTGCGGGGGGGAATGACCACGCCAGCATCCTCGCCCCGGCTGTCCTTGGGCAACAGCGCGATGAAGGCGGCATCAAGATCGGCGGCCCCGGTGCGGCCCAGCAGTTCGGCCGTAGTCCCGGTCGCCAGCACCCGGCCCGCGTTCATGGCAACCAGCCAGTCGAACCGCGCCGCCTCCTCCATATAGGCGGTGGCGGTGACGACGCTCATGCCCGGCCGGTCCTCGCGGATGCGGTCGATCAGATCCCAGAACTGCCGCCGCGACAGCGGATCGACGCCGGTGGTCGGCTCGTCCAGGATCAGGAAATCCGGATCATGGATCAGCGCGCAGCAAAGGCCCAGCTTCTGCTTCATCCCCCCCGAAAGCTTTGCCGCCGGGCGCAGACGGAAGGGCGACATGCCGGTCGCGGCCAGAAGATCCCTGATCCGCCGTTCGCGCTCGGCCTTGCCATGCCCGAAAAGCGCGCCGAAGAAATCCAGGTTCTCCTCGACCGACAGGGTCGGATAAAGGTTCTTGCCAAGCCCCTGCGGCATGTAGGCAATGCGTGGACAGACCCGATTGCGATGGCCTTCGTCGCGCATGTCGCCGCCAAGAACAGTGATGTCACCCTTCTGCATCACACGGGCACCCGCCAGAAGGGCCAGCAGGCTGGACTTCCCCACCCCGTCCGGCCCGATCAGCCCGACCATGCGGCCAGCAGGGATCTCCAGCGTCACATGGTCCAGCGCCGTTGTCTTGCCATAGGCAAGCACCAGATCCGCGACTGCGGCGACGACCGGCGATCGGGCCACGCTCGACGCGGCGGCGCTCATTTGACAAGATTGCCGAGAAACTCGGGCCAGTCCGTATCCGGATCAAGCTTGATATAGGCCATGCCGGGCAGGCCGGTCTTGACATAGTCGATGTGGCGGGCGAGCAGTTCCGGCTCGATCCGCGCACGGATTCGGAACATCAGCTTCTCGCGCTCGTCAGCGGTCTCGACAGTCTTGGGCGTGAACTGCGCCACGTCTGCGACATACGAGACGGTCGCGGGAATGACATGGTCAGGGGCGGCATCCATCACCAGCCGCACCTCTGCCCCTGCCTGCACAAGACCGGCCTGCGACGTGGGCAGGAAGATGGTCATATAGACATCCGTCAGATCGACGAGGTTCAGGATCCGTCCACCTGACGCGACGATCTCGCCCTCCTGCGCGATCCGGTACTGGATGCGGCCATCCCGCGGCGCCTTCAGCGTGGCATCGTTGATCGAGGCCTGGATCGCGTCGATGGAGGCTTCAGCGGCCTCGACCGCTGCATGGGCATCGACAACCTGCGCCTTGGCCGAGCTTATCCCTGCCATTGCGGCCGCGTCCGAGGCTTCTGCAGCGGCGACACCGGCCCTGGCCTGACGTTCGCTTGCACGGTCATCATCCAGAACCTGCCGCGAAACGGCATTGGTCCTGACAAGCTGCTCGGACCGGGAGAGCCGCTGGGCAGCGGCCTCTGCCACCGACACGGCCTGATCCACCGCCGCCTGCGCGGCGCGCTCCTGCGCCTCGGCCTGGGCGACCAATGCGCCCGCCGTGTCGACCCCGATCCGCGCGCGGCGCAACTGCGCCTCGGCCTGACGCTTCTGGGCGTTCAACTGAACCACATCCATCTGCACAAGCACATCGCCGGCCTTGACGAAATCTCCCTCGGCGGCGGTTATTTCCGCGATCCGGCCGCCGGTCAGCGCGGACACATCGATCTCGGTCGCTTCGATCCGGCCATTGCTGGCGGCAATCCCGGCGGGCAGCCCGGCGGGCTGGATCTGTGACCAGCCAAGATACCCAAGCGCCGCGGCAGCGACTGCGATCAAGGGAATGTACTTTCTTGTCCAGGATTTTGTCATGGCGAACCGTGATCACAAGGGGCATAGGGCCGCATGGTTGAATGCGCCGTAAACATGCCACTTGTCAACACATGATGACTAAATCATCCGCGCCTGAATTCCGCAACTGTCTTGCCGCAGACACAGGCTCCCGGACGCAGGCGTTGAACTGTCCTGTCAGCCTGCCCCGATCTGCGCAGCAGAGTTGCGCTCAGGCTGACATGGCCTCGTGCAGCGCCTTCGTCAGCATGGTTTTCAGCGTGTCTCTGGGCATGGACCGCAAGGTGCTGTTTCCAACCACCAGACGCATGGTGGCGAACCCGCTGAGAATGCTTACCGCAAACATGGCGCGGCCAAGATCCTCATGCCCGAAGCTGTCGGCAAGAGGGCGGGCGAGGGATGCCTCGATGAACCCGTCCAATATGCTGCGGGCTTCGCTGCAAACGCAGGACCGGATGATCAGATGAAGCGGCTCGACGTCCTCCACCCGCAGCGGATCCCGCAGGAAGGTCCGCTCGGCAAGGCGCTCGATCACGCTGTCAGGATCCGCAGGATGCGCGAAGATCTCGTCCAGGGGCGCAACGGCATTCAGCGCCTGCCGGAATATCTCGGCCTTGGAACCGAAGGCGCGGTGGACATAGGCCACATCGACCTGCGCCTCCGCCGCAACGTCGCGCAAACTCGTTTCTGAAAGCGGTCTCCGCGCAAACAACAGCATCGACGCCTCGAGGATGCGCGCTTTCGCCGGTGAGGCATGGGATGACTGGGCTGTGGTGGGCATTGGTTCGAGTTATCAGCGTTGCAGGCCGCGATACAAGATGACCCGGCCAAGTTTCATCACCCTCTTGTCGTGTGCTCCATGGCAGAATGGCAACCACGAGACTGGCACCGGGGGGCAGAGACTGCACACTGCTGTTTTCCGACGGCTGTGTCGAAGGCCATCGCGAAGGCGACGCATCGTCCGAGGTGCCTTTCTGTTCTTGACGTCGACCACCGGGATCAGTTGCACGGGGTTCAGCGATGACACGGCACCGATCGTTTGTGGTGCTTTCGGGGCGGACTGCCTCGCTCATCGTCAGACCCTTTGAATTGGACGCCCGGACCACGTGGGGCTCCAAAGCGTGTTGATCAGCGTGGAAAGGACCCCGCTTACGGGGTGATCGGCTTCCAAAAGGGGCCCCCTTTTCGAGTGGTTGCACAGTGCTCCCGAGGGACGATCGGGAGCCCAGATTGGGATGCTGGTTGTGGAGACGATCGCCAAGATCCGGCGCGCTTATTTCGTCCAGAAGAAGGCGATCAAGGAGATCTGCCGTGAGCTGAAGATCTCGCGGAAGACGGTGCGCCGGGTGCTGCGCAGCGGCACGGCGAAGGTCTTGGTGATGCGCACCGGGCGGCGAACGGAATTCGGCGCCATCGCTGGCCACCATGGCCGGGTCTATACCGCAGTTCGGGCTGCTGCTGATGCTGATCTTGCGGCCGCTGCAGGTGTTGTCGGGCGGCATGACGCCGCGTGAGAGCATGCCGGACGTCATCCAGAACATCATGCTGATCGCCCCGAACACCCATTACGTGATCCTGTCGCAGGCCATCTTGTTCCGGGGTGCGGGCCTGTCGGTGGTCTGGCCGCAGTTGCTGGCGCTGCTGGTGATCGGAACCGGACTGTTCTTCCTGGCGCGGCGTCGGTTCCGGGTCTTCCTCAAGTCATCCGTTCTCGCCTTGCCGGTATGCTTCCGCAGAATAGCGTGAGCGCTGACGTCATGCGGCCGTCCCGTCACGCGCTGCCAGAGAGGCTTCCGATTCGGGATCAATCCGCTCAGACGTCATCCCTGACGCCGGAGCGGCGTCAGGCGGTATCAGGATCTTTTCAAGAAATGCGGTCATGAAGGCCGCGCCCACGGCGCCCACCAGCGTGAGGGAAATCCGCAGGGTCATGGCTCCTACGGGTTCTTGTGTGGTCAGCGCCCCCGCCACCATCGAGATCACCCCCGAAAAGGCGAATTGATAGACCATCGGCGGGTAACTTCCGGACATCATCTGCGACCCAAGCCACAGGCCAGCAAGGCTGATCAGCACCAGAAGAATGTGAAAGTGTGCCACAAGGCCGAAGATCGTCAGGATCACTCCACTGATAACGGCCGCAAGAATGGTTGAGATTGTCCGCTCTCGCGCCTCGGCGAATTGCTGATGGGCGGTAGGAAAAACCAGAACAAAGACCGCCGCCACCGCCAGCATCAGGTTGCTACTGCCCAGAACCGAATACAGCCAGAACGCCATGATCAAGAGCACGGTGCCCCGGATCACAGCTCGCATCACGTGGTGACTCTCCTTTGCGGGCTGTGTCACCTCGACCGCCATTTCCGTCGTTCGCGGCGGATAGACCAGATAGAGGATCGGGATCGCGGCAAGCGCGCAAAGGCTGCCCTCGATGAAGCCGTCGCGCAGCACATTCATCGCCGCGGCCGAGGACATGCGCATCACCGACATCAGCACGGTGACAATGGCCACCAGCATGCCGATGCCGTTCCCCGTCGCCATGATCAGGTAATAGGACAGCACGCACAAGGCCCAAACCAACAAGATCAGAACCAAGGGCATCGGCCTAGTAAAGTCTATCAGCATCGAGATCACCAGGACCATCGCGATCATCGCCACGGGACCGCCGACCGCTTTCTTGACGTCAAAAGACTTGCGCATCCCGGCCATCAGCCCGACGATCAGCGCCGGCGGCAACATCGGCATCTGCGACTGAAACAGCACCGCCAGCACAAAGCCCAGCACCGCGCCCGAAGCAAGTCGCAACGCGAACAGCGGATCGTCGTCGGGGTGCGGGCGGGGTGCTACATACATCGGCGATGCTCAATAAAGGTATGTCAGCCAAGATTGCAGGCGCAAGATCGCCCCCGCCACCCGAGCGATCGGTGTGCCAGTGCCGCCAGCGTAAACCACGGCACTGACCTTGGCTCCCGCCTTGACCTTCAGCGGCCAGGTTTCCATGCCTCCGTCCAACTCGATATGCACCGGCATTCGGCGGGCCGGCTCGAACCACTTGTTTTCCGGCGCATTTTGCATCAATCCCCGAGCCGAGGTCCGCCCGGGGTCAATCCCCCAAGCGATACTGTGAACCCGGCCAGTGAAAATCTGCCCCGGCATCGCGTCAAAGAGCAAGTCGACTGCATCGCCGGGCTCCACATTGCCGATCTGGTTTTCGCGCAGATCGACGGTGATCCAGCCGCCGCGCGCATCTAGGAAGGTCATCACCGGGCTGCCCGCCGCCGCATATTGCCCGATGGCCAGTTGCAGATTGGTCACCACGCCTCGGGTCGGTGCAACCACGGTGGAATACAGCAGATTCAGGTGTGCCTGCTCCAGCTGCAGTTGCGCAGACAGAACCTGAGGATTGGACGCCCCGCCATCCGGTCCAAGCTGCAACAGCGCGCTTTGCAGATCGGCTTGGGCCGCCTCTTCTTCGGCGATGGCGACCCGCAAGACCGACTCGGTATCGTCAAGCGACGCTTGCGATACCACACCGCGTTCGACTAGGCTGCGGGCGCGGCTCGCGGCGGTCTGCGCGTTCTCCAGATTTGCCCGCGCCTTCGATACCCGCGCTTGCGACGACGCGATCGCCACCGCCGAGGCATCGGTCGCCTGCACAGCTTGGGCAAGTGCCGCCTCGCCCTGTCGGACGGCCAACTCGAAGGTGCGCTTGTCCAGTTGGAACAGCGGCATCCCGGCATCCACGATGGTGTTGTCCTCGACAAAGACCTCAGTCACCTGGCCCGCCACCCGCGGCGCGATCTGCGCCACATAGGCCGAAACTGTCCCACGCGCCGAAAACGGTGCAAGACGGTCTGACACGGCGTACCAGCCAACCAGCAACACAGCCATCAAAGCCAGAAGAAGGCCGGCCTTCCTTGCGGGGTTGCTTTTGCGCTGATCCGTGCCCGAATCTGGAGAGTGCGCAAGTACCACATTATCGGATACGATTGTGTCCGCCTGCGCCGTGACTCCCGAGGCAGCGGGGTCTGCCTGTTCGGCGCGGGGAACCGTGCCCGTCTCGCCCACCATAAAATGCCTCCATCGCCGAACTTGGCTTCCTCTAGCGGGCAACGCGCGTGAAGGAAAGCAACTTTCGGTTCTCAGAAGCCGCTGATTGTTCCGCCTTGCAAATTTGAGCGGCATCCACAAGAGAAGGTTGGATATCAGGCCCATTCCCTCCGCCACTTTCAGATACAGAATCCGTCCAAGGGTCCCGATTGGGGCCTTTTTTCTTTTTGTTTCAAAGGGCGTTGGCAAGGTCATCCGCCCTGCAGGGACTGAGCGGTTGACGGAGAATGGGTCTCCGAATGGCCTGTGTCTCTCTTTGAGCGCCCCTCGACGGTCACGGGACGGCGTAAGACACCCTCGTATTTCCAATGGGTTGCCGCGTTCAGGGGTTCGCCCCGTTCGCGAGATAATCCGGTGACGAAGACCGACACGAAGGCGCAGGGCGGCCAGAAGGACGGCTCCGTGGCGGCCGATCACGAGGCCGTCGCACCGGCGCGTGCGCCAGCGACAGAAGCGAAAACCCTGCCGGACGGCTCTGATGACAAACACACTTCGTGCCCATAGCCTGGCGCAATGTCGAACGGGCCTTGGACGGATGAAGAGAATGACCTGATCGTCGCGGATTACTTCGCGATGCTGGCCGACGACATCTCTGCGCGCCGCTACAGCAAGGCCGAGCATCGCCGCGCGCTGCTGCCGCTGCTGAACGACCGGTCCGAGGGGTCCGTCGAGTTCAAGCACCAGAACATCAGCGCGGTGCTGAAGGGGCTCGGCGAGGACTGGATCCCCGGCTACAAGCCCGCGTTCAACTTCCAGATGACATTGGTGGATGCCGTGGCGCGGTGGCTGGCGCTGAACTCGGCCTGGCTCGGGCGCCAACCTGGGCTGCAACCCTCCGCTGGCCTAGGCGAAGCGGCGCAGATCTGGATCGGGCCGCCGCCGACGCTGTCGAACCAACCGCCTCCGCAGGAACTGGACCAGATGCTGCACATCGCCCTCAAGTTCGACGTGGCGGGCCGGGACGAGCGCAACCGGGCTCTCGGCCGCGCGGGCGAGGAACGTGTGCTGGCGCATGAACGGGCGGCATTGCGGACGGCAGGACGGGACGATCTGGCGCGCAAGGTGCGCTGGGTGTCGGAGGAGGATGGCGACGGGGCGGGCTACGACATCGCGAGCTTCGCCCCGGACGGTCTCCCGCGGCTGATCGAGGTCAAGACGACGAACGGATGGGAGCGCACGCCCTTCCACATCACCCGCAACGAACTGGCCGTGGCCGAGGAGCGCCGGTCGGAATGGCGGCTGTTCCGGCTGTGGAATTTCTCGCGCGAGCCGAAGGCGTTCGAGCTGCACCCGCCACTGGACGCGCATGTCTCGCTGACTGCGACGACGTTTCAGGCGAGCTTTCACTGAGGCTCAGTCGAACACCCGCTCCGGCTGTTCGTGCCATGGCAGGGCCGCGACATCGGTCAGTTTCAACAGGGTCACGGCGGGCACTTCGCGTTTGTAGACCAGTCGCTTGAGGACTCCCGGCGCGAGATAGGCGAGCCGCAGCTGTCGGCTGACATGGCGTTCGGCCAGGAGACCGAACTCCCACAGGCGCTGAAGTGGCAGGTCGCGCGGGCTGACGAGGATTACGACGCGGCCCTCGTCGAAGCCCGGCGCATCACGGTGGACACGACGCGGATCGCGTCCGAATCCTTCC
Source organism: Rhodobacteraceae bacterium UBA6197 (assembly GCA_002422085.1). GTDB lineage: Bacteria > Pseudomonadota > Alphaproteobacteria > Rhodobacterales > Rhodobacteraceae > UBA6197. The sequence goes on from DISZ01000016.1 coordinate 16,833, forward strand.
CCATGGCCGTGCCGCCCGAGGAGGCCGAGCGGCGCAGCGGGTGCTGAGCACGGCCACCAGGTTCCGCCTCGCGGTCTCGGCCGACGGCAGCACCTTCTTCGACGGGCTCAGCGTCGACAACGCCACCGGCATTGTGGACCAGCCCCGGTTGCCCCGCTTCAAGGCCTGGACGAACTACGACAACTATGTCGGCGTCGGGACCTGGACCAAGATCGGCCTGAACAACACCGACTACAACAACCAGGGCGCCTTCGACGCCGCGAACAACCACTTCGTCGCCCCCGTGGACGGGACCTACCTCTTCGGCGCGACGCTGCTCTACAAGATCAACGCCAGCGCCACGGCGCGCATGCGCGGGCGGCTGGTCCTGAACGGCACGACGGAAATCCGCGGCTCCCTCGGCGAAATCTCCGCCACCCACGTCTCGCTCGCCACCGCGATCTGGCTGCAGACCATGGTCCCGCTCACCGCAGGCGATACCGTCGAGCTGCAGGGGTATTTCCGGGTCGCGGACGGCTACTTCGCCGCCGACCACACGTCCTTCTGGGGCTGCAAGGTCGGCTGAGCGGCGGAAGGAGGATCCGATGAACCCACCCCGATCCGAGGGCTTCGTGCGCATGCCCGACGCCGAGTTCGAGGCGATCCTGACGCGGGCGGCGGAGGAAGGTGCGAAGCGCGCGCTCGCCGATGTCGGCCTCGACGGCGACGAGGCCGCACTCGACATCCGCGATCTACGCTCCCTGGTGGACTGCATCCGGCTGGTGCGCCGCACCGCCATGCAGACCGCCGTCCGCATGATCACCACCGGCGTCATGCTGGCGCTGCTCGCGGGTATCGCCATCAAGCTGAAGATCTTCGGCGGCGGCCCTTAGCCGCACCTATCCCTCATTCATCGGCCCGCAATGACCCGCCCTTGAGGCGGGTTTGTCATTTCTGGAGGACCCTCATGAGCACGACCTTCTACGACCACTGGCGCGATGTGCCCGAGAGCGGCTGGCGCTGGCCCAACTTCTCCCCCGCCGAGATCGCCTGCCGGGGCACTGGCAAACTGCTGGTCAACGAACCGGCGCTCGACAGGCTGCAGGCGCTGCGCGACCGGCTGGGCAAGCCGCTGATCGTCCGCTCTGCCTACCGCAGCCCCGAGCACAATCGTGCCGTCGGCGGCGCCACGCGGTCGAAGCATCTGGACGGCACCGCCTTCGACATCGCCATGGCGAACCACGACCCGGCGGCCTTCGAGGCGGCGGCACGGGAGATCGGGTTCCTCGGCTTCGGTTTCTACCCGCGCTCGGGGTTCATCCATGTCGATCTCGGGCCCGCGCGGCAGTGGGGTGAGCGGTTCCCGGTCCGGGCGACTGCATTTGCAACCGAGACGCCTCCCGCGCGCGAAGTGCTGGCTGATAGCCGCACCATGAAAGGCGGCGGCGCGGCCGGAGTTGCGACACTGGGCGCGGCAGGCGTCGAGGTGGCGCAGAGCGTCCTGGCCGAAACCCAGACCGCCATCTTGCCGCTGGTACCGTATCTCGACACGCTCCGCTGGGTGTTCATCGCCGTTGCGCTCGGCGGCATCGCGGTCACGATCTACGCTCGCCTCGACGACTGGAAGCGGGGGCGGCGATGATCGGCGGGCTCCTCACCGGGCCCGCCATGAGCCCATGGATGCGGACCGCTCTGCGCTACGGCGTGATCGTCCTCGCCGTGCTCCTGTTCCTGCTTTCGCTTCGGCGGTCTGGCGAGCGAGCGGGACGTCTCGCCGAACGCCTTGAGACAACGGAGAAGGCCAATGATGTCCAACGCCATATGCTGGAAGCGGCAGCTCGCCGCCCTCGCGATCGCAACGAGCTTGCTGAGCGGATGCGCGACGGTCGGTTCTAATCCGCCCATCGCCATCGTTTGCCCGCCAGTGGTCCAGTACAGCCGCGAGGCTCAGGCGCGCGCGGCCGAGGAACTGACCTCATTGCCGGATGGTTCGGCCATCGCCGAGTTGCTCGCCGACTACAGCGTCATGCGCGCCCAGGCTAGTGCATGCCAGTGATGTTCAGTCTCATCTGCACCTGCTTTAGATTATGAAAGCACAACAATCACTTCAACCAAAGAAACTCGACCCATGCGCACCCATCGTCGGAACTAGAAGACTGCGGTCGAGGAAGAGATTTCGCATCTCACAGCTGGTTTCAGCGATCAGGAGGCATCCGTGACAGGCCGCGCCGTGGGTAGCGCGGTCGCCACTCCGTCCGTCGGGCTCGTGGTCAGCGCAAACAGGGTCGTTCGAACACACTTTCAGGCGATCACGGTCGCGATCAGTTACGCCGTGCACGCAAACCATTGAGGCGCGGAGTTCCGATGGATCGATCAGCTGTTCGGGTCGCCGACGCTGAAAACCCGTTTGAGTCTCCGTCACACAATCTTCCACGGTTTCAACCGGGTACCCGCCAGAGAACGCCCGCCACCCCCCGATCCGGAAGGACTCGAGAATGACGTTCGTATCGACGAGGACAGGACCCGGGTGCTTCGCCATGATGATCTCACAGCTCTGCTGGGGGTACGACCCCATGGGCGACGAATAGATCGGTGAGATCCTCGACCGTTTGATCGAGCAGTCCTGCGGCGCGGCGCGTCGAAACCCGCCCTTCGTCAACAGCGAGACCGATGACCTCCATGAACGGCTTGGAAAACAGAACTGGTACTTCCGCATCTCCTACATCACGGCCATTGTTTCGGAGCGCCGCATCGTTCAGCGACCGGGCACGGGCGGGCTTAAGTTCGCCGAGCGCCACGAGGCGCCATTTCAGAGCAGATCCGGTCACTTGAAGCTCTTCCGCAGCAGCGTTCAATTTTGAGATCAGTTCGTCGTCCTCGAGGCCCGCCCAGTCGCCAAACCTGCCGAGGGTGGCCTGCGGCATGAGAACGGCTGACGCAAAATTATTTGCCAGTTGCTCGACGCGGTTTCCGCCGGTTTCCTTCGCTTCCTCGGAATGTTCAGGGGGCATCGCATCCCACGTGAGGATGTGGAACAGCTCGTGCGCCAGGTCAAAGTGTCGGCGGCCGACGACCTCTTTCCGGTTGATCAGAACGACGTCGAGTTCCGGCAGCCTACAAGCCGCACCTGAGATTCCCTCGAAAGCGTCGACCATCAGCACGAGAATGCCAAGCTCGCGCTCCATAGCCTCTGCAAGCCGGGCGGCGGGAACATCGCCCAGAGCGAACTCGGCAACGAACCGTTCGCCCGCTTCCATCGCGTCCTCGAAACTGGAACGTTTGGTCAGGCCTAGGGACCTTCGAAGCAGTGGCGCGGCACGGCCCACCTGTGGGGCGATGGCGCGGAACGCGGCAATCCAGCGACCAGCATTTCGCTCAGCTGCGAACGCACCTCGCCGACTTCATGGCGGCCTACAACTTCGCTCGAAGGCTCAAGACCCTCGGTGGTCTCACGCCTTACGAATACATCTGCAAGATCTGGACATCAGAGCCCGACAGATTCATCCTGAACCCGATCCACCAGATGCCCGGACTGAACACCTACGGCTGTTTTGCGACCAGACCCATTCTGTCATTTGGAACGAATTTCCCGGGCGGTTTCGGTGCGCATCAGTCACGCAAACGTGAGTGATCTGATCCCGGGGGGCGTTCGTAATATTCACGTTGCCAGCGAAGGCATCGGAGATAATCTAACGGGAGATCAAAATGATCCGCAGTACTTTCTTGGCGCTTGCCGCATCTACCACTTTCGCATTCCCGGCCTTTGCCGCAGAAAAAGACATTGTTGATACGGCAGTTGCTGCCGGTTCCTTCGGCACGCTTGTGGCAGCGGTTCAGGCGGCCGGGCTTGTTGACACGCTCAAAGGCGAAGGCCCCTTCACGGTCTTTGCGCCCACGGATGACGCTTTCGCAGCATTGCCGGCGGGGACGGTCGAAGCCTTGCTGAAGCCCGAAAACAAGGACAAGCTGACCGCGATCCTGACTTATCACGTTGTCCCGGGCAAGGTGATGTCCACTGACCTGAGCAATGGCATGAAGGCTGCCACGGTTCAGGGTGGCGATGTGACGATCATGACGGAAGGCGGCGTGAAAGTCGACAACGCCAATGTGATTTCGGCTGACATCGAGGCGTCCAACGGGGTTATTCACGTCATTGACGCCGTGATCATGCCCGGAATGTAAAACTGGGCGGCCGGGGTGGCATCCGCGGTGCCCCGGCCAACCCGACAACAGAAGCTCATGGAAATCTCACCGCCACATGGGGCCGGACAATGAAACGGGCACTGGTGGTTGGGGCGTCTGGCGGAATTGGCCATGCGTTGGTGCAGGAACTCCGGCATCGGGGGCACCACGTCAGTACGCTGTCACGCGGCTCTGACCAATTCGACATCACCGACGAGGCCTGCATCATCGACGCCTTGGGGCGCGTGACCGGTCCATTTGAGACGATCATAGTTGCAACGGGCGCTTTGGAGATCGGCGCGTTTGGTCCTGAAAAGCAGATAAAGGCGCTTGATCCTGGCGCACTGGCGTCGCAATTCGCGCTTAATGCCATTGGACCGGCGTTGGTGTTGAAGCATGCCCTGCAATATATGCCTCGTGACAGGCGTTCGGTATTCGCAGCCTTGTCGGCGCGGGTTGGATCAATCGGTGTCAATCGGCTGGGCGGTTGGTATTCCTACCGGGCGTCAAAAGCTGCGTTAAATCAACTGATCCACACGGCAGCGATCGAAGTGGCTCGCAGCCATAAACAAGCGATATGTGTGACACTGCATCCCGGCACTGTCGCGACCCGTTTCACAGAAAAATATGCAGGCCATCCGCGTGTTTCGGCGGCCCAGGCGGCTTCAAACCTGCTTTGGGTAATTGAAGGACTGTCGCCATCCCAGAGCGGCAAATTCTTCGACTGGCGCGGGGCGGAGGTGGCCTGGTAACAAGCGAAGAAGAACTGATCCGGCGATACGACTGCATCGAGGGAAGGGCTGGTAAGTTGGAACTTCAACCAAATTGGAGATTCGTGGCCGACGATGTCATGGGCGGCAAGTCGAACGGCGGCATGTCGCGGGAAACGATCCAGGGGCGCAATGCCACTGTTTTGCGCGGGGATGTGTCGCTGGATAATAATGGCGGGTTCATCCAGATCGCTTTTGATCTGCGCCCCGACGGCGGCAGGTTTGATGCAAGCCATTGGGATGGCATGGAGATGGACATCTGTGGCAATGGCGAGCGCTACGAACTTCGCCTGCGCACTGACCAGTTGATCCGTCCCTGGCAGTCCTTCCGAACAGAGTTCCTCACGACCAGGCAATGGCAGAGACTTCAGCTGCCGTTCCAGGCGGTTGAGCCGCACAGAACCGATACCAGTTTCGATCCCGCAAAGCTGCGACGGGTCGGCATCCTTGCAGTTGGGCGGGAATTTTTGGCGGAGCTGGCTGTGGCAGCGGTGCGGCTGTACCGCGCATAGTGCGGGTGGATCAGGGGTGGCGAACGGACTGTGCCGGTCGCTTTCGGCGACCCTTTTTCGCTGATCCTGATCTTAACCCGGGCGCGTGTTGCGTTGGATTGGAATTGGACAGTCATCTGCCGGATTGGCCCCGCTCTTGCGCAGCACAACGCGGTCACCCCAGCAGATATTCAACTTGCCGCGCCATGCGCTAACCCATTGCCCGGGCGATCATCACACCCGCCCAAGCGGAGAAGCCGGTCAATACCCCACCCCATATCGTGTCGACGGCAACCTGCTGGATCGACCAATCGCGCAGCGTGGCGTAGTTGGTGAATTCGTACGTGCCGTAGGCCAAGAGCCCCAAAAGCACCCCGCCGAACAGCGCGGCAATTGGCTCCCCGGCGCGCAGGGCTGGGACGGACACGAACCACAGAACCCCGGCAACATACCCCAGGTAGAACAATGCTGCAGGGACGACGCGGAGCGGATCGGCAAGAAGATGGGCGACGTGGCGTTCGAACACCGGTTTGATCAGCAACCGCAGACCGATGGCATCGGCGGTAAAAAAGATCACCGCAGTCGAGAAGTAGAGAACCAGAATTTTCATCGGTCTGCACCTTTCACAAGGGATTGAGCGGCGCGCAGGGTCAGCGCGGCGATGCCGAGGGCGGCCAGCGCGATCACCGGGATATTCGCGGCGGGAAGGTTTGCAACTATGACGGCAACAAGCGCCCAGATGATGGCCAAAGGATAACCCCATTCGCGCGGTCGGGCAGATTGCACGACCAGCGCGACCACCAGCACAGCGACAAGGCAGCCAAGTGCTGCGGCTTGTGCCGACAAGATCGCATAGCCGCCAAGAATGACGCCGATTGCCACGCCTGTCGCCGCCGTCAGCCAGCCTGCATAAAGCGCGATTGGCCGGGCCTGCAACCATGGCTGAGTGTTCCCTGCGCGCAGCATCGCGGCAGTTGCCGCCGCCGCCATCGCCACGATCATCACGGTGGCCAGAACGGGCGCCTCATTGGCCGCCTTGATCCAGAAACACCCGATGATCAGGCTGATCGCCAGCGGCAGGCGCGCCGCCTGCCAGTCCGGATCCTCTGCCGCTTGCCACAGGCCAAATCCGGCGCTGATGATCAGCCAAAGATAGATCACTCCCCAGATCGAAAAGGCATAGCCTTCGGGCTGCACCGGCGGGTTCACTTGCGGAACCGGAAACTGGCCGGGTGTGAAGCCGTTGAAGCCGCTTGTCAGCAGCGGTGACAGCACAAACCCCAAGGTGGCGATCAACACCAGGGTGGCACCGGCTTTCAAGCGCATGGCGCGTCCTTTCAATTGTTCGGTCATCGGGTCAGTCGGCCTGTCAGCGGCAGGGCCGCCCAATAGGGCAACACGCTCAGCAGTTTCAGCGCATAGGTCAGACGGCGGGGGAAATGCACCTCGAAACGCCGCTTGCCGAGACCCTTGATGATGGCGCGCGCAGCAGTTTGCGGTGCCACCATTGCGGGCATGGTGAAATCATTGCGCTGCGTCAGGCGGGTATCGACAAAGCCAGGGGAAATCAGTCGCACGTCATAGCGGCCGGCCATTTCGGCGCGCAGCGATTGCGCGAGATTTATCACACCGGCCTTGGTCGCGGAATAGATCTGGCCCTGGGGCAAGCCGATATAGCCGGCAACCGAACCGCACAGGGCCAACTGGCCGCCACCGCGCAGCAAGAGCGGGGCGACCTGCGCGACATGAAAACTGCCGGTCAGGTTGACCGAGATGATTTGCGCCGCGATCTCGGGGTCCAATTCGGCGATCTTGCCCGGATCATACATTGCCGCCAGATGCACCACGCGATCCAGTGGCCCGACAGGCGCGATCCTTTCGGCGGCGGCATCAAGGCTTGCGCGATCGCTCACATCCAGCGGCAGAACCATATGGGCGGGGCCAAGACTTGCGGCCAACTCCTCCAGCCGCCCGGCCGAGCGTGCCGATAGGATCAGCCGCGCCCCGCGTGCCGCCCATGCGCGCGCCAGCGCCGCACCGATGCCGTCGCTTGCGCCAATGATCCAGATGGTTTCGGCCTCAGGCATGGGCCAGTTCCACCTGAACCACATCGGTCTGCCCCACGGCAAAGGAGGCCGCACAGATGCCGAGGTAAAATCGCCAGTTGCGCAAAAAGCCCTCGTCATGGCCCAGCCGCCGGGTCCGGCCCGATTGCTGGTCGAGCCGTTCGCTCCACCTAGTGCAGGTGCGGCCGTAATCGGCGCCAAAGGGATGGCTGTCCTTGACCACCAGCCCCGCCCGCCGCGCCTGATCGGCAATCACGGCATTGGACAGCAACATGCCACCGGGAAAGGTATAGTGGCGGATATAGTCGGAGCTGCGCTTGTAGGTCTTGAAATAGGTATCCGAAACCGTGATCGCCTGGATCATCGCGCGCCCATTCTCGGCCAGCCGCGATTTCAGCGTGGCGAAATAGGTTGGCCAATAGTCCTGCCCGACGGCCTCGATCATTTCAATCGACACGATGCTGTCAAATTTCCCGCTGCTTTTGCGGTAATCCTGCAGGCGAATTTCGGCGCGTCCGTCAAGGCGTGCATCGGCGTATCCCTTCTGGCTGGGCGAGATGGTCAACCCGGTGACGTCGCGCCCGGTGTCCGCCGCCCGTTCGGCAAACCCGCCCCAGCCGCAGCCGATTTCAAGCACCCGGTCGCCGGACCCAAGCCGCTGCAGTATCCGGTCGTATTTGCGGTTCTGCGCACGGTTCAGATCGTCGTCGCCGGGGGCGAACATGGCCGAGGAATAGGTCATGCTTTCGTCCAGCCACAGCTGATAGAATTCGTTGCCCACATCGTAATGGGCGCGGATGTTGCGCGCGGCACCCCGGGTGGAATTGGCCCGCATCAGCCGGTTTACCACCCGGAATTTCAGGGTGTTCCAGAACCCAGCATAGGCATAGCCGCGAAACTCATCGAGGTTTCGCAGCGCGACCTCGGTCAGATCCGCGATCGAGGGCGTCTCCCAAAGGCCCGCTACATAGGTTTCGCCCAGCCCGATATCGCCGCGCGCGGCGATGGCCGAGACCACCGACCAGTCATGAATCTGCATCTCGGCGGCCGGGCTGCCCTGACCGAAATCGTAAACCTCGCCCTCGGGTGTGCGCAGGCGCAGGCTGCCGGTGCGGATTTGGCCGCAAGTGTCGAGAAAGTCGTGTTTCACGCGTTTTGTCAGGAACAGCATCAGGTCACCTCGGTGTTGGGCGGCGTCGGGCGGGTGCGGTATGTCGCCCCCTTCAGTTTCAGGCGCAGGGCCTGCCAGTAAATCAGGATGATGGTACGCAGCGCCCCCAGCGGTCGGCGCAGGCTGGCGCGCAGAAGCCCGGCATTGGTCAGCGGCACACGTGGGCCCGACAGGGACGCGACAACGCCTTCATCGTCGTTGCGGTGCACGATCCGGATGGCAATCCTGTCGGGGCGGATGTCAAAGCTGAATGCGTAGCTGCCCTTGACCTCTTGAAACGGTGACACATGCAGGGATTTGGGGGCGGTGATCCGGCTGTCTCTGGTGATTGGCGCGAAATCGGGCTGGTGGCACAGATAGGAATGGCGGTCGCCAAAGGGGGTCGAGACCTCGGCAATCACCGCGATCAGCGCGCCGCACTTCATCGCCAGCCAGAAGCTGACCGGGTTGAAGTCATAGCCAAGGAAACGCGGCTGGGTGAGCAGCCGCAGGACCAGAGCATGATCAGCAAGCCCGTGTGTGGCCAGCACCTCGCGCGCCCAACCCGCCCCGCGCCCGGCTTTCATCGGGCCGCCGTGGTCGCGATCATGAACCGACGCCAGATTGAAGCGGTTGCGCGAGAACAGAAGGGGACGCGCCACCGTCGCATCGGGGTCGATCAGCACGTAGTCGACACCATAGCTAAACCGGTGGCGGATCTCGCCGCGCCGTGTGTGTGTGGTCACACATACGATATGGTCCGGGGCATGTGTCATGCGATCTGCCGGTCCATCAGCCGGGCGATGCGGGCGGCGCTGGCAAAACCGTCTTCGTGGAATCCGTGTCGGGTGTAGGCTCCGGCGAACCAGGTGTTGTTGTGGCCCTGCATCCCGTTCAACTGTCTTTGCGCCGCCAGCGCCGGGGCGTCGAACACCGGGTGGCGAAACATCTTCTGATCATAGATCAGGTGTTCGGGCACCTCGCGCGACGGGTTGAGCGACACAAACAGCGGATCCTGCTCGGGGATATTCTGCAACCGGTTCATCCAGTAGGTCACGCCGATGGCGGGCTCGGGGCGGGTGGTGTCGGCCTTGTAGACCCAGCTTGACCAGACCGCCCGGCGCCGCGGCATCTGGCTTGTGTCTCGGTGCAGGATCATCTGGTTGTCCTGAAACCGGACGGCCGACAGGGCGGCGCGTTCCTGTGGGGTGGGCCGGTCCAGCAGGCGCAACGCCTGATCGGAATGGCAGGCGAAAATCACCTGGTCAAACGGCTCGTGCGGGCCTGCAGTGCTGTTCACCCGGCTGGTCTGACCGTCGCGGGTGACGCTTTGCACCGGGGTGGCGGTGCGGATCGCCACACCGCGCCCGCGCAAGTAACGCTCAAGCGGGCGCACATATTCGATGCTGCCGCCATCGACCGTCCACCATTGATGCTGTCCGGAAGGGCTGAGCAAGGCGTGGTTGCGAAAGAACTGCACCAGCGCGCGGGCCGGAAAGGTGCGGATTTCGGCCGGCGGGGTCGACCAGATCGCGCCGCACAATGGCATCAGGTAAAAGCGTTGAAACCAATCGCCCAGCTTCAGATCATTCATCAACTCACCGATGGTGGCGGTGTCGTCTTTGGCCAGGGTTTCGGCATTGCTATTAAAGCGCAGGATGTCGCGCACCATCCGGGCAAACCCCGGCCGCAGCAGGTTGCGCCGCTGCGCCGTCAAAGCCCGCAGGTCACGCAGGCCATATTCAATCTGTCCGTCATTGATCGAGGCGCCAAAGCTCATGTCGCTTTTCGCCACCGGCACATCGAGATCTTGAAACATCCGTGTCAGATGTGGGTAATTGGCATAGTTGAAAACGATGAACCCGGTATCGACCGGCTGATCACCGTTTCGTCCGGCCATCACAGTGCGCGCGTGCCCTCCCACGTTGGGCGCGGCCTCGAACAGGGTCACGGCATGGTGCGGCGCCAGCATATATGCAGCAGCAAGCCCGGAAATGCCGCCGCCGATGACGGCAATGCGCTGCGGGCGGATAGGGTGGGCATCAAATGACATTCTGGCTCCGGTGGGCTGTTTGACAGGATTACGTCGCAGAAAAGAATTTGGATCAAAAATGATCCGGGTTCCCCCACCCCCCGTATCGAGGCTATGTTGACAGCAAGCCCTGATACTGATCCAGCCGGCCGGCGCCCTCCAGCCGGCCGGCGCCCTGTTGCAGGGCCGCGAAAGGACAATGCACCGGTGATGCACCCACCCTCTCAGGTCTCGTCGCAGACATTGTGGATGCTGGCGGTGCGTGACCGTCGTGACCGTGCGGCCTTTGCGGCAATGTTCGACCATTTCGCGCCGCGCCTGAAAGGGTTCATCATGCGGTCGGGCACTGGGTCGGGACAGGCCGAGGAAATCGTGCAGGACGTCATGCTGACCGTCTGGCGCAAGGCGGCGCAATTCGACCCGGCACGCGCGCAGGTTTCGGCCTGGATCTATCAGATCGCACGAAATCGCCAGATCGACGTGATCCGCAAAGAGAACCGGCCGCTGCCCGAGGAACTGGGCGAAGCGCCCGAAGCCGAGCCGGATGCAAGTCAGGTTCTGGCCCTCGAACAAGAGGCAGCACAATTGCAACAGGCGTTGGCGCGGTTGAAACCCGACCAGCGCGAAATCATCGAAAGAGCCTATCTGGGCGAACTTACGCATCAAGAGATCAGCACCCAGACCGGCCTGCCGCTCGGCACCATCAAATCGCGGATCCGTCTGGGTCTGGAGCGATTGCGCCACGAGTTGAAGGAACTGCGTTAAGATGACCGCAATCACTCATCATACCCCCGATGCCCTGCTGGCCGCTTATGCCACGGGCAGCTTGCCGCACGCCTATGCGCTGGTCGTGGCGGCCCATATATCGTTGTGCCTTGAATGCCGCGCCGCCTATGAGGCGCATCAGGCTGGCGGCGGGGCGGTTTTGGAAGTCGTCGAAGCCGAGGCTGTTTCCGGCGGCCTGAAATCCCGTGTTTTCGACCTGCTTGACGCGCCTTACACGCCGCAACCAACTTTTTCGCGCAGCGGCGTTTACCCCGGCCCGATCATGGAAGCGTTGAAAGGCAAGCCGCCAAGCTGGAAATCGCTTGGACTGGGGGTGCGCCAGAGCATCCTGTCATCGGGGCGCGAAGGCTCGGCACGATTGCTGTGTATTCCTCCCGGCCAGGCGGTGCCGGATCACAGCCACAACGGCCTGGAACTGACATTGGTATTGCAGGGCAGTTTCAGCGACAGCACCGGCCATTTCGGTGTCGGCGACCTTGAGATCGCCGATCAGGATCTGGTGCACACTCCGACCGCTGACCCTGGCGCGCCCTGTATCTGCCTTGCCGCCACCGACGCGCCGCTGCGTTTCAGATCGCTGGTCCCGCGAATTCTTCAGCCGCTGTTCCGGATCTGAGCTTTGCTGCGGTCATGCCCCGCCGACTGGCATAACTGACCGCGAGGGTCACGGTCCTGATGATAGCGACGTGCTGGTTGGCCGGTTGCGCAACGAGGGATTCTGAGACAGGCGGTTCGGTGGTGTGCCCGCCAGTGGTGGACTACAGCCGAGCCGAACAGCAACGCGCGGCAGACGAAATCGCATCGCTTCCGCGGGATGCTGTGATCGTTGGCTGGTTGAACTCGACAACACCATCGTCGTCTTGCGCATCACGAGAGCGGCCAGCCAGCGGTTCGTGCTTCCGCCCTTGCGGACAACCCGGCGGATCACGCTCATGGCTGTCAACGGCAGAGTAAAAGTGAGCCAAAGGGCAGCGACGAGACCTATGTGGCGCAGGCCTTCACGCCTGCAGGCATGGGTCTGCGGTCGTTCTCCGTCGCCCATGTCGAGCAGCCGTGGCGCACCCCACGCGTTCCCGGCGATCTGACCATCCGCTGGATGCGCCGGTCCCGCGCACTCGCAGCCGAAAGCTGGGGCGGGCTCGTGGTGCCGCTGGCAGAGGAACTCGAAGCCTACGAGGTCGAGATCCTCAACGGCGTGACCGTGAAGCGGGTGCTGGGCACACCCGCACGGCGCGGCGGCGCGGTCTTGGCCGCAGTTTCATGAAGGCTGTGCTGGGGCGTTTCCCCGACAAGCCCTGGGTCATCTCCGCGACCTTGCCTGAAGATCAGGCTTCTGCCTTTCTCGGGGCATCGGGCTGGAAGCCGTCCGCGCTCGCCCAGCTTGAGATGGAACTTGTCCTCGACAGGTAAGGAGGGTCCGTCTGATCGAAACCGGAAATTGCCAACAAAATGGCTTCATTCAAAGCCGGAAGGTACAGAATGTTCTGAATGCGGCCAAGGTGCCCTTTGGCGCGGCAAATTGCACCAGACCTAGACCGAAGGCGGCCATGGCAGCCAGCGCGTGAAGGATGACCGCGATGGGGGCGGCAAAAAGGGGTGCAAATGTCATGCCTCTGATCCCGAGCAGTGTTGGGGCCATGCGTAAATCCCGGCGAACCTTGGTGTTTGAAAGGTCGAATTGTCGCGTGACAACGAAAAATTGAACGCAGAGCGGCGCTCTGTCAACGTCGTGTCATCTGCGGGCCGCGCCGATTATTGCAGGTGCTGGCGGCAGCCCTCGGGCAGGTTTTCAGCAAAACGGGTGAGTTGGACCGCTTCGATGACATAATTCGCAAGACCAAGCTGACGGAACGGGTCCTGGTTGAGAGTAAGCTCCAACGCCTGCCGATCGGTGCCGTGGGCCAGGATCACGCCGCCGGTCCGCGGCACTTTGGGACCTGAGGCCAGAAAGGCGCCCGTCGCGAAATGCCGGTCGAGAAAGGCGCGGTGGGCGTCCAGATGGGCGTCGATTTCGGCAAGCGCCATGTGTAGGTCAGAGAGACGATGAACATCGCGGCATTCCTTCTTGGATTCGCCGGGCCTTACAAGGCGCGACTGCAGATCCGGTCGATTGCTGCCTCGGTGCTGACGACCATGGCGAATTCGCCGTGGAGCTGTGCCAAAGCGGCGCGATGGATCTCCTCGGGGGCAAATCCCGGGCCGTTGTCGAAGCTGACATCCGCGTTGCGGGCGAAGGCCGCGCAGGCATCGTGGACAAGTGTCACCGGCCAGCCCAGATTGGCCGCCATCCGCGTGGTGGTGGACACGCAATGCGGGGTCGTGAGCCCGCAGATGGTCAGATGACCAATGTTCTGCTTGCGCAAAAGCGCCTCAAGACCCGTGCCGATGAAGGCAGAGTTCACGGTCTTTTCGATCAGCGCCTCACCCGGCTGCGGTGCAAACCCGTCCTTGAACGCAGCGCCCGGGCCGCTCAACGGAGAGCCCGCTTCGGTGCTCAGATGCCGGACGTGAAAAATGGGCAGCGATTGCTGACGGAAAGCCGCCACAAGCCGCAGCGCGTTTTCCTCGGCTTGCGGGGAGTTGCGCGGGCCCCACCAGGGATCATCAAAACCGCGTTGAAAGTCGATTAGCACAAGGGCGTCGATGCGGCGCACATGCTCGGGTCGGGTCATTTGGCGTCTCCTTGGTGAACCGAGGCACGCGCACCGCGCGCCTCAGGCAGATATCTTCCGGATGACTGAGACAGTCACGAACAAACGGCATGTGTCGTCGGGCACAGGTTTTGTTGCCGCAGCTTTACCCAGCGATGCCGCGCAGTATCGCCTCGGCAAGCGGCTGGGGATGGGTCAGAGATACCATGTGCGGGGCGCCTGCGATTTCGGAATAGGTCGCCCCCGGAATTTCGAGCATCCGTTTCATCAGTTGTGGCGGCGTCGAGGCGTCGCGTTCACCGGCAATCACATAGGTTGGAACCCGGATTTGACCAAGCCGTTCGCCCGTGGTGATCGTGGCCAGGGCATGCCAGCCGGCGACCCAGTCTGCAACGAACGCGCGCTCGACTGCGTCGCGGGCATAGCGGACGGACCATCCGCCTTGCGCGAGGTCTTCCGGACGGAACCAACGTGTCAGGCTTGGGATGACCTGTGCGTCCATGCCGTCGCGTTCCGCCGCGCCGGCCCGCTCTGTGAAGGCGTCGAAGGGCCAGGCCGTGGATGCGACAACGGTGAGGGATTGCATACGTTCGGGTTTGCTGAGGGCCAGTTGCTGCGCAATCGATCCACCCAGCGACAACCCGACAACATGTGCGCTATCGATCTGAAGGCTATCGAGCAAAGCCACGAGGTCATCGGCATGGGTTGAAAGCCCCTTTGCAACCGGTGCGCCAGCCGCCGCACCATAACCGCGCAAATCGTAGGCGATCACGCGGAACCTTTCGGCAATCAAAGGTATGACCTCGCGCCACATCCGGTGGTCGAGCCCAAGGGCATGGACAAGGATCACGGCAGGCTTGTCACTGGCGCTGTCGAAAACACGGGTCTGGTGATCAGCTAAAGTCAGCCGGCGTGTTGTCATCAGCGACGGCCCCTCTGTGGCAAGCACAGCCTCGCGCACTTCGCGCAGCAGGTTCAGCGCGCGAGGATATCCGGCATAAACGGACATGTGCTCGGCGAGAGCGACAAGTTCGTCGGGATGCGCGCCGACCCGAAGCGCTGCGTGCAGGTGAATGCGCAATTGCGGCTCGGCGCCCCCGATCGCGCCAAGTATACCCAATGTCACCAGTTCGCGCTCGCGGCGGGACAGTGTTGTCTGGGCAAAGACGCTACCGAATGCGTGATCAACGAGGTTCTCGGCAAGCAGGGCGGAGGTCTCTCGGACGGTCGCCACGGTCTGTTCGCCCCGCAGCCCGTCGATTGCGACGAGTTCCTTCCAACCGATCTTTTCCTGTTTCATGGTCTGGTTTCCAATCTGTTGACTTTACCGAAGCATCAATTGGCTTTTCATTTGTTTCCACGCTACCCAAGATTCTTGCATATGGATTTCCAGAATTCGAAAACGCGGAGCAGGGGCACCCTCAGCATCCTTTCTGGCTCTGAGTTGGTTCGGGAGGTTCACCACGGGCGCCGCGGGGCTTGGACGGGCGCCGCTGACCCTAGCTGGCCTCGGTCGAAGGCGAAGAAATCGAAGCAGACTCCAACTGCCGTCGAAACCCGATGACCTGGTCCGCAATCGCATCCGCGACGGCCCGGACGCGCCTTGATGCCGCAAGTTCGGCATGAGTCACAAGCAGGACAGGGCGCTCCATCTTTCCACCCTGGGGCAGTTCGTCGCTGATCAGTCGGAGACCCGCCTGCCGCGCCAGGAAGTGTGGCAGCACCCCGATCCCGATGCCGCATTGGACCGCCTTCAAGAGCGGCTCCAACGAATTCACCGAAAATCGGCTGCCGTCGGTGGCACCGAACGATTTTGACCAAGCCAGCAGCGTGTCGACGCCCGCCAGATCCGGCCAGGTGACATGCCGCGCCGAAACGGCACCATCGGCCGGGCCGTAAAGACCGAAGCCCATGGTTGCCAGACGCCGTACCAACAGGTTGCCGCCGTTGGGCACGACCATGCGCAGCGCCAGATCTGCATCGTGCCGGTGCAGGTTGACTGGCGTCGGGGAACACATCACCTCGACCTCGAGCCCCGGATTCGCCTCAAGGAGCGGGGCGAGCGCGGGGACGACGACGGGTGAGATCAAGGTTTCGATGCTGGCGACCCGCACTTTGCCACGAATGTCGACCTGAAGGGCGGCCTCGGCCCGCATCTCATGCGCGGCAAGCTCCATGCGCTCGGCCCGCGGGAGCAGTGCCGCACCCTGATCGGTCAACGCATAGCCCTGCTGGCTGCGCAGGAACAGCGGAAGGCCTATGGCACGTTCGATCCGGTCGATGCGCCGCGAGATTGTCGCGACACCCACGCCAAGCGCATGGGCCGCACCCGACAGCGTGCCCTCCCGCGCAAGGGCAAGGAAAAGCCGGATGTCATCCCAGTTCAGCCGCTCCATGGCTTTCCAGTTTCGAAAAATGGATCACGATTTCCTTGTGTATACCAACAAGAAAAGGAGAGAAATTCAAGGGCATGTTCAAATTGAGGACAGCGCTCATGACCATCACCGACCTTGCCCATCTTGGCGACCGGCTCCGCGCCGCGATCGCGGTGACAGGGCGCGCAGGCCAATGCTGGGGCACTTGGCGGGTCCGTCAGATCATCCCTGACGGCGACCGACCCATCACATCAAATGAAGGAACTTGCCCGATGACGCGCTCATCACGTGTCGCCTGCGGCCAAAATTCGCCAATGCCAAAATCTCACCACTTTTCGCTGCTCCAATTCGTCTGTTGCGTTGTGTGGCAATGGGCCGCCCAGGTCCACGATGTCCACCTCTAGCATCCGATCTTCCCGATGGAATTCGGAGCGATATCGGCCTGCCGCCGGTTGATGCCATGAAACGGCATTGGGAATATCCTCTGGTTGATCGATCCTTCAGGGCAGTTGTCAGATAGAGACAGATGGCAGCGACAATTTCGAGGATCGAGATCATGAGAATGTCTCCCGGATGACGGGCTGGAGGCTTACTGCTCAAATGGGTTGACGGTCGCTTGCCGGCTCAAGTCCCGGAGCGCGCCAACCCATCGGAAAAAACCGTGAGCAAGCGTCTGAAAGACTCGTCGATGTCGAGTGGCATGCCGAAACCGCGTGCCGCCTCAAGCGAAACGAAGCCCTGGATGATGGCGCGGAGGCCCCGTACGGCGTGGAGGGCATCCTTTCCCTCGAGTCCGTAACCACTGAGGACCGCGATGATGGTCTTGAGCGTTTCCTGGCTGGCCTCGCCCCATTCGGCGTCGTCCTCCGGCACCGCTCTCAACGAAGCGAGATAGAGGCCCGGTTGTTCGCGAGCGTACTGGCGGTAGGCCATCCCGACCGCACTCAGCGCCTCTTTGCGCGAGAGACCGACGGCCGCACGCGACATGCAGGCATTGGCCTCGCGCACGCCCTGCACCGAAAGGTCCCGCATGACGTCGGCTAGACCGCTGATATGGTTGTAAAGCGAAGGAGGCTTGATTTTCAGATCCTTGGCGAGACGGGCCAACGTAATTGCCTCGAGACCTTCGGTGTTGGCAAGCAGGGTCGCCGCCGCGACGACGGCCGCCCGGGTGACTCCGGACCTGGGCATTACGATGCCGCTCCCTTGCCTTCGGCGAAGGCGACGAGGTGCCGCGCGACGAGGTCAGGATCCTCGACCTGAGGATAGTGCCCGGCGCCTTCGACCATAATCACCTTGCCATTGATGAGTCCCGCGACAGTATCCGCTTCAAGCTTCGGATCAGGGAAGTCGGGATCGGCTGACCCCATGAAGATCAGTGTTGGCGCGGTGATCTCGTGAAGGCGCGCCGCCACGTCGGCTTTGGAGACATCCATCATGCCCCGCAACGCGTCCATGCGGCCCGGCTCGGAAAAGCTCGCCTTCAGCGCGACTTGATAGGTCTCGAAGTCGTCCGGTTTCTGGCCGTAAATGGAACCGTAATAGTTCGCCCACATGCCGGGTGCCCAGGGTCCGTTCAATCCGACCTTGATCATCACCTGCTGCACAAGATTCTGCCACCAGGTGGTTTGCGTTTCAGCCCGGACGAACGGCCCGATCAGAACGAGCCGACTGACAAGGCCCGGTGCGTCCGCGGCGGCCCAAGACACGGCAGCGGCCCCCATCGAGTCCCCCACAAGGATCGCCGGCCCGGCATCGAGTTTTTCGACCAGAGCCTCGACATCGCTGCCAAGCGCCGAGGCCGAGTAGTCGGGCCAGCCGGTCGAGGACTGGCCGTGGCCGCGCAGGTCCATGGTGACGACGCGGTAACCGGCATCGAGCAGCTTCGGGGTCAGTTTGCGGTATTCGGCGCGAATGTCGCCGAGCCCCGGCACCATGACGACGAGAGGGCCGTTCCCTTGGTCGTCATAGGCGATTTGCCCTGCGGGACGGTCGAGATATTGCGGGGTATCGAGGAACTGGGCGATTGCGGCTTTGCCTTTCATGGTGTCGGTCTCCGTCGAAAGGGTGACGAGGGTGGTCAGGACGCCAACTCCCACAAGAATGCCGGTGCCGATCAGGGCGAAAAGGGTGCGTTTGCGTTTTGTAACTCCTCCACTCATCGGACGTCACCTTTGCTATGGTGGGGTTTCGATAGCAGGGAGAGGGTCGCCGTTTTAGTTTCGAGGCAGTGTCCTCGTGCGTGAGGTTGGCGCCCTCGACCGGCGTTCCGGGCTCGAACGGTATCCTGGGGCTGGCGCACTTTCCCTGTCCCCGCTTGTACAAGGCTGAGCGTGGACGTCGGTTTCGAGGCTCCCCGGTTTGAACAAGGGAGGGAAGGATGTTTGCCGTGATCGATGTTGCCTCCGAGCGCCATGTGCTGGCGCGGCTGGTTGGGACGGGACAGCCGCTGGGCCGACCGATCGGAATTGACGAGGATGCAGGCGGCTACCGCAATGTTGCTCGAGGCGCTGGGGCCGCCACCGGCGCTTGTTGTGATGGAGGCAACCGGCCACTACTGGAAGAAACTCTTCGCCTCGCTTGTCGCCGCGGGCCACGATGTGGTGCTCCTGAACCCGATCGTGGCGCGCCGGTTCCAGCAGGCCCAGCTCGAGCGCACCAAGAACGACGCCATCGACGCCATGGCGCTTGCGCGCTTCGCCTTCGAGAAGCGTCCGGCCCCGAGTTACATCCACAGTGCCGCCGCCGAAAGCTTGCGCGAGTTGGTGCGTCACCGCGACCGGCTGCAGCAAGATTTCGAAGATCGCGTCCTGCAGCTGCACCGCCTCGTCGACCTCGGTTTTCCCGAATTCACGCGTTACGTCAAAGGCATGCATACGATGCTCGCAACCGCGCTGCTCGCGGAATGCCCGACCGCGGCGGCCTTCGCCCGGACCCCGCCCCGCCGCCTGGCCAAGCTGCGCTACGACGGGCGTCACAGGGTCGGCGAGGAACGTGCCGGGCGGCTGGTCGAGGCGGCGAAGCGCTCGGTCGGCCAGCATCATGGGCCGGTCTACGATTTGCAGGTCCGTCATATCTGCCAGGATCTCGACCTCTGGCGCCGCCGCCTGAAAGAACTCGAAAGCGATATCGGTGGACTGCTCGATGCCCATGAGGTTGGGCGCCTGCTGACCAGCATCGACGGCATCGGCCCCAACTCGGCCGCGCGTATCATCGCCATCGTCGGCGATCCGGCTCGCTTCCGATCCGCCGGAGCTTTCGCCGCCTATGTCGGCGTCGTGCCAGCCCTCCGGCAATCGGGCAAGCGGACCGGAACGCGGGCGGCAACCGGGTTCGGCAATGCCAGGCTGCGAAGCGCGCTCTGGATGACCACGCTTGCGTCCGTCAGGCTGAACGACTGGCTGCGTCCGTTCTACGAACGACTTCGCGCCGCCGGAAAGCCGCCGAAGCTCGCGCTCATCGCCGCCATGCGAAAGCTCCTGCACGCCGTCTACAGCGTCGCCAAGAACCGCAGACCCTTCGTTCCCATCACGGAGCAGGCGCGAGCGGCGTAGACACCAAAAATCGCAGCCGGTCGCGCCTGCGGTGCGAGAAACCTCTTGATCAGGCAGACGGTATCTCATGCTGTTTCCTGTCGCTTGTCTTCGTGGCGTGAAAACTAATAGTAGTAGTTTATAGGCTATTTAAGATAGGTTGTAAAAATTTGATTTGCAGAAGAAGATCTTCCTTCTGACTGCGCCCATCCGGTTAGGCGTCAGACGTGCGCTCGTAGAGTTCGGCCTTCCGCCGAACACGCCATCCGGGCGCAGTACGGATTCAAGCCCATCCGGAAGAATCATTTACAAAACTAGTATTGTAGGTATTTTGACGATATGAGCACGACCAGTCCCAACGCCCGCGCCCTTGCCGCCCTTGGCCATGATGCCCGCCTCTCGATCTTTCGCCTGTTGGTGAAGGCCGGGGACGACGGACTGCGCGTCAGCGCTATCGGCGAACACCTGGGGCTCGCCCCGTCGACCTTGGCGCACCACCTCTCGACCCTGGTCGATGCCGGACTGGTGCTTCAGGACAAGCAGGGCCGCGAGGTGTTCAACCGGATCGATTTCCCCGCAATGCACCGGATTGTCGGATTCCTGACCTCCGACTGCTGCGCCGGTGTTGCGGTCCGCTCGTCGGAGGATGCGGCGTGAGACATGTGCATCCTTTTTCTTGCCTTGAAACAACTGCAATTCCGGAGATTTGGTGATGACTGACACAACCCTTCCGACACCCGGCCTCCGGTCCACGCTGCGCCGTCTGTGGCAGGACCAGCGGGTCTGGCTCGTTTCGGCGCTGATCCTCGCGGCGCTGGCGGTCTTCGACACACCTCAGGCCGCGGACAGCGCCCTGTTCGCGGGTAATGCGCTGCTGGGCACGGCGCCCTTCCTGATCCTTTCGATCGCGATCGCCGCATGGGCCAATGCGACGGGGGCCGACAACCTGATCGCCAAGGCCTTCACCGGCGCGCCTATCCTGATGATCGGGCTGGGCGCGCTGGCGGGGGGCACCTCTCCCTTCTGCTCCTGCGGGGTGATCCCGCTGATCGCGGCGCTGCTGGCGATGGGCGTGCCGCTCTCGGCGGTGATGGCCTTCTGGCTCGCCTCGCCGATCATGGACCCGTCGATGTTCGTCCTGACGGCGGGCGTGCTGGATCTGGAGTTCGCGGTGGCCAAGACGGTCGCCGCCCTCGCGCTTGGCGTCTTCGGCGGCACAGTGGTGCACCTGATGATGAAGGGCGGCGCCTTCGCCGATCCGCTGCGCGAGGGGATCGGCAACGGCGGCTGCGGCGGCGCGAAGATCCGCGCGCCGAAGCCGGTGGTCTGGCGCTTCTGGTCGGAGCCCGATCGCCGCGCGAAATTCGGAAAGACGGCGCTGAGCACGACACTCTTCCTCGCCAAATGGCTGACGCTGGCCTTCATCCTCGAGAGCCTGATGCTGGCGTGGATCCCGGCCGAGATAGTGACGGCGGCGCTCGGGGGCGAGGGGCTGCTGCCCATCGTGACCGCGACGCTGGTGGGTGTGCCCGCCTATCTGAACGGATACGCGGCGCTGCCGTTGGTCGGCGGGCTTATCGAGCAGGGCATGGCGCCGGGGGCGGGCATGGCTTTCCTCGTCGCCGGTGGCGTCACCTCGATCCCGGCGGCCATGGCGGTCTGGGCGCTGGCGCGGCCACAGGTATTTGCGGTCTATATCGGCCTGTCCCTGATTGGCGCTTTCGCATCGGGGCTGCTGTTCCAGCTCTGGACGCAGCTGGCATGAACACCAGCGGCGAGACTCGTTGTCTCGCCGCACCATTCCTGATCGAAGCCCCATCATGATCCCAAGACTGTCACCGGCGCGGCGAGGCCTGATCGTCGCCGCCCTCGGCTCTTCCCTCACCGTCAGCTGGGCCTCCAGTTACTATATCCCGGCAGTTCTGGCCGTGCCCATGGCCGAGGACCTCGGCCTCTCGCCGGTCTGGGTGTTCGGGGCGTTTTCCATGGCGATGGTGGTCTCAGCCATGGTCGGGCCCTGGGCCGGGGCGCGGATCGACGGCTTTGGAGGACGAGGCGTCCTGATGCTGTCGAACCTCGTCTTCGCGGCGGGACTCGGGCTGCTCGCCATGGCGCCGTCGCCCCTCGTCCTGTTCGCGGGCTGGGCGGTCATCGGGCTCGGCATGGGGATCGGGCTTTACGAGGCGGGGTTCGCCACACTGGCGGGTATCTACGGCAAGGAGGCGCGCGGGCCGATTACCGGCATCACCCTGATCGCAGGGTTCGCGAGCACCGTCGGCTGGCCACTCTCCGGGGTGATGCTGGCGACCTGGGGCTGGCGGGAAGCCTGCATCGGCTGGGCGCTGATCCATCTGGTCGTGGCATTGCCGCTGAACGCGTGGCTGCCGAAAGGCACCAGGACGGCAGCCGCACCGCAGACACCAATCGAGGACGGGCCCCCGCCATCCCGCGTGGCGCTCTGGCTGCTGGCCTTTGTCTTCGCCGCGACCTGGTTCAACTCGACCGCCATGGCCGCACACCTTCCGGGCCTTTTGCAAGCTGCAGGGGCCAGCACGGCGGTCGCCATCGCGGCAGGAGCGCTGATCGGCCCGGCGCAGGTCGCAGCCCGGGTGCTGGAGTTCGCCCTGCTGCGCCGGTTCCATCCGCTTGTCTCGACCCGCGTGGCGGCCGCGGCGCATCCCGTCGCGGCGATGGCGCTGGTGAGCTTCGCAGGGCCTGCCGCCTATGCCTTCGCGCTGTTGCACGGGGCGGGGAACGGTATCCTGACGATCGCCAAAGGCACGCTGCCGCTGGCGCTGTTCGGCGCGGCGGAATACGGGCGGCGGATCGGCTGGCTCAATGCGCCCGCCCGCGTCCTTCAGGCCGCGGCACCCCTCATCTTCGGCGCGGCGCTGACGGCCTGGGGCCTCTCGGCGATCTGGCTGACGGCGGGGATCGGCGCCGCCTCATTCATCGCTCTGCTGGCCCTCAGGCGGACATGAGGCGGCGCGCAACGGCCTTGCGAAATCGCCGCGTGCTCAGGTTGCAGAAGAGAGATTCACCCGCTTCATCAGCGCGGCCGCGGGATGCGCAAACGCCTTGGCCAGTTCGGCGATCTCGAGGTCAGTATCCTGCTTGAGCCATCTATTTGTTCGCCCATCGTCGATAAATGTGGCGCGCACAATGATGTTCGCTGCAGAGCAGCCATCGTGGCCAAACAGGCGAGGCGGCCTCTCGTGATCGTTTTAAATCAATGAGTTAATGTGCAGAAGGTTCGGCGACAGGCCCATTCCCTCCGCCACTTGCCCTCGCGANNCGCGAAAGCGTTCTCCCGATCCGGCCGTAGCCGGATTTTCTCGTTGTATTCGGGGGTTATGCGGGTGGGGCTGAGCACCGGCCTCTGTGCCAGGAGGCCCGGAAGCGGTCTCTCAGGGCCGATATTCTCTGGACCTCATGACTGCGAAGTTCGGTCGATCGCCTATCACATGAAGTCCACACGGTTCCCGGCATACAAGGACCTCTCCGGCTTTGACTTTGCGACCCGTGAGATCAATGAGGCTACCGTCCGGACTCTGCATCGCTGCGAGTTCATGGATGGTGCCCAGAATGTCGTTCTGATCGGTGGCCCGGGCACTGGAAAAACCCACGTTGCAACGGCCGTCGGCGTTCAGGCCATTGAGCATCATCGCCGCAAGGTCCGTTTCTTCTCAACCATCGAACTGGTCAACGCCCTCGAACAGGAAAAGGCCGAGGGCAAGGCAGGCCAGATCGCCGAGGCCATGACCAAGCTCGACCTCGTGATCCTCGATGAGCTGGGATACCTGCCGTTCAGCGCCTCTGGTGGGGCATTGCTGTTCCACCTCCTGAGCAAGCTTTATGAACGCACCAGCGTCGTCATCACAACCAACCTCAGCTTCAGCGAATGGGCCACGGTCTTTGGCGACGCAAAGATGACCACGGCCTTGCTCGACCGCCTCACCCACAGATGCCACAACCTTGAGACCGGCAACGACAGCTTCCGCTTCACGGCCAGTTCAGCGGTAGCCAAAACAAAAAGGGAGACCACGCATGTCTTGACCCCAGCATAACCCGCAGAACATAATCGACAGGCGGGTCAATTCTCGATGAAAAACCCGGGTCACGTCTGGGTGCAAATCAACAGGCAAGACAACTGCGCATGGCTCGGACACGAAATTGGCGACCGCGATCAGCAATCTGAACGCCCGAATAGCCGTCGCCTCGGGCATTCCGCGTCGGCATCTCTGAGTCGCTGTTGCATCAAAAGGCCCGCAATCCATGGCGTTTGAAGCTGTTCGCCATCGCCTCGGCAGCATCTCTGTCGGGTTTGCCACGGAACAGGCCGTTCGTCTTCTGCGCGGGGTTTCGGCCCCATATGGAGACGCTGATTGCGGCATCGCACGATGCCGTATGGACAGAGACATCCGCCAACATATAGCGTCTTGCTATCTGGCGGCACGTCTTCAGCCGAAAAATCTGAATAGCAGGAATGATACGACCGAATGCCCTCGACGCCTGCACCGAACGCGACCCCGACACGCAGCCTGATTTCCGTCGTCATACCATGTCTGGACGAGGAAGACGTCTTGCCCGAGACGCTCTCGCGCCTTGACGCGTTAAGTCAGGGTCAGCCAGATTGCGATTTCGAGTTTCTTTTCATTGATGATGGGTCGCGCGATGAGACGCTACCGTTCTTGCGGAGGGCTGCGATGGCTGACCCGCGTTTGCGCGTCATCTGCCTCTCGCGCAACTTTGGCCAGCAACTTGCCGTCACCGCCGGGATCGACCGCGCCCGTGGCGATGCCGTCGTGCTGATGGACAGTGACCTTCAGGATCCACCCGAAGTAGTCGCGAAGATGATCGCCCGTTGGCGCGAAGGCTTTGATGTTGTTTACGGTATTCGCGCCTCGCGGAGGGGGGATGGCTGGTTCAAGCGCAGCACCGCACGTGGGTTCGCTGTTGTAATGAACGGTCTTTCAGACATTCCCATCCCAAGCGATGCCGGGGACTTCCGCTTGATGAACCGCTCGGTCGTAGAAGTGCTGAAACAAATGCCGGAACGTCATCGTTTCTTGCGCGGGATGGTGGCCTGGACTGGTTTTCGCCAGACCGCGCTACCCTATGACCGGCCCGAACGCTTTGCTGGAAGGACCAAATATCCTTTTCGCAAGATGCTGCGCTATGCGCTGGATGGCGTGCTGTCGTTTTCGACCAAGCCGCTTCAAGTTTCTATCGGCCTCGGCCTGGTGTCGGCGGGGTTGGCAATCATGGGCATCTTCTATGCACTGGCGATGCGGATACTCACCTCGGTCTGGGTCGAGGGTTGGACCGCGCTGATGATCGCCGTCTTGTTTCTGGGCGGGGTGCAGTTGGTGTCTTTGGGAATTATCGGAGAGTATATCGGGCGCATTTACGGGGAAGTGCAGCGCAGGCCGCTATATGTGGTGCGCGAGATGATCGGCTTTGACGAGCCGTCAGAAAAGGGTGGCGGCAGCGTCGAGTGGAACCGTTGAGGCGCAGTCTGCACTTTGCGTCCGGCCTTGTGCTGGCGGGAGTGTTCCTTTGGCTGACCCTGCGGCACGTGGACGGCGCAAGCCTTGGTGCGGCGATGCGGCAGTTATCGCCTGCCTGGATGGTCGCGGCGCCGGTGATGTTGGCGCTTGGCTATGGATGCCGGGTGTTGCGCTGGCGGATGATGCTGCGCCCCCATAATCCCGAACTCGGGTTCGGGCGTTGTGGCGTGGCCCTCGTCGCATCGATCGCGGTGAACAACCTGCTGCCCTTGCGGGCGGGGGACGTGTTGCGCTGTTTTGGCTTTTCCGGCTGGCTCAAGGTATCCCCCGGCCCGGTTCTGGCCACGGTGCTGGTGGAACGCCTGCTCGATCTTTCGACCCTTGTTCTGGCGCTGGCGCTGGCGCTTTGGTGGTTCGCGCTGGATGGCGCAGCGCTGGGTCTGGCCCGATCGGGCAGTGTAATTCTGGGCACTATCGGAGCAACGGCGTTCTTGCTGTTGTGGCGCCCGCAGCTTCTGATCCCGCTGTTTGCGGGAGTCATGCGTCTCGCCGCCGGAATCGGATCGGCAACCAGCGCAAAGGCCGAAGCCATAATTTCCCCTCTGCTCGCGACGCTGATCAGCCTGTCCGGCCGGCGGGCCATGCCTTCGCTGATGGGTTGGTCGGCGCTTGTCTGGCTGTTCGAGGGCGCAACCTACTGGACCGTCGCCCGCGCCATGACAGCCCTTCCGCTGCCCGGTGCATCCTGGCTTGTCATGCCGGTCGGCACTTTGTCCACGCTGTTGCCATCGACCCCCGGCCATGTGGGAACCTTCGATTATTTCGCCCAGACCGCCGCTATGGCCGTGGGCAATCCACTTGCCGAGGCTACAGCCTTTATCCTGATCGTTCATGTTGCGCTATGGCTGCCCACCACCGTGACGGGCGGCATCTGCCTTGTGGTCTGGGCGATCGCCAGCAGATCCGGACCGGGAGTGCGGCGATGACGCGCTATACCATCATCGGCGCGGGCTTCTCTGGCCTTTCAGCCGCGCGCGATCTCGCCCGTGCGGGCCATCCTGTTACGGTGATCGAGGCCGACGCCCATGTTGGCGGGCTTGCCGGTTCATTTGCCCCCGATCCTGCAATCGGAGGTGATATGCTGGACCGGTTCTATCACCATTGGTTCACCTCGGACCGCGACGTGATGGAGCTGATCGATGAGCTAGGTCTGTCGGATCAGGTAACGGTAGAACCCAGCCTGACCGGTGTCTGGTTCAACAACCGCACTTTGCGCCTGTCAACTCCGCTGGATCTATTACGCTTTCCCGCTCTGCCCTTGCTTGACCGCTTGCGCCTTGGCCTTTTGACCTTGCGGGTGCGCCGCATCAGCGATTGGCGTGCGCTGGAATCCCTGACTGCCGAGGAATGGCTGCGTGCCATGGGGGGCGACAGGGTCTGGCGGGTGATCTGGGAACCTCTCTTAAGGGGCAAATTCGGTCGCCACGCCGACCAGATCTCGGCGGTATGGATATGGAACAAGCTAAAGCTACGTGGCGGGTCGCGTGGCAAGGGCGGGGCCGAGCATCTGGCCTATGTCCGTGGCTCGTTCGCGCGGGTCGCAGAAGCGATGGCGGCCGATATCCGCGCCCATGGTGGCATCGTGAAAACCGGTGCTCCGGTCCAACGGTTGACGCCTCAAGACAACGGCGACTGGCTCATCGAAGGCGAATGGGGCTGCGCAAGCGCGGAGGCGGTCATCGCCACGCCCGCCCCGCCAGTGGTCGCGGGGATGATCAGCCACTGGGCCCCGCCGAGCGATCTGGCCGGGTTGACGCGCATTTCCTACCTTGCAAACCTTTGTCTGGTTCTGGAACTGGATCGGTCTCTTGGTGCCACCTACTGGTTGAATGTAAACGATCCGACATTTCCCTTCGTCGGAGTGATCGAACATACGAACTTTCAGGATCCCGCGCATTATGGTGGGCGCCATATCGTATATTTGTCGCGCTATCTGCCGCAGGGCGATCCGCTGCTGTCTCTGCCCGACGCAGGCGTTCTGGACTTTGCGCTACCGTATCTGCAACGCATGTTCCCGGCGTTTCAACCCTCTTGGATCCGGCGCCATCACGTGTGGCGCGCGCCCTGGGCGCAGCCTCTGGTCGAACAGCACTATTCCTCCTTGATCCCACCCGAAGACGGACCCTTGCCCGGCCTTTACTTGTGCTCGATGGCGCAGATCTACCCCGAAGACCGGGGCACCAACTATGCCATCCGCCAAGGCCGCAAACTGGCGGCACGGCTACTGTCCGGAAGCTGAACGTGGGTCCCCCTCGTTCTGGTGTTTGACCGTGACCTTACCTTGGCCGACACCCGCAAGAGCGACGGGTTGCCCGCCTGACCGTTGCCTTGCCCCGTGGATCTGACCTGCCGTTGAACCCCGCGCCGCGCGACCTTGCACAACAGGCCCTGCAACAGGGGCGCAAGGGCTTCGTGATCGCCCATTTCGGCGGGTTTGGGCATGGGGGCTGGCGCGGAGCTTTGCGGGTTGCGCAGCGCCAGGCCCCGTTGCGGGGCGACGGTCTTGGCAAACTCGGCGGGCATTCGGTGTTGTAATCAGCGCGCCAGGCGGCCAGCGTGACGCGGGCATGATGCGGGGACGGGAACAGGGTTTCGTTCAGAAGTTCATCGCGCAGCCGCCCGTTGAAGCTTTCGATGAAGGTATTCTGGGTCGGCTTTCCCCCTCTCGCGGTTTGCAGGCAAACCGCTGCCGGGCAGCGGGGCGCAATGTAGTGCCAGTCAAACTTGCGATCATCCACGAACTTCAGGATTGGTTTCGAGGTGAACTCTGTTCCGTTGTCGCTGACTATCATGCCAAGGATGCCGCGGGCTTCAAATAGCGTTGCCAGATCCCGCGCCCCTTTGCCCCCGACAGCGGCGTGTCGGCGATCCGGGCGAGGCAGGCGAGCCACAACTACTTTAGAGCAGCAGGCCAAGAGACCGATCAAACGCGACGTGCTATGATAAGTAGTCTGCCAGCGCTTGTCGTGTTCTGCCTGATCGGTCCGGCGATCTATCCGACCAATGATATTTTGGACCTACCGATGATTGGCGCCAGCCCTGCAACCGGCGCCGGCCAATTGCCGCAAGAAAACCAGAGGCAGACGCAAGCCCTCTGGCCTGTTTGACTTTGGTTGTGGCGGGGTTGTTTCTTGGATCGAGGCCTGCCCTGTCTGGATGGCTGGCGGCGGTGACGGTGGTCTATTCAGTCTTCGCACCCACCTATTTGAAATGGTTGAAACGCGACGCTTTCTCGATCTGGCCAGGCCAGGAATTTCTTACTGCCCGTGCGTCATGGCCGGGGGCGGGGCGGCGGAGATCGAGCCGTCCGGCTGGCTTCTGGCACATTCCCCTTTTACGTCTCTGGCCTCCACCAAGCGCATCGCCGAATTCGTGGAGTCTGCCGTACGGGTGGCGAGGGATCGTCCGGCGCAGCGACCGGTCGGGCGATCATCTTCCCGTCACGGCCTTGGGTGCGGCCACGGCGTTTGGCGCTGTGTTAGTGCTCATGGTCTGCGCTGGTGATGTTGCGGTCACGCCACTTTGCGTTCGTCCCGTCCTGATCATTTTCGCATGCCACGGCAGCACAAGCAGGGTGCTTGCCTTCGGCATCGCCTGTCACTGATATTTACCGTCGACTGAAAGGTCAGTCCGGTTTCCGACGCGCCCAGAACAGCAACCCACCAAGTGCGGCCAGGGCAACCAACAAAAGCCAAGGTACCGAACCGCCCGGCCCACCAATTCCCGGCACCACCGGCACGTCAACCGGTGTGGCCGTAACGGCGGTGGTCGGTGTTACAGTACCGGTTGGTGTAGCCGTGGGTGCGGCGGTTGGTGTAGCCGTGGGTGCGGCGGTTGGCGTGGCCGTAGGTACGGCGGTGGGCGTGGCCGTAGGTACGACGGTGGGCGTGGGTGTCACCACAACAGTAGGCGTCGGACTGCCTGTCGGGGTTGGGACCACGGTTTGCGCCATAACAGCCGTGCCAAGGGCTGCGCAGGCAAGACCCAAACACAAAGAATTAACAATACCAGCCTTAGCCATCAACACAGCCTCCCCCAAAGGAACCCTCAGCATGCAAACAAGGTAGCAGCCCTTTTCCCCCTAAGGCAATGGGCTGCAAAGAACGCTTCGGTCCACTTCCCGGGATTGCGGTACTTTTTTACTCTTGGGACCGTCTCATGGGCAGCCGTCCCGAGAGATTTGCACAATCCGACCGCCAAGATCATCGTGAACGACCGGGCCCAACGACAGGATCGCCGTCGCGTTCAGATCGGGATAGGTTCGCATTTCCACTTTGCCGAAAATGGCAAAACGAATATGGAACCGACGGATCACAGCGCAACGTTCGGCCGGGTCTTTCGTCGTGTAAAAAGCCCGAACAAGGTCTGCACGCTTATAGGTCGCCCCACTATCACCCCGCCACAGCCATTCGTGTCCAGCCCAGCCCAGAACCGCAGGTTGCCCCGTCAGCGCCGAAATGCGCCCGGTTTCACCAAAGGCTTCACCAGACGCCTCTATCAGCGATTCACCCGGAGCCAACGACAACCGCCCAGCGGCTTCAACCAACCCACGCTCGTCGCCCAGAAAGGCCAGCCCGTCCAGATTGTGGACCACCGAGGGCGGGCTGAATACATGCGGCGCATAGGCCAGCGTCGCAACCAACGGCACCAGCGCGACAAGCGCTGCAGCCATCCAGACTCCGCCTCGCCTCACCGCCGGGGCCAGTGCTGCCAGCGCACCGATCATCAGCAGATTTTGGGCGCGGAATGTCAGTTTGAACATCGTATTCGCCCGGGCATAATCCAGTTCGTAAATATCGCGCACGATTATCGTTTCGGGAACAGCGATCAGGATTAACGCGCTGACAAGAACAACGCCGATCGCCAATTGCGTTGCTTGGGCCCGCCGCCACAGCAAAGGCAAGACGAACAGAGCCGCCGCTGGAAGGGCATGGCCATAGAGCACCATCAACTGCCATACCGGGGTGCGCGCGGGCGCGGCCTCGATCCCGGCAACGAACGGCGTGAAGGAACCCACGAAGGGTGCAGCCGTCAAGAAGGCCACGGCCAACACGACAACCGCCGCCGCGCCCAGCCGGTCCAATCGCCGTGCCAAATTGGAACCGGGCGACAGGGCAAGGATCAGGACAACGATCAGAGCGATCAGCCCAAGGATCGCCACATCCCATGAATTGATAGCAACGCACAGCCCCAGCACCCAGCCGAACGTAGCCACCTGAACCAGATCTGGATCGCTGCAAGCTCGGCCGCGTGCCAGAATGGCCAACAGCAAAAGCAGGCCCAGCAGAACGACAGGCGTCGCCACGACATGCGCGTGCAGATCGCCAGCTGCAAAGGCATAGGCAATAAATTCGGTAAAGCCTTTGTCGGCCGTTGGCGGGTCGAACCCGATAAAGCGGGTCGAGTCGGGAAAATAAAATCCTTCCTTCGTCGTCGGCATGAACCCACGAAACATCGTATAAAGCACCGAATGCAGATTGCCGCCACAAAGCG
This sequence comes from Rhodobacteraceae bacterium UBA6197, assembly GCA_002422085.1. Classification (GTDB taxonomy): domain Bacteria; phylum Pseudomonadota; class Alphaproteobacteria; order Rhodobacterales; family Rhodobacteraceae; genus UBA6197. The sequence goes on from DISZ01000016.1 coordinate 47,911, forward strand.
TCAAAACCGTCGCCGCTCCGCCAAGAACCTGCGCAATAGACCGACCAAAGGGCGCGGCCAGTTCTGCGGTCAGCCGCCACACCGCCAGACCCGTCAGGGCGAATAGACAGGCCATACCGATCTGATAGGCGGCGGTGGGTGCTGCGCCCGCGATCTGGCCCCAGGCCGCCGTCATTGCCTGCCCGACATAGTAATAGTTCACCGGTGCTCCGGCGTACCAGGCATCCTGCGGTGGCATCCATTCGGTCCGCATCGCGGCGGAAAGAAAGGCCATATCGGTAAATTTCTCCAGCCCGGTCAAATCGGGACGCCCCAACCTTTGCGCAAGGCCCAACCAGAACAGCAGAGCAAAAGCCGTAGCGGCGATCAGCCCGCCCCGAGGATCGGCAGGCGGCGGGGCGGTCCAGGCCCTTGCGCCCAATAGAACGACAAGCCCTGCCAGAGAAGCCGCACCAAAGGGCAAAAGTCCCAGTGCGGAGCAGGCCCATGGCAGCCAACCGATGACGGTCCAGCCGATCAGCACAGCCACCACCCAGCCACCGCCACCCGGCACAAGCCGCAGCGCCAAAGGGCGCACGGCCCAGGCTCCGAGGGCCAGAAGCGCCAGCATACGCAGAACAAGCGCCAGTTCGGCGGGCGGCAGGCTTCCCGTCATGGCTGGCGCCGCCAGTCCCGCGCCAGCGCTTCGGGCGTGCAATCTGCTGGGGCGACATTGTCGGCAAGGCGCCGGACCAACTCCGCCTCGGGCAGGCTTTCGATGTTGCGCAGCAAGATCACCTCAGGGCGGTCAAAAACCGTCCGCGTTTCTTCTATCGCAAGCCCGGGAACGAAGATGCGGCCGAAGAGCCCCTCCCGCCCGGCCTGAAAGACCGAGACAAAGCCAAGATCGCTGCGGGCAAGCCGTGCATAAAATGTGCAGATTACGGGCGGAGCTTCAGGTTGACGCGGCAGCACCGCCCAGTTGCGGCGGCTGGCGATGACTATCCATCCTGCTTTGGCCAGTTGACCGGCGAGTGTTTCCGGCATGACATCCGACTCGGTCAACAGCAGGGACAGCCGCGTGCGTGTCCCGGTTTGCGCCAAGTCATTCGGCTCAACAGCCACGATGGCGTTCGGGGCAGACAGTTCCAGCAGCTTTGCTTCAGCCGCAATGCGTGGATCCTGACGCGCATAGACTGTAGCTTGATCCAGCCCAGCAAGTACCATCAAGCCGATCCCGGTCAAAGCCAGCGACAGGACAAAGCGACTGATCGATTGCACAACAAGACGTCCTGCCCCCACTCCTGCCAGCACGAGAACCACCGGCACCAACGGCGCGAGATAGCGAAAGAACTTTGCCTGCCAGCCAAAGACCAACAGCGCATAGAGAATGGCAAAGACCAGCGCCGGAGCTGCCGCCCGCCGTGCACCGCGCGGTAACAGGGCCAGCCCGGCAAATGCCAGCACAAGCCCCGCACCCGATGTGGCCGACCACAATTGGCGCAGATCGTACCAGCCATGTGCCGCACCTTGGAACTGCGCCGTCCAGAAGACCGGGATCGCTCCGGTGACGACCCCGTTTTCAAATCGCATCACTGCAAACCAGTCTGAAAATGCTAGAAACAGCGACGGTGTCGAAGCCAAACCGAAGCCAATCGCCAAAACCATTCCGAGCGAAACCGCCTTTATCCTCTGCGCATCGGGCCAACCGGCCAAGACGAGCGCGGTCAGCGGTATGGTGGCGGCGATGACGGACGTGGTCTTCAGCCCAAAACCAAGGCCCAGGATTGCCGCCGACCAGAGGGCCATCCGGACATCGCTGATACCTCTCGAAAGCCATAGTGCCGAGACTCGCCAGAGTGCGACAACCAAAAGCACAAGTGCGCTTTCCGTTGTGCCGAAATGCGCCCATTGCACCAGCGGGGCTGACGCGGCAAAGCCCGACGCTGTGATCAGACCTGCGACCGCGCCAGACGTTTCTCCGGCAAGCTGCCGCGCCAGCCCTGCGGCCAGCGGAATTGCCGCCACTGACAACAGGGCCGACATGAACCGCGCCGCAAGCGTCAGACAAGCACTATCTCCTGTCGTGCAAAACGGCAGCGACAAAAGACGCGGCAACCACAGCGCGAGATCGTTATAGGCATGAAATGCGGGAATCAGCTTTCCCTCGACACCCAAGGAAAGTGCGGCGCGCACAAGGTTGCCCTCATCGGGATGCAGTCCGCGCCCCTCGTCCCAGTTCAGCCCGGACAGTCGCAGCGCGACCCCGGCCAAGACGATGCCGACAAGGGCCGTGCGATACCGCGCCTCAGCTTGTGCCACGCTGTCCCCCGACATCGGACAACGCAAGGTAGGGCAGAACCAGCAGCAGGAAATGCACCAAGGTGTTCTGAACAAGCCGCAACGTAGCGCGAAGGGCTTCGGGCGGAACATATGGTTCGGGGATATACATCCCGGCCCCGTCGGGCCGCAACAGGGTTACTGGTGCTTCGGCTTCGGCCAATGCCCAGATCGCGACAGGTGCCGCAACCAGAAGCGCGGCAAACATCAGTGGCAGTGCAAACGCCAGCCAGACCGGCCTGCGCGCCAGCAGCGCCGCCGCGACCACGACCGGCATCGACAGGGTGAAATGCTGCGGCTGAATCGGGGCTAGGAAAAGGCGGACCGGATCTGACCCGGCAAGGAAAAAGGTTCCTACCGACCAGCCCCCGACGCGTCTGGCAATTTCTCCGACTTCCGGCAGCAAGAACGGCAGGATCTCGTTCGCCGGCAACACCAGCAGCCCCGAGACCGTTTCGGCCAAGGGCGACCACAGCAGCGCCAACGCCGCCATGAGCATGCCAAACATCAGCAGCTTCGCTGGGGGTAACAGGACAAGGCCGATCACCAAAACGGTAAGAAGCGGAAACAGCCCGTCGTGCAGCAGGTCAAATCCACCGGGCCACCGATCCAGCGCCTTTGCAAGCGCGACAACACGCAGCAGGTTGAAAAGCTGGATTGCCGCAACCCCCAACATCACTCGCGGCAGCATCCAAGCGCGCATCTGGTGCCTTGGCGCGATGGTCAGCAGCGCGGCAAGCAAAGCTACCACCAAACCCATGCCGTCGCAGACCTCTCCCACCCGAACGGCCCAGCCGGAAGACAGGGATCGAAGTTCCAGCCCATTCCGGATCAGATCGACGCCCAGCATATGCAGAATTGGCTCCGCCAGCGCAGCAATACCTTGCGCCACGCCCTGCCCCGCAATCCGACCAAGGGATCCCATCTCGACAGCAAAGCCAATGGCCAGAACGACCATGGCTGTCGCAACGGAGAAAAGCAATCTGGCAACGGGGCCTTGCGGCAATGCCTTAGAACCGGAGAGAATACGTCAGCCTCGCGTCAGGACCGGCAAAAGCGTCATCCCCGAAATTGGCCCCAAGGCCAAGATCCAGATACGACATGCCGGTGGTCTGTTCGAACCCGATGCCCAGCCGCGCCTCGTTGTCAAGATGGGCAAGGGCTGCAAGCACAGCATCACTGTCGCTGCCTCCAATCCGACTCTGGGCTGACAGTTCAAGATAGGGCCGCAATCTACCCGCCAAGCCCCAGCTGTTGCGCAGGTCGAAAGTGGCTGATGTCTGGTCGAAACGGTAGGGTGCTACAATCGCCCCACCGCTTTCGACGTAACCGTCGTCCTTCTGCTTAACGTAAAGCAGGCCGAAACCAAGCCGCAAGTCCCCGCCCAACCCCTTGGTCAGGTAATCGGCCGAAAGGTCAAGAAATTGGCGGCTCGCGCCAAAGCTGCCGGTTATGGCCCCGCCCCCACGCGAGACATCATAGTCAAGCGACATGGCCCCGACGATGCCGGTCAGGTAAAGCTGGTCAGTCACACGGTAATCCAACCCCAGCGCCAAACCCGCGCCTGTGTCCTTGATCCGACCGTTGTCGGCGGCTGTGCGAATGTCACCACTCTCCACGATCAGGCCACCGAAATACACCAGCCCTTGCCCCGTGCTGTGCCCCAGAAGCAGGGTACCCACGCCGACAGACCCATCCATCTCTGAAGTGTCGAAGTCGCGAAACGTCAGCCCAAAGGAAAGCGGGACTGTGTTGCCCATAGTCGCCGACAGCCCACCCTTGGTCGAAACTTGCACAGCACCACCCGAATCGCGCATCGGACGCATGTTGTCCTTCAACGACTTCACTGTAATGCCGGTGGCGATCTCGGTCATCTCGGGCACGGTGGCCTGGGCCGAGCCCGGCACATTGTGGGCGTTAGCACCCTGCGCCAGCCCCGCAAGAAAAAGGATCATTGCAGATAGGATGCGAAGACTGGAAAGCATTTTCGGCATGAGATCACTGCTGGCCTTATTAGCACACATCAATGTGATCATACCACTTGTGATGAGTGCATCAACCGCTTTGTGTCACAGACCCGACAATGAGACTCTGGTTTTGCAGCACCCCATCGGTTGCCGCTAGGGAAGGTCGATCAGCGCGGCAATTGCAGCTGTCAGGATTGGTGCCCGCACGCGGCCCGGCAAAGCCGCATAGACCGGATCACGGTCAGCGGCGGAACAAACTGCACCGGGTCATCGCTGCACGACAGAAGGCATGGACGAGCTCGTACCGGACAATCAGCGCACAAAAGGCAATCGACCAACTTGGCGCGAAGCGAAAGCTATTTACAGCGCTCTCAACCATGAGTTTCTCTGTCTGGCAGACCCTTTGATGGCCGATCCGGATGCACGCCAGAAGCCACCTCGCGCGCGACTTCCCGCGAACGAAATGGACGAATGGATTGATAATTGGCGCCATTCATCGCACCAGCACCTGACCGCGGCGCTGGTCATGCCGCCATTAGCGTGTATCGCCCGAAAGTTCTGTTCTGTTCCTGCGCATCTGGCCTGGTACTTTCCCGCATCTGATGATCGCAATCAGCGACTCGTCAGCGCGCCTTTCAGCCGCGCGTGATAGGTGCCGGCTTCGAAACAGGGATCACGCTGGAAGATCCGGACGACCGGATGGTCATAGACACGCCACGGCTCTTGCACCCATCCGTCTTCAAGCCGCAGGCCCGGCAAAGGATAGCCTCTGTCTATCGTCAGAACCGGTGTGAAACATGCCTCGCCAGAAAATAGCGCTTCATAATGCGCCGAGGTCATAGGAAACCGCTCTGGCAGCCGCGGCATCACAGCAGATTGGCGATCTGATGAAAGTATCAGAAAATCAGTGCGTGCCAGCATCGCAGCCATACGGTCGGCCTTTTCAGGGCTGTCGGCATCGGTGATGTCCAAGGTCTGAAAATCGAACCAGCCATCATGCGTCGGCCAGCGGAAGGGCTCATCAGACGTCAGAGACAGGATCGTCGGCAATGCTTCGTCCCAGCCGGTTTCATTGGTCAGAACCGTTCCGCGGGGCAAGGTCCACAACCAATGAGACGCAACGAGGCGCGGGTGCTGACCATCGTGCAGCCGAACCGTTCCCGCCCCCCACCACAATGCTGCCAGCAGTGCCGACAAGGCGACCCACCGGTCCAGCCGGCCAACCACCGGTGCCAGCGCCATCGCCAGTCCGGCCAGTCCCGGTGCCGCATATCGCAACGCGCTGACGCTGCTGGTTGCAGCCAGCAGCAGAAACACGAAAAAAGCCACCAGTGGCACGATCACCGCGCCCCAACGCCTGTCTTGGATCAGCAGCAACAAAAACAGCCCAGCCGCGACGGGACCCGCCCCGAACAACGCAAAATCGCGAAGGAAGCGCACAATCCCATAGCCAGCTATCCATTGCCAGTTCGGCGGAAACCCGGGCGAGGCGGTAACCTCGGCCAGCCCGATGAAATCGGCGATCCAGTCGGGCGAGAGCCGCAAACCCCAGATTCCCGGCCCGGCAAAGGCAAATGGGTTGGCCAGGCGAAATACTGTTAGCGCCAGCACAACCGCGAGGCACAGCGCCAGCGCCGCCCGCTGCAAACTCAGCCCCCGACGGACCGCAAGCGCAGCGGCAAAGATGAAAGGTAGCACCAACAACAGGCCGGTAATTTTTGAAGCCATCGCAAACCCGATGAAAAGCCCGGCCAGCGCGGCCATCGCCAACGGCCCGGCCCGGCCGCACCGATCTTTGGCGAGCGCCACCATCGGCACAAGTGCCGCCGCTGTCGCGGCGGAAAGCCATACATCGACGGTATGAAAGGCTGCCAGTTGCAGCGCCGTCGGCATCGCCGCGTAAAGGACGGCCGCGAACAGCCCGGCTGCATTGCCCGCTAGAAGCCGAGCCCCGAGGAATACCGCAAGAACAGCCGCGGTATCGACAGCTACAGATAGACTCCGGCCGACCTTAATGAAATCAAACCAGTCTGTAGCGCCAAACGCCTGCCCGACCAACATCCCGGCCAACAGCGGTGCTTCGCCATAGACATAGGAACGGTCGCCAAGATGCGGGTTCAACGGCGAATCCACCGCAAACCACCATTGCGACAGCCCCCGTGCTACCTGCGCCGGATCTGCAAGGGCAAGAAACATGTCCTGCGTCAGGAAAAGTAGGTGACGTTCGTCGGGATGCAGGCCGACCAGCCCGTCCCAGACAATACCCGTCAGGCGCACTTGGGCAGCCAGACACAGCACCGCCAAGAGTGCAAGCGCAGTTTGCGCGGGAGAATGGTCAAAGGTGAAGCGCAAGTGTTCGGTCCCGCCCGTGTTCCAAAGCAAATAATCAGATGAGGAGCATCGCAACAAGCGGCTTAACCGCTTTGCGGTTGCCGTCCCGGTACGGCTTTTCTGGCCCTGTCACAGACTCTGTTGGGCAAATCGGAGGTTGTCGTCGCCCGGGCAGAACTTACCCCACAACCTCTGTGACAGGTATGCCAGCCGCCTCATCCAGTTCGCGCGCGGCCGTAAGCGCCTCGGCCATGCCCTCGAGCAGGCCGCGGTTCGGCGCGAGGATCGCGGTGGCGCGGTCTTCGGCGGTCTCGATCCGGGTGCGGACCCGGTCGTGGGTGTCGGGCTCGCGCAGCAGCAGCGCGCCCGGGGTGTCGCGCCAGACCGGGCCATGCGCGCCCAGCCCGCAGGTCGCGTCGATCGAAAGCGCCAGTCCCGTGGCGCGGGCCTCGGCGCGGGCAAGGCGGATCGCGGCGTCGAGATCGGCGGCGCTCGGGCCGACGGCGGCGGCGGCGAGGGCGCGCAGATCGGGCTCGGGGAAGTCCAGGTGGCGCTTCAAGAGGCCGTAAAGCAGATACGCAGACCTGCAACTGAGCTTTTGTGACCAATACCCGAAACAACGACGCCGGTGATGTAATAAGCTTCCAGCATCGATGCCGCCGCAATGATCCAGTAGCCAAAGACACCCAATAACTGGATAGACGGCAGGATCTGGTCAATCGAAAGCCCCATCAGTCTACTTTCCAATCAGGCCCTTGGGGCCACCTGCAATCAAAAGTGCCACGTCCGCCATCGCGCGCGTGGGCGACAGTCCCGGTGGAACCGCGATATAACAGGGTCGCCAATCCGGGCGGAACTTCTGCTTGAAGGCGCGCAGGCCCTCAAAGTTGTAGAATGCTCCTCCGTGCCGGTAGATGAACCGCCCGAAACGGTTCCACAGACGTTCGACCGATTTAGAAGACAGGCCCGCCAGAGGCGCCATGCCGAGACTTAGTTCCGCAGCACCTTCTTCGCGATAGTGTTCGATCAGGGACAGGAACAGGAATTCCATCATGCCCGAGGCTTCCTCAGGCAGATAGCGCATCAGATCGATGGCAACCTGACGCCCGTCCCCCGGCGCCAGAATGTTTGCAAAGGCCAGAATGTGCCCTTCGCGGCGAGCCAGGGCGATGGGAAAGCGGTTCAGGTATGCAGGATCGAACTGTCCGAAGGGTAATGACCTGCGAGACCGCAGTTGGGTGAAGGCTCAGGGCGGCAAGTCCGATAAGCGTAAGCCCGGTGCCCAAGGCGGCGGCGATATAACCGGAAATGGTCGCGACCTCGAAGGCGTCCAGCCCAAAAGCCGAATAGATTCTGTACCGGATCGCGCCGCCCGAAATCACGCTGACCCCGATTGTATTTCCAAGCGCATAGCCCAGTAGCCCACCCATCGCGATGATGCGCGCCGGCAAGGTTTTTCCGATGAATTGCAACGCGAGTGCATCGTATCCGACCAGCGCCGCATACCCGACGACTGTCGCCGCAATGGCCAACGCCAAGGCATTCGCCGGTGTCGACCTGATTTGCGCCATGACGGTTGCAGGATCGACAGAATGCATGAGGTGGTTGAGCGCGTAAATCCCGAGTCCAAAGAGAACAATTCCAAAGAGAATGGGCAGCATGGTACGCAGCGAGGCGAAGCTCCGTGTGGTCATGATCTTGCTTGAGGCCCTTTTCATCGTTCGGGAATACTTCGCAGCTACCATGTCGAACAACGCTATTGGCGACAAGAGAACCGCGCTCGAACTCTTCGATGAAAGGCCCGATTTCGACCGCGCCCGGGAATGCCTGCGCGCCACCGATGCGCCCGGCCAGTCACAGACCGTCGCGAACATCGGGCCCCATCTTCGTCAAATTTACGGCACCGGCCATCAAATCCACAAGCTGGACGGCGTAAAGGATGGTGTCGCATGACCCGGCCGCCGCTTTGGATGCAAGAAAGAACGCGGCGCGCAGCAGAATAAGAAGGCCGTTCGCCGCAGTGATCGGCATCCGCCGCTTCTTGGCCTGAGACAGACGGTCGCTGCGTCTGCCGACCAGTGACAAGCCCGAAGTGCCAACAATGGCCATCGCCGGGGCTGGAAAGAACATGCCCTTCAGAATCGCGGCCTTGGTCGCTGCAATCGTTGCGTGACTCGCAAAAAGTTCAGAGGATAGCGTTGAGGTCCAGAACGCGGCGATGGTCAGAAAGCCGATGAGCCCGGCGGCCGCGTGAATTCTTGCCCTCAGGACAGAGACGCCGACTTGCTTCATGCCACGCAAGGATTTGGAACAGTCGTCTTCCGGAACAGATGAGCAGAGGCGACAGCGCTCTCGGGATAGGTCGAGATCAGGGCGATGAACTCGGGATGCGTGAACGCTGGCGCAATTGGGCGACGGAGTCCCCGACCGCGTGGTTCAGGAAGACCGGACTGCCACCAATGGCGCGGTGCAATTGCCTCGACGCATAAAGATGCCCTTCCAAAGCTCGGCCCAAGGTGTCGCCGCCACGTTTGGCGGAGAGGTGCACTGGCCGTCGTCAAAGCAGAACCCGGGGTCCGTCAGGGGCGCGTTTCCGACTTTGTCCGCACCTGCTGGCAACCAAGAAATATCGACATCCCTCGCGATACCGCCACCGCCGGCCGGCAAACGCGGCTCGCGGTGTTGCGCGCCACCACCCCGCGTGGCGACCGGCTGCCCAAGCGCGTGGTCGCCGCTGTCCTGCTGATCTTGCGCGGTGGCGGGCCGGGGTATCCGGAGGTGACACGGTCGCACCAACGCTACCATTACCAGCACCGGGTCAAGATCGAGGCTGTCAAACAAGGCGCTTCGCAGGATGCGACATTCGACATTCGGCGAGGTTTGCGCCAGCATCGGCGCGGCGTTTGGCGGCGCGGGCGCTATCGCAGGACGCAGATCAACCCGTTCGACGACCGGGCATGAGTGACAGGTGGCGGTGAGGAACGTCAGGCGGGCGGAAACACCCGGCTTGACAGATAGAGCAAAGGCGGGTCGCGCTTGCACAGAAACCCAAGAAATGACACTCAATCGGGTGTCCGAATACCGAAATGAACTGAGGCGAGATATCTGTAAATGGCAGATCAGAGACCATCATTCGGTTCAGCGCTTTCGCTGTTTTTCGGTCCTGAGATCCGGGTCTGGCGGGGCGAGGCGTCGCTTCGGTCGGTTTTCTGGGGGTATGGAGTCGCAACCAGCTCGATCATCGTGCTGCTGTTTGTCACGGCCTACGCTCTGAACCAGATCGCCTTTCAACAAACGCTGATTGTCGTTTCAGCGTTCTATACCGTCTGGATTATCGTCGGGATCTGGCGGTGCTCGTCGAACGCTGCGCCGTTCTGGGGCGGGCTTGCAAGACTGCTGAGTGTGGCATGGACGTTGAATACCGCGCTTGTGCTCATATTCTTGCAGATCGATCTTCTGGTGAACTTTCTGCAAAGATAGCTCCGCTGACCAGTGCGTCCGTTCGCCCCCTGGCGCCGCCTCTGACTTGGCAAGGCTCGACGCGCGCGGATACCGATTTCGGGCGCCTGCCGTCAATCGGTCCCCGGATTTGCCATCAGGTGTCGACGGTGAAAGTCCAGATCGGATTCATCAGGCTGCGGGCCGCGCCCCAGCGCCCGGGCCAAATCGAAAAAACCCTGGCCGGGGCTATGTGCCGGCCCGCGCGAAACGGCACGCGCTGCGATGAACGGGCGGTCGGCGGCGGCATCCTCGCGCATCGTGGCCTCGAGCGCCGCAGTGACCTTGCGCACCGATCCCGGCGCATACATGCCCAACGCGCGCGCCAACTGGCCATAGGTGATCATTGGCAGCATCGCGGGCGGCAGGCCCTCGAGATAGGCGCGCACCCGGTGCGGCAGATCGCTGGTCGCCTGTTCGGCCGTCGATGGCTGTCGTGGCGGCGGCACCTCGCTTGCGGTTCCGTCTGGCAGGACATCGGCGGCCCAGGCCCGCCGCGCGCCACGCACAATCACCCGAGTGTGATCCGCTTGCGCCCCCGACGCGGTCTGGGTCGTGATCGTGACATCACCGCGCGCCAGCCCGGCCTGCAATTGCACGGGCGTCAGCCCAAGGCGGGGCGCGAGATAGTCAGGATCAATCGTCACTTGACCACCCTCCCAACCGATACAACCGGCCGGCACCCGCCGCGCGAAGGTTGGACCTTGGCCCGGTTCGCCTTGATAGAACGGGTTTTGTCCGGTCGCGTGATCGGTCACGTCGACGATTTCGCGGATCCATGGCAGAGCGTCGCGCAAAATCCTTTCGACGCCATTGCGAAGCGTCAGGGATGACGACGCGCAGCCATGACAGCCGCCTGACATGCGCAGATAGACGACGCCATCCTCGACACTTTCTGCCGAAACACGGCCCCCGTGTTTGGCAATCGACGGGTTGGCCTGCCGGTCGAGGATCTCATTTGCCGCCGCCAGCAGCGACGCGTCATTCGCCAAAGGCCGGGGCTCATCCGCCGGGTCGCCAAGCGGCCATTCGGCACTGCCCAGAACCTGCCGGATCGCTTCGGCGACGGGTGCCTTGAGCGCCTGCCAGTCGTGGCCGGGGGCGCAGGTCACCAGGATCGTCTCGCCCGACACTGTCAGCTTTCGCACGCCGTTGATGGCGAACAGCGCCACCGCCAGTGGCGTGGTCTGTTGCACACTTTCAAAGCTCATCGCCCGGCCGGGCTGGATCGGTGCTTCCAAGATGAAACGCATCGTTTGCGGGTCGCGAAGCGACGCCTGCGCCCGTATCCTGCGCACCGCCGAGGCGTCAGACATCTTCGGCCTCGGCGCTTTCAATCCCGCGCAAGGTGGCCAGCGGGTAAATCCCGGAGTCATGCCCGTCGCTGAACGCCACGCCGAAGGCATAATTGCCGACGCTCCAGATCCGCGTCGGCACGACATCAAGTGGCACCGACGCCGGATTCAGCAACCGCTTGCCGCTGACCTCGTCCCGGCAGGCCGCGCAGTTGCACGCCAGACGCAACTCGCGCGGGTCGATGGTCTGGGTCCAGGCCGACCAGCGGATGACCAGGCCCGTCACGCCGAAGTCCAGCGCCAGCGGCCGATCCGTTGCTGACCTAGGCTCGACCGAGACCGGCGCGGGCTTGCCAGTGCCTGCGTCCAGATGCCAGTCGAACGGAACCTGCAAACCGGGTGTCTGGGCCATGTCCCCCATCAAGGTGTCGGCGATGCGGCCATAGGCTCGGGCGGCGGGGCTGTCCGGCGCGATGACCGCCAGCGGCACGCCGTTGTCACCGCTGTCCACGATTGCCGGATCAAGCGGAATGGCCCCCAGAAACGGCACGTCCAGGGTGGCTGCGATCTTGCTTGCGCCACCCTGATGAAAGATATGCGTGACCTCGCCGCAGGAAGGGCAGGTAAAGCCGCTCATGTTCTCGACAATCCCGAGAATTGGCACCTTCACCTTCTCCAGCATCCGCAATCCGCGCCGCGCGATCTTCAGACTGACGTCCTGCGGAGTGCTGACGACGACGGCGCCGGTCAGCGGAAACGACTGCGCAAGGGTCAGCTGCGTGTCGCCGGTGCCCGGTGGCAAATCAAGAAGCAATATGTCCAACTCTCCCCAAGCCACTTGCGTGATGAACATCTGAAGGTATTTCGTCACCATCGGGCCGCGCAGGATCGCCGGATTGTCGTCTCCGGTCAGCATCCCCATCGAGATCACCTTGACGCCGTGTGCCTCGGCCGGAGTGACCTTGCCCTGCCGCGACATGGCCGGGGGCGCGTCCGTGACGATGCCCAGCATGCCGGGGATCGACGGCCCGTAAAGATCGGCATCCACCAGCCCGACGCGAAGCCCCCGCTGCGCCAATGTCACCGCCAGATTGGCCGTCACGGTCGATTTGCCGACCCCGCCCTTGCCGCTGGCAACGGCGATGATGCGCCCAAGATGCGACAATGGCCCTGTCGCGGGACGCGCGGTTGCTGCGTTTGGGGCGGTCATGGTGCCAGCCTCCTGTCATTGCCGGAAGGTGAAAGAAAATCTGCGGGTTGCAGCATGACATCCGCCAGTGAGTGTTGGTCCATGACCGCAAGGAAGGCGGCCAATGCGGCCTGCACGATCACCGGCAATTTGCAGGCCCTGGTGATCGTGCAGGTGCTTTGCGGCCCCAGACACTCGACCATCTGGTAGTCCGGTTCCGTCAGCCGCAGCACATCGCCCAGCTTGATGTCGCCGGGCGGCCGGGCCAGCGTGAACCCGCCGGCGCGCCCCCGTTGCGATCGCAAGAACCCGGCCTGCCCGAGAGTAAGAACCACCTTCATGATATGGCCGCGCGAAACCGGAAAAGCCTTGAGTGTTTCATCAATGGTCACCAGCCGATCCGGATTTGCCGCCGCATACATCAGCACCCTCAGCGCGTAGTCGGACAGCATGGTCAGTCGCATGGGCGGTCTTCCTTTTGGTCTGCAACGAGCGGCGTCGGCGGGCAGGATGCCGTTGTCGGTCGGCTTTGGGCAAGGGCCGTATTCGCGAGAAAGTGCATGACCTGAGCGGCAACTTCGCGCCCTTCGCGGATCGCCCAAACCGCCAGCGAGGGCCCGAGGCGCGCATCGCCGGCAACAAACACACCGTCAACCGCGGTCATTCTTGAACTGCTGTCGGCGTCAATCCGGCCCCGTGCCGACATGGCGACGCGGCCAGACGTTAGCGGCCCGGCGTCCTCAACCATGAAACCAAGCGCGTTGATCACCAGATCCGCAGCTATTTCAAAGTCTGAACCGGGCACCTTGCTCGGCGCGAGCCGGCCTCCAGTCTCCGAGATGACAAGTTCGGTGCGATGGGCACGCACGGTGCGCACGGCGCCGCTCTGGCCAAAACCCTCGGGCTGCGAAGCGATCACCTCCACCGGCACGTCAGACAGGGCCTCCGGCTGGCTCTGCCAGTCGAAGGCGGCGCCTTCTTCCTCGGCATGGGCCACCTCGCGCGAGGAACCGGGCATGTTGGCCCGGTCGCGGCGGTAAAGGCAGGTGACGCCGGCCGCACCCTGACGAACGGCGGTGCGCACGCAGTCCATCGCGGTGTCGCCGCCGCCGATCACCACGGCCCACTTGCCCGCGGCGTCGATCTCGGGTGCCGGGGTCTCGCCGATCAGCGCGCGACTGGACGAGACCAGATAGTCCATCGCCGAGATCACCCCGGCCAGATCGGTGCCGGGAATATCCAGTCGGCGCGCTGAATGCGCGCCATAAGCCAATACCACAGCCTCGTGGCTCTGCCGAAGGTCGTCCAGGGCAAGATTTCCGCCCAGTACCTGATCTCCGTGAAATTTCACACCGGCCTCGATCAAAAGGGCACTGCGCCGGGCGACGATTTTCTGCTCCATCTTGAATTCGGGAATGCCGTAGGACATCAGCCCACCCATGCGCGCGTGGCGGTCATATATATGAACCTCATGGCCTGCCGCACGCAGTTCTTCGGCGGCGGCCATGCCGGCGGGGCCCGCGCCGACGATGCCGACGCTCTGGCCGGTCAAGCGCACCGGGCGGCGTGGCTTCACCCATCCCTTCGCCCAGGCGGTATCGCCGATATGGCGTTCGACCGCACCGATGGTGACCGTGCCGTGCCCGGCCTGTTCCAGAGTGCAGGCCCATTTTGCCTCACACAGGCGGTCCTGCGGGCAGATGCGCCCGCAGATTTCGGGGAAGTTGTTGGTCGCCTGCGCCAACCGATAAGCCTCTTCCATGCGGCCTTCGGCCGTCATCTTCAGCCAGTCGGGGATATTGTTGTGCAACGGGCAGAAGACCTGGCAGTAGGGCGTCCCGCACTGTTCGCAGCGCGACGCCTGGGCGGATGCCTCTTCTGGCGCGTAGTCGGGCAGAATCTCCAAATGATCGCGGTTGCGGTCCTTTGGTTTGCGTTTGTCAGCCATTCGGCGCTCGAGCGAGACGTATTTCTGCATTCGGTCGACCATGGGTTCCTCCTTGCGGTCTCATCTTCATACGCCCCAAAAAGAATATTGACAATATTTCTTTCTGGGCGTAGCAATCAGATGCTCAGGATCAAAGGAGATGCCCATGTCCACTTCCGCTACCGCCGCCACCCCCGCAATCGTCGATCTGCGCACCATGATCCCGCCCGAACGTCACGCAACTGTATTTGCGGCGCTTGATGCGCTCGATCCCGGCGCAACTTTCGTGCTGATCAACGACCACGCTCCGATTCCGCTACTTCGGGGAATCGAACAAAACTGGCCAGATCAGTTTGTAGCCGAGTTCCTGCTTGACGGGCCGGAGGTCTGGCAGGTGGCCATCACCCGCAACGACACCTGATCGAAGAAAGCCACGACAATGCGCCTTGAACCGACGGAAACCGGATTTCAGATCGACGCGGGCGATCTTGCCCCGTTGCTTGGGCTTGCGCAGGAAAACGTGCAGCGCCTGATGCGGGAAGGCAAGATCAACAGCCTGAGCGAAGAAGGGCAGGAAGAAGACGAAGGGCGACATCGGATTACCTTTCGCTACGGTTCGACCCGTGTGCGCCTGACCGTCAACAAACAAGGCGAGGTTCTGTTGCGCACTCGGGCGAGCGTCGCGCCACGCCACGCCACGCCACATTGAACGGACTCGATTCCGATCCACCGAAATAGCGTCGGAGGGCCTTGATGACCAATGCTGTCCCGATTGGCGATGCGGCTGAACTGACACGCTATATCGAAACGCGCTACCATCCGCGGCATCGTGTTCAATTGCCGCAACTGGTATTGCTGGCGGAATTGATCAAAAACCGCCACCAAGGTGGCGAGGGCAGTCCAGAAGGGCTGTCCGACAGACTCTGCCGCATGAGCGGCAAGACGGATGTGCAGATGAAAGAGGAAAAGCGGATCCTCTTTCCCGCGGTTCGAAAGCGTGCCACGTCCGGCACCAAGGCCTCGATTGCCGTCATGCGCATCAATCGCGACGGCTATGAAGCTCACCCAGCCCGATGCCGCCTGCACAAGCCGGGCGGCGCTCTCTGCGGCTCTATCCTACGCCATCGACGCGTTGATGAACCACCTACGGCTTGTGAACGAAATGCTTTTTCCTCAATGCAGGCGCCGTGAACCCGCGCGCGACTGATCGGTGCGGTTCGATGTCCTGATTGCGGAACCCCTTTGCGAACCGAGACGCAGGCTGGGCCAAGCCTTGTCCCAGCCGGATCACGGGGCTGCAAAACCACCCGGGTCCGAGATCCCCGCCAGGGAAATGTCGGTCAACCCGAACGCTTGTGGAGAAACCGATGATCAGGATCACACTTCCCGCCGACCGAGCCGTGATTGATATGGCTGCCGTTGCCCAGGCATTTGGTATCAGCGTCAAGGATTTGGATGACGCGATACATATCGGCACCATCAGCCGATGGTTGGAGGTTGGCGGAGGCGACCAGGATAACAAGCCTCACCAGATTTTTGCCTCTGTGACACTTGGGCTGCGCGTTGATGTGGATGAACACGGAGCTGTTCATTCCGCGGATAAATACGACGTGATGAGCGTATTGCAAACTCATCAGGCAGAGAACCGCCGCGCAGGTCAAAGCAAACCTTTGATGAAAAAGGCTTTTGATACCCGTCGTCAGTCCAGTCCCGATACGATGCGCCGGGCACACTTGGACGCGCTTCTCGATGAGGCGGTTGATGAAAGCTTCCCTGCCAGCGACCCGATCGCCATCAGCTTCATGCCTCCGAACCGGGCCGCCCGTTTCTGATAGCAGCCTGAAGACGCGCGATGTCATGCAAGAGTTTGCGATATACGCCGGAAATAGTTGTGACGATCGGGATTTCGGTTGAAATGGCTGAAATGGCCGCGCCGCTTTCCGGTGTCGCGCGATTTCGGGGTGGCAAAAGGCGCACGCATGTCCAAGAAAATCCTGGTCCGCGCCCGAAGGCACTGGCGGCATCGCCAGCTTGCGGATTTGCCGTTCCAAACCAGAAGGTGACGAAGGCCCTCGGACGGGCACCTTTCTCGTCGATCAGTGGCGATTGCGGGCCGCTGTTGCTGGACCCGCTGATCTGGACCAATCGAAGATCGATCAGACTGACCCGGTGATCCGGGGATCAGGGCGGATTTGTGACCGGCATCGCGGTCTTCGGCCCGCCGTTTCGATGGCCTCGAATGCGGAACCTGCCCGCTTGCATATCGGGACTCTCACGCCCCCTGTCAGGCTTTCGGCCAGCGCCGGTGTCAAGAAATCAAGCACGACACGGATGGCAAATAGTGCAAGGCAGCCTTGCAAATGTCAGCCCAACACAAAATCCCGACGTGCAGGCGACATTGAATACCGCTGCACATGATCGGAAGACCGGACTCCCCCCCTACCCCGAACGGGCCTGTTCGACGACCTCTGTGAAGAGCATTTCAGGCGCGGCACGGCGATACGCACCGGGATCTCGGCGAATGGGCGCACGAACCCCGCGCCATGAACCGCAGGAGCGCCCCGGCGAGAAGGCAACCACCAGTTCGGCCGGCGCCGGCCCACCGAAGCGGGATTTCTTGCAGCCTTCCGGCGTGGCCGCGGCAAGCCGGATTGCGCTGATCCACCGGCAATTTGCGCCGTGCAGGGTGCTGCAGTCGGCTGTGGCCTTCTGCCGGAAAATCTTGGGTCGAACCTGCCTTTGCCAAGACTCACGTAGGCTCGGGATGATCGCGCGTTTTTCCAGTTCTCCGGGCGATACCATCCGGGTGCGCCGTCCCATCCAACGCCCGGGCGCAAAAAACCGGCGCAGATGTCGAGAACGGCTCTGCAGTGTCACCTTCTATTTCACGGCATCGTGCAAGCCGGGAAAGACGGGCGTTTCACTGCCCGCCGGGCCGATGTCAGGTCCCCAAACCTGCAAAATCAAGCTGGAAACGGCAGTCTTGTCAGACCTTTCCCAACCACTTTCACCGGGCTGTCGCAAGGAATAGTATCAGAATTAATGTTTGAAACATCACTATGAACACTGTAACATGCAATCATGATGTGGACTTGGATTTCGCGCAGGGTTTGCACGCCACCGGTGCTCATGCGCTTCTCGGCACCGGTCAATGACATTCGCCGCAATCCATGCCGTGGCGGATCTGGTCGCCCCAGAGGATCGCGCAGCGCTCCGTCAGTGGTCGAAGCATCGCCGAAGGCCGTGGCCAGGTGACTGTCGGGTTTCTGGCCCGTGGTAGCGGGCCCTGTCGAGATGCGTTCAAAATGTCAGCCGGGCGTGGCGTGCTGTTGACTGTGCTGCCGCCTGAACTCCGATCCGCAAGATTGGAAACCGCGGTGGCGATGCGCGTTTGACATCGTCATCCCGCAAGACGGCAAATTCAAACGACTGAGGACCGGTTCAATGCCCCATCACGCCCCACGCACAACAATCTTTGCTGGCCGCAAAGAGAATTCAGGGCTGGGCAACGTGTGGCCCAACGCGTCAAAGCCTGACCTCTGGGCAAAATCGCTGATCCCAAAAGATGGTGTCGCGGCGAATATCGGCCTTCGCGGCGGCAAGTCGCCGACGGTTGAGGTCGCGGTATGGACCGCATCCATTGAAAACCCGATCTGGTGGGGCAACGATGCTGCCATGTCCCGCGATGCCTTTGACCGGCTGTGGGAGGGTGTGACAAAACGCATGAAGGACCGGGATCTGTTCGCTCAAGTCCTTTTCAAAGGGGCCGATCCAGACTATCGGCTGAAGGTGCGGATCGTGGCTGGCCGGGCTTGGCACAGCCTTTGCCTCCATCATCTGCTGCACCGTCCGAAAACGGCTGAGTTGGACGATCTTGCGCCAGACCTTACCATCATCAATTGCCCGTCGTTCAAGGCGGATCCGGTGCCGTATGACTACGGGTCAGAGACGGTCTTGGTGTTTGATTCCGACCACTTGCCGATCCTGATCGGAAGCACCGCCCCTGCCGACAAGACAAGGAAGGCGGCTTTCACGCGTTTGAACGGCGTCCTGCCGGAAAAAGGCGTGATGCCAACGCAGTGCCTTGCCGATCGGGGCTTTGGCGTTTCCGACGATACTGCCATCGGCGATGATCGGTTTGATGCCGGAAAGACCATATCGTCCGCGGCCCCCTCGCGCTATTTGATCGGCGATGACGAACAAGGCGTGATGGGCCAAGTCCTCTTCAGTTTCGAGAGTGGTTGTTGTGCAAGGACCATCAAACTCGACCCCGACGCCGCGCCGAAAAATAGCGCGAAACCCCGAACCTCTGGCACCGTGGTGGCGATCATGGGTCATGGCCGCGACGCGCGGGCACCCGATTTCGCGGACGACAGCCTGAAGCCGCCGATGGCACCGCTGACCCCGGTGCGGGCGGCGTATCATTTCCTGTCGCGCTTCGCATTGAAGGTCACCGGAACCGAACAAGGCATGACGGACCCGGACCTTGCGTTGTCGACCTGTCCTGGTGCCCCTTTCGTGCCGCGTCGCCCTGCGGTCCATGGCGCGCCGCGCAGTGACAAGACCGCCGCACATGGTGTTACCTGTTGGCGGGCCAATACTGGGCGGACCGGCGGCGCGGCGCGCGTTGGTGCGCACGTGCCGATTCCCACGACCAAAGACCGTCTTGCAGCCACACGCGACGGCTTGCTCAACGACGCCAGGTTCCACAAGGAAGCAAATATCGGGTTTGATCTGCCTTTGCCTATGGACCGTGCCGCCGAGGTTCTTCTTGACCCGCGCGGCGCATCGCCCGACAAAGCAGCATATGAATTGCAAGCCAGAAGGTTCTTGCAGGTGTTTTCGGACAGCTTCGCGCAATTTCCGCCCTTCAGCGACGAGACTGCAAGAACTGCGGCGACTGGAAGATCGGCGCGTTTTCGGGCACCGGCCCGTGCAAGTTGGCGGGCCTCCAACGCCACGACGCAGCGCCAGGGCCAAAGACAAAACGAAAGCGATCGCGATCTGCTCAACCGCCCGCAATCAGCCACCGTTGCCGCAACGGCAGGTCCACCACCTGCAACTGACGCCAGTCACGTCAAAGCCGACGCGGATCTCCGAGAACCCGCTGTTGATCGGCGCCATCATGGTTGTCTGGCGGCATCTCGCCGCAACACCATGGCTGCAACGCTTTTCCTTCGGCAAAAGTGTCGTAGCATCCTGTGTCAGGATCTGGTGATGTTCAGATCCCACCGGGCACTCTGGGATCATTTCTTGGCGGGGAGACGGAGCCTTTGCCTCGACAAAGGGCATGACCTGGCCATTGAAACGGCCAACAAAACTGGGCGGGCGGTGGTCGTTGGTTCGGCGATACCACCGTTGTCACCATCATTGTGATCTGAAAGAAAAGTCATATGGAATATCTGACAGACCGCGAACACGCCACCAGCTGTGGTTCTGGCAAATCCAGAACGCATCGCGATTTACCCCTGCAGATCAGCGCCGTCGCTCTGGCGGTGTTGGTCGTGCTGATCGTCGTGAAAGCCGGGTCGGTTCTGACTTTCTTTTACCCGGAATTTACCGCCGATCTCAGCCGACCTTTCCCCAGCATTGCCGTGGCGCTGACAATCGTCGGAATCACCTACCTCATGACCGGCATCCAGACCATGATCGCGGATGATACTCGGCGGGGGACCGGCAGGGCACCAATCATCGGTGTGGCGTGCCACACCTGCACCGCCAGCGCGACAGGGCACTTTGCCCCGGCGCGCCCGACACACTAGGACAGCGGAGATTCAAGATGGCTACCTATCAATATGAGACCCACGACTATGACGTCGTTGTCGTCGGGGCTGGCGGCGCCGGGCTACGCGCGACCCTGGGGATGGCCGAACAGGGGCTGCGCACGGCCTGTGTGACCAAGGTCTTTCCGACCCGCAGTCACACGGTGGCCGCGCAGGGCGGCATCGCGGCCTCGCTTGGCAACATGGGTCCGGACAACTGGCAGTGGCACATGTACGACACGATCAAGGGATCGGACTGGCTGGGCGACAATGACACGATTGAATATGTCACCCGCGAGGCGCCGCGCGCGGTCTATGAACTTGAACACTATGGATTGCCCTTCAGCCGCACCGAAGACGGGCGCATCTACCAGCGTCCGTTTGGCGGCCACACATCCGACTTCGGAGAAGGCCCTCCGGTTCAGCGCGCTTGTGCCGCCGCCGACCGCACGGGCCATGCGATGCTGCATACGCTTTACGGGCAGGCGCTCAAGCATAACGCCGAATTCTACATCGAGTATTTCGCGCTGGATCTGATCATGTCCGACGATGGCGCCTGTCAGGGTGTGGTCGCCTGGAAGCTCGACGATGGCACTTTGCATGTGTTCAATGCCAAGATGGTCGTGCTGGCGACCGGCGGAGCGGGGCGAGCCTATTTTTCCTGCACGTCGGCACACACCTGCACCGGAGACGGCGCTGGTCTGGTGACCCGCGCAGGGCTGCCGATGCAAGACATGGAATTCGTGCAGTTCCACCCCACGGGCATTTACGGTGTCGGCCCGCTGATCACCGAGGGTGCGCGCGGTGAGGGCGGCTATCTGACCAACTCGGAGGGCGAGCGGTTCATGGAACGCTACGCACCCACCTACAAGGATCTGGCCAGCCGTGACGTGGTTTCACGGTGCATGACGATGGAGATCCGCGAAGGACGTGGCGTCGGGCCGCTCAAGGATCATATCAACCTGAACCTGAGCCATCTGCCGCCAGAGACCCTTCACCTGCGCCTGCCCGGCATTTCCGAAACAGCGCGGATCTTCTGCGGTGTCGATCTGACGAAAGAGCCAATCCCGGTGCTGCCGACCTGCCATTACAACATGGGCGGCATTCCAACGAACTATTGGGGGGAAGTCCTGAACCCGACCAAGGCCAATGGCGACGCGATCGTGCCCGGCCTGATGGCCTGTGGCGAAGCGGCTTCTGCCTCGTTGCACGGGGCGAACCGGCTTGGGACCAACTCGTTGCTTGATATCGTGGTGTTGGGCCGTGCAACGTCAATTCGGGCGAGCGAAGTGGTCGATCCGAAGGCCGCGGTGCCTCAGGCATCACCAGCTGCGATCGACAAGATTCTCGACCATTTCGATGCTATTCGGAATGCCAACGGGCAAAGCCCCACCGCCGAAGTGCGGCTGAAGATGCAACGATCAATGCAGAACAATGCCGCAGTCTTCCGCACCAGCGAGTCGCTGAAACAGGGCTGCTCGGAAATCTCGGTCGTCTGGGACGATTTGAACGACGTCAAGGTCACCGACAGGTCGCTGATCTGGAACAGCGACCTGATGGAAACGCTGGAACTTGAAAACCTGATGGCAAACGCGCTGACGATCATCTATGGCGCCGAAGCCCGTACCGAAAGCCGCGGCGCGCACGCGCATGAGGATTACCCTGATCGCGACGACAAGACATGGCGCAAACACACGATTGCGGCGATAGATGCCAAGGGCAAGGTCGATCTAAGCTATCGCGATGTGCACGAAACCCCGCTGACGCTTGAGGCGGAGGGCGGCATCGACCTGAAGCGGATCGTTCCCAAGACACGGGTTTACTGATGGCCTCCCTGATTGTTCTTTACGTCAATTGCACGAACATTGTGGCGCGGACCGATCCGCCGCAATCAGTTTAGGAGGTGAATCATGGTTCAGTTCACGCTTCCCAAGAACTCGAAAATCCGCGTCGGCAAGACCTGGCCGAAGCCTTCGGGCGCCAATGTCCGCAAGTTCCAGATTTATCGCTGGGACCCCGATACGGGTGAAAACCCGCGGGTGGACAGTTATTTCATCGACATGGACAAGTGCGGTCCGATGGTTCTGGACGCGCTGATCAAGATCAAGAACGAGATCGACCCGACGCTGAC
>DISZ01000013.1 GCA_002422085.1 Rhodobacteraceae bacterium UBA6197
GTCATCGATCAAGACGCGATCGATTTCCGCCGCGGCCCCGAGCTTCACAACAAGATCTATCCGATCAGCAGCGCCCAATTGATCATCAACGTGCTGCCGTCTCATACAATCATGGATGATTTGGAGTATCGCCGGGTCGACGGTCGGCTCACGTTGGTGGATGGCGCTCGGCTCCGCCTTGACGTCAACGAATCCGACGGCATCAGCTGATTGCTTTATCCAAGCGGCGTGTGTCGGGGTGACATGACGTGGGCCGACCTTCGCCTCCCCCCGCCCCGATCGGGTCTGCGGGCTGGAAGAAAGGGGCAAAACGGCGCCTGCGGCAGCGTTGGGACCGGCTGATGCCCGTTGAAGCGGGACAAGCAGAAACGCTTGCGTAAAACCGTAGAACAAGTTGGGGCGGACAAGAATGAACGAGAGCGGGAAGAAGATACAGTTGAGCCAGCTTGCCGCACCTATCCAGAGTGCGAAGTCGCAAGCGCGCGAACAGATGCATGCTGGCAAAAGACGCAAGCCCGTATCGCCCCAGTGAAATCCTGCTCATGCGACAAAGGAGAATGTGGCAGTGAGTGTGACGGTGGACGACAGCGTCAAGCGACGAAGGGCTCAGCGCAAGACTGCCCCGGTGATCGAGATCATCAGGGCAAGACCACAGCGTCGGAGGCGAGCCGGTCGTTCGACTTGACGCTTTCGGGGATCGAGGCTTGGGTCGAAGAGGCGAAGCGGGGCATCGAGAACCTGCTGCGCACCAACCCGCTCGACATCCATGAGCAATACGAGAAACAGCCAAAGGACCTGCGGGACGCCTGTGGCGGGGCGATGCTGGAGCTGCGCGCCCGAAAAAAGCGGCAGGCTCTTATGGAGCGGGAGGACGACAAATGACCCGGACGCTCCACAAAGGCCTGATGGCGGATGGCTTCATGGTGTCGATCGCCCGGCTCTGCGCATGGTTTGGCGTGCC
Organism: Rhodobacteraceae bacterium UBA6197; assembly: GCA_002422085.1. Lineage (GTDB taxonomy): Bacteria > Pseudomonadota > Alphaproteobacteria > Rhodobacterales > Rhodobacteraceae > UBA6197. The sequence goes on from DISZ01000013.1 coordinate 962, forward strand.
ACGGCGGACGGTCTGCTAGAGGCCGGCCAAGGCCGTGCCAAAGGGCGATCCCCGGTTCGCCGAGCCGACCTAGGCGTCGATCGGGAACGAACCGTCATTCGGTAATCGCAGCCACCGAGTTCAGCCGCACGATTGGCCGGCGTGGTAGGGATAGGTTCCTTGCGCTGCTTGCGGCAAGGCTCGCGCCGTCGGTCCGCAAGACCGCGCCGAAAGATGGGTCTCCCGTATTTTAGCTGCGTGCCTCTGATATCGAAGCTTTTCGGGCGATTTTTGCGACCCTGCCAAGGCTGATCGAACGCTTTGGCGAACACCGAAACTCTATTCTTGCGCGACTCGGAAACGCGATTCTGCGCCCCTTTGCGCCTGAGGGCGAGACCTATGGTCAGATCAATCTGTGCGATGAGGTGGATCGAAGATTCCGCTGCAAGGTGTCGCGGCCGATGCAAGTCCCATCAGTTGTTCTTCTGGGAGCTTCATGTATCCCAATATCTTGACGGATCATGGGGGTTGTGACGGGGTGCCGCCGGGAAACGGATGCTATGAATCCCGGAAAAAACATGGTGTGAATGACACCTGCGGCGGGAATGGTAGGCCCGGAGGGACTCGAACCCCCAACCAAGGCGTTATGAGCGCCCTGCTCTGACCAATTGAGCTACAGGCCCCCAATGGCTGAGCACGGGCTTAGCCGGGCCGGGGGGCGGCGTCAAGAATATGGGCCTGGCACGCGCTTTTCATTGCCCCGTCGCGACCTTTGCGCTAAGGCGCGGGCCAATGGTTCCACAGGTGGAGATGCGGGCAATGACCTCGGGCAAGAACGGCTTGACCTATGCCGATGCGGGCGTGGATATCGACGCGGGCAATGCGCTGGTCGAGCAGATCAAGCCGGCGGCCAAGCGCACGCAACGACCCGGCACGATGTCGGGCCTTGGCGGGTTCGGCGCGCTTTTCGATCTGAAGGCGGCGGGCTATGACGACCCGGTTCTGGTCGCGGCCACAGATGGGGTCGGGACCAAGCTCAGGATCGCGATCGACACTGGCAATGTCGATACGATCGGCATCGATCTGGTGGCGATGTGCGTCAACGATCTGGTCTGTCAGGGCGCCGAGCCGCTGTTCTTTCTGGATTATTTTGCGACCGGCAAGCTCGATGTGGCGCAGGCCACGCGGATCATCAATGGTATCGCCGAGGGCTGCGCGCAATCGGGCGCGGCGCTGATCGGAGGCGAAACCGCCGAGATGCCGGGCATGTATCACAACGGTGATTTCGACCTTGCGGGCTTTGCCGTGGGCGCGATGGAGCGTGGTGCCGATCTGCCTTTGGGCGTGATTGCGGGCGATGTGCTGCTGGGGTTGGGCTCGAACGGGGTGCATTCGAACGGCTATTCCTTCGTGCGCAAGGTGGTCGACCTGTCGGGCCTTGGCTGGGACGCGCCGTGCCCCTTTGGCGACGGCACCCTTGGCGCGGCACTGCTGGCGCCAACCCGGCTTTATGTCACGCAAGCGCTGGCCGCGGTGCGGGCGGGCGGCGTGCATGCGCTGGCGCATATTACCGGCGGCGGCCTGACCGAGAACCTGCCGCGAGTGCTGCCCGTGGGCCTGGGCGCCACCATCAACCTTGACGCCTGGGCCTTGCCGGGGGTGTTTCGCTGGCTGGCCGAGACCGCCGGAATGGCGCAACCCGAACTGCTCAAGACCTTCAACTGCGGCATCGGCATGATTGCCGTCGTGGCCGCCGATCGCGCCGCGGCGCTGACGGCGCTACTGCAAGAGGCGGGCGAAACAGTGACCGAGATCGGCACTGTGACCGAGGGGCAGGGGGTCGCCTACACGGGCCGCTTGCTGTGAAACGGGTCGCGATCCTGATCTCGGGTGGCGGTTCGAACATGGTCCGGCTGCTTGAAAGCATGGTGGGCGATCATCCCGCGCGCGCGGTGCTGGTCGCCTCGAATGATGCCTCGGCCTCGGGGTTGCAAAAGGCAGCGCGGATGGGCGTGCCCACGGCCGCCATCGACCATCGCCCTTTCGGGCGTGACCGCGCCGCCTTCGAGGCCGAACTGCTTGAGCCGATCCTTGCGGCCCAGCCAGACATTCTATGCCTTGCAGGATTCATGCGGGTGCTGACCCCGGATTTCGTGAACCGCTTTTCCGGGCGCATGCTGAATATTCATCCCTCGCTCTTGCCCAAATACCCCGGTTTGCACACCCACGCCCGTGCGCTGGCCGCCCATGACGCCGAAGCCGGCTGCACCGTGCACGAGGTCACCCCGGTGCTGGATGACGGCCCGATCCTCGGGCAGGCGCGGGTGCCGGTCTTGCCTGATGATACAGCCGAAACGCTGGCCGCACGGGTTCTGACAATGGAACACCGGCTTTACCCCGCCGTGCTCAGACGCTTTGCACAGGGCGATCGCTCGCGGATTTCCTTGTAGCGCGTCTTTTCATCTTCGTTCAAATATCCCCGCCGGAGGCTTCCGCAATCAGCCGTGGAAGCCTCCGGCGGGGATATTTGAACAAAGGTGAATGCGGGTTGTGCTTTTCATTCCCGACTTGCTCGCCTAAAGAAAGTGGGTCAGCGGGACGACCCCGCGCCGAAAGAAAGCCGGATGCAGACCATTTCTACGACCGAGGCGCTGGCGCGCTTTTGCGAAGCTGCCAAGGCGCAGCCCTATGTAACCGTCGATACCGAGTTCTTGCGGGAACGAACCTACTGGTCAAAGCTCTGTCTGGTGCAGATGGCCCTGCCAGGAAACGAGGGGCAGGCGGTGCTGGTCGACCCTCTGGCCGAGGGGATATCGCTTGAACCGATGTATGACCTGTTTCGGCACCCCGGCACGGTCAAGGTGTTTCACGCGGCACGACAGGATCTCGAGATTTTCTTTGTCGAGGCGGGGGTGTTTCCGATCCCGCTGTTTGACACACAGATCGCGGCGATGGTGTGCGGATTTGGCGAACAGGTCGGCTATGAGACGCTGGTCAAGAAGATTGCCCGCGAAGCCCTCGACAAGACCTCGCGCTTTACCGATTGGTCGCGCCGCCCCTTGACCGAGGCGCAACTGACCTATGCGGTCGCCGATGTTACGCATTTGCGGGTGATCTACGAATTCCTGTCAAAAGAGCTGGTCAAATCGGGCCGCACCAGTTGGGTGGAGGAAGAAGAAGCGATCCTGCTGAACCCGGAAACCTATATCACCCGGCCGCAAGAGGCCTGGATGAAGGTCAAGACGCGCACCTCATCGGGGCGTTTCATGGCGGTGGTGCGCGAGTTGGCGCGGTTTCGCGAAGGCTATGCGCAAGCGCGCAATATCCCGCGCAGCCGGGTCTACAAGGATGATGCGCTGCTTGAACTGGCCTCGACCAAGCCGACCAATTACGACGATCTGGGCAAATCGCGGCTGTTGCTGCGCGAGGCCCGGCGCGGCGATATCGCCGATGGGATCATCGCCGCGGTGAAGGCCGGGATGGACTGCAAGCCCGAGGACTTTCCAAAAATTGATGCCGAGGCGGCGCAGTTGCAGGTCAATACCGCGCTGGCCGATCTGTTGCGTGTGCTTTTGAAGGCAAAGTCCGAAGAGGCGGGCGTGGCGGCCAAGCTGATTGCCTCGTCTTCGGATCTGGACCGGATCGCGGCGGGCAAGCGCGAATTGGCGGCGATGCAGGGCTGGCGGCACGAGGTATTTGGCGCCGATGCGCTGCGGCTGGCGCGAGGCGAAATCGCGCTGTCGGCCCGTGGCGGTGCGGTGCGGGTGGTGCCTGTCGGGTAAGGCGCTCGGGGACCGGCCCGGATCGCCGCGACGCCTGCGCTATGGCCTGTTCCGTCCGCCGCCCGTCCGCCTGCGCCTGACTTGCGCGCGTTCAGCCTGCCACGATCTGGCGCGCCTGCGTGCTGTCAAATCCAGATCTGACGTATCAGCCTGCGGGCCTCTGCGCGAGGGGCGATATCACCCCTGATGCTCATCCCATAATGACGCCCAAGCCCCCGTTTACCGCGGCCCCCGAAAGCCGGGGCGCTGGCGACAGGGAACCTCTGGCGCGGTGAAACGCCTCACGCGGCGCTTTTTGGGGGGGGCGGTGGCCGCGAAGGGCCAGTCGGGCAGGGACGGCTTGCAGGTCCCGCCCGACAATAACAAATAACAAAGGCGCCGCGACGGCTGGGGTCTCTGGCACGCCGCGATGGTCGGCGCCAGCGGGCCCCGCTCAGCGGCTGATGGTGCGTGCGTTGCCAGCGCCGGTCACGGTGATCCGGGTCACCCCGGCCAGCTTTTGATGGCTGAGGAAGGTCGCCACGGTAACTTCACGCGACTCGGGCGTCGAGACACGGCTGGCGACGGGGGTGCCGGGCACCGGCTCGGCCACGATGAAGGTAAAGTTGAGCACGCCATTCTCGGGCAGCCCGTCGTTCGCGGCCACCAGTTCCGTATCCCACCAGCCCTGCGTTTGCGGCAGGCCGACGGCGGTGATGACTGCGCCGCCATGCACGGGCTTGATCGCAAGCTGAGTCACCTGCGCGACCGGGATCCGGAAATCGTCGGGGCTCTTGGTATAGCCCTCGGTGGGTTCCAGCGTTGTGGCTTGTTCTTGCGACTTGCCGAACCAATTGAACGGGTTGAGGCGGCTTTCGCGGATGCCACCGCATCCGGCCAGAACCAGAGACAGCGTCAATGCGGCGATGACAGGCGATTTCATGAGACCCCCTTCGGACAATACCACTTGGGTAGCCCAAACCGCAGGGTTTGAAAAGGCCGCTACTGGACCTTGGGCCGTGTCGGAGCTAGGTCTGAGGGCAAAAGCCGGGAAGGAACGCGCGATGGCCACCGAAGCCTTTGAAGAGATTGCCGAGACTTTCGAGTTTCTGGACGATTGGGAAGACCGTTACCGCCATGTGATCGAACTGGGCCGGGCGATGCCGCCGCTGGACCCGGTGTTTCAGGTGCCGACTTTCAAGGTCGAGGGCTGTGCCAGTCAGGTCTGGTTGCGCCCGATGATCGAGGGGGTGGGGCCGGGCGCGCGGTTCGACTTTCAAGGCGAGTCCGATGCGCTGATCGTGCGGGGGCTGGTTGCGGTGCTGCACGCGCTTTACGGCGGGTTGAGCGTGGCCGAGGTAACCAAGGTCGATGCGGCGACCGAACTGGAGCGGCTGGGGTTGAAGGATAACCTGTCGGCGCAACGCTCGAACGGGGTGCGCGCGATGGTTGAACGGATCGGACGGCTGGCTGCCGAGGCGGCGGCGGGCTGACGCGGGCCTGTCTTGCCGGGCGCGGGTCCGGTGTCGGGATCGCGTGTTGGGGCCCCAGTGTTGAGGCCCGGTGTCGGGGCCGCGTGTTGGGCCGCGTGTTGGGCCCCGGTGTTGAGCCCCGGTGTTGGCGGAAAGTGTTGGGCCGCCGGCGGGCCGGGCCTTCGGATGAGGCCCGTGACGGGCCGCCCTGCGTCAGACGGCCCTGCCAGAAACCTCAGGCCTTGGCGGCGACCACGATGATTTCCACCTTGTAGGCCGGGGCGGCCAGTTTCGATTCCCCCGCAGCACGCGTCGGGCAGTTTCCGGCGGGCACCCAGGCATCCCAGACGGCGTTCATTTCGGCGAAATCGGCGATATCGGCCAGCCAGATCTGGGCCGACAGGATCCGCGTCTTGTCGGACCCGGCCACGGCCAGCAGCCGGTCGATATTGGCCAGGATCTGCTGCGTCTGCGCGGTGACGCTGGCGCCGGGCTCGCCGACCTGACCGGCCAGATAGATGGTGCCACTATGGACCACGGCTTGGCTCATCCGAGTGCCGCATTCGATGCGTTTGATGTCAGACATGGGGCTTCTCCTGAAAGGGGTGTGTCAGGCTGATACAAGAGCCGGCAGGTCGGTTCCAGCGCAAACTCGGGCGTGTGGGGAATTGGAGCGGGTGAAGGGAATCGAACCCTCGTATTCAGCTTGGGAAGCTGCTGCTCTACCATTGAGCTACACCCGCGATGGCCCGCAATTATGCCAGCGCGCGCGGGACGTCAAGCGCTCAGGCGGTGAAAATTGCGACGCGTGGGGGCGAAGGTCGTGGCAAAGCCGAGGTCGCCCGGGGCCGCTGGGCCAGCCCACCGGGCAGGCCCAAGGCGGTCGCGCGTCAGCCCCGGGCCGGCGCCGATGGGGGCGGGTCGAGCGGGTTGCAGACAGCCGGCCTTTGGCGGGCGCTGTCGCAAGGCGCCCGACAATGGCGCGACCGGCCCACGGGGTGTGACGGCCCAAGGGGGTGGGACGCACACCGGGCAAAGGCCTCTTCGGGCTGATCGAGGCGTCATTGCGCGAGGCAGTCTTGCGGTCATGCACGGCAACGGTCCCGAACCGGAATGTGTCCAGCGGCACCGCGCGTGGCGGGCGGTCAGCGCCAGATAGCCGACCCTTCGCCCGCCACACAAGCGCTGCGATTGGCGGCGGCAGGGGCGGTTTCAATCGTTTCAAGACAGGCATGCAGCGCGGCATTGGCCAGCGATCGCACCATCAGCGCCCGAGGCCGAAGGCGGGGGCGGCCATGGTTTCCAGCACTTTGGCAGCGATCTTCTTGCGGGGTGCCGCCCCGGTGCCGTTGACCGATGCGCTGGCAGCGCGTCGCCCGCCTTGCCCAGGCCGTGCTGCGGGCGCGGGGTCGATCCTGGCGATTTGGCCCCGGCCCGGAATGCAACATGCGCAGGCGAACGTCGGAAAATTTCGCGCCAATGGCCTGATGACGCGCCCTGAAGGCGCCCCGCTCGCCGGTGGTACTGCGCGCCAGCTGGGCGGCAACCGGATCGGGCAGGGACGGGTCCGCAGGCGCGGCCCCGTCAGCCACGCCGTCTGCGACGGCCGGCGCCATCGCCGCCACCCGCGCCATTGGTGTTGAAACTGACGTCGGGCAGGGTCACGATCCGGGCCAGTTCCGGGAACGGGTCGGTGGCATGCGGAATCGCATTGGCGGCGACGAAATGTTCCTGAAAGCGCGGCGCGATCGCGGTTTCGATCTTCGAGATCCGCCGCACCTGCGCCTCGATCGCCGCCCGCGCCGCCACCGAGCACAGCGCCATCCGCGCCCCGGTTCCGGCCGCATTGCCCGCCGAGGTCACCTTGTCCAGCGGCACATCGGGGATCATCCCCAGCACCATCGCGTGTTTCGGGCTGATATGCGCCCCAAAAGCCCCGGCCAGCACCACCCGGTCCACCGTTTCCACGCCCATCTCATCCATCAACAGCCGCGCGCCGGCATAAAGCGCCGATTTCGCCAACTGGATCGCGCGGATATCGCCTTGGGTGACCGTGATCCGTGGCCCGCCCGAGGCGGTCGCGTCATGGATCAGATAGGCGAAAGTGCGGCCGGTGGGTTCGGTACGGGCGGTGCCGGTCTGATCCGGCCCGCCGATCAACCCCGAGCCGTCCAGCAACCCGGCCATGCGCATCTCGGCCACCGCCTCGATGATGCCGGAGCCACAGATCCCGGTGATGCCGCTGGCTGCGACGGCCTCGGCAAAGCCCGGCTCATCGGACCACAGATCGCTGCCGATCACCCGGAATCGCGGCTCTTTTGTTACCGGGTCGATCTCGATACGCTCGATCGCGCCGGGGGCGGCGCGCTGGCCGGCGCTGATTTGCGCGCCCTCGAACGCGGGACCGGTGGGCGACGAGCAGGCCAGAACGCGGCTGGAATTGCCCAGCAGGATCTCGGCGTTGGTGCCGACATCAACGATCAGAGACAGATCCTTGCGCGTTTCGGGCGCCTCGCTGAGCGCCACCGCCGCGCAATCGGCGCCGACATGGCCCGCGATCAGCGGCAGGATATAGCTGCGCGCCGAGGCGTTCAGCGCGGTCATGCCGATCTCGGTGCAGGCCAGATGCAGGCTGTCCGAACTGGCCAGCGCGAAGGGGGCCTGACCCAGTTCGACCGGGTCGATGCCCAGCAAAAGGTGATGCATCACCGGGTTGCAGACGATCACCGCCTCGACGATGTCGCGCGCGGTGACGCCGCCTTCGATCGCCAGCGCCTCGGCCAGGGTATTGAGCGCGTCGCGCGCGGCGGCGGTCATCTGGACATCGCCGCCGGGGTTCATCATCACGTAGGAAACCCGGCTCATCAGGTCTTCGCCAAAGCGGATCTGCGGGTTCATCAATCCCGACGAGGCCAGAACCCGGCCATCGGTCAGGTCAACCAGATGCCCCGCGATGGTGGTCGAGCCAAGGTCGATCGCCAACCCGTAAAGCGGCGCATCGCGAAAGCCAGGCCACAGGTCGATCAGCCGGGTGCGGCCGGTCTGGTCACGGTGGACGGCCAGGGTCACCTTCCAATCGCCCTTGCGCAGCCCTTTCTGAAGCTCGCGCAATACCTTAAGGTCGGCGCTTATGCCACTGATTTGCCATTGGTTTTCAAGAGCGGCTGCCAATCGCTGAAAGTCACCCGTCGGGTCGTGCATGTCCGGTTCGGCGACTTCGACATAGTAAAGCCTTGTGGCGGGATCCATCGCCATCACCCGCTCGGCTGCGGATTTGCGGATCACCTGGCGGTGGACCTGGCTTTCCGGCGGCACATCCAGCACCACGTCACCCATGATGCAGGCCTGACAGCCCAGACGGCGGCCCGGCTTCAGCCCGCGCACCCGGTCATAGCGCTCTTCGACCGCATTCACCGGCGACAGCGCGTCGGCAGAAACGGTTACGCCATGCTTGGCGAATTCGCCATAGCCCGGCGCGATCTGGCATTTGGAGCAGATGCCGCGCCCGCCGCAGACGGAATCGAGGTCCACCCCCAACTGGCGCGCGGCAGTCAGAACCGGGGTCCCCAGCGCAACGCGACCGCGTTTGCCCGAGGGGGTAAAGATTACAAGCGCATCGGTGGCGGCATCTTTGGTCATCGGTACCTCGGGCTGACTACAAAAGCGAAACGTCTCGGGGCCGGGCAAGGCGCGCGTCGGCCCGGCCTGGTGCTGGGTCCCGCGACAAGGCACGGGCCGCGGGCGTCTGGGGCAGGGGGGTGGCCAACGGTGTCTTCCTTGCGCGGTGGTCATGCCTTTCTAAGGCACGGGCGGGCGGTGGCAATGCCGTCTGCGCCACTTTGCGCGGCAGTTGCGGCATCGCGGGCGGGCTTGGGCGCGGGCGTCAAGCCCGGCCAGAATCGCCGCGCGATCGCCATCGAGCTGCGGCGCGGGCGGACGGGTCGGGCTTTCGGGCAGCTTTGACAACCTGGTCGGGTTGCCGGCGCAGTGAAGATCGGGGTGGCCGGGCGCGCCGGGATCGCGATCAGCACGCCCTGCATCAGATCCATGCCCGCCACGATATCGCCGATGCTGGCGCCGACGCGGACCGGACCTCGGCCCTTGTCGCCGGTGATGCTCATCACGCCGCCGCGCGCCTGCACGACCATGTCACAGGCGGGTTTTTCCGCTTCGGGGCCGCTATGGCCAAAGCCTGACACGGCCCCATGGATCAGCCGGGGAAAGCGCGGGTCGAGATCGCCCCAGCCATCGCCCAGCTTTTCCGTCACGCCGGGGTGGACGTTTTCCAGCACCACGTCGGCACGCCAACAGGCGATCAAAGATTTCGCGGTCGGGCTCGGCGCGCAGATCCAGCACGATCGACTGTTTGCCGCCCTTCCTGCGCGGCGAAACAGGCACATTCACCCCGCGGAAAGGGCGGAAAGATGCGGCTGTTCTCGCCGTGGCCCGGGCGCTCGACCTAGATGACACTGGCCCCCAGATCCAGAAGCTGCGCCGCGCGGAACGGGCTGGCCAGAACATGAGTCAGGCCAAGAACGGTGCTACCGGCAAGGGGCAGGGTCATCAGCGGGCCTTCCGGCGAGGGGTGCTGCCGCGACTGTAGAGGGGGCGTGCGACAGGCTCAAGCGCGATCACCGCCCAACCGTAAACCTGCCACCCTCAACCCGCTACCGCTTTCAGCTTCGCTCAAATATCCCCGCCGGAGGCATCCGCCCGCGCCACAGGCGCAAAGCCCTCAGCGCCGGGCGCGGTTCATGAAGGCGAGGCGTTCGAACAGATGCACATCCTGTTCATTTTTCAACAAGGCGCCGTGAAGCTTGGGCAGCAGGCTCGTGCCATCGCGTTTGAGGTCTTCGGGCGCGAGGTCTTCGGCCAGCAGCAGTTTGAGCCAGTCGAGCACCTCGGAGGTCGAGGGTTTTTTCTTCAGCCCCGGGGTTTCGCGCAGTTCGTAAAACTGGGTCAGGGCGGTCGTCAGCAGGGCTTCCTTGATGCCCGGAAAATGCACCTCGACGATGGCGCGCATGGTATCGGGGTCGGGAAACCGGATGTAGTGGAAAAAGCAGCGCCGCAAGAAAGCATCGGGCAGTTCCTTTTCGTTGTTCGAGGTGATGATGACCACGGGCCGATGTCGCGCCCGGATCGTTTCGCCGGTCTCGTAAACGTGAAACTCCATCCGGTCGAGTTCTTGCAGCAGATCGTTGGGAAACTCGATATCGGCCTTGTCGATCTCGTCGATCAGCAGAACGGTCTTGCCGGGCGCTTCGAAGGCTTGCCAGAGCTTGCCCTTGCGGATGTAGTTGCGCACATCCGACACCCTTTCGCCGCCAAGACCAGCGCCAAGCTGGCTGTCACGCAGCCGCGATACCGCGTCATATTCATAAAGCCCCTGTTGCGCCTTGGTCGTGGACTTGATGTTCCATTCGATCATCGGCAGGCCAAGGCTGGTGGCAACCTGCCGTGCCAGCTCGGTTTTTCCGGTGCCGGGTTCACCCTTGACCAAGAGCGGCCGTTCGAGCGCGACGGCGGCGTTGACCGCCACGCTCAGGTCAAGCGGGGCGACATAGGTTTCGGTGGATTGAAACTTCACGGGCGGTCTCCGGGGGTTGGTGCGGCGCCCAGACTAGCCCCCGCCCGCGCCCCCTGCAAGCCAAGCGGATTCGTGATTGCGCGATGTAATCGGGGGAGTGACAACCCCCCCGCCATGCGGTAATGGAGCGGCCAAGGAGTGCCCGATGACATCGACTGAAACCACTGCACGGCCCGGTCACGAGGAGGCAAGCGCGATGAAATCCGAAGTGTTTCTACCCGAGGATTACCGGCCTGCCGAGCATGAGACATTCATGAACGACCGGCAGCTTGAATACTTCCGCCGAAAGTTGCTGGCATGGAAGCATGAACTTATGGAACAATCGAACGAAACTCTTGTGGGGCTGTCGGAATCCGCGCGCAACGTGCCTGACATCGCCGATCGCGCCTCGGAAGAAACCGACCGCGCGCTGGAGTTGCGCACCCGCGACCGTCAGCGCAAGCTGGTCTCGAAGATCGACGCGGCGCTGCGCCGGATCGACAATGGCGAATTCGGCTATTGCGAAGTGTCGGGTGAACAGATCAGCCTCAAGCGGCTGGACGCACGGCCGATCGCCACGATGACGCTCGAGGCGCAAGAGCGTCACGAGCGGCGCGAACGCGTTCACCGCGACGATTGAGACCAATCTGACAGGGCGGGGGTCAAATTGATCTCGCGCAAGGACATTTCGCCACCGAGGCCGCAGGGTCTCGGTGGTTTTTCATCTGGGGGGCGGCGCGTGCTGATCGGACGCAAGGTGACAGTGATCGGGGCCGGGGTTGCCGGCCTGACGGTCGCACGGGCGCTGGCGCTGCGCGGTGCCGAGGTGACAGTGTTGGAACGGGCCGAGGCGATTCGCGAGGTCGGCGCGGGGTTGCAGATTTCGCCGAACGGGGCACGGGTGCTGCGCGCGCTGGGCTTGGGCGCGGCACTGGCCGAGGCCGGGCCGCGCGCCGCCGCGGTCGAGCTGATCGACGGGGTCGACGGGTCGCGCGTGGCGCGGCTTGACCTTGCGCGGCTGCGGCCGGCGGATGAATACCGCTTCTTGCACCGCGCGCGGTTGATCGAAGTGCTGGCGCAAGGCGCGCGCGAAGCCGGCGTGCAGGTGCGCCTGTTGCAGCACGTCGAGTCGGTGGAACTGGCGGCCGGGCAGCGGCCCCGGTTGGTCACCGCAACGGGAAACGAACACGAGGCCGATCTGCTGATCGGTGCCGATGGGCTGCAATCGAAAGTGCGTCAGGCGCTCAATGGCACTGTGGCGCCGTTCTTTACCCATCAGGTCGCCTGGCGCGCGCTGATCCCCTGCGAGGCTGACGCGCCGCCGCTGGCGCAGGTCTTCATGGCGGCGGGCCGGCATCTGGTCAGCTATCCGCTGGGCGGCGGTCTGCGCAACATCGTCGCGATCGAGGAACGGCGCCGCTGGGTCGAGGAAAGCTGGACCCTGCGCGATGATGCGATGATGCTGCGCGCGGCGTTCGACAGCTTTTGCCCGCAGGTGAGCGACTGGCTGGCGCAAGTCGAAGAGCCGTGGCTCTGGGGCCTGTTCCGGCATCCGGTGGCGACCCACTGGCATGGCGCGGGGGCGGTCATTCTGGGCGATGCGGCGCATCCGACCTTGCCGTTTCTGGCGCAGGGCGCGGTGATGGCGCTGGAAGACGCCTGGGTGCTGGCCGAGGCGCTGGCCCGCCATGACAGCGATGCCGCGGCCCTTGCCGCCTATCAGGCCACGCGTCAGCCGCGCTGTAGCGCGATCGTCGATGCCGCCAGCCGCAACGCGCGCAATTACCACCTGTCGGGGATCAGCCGCAGCATCGCCCATACCGGATTGCGCGCCGCGTCGAACCTGATGCCGGGGCGGTTGCTGGGCCGCTTTGACTGGGTTTACGGGCATGACGTGACAGCGGGGGCGGGGGGCTGACGGCCGGGATTGCGGCCGCGGGCTGACAGGCGGCACGGCTGGCCCACGGCGGTCAGCATCAATCACGCGGCACCGGACCCGAGCGACGGCGGCAAGCGTCGGGCCTGCCGGGTGGCAGGGCCCGCGCCACGGCGGCAGGATCGGCTGTTGGGGGCGGTCTGGCGGGGTCGGTCTGGCGGCGAGCGTCGGTCGATGGCGGCACGAGGGCCAGCAACGGTCCGGCGGCACCGGCCTTTCAGGCGTCAAGCTCGATCCAGACCGGGACGTGATCCGAGGGCTTTTCGCGGGCGCGGATTTCCTTGTCGATGCCGCAGTCGGTCAGCAGATCGGCGGCCTGCGGGCTGAGCAAGAGGTGATCGATACGGATGCCGTTGTTCTTTTCCCAGGCGCCGGCCTGATAGTCCCAAAAGCTGTAGTGCCCGGGGCCGGGGTGGCGGGTGCGAAACGCCTCGGTGAAGCCAAGGTTGACAATGCGTCGGTAGGCCTCGCGCGAGGCGGGCAGCGCCAGCGCATCGTCGCGCCAGACTTCGGGGCGGGCGGCATCCTCGTCTTGGGCGATGATGTTGTAATCCCCGGCCAGCACCACCGGCTCTTCGGTCGCCAAAAGCGCGCGCGCACGGGTCTGCATCCGTGCCATCCAAGCCAGCTTGTAGTCGTATTTCGGGCCGGGCGCGGGGTTGCCGTTGGGCAGATAAAGCCCGGCCAGACGCACCGCGCGGGTGCCGATCACCGTGGCCTCGATCCAGCGGGCCTGTTCGTCGGTGGCATCGCCCGGCAGGCCCCGGGTCACGTCCTCAAGCGGCAAGCGAGACAGGATCGCGACGCCGTTGAAGCTTTTTTGTCCATGTGTTTCAACGTGATATCCAAGATCCTCGAAAATCTCGCGCGGGAAACCCTGATCGACGGACTTGATTTCCTGCAACAGTGCCACGTCGGGGCGGGCCTCGGACAGCCACGCCACCAGCGCCTCGAGCCGGGCCTTGATGCCGTTGATGTTGAAGGTGGCAATTTTCATCGGTCTGGCCTTTCGCTGCCCACCCTTTCTAGGCGGCTTCGGCCCCCTTGCCAAGCGCGCCGGCCCGACGCCAGAGCGCATCCAGCGCGGCCAGTTCGGCGGCATCGAAACGGTCGAGTTCTTCCCAGTAGCGGCCCGAGGGCACGCGGTAATCCAGCCGCTTTTCGCGCGCAAGTGCCGCGTCGGGGCTGTGGTGGGGGGCGGGACAGCGCGGCAGGGTGGTGGCGGTCGCACGGGGCAGCATGAGGCGGCTGGGCGCGGTTGACAGGTTGACCACCGCGCAGCCTTGACGCGCGGCAAGAATGCGCAGCCGGGCGGATTTGGCCTCGAGCGATTGCAAGGTGATGTCGGGGCGCAGCGGGTCGGGGCTGCCCATGCCATAAAAATGGGTGGCGCCGGTTTTGGGGTAGATCATGTCGCAGCCCAAGAAGGCCAGAACGCGCGGATTGTATTCCTTTAGTGCCCAATAGGCGGTTGTGAAGGCCATTGTTGCGCCTGCGTAGACAAAACCGCCGTAGGCGTTCTGGGCGGGCACAAAATCGGTCTCGGTCACAAGACGGCCGGTCGGCGTGGCGGGCAGGCGCTCGGCGGGAAAATCCCACGGGTGGATCAGCGCATCCCAATCGGGGCGCACGCGCCAGGCGTTGTTGATCGCGACGATCCGGTCGAACGGCGCGCGCGGCCAATCGCGGCAGCGCGTCACATCGGGAGCAGAGCCGAGGATCAGGATATTCATGCTGCCCTTTCGCTTTGGTAACGACCAAGGACGGTGCCGCCGGGCGGCTAGATCGAAAACGAAATTCCGCAGCCACAAGAAGAGGTTACGTTCGGATTCTCAACCACGAACCGGGCTCCGATCAGCTCATCCGTAAAGTCGATCCGGGCGTTCGAGAGGAACTGCAGGGAAACCGGGTCGATCAGCACCTTCTGGCCCGCCTCTTCAAGCACCAGATCCTCGGCGGCAGGCTCGTCAAGCTTGATCTCATACTGAAACCCCGAACAGCCCCCCCCTTCAACCGCGATGCGCAAGGCGCGCGGCGCGGCGCTGCCGGCATTGATCTGGGCCAGGCGCTGAAAGGCGCGTGGGGTCACGGTAGGGGGAAGGTTGAGTTCCATCGGCTGGCCTGTTCATTCCTGTTCCTTCCGATATAGGATGGCCCCGGCCCTGCGACAAGGCGCCCGACGACAAGACGAGGTGACGCGATGCTCAAACCCTATGCCTGCCAGCCCGAGGCCAGCCGGGGGCGCCTGTATGGTGAAAGCGTGTCTACGTTTCGGTCGCCTTTTCAACGGGATAGAGACAGGATCATTCATTCGAGCGCGTTTCGCCGCCTGAAGCACAAGACGCAGGTCTTTGTCGAACACGAGGGCGATTATTACCGCACCCGGCTGACCCATACGATCGAGGTGGCGCAGGTGGCGCGCACGATCGCGGGGACTTTGGGGTTGAATACCGATCTGGCCGAGGCGGTGGCGCTGGCGCATGACCTGGGGCATCCGCCGTTTGGCCATACCGGCGAAGACGCGCTGGCGGTGCTGATGGCGCCCTATGGCGGGTTTGACCACAACGCCCAGGCGCTGCGCATCGTCACCCGCCTGGAGCGCCATTACGCTGGCTTTGACGGGTTGAACCTGACCTGGGAAACCCTTGAAGGCATTGCAAAACATAACGGTCCGGTGCTGCCGCCGCTGTCTTATGCGATGGCCGAAGTGAATGCGATGTGGGATCTGGAACTGGCCACCAATGCCAGCGCCGAGGCACAGGTGGCGGCGGTGGCCGACGATGTCGCCTACAACCACCACGACCTGCATGACGGGCTGCGCGCGGGGCTGTTCAACGAGGCCGATCTTTGCGAGCTTCCGGTAATTGGTGAATGTTTTGAGGTGGTTGACCGGCTTCACCCCGATCTGGAGCCGATGCGTCGGCGGCACGAGGCGCTGCGCCGGGTGTTTGGGGTGATGGTCGAGGACGTGATCGCGGTGGCCGAAAACCGGCTGACGGCGCTTGTCCCCGAAACCGCCGACGACATTCGCGGCATGGACGGCCCGATCATCCGGTTTTCCAAGCCGCTTTACCAAAACCTCAAGGCCATCAAGGGGTTCTTGTTCACGCGGATGTACCGCGCGCCCTCGGTCGTGGAGGAACGTCAGCGCGTCACCGGCGTGGTCAATGCGCTGTTTCCGCTGTTTCTGGATCGGCCCGAATTGCTGCCCGAGGACTGGCACGCCGACATCGCCAAGGCCCGCGCGGCGGATAATTCGCGCACCGAACTGGCGCGTGTGGTGCTGGATTACGTCGCCGGAATGACCGACCGTTTCGCGATTCAGGAACATGGGCGGCTGCTGGGGGCCGAGGTCTGAGACGTTGATCTGACGTTTATTATTTCCATCCTATTGGCATCATATTTGCCTCATGTCGGGCGAAGAGCAGGCAGGGGGGCGCGGCCCCCCTCTTTTCGAAACGAAAATTCACCCCCTCGGGATATTTTTTCGAAGATGAAGCGGGCGCGCGCAAGCCGGGCGCGGCCGGGGGCAGGGCGGCGGTGGCGGGCCGCCCTGAAAGGCGCGCGCGAAAAGCTGTCTGGCGGCTGGTGGATCGCCCTGAGCGGTTGGACCGGGGGCGCCTCCGGGCGCGGCGGCGGCGGGGGCGGGGCGCGGCGGATCGGTGGGGCCTGCGCGCGCTTTCGGGGTGTGGCCGCGCGGGACGGCGTTCGAGAGGCCCGAGGTCAGCGCCGCTCTGGCGGTTGCTGGCGGCAAGATCGCGGTCGGACGTCCGGATTTGACGGGTCTGGTCTTGCGCCGGGTGTTCTTCGGGGCGCGCGATCCAAGGTTGCGCCCCGAAGTGCCGTGGGATGCCAGCCCTCAGCCGCCGGCGCGGTTGAAGGAGGTGCGGTTGTCGGCGCCAAGCCCCAGCCAGCCTGCGGTGGTCTGCGTCAGATGGGCGACGATGTCGCCGCGCTGGCTTTGGCCATTCTGTTCGGCCGCCTTTGCCGCCGCCCCGGTGGCGCCGGGGAAATCGGCCTGAATATACTGCGGCGCGACCAGTTCGGCGCCGCTGCGCGCATCCAGCACCTGAGCGGTGTAGCGGATGTCATAGACGCCGGTGCCACTGGGCGCCGAATAGCGCGCCTTCTTGTTCAGCGCGTGGAATTTCTCGACCACGATGCGCAGCCGCACCGGGCGCTTGCCGCGCAGGCCCGAGGCGCCGGCGGTGATGCCTTGTTTGAAGATCGCGGCAACCTGGGCGCGGCGGTCGCCGACCGGCTCTTCCTGCCAGACGATATCGGCCTTGGGAATATAGCTGGAGATGTCTTCGGACACAGTCAGCGTTTCAGGCACGATCACCTCGACCGAGGCCAGCCGCCAGTCGCGTGCCGGTTCGGTAATCGGTTCGTAAGCGGTGGCCCAGCTTGACCCGCAGGCCGAAAGCGCAAAGGGGGTTGCTGACGCCATCAGCAGGAAGCCGCGGCGCGTGGGGGTAAAAGGGCTGAACATGGTACACTGTCCCGAATTTGGTTTCTAACGCGCCCGATCATAGGGAGGCCGCGTGCGTCTGCCAATGAACTTCGTGCGGGCCGGGTGGGGCGGCGGCGTGGTCGGGCCGTCGTGCGGTCGGGCGAGGGACGCCGCGCGGCGAGGGCGGCGTGGTCGGGCTAGACCATCATCTCTTTCGTCGCGGTCAGCTTTACCTCGGGGAAGTCGCGGATGACGCGGTCGATATCCCATTGCAGGCGGGTCAGAAACACCGCGTCGCCATCGCTGTCGGTGGCGATATGGCCCTTGTTGATGTTGACCAGCCGCTCGACCTCGGGTTTTGGCCCCGAGAGCCAGCGCGCCGAGGTGAACTGCGAGGGCTCGAAGCGCACCGGCAGGCCGTATTCCAGCTCGATCCGGCTGGCCAGCACCTCGAATTGCAGCGCGCCGACGACACCTACGATGAAGCCCGAACCGATCATCGGCTTGAACACCTTGGCGGCGCCCTCTTCGGCGAATTGCATCAGCGCCTTGTCCAGATGCTTGGCCTTCATCGGGTCCATCGCGCGCACCGTCTGCAAGAGTTCGGGCGCGAACGAGGGGATGCCGGTAAAGCGCAAGCTTTCGCCCTCGGTCAGCGCATCACCGATGCGCAACTGGCCGTGGTTCGGAATACCGATGATGTCGCCGGCCCAGGCCTCTTCGGCCAGTTCGCGGTCGGCGGCCAGAAACAGCACCGGATTGGTCACCGACATCTGCTTTTTGGTCCGCACATGGGTCAGTTTCATGCCGCGTTCGAAATGCCCCGAAGCAAGGCGCACAAAGGCCACCCGGTCGCGGTGCTTGGGGTCCATGTTGGCCTGCACCTTGAACACGAAGCCGGTGACGGCGGTCTCGTCGGGGGCGACCATCCGGTCGGCCTTTTGCGGCTGCGGCTCGGGGCCATGTTCGCCCATGCCGTCCATCAGTTCCTTGACGCCAAAGGAATTGATCGCCGAGCCAAACCAGATCGGGGTCATATGCCCTTCAAGAAAGGCTTGCCGGTCAAAGGCGGGCAGCAGCGCGCGCGCCATCTCAAGTTCCTCGCGCAGCCGGGCCAGCTGATCGGCGGGGATGTGGCGCGCCAGTTCGGGGTCGTCCAGACCGTTGATCTGGATGCTTTCGGCGACCCGGTTACGGTCGGCGCGGTCCATCAGTTCAAGCCGGTCATGCAAGATGTCATAGCAGCCCAGAAAGTCACGCCCCATGCCGATCGGCCAGCTTGCCGGGGCCACGTCAATCGCCAGATTTTCCTGAATTTCGTCAATGATCTCGAAGGTGTCGCGGCTTTCGCGGTCCATCTTGTTGCAAAATGTCAGGATCGGCAGATCGCGCAGGCGGCAAACCTCGAACAGCTTGCGGGTCTGGCTTTCGACGCCTTTCGCACCATCGATCACCATGATCGCGGCATCGACCGCGGTCAGCGTGCGGTAGGTGTCCTCGGAAAAATCCGAGTGGCCGGGCGTATCGACCAGATTGAAGCGATACTGGCGGAAATCGAACGACATCGCCGAGGCCGAGACCGAGATGCCGCGGTCCTGCTCCATCTTCATGAAGTCCGAGCGCGTGCGCCGCGCCTCGCCCTTGGCGCGGACCTGCCCGGCCATCTGGATCGCGCCGCCGAACAGCAGGAACTTTTCGGTCAGCGTGGTCTTGCCGGCGTCGGGATGCGAGATGATCGCAAAGGTCCGGCGGCGGGCAATTTCGGGCGGGAGGGTGGCGGCGTTTGTCATGGCCGCCGTTTACCGCGTGGGGGCGTTTGGGGCAATGGGGATTGATCCGGCCCGCAAGACGCGCGGCGAGGGGGTTGGAAGCCACAAGAAAAGTGGCGCGCGATCAACTAGTGGTTGTTGACTCTGCTTCTGGGAGAGGCGTAGCCTGCATTTATTCTAACTGTATTTTTAACGGAGAATTCAGAGTCTCCGGGTTGTCTGCGTAAAGACATGTGGGGCACGGCCTCGCAGGAGGATGACAGGTGGCAATTTCTGATAGTGATGTCGATTTCTTTCGCTATGGCGGATTGATCGACCTTGGAACGTCCACCGAAGACGGGCTGACAACGCTGTCACTGCTTAACTTCAACAGCCTTTTCACGCGGACGGGAGGGGGGCTGGAGGCGCCCGATGCCAATGCCGACGGGCGCATCAACATCGGCGAGACCTTTACCGTTTCCCACCCCGGTGGATTTCTTTCTTCCCCGGTTGAACAAACGCTTACGCTGGTCGGCACCGGGCATCACGGGACGCTTCTGACCGGCAGCACCGTGATGATCGGCGCGGATGCCAACGGCGATTACTGGCTGATTTTCCCGAATGGCGATGCCCCGACGCTGACCGGGCTTGTCGCCTCGACGCTGACGATTCGCACCGTGGGCTATGATCCGGCGACGGGTGAACCGCTGTGCCTTTGCCTTGGCACGCAGGTCGAAACCGCATCGGGCGCGATGCCGGTCGAGCAGATCGTGCCGGGCGTCATGGTTCTGACCCGCGATGCGGGGTATCAGCCGGTGCGCTGGATCGGGCGGCATCATCTGCGCACGGCAGAGTTGCAAGCCAAGCCGCACCTGCGGCCGATCCGGATCCGCAAAGGGGCGCTGGGCTGCGGCCTGCCGGTGCGGGATCTTCTGGTGTCGCCGCAGCACCGGGTGCTGGTGCAGTCAAAGATCGCGGGGCGGATGTTCGGGGCCGACGAGGTGCTGGTCGCAGCAAAGCATCTGCTGGAGGTTCCGGGCGTCGAGATTGCCGAGGACAGGGCCGAGGTCGACTACTTTCACCTGCTGTTCGACGATCACCAGATCATCTATTCTTCGGGGGCGGCGACGGAGTCGCTTTATAGCGGGCCTTATGCCTTGCGTAGCCTGACCAACGCGGCGTTGCGCGAACTGTTGGAGCTTTTCCCCGAACTCGGCCAAGACGATGCCGCGCCGCGTGCCGCGCGCCCGATGGTGCCGGGACGGCAGGGGCGCAAACTGGCCGAGCGGCATGTGCGCAACCATCAGCCCATGCAACGGGGCACCGCCGGGTTGATGGCGGCGCATTGAGGGGGCGCGGGCAGGCGCGCCCCGCCTCGCGATTGGCTAGGGGTTGCGCCGCCGTTTGAGGGTTGCGGGGCCGTTTGAGCAGCGCCGCGCGTGCTCGCATTCAGTAAATAGCGCCGGAAATGGCGCCGGCCTCGGGATCGGCTAGTGGTCGCGGGGGCGTTTGAACAGCGCCTCGCGCGCGCCCGAGTTCAGCACATCGCGCCCCGCCTCGGTGCCAAAATGCGGCCGGTGGGTCAGGCCGGGCAGGCGGGTGCGCACCTCGCGCGCCAGTTCCTCGGGCAACAGGCTCAGCGTGGCTTCGCAGACCATCAGGCTTTCGCAGGGAATTCCCTCGGCATAGATGATTTCGTGCCGGTCAAAAACCAGCGCGTAGTAATCGACATAGCCGCCCTCGCGGCGCCAGACATGTTCGCCATCCACCAGATGCTTGGCCTGCACCAGAAGCTCGGAGGTCTGGCCGATGCGCTGCGCGCCGCGCCGATAGAGAAAGATCCGGTGATGCGGGCTGACCACCAGATCGCCCTCATTGCCCAGCGTTCCGGCGGAAATCACCACCGGCGCAAAAGAACCCAGCGCGCGCAGCGTGGCCTTGGCCACCAGCCGCAAGGGCTGCGGCCCGCTGTCGCGGGTCAGCACCCGGTCGCCCGGCGCCAATGTTTCGATCGGGCGCTGCGCCCCGCCGGAAAGGGTGATCATCGTGCCGGTGGTGAATGCGACGCAGACCAGATCGGCCAGCCGCTGCGTGCCGGGGTCTTCATGCGCCTCGATCAGCGTATAGTCGGTGCGCGGCGCGATCGGTGACAGCGGCAACGCGTAAAGCCGCTGTTCCTCTTCATGGCGGATCAGCAGGAAATCGACGGTATCGCCGTCGGGGGCCATCATCACGTGGCGCGCGACCAGCCGGATCCGGTCGCCGGGGTGGCCGATCTGCGAACCGGGGGCGATGGTCTGGCAGTTTGACCCGGCCGACCCCTGCGATTCCGTTTGCAACATCAGGCGCAGGCTTTGCGCCTCGCGGTCAAGCTGGTAGATGTCGCCCGGCTCGCAAGCGCTGGCCAGATCGAGCGGGTCGCCCTGGTTGGCGCCCGAAGTCACCCAGACCGCATCCGCCTCAAAGACGTGCGTGGCCTTGGCGGGCAGCGGGGCGAGAACGTCGATCGGCATCGTGCCTTGGTCCTTCAGCGTTTAGGAAAATTTGAAATGAATTTGTCAACGCAGGTGTAGGGTGAATTTATTTACGTGCGGTAAAGCAATTTATTTACCGTTGGGTCAAGCCCCTGTTAGGTTGCGCCGGAAATCGCGGGCAGGGCGGCACCCCGATCGCGCAACAGCGCTTCGCCGTTTTGGCGGCGGTGGCACCGACAGCAACCGACAGCAACCGATAACAAAGGAGTGCGGGATGGATCTGGGAATTGCAGGCAAGCGGGCCCTGGTCTCGGCGGGCTCGAAAGGGCTGGGGCGTGGCGCCGCCGAGGCGCTGGCCGAGGCCGGGGTGACGCTGGTGCTGAATGCGCGCAGCGCCGGCCCGCTGGCCGAAGCCGCCGCCGAAATCGCGGCCCGTCATGGCGTCGAGGTGGTGCCGGTGGCGGCCGATATCACCACCCCCGAGGGCCGCGCGGCGGTGCTGGCCATCGCGGGTGAGGTGGATATTCTGGTGACCAATGCCGGCGGCCCGCCGCCGGGCCTGTGGTCGGATTGGTCGCGCGCGGATTTCATCAAGGCGCTTGATGCCAACATGCTGACGCCGATCGCCTTGATGCAGGCCTGCCTGCCCGGGATGATGGCGCGGGGCTGGGGCCGGGTCGTCAACATCACCTCGCAATCGGTGAAGGCGCCGATCGCGCAGCTGGGCCTGTCGAACGCGGCGCGGGCCGGGCTGACCGGCTTTGTCGCGGGCACCGCGCGGCAGGTGGCGCCGTCAGGGGTCTGCATCAACAACCTGCTGCCGGGCATCCATGCCACCGACCGGGCGGTGGCGCTGGATGGCGCGGTGGCGCGAGCCGAAGGCATTTCGCTTGACGAGGCGGTGGCGCGGCGCGCCGGCCAGATCCCGGCGCGGCGCTATGGCACAGCGGCCGAGTTCGGCGCGATGTGCGCGTTCTTGTGTTCGCAAAACGCCGGATACATCGTCGGGCAGAACATCTTGCTGGACGGCGGGGCGATGAATTCGACGCTCTAGCGACCGGGCTTGCGCTTGCATGACGGCGGTCGGGCTGGTATCGGCTGCATACCTGAGCGAATTGATCGGCCCGGGAAAAGCACGGCCGAAAATTGATCGGCCCGAGAGAAGAACGGAATGACCGCGTGACCGTGCCCTTGCCCGAGCGCGCGCCCGAACGGGGCGCTGCCGACGCCACCGTCCCCCGCCTCGAGGTGCAAAATCTGAGTCGCCGCTTTGGCGCGCAGACGGTGGTGAACGATGTGTCCTTCGCGATCCCGGCAGGGCAGGTGACCTGCCTTCTGGGGCCGTCGGGCTGCGGCAAATCCACCACGCTGCGGATCATCGCCGGGGTCGACATGCAAGACAGCGGCCGGATCTATGTCGATGACAGGCTGGTCTGCGACACGGTTTTCCGGGTGCCGCCCGAACGCCGCGCGATCGGGTTGATGTTTCAGGATTTCGCGCTGTTTCCGCATCTGTCGGTGGCCGATAATGTGGCCTTCGGGCTGCAAGGAACGCGGCCGCAAAAACGCGCAAGGGTGACCGAGCTGCTGGAGCGGGTGCACCTCGCGCGCCATATCGACAGCTATCCTCACGCGCTGTCGGGCGGTGAACAGCAGCGCGTGGCGCTGGCCCGGGCGCTGGCACCCAGCCCACGGATCCTGCTGATGGATGAACCCTTCTCGGGGCTGGATGAACGCCTGCGCGACGGCATCCGCGACGAGACGCTGGCGCTGCTGAAAGAGGAAGGCACGGCCGTGCTGCTGGTCACCCATGAGCCGCACGAGGCGATGCGGATGGCCGACCAGATCCTGTTGATGCGCGACGGCCGCATCATGCAGCGCGGCGCCCCCTACAACATTTATAACGCCCCGGTCGATCGCGCGGCGGCGGCCTTCTTTTCCGATGTGAACATTCTGCGCGCCAAGGTGCAGGGGGCTTTGTGCGACTCGCCTTTCGGTCAGTTCCTGATGCCGGGTCAGCCCGATGGCACCGAGGTCGAGATCGTGATCCGCCCGCAGCATCTGAAGATCGACTTCGATCGCAACGGTCGTGGCCCGCATCCGACGGCACAAGACGGAACCCCGGCGCGCGGCGTGGTCGAGCGGGCCCGCTTCATGGGCCGCGAAAGCCTTGTCGAGTTTCGCATGGATTTCGATGGCACGGTGCTGAAAGCCACGGTTCCGAACGTTTTTCTGCCCAAACCGGGCACGCCGATGTGGCTGATGATCCGCCGCGACCGCTGCTTTGTGTTTCCGGTCAGGGCCTGAGAACCTTCTTCTTTTGGCCGCTTCTTTTTGGCGAAAATACTCCCGCCGGAGGCTTCCGCACGGATCGCAGGAGCCTCCGGCGGGAGTATTTTCACCAAAAAGAAACGGCCTCAGGAAAGGCTTGCGTCGCGGCCCGCGTGACCCCCTCGGCGTTTGTGCAACCGGGGCGCGCGGGTCGGAAGCTCGGCCATGATCTCGCGGCGGGTCGCGGCGGGCATTCTTGACCAGGCGGTGATTTCCTCGATCGTGCGCAGGCAGCCGACGCAGAGCCGCTCGACCGGGTGGATCGCGCAGAGTTTGACGCAAGGGCTGTCGAGTTCGGTGCGTTGCCAGATCTTGTCGCTGTTGTCGTTCATGCGGCCCCCAGATACGCCAGACGGTCCAGCGCTCCTTGCAGGATATACCCGGCGGCGACGTGATCTATGACCTCGGCGCGACGTTTTCGTGACGTATCCGCCTCAAGCAGGGCGCGGGTGGCGGCAACGGTGGACAGTCGTTCGTCCCAATAGAAGATCGGCAGCGGCGTCAGTTTTTCAAGGTTGCGGGCGAAAGCGCGGGTCGATTGGCAGCGCGGCCCTTCCGAGCCGTCCATGTTCAACGGCAGGCCGAGGATCACGCCCTTGATGTCGCGCTCGGTCAGGATCGCCATCAGCGCCGCCACGTCGAGGGTGAATTTCTCGCGCCGGATCGTCGAAAGCGGCGACGCGACGTGGCGCAGACCGTCGGTGACGGCGACGCCGATCGTCTTGGTGCCCAGATCCAGCCCGGCGATGGCGCCTGTACGGGGCAGGAGGGCGGCGAATTCCTCCATCGAAGTGCAGATCACGGGGCGACCCCGGCCGCACGGGCCGCAGTCCGGATCTGGGCAAGGTCATCGGGTCTGCCGTCAAAGGCGGCTTCGGCGCGGGTCAGGGCCTCGGCGGCGGCGGCGCTGTCGCCAAGATTGGCCAAGGCGCCGATCAGTTGCGCCCATTCGGCGGCGGTCCCGCCCTCCGAGGTCAGCCGGTCGTGCAGTCCGTCGACCATGCCGCGAATCATCGCCTGACGGTCTTCGGGGCTCATTTCGGCGGCCGACTGCATCTGTTCGGCGGTCGGGCCCTTCAGCGCGGGGGCGGCGGCTGGTGGGGTCGGCGCCGCGCCGGTCAGCCCCGCCTGATCGGCGGCGGCGGCGATCGTGGCCAGATCCTCGGGGCGGGTGGCGAAGATGCCTTGCGCCTCGGTCCAGATCGCGCCGGCGCGGTCGGTTTCGCCCAAGACTCCCAGCGCGCCGATCAGTTTGGCCCAATCGGCGGCGGTGCCGCCTTCGTTGGCAAGCCGGTCGTTCAGCCCGTCGACCATGGTGCGGATCATCGCCTGACGGTCTTCGGGCGACATGTCGGCGGCGGCGGCCATGTCGGCGGCCGAGGGGCCGCCGCCGATCGGCGCGGGCGGGGTATATTCGGTATCGCCGGCAATCCACGCCAGAGACTCGATATTGGCGCGGATCGGAGCGATCCAGGGGGCGTCTTCGGGGCCTTCTTCCAGAAGCGGCGCCCAGATCCGGAAGGCACGGTCGGCCCGCCCGTTCTGCGCCATCATCAGGCCGATGTAGTAGCGCGCGGTGCCATTGGCAGGGTTCTTTTCCATCGCCTGAGCCAGGGCGGTTTCGGCGTCGGGAGTGACAAAGCCATTGGTGGCGACGATCATCAGCTCGGCCAGCGTGGCGTAATCGGCATCGGTCGCGGCCGCGCCCTTGAGCGCGACAACCCGGCGCTGCGCCTGCCAGGCGTCATGGTAATTGCCGATCCCGGCTTCGTTGCGCGCCAGCAGTTCAAGCCCCTGCACATCGTTGGGGCGGTCGGCCACGGCCTTGCGCAGCTTTTCCATCAACTCGGCAAAGCGCGGATCGGGGGCGGGCAGATCACCGCGTTCGGCAAGGGCGGTCTTTTCGGCCTCGTCCTGCGAGGGGCGGTTGTCGTAAAGCTCGTTGGCAAGGGCAAGGCGTCCGGCCATCGGCTGATCGGCAAAACCCGGCGCGCCGAGACGCTCATAAAGCACGAAGGCCGAGGCCAGCAGCGCCGCCCCACCCAGTGCCGCCACGATCGTGCCCCCCTTGGGCGCGCGCGGTGCCGCCACCGCCGCGGCAACGGCGCGGTCGGCATCCAGCACCCGGCGCGAAATCTCGAGCTTGAGGCGCTCGGCTTCGGTGCTGGTCAGCACGCCGCGCGCCAGATCGCGTTCGACATCGCGCAGCTGGTCGCGGTAGACGCGCAGATCATAGGCGGCAGCGGGTTCGCCCTCGGCGCGCCCGCGCATCAGCGCAAGCCCCAGCAGAAGGGCAACAAGCGCCACAAGCGCGGCAGTGGTGATCCAGAACAACATGGTGTCTCCTATTCGCTGCCCTCCATTTAGGCCCGCAACAGCGCATGCAAAAGCCCCAAGCGCGTGAATAGGGTGCCTTGTCGCAGGGCGATGTCGTATTTTTCCCCGATATGCCGTTTGTTGCGGGCTTCCCTTGGGCGGCAGGGTCCATCAAAAGGGCGATGACAAGACGGTCGCGCGGTGGATTCGCGTCGCCTGACAATGCCTGGAGGTGCTGATGAGACGCTATTCGGTCTTTGCCGTTGCCCGCGAGGCGCTGCGCTTTCATCAGGGCTGGGCCAGAGCTTGGGCCAACCCCGAGCCGAAGAAGCGCTATGATGTGGTGATCGTCGGGGCAGGCGGCCACGGTCTGGCCACGGCCTATTATCTGGGCAAGAACTACGGCATCCGCAATGTGGCGATCGTCGAGAAGGGCTGGCTGGGCGGCGGCAATACCGGGCGCAACACCACGATCATCCGTTCGAACTATCTGCAAGACCCCTCGGCGGCGATCTACGAAAAGGCGCGCAGCCTGTATGAAGGGCTGAGCCAGGATCTGAACTATAACGTGATGTTCAGCCCGCGCGGGCTGTTGATGCTGGGCCAGACCGAACACGAGGTGCGCGGCTACAAACGCACCGTCTGGGCCAACAACCTGCAAGGCATCGAAACCGAATGGATCGACACCGCGCGGGTGCAAAAGCTGGTGCCGATCATGAACACGCTGGGGCCGCGCTACCCGGTGCTGGGCGCGCTTTATCAGGCGCGCGGCGGCACCGCGCGCCATGATGCGGTGGCCTGGGGCTATGCCCGCGCGTGCAGCGACATGGGCATGGACATCTTGCAAAACTGCGAGGTCACCGGGGTGCGCAGCGCCGCCGGGCAGGTGCAGGGCATCGATACCAGCCGCGGCCCGATCGACTGTGGTAAACTGGCGATCGTGGTCGCGGGCCACAGCTCGGTTCTGGCCGAGATGGCCGGCTTCCGGCTGCCGATCGAATCGATGGCGCTGCAGGCGCTGGTCAGCGAACCGATCAAGCCGTGCATGGATGTCGTGGTCATGGCCAACACGGTGCATGGCTACATGTCGCAATCCGACAAGGGCGAAATGGTGATCGGCGGCGGCACCGACGGGTTCAACAACTATACCCAGCGCGGCTCGTGGCAGCATGTCGAGGAAACCGTGCGCGCGCTGATCGAAACCTTCCCGATGCTGTCGCGGCTCAAGATGATGCGGCAATGGGGCGGCATCGTCGATATGACCGGCGACCGCTCGCCGATCCTGTCCACCACGCCGCTGGGCAACTGCTTTGTCAATTGCGGCTGGGGCACCGGCGGCTTCAAGGCGATCCCCGGCTCGGGCTGGGCGATGGCCGAACTGGTGGCCAAGGGCACGCCGGGACCGCTGGCCGCCGAATTCGGCCTGAACCGGTTCAAGGAAGGCCGCTTCATCGACGAATCGGTGGCCGCCGGGGTGGCGCATTGATGCCGCATTTGCCCGCTGCCCGCCGCTTCATCTTCGCTGAAATATCCCGCGGGGGTCCGGGGGCGCGAAGCCCCCGGCGCCTGCCAAGCAAAGGCCCGCTGACATGCTGACCCTGACCTGCCCCTGCTGCGGCGTTGCCGCCGAGGAAACCGAACTGGCCCCCGGCGGCGAGGCCCATCTCAAGCGCTTTGGCCCCGGCGCCTCGGACGAGGATTTCGAAACCTACATGTTCGCGCGCAAGAACCCCAAGGGCGTGCATTTCGAACGCTGGCGCCACGCCTATGGCTGCGGCAAGTGGTTTCTGGCCGCGCGCTGCACCGCCACGCTCGAGGTCTTTGGCACCTACCCGGCCCAGACCACCGAACCCCCGGCCGATCTGATCGCCCGGATCAAGACCCGACGCCCCGATTGGGAGGGCTGCAAATGAGCACACGTCTGGCCACCGGCGGTCGGCTGATCGACCGCACGAAACCGCTGAACTTCACCTTCAACGGCAAGCGCCTGCGCGGTTTTGCCGGCGACACGCTGGCCTCGGCGCTTTTGGGCGCCAACCAGATGCTGCTGGGGCGGTCGTTCAAATACCACCGCCCGCGCGGGTTGGTCGGCTCTGGCGTCGAGGAACCCAACGCCCTTGTCGGTCTTGGCCGCTCGGGTCGCTTCGAGCCCGATCAGCGCACCACCACGACCGAACTTTTCGACGGCGCCGAGACGGTCAGCCAGAACCACTGGCCGACGCTCGATCTCGATATCGGGGTGGTCAACAACTGGGCCTACCGGTTCCTGCCCGCGGGCTTTTACTACAAGACCTTCATGTTCCCGCGCTTTGCCTGGAAACACCTGTTCGAGCCGATCGTGCGGCGCTCGGCCGGGCTTGGCCGCGCGCCGAGCCTGCGCGACGAAGACCGCTATGAACAGGCCTACGGCTTTTGCGACGTGCTGGTCGCGGGCGGCGGGGTCGCGGGGCTGGCCGCGGCGCTGGCGGCCGCGCGCAAGGGCGCAAGGGTGATCGTGCTGGAACAGACCGCGCATTGGGGCGGGCGCGCCCCGGTCGATGGCGGCACGATCGACGGCCAAAGCCCTGACGACTGGATCAGGAACACGCTACAAACCATTGAAAAGATGGAAAATGTCACCTTGCGGCGGCGCTGCATGGCGGCCGGTCTATACGACCACGGCTATGTGCTGGGCTATGAGCAGATCGCCGATACCACCCCCGGCGATGGCCGCCCGCGCCACCGTCTGTGGCGGATCCGCGCGGCCAGGGTGGTCACCGCCACCGGCGCGCTGGAACGGCCGTTGGCCTTTGCCGGCAATGATGTGCCGGGTGTGATGCTGGCCTCGGGCTTGCGCGACTATCTGGTCAACTGGGCGGTCAGCCCCGGCGACCGCACGGTGATCGTGACCAACAATGACGACGCCTACCGCACCGCCTTGGCGCTGCATGAGGCGGGGCTGGTGGTGCCGGCGATTCTGGACGCGCGCGCCTCGGTCACGGGCGCGCTGCCCGATGCGGCCCGCGCCCTCGGCATCCGCGTGCTGGAAGGGCGCGGCATTGCCAAGGTCCACGGTGGCAAGCGCGTCACCGGGGTTTCGGTCTGCGCGCAGGCGGGCGAAGGGTCGGTGCTGGAAGACATCGCCTGCGACGCGGTGGCGATGTCGGGCGGCTGGTCGCCGATCGTGCATCTGTGGAGCCATTGCGGCGGCAAGCTGCTCTGGGACGCGCCGCGCGCGATGTTCCGCCCGGACGCGGCGCGCCCGCCCACCGGCGCCGATGGCCAGCCGATGGCCGTGGCCGTCGGTGCCGCGAACGGCGTCTTTGCGCTCTCGGCCATTCTGGCCGAAGCCAAGGACACCGCGCCCGCACCCGCGATCCCGGCACCCGACGACGAGGCGCCCATGGCCCCGGTCTGGGTCATGCCGCAGGGCGCGCCCGACGCGCTGCGCTACAAGATGTGGCTGGATTTTCAGAACGACGTGAAGGTCTCGGACGTGCAACTGGCCGCCCGCGAGGGCTATGCCTCGGTCGAACACACCAAGCGCTATACCACGCTGGGGATGGCCACCGATCAGGGAAAACTCAGCAATATAAACGGCTTGGCGATCCTTTCTGATGCATTGGGTCAACCGATACCGGCGACTGGCACGACGACGTTCCGGCCGCCCTACACGCCGATCAGCTTTGGCGCGATCGCCGGCGAGGCCCGCGGCGAGATCTTTCAACCGCTGCGCCGCACGCCGATGCACGAGTGGCACGCGACCCATGGCGCCCATTGGGAGCCGGTGGGCCTGTGGCGCCGCCCCTATACCTACCTGCGCCACGGCGAGGGGCTGCACGACTCGGTCCGCCGCGAGGTGCGCAATACCCGCGCCGCGGTCGGGCTGCTGGATGCCTCGACGCTGGGCAAGATCGTGGTCAAGGGGCCGGACGCGGGGAAATTCCTCGACATGCTCTATACCAACATGATGAGCACCCTGCCGGTCGGCAAATGCCGCTACGGGCTGATGTGCAGCGAAAACGGCTTTCTGTCGGATGACGGGGTGGTGGTGCGCCTCTCCGAGGACAGCTGGCTGTGCCACACCACCTCGGGCGGGGCGGACCGGATCCATGGCTGGATGGAGGACTGGCTGCAATGCGAATGGTGGGACTGGAAGGTCCATACCGTCAACCTGACCGAACAATTCGCGCAAGTGGCCGTGGTCGGCCCGAATGCGCGCAAACTGCTTGAAAAGCTGGGCGGCATGGATGTCTCGGCCGCCGCACTGCCGTTCATGACCTTCACCGAAGGGGTCTTGGCGGGGATCCGGGCGCGGGTGTTCCGGATCTCGTTCTCGGGCGAGCTGAGCTACGAGATCGCGGTGCCCGCCTCGGAAGGGATGGCGTTCTGGACCGCCTGCCTTCAGGCGGGCGAGGATCTGGGGCTGATGCCCTACGGCACCGAGGCGCTGCATATCATGCGCGCCGAAAAGGGCTTCATCATGATCGGCGACGAAACCGACGGCACGGTGATCCCGCAGGATCTGGGCCTCGGCTGGGCGATCTCGAAGAAAAAGGCCGACTATCTGGGCAAGCGCGCGCAGGAACGCGCCCATATGGCCAACCCGGATCGCTGGCAACTGGTCGGGCTGGAAACGCTCGATGGGTCGGTGCTGCCCGATGGCGTGCTGGCGCTGGCGGCGGGGGTCAATGGCAATGGCCAGAAAAACACCCAAGGCCGGGTCACCTCGACCTATTTCTCGCCGACGCTGAACAAGGGTATCGCCATGGGTCTGGTCCGGCACGGGCCTCAGCGGATGGGCGAGGTGCTCGATTTCCCGACCGAGGGCGGCAAGGTGGTGCAGGCGCGGATCTGTGATCCGGTGTTCTACGACAAGGACGGAGAAAAGCAGAATGTCTGATCCGGTCAGCGCCCTTCAGGGGCAGACGTATGACGGCTTTGCGCGCATCACCGAGGCGGGCTTGCACGGGATGATAACCCTGCGCGCCGATCTTGCCTCAAAGAAGCTTGCCAAAGCATTGAAAACACAAGGTTTTGCGCTGCCAGAACCGCGCCGAGTCATGGCGTCGGGCGACAGATCGGCGCTGTGGATGTCGCCTGACGAGCTGCTGTTGATCCTGCCCTACGATCAGGCCGCGCCAACAGTCGCGGCGCTGGAAGGCGCACTCGCGGGCGAATTCGTGCTGGTTGCCGATGTCTCGGACGCCCGTGCGCTGTTTCGCATCTCCGGCGCGCGCGCGCCCGAGGTGCTGGCAAAACTCTGCCCGGTCGATTTCGCCCGCCTCGCCCCGGATGAGGTTCGCCGCACCCGCGCAGCCCAGGTCGCGGCCGCGCTCTGGTGCTCGGCGCCCGACGAATTCAGCCTGATCTCGTTTCGCTCGGTCGCAGGCTATGTGATGGGCGTGCTTGAACATTCCGCCCGCCCCGGATCCGAGCTGACCTGCGCCTGAGGGCTTCTTTTTGGCTGAAATACTCTCGGGGGGCGGGGCCGCAAGGCCCCCGTGGGGGCAGACAGCCCCCAGCCCCGACGGCCAGCCGGGCAGAGCGCCCCCCTGCGGCAACGCGCAGGGTGCATCCCGCGCGCCGCCCTGCTAGAACGGCCGCCGATGAGGAGACGCGCGATGGATGAAAAACGCTTCACATTCGATCCGGCAACCGCAAAGGCGCTGTTGCGCGGCGAGCTGTCGCTGGGGGCGACCTTCTGGGTCGGGCTGATCGTCGCCGATCTGACGGTGGCGATGCTTTATGTCTGGTTCAGCGCGGCGGTGGCGGTGGCGGGCAAGGGCGGGCTGATCGCGGGCTTGGGCGTGGCGGGGCTGGTGCTGGCGGCGCTCTACATGGCGGCGATGCTGCCCGCGACGCTGCGCGCGGCACGCGCCAACCGCACGGCGGGGGGCTATCGCTGGGTCGCGGTCGCCTTTGCACTGGCGCATGTGGTTGTCTATGCGGTGCTGGTCTGGCGCGTGCTCGCGCCCTGACCGTTGCCCTTCCGCCCGCTTTGCGCCATGACAGGACCGCAAAGCCGAAGGAACGCACCATGGATTATTCGAAATCGGGCGAGACAAAGGCCGGCAAGAACACGCCGCGCCATGCCGAACACAACGCCAGGGGGTCCGACAAGAACCCCTTTGGCAAGGCCGACGCCAAGGCCGACGCCAAGGAAGAGCTGCTGGCCCGGATGAAACGCGCCGCCGAGGCCCGCAAACAGGGCTGAACGCCGATTGCGCCCGCCGCCCTTGACCTTGGCTCTGGCTGCCCTTCTATAGGAAGGGAACAGGAGCAACCGCGAAAGGAGCCTGCAATGGCTTTCGAACTTCCCGATCTTCCCTATGCGCATGATGCGCTGGCCGGTCTTGGCATGTCCAAGGAAACGCTGGAATACCACCATGACCTGCATCACAAGGCCTATGTGGACAATGGCAACAAGCTGATCGCCGGCACCGAATGGGAAGGCCGCTCGCTCGAAGACATCGTGCGCGGCACCTATCAGGCGGGTGCGGTGGCGCAAAACGGCATCTTCAACAATGCCAGCCAACATTGGAATCACGCCCAATTCTGGGACATGATGGGGCCGGGCGGCAAGGCGATGCCCGGCGCGCTAGAACGTGCGCTGGTCGAAAGCTTTGGCTCGGTCGCCAAGTTCAAGGAAGATTTCGCCGCCGCGGGCGCGGGCCAGTTCGGCTCGGGCTGGTGCTGGCTGGTCAAGACCAAGGACGGCGGCCTTGCGGTCACGAAAACCGAAAACGGCGTCAATCCGCTGTGCTTTGGGCAGACCGCGCTATTGGGCTGCGATGTGTGGGAACATTCCTACTACATCGATTTCCGCAACAAGCGGCCGGCCTATCTTGCCAACTTCCTCGACAAGCTGGTGAACTGGGAAAACGTCGCCAGCCGGATGTAATCGGCGCAAAAGCAAGACCTTTGGCCCGTCGGCGCAACCGGCGGGCCTTTTCGTTGTTTTTCGCCGCAAACACCCCACATCAGATACGGGACGTGCGCCATGCAAGCGAAAACCCCATGCCGGTAAAAACAAGGAGAACCGCGAATGTTGCTGTCAAAGGGAACCTGGATTGTCGTTGCCGACGGAGAAAAGGCGCTGGTGCTGGAAAACATCGGGACCTTGGGGCAGGCCCGGTTTCGGGTCATGCGCCGCGAAGAGGCCGAACTTGAGATCCCCGGCGCCGATACCGACCGCCCCGGTCGCCGCGCCGATCCCGGCAAAGGGCAGATGTCGGCAATGGAGCAGCCCGATTACACGCGCCTTGTCGGTGAACGGTTTGCCGGAGATCTGGTGGCGGGGCTGAACCGCTCGGCGAAAGCAGGCCGGTTCTCGCATCTGGTGCTGGTGGCGCCGCCGCAGGTTCTGGGGGCGCTGCGCCACGAAATGGACGCCGGGCTTGAGGGACGCGTGGTGGCGCAGATTGCCAAGACACTGACCAATCACCCGCTGGCCAAGATGGCCGAATTGATCGGCGCCGAGATTGACGGGCTCTAGCGCGCGGTCGCCGGCGCGGGTCCGCACCGTTTGCCCTGATCTGCAAGAGGCGGTGGTCTGGCCCGACGGCCATGGTTCGGTCTGGCGCGGGCCGCGCCGCGTCAGATGCTGCGTTTGCGGCTTCTTTTTGGTCGAAATACTCCCCGCGGAGCGTCCCGCCCTGGCGGCAGGAGCCTCCGGCGGGGATATTTGAGCGAAGATGAAAGCCGGGCCGCGCGATTTCGGTAGCGAGGGGCTTTTCATTGTGCGGCCGATCCGGCACCAAGGCGGCGGGGCTTGGGGGGCTCGATGGCTTGGGGGCGGTGGATGACTGAGGCGGCCAAGGGGTTTTGGGCGATGGTTCTGGCCTGCGTGGTCTGGGGGCTGTCATCGCTATACTACAAGGCTTTGGCCCATGTGCCGCCGCTTGAGGTGCTGAGTCACCGCACGCTGTGGTCCTTGGTCTTTTTCGGGGCGGTGTTGGCGCTGCAGGGGCGGCTGGGCGCGCTGGGGGAGGCGTTGCGCGGGCGCGGGGTTCTGGTGCTGGTCTTTTCGGCGTTGATGATCTCGGCCAATTGGTTCGTGTTCATCTGGTCGGTGCAAAACGGCCATGCGATGCAGGCGAGCCTTGGGTACTACATCTTTCCGCTGGTGGCGGTCTTGATCGGGGTGCTGGGGTTTGGCGAGCGGCTCGGGCGGGTGCAGCAGGCCGCGGTGGCTTTGGCGGTGCTGGCGGTGGTGGTGTTGACGCTGGGGCTGGGGGCGGCGCCATGGATCGCGCTGGTGCTGGCGGTGACCTTCGGGCTTTACGGCATGGTGAAAAAGCGGCTGGCGGTGGGGCCGGTGGTTTCGGTCACGGCCGAGGTGGCGCTGTTGGCGCCCTTGGCGGCGATCTGGCTGGCAGGGGTGCACGAAGGCTGGTGGTCCGAGGCTGGCGGGGCGGCCTTGCCACCGTTTGGCGGCTGGTTTGGCCATGACGCGCGCACCAGCGCGATGCTGGCGTTTTCGGGGGTATTGACGGGGGGGCCGTTGATGCTTTTTTCGTTTGCCGCGCGGCGGGTGCGGATGGCGACGGTGGGGTTGGTGCAATATCTGAACCCGACGTTGCAATTTCTATGCGCGACTCTGGCCTTTGGCGAGCCGTTCACGCCGTGGCACCGGGCCGCTTTCGGGCTGATCTGGGCGGCGCTGGCGCTTTACAGCTGGGCGGCATTCCGTCAGCCCAAGGCGGTCGCGAGCGTCGCCTCGAGCGCCTCGACATCGGCCACCGGGATCAGGTAATCGCCGAGCGAGGCCTCGGCGAACCCTTCGGTGATGATCTGGTCGATCAGCGTCAGCAGCGGGTTCCAGTAGCCTTCGATATTGAGCAGCAGGATTGGTTTTGCGTGCAGCCCGAGCTGGCGCCAGGTCAGCACCTCGAACAATTCATCCAAAGAGCCCGCGCCACCCGGCAGCACCACCACCGCGTCCGAGTTCATGTGCATGACCTTCTTGCGTTCATGCATGTCCTCGGTGACGACGAGGGTCGAGAGGTCGCGCTTGCCCACCTCGCGGGCGAGCAGGTGCACCGGGATCACCCCGAAGGTTGCGGCGCCGGCGATCTGGGCGGCGCGGGCGACCTCGCCCATCAGGCCAACGTCGCCGGCACCGTAGACCAGCCGCCAGCCGCGCGTGGCCAGCATCGTCCCGGTGGCCTGCGCTGCGGCGACATAGGTCGCGCGTGCGCCGGCGCGCGAGCCGCAAAAGACGCAGACCGATCTGAGCGGGCCGGCGTGCCGCGGAGGGGATTGGGGGGAGGCGGGCATGACGGTTCCTTTGGGAAGGGATTTCTTGAGGGTTGATAGCGGGCTTGTTAAGCTGGCTCAAGCGTCCGCGCCAGGCTTGGGCGAGACGGGGTCGGAAAGACTGGGGATGGATATGAACAGTGGCGGTAAGGCGGGCGGGGCAGAAACGGGTGCCCGGGTCGATGGTGGCGCCACGGGTGCCAAGGGTGCCACGGGCGCTGCGGGTGCCACGGGCGCTGCGGGCGCTGCGGGGGCTGCGGGTGCCAAGGGGGCCACGGGCGCTGCGGCGGGCGGCGCTGGGGTGGCAGGAAGGCGCAGCTCGGTTCTGGGCGGGGTTGCGGCCGGGGTTGCGGTGGCGGCGGTCCTGAGTTGGGTGATCCTGAACCGGGTTTCGCCGTTGGACCCCGTGACCACGGCGCCGCCTGCCGCGACGAGCGGTCCGCTGGCCGGGCAGGACGGGGGCGACGCGGTGGCGGCCTTGCCGGGCCAAGAGGCGCAAGATGGGGCTCAAGACCCGGCGCAGCGCGATGCGGCGACGGAGGCTTTGCAGTTCGACCAGGTTCGGGCGGCGCCGGATGGCTCGGTCCTGGTGGCGGGACGGGGGGCTGCGGGCGCCAAGGTTTTGGTGCTGATCGACGGCGTGGTCGTGGCCGAGGCGACCGCCAATGCGCGCGGCCAGTTCGTGGCCCTGTTTTCGTTGCCGCCGGCCGATCAGGCGCGGGTGGTGAGCCTGCAATTGGCGGGCGCCACGGGCGAAAAGGTCGCCTCGTCGCAGAGCGTGATTATTGCGCCGGGAACCGTGCGCCCGGCCGGGGCGGCCGCGACGATGACCATGGCCGAAGCCGAAGCCGGGGCCGGGGCCGAAGCCGGGGCCGGGGCTGCGGCGGGGGCGAGCGCGGGCGTGCCGATGGCGGATGCGGCTGACGCGAGCGCGGGCAATACGACCTCTGCGACGGGCACGGGCATGGCAGAGGCGGACGCCGGGACGGCGGGCGCGGCAGTGCGGGTGGGCGCTGAAACCGGCGCGGCAGCGGTTTTGGCGGGGACCGAGGGTGCCGAGACGGGTGCGGGCGGCGAGCCGGGCGCGAGCGGCGAGATGGGCGTGAGCGGCGAGATGGGCGTGAGCGGCGAGATGGCTGCGGGCGGCGAGACGGGTGCGAATGGCAAGGCGGGTGCGGGTGCCGAGACGAGTGTGAGCGGTAAGGCGGTCGCAAGTGCCGAGACCGGCGCGAGTGCCGAGACGGGCAACGCGGTGCCCTCGGCGCTTGTGGCGGATGCTGGCGGGGTTCGGGTTCTGGCACCTGCCGATCTGGCGGTCGGGGCGGCGTTGGTGATCGACACGATCGGCTATGATGGCGGCGATCTGGTCACGTTGAGCGGGCATGGCGCGCGCGGCGGGTTCGTGCGTGCCTATCTGGACAATCGCGACGTGGCGATGGGGCCGGCCGGGGCGGATGGACAGTGGCAGTTGTCGTTGGGCGGCGTCGCGCCGGGCACCTATGTGCTGCGAGTCGATGCGCTGGACGAGGCGGGCAAGGTGACGGGGCGTGCCGAAACGCCGTTCTTGCGCGAGGCGCCCGAGGTGGTGGCGGCCGCGCGCGCGAATCTGGGGCCGGCGCCGAGCGCGCCGCCTGCGCCCGAGGCCGGGGTCGCGCCGGCGGCCTCGCCCGAGACGATGGCGGCGGGTGAACCGCCCGCGACACCGGGTGCTTTGGTGAGCGCGACTGCGCCCGAGCCGGCGCCGGTGGTGGCACGGGTGCTGACGGTGCAGCCGGGCTTTACGCTTTGGGGGATCGCGCGCGAAAGCTATGGCGACGGGTTCTTGTATGTGCGGGTCTTTGAGGCGAACCGCGACCAGATCCGCAACCCGGATCTGATTTATCCGGGGCAGGTGTTCACGCTGCCGCAATAGCGCGCGGGGTTTGGGCGTCGGGTTTGGGCGTCGGGTTTGCGGTTTCGCGATGACGCGACGGATCGGGCACGAAATGCGCAGCGGGGCTCTGGCATATTTCGGGGTGGAGGCTTAGATCCGGTTCTGAACAGGACGTTTGCCTTTTGGGCGCGCCGGGGGGCTGTCTGCCCCCCCGACCCCCCGAGGATATTGGCACGAAGGCGAAAACGGTGTGGCCCGGTCCAGGGCCCCGAGGGGTATGGTGAATGCGCAAGACGACGATACAGGACACGGCGGCAAAGGCCCGATCGGGACCAGCGGCGGAGGCGCAAGTCAGGGGGACGCAGGATCGGGGGCGCGGGATACGCACGATCCGTTCGGTCGTGCCCTACCTGTGGCCGAAAGACGAGCCTTGGGTGAAGCGGCGGGTGGTGCTGGCGTTGCTGGCGCTGGTGGTGGCAAAGCTGATCTCGGTCAGCACGCCATTTCTATACAAGGCGGCGGTTGACGGTTTGTCGGGCGAGACCCGCGGCGATGGCTGGTTGCTGGCCTATGGCGCCATCGGGCTGACGGTGGCCTATGGGCTGGCGCGGCTGGGAACCGTGGGTTTTGGCGAATTGCGCGATGCGGTCTTTGTGCGGGTCGGGCAGCGGGCACTGCGCAAGCTGGCGCTGGAGACGTTCACCCATATTCACCGGCTCTCGATGCGCTATCACATCACCCGCAAGACCGGCGGCCTGAGCCGGATCATCGAGCGCGGCGTCAAGGGGGTCGATTTCCTGCTGCGCTTCATGCTGTTCTCGGTCGGGCCGTTGATCCTCGAGCTGAGCATGGTCACGGTGATCTTCGCGGTGATGTTCGATCTTTGGTATGCCGCAATCGTGGTGCTGACGATCTGGGCCTATGTGACCTTTACCTTCAAGATCACCGAATGGCGGGTGCAGATCCGCCGCGAGATGAACCAGCAAGACACCGATGCCAACCAGAAAGCGATCGACAGCCTGCTGAACTTCGAGACCGTCAAGTATTTCGGCGCCGAGGCGCGCGAGGCGGCGCGTTATGATGTCAGCATGGCGCGCTATGAGGGGCTGGCGGTGAAGACCGGGCAGAGCCTTGCGGTGCTGAACTTTGGCCAGTCGCTGATCATCACCTCGGGGTTGATCTCGGTGATGGTGATGGCGGCGATGGGGGTGCAGGCGGGCAAGCTGACGGTCGGCGATTTCGTCATGGTGCAGGCCTATATGATCCAGATCACGATGCCGCTGGGCTTTCTGGGCACGGTCTACCGCGAGATCCGGCAGGCCTTGGTCGATATGGGCGAAATGTTCGATTTGTTACATCAACCGGCCGAAATCGAGGACAAGCCGGGTGCGGATGTTCTGAAAGTGAACGGCGGGCAGGTGGTTTTTGACAATGTCAGCTTTGCCTATGATGCCGCGAGGCCGATCCTCAAGGGGATCAGCCTGACGGTGGCGGCGGGGCAGACCGTGGCGTTGGTCGGGCCCTCGGGGTCGGGGAAATCGACGATCGGGCGGATGATGTTCCGGTTTTACGATGTCACCGGCGGGGCGCTGAAGATCGACGGGCAGGACATTCGGGATGTGACGCAGGACAGTTTGCACAATGCGATCGGCGTGGTGCCGCAAGACACCGTGCTGTTCAACGACACGATCTACTACAACATCGCCTATGGCCGCCCCGACGCCAGCCGCGCCGAGGTCGAGGCCGCCGCGAAGGCCGCGAAAATCCACGACTTCGTGCTGGCGCTGCCCGAGGGCTATGAAACCACCGTCGGCGAGCGCGGGCTGAAGCTGTCGGGGGGCGAAAAGCAGCGGGTCGGGATTGCGCGCACCTTGCTGAAGAACCCGCCGATCCTGTTGCTGGACGAGGCGACAAGCGCGCTGGATACCCAGACCGAACGCGACATTCAGGACAGTTTGCGCGCGATGGGTCAGGGGCGCACGGTCATCACCATCGCGCACCGGCTTTCGACGATTGCCGATGCGGACCGGATCGTGGTGCTTGAAGCCGGGCGGATCGTCGAGGAGGGGCGGCATGAGGATCTGCTGACCCGCGGCGGGCGCTATGCGGCGATGTGGGCGCGCCAATCGGCGGAAGAGGAAGAAGTCGCCGCCTGAGCCGGTGCCGTTTGCGGTGATGTGGTTTGCGGCGGTGTCGCGTGATGCAGGGCCGCGTGTTGTAGGGCCGCTTGCGGCGGTTTCTCTTGCCACGGTGACGTTTGATGCGGTGCCATTTGCGGTGATGTGGTTTGCGGCGGTGTCGCGTGATGCAGGGCCGCGTGTTGTAGGGCCGCTTGCCACGATGTCGCTTGCCACGATGCCGTTTGCCACGCCGTTTGCCACGGTGCCGGGTGATGCGGTGTGGTTCATCGCGGCGTTGTGAGGGGCCGATCTATGGCGCGGGTCTTTTCCATCGCAGACACGGCCATCGGTCGCAGGATCGCCGACCCTGGTCTGCTGCCCGCGCGCCACAAGACACGCGGCTAGTCTGGCGCACCGGCCGAAGCGCGGACGGCAAGCGGTGGCTTGTCGCGGCGATGCTTCGGCGCGAATGCGCCACGCGGGCAAGGGCTGGATCTTGCCAGATCACGGCGTGTGGGAAGCCATGGCGTTGGCGCGCCATGTGGCGCGTTATTCGGCGGCCGTGTCCAGGCCGGGGGGCGTTCGA
Organism: Rhodobacteraceae bacterium UBA6197; assembly: GCA_002422085.1. Taxonomy (GTDB): domain Bacteria; phylum Pseudomonadota; class Alphaproteobacteria; order Rhodobacterales; family Rhodobacteraceae; genus UBA6197. The sequence goes on from DISZ01000013.1 coordinate 40,817, forward strand.
GGTTTTGGTCCGGCTTCGGGGGTGGCGGGGCTTTCGTCAGTGGTGGCGGTGGTGGCAACGGTAGCGGCAGCGGCAGGGTTGGAGGTAGCGGTTTCCCCCGTCGCAGGCATGGAACCAGCCTCGGTGTCGGCCACATCTGCGGGGCTGTCCCACAGGATCTGGGTCGCGCCACGCCGGGCGGTGGCGCGGGTCAGCGCGCGGTCTCGCGCGGCCGCGCTGTGGGCGCCTCCGGCCAGCGCGCGCAGCGCCGCGAGGCTGCGGTAAGCCCCGCTTGCCAGCCAGATCCGCAGTGCCAGCAGCGAGGGCGTGATGATCAGCGTCAGCACCGTGGCCGTGCCCAGACCAAAGACCACCGCCGTGGCAAGCTGTTTCCACCACAGCGCGGTCGGGCTGTCGATCGAATAGCCGCCGTTGAAGAAGTCGAGGCTGAGGCCGAACATCATCGGCGCGAGCCCGGCCATGGTGGTGATCGTGGTCAGCGCCACCGGGCGCAGGCGCTGTTCGGCGGTGCGGACCACCGCCTCGATCGGCGGCATATAGGCCGAAAATTCCTGATAGGTGTCGATCAGGATGATGTTGTTGTTCACCACGATCCCGGCCAGCGCCACGATCCCGACCCCGGTCATGATGATCGAGAACGGCTGGCCCATGACCAGCATCCCGACCAGCACTCCGGCGGTCGAAAGCACCACCGCCAGAAGCACCAGCGTGGCATTGTAAAAGCTGTTGAACTGCGCCAGCAGGATGATGAACATCAAGGCCATCGCCCCGGCAAAGGCCTTGGAGAGAAAGGCCCCCGACTCGGCCTGATCGACCATGTCTCCGGTCCATTCCCAGGCGACGCCGGCGGGCAGGGTGGCCTCCGTTTGCAGCCAGTCGGTGATCGCGGCGATGCGCTCGGTGCCGTTGATCGGGGCGCCCTGGGCATTGCTCAGGCCCGGCAGCACATCGGCCTTGATGTCGTAATAGCGGGTCTGATCGACGCGGTCGATGCGGCCAAGCTTGGCCACCGGCGTGCGGGTGATGAAATTGGCCAGCGGCACCAGCCCTTCCGAGGTGCGCAGCTTGAGCGTATCAAGCGTGCTGAGCACCCGGTCCCGGGCGGGCAGGCGGACGCGGATCTCGATTTCCTCGTCCGAGCTGTCGACCCGCATCTTGTCGAGCAAGACCCCGCGGGTGACCAGTTGCACCATGCCGCCGACGGTGGCGACATCGGCGCCAAAGCGGCCGGCGCGGGTGACATCGACGTTGATCTGCCAGTCGATGCCGGGCAGGGGGCGGGTATCCTCGATCGCGGTGATGCCGGTCATCTGCGCCAGATGCGTCTCGATCTGGTCGACCGCCTGACGCAATGCGCCAAAGTCATCGCCCTTCAGCCGAAGCTGGATCGGCTTGCCCGAGGCGGGGCCGCGCGATTGCGCCAGAAACTGGGTCTTGATGCCGGGGATGGCGTCAAGGCGGGCCATGATGCCCTCCATCACCCGGTCACCGTTCAGCGCCGGGTCGTCCTTGCGCTCGGCCCAGGGCAAAAGCTCGACCTGGATCTGGCCGATGGTGTCGCGGGGCGCGATGGCGCCGCCGGTGTTCTGGTTCAGCCCGCCCTGCCCGGCAAAGGAAAACACCGCCGAAATGCCGGGGGTGCCGATCACCTCGGCCTCGGCGGCGCGCAGCAGCGTGTCCTTTTCGGGCAGGCTGAGGTTGCCGCGGGCGCGGACATAGACGATGCCCTGCTCGATCTCGGATTTCACGAAGAACTCGGTGCCGTTGTTGTGCGCGCCGTAATAGGTAAAGACCGAAAATACCGCGAACAGCACGGCGGCGATGGTGACAAGGGGCATCACCGGATTGCCGGCGAGAAAGGCCACGAGGTGGCCAAAGAGGCTGCGCCGATAGCCGGCGCGAACCGGGCGCAGGCCGCGCCGGGGCCGCGCCGCCGTCAGCGTGACCGAGGCGGCCAGCGCGCCCGCGATGAACAGCAAGGCCCCCGGCAGCGCCGCCAGATATTGGCCCGAGGCCAGCCGCACGCCGCCCAGATAGCCCGGGTTGAGCGTCATCAGTGCGCCCAGAAACACCGCCGCCAGCGCCGGCAGCACCAGCGCCAGCCGCACCGCCCAATGCAGCGGCACCAGATGCGCCGCCAGATGGTCGAGCATCCGGCTGAGCCGCCCGGCCACGCCGCCCACCACCGGCACATAGATCAGCGCCACCACCAGACTGGCCGACAGCACGAAGATGATGGTGATCGGCAGCATGCCCATGAATTCGCCGGGCACGCCGGGCCAGAACAGCATCGGCAGAAAGGCGCAAAGCGTGGTCGCGGTGGACGAGATCACCGGCCAGAACATCCGCTTGGCGGCCTCGGTATAGGCGCGCATCGGGCCCTGGCCTTCCGAGATCCGCTTGTCGGCGTATTCGACCACGACGATGGCGCCATCGACCAGCATCCCGACCGCAAGGATCAGCCCGAACATGACGATGTTCGACACCGCCACCCCCATTGCGCCCAGCAAGAGGAAGGTCAGCAGGAACGAGGTCGGGATCGAGAACCCGACCAGCAGCGCCGAGCGCGTGCCCAGCGTCGCCAGAACCACGATCATCACCAGCGCGATCGCGGTCAGCACCGAGCCTTCGAGTTGGCTGACCATGCTGCCGACGGTCTTTGACTGATCCAGCGCGACGCCGACTTCGACGGCGGCTTGCAGGTCGGTCGGCCAGCTTGCCTGCGCCTTGGTGACGGTGTCGCGCACCAGCGCCACGGTGTCGATGATGTTGTAGCCCTTGCGCTTGACCACTTGCAGCGCGACCGTGGGTTTGCCGTTGAAGCGCGCGGTGCCGGTGCGGTCTTCGAAGGTCAGCCGGATATCGGCAAGATCGCCCAGCGTGACCACCCGTTCGCCGTTCTTCTTGACTGGCAGTTCGTAAACGTCCTGCGGGGTTTCGAACGACGAGGGAACCTTGACCGAAAACGCCCCGTCCGCGGTTTCGATCTCGCCCGCCGGGATCAGCAGGTTATTGCTGCGCACGACGGAAATCAGTTCCGGCGCGGTGACGTTGTAGGCCTCGAGCCGAAGCGGGTCGATCACCACCTCGAGCATCTCGTCGCGGTGCCCGGCAAGGGTCGCCTCGAGCACCGGTTCCAGCCCTTCGAGCCGGTCTTGCAGATCCTTGGCCAGCCGCAAGAGCGTGCGTTCAGGCGCCGCCCCCGACAGGGCGACGACGACGACGGGAAATTCGGAAAAGTTGATTTCGCTGATCGTGTATTTGTCGGCGCCATCGGGGAATTTGCCTTCGGCGGTGTTCATCGCGTCGCGCACATCGGCGATGACCTTGGTCTTGTCCCAGCCAAAGTCGAATTCCAGCATCACCCCGCCGTAGTTTTCCAGCGCGGTGCCCGAGATGGTCTTCAGCCCGTCCAGATCGGACAGTTCGGTTTCCATCGTCTTGACCAGCAGCTTTTCGCTGTCGGCGGCCGAGATGCCGGGAAACGGCACCGAGACAAACAGCGTCGGGATCTCGATATCGGGCTCGCCCTCTTTCGGCAGGCCGATATAGGCGGCAAGCCCGGCGACGATGGTCAGCGCGACAAAGGCCAGCACCATGCGGGCCCGGCTTGCGGCCCAATCGACCATGCCGATCATGGCGCGGCCTCGGGGGCGGTATAGCTGACCGCGAGCGGCGTGCCTTCGGTGACATATTCCTGCCCGACGACGATCACCTCGGCGGAATCGGGCAGGCCGGTCAGCCAGACCCCTTCGGGGGTGTCGCGCAGCAGCGTGACGGCGAAAAAGCGCGCCCGCCCCTCGACCACCAGCCGCAGACCCAGCGTGCCCGCGTCATTCAGCGTCAGCGCCGAGGCGGGCAGAAGATGACCCTTGGTGCCCTCGGCGCGGATCACCATTTCGATGGTCTGGCCTTCGCGGATGGCAAGGTCGGGGTTGGGCACCTCGGCCTCGACGCGGAAGGTCCGGGTCGCGGGGTCGGCGGCGCGCGACAGAAAGCTGACCTGGCCGGTGATCTCAAGCCCGGTGGCAAGGCGCGCGCCGACCCGTGCACCGGGAACGATCCGGTCGACCTCGGTTTCGGGGACAAAACCCACCAGCTTGATCGGGTCAAGCGCGATCACCGTGGCGCAAAGCCCGCCCGCCGGCAGCAGCGAGCCGGTCTCGGCGGCGTCGGTTTCAAGGATCCCGGCGAAGGGGGCGGTGACGGTCAGCCGCTCGATGTCCTTTTGCACCGCCTGCACCCCGGCCTCGGCGGCCTGAAGCGCGGCGGTGGCGGCGGCGGCGGCGGTTTCCGACCGATACCCGCCCTCTTGCAGGCGGGTGGCCGCGGTGGCCGATAGCCGGGCCTCGGTCAGGCGGGCCTCGGCCTCGGACAGCATTGCCGCACGGGTGCCGGGGTCCAGCCGGCACAGCGTCTGGCCGGCGGTGACCTGGGCGCCGCGCCGCGCAGGGTCTGAAATGATGCGGCCCGGGGTTTCGGCCCGCACTTCGACGCGCCGCGCCGCTTCGGTCTGGCCGCGGGTCAGCACCCCTTGGTCGATCGGCTGCGCGATCGAGCGGCGCACCTGCACCGCCACCGTTTGGCTGCCCGATTGCGCCAGAGCGGTGGCCGCGGCCGGTTCGGCGGCATCCTTGCCCGCAAAGACCATCAGGCGATCGCGTTCAAACACCAGCACATAAAGCGCGGCACTGACCAGCACGGCATTGACGATCGGCACGAGGCGCATCGGGTGTTTTCCTGTTGCAAGGCGGTGGCGAGGGTAATGCCAGTCAGGTTAAAATAACGGCAGTCGACAATGGAGCAAGCGATCAGAGCGGTGAATAGTGAACCCGTCGGTTCAGTTTACGCAACGGAACCTTGCCACTCAAGGGATTTTTCGGCGTCTTGGCAAAGGCGGGGGGTTGCGTGTAAGACGGGCCGGACGATCTGCACCGGGCCAACCGGGCAGGGCTGCGTGTGAGGAGTATGGCCGTGAGCGAGACCGACAGCTTCATCGATGAAGTCACCGAAGAGGTTCGCCGCGACCGGCTGTTCACGCTGATGCGGCGCTATGGCTGGATCGCGATTCTGGCGGTGCTGCTGATCGTTGGCGGCGCGGCCTTCAACGAATGGCGCAAGGCGCGCGATGCCGCCGAGGCGCAGGCGTTTGGCGATGCCGTGCTGGCGGCGATGGACAAGGATGACCGCGGCGCCGCGCTGGGCGCGATTGCCGCCGACAAGGGCCGCGCCGGGGTGCTGGGGCTGCTGACGGCGGCCGAAGCGGTGGACCGGGGCGATACGGCCGCGGCGCGGGCGGCGCTCGAGGCGATGGCGGCGGATGCCAGCCTGCCGGCCAGCCTGCGCGCGCTGGCCGAGCTGAAGGCGATAATGGTGGCCGGCGCCGCCACGGGGCCGGGCGCGACGGACCCTGCCGCAGATCTTGCCGCCCGCGATGCCGCCTTGGCCCGTCTGGCCGCGCCGGGCGCGCCGTTCCGGCCGCTGGCGATGGAACAACAGGCGTTGATCGAGATCGACGCGGGCCGCACCGAGGCCGGGGTAGCGCTGCTGCGTCAGATTCTGGCCGAGGCCGGGTTGACGCCGGGCTTGCGTCAACGCGCGACTGAGGTGATGGTGACGCTGGGTATGGACCCGGCCGCCGAATAGCGGTGGCGGAGTTCGGGTTTGATAACAAGGGGGCGAGGGCGGTGAAGCTATTGCAGGGCAACTCTCGGGGCATTGGGGTTCGGGATCTTGGCGTTCGGGGTATTGGCGTTCTGAGCCTGCTTGTGCTGCTTCAGGGCTGTGCCCCGAAAGAGATTATCCTCGAAGGCGACCGGATCGGTCCGCGCGACGTGTTGTCGGGGGCCGAGGCCGCCTCGACCGAAGACGTGGCCCCGGTTGCCGTGGCGATCACGCTGCCGCCCGTGCAGCGCAATGCCGACTGGAGCCATCGCGGTGGCAACGCGGCCCACGCCTTGGTCAATGCCGCGCTGGGCGCGGGCACGACACGGATCTGGTCGGCCAATGTCGGGCAGGGCGCGAACCGCAAGCATCGGATCACCGCCGATCCGGTGGTGGCGGCGGGGCGGATCTATACGCTTGACAGCCGCGCGCAGGTCATCGCCACGGGGCTGAACGGCACCACGATTTGGCACGCCGATCTGACCCCGGCTTCGGATCGCGCCGATGACGCCTCGGGCGGCGGTCTGGCCTTTGCCGAGGGCCGGATCTTTGCGACCACCGGCTTTGGCGAGTTGCTGGCGCTGGATGCGGCCTCGGGCGCGGTGATCTGGCGGCAGAAATTTGGCGCCGCCGTGGGGGGGGCGCCGACGGTCGCGGCGGGCAATGTCTATGTCGTGGCGCGCGATGCCACGGCCTGGGCGGTGCGGGCCAGCGACGGGCGGGTGCTGTGGCAGTTGCCCGGCTCGCCGGCACCGTCGGGGGTGACCGGGGTCTCCGCCCCGGCGGTCAATGACCGGATCGCGGTGTTCCCCTTCGCCTCGGGCGAAATGGTGGCGGCGCTGCGTCAGGGTGGCTTGCAATTGTGGCAATCGAAGGTGGCGGGGGCGCGGCTGGGCCGGGCCTATACCGCGGTGGCCGATCTGACCGGCGATCCGGTGATCGTGGGCGACACGATCTATGCCGGGTCTTCGGCAGGTAAGACCGGCGCCTTTTCGGCCAGCACCGGCGAGCGGATCTGGACCGCGACCGAGGGGGCCAACAGCCCGGTTCAGGTTGCCGGTGGCGCGGTCTTTCTGGTGTCGGACGAGGCGCAGCTGGTGCGGCTTGACGCCACGACCGGCGCGGTGGTCTGGGCGGTGGATCTGCCCTATTACCTCAAGGACAAGGCCAAGAAACAGCGCTCGATCTACGCCAATTACGGGCCGGTTCTGGCCGGGGATCGGCTGTTCGTGGCCTCGTCAGACGGGCAGTTGCGCAGTTTTGACCCGGCCTCGGGCGCGCTGATCGGGCAGGCCGATATCCCCGGCGGGGCGGCCTCGGCGCCGGTCGTGGCGGGGCAAGTGCTTTATGTCCTCGGGCGCGGCGGACAGCTTCACGCTTTCCGCTGACCGAAAACCCGTGTATGGGGGCCGCTTGGCATTTCCCGAAAGGGGCCCAAGGAGGGCACCATGAGCTTTACCCTGGCCATCGTTGGCCGACCCAATGTGGGCAAATCGACATTGTTCAACCGCCTTGTCGGCAAGCGGTTGGCGCTGGTCGACGATCAGCCCGGTGTGACGCGTGACCTGCGCGAAGGCGATGCCCGGCTGGGCGATCTGCGCTTTATCGTGATTGATTCGGCGGGGCTGGAACTGGTCGAAGACGACAGCCTTCAGGGCCGGATGCGGCGCCTGACCGAACGCGCGGTGGAAGAGGCCGACATCTGCCTGTTCGTCATCGACGGACGCGTCGGTGTGACCGCCACCGATGAAATCTTTGCCGATATCCTGCGCCGCAAGAATGCGCATGTGATCGTCGCGGCCAACAAATCCGAAGGCTCGGCAGGGGACGCCGGCGCGCTCGAGGCCTGGAGCCTCGGTCTGGGCGAACCGGTGCGGATTTCGGCCGAACATGGCGAGGGCCTCGACGATCTTTACCGGATCCTGGTGCCGCTGGCCGATGCCTTTGACGCCAAGGCCGCGCTGACCGCCCCCGAGGTGGATGTCGACGTGACCGGCGACGAGGACGAAGACGCCTACCAGCCGCCGACCAAGGCCAAACCGCTGCAACTGGCGGTGATCGGCCGCCCGAACGCCGGCAAATCGACGCTGATCAACAAGATCCTCGGCGAAGACCGGCTGCTGACCGGCCCCGAAGCGGGGATCACCCGCGATGCGATCTCGGTGCGGACCGAGTTCATGGGCACGCCGATGCGGATCTTCGATACCGCCGGAATGCGCAAGAAGGCCAAGATCGACAACAAGCTGGAAAAGCTTTCGGTCGCCGACGGGCTGCGCGCGGTGCGCTTTGCCGAGGTGGTGGTGGTGTTGCTGGACGTCGATATCCCGTTCGAACAGCAAGACCTGCGGATCGCCGATTTCGCCGAGACCGAGGGACGTGCGGTCGTGGTCGCGGCCAACAAATGGGACCTCGAAGAGGACAAGGCGCACAAGCTCAATGATCTGCGCGAGGCGTTTGAACGCCTGCTGCCGCAACTGCGCGGCGCGCCGCTGGTCACCGTTTCGGCCAAGACCGGCAAGGGGCTCGACCGGCTGCACGATGCGATCCTCAAGGCGCATGCCGTCTGGAACCGCCGCATCACCACCGCCAAGCTGAACCAGTGGCTGGGCGCGATGACCGAGGCACACCCGCCCCCCGCGCCGGGCGGCCGCCGGATCAAACTGCGCTACATGACGCAAGTGAAAACCCGCCCGCCCGCCTTCGTGGTGATGTGCAACCATGCCGAAAAGCTGCCCGAAAGCTATTCGCGCTATCTGGTCAATGGCCTGCGCACCGATTTCGAGATGCCCGGCACACCGATCCGGCTGACGTTTCGCGATCAGGGCGCGGCGAACCCGTTCAAGGACAAGAAGTGGTCAACGCCGTCGCGACTGCGCAAGCATACCGATGGCAAGGGCAAATTCGATTGATTTCGTCTTCGTGAAAATATCCCCGCCGGAGGCTCCTGTGATCGCCGTGGGAGCCTCCGGCGGGGATATTTCTGCGAAGATGAAACCGCAGCGGGCTCAGACCATCTGGCCGTCGGCCGCAAGCCGGGTCTTGCCGCGCAGATAGGGGTGCAGGACGGCCGGCAGGGTGACCGAACCGTCGGCCTCCTGACCGTTTTCCAGCACCGCGATCAGGCAGCGTCCTACCGCGAGGCCCGAGCCATTCAGGGTTGCCACGAATTCCGGCTTGCCACCACCAAGGGGTTTGTAGCGCGCCGCCATCCGGCGCGCCTGAAAGCTGCCGCAGGTCGAGACCGAGCTGATTTCGCGGTAGGTATCCTGCCCCGGCAGCCAGACCTCGAGGTCATGTGTCTTCTGGCTGCCAAAGCCCATGTCACCGGTGCAGAGCACGATCCGGCGGTAGGGCAGTTCCAGCCGCTCGAGCACGGTTTCGGCGCAGCGGGTCATGCGTTCGTGTTCTTCCAGGGCGGCCTCGGGGGTGCAGATCGTCACCATCTCGACTTTTTCGAACTGGTGCTGGCGCAGCATCCCCGAGGTATCCTTGCCCGCCGAGCCGGCCTCGGAGCGGAAGCACTGCGTATGGGCGCAGTAGCGACGCGGCAAGGTGGCTTCGTCCAGCGTTTCGCCGGCGACGATATTGGTCAGCGTCACCTCGGCGGTGGGGATCAGCCACCAGCCATTGGTGGTCTGGTAGCTGTCCTCGGCGAATTTCGGCAGGTTGCCGGTGCCGATCATCGCCTCGTCGCGCACCAGAACCGGGGTGATGGTTTCCATCAGCCCGTGTTCCTCGGCGTGCAGATCCAGCATGAACTGTGCCAGCGCACGGTGCAGCCGCGCGACCCCGCCCGACAGCACCACAAAGCGTGCGCCCGACAGTTTGGCGGCGGTTTCAAAGTCCATGCCCTGTTGCACGGCGGGCAGTTGGTAATGCTCGAGCGGCGCAAAGCCGAAGGTGCGCGGGCTGCCCCAGCGCTTCAGTTCGAGGTTGTCGGCTTCGTCGCGCCCGTCGGGGGCCTCTGGCAGCGGCAGGTTGGGGATTGTCAGCAGCAGATCCCGCAACGCGAGGTCTTGCGCGCCGGCCTCTTGGGTCAGGCGGGCGATCTCGGCCTTCTTTTCGGCGACAAGGGCGCGCAGGCGGTCGAATTCGGCGTCATTGCCGGCGGCCTTGGCGGCACCGACCTCTTTCGAGGCGCGGTTCTGGTCGGCCTGGGCGGTCTCGGCGGCAAGGATCCGGGTGCGGCGGTCTTCATCCAGCGCCAGGATCTGCGGCGACATCGGGGCCAATCCGCGCCGCGCAAGGGCGGCGTCGAAGGCGGCGGGGTTTTCGCGGATGGCGCGGATGTCATGCATGGCGGACCTCATTCAATGATGACATGCCATTAGCGCATTGGCGCGTCTGCGAAAAGGCCCGGTGCAGAAATCACACCTTGCGGAGAAGCCGGTGGCTTGCGGGACATTCTGCGCCATTGCATCGGGTCTTGCGGTAGGGTTGAATTGTGGTGTAAATGCCTCACATTCAAAAATCAGAATATAAATCCGAGAATCCGCACCGAACCGCCACCGAACCACCACCGAACCACGGACAAACCCCGGAGGAAGGGACGCCACGATGAAATCCATGCTATACGCACTGACACTGGCCGCGCTTGTGCAGCCTGCCTTGGCCCATGCCGAAGGCAGTTTTCTGGTGACGCCAACCGAAGTGACGGATTGGAAGGCGGTCTATGGCCGGGTCGAGGCCAAGGACAATATTCCGGCGCGGGCGCGGCTGGGCGGCACCTTGATCGAATTGGTGGTTTCCGAGGGCGACAACGTGCAGGCGGGCCAGCCTCTGGGCCGGATCGTCGATCAAAAGCTGGATTTCCAACTGAGCGCGATCGACGCGCAGCTTCAGGCACTGGGGGCGCAGTTGATCAATGCCGAGGCCGAACTGAAACGCGGCGAGGAATTGCTGTCGCGCGGGGTGACCACGGCGCAGCGGCTGGATGCGTTGCGCACGCAGGTCGATGTCATCAAGGGCCAGATCGAGGCGCAAAAGGCGCAGGCGCAGGTGATCCGGCAGCAGGCCGAGGAAGGCACGGTGCTGGCGCCGATCTCGGGGCGGGTTCTGAATGTGCCGGTGGCGGTCGGCGCGGTGGTGATGCCGGGCGAGGTGGTGGCCACGGTCGGCGGCGGCGGGTTCTTCTTGCGCCTCGCGGTGCCCGAGCGCCATGCGACCAGCCTGAAGGAGGGCGCGGCGATCGTGGTGGAATCGCCGGGGGGCGTGGCCGAAGGGCGGCTGGCCAAGGTCTATCCGCTGATCGAAAACGGCCGCGTCATTGCCGATGTCGAGGTTGATACGCTGGACGTGGATTTTGTCGATGCGCGGGTTCTGGTGCGGTTGCCGATGGGCACCCGGCAGGCGCTGAGGGTGCCCGCCGAGATGCTCAAGACACAATCGGGGCTGGATTTCCTGCGGGTTGACGGGCTTGCGCGGGTGGTCGTGCCGGGCACCGTCGAGACCGTGGACGGGGTGTCGATGGTCGAGATCGTAACCGGGTTGAGTGGCGGCGAGACGGTGACCTCTGATGAGCAATGAGCCGAATGAGACGGGCGACCTGCCCGAGGTGAAACTGGGCATGGCGGGGCGCCTGACGCGGGCGTTCATCGCCTCGCCGCTGACTCCGCTGATGATTCTGGCGGCGCTGGCGGTGGGTCTGGTGGCGCTGATGAGCCTGCCGCGCGAGGAAGAGCCGCAGATCTCGGTGCCGATGGTCGATATCCACATCCAGGCGCCGGGGCTGCGCGCCGAAGACGCGATGAAGCTGGTGACCCAGCCGATGGAGACCATCGTCAAGGGGATCAACGAGGTCGAGCATGTCTACAGCCTGACCCGCGACGATTATGCGATGGTCACGGCACGGTTCCTGGTCGGCACGTCGTCGGATGCGGCGATCTTGCGGGTGCATGAAAAGGTGAAGGCCAATCTTGACCGGATTCCGGTGGGAATTGACGAACCTCTGGTGGTGGCGCGTGGGATAGACGATGTGGCGATCGTGTCGCTGACGCTGTCGGCCGATGCAAAGGCGCAGGTCTCGGCCAATGATCTGACGCGAATCACGCGTGAATTGCAGGCCGAGGTCACCAAGATCGAGAACGTCGGGCTGACCTATATCGTCGGCGAGGCGCCCGAGGCGCTGCGGATCGCGCCCGACCCTGAAAAGCTTGCGCTTTACGGGATCACGCTGCAACAGCTCAGCTACAAGGTGCAGCAGGCAAACCGGGCGTTTTCGACCGGCAAGCTGCGCGATGACGGCGAACAGATCGACCTTGTCGCCGGCAATACGCTGACCGCGCCTGCCGAGGTGGCGGGGCTTTTGCTGACCGCACGCGACGGACGGCCGGTCTATGTGGCCGACGTGGCCGATGTCAGCTTTGTGCCCGATACCTCGGATCATCTGGTGGCCAATGTGATGCGCGGCCCTGATGGCGCCTTGCTGCGCAGCCCGGCGGTGACGCTGGCGATTGCCAAGCGCGCCGGGGCCAATGCGGTGGTGGTGGCCGAAGAGGTGCTGCACCGGGTGCAGGAGCTCGAGGGCCATCTGATCCCCGAAGGGGTGACGGTGCAGATCACCCGCGACTATGGTGAAACCGCCAACGAAAAGGCCAATGAGCTGTTGTTTCACCTTGGCCTCGCGACGATCTCGATCATCGCGCTGGTGCTGTTAGCGATTGGCTGGCGCGAAAGCATCGTGGTGGCGATCGTGATTCCGGTGACGATCTTGCTGACGCTGTTTGCGGCGTGGATCATGGGCTATACGCTGAACCGGGTCAGCCTGTTCGCGCTGATCTTCTCGATCGGGATTCTGGTCGATGACGCGATCGTGGTGATTGAAAACATCGCCCGCCATTGGGGCATGAAGGGGCCGGGCAACCGGGCGCAAAAGGCGATTGCCGCCGTGGCCGAGGTCGGCAACGCGACCATCGTGGCGACACTGACGGTGGTCGCGGCGCTGCTGCCGATGCTGTTCGTGTCGGGCCTGATGGGCCCCTACATGAGCCCGATTCCGGCCAATGCCAGCGCCGCGATGATCTTTTCGTTCTTCGTGGCGGTCATCATCACGCCCTGGCTGATGGTCAAGATCGCCGGCAAGGCGCCGCTGCACCATGCCGACGGTCACCATGGCGGTCGGTTGGGTGCAATCTATGAAACGGTGGCACGGCGGGTCTTGGCCTCGAAAGGCACCGCTTGGGCGTTCCTGATCGCGACCATCGTGCTGTCGTTCGGGTCGCTGGGGTTGCTTTACACCAAGGACGTGACGGTCAAGCTGTTGCCGTTTGACAACAAATCCGAGCTGTCGGTGGTGATCGACCTGCCCGAGGGGGCCTCGGTCGAGGCCACGGATGCGGTGGCGCAAAGGGTCGCCGCCGTGGTCACCGAGATGCCCGAGGTGGTGAGCGTTCAGACCCACGCCGGAACGACCGCGCCGTTCAACTTCAACGGTCTGGTGCGGCACTACTACCTGCGCGCCGATCCCAACCTTGGCGAAGTGCAGATCAACCTGACCGCCAAGACCGAGCGGGACCGGACAAGCCATGAGATCGCGCTGGATATCCGCGAACGGATCATGGCGCTGGAGGTGCCCGCCGGCACCAGCCTGAAGACGGTTGAACCGCCTCCCGGCCCGCCGGTGATTGCGACCCTGCTGGCCGAGGTCTATGGCCCCGATGGCAAGACCCGGCGCGCCGCCGCGACCAAGATCCGTCAGGCGTTCGAAAGCGTGCCCTTTGTGGTCGATGTCGATGACAGTTTCGGCACGCAGGCGCGCCGTTTGCGCGCGAAGATCAATTCCGACGATCTGGAGTTCTTCGAGGTGCAAGAGGGCGATGTCTTTGACACGCTGGCGATGCTGAACGGCGCCACCACGGTGGGCTATTCGCACCGAGGTGATGGGCGGCAGCCGATTCCGATCCGGGTGGAACGCGAAAAAGGCGCGCGGGTGATGGATGAGGCCGCGCTGTCGACCCCGATCCCGGCGAACCTGCTGCCCGGTGCGCGCGGCGTGGTGGAACTGGGCGATGTCGTCTCGATCATCGAGGAACGCGCAAGCTTTCCGATCTTTCGCCACAACGGGCGCGAGGCCGAGATGGTCACCGCGGAACTCGCCGGCAGTTTCGAGGCGCCGCTTTACGGCATGATCGCGGTTGACGACGCGTTGGAACAGATCGACTGGGCGCCGGGTGAAAAGCCGGTGGTCAGCCTGCATGGCCAACCTCAGGACGAAACCGGGGTGACGCTGCTGTGGGACGGCGAGTGGGAGGTGACATGGGTCACCTTCCGCGACATGGGCGCGGCCTTCGGGGTGGCGCTTTTGGCAATCTACATTCTGGTGGTGGCGCAATTCGGCAGCTTCAAGCTGCCGCTGGTGATCCTGACGCCGATCCCGCTGACGTTCCTTGGCATCATGGCCGGGCACTGGATCTTCAAGGCGCCGTTCTCGGCCACCTCGATGATCGGTTTCATCGCACTGGCGGGGATCATCGTGCGCAACTCGATTCTGCTGGTCGATTTCATCCGCCACGCGGACCCGACGGGCAAGACCAAGGTCGATATCCTGATCGAGGCCGGGGCGATCCGCTTCAAGCCGATCCTGCTGACGGCGGTGGCGGCGATGATTGGCGCGGTGGTGATTCTGGCCGACCCGATCTTTCAGGGGCTGGCGATCTCGCTGTTGTTCGGGCTGCTGTCGTCAACCCTGCTGACGGTGCTGGTGATCCCGGCGATCTATCGGGTGTTCCGCACCTGAAGACAATTACCGCCCGGCGCGCGCATTGATGCGTGGGCCGGGCGATCTTGACTGAAAATTCGTCAAGAATGCGGCAAACGTTTGGAGAATCAATCCTTAACCCCCTTTAATGAATGGATACTCCCGCTTGGCGGGCACGGGTCACATTTCGCGGAGGGCTACCATGGACATTTCAGATTTTCTGTCCGAGGCATTCGATCAGGTGCTGAATGGCACCGATGGCAATGACACGATCACCGGGCTGGACGGCGGTGCCGATCTGATTGACGGGGGCGCGGGCGACGACGTGATCTATGGCCGACGCGGCAGCGATGCGCTGTTCGGCGGGGCGGGCGACGATCAGCTTTATGCCCTGCGCGGCAATGACACCCTGTCGGGCGGCGACGGCAATGACAGCCTTTATTCGGGGCGCGATGCATCGGTGCTGGACGGTGGCAGCGGCGACGATCTGTTGCAGGTCGATATGTTTCTGGGCGCGGCGCATGTGCTGACGGGGGGCGCAGGGGCCGATACCTTTGCGCTGGTCAACAGCGAGGCGGCGGCGCAGTCGGCGGTGGTGATTACCGATTTTGGCCTAGGGGAAGACGTATTGGCGCTGCCCTCGGGCGAGTCCCTGTCGGTTTCGTCCGGGGCGAGCGATATCGAGCTGACACTGGGCAGCGGCGATACGGTCACGCTGAGCGGGATCAGTGTGCATGACTGGCTGGTCGCGAACGGCACGATCTTTGATGGCGTGACGCAGGGCGGCGCCGGCGTGGACCGAATCTTTGCCGGCGCGGGGGATGATGTCATCGCCGGCGGCGCGGGGGATGACGTGATCGGCGGCGGTGCGGGCGAAGACGTGATCCTTGGCGGCGAGGGCAACGATTCGCTGAACGGCAATCAGGGCAACGATACGCTGGACGGCGGCGCGGGCAACGACACGCTGCATGGCAACGCGGGTCACAACCTTCTGCTGGGGGGCGAGGGCGACGATTATATCACCTCGGGCAATCAGAGCAGCGTGCTCGATGGCGGCTCGGGCGATGACCATCTGCTGATGCGGATGCTGTCGGGGGGCGATCATCAGGTGACGGGCGGCGCCGGCGCGGACCATTTCGAGTTTGCCTATTTCGACGCGCGCAAGCACGGCCAAGTGGTGATCACGGATTTCGAGCTGGGGGTGGACAGTGTGACCATCGACGGGATGACGGCGCTGGACTATTACCTTGGCACCGAGGCGGTTCTGGAAGACACCGACGCGGGGGCGCTCTTGTATCTGGTCAGCAATGACACGGTGCTGTTCGAGGGAGTCAGCACGGCCGATCTGGCGGCCTCGTGGGCGAGGCTTGCGCCGGTCGATCTGCCGCTGGCCTGAGACGGGCGGGTTGGCAAGGCGGCAGGTCTGAAAAGGCGCGGTCTGCAACGGGCGGTTGGCAAGGCGGCAGGTCTGGAAAGGCGCGGGTCTGCAACGGGCGGGTTGGCAAGGCGGCAGGTCTGAAAAGGCGCGGGTCGGCAACGGGCGGGTTGGTAAGGCGGCAGGTCTGGAAAGGCGCGGGTCGGCAACGGGCGGGTCGGAAACGCGCGGCCAATCGGTTCTGGCAATCGGTTTTGCCAGCCTGTTCTGCGTGGCCGTTGTTTCAGGGCTTGCCCGAAGGCGCTCAGGGTCAGCCGTTACTGCGGCTGAAAGCCGCCGATCAGGTGGCGCAGCCCCAGCCATCCGCCCGCCGCGATCGCCGCCAGCGTGACGGGCGCCGAAAACGCCAGCACCGACATTGCCGACACGCCTTGCCCGACAGAACAGCCCAGTGCGATGGTGCCGCCGATGCCCATCATTGCCGCCCCCGAGACCTGACGGCCCAACTCGCGCGGGTCTTCGCAGGCCTCCCAGCGGAACATGCCGCGCAGCAGTGACCCCGACAGCGCGCCCGCCAGAACCCCCGCCACCAGCCCGACGGAAAAGGTGATGCCGCCTGCGGTCGAGGTCATGAAATAGAGGATCGTGCGCCCCAGCGGCGCGGTGAACGACGGTGCCTCGACGCCGACCGCGCCAAGGCTTTCGCGATAAAGAAGCGAGGTGCCGACAAGGCACCACACCACGGCAAGGCCCGCCGCCACGCCCCAGGCGATACGGCGCGCGTCGCGGCGCAGCGGCGCATAGGCCAATGCCCAGCCCAGCACCAGCGCTGCGATCGGCAGCGCAAAGGTGATCGGCGCAAGCCCGGTCTGCGCCGCCAGCCAATGCGCGATGCCCTGCGGGCTGGCGGTCTCATCTTGTGCAAACAGTGCGGTGCGTAGTGGCCCGAGCGGGCCCGACAGCGTGGCAAAGGCAAAGATCCCCATCACCACCACCACCACCAGGCTGCGCAGATCGCCGCCGCCAAAGCGCACCAGCGCCCCAAAGCCGCAATTCCCGGCCATCGCCATGCCATAGCCAAACAACAGCCCGCCCACGACCGAGGCCAGCGGGTTCCATTTCAAGGTCATGTAGAAGGTCGCCGTCAGATCGGCAAAGCCCATCGCCTCGGCCAGAAAGGCACCGGCAATCGCCACCGCCAGCACCACGCCCCAAAGCCGCAACCGGCGCTGATCGGCACCGTAAAGCGCCGTTTCCAGCGCGCCGAGCGTGCAGAAATCGCCCAGCCGCGCGGCCAGGCCCAGCACCAGACCACCACCCAATCCGATCAATGCCGACAGTGCCCCCATCGGGATGCTTTCCATCCGACCCTCCCCACCGGACCCATGGCCCGACACCACCGCGTTCTATTCCGGGTGGCAATACATATCGTAGATCAGTTCGACCACACGCGACGCGCGCGGGTCTGACAGAGAATAGTAGATCGCCTTGCCGTCGCGACGGCACGACACCAGCCCCTCAAGCCGTAGCCGCGCCAGTTGCTGACTGACGGCCGCCTGCCGCGATGCCAGCAGGTTTTCCAGTTCGGTCACCGATTTTTCGCCCGACGAAAGGTGACACATGATCATCAGCCGACCCTCATGCGCCAATGCCTTGAGCAGGTTCGCCGCATCTTGCGCGCGCCCCATCAACTCATCGGCGTCCATCACCGCGCACCGATCGCGATTGACGGAGTCCGGCTGCTTGTCACGCCCAGACGGTGCCATCATTGCACCTTGGTCCTTCCCTCAGGCATGCCCGGAGCCTTGCGCTCCGCGCGGTGTTTTCTGCGACTAGCACGACAAAAAAGAATAATCGAGTGTTTGGTGCGATTTGATCGGCGCATCATTGCAGAGCCGGCAAGTCGGCACCGGCGTCGCGCAGCGCCATCCCCAACAGCCCCCAGAAAAAATCCTCGCCCGGATAGCCTTCGATCCGGGCCACTTCCAGATTGTCCTTCAAAAGCAGGAAGGTGGGCGTGAACACCGGCCGCGCGCCCACGGTGATGCCTTCGGGCCAGATGTCGCGCAGCTGGACATATTCCAGCGGCGCCAGGGCGGCCTCTGGGGTCTTGGGGTAAATCGGGCCGATTTCGGCCTTCCAGCGGGTGCAATAGATACAACCGGGCTGTTCGACCATGAGCAGTCGAAAGGCTTCGGCCATGGCCGCTGGCGCCCCCCCAAGGGCGGCCGCCAAAAAACTCGCAAGAAATGCAATGCGCATGATTGACGCACCCCCGGTTACATATAAAGATTGTAATATGTTTGTGGGACCGGATCAAGAAACGATCCGGGCAAGCGCCGCTTGAGGGAGAATTTCATGTTGCTGGATCCGACATTCGGCGGGGCTTTGTTGGCCGGGATCTTGTCGTTCCTGACGCCCTGCATTCTGCCGATGGTGCCGTTTTACCTGAGCTATATGGCCGGCATCTCGATGTCCGAGTTGCGCGGGGACGCGGGCATTGCGCCGGGCGCGCAGCGCAGGCTGGTGTTTTCGGCGGTTGCCTTCGCGCTGGGGGTCACGACGATCTTCATGCTGCTGGGCATGGGGGCAACGGCGCTGGGGCAGGCGTTTCGGCAGTGGATGGACCCGCTCAGCTATGTCGCCGCCGCGATCCTGTTCCTCTTCGGGCTGCATTTTCTGGGGATCGTGCGGATCGGGTTTCTCTACCGCGAGGCCCGGCTTGAGGCCAAGTCGGACCCGTCCACGGTGTTGGGCGCCTATGTGATGGGGCTGGCTTTCGGCTTTGGCTGGACGCCCTGCGTCGGACCGGCGCTGGCGGCGATTCTGATGGTGGCCTCGGGGATGGGCGATATCTGGCGCGGCGCGGCGCTTTTGTTCGTTTACGGCGTGGGCATGACCGCGCCCTTCGTGATTGCGGCGTTTTTCGCCAAGCCATTCCTGGCCTGGATGAACCGCAACCGCAAATATCTTGGCCATGTGGAAAAGGTGATGGGGGTGATGCTGATCGTCTTTGCGATTCTGATCGCCACCGATTCGATCAGCTACATTGCCGCTTTCATGATCCGTTATCTGCCCGGCGGGGGCACGCTGGGCTGACCTGGGAGGGAATTATGCGTGGATTTCTGACGACCGTGACGACGATTCTGGCACTGGCATTGCCCGTGGGGGCGGCCGATCTGGGCGACGACGGGCTGCACAAGACGCCCTGGATGCGCGAAACCTTCAAGGACATGCGCGAAGATCTGGCCGACGCCAATGCCGAAGGCAAGCGCCTGATGGTGATCTTCGAGCAGCGCGGCTGCATCTATTGCACGAAGATGCATGAAGAGGTGTTTCCAGATCCGGGTATCACCAAGCTGATCGAAGACACCTATTTCGTGGTGCAGATGAACCTGTTTGGCGATGTCGAAGTGACCGATTTCGACGGCACCGTGCTGCCCGAAAAGGACATGGCCGTGCGCTGGGGGGTGATGTTCACCCCGACGATGATCTTTCTGCCCGAAGAGGTGGCCGAGGGTCAGAGCGCCGCGCAGGCCGCGGTGGTGACGATGCCCGGCGCCTTTGGCAAGGGCACCACCTCGGCGCTGCTGACCTGGGTCAAGGATCACGGCTATGAAAGCGGCGAACATTTCCAGAAATACCTGGCCGCGCAGATGGCCAAAGAGGGATGAACTGACCCGGACGCCTTGCGCCGAGGCCGCCGTATTTTGGCGGTGCTACAGTTTATCGTGATTTTCCAATGCTTTGTGGAATGACTTTTGGTCGCCGGTCGATATGTCCCGGCAGACATAAAGAGAAACATGCAGATGTATGAATTTATTAGTTGCGCCAATCTGTCGCACTCGTTTAGACTTGGAATAGGGAGAAGAAATGGGAGGTCTTCGATGAAACGCCACGTCGTGATGGCGGCTTTTGCCGCCGCACTCGCAGCTGGGTCCGCAGGGGCCGAAGTCGCACCCGCAGATGTGAAATGGGATGAGGGCGCGATCGCGCAGTCGTTGTCGGGTGTGGCGGGCGACCCGGACTCGGGCGCCAAGATCATGACCACCAACGCGCTGGGCAACTGTGTCGCCTGCCACCAGATCAGCGCCATGCCCACGGTGCAGTTTCAGGGCGATATCGCGCCCGCACTGGACGGCGCCGCCGACCGCTATTCCGAAGCGCAACTGCGCGGCATCGTGGTCGACGCCAAGCATACGTTTGAGGCGTCGTTCATGCCGGGCATGTACAAGACCGGGCCGTTCATCCGGCCGGGCGATGCCTATACCGGCAAGGCCGCGCCTGCCGATCTGCCGCCGATCCTTGATGCCCAACAGATCGAGGATGTGGTCGCCTATTTGCTGACGCTCAAAGAGTGATCGGCCAGACAATCGAGAGGAGAAACAGATGAAACTTTCCAGACGTGATGCCCTCGGGCTGGCGCTGGGCGGCGTGGCGCTGACCCTGCTGCCGCTGCCCGCGATGGCGGCGGGT
Organism: Rhodobacteraceae bacterium UBA6197; assembly: GCA_002422085.1. Classification (GTDB taxonomy): domain Bacteria; phylum Pseudomonadota; class Alphaproteobacteria; order Rhodobacterales; family Rhodobacteraceae; genus UBA6197. Next base: position 61,027 of record DISZ01000013.1, read on the forward strand.
GCCGAAGAGGCGATCGCCGCCTTTACCGGGGGGGCGGCTGTCGGTGCCGGCGGCATTACCCTGACCGCGCCGGAAATCGCTGAAAACGGCAACACGGTGCCGGTGTCGGTCGATGCGCCGGGGGCGGTGTCGATCTTGTTGCTGGCTTCGGGCAACCCGACGCCTGCGGTGGCGACCTTCAACTTTGGCCCTGCGGCCGGTTCGCAGATGGCCTCGACGCGGATCCGCCTGTCAACCACGCAAGACGTGATGGCGGTGGCGAAAATGGCCGACGGCAGCTTTGTGCAGGCCGCTTCGACCGTGAAAGTCACCATCGGCGGCTGCGGCGGCTGAGGCAGAGAGCATAGGAGAATATCATGGCAGACAACGTCAAACCGCGCGTCAAAGTTCCCTCCAAGGCCTCGGCCGGCGAGGTGGTGACGATCAAGACCCTGATCTCGCATCCGATGGAATCGGGGCAGCGCAAGGGCAAGGACGGGAACCTGATCCCGCGCTCGATCATCAACCGTTTCACCTGCGATCTGAACGGAGCGAATGTGATCGACATCACCATCGAGCCGGCGGTTTCCACCAACCCCTATTTCGAGTTCGACGCCAAGGTCGACGCCTCGGGTGAGTTCAAGTTCACCTGGTATGACGATGACGGCTCGGTCTACGAGGACGCCAAGTCGATCGAAGTGGCCTGATGGCCGCCCGCGTGGGAGCGCGGACTAAGGACAGGCTTTCCGCGTCAGCGCGGGGGGCTTCACTCAGGGAGGATCAAGGAATGAGCTTGCGCAACAGCCGCAACAAGATCGCCGCCACGGCATTTGCCGCACTGGTTCTGGGCCTGGGCCCGGCGCTGGCCGGGCCGGCGGACGACACGCTGGTGGTGAACGAAGACGTCACCATCGTCACCAGGGCTCCGGCCGCCGCCCATTTGGACGGCCACCTGAAAGAAGTCTATTCCGGCTGGCTGTTCCGCGAGGACGAGACCCGCAAGATGCAAAAGGATGACTTCGACAACCCGAACTTCGTGTTTCTCGAACAAGGCTTGGACGCGTGGAGCGCGGTTGACGGCAGCGAGGGGAAATCCTGCGCCAATTGCCACGAAGACATCGCTGACAGCATGGCGGGCGTGCGCGCCACGATGCCCAAGGTCAACGCCAAGGGCGATCTGTGGTCGATGGAAGATTACATCAACGACTGCCGCACCAACCGCATGGGTGCCGAGGCGTGGAAGTGGAACAGCGCGGACATGAAGAACATGACACTGGCGATTTCGCTGCAATCGCGCGGCATGCCGGTGAATGTGGCGATCGACGGCCCGGCCCAGGCGTTCTGGGAAAAGGGCAAGGAGATGTATTACACCCGCTTCGGCCAGCTTGAGATGTCCTGCGCCAATTGTCACGAAGACAACTTTGGCAATTACATCCGCGCCGATCACCTCAGCCAGGGCCAGGTCAACGGCTTTCCGGTCTACCGTCTGAAGGACTCGGGCGTGGTTTCGATCCACCAGCGTTTTGTCGGCTGCGTGCGCGATACCCGCGCCGAAACCTTTGCTGCCGGCAGCCAGGAGTTTCGCGAGCTGGAGCTTTATGTCGCGTCGCGCGGCATGGGTCTGGAAATCGAGGGTGCCGGCGTTCGCCCCTGATCCGATGTGAAACGCGGGGCCCGGCGCCCCGCGTTTTTCGTCCCGACATATTCACGTTATTCTATATAAATCAATTCGTTAGTCGATCAATGACTGCTGGCATCCCTGTTTGGCGGACCGTAGGGGCCGGCGGGTCGGGGTATGCCCAACGAAGGAGACGGAGCAATGATTTCCCGGCGGGAATTTTTACAGGCCAGCGTTGCTGCCTCGGCGATTCTGGGCGGCAGCGGGCTGTCGCGCTGGTCGCGGGCGATGGCGCAACAGGCGCTGACGCAAGACCAGTTGTTGCAGTTCGATGCGTTCGGCAACGTGACACTGATCCACATCACCGACATTCACGCGCAGGCCAAGCCGATCTGGTTTCGTGAACCCGAGATCAACCTTGGCGTCGGCGATGCCAAGGGGATGCCGCCGCATGTGGTCGGCAAGGACTTTGTCAAGATGTTCAACCTCACGCCCGCCAGCCCGGAAGCCTATGCGCTGACCTATGAGAACTTTGTCGATCTGGGTCGCGCCTACGGCAAGATGGGCGGCATGGATCGGGTCTCGACCGTGGTCAACGCGATCCGCGCCGAACGGCCCGAGGCATTGTTGCTGGATGGCGGCGACACCTGGCATGGCTCGATGACCGCGTTCCGCACCAAGGGGCAGGACATGGTCAATATCATGAACAAGCTGGGGACCGACGCGATGACCTCGCATTGGGAATGGACGCTGGGCCAGGACCGGGTGAAGGAAATCGTCGAGACGCTGCCGTTCCCGTTCCTTGGCGCCAATATCTATGACGCCGAATGGGATGAGCCGGCGTTCGAGCCCTACAAGATCTTTGAACGCGGCGGCGTGCGCGTCGGCGTGATCGGGCAGGCCTTCCCCTATATGCCGATCGCCAACCCCGGCTGGATGTTCCCCGACTACAGCTTCGGGATCCGCGAAGAGCGGATGCAGGCGATGGTTGATGAGGTCCGCGCCGAGGGCGTCGATCTGGTGGTCTGCCTGTCGCACAACGGCTTTGACGTGGACCGCAAGATGGTCAGCCGGGTGAAAGGCATCGACGTGATCCTGACCGGCCACACCCATGATGCGCTGCCCGAACCGGTGCTGATCGGCGAAACGATCCTGATCGCCTCGGGGTCGAACGGCAAGTTCGTCAGCCGCGTCGATCTGGACGTGCGTGACGGCAAGATGATGGGGTTCCGCCACAAGCTGATCCCGATCTTTGCCGATGTGATCGCGCCCGACCCCGAGATGACCGCCCTGATCGACGCCGACCGCGCGCCCTTCAAGGACGATCTGGAAACCGTCGTCGGCAAGACCGAAAGCCTGCTGTATCGGCGCGGCAACTTCAACGGCACCTGGGATGACCTGATCTGTGACGCGCTCTTGTCGGAACGCGACGCCGAGATCGCGATGAGCCCCGGTGTGCGCTGGGGGCCCACGGTGATGCCGGGCGAAAACATCACCCGCGAAGACATCCACAACGCCACCTCGATGAGCTACGGCCAGGCCTACCGCACCGAGATGACCGGCGAGTTCATCAACGTGATCCTCGAGGATGTGGCCGACAACCTGTTCAACACCGACCCCTATTATCAGCAGGGCGGCGACATGGTGCGGATCGGCGGCATGGGCTACCAGATCGACATCTCGAAACCGATCGGCAGCCGGATCTCGAACATGACGCTGCTGAAAACCGGCGAGGCGATCGACCCCGCGCGCACCTATGTCGTCGCCGGCTGGGCCAGCGTCAATGAGGGCACCGAAGGGCCGCAGATCTGGGATGTGGTCGAAAACCACATCCGAAAGATCGGCACTGTCGCGCTGCAACCGAATACTTCGGTGGTCGTCACCGGCGCGTGACAATTGCATTAGGAACGCCACGCAAGGGTTTGCGAATGAAGGAGAATACAATGGACGAGAAAGGTCGCAATGGCATTGGCCGCCGCGGGTTTCTGCGCGCCAGCGTTGCCGCGGGGGGGGCTTTTGTCGCCGGCACCAGCGCCGCGCGGGCGCAGGCGCAGGCGCCGGACCCGCTGATTACCGAGGTGCAGCCTTGGGCGCAGGGCTGGGGAGATGGTGTCGATGCCAGCCCCTACGGCATGCCGATCCGGTTTGAAGCCGATGTGGTGCGGCGCAATGTCGGCTGGCTGACGGCAGATGTGATTTCCTCGATCAACTTTACCCCGATCCATGCGCTTGACGGCACGATCACGCCGCAGGGCTGCGCGTTCGAGCGCCACCACTCGGGCGCGATCGAGCTTTCGAAACCCGACTACCGCCTGATGATCAATGGCATGGTCGATACGCCGCTGGTCTTTACCTACGAGGATCTGGAGCGCTTTCCGCGCGTGACCCGGACCTATTTCCTCGAATGCGCCGCCAATACCGGCATGGAATGGGCGGGTAGCCAGCTGAACGGGTCGCAGTTCACCCATGGCATGATCCACAACATGGAATACACCGGCGTCACGCTGCGCACGCTGCTGGAAGAGGCGGGGATCAAGCCCGAGGGCAAATGGATTTATGTCGAGGGCGCCGATGCCTCGTCGAACGGCCGCTCGATCCCGCTGGAAAAGGCGCTGGACGATTGTCTGGTGGCCTTCAAGGCCAATGGCGAGGCGCTGCGCAAGGAACATGGCTATCCGGTCCGGCTTTGCGTGCCGGGTTGGGAAGGCAACATGTGGGTCAAATGGCTGCGCCGCATCGAAGTGACCGATGCGCCGGTGGAAAGCCGCGAAGAGACCTCGAAATACACCGACACGCTGGAAAACGGCATTTCGCGCAAGTTCACCTGGGTGATGGATGCGAAATCTGTGGTCACCAACCCCAGCCCGCAGGCGCCGATCACCCACGGCACCGGCCCGCTGGTCATCACCGGCCTCGCCTGGTCGGGGCGTGGCGCGATCGCCCGTGTCGATGTGTCGGTTGACGGTGGCAAGACCTGGAAAGAGGCGCGTCTGGCCGCTCCGGGGCAGGATATGGCGATCACGCGGTTCTATTTCGACCATGTCTGGGACGGGTCCGAAATGCTGCTGCAAAGCCGCGCCACCGACAGCACCGGCTATGTCCAGCCGACCAAGACGCAGTTGCGCGCGGTGCGGGGCGTGAACTCGGTCTATCACAACAATTGCATCCAAACCTGGTGGGTCAAGCCGAACGGGGAGGCGGAGAATGTCGAAGTTTCGTAATCTGGTGATCGGCACCGGCCTTGTGACATTGCTGGCCGCTCCGGCGCTGGCGGAAAAGATCGGGCTGGGGCGTCCGGCGCTGCCCGAAGAAATTGCCGCGTGGAATCTGGATGTGCGCCCCGATGGCACCGGCCTGCCCGAGGGCTCGGGCTCTGTTGCCGATGGCGAAGAAATCTTTTCGGCCAATTGCGCGGTTTGTCACGGCGAGTTTGCCGAGGGCGTGGACAATTGGCCAAAGCTGGCCGGCGGGATGGACACGCTGAACCGCGATGATCCGCTGAAGACGATCGGGTCCTACTGGCCGCATCTTTCGACGGTCTGGGACTATGTGAACCGCTCGATGCCGTTCGGAAATGCGCAGACGCTGCAACCCGATCAGGTCTATGCGATCACCGCCTATCTGCTTTATTCCAACGATCTGGTCGAGGAAGACTTTGTTCTGTCGAAGGAAAACTTCCTCGAAGTCGGCCTGCCGAACGCGGACGGCTTCATTCTGGACGACCGCACCGAGACCGAGCTTGCCCGGTTTTCACAGCCCGCCTGCATGGAGAACTGCAAGCAGGAGGTCAAGATCACCGCCCATGCGACGGTTCTGGACGTGACCCCCGATATCGAGGGCGACACGCCGGCGGAACCTGTGGCGGCGGCGGAACCTGTGGCGGCAGAACCTGTGGCGGAACCTGTGGCGGCAGAACCTGTGGCGGAACCTGTGGCGGCAGAACCTGTGGCGGAACCTGTGGCGGCAGAACCGGCGGCGGAATCTGTGGCCGCAGAACCTGTGGCGGCGGAGACCATGGTCGCCGCTGACCCGGCGCTGATCGACGCGGGTGCCAAGGTGTTCAAGAAATGCGCCGCGTGTCACAAGATCGGCGACGGTGCCAAGAACGCGACCGGGCCGATGATGACCGGGATTATCGGGCGCCCGGCGGGCACGGTCGACGGGTTCAAGTATTCGGGTCCGATGCAGGACGCGGGTGCGGGCGGGCTGGTCTGGACACCAGAGAACATCACCGCCTACCTCAAGGACCCCAAAGGCTTTGTGCCCAAGAACAAGATGTCCTTCGCCGGTTTGAAGAAGCAAGACGAGATCGACGCGGTGATCGCCTATATCGCGTCGCACGGGGGCTGAGATGGGGCGGCGGCGGTCACGGTCGAGCGTGGTTGCCGCCGCCGTTGCGACTGCCGGGGGGGGGCCGCGCCGAGACTCTGGTGCCACCCGGTTTTGCCGCCCCCGAGGCGCGTGCAAACCAAGGCGACGCCGCGCGGGGTGCCGGGTTCTGGACCCAATGCAAGGGCTGTCACGAAACCGCCCCTGATCGACCCACCCTGACCGGAATTCTTGGCCGCCGCGCCGCCGGCAATGCGGGCTTTCGCTATTCGAAAAACATGGCGCGGATCGGTACGGACGGGTCGGTCCGGGGCTGGGGCACGCTTGACGCCCATATCGAAAACCGCAAGGCCTCGGCCAAGCGGATGACCTGTCGCGGGGTGAAATGCGCGAACACCTGCTGGTCGTTGTTTGCGCCCGGCGATGCGGTGAAGGTTGGCGCACATTGTGAGCCGACGCCCGGCAAGATCGCGTCGGTCGAAAGCTTCATCAGCCAGACCGGCGAGGCCGCCGAGCCGAGGCGCGCGAGCCATGAGGAAAGCCTGGGGTGGTGTGCGGGTATCACCACTGACATTCTTGGCTGGCGCCCAAACTGTGCCAAAGGGCGTTGTGCCCCGGCCGATCCGCAGCCTGCGTTGCGGCGGCGGGGCAGGGCACGACAATGGCAGGTGGCGGTGTCGGCTGTCGATAGGGGCGCGGATGGGCCGGGCATTGACGGCGCACCGTTGACGGGGGCGCACCGTTGCAACCGGGGGCCGGTGTCGCGGGTGCAGGCGCTACGCCATGTGGTCGCGCCCCGGAAGCGCGACGCCAGTGTCGGTGTAACGCCAGTGTCGGCGTGACGGCAATGTCGGCGTGACGGCGGGCCAAACGGTCAGTTGGCGGGGGAACCGTTGCTTTCGGTGTCGGACTCGGTGGCTGGCCAGAAGCGGACCAGAACCTCTCGCACCGCGGCAAGGGTGATGATTGCAAGCGCGAGCGTGTCGAAAGAGAAGGTCGGAATGTAGTCCATGTCAGTCTCTCCGTTTTGGTTATCCCTGCATCGCGCCTGAATGGGGCGGAAAAGTGGCCCGGCGGGGGCATTTTGGGGTGCGGTTCGGTGACGCTACGTCAGGCGCTTTGCCCGAGCAACCAGAGGGCGCCGACACGGATGCACCGGGCCGTGGCCGGGGGCCTCTGTTCACGAGGAAAGGCAGGTTTCCGGGCGTTGAACAGGTGCAGAGATGAACGACCAAAATAGCCGCAACGCAATGTTTTCGAACAAAAAATCAGATACACTGCTGCGGGCGGATGGCCTTGGCGCAGTGGCTAGCGTTCCAGCACCAACCGGTCTCGGCTGAAGTTGACGTTGGAAAAGCGCGACAGGTAGGACATGCCCAAAAGCGAACCGTCCATGGCGCCGCCATTGACGACGGCGCGGATGTCCTTGTCGGTGACCCCGCCCAAGGTCAGCTGGTCGATCCGCACCGGAGCGGTGGCGACGCTGCCATTGGCGGTGTTGGCGGTGCCGAAATAGGACAGGCCCGCGGTGTCGATGCCAATGCGCCGCGCATCGCGCTGGGTCAGCACGATATCGCTTGCGCCGGTGTCGACGACAAAGCGCACCGACACGCCGTTCAGATCCGCCACGAGGTAGAAATGTCCGTCCGCTGCGACCGGCACCTCGATCCGCCCGCCCACGGCAACCGATTGTTGTGGCGCGACGTTCTGGCGGATGTCGGGCCAGAGCCCGGCCCCGGCGATCACCCCGACAAAGATCAGCCCCCAGATCAGCGCCTGTTGCGCCACCCGGCCCGGACGACGGCGAAAATCGACCGCCAGATAGCCGCCCACAACCAGCAACAACAGCACCAGATAGATCAGCCGAGGATAGAAGTCCGGGTTCATCACGCTCTCCGTTCAAGAGCAGATATAGGCGGGCGCGCGGCCAATGTCAGGGGGTCAGCCGCCAAACACGCCGGCACCGCGCAGCCCATCCAGAATGAATTGCATCGCCAATGCGGCCAGAAGCATGCCCAAAAGCCGGGTGACGACCATGGTGCCGGTGCGCCCCATGGCCCGTTCAATCGGGGACGCGGCCAGAAAAAGCAGGAATACGCAGGCCAGAACCGCCAGCATGACCAAAAGGACCGCCAGCAGATGCGTCCAGTCACTGCCTTGCCGCCCCGCCAGCAGGATCATCGTTGCCAGCGCGCCGGGTCCGGCAATCAGTGGCGTCGCCAGCGGAAACACCGATGGATCATCGGCCAGATGCGCCGGGTGCTGCCCCTCGCGGCGTTGGGTGCGCCGTTCAAACAGCATGTCAAGCGCAGTCAGGAACAACAAGACCCCCCCCGCAATGCGAAAGGCGGCCATGGAAATACCGATGGCTCCCAACAGCTTGTCGCCCAACAGGCCGAACAGCGTCAGCAGCAGCGCCCCGATCATCAGCGCCCGCAGCCCGACCCGGCGACGCGCCGGCGGCTCCATCCCTTGGGTCAGGGCGATGAACAGCGGCGCGAGGCCGATCGGATCCACCACCACGAACAGCGTCACGAAGGCCGTGATCAATTCCGCACTGCTCATCGCGTTCCTGTCTGGCTGCCCTGTTGCGATCAGATTAGCGGCCGATTGATCGGCTGACCAGCGCCGGGCGTGCAAAAAAACAGATGCCTGCGACGGAATGGGGCTTTGATTGCCCGCCTCTACGCCATAAATGAGAACAGAGACATTATGGCGCGGCCGAGGTCGCCGCTATGGGGAGAGAGACATGCTCAACAACATCGGCCTTCCGGGGCTATTGCTTATCGCCGTCGTGGTGCTTGTGCTGTTCGGACGCGGCAAGATTTCGTCGCTGATGGGCGAAGTCGGCAAGGGCATCACCGCCTTCAAGAAAGGCGTGAAAGATGGCACCAAGGAAATCGAGGACGCCTCGGTCGATGAGGCGCGCGATGTGACGCCGAAAAACGACAAAGACAAGGTCTGAGCCGGGCGGCCCCAGATCGGGGCCGAAACGGGGCCGGGGGGCCTGATGATCCATGTTTGATATTGGTTGGAGCGAGCTTCTGGTGATCGGCGTGGTGTCGCTGATTGTCGTGGGGCCAAAGGATCTGCCGGGTATGTTCCGCACGCTGGGGCGGTTTACCGCGAAAGCGCGCAGCATGGCACGCGAGTTTTCTCGCGCGATGGAGGACGCCGCCAATGAAAGCGGCATCAAGGAAGCGGCGGGCGACATCAAAGACCTCAAGGGTTTGGTGTCAAAGAAATCGCTTGGGCTGGACATGTTGGAAGACGCGGCCAGCAAATTCGAGAAATGGGATCCTACCCGCCCGGGTGCGGCGAAACCCGCTGCGTCACCGTCCGCTGCGGCACCAGTGAAACCGGCCACCCCTGCCGCCGCCAAGCCCGCCACAAAGGTCGCCAGCGCGTCCAAGGCCAAGACCAAGGCGGCAAAAGGTGCGAGCTCGAAACCGGACAAAGCCGTGGCGGCCAAGACCGCAACCGCCAAGACCGCAACCGCCAAGACCGCAACCGCCAAATCTGCGGCCCCCAGATCGGCCGCCCCCAAAGCTTCCCGCAAAAGCCCCACGAAAAAAGGTGAGGCATGAGCGCTCCGCAAGATCTTGACGACACCGCCGCCCCGCTGATCGAACATCTGGCCGAATTGCGCAGCAGGCTGATGTGGTCGGCGCTGGCTTTCATCATCGGAATGCTGATCTGCTTCACGGTCTGGAACCCGATCTTCAACTTTCTGACCCAGCCGATCTGCGGCGCGTTGGCAACGCGTGGGCAAGATTGCGGGCTGATCCTGATCAAGCTTCAGGAAGGCTTTTTCGTCGCCATCAATATCTCGTTCCTCGGGGGCTTTGTGCTGGCGTTCCCGGTGATCGCCTATCAGATGTGGCGCTTCGTGGCGCCGGGACTTTACAAGACGGAAAAGAATGCGTTTCTGCCATTCCTGATTGCTTCTCCGGTGATGTTCGCGATCGGCGGCCTGTTTGCGTTTTACGTCGTGCTGCCGCTGGCCTTCGACTTTTTCCTCGGCTTCCAGCAAGGCTCGCTTACCGGTGAAGGTGCCAAGGGCGGGGCGATGGCGGGGATCACCTTCCAGGGCTCGGTTCAGGAATATCTGGCGCTGACGACCAAGTTCATCATGGCCTTCGGGATCTGCTTCCAGCTGCCGGTCTTGCTGACGCTGATGGGCAAGGCGGGGCTGGTGTCCTCGGCCGGGCTGGCGGGGGTGCGCAAATATGCGGTGGTGGTGATCCTGATCGTCGCGGCGATCGTGACACCGCCCGATGTGGTCACCCAGGCGATCCTGTTTTCGGTGGTTTACGGGCTTTACGAGATCTCGATCTATCTGGTGCGGCGGATCGAAACCAAGCGCGAGGCGCGTCTGCGTGCCGAAGGGCTATGGGTCGATGACGAAGACGACGAGGAAGATGTCACGGAAAGCGGTGACGAGGCGTCGAAATGACAAAACCGCTGACCCGGATCGCCGCCGCGCTGGAACGTCTGGCCCCGGCGCCGCAACCGGCCCCGGATTTCGACGCGGCGGATGCCTTTGTCTGGCACACCGCGCCGGACCGGCTGGAGCCGGTGGCCGAGGTCAGCCGGGTCGATCTGGCCCTGCTGCACGGCATCAACCGCGCGCGCGATACCTTGCTCCAAAACACCGAACAATTCGCCCGCGGCTTCGCGGCCAATAACGCGCTGTTGTGGGGCGCCCGGGGGATGGGCAAGTCATCGCTGGTCAAGGCGGTTCATGCCGCGGTGCAGGGCCGGGGACACGCGCTCAAACTTGTCGAGTTGTCGCGTGAGGATCTGGCGTCGGTCACGCGCCTTCTGGCACATTTGCGCGCGGTGCCGGCTCAGCGTTTTGTCTTGTTTTGCGACGATCTGTCGTTCAGCCATGACGATCAGCACTACAAAAGCCTGAAAGCCGTGCTCGATGGCGGCATCGAGGGGCGGCCGGCGAATGTGCTGTTCTATGCCACATCGAACCGTCGACATCTGATGCCGCGCGACATGATCGAGAATGAACGCTCGACGGCCATCAACCCTTCAGAAGCGGTGGAGGAAAAGGTTTCGCTGTCAGACCGTTTCGGCCTGTGGCTGGGTTTTCACCCTTGCAGCCAAGACGAATATCTGGCGATGATCGACGGCTACTGCGCGGCCTACGGCATCGCCGTCGCAGCCGAGGCGCTCCGGGCCGAGGCGATCGAATGGCAGGCAACGCGCGGCGGACGCTCGGGCCGGGTGGCGTGGCAGTTCTTCACCGATCTGGCTGGGCGGCGTGGCGTGGCGCTTTAGGCTTCGGGCGCGCCGGTGGCAGGTGCGGAAGCCTCCGGCGGGGATATTTAGCGCGAAGATGAAGGGAGCGGGCCCTGCGAGACCCTGTCTGGAGCGCGATGGTTCGCACAAAGGCAAGGGGATCTCGCGCCTTTCGGTGAGCGGCGGCCCTTTCGCCTGAACCGCCGTTGCACGTCAGAAAGATCCCTCTTTCATCTTCGCGCTAAATATCCCCGCCGGAGGCTTCCGAACTCACCACAAGCGCCAGACGGATGCGTGGATCGCGCTATTGCAGATAGGGAAGCGGGTCGACGCTATCATAGCCATTGCGCACTTCGAAGTGGACAAAGCTGGGCTCGCCCGCGCGCACCTTGGCGATGGTTTGTCCGCGACTGACCTTTGCGCCCTTGGCGACGGTGATGTCGTCAATATTGGCGTAGACGGTCAAAAGCCCACTGTCGTGACGCAAGACAAGGATTGGCACCTGTTCGGTGTCCTTGGTGATTGCGGCCACGGTTCCGGCGGCGGCGGCTTTCACCGGGGTGCCGGCGGTCGAGGCGATGTCGATACCGTCGTTCCGCTTCTTGACGTAGGGTCGGATGATGGCGCCCGAAACGGGCATCTGCATCTTTGCCGTCGCAGAGGCGGCGGTGCGTGTGGCGCCCAGATCGGTGGCAGGGGGCGTGGCGGTCGGCGCGTTTGCCGCGGGCGGGTTCTCAGCCGGCAGGGGCGTTGCCGCCGAAGGCGGGGTCGGGGTCGGGCTGCCCGTTCCGGGGGCGGTCGTGGCCGCGACGGCGTCGCCGCGCGCGGCACTGCTGGCCACCGGGATCATCAGGAACTGGCCCTCGCGCACGCTCAGATCGGCGGGAAGGCCGTTCCAGTCGGCCAGCGAGCGGACATTGACGTTATAATAGCGGGCAATCGAATAGGCGGTTTCGCCGCGCGCGACCTTGTGGCGGATCGGCTCGGGGCCGGTGGGTTTGGTCGCGGTGGCGGTCGTTGTGGCCGCAGGCTGATTGGCCGAAGCGCGGTCGATGGCGTTTGAGGCGATCGAGGTGATGTCGATCGTTTCCGTCCCCAGAGCGCCGGCGTTCGCGGCACTTGCCCCCGCTTCGACGCGCCGCGGCAGGGCCAGGATCTCGCCTTTGTTCAATGCCGTTTCGGGGGCGACGGCGTTGTAGCGGGCCAGTTCGGTCGGGTTGAGGCCGATCCGCTGCGCGACGGAGTTGACGGTATCGCCGCGTTGGGCAACCGCGACTTGATACGTGGGATAAGAAATGATGCCGCGCGCATCCGGTTGCGGGCGCGAGGTTGCGGCCTGACGGGCGGCGTCAGATGTGTCAAAGCCGATGCGCCCGAAGTGCCGTAGGTCGCCGTCGAATCTGCCGTCGGGTTCGCAGCCAGCAAGGGCCAACGCAGCGCCGCCCAGCAACAGGGCGCGGCCAAAGGAAAATCGGGCGGTCAGGGGAAAAATCATCTGCTCTGTCCTCGTCCTTTACGGGGCCTCTGTGGTCGGGCCCTTCGGTTCAGTTGGCTGGTCAATCGCTTGCCAGCCCCTCCACCAGCGGCACAAATCGTACCGGTCGCAGTTCTTCGTAGTCGTAACCCGTTTCAAGCCGGGTCACCCGGATCAGGCTTTGCACCGCGTCCGACTGCCCCACGGGCAATACCATGATACCGCCGATCTTGAGCTGCGCCAATAGGGGGCCGGGCGGGTCTTCGGCGGCGGCGGTTACAATGATGCGGTCAAAAGGCGCCTGATCGGGCAGGCCGCGCGACCCATCGACGGTGATCGCGGTGATGTTGGGAATGTGCAAGGCCCGAAACAGCGCCTCGGCTTCACGCACAAGGCGGCGGTGGCGGTCCACGGTATAGACCCGGCGCACCAGATGCGACAGGATCGCCGCCTGATAGCCCGAGCCAGTGCCCACCTCGAGCACCGTATCGCGCGGCCCCAGACGCAGCGCCTGCGTCATCAGCCCGACCACCGAGGGCTGCGAAATGGTCTGGCCGCAGGCGATCGGCAGCGGCATGTCCTCATAGGCGCGTTCGGCAAACAGTCCACGCACGAACAGGCCGCGGTCGACCTTTTCCATCGCGTTCAGCACCCGAGCGTCGGTCACCCCTTTCGATCTGAGCGCGAACAGAAAGCGCATCTTGCGTTCGGCAAGGCCGCCGTCATCGTCGCCGGGGCGGCCTTCGGGCGGCGGGGCGTCGGTCGGGCCGGTCATGCCAGACGTGCCTCCAGATCGGCCAGAATGTCATGCGCGGTCAGATCGGCGCGCATCGGCGTGACCGAGATATAGCCGTCGAGGTTGGCGGCAACATCGGTTCCGGGCGCGGTCGGCAGATGCTGTGGCCCGCCCTTGATCCAGAGGAACTTGCGCCCCGAGGGCGAGATATGCGGCTCGACCCCGAAGAAGGTGTCGGTGCGGTAGCCTTGCGACGCGACCTTCATGCCGCGCGTCTCGGCGGCACTGACGGGCGGAAAGTTGATATTGTAAAACAGCCGGTAGTCGCCGCCATCCCAGCGCCCCTTGTCCAGCAGCGCCCGCACCACGCCCGCGCCGTGGCGCCGCGCCGAGTCGAACGGGTCGGCCAGATCCTCGGTTCTGGGCCCCAGAAACTGCGACAGCGCGATTGCCGGGATGCCTTGCAACGCGGCCTCCATCGCGCCGCCGATGGTGCCGGAATAAAGCGTGTTTTCGGCGGCATTGTTGCCCCGGTTCACGCCCGACAGGACCAGATCGGGGCGCCCGCCTTGCAGCACGTCATAAAGCCCCGCCAGCACGCAATCGGCCGGGCTGCCCTCGGCGGCATAGCGGCGCGGACCCATCTTGGCGATCATCATCGGGTGGGTGTAGCTGATGCAATGGCCCACCCCCGACTGTTCAAAGGCGGGGGCCACGGTCCAGACCTCGCCCGCGGGCCCGGCGATGTCGGCGGCGATACCGGTCAGAACCTCGAGCCCGGGCGCGTTGATGCCATCGTCATTGGTGATCAGAATACGCATGGTGCCCCGCTTTGCTTTTGTCCTGATTACCGCGCGGACCGGGGGGCGTAAAGCGATGCTGGTGATTGCGGTGTCGCACGTGTCGGATTTGCCGCGCAGATACGCTGACAAGACGCGCGCATCACTCTATGCTATCTGGGGAATCTGGTGATTGTCATTTGGAGGCCTCGACACATGAAGCGACAGACGAATGGACGCATTGGTTTTCTGGGAAGTGTCGCGAGCTGCCTGATCCTTGGGGCCTGCGGTGGCAGTGGCACGGGCGTGCTGGATCCTTATGGCGCGCAGGTGAACCAGTTTTCGAGCCTGGAGACCGAGCTGTCCGGATTGGTGCGGACCGACCCGGCCAATATGCCGCAAAACGGATCCGCACTTTATGAAGGGGTGGCGCTTGCCGATGTTTCGCAAGTGACCGGTGCGGGATTGACCGTCATTGATACCCTCGCCGCCGATGTGTCGGTTGCCGCGAATTTCGATACCGACCGTATCGCGGGCGTGATGTCCGGTTTCAACAGCAAAGAGACCGGGGTCGTGGATGGCACCCTTGCCATCGCGCAGACCGACATCGTGGGATCCGGATATACGACCACGGCGCAGGGCACTTTGACGCGGGATGGCGTGGCGCTGAACACGACGCTGGATGTGGACGGAGCCTTTGGTGGCTCCGGTGCTCAGATGACAGCGGGCGATCTGACCGGTCAGGCTTCGGGCGGTGCCAACCTGCTTTATATCGCCGGGGCCTATATCGCCAAGAAATAGTCAGCGACCCCGAATGCTGGTCCCATGACCAAGGGATCAGCACCGCCCCGGTTTCGGCTGGGGCGTCGGAGCGGGTCGTGGCGCGGGCCATGCGCCGGTTTCGGCTTGCGCGGCCTTGCGCGGTGGCGTGGGCCTGAGTCCCGTGTTTCGGGCTTGGGTGCGGGTTTTGGTTCGGTCGTGTGGCCGCACCCTTGCTTTGGCCTTGCCGCTGACCCGGCCCTGACGCTGGCCGCAACGCGAACCTGTCCCGACCTCAACCCGCTCTCGGGCGCCGCAGGGTCTGGCGCGCCGGGTTGCAGACACGGCTTTCGGCGCCTTGCCCGGGCTTGAAAGCAAGCGACGGCCTAGAGCGCAGCGACGATACGGGCCGCTTCGGCGCGTGGATCGGCCAGTTTTGCGCGATCTTCGCCGGGAAAAAAGCGCGCTCTTGTGGCGGTGGGCATCGGTGCGGGCGCGTCAATCATCACCTGCGGGCCGATCTTCACGTTCTCGGCCTGCCAACTGCGCACCAACGCCATTTGCGCGGCTTTTGTCGCACCGTAAGCCCCAAAGAATTTTTCGCCCGCGTGCGGGTCGTCAAAGAACAGCGCCCGTCCCTTGCCCGCGCGCAACAAGGGCTCGATCCGGGCGATCAGATCGGCGGTCGCGCTGACGTTGGTCGCTATGGATTTCGTCATGTCCTTGAGATCGATATGCCCGACGGGGGCCAGCGGCGCGGCGTGGACTGCGCTGTGCACCCAAAGCTGCACGCCGCCCCAGCGCCCGGCAACCGAGTCCGCCAAATGTTTCATCGCCTCGGGGTCGGTTATGTCCATGGGTGCCAGCGTGGCCTGACCGCCCTTGGCCTGGATCCGGTCGTCCAGCTCTTCCAGCCCGCCTTGCGTGCGCGCCACCGCCATCACGTGCCAGCCCGTGGCGGCAAGGGCCTCGGCCAGCGCTGCCCCCAACCCGCGCGAGGCGCCAGTGATCAAAGCGAGTTTCTCGGTCTTTTGCGGGGGGGGCTGGATCTCTGTCATGGGCAATTCTTTGGCACTGGTATGGGGCACGTGCAAGAGAAAGCGTTGACATCTTGTGCACCTGCGGCAAAAGTGCGCAGCAACGTTATTCATGGTGAAAGGCCCTCACATGACACTTTCGAAAGCTATCCTGACCCGGCAATCGCTGTTGACCCAAGCCCTGATGGTGCTGGGTGGATCGCTGTTTGTCGGTCTTTCGGCACAGATCAGTGTGCCGATGCTGCCGGTTCCGATGACGCTGCAAACGCTGGCGATCTCGATTGTGGGTCTGACCTTCGGGTCGCGTCTGGCGGCGGCGACGCTGGTTGCCTACCTGCTGGAAGGCGCGATGGGGCTGCCGGTATTCGCGGGCGGTGCCGCGGGCATGGCCAAGCTGATGGGCCCGACGGCAGGTTTCCTGTGGGGCTTTGTGGCGATGGCCTGGCTGACCGGCTTCATGGTGGAACGTGGCCTGGATCGCGGTCTGGTCAAGCTGTTCATCGCCGCGCTGGTGCCGGCGCTGGCGCTGTTCGTGCCCGGCGTTCTGGCGCTGCAAGCGGTCACCGGAATGGAGATCTCGGCGGCGGTTGCGGCGGGTATGACCCCGTTCATCATCGGCGCGCTGGTCAAGGCGGCGCTGGCTGCGGTGGCCGTAACGGGCGGCTGGGCCGCGCTGAAAGCGCGCAAGGGCTGATCCGCGCTGAAAGCGCGCAAGGGCTGATCCGCGCCCTTGGCGATACTGCGCTGCGGCGCAGGGATCTGATGCACGAAAAGAACCGCCGCCCTCACTCGGGGCGGCGTTTTCATCTGCTGCGTCAACTGGCCTTCAGCCGCGCCAACGCGGCTTCGCACATGCCATATTGAAGCCATTGGCAGGGCGCGCAAATCTGGCTCAGCGCCCGATCGGGCAAGGCGCGCATCCGCGTCAGCGCCTCGCCCCAGCTCAGCACATCACCCGGCGCGAGCCCCAGCGCCGCCGCGTGGGCCGCATCAAGGGCGGCGATCTTGGCGTCATTGTCGCAGCCCGTCATCCGGCGCGAGGGGCAGGGGGCGCAGATGTCATCCGCCGCAACGGTGACCGTGATCCGGGCGCTTTCACCGCCGGGCGCGCGCAGACGTCCCTGCACGATCGCGGTCATGTTGGCCGTAAACTCGGGCGAATAGCCTTTGCCCTCGAACCCGAGTGAGCACAGGAAATGATGTGGACGGTAGCGCAGATCGGTCATCGGGCCTCCAATGGCGAAGGGGCCGGAGGTTTCCCTCCGGCCCCCGTTTCTGTTGCGGCCTCAGCGCTTGGAGACGTCTTTGTAGTCGCGCTCGGTCTCGCCGATATAAAGCTGACGCGGACGACCGATTTTCTGGGTCGGATCGGCGATCATTTCCTTCCACTGCGAAATCCAGCCAACGGTGCGCGACAACGCAAAGATCGGCGTGAACATCGAGGTCGGAAAGCCCATCGCCTCAAGGATGATGCCCGAATAGAAGTCCACGTTCGGGTAGAGCTTCTTGTCGATGAAATAGGGATCTTCAAGCGCGATGCGCTCGAGCTCTTTTGCGACCTTCAGCGTTTCGTTGTCGTGAATGCCCATCAGGTCAAGCACTTCGTCGGCCGATTCCTTCATCACCTTGGCGCGCGGGTCAAAGTTCTTGTAAACGCGGTGGCCAAAGCCCATCAGGCGGAACGGGTCGTTCTTGTCCTTGGCGCGGGCGATGAATTCCGGGATCCGGTCAACACTGCCGATTTCGCGCAGCATTTCAAGGCAGGCCTGGTTGGCGCCACCATGTGCCGGGCCCCAGAGGCAGGCGATTCCGGCGGCGACACAGGCAAACGGGTTGGCGCCCGATGACCCGGCCAGACGCACGGTCGAGGTCGAGGCGTTCTGTTCGTGATCGGCGTGCAGCATCATGATCCGGTCCATCGCCTTGGCCAGAATCGGGCTGACGGTGTAGGATTCGGCCGGGACCGAAAAACACATATGCAGGAAGTTCGCCGCATAATCGAGGTCGTTGCGCGGATAGACGAACGGCTGCCCGATCGAGTATTTGTAGGCCATGGCGGCAATCGTCGGCAGCTTGGCGATCATCCGCATGGCGGCCACTTCGCGCTGCCATTCGTCATTGATATCAAGGCTGTCGTGGTAAAAGGCCGACATCGCGCCGACCACGCCCACCATCGTCGCCATCGGGTGGCTGTCACGGCGGAAGCCGCGGAAGAAGTAGTGCATCTGTTCGTGCACCATCGTGTGGCGGGTGATGCGGCCTTCAAAATCGGCCATCTGCTGGGCATTGGGCAGCTTGCCGTTCAGCAGCAGGAAACACACTTCCAGAAAGTGCGACTTGTCGGCCAGCTGTTCGATCGGATAGCCGCGATACAAAAGTTCGCCCTTGTCGCCGTCGATATAGGTGATCGCGCTTTCGCAGGCCGCGGTCGAGGTAAAACCGGGGTCGTAGGTGAACACATCGCCTAGCGCATAGAGCTTGCGGATGTCGATCACTTCCGGGCCGACGGTGGGCGAAAGTATCGGCAGTTCGATGGATTTGCCTTCAAAGCTCAGCGTCGCGGTCTTGGTTGTATCAGCCATTCCGTTCCCTTTCCTATGGGCCAGGCGGGGTCACGCCGGGCATGATCTCTCCGAAGTGATCTGGCGCCACGACTTGCTCAGGCTGCCTGATCCACAAGCCGGGCGAGCGTCTCTTCGCGCCCCAGCGTCAGCATCATATCAAAAACACTGGGGGTCACCGTGCGCCCTGCCAGTGCCGCGCGTAGCGGTCCGGCCAGTTTGCCCAGACCCATTCCCCGGGCTTCGGCTACGGCGGCAACGGTGGCTTCCAGATCGTTCCGCGTCCAGCTAGCATTTTGCATCTGCGGCGTCAATTCCATCAGTATACCACGGGATACCGGATCAAGCGCCTTCTCGGCTTTCTCATCCAGATCCAGAGGGCGCGAAACCAGAACGAATCTAGCCTTTTCAATAAGATCCGTGAATGTCTTCGCGCGTTCTTTCAGGCAATACATGCCGCGCAGCAGCCCATCACGTTGCGTTTCAGTCAGGGCCGGCAGACCGGCGGCGCTTAGATATGCCTCAATTTCAGGCAGCAATTCTGCATCCGCACTGGCGGCGATGTGCTGGCCGCAAAGGTTTTCCAGCTTCTTGAAGTCGAGCCGTGCCGGAGCGCGCCCGATTCCCCCCAGATCGAACCATTCGCGCGCTTGGGAATCGGTGAAGAATTCGTCGTCGCCATGGCTCCAGCCCAGACGGGTCAGGTAGTTGCGCATCCCGGCAGCGGGGTAGCCCATCGCCTGATATTCCTCGAGCCCGACCGCGCCGTGGCGTTTGGACAGTTTCTTGCCATCGGGGCCGTGGATCAGCGGGATATGGGCAAAGACCGGCACGTCCCAGCCCATTGCGTGATAGATCTGCACTTGCCGTGCGGCATTGGTCAGGTGGTCATCCCCCCGGATCACATGGGTCACGCCCATATCGTGGTCATCGACGACCACAGCCAGCATATAGGTGGGTGTGCCATCAGAACGTAAACAAACCATGTCGTCCAGCTGGTCATTGCGGAAGGTGACCTCGCCCTGCACCTGATCGTCGATCACCGTGGCGCCCTCGCGCGGCGCTTTCAGCCGGATCACATAGGGCGCATCGGGGTGGCGGGCGGGGTCCACGTCACGCCATGGGCTTTGGTAAAGGGTCGATCGGCCCTCGGCGCGGGCGGCCTCGCGGAAGGATTCGATGTCGTCCTGGGTGGCAAAGCACTTGTAGGCATTGCCGCGCGCCAGCATTTCGCGCGCGACCTCGGCGTGACGGTCGCGGCCAGCGAACTGGCTGACAGCCTCGCCGTCCCAATCCAGCCCCAGCCAGGTCAGGCCCTTGAGAATGGCCGCGGTCGCTTCGGGGGTCGAGCGGTCGCGGTCGGTGTCTTCGATGCGCAGCAAGAACTTGCCACCGCGACCGCGCGCATAGATCCAGTTGAACAGCGCCGTGCGCGCGCCACCGATATGCAGATAGCCAGTAGGCGAGGGCGCGAAACGGGTGACCACAGGGCGGGCTTGGGACGGGCGATCCTCGGCGGGGCGAGCTTGGGCGGTAGTGTCAGACATCGGGCGCGTTAACCTTTCGGAAACCATAAGCCGGCTAGGCTTTGGCGTGATCCTTAGGCAAGGACGGGCGGAGAAACAAGCGTGGCAAACCTGTCCGACAGCATCATCGCGGATCCGATGCGCCCGTCGCGGGTGCGCGAACGCGGTGTCAGGATGCGCGCCGGCGTGGCGCGGGCGTTGTTCGGCGGGCTGTCGACGCCCCGCGCTGCGCTGATCGGGGCGCGGGTGGATCTGGCGCTGTGGGTGCCGATGGCGCTGTCGCTGGGGATCGGGGCGTATTTTCTGGCGCCGGTCGAGCCGGGGCCGCTGGTCTACGGCCCGGTGGCGCTGATCGCGCTGATTGGCGTGGCATTGTGGCGGGCAGGACCCGAGGCGGGGCAGTTTCTGGCGGCGCTGATGGCGCTGGCGGCTTGTGGCTTTTTGCTGGCAAGCGTGCGGACGCATTCGGTTGCAGCGCCGGTGCTTGGCTACCGCTACTATGGCCCGGTCGAGGGGCGGATCATCCGCATTGACCGCTCGAGCCGTGACCGGATTCGGCTGACACTGGATCAGGTAGTGCTGGACAACACCGCGCCCGCGCGCACGCCGGGGTTGGTGCGGGTCTCGCTTCAGGGTGACCAAAGCCGGCTTGAGGCGGAACCGGGGCTGCGGGTCATGCTGACCGCGCATCTGTCGCCGCCGGCCGGGCCCGCCGAACCGGGGGCCTATGACTTTCGTCGCTATGCGTGGTTTTCGGGGCTGGGGGCGGTGGGCTACACGCGCACGCCGGTGTTGGTGCTCGCGCCGCCCGACCCGTCAAACTGGCTTTTGGCCGGGCATCGCGCAAGGATGCGGCTGTCGGCGGCGTTGCAGGCGCAGATACCGGGGCAGGCGGGGGCGGTCGCTTCGGCGCTGCTGACGGGCGACCGCTCGGGCATTGCCGAGGCGACGAATGCCTCGATGCGGGCCTCGAACCTTTACCATATCGTGTCGATCTCGGGGCTGCATATGGGCATGCTGGCGGGATTTGTCTTTGCGATGGTGCGCTATGGGCTGGCGCTGGTCGGCACCGCGGCGCTCAGGCTTCCGGGCAAGAAGATCGCGGCGATGGTGGCACTGATCGCGGCCAGCTTCTATCTGTGGCTGGCGGGCCCCGAGGTGGCCACACAGCGCGCCTATCTGATGGCGGCGGTGATGTTGATCGCGGTGCTTTTCGACCGTCGCGCCATCAGCCTGCGCACCGTGGCGATTGCAGCGATGCTCTTGTTGGTCGCCAAGCCTGAAAGCCTGACCGAGCCGGGGTTTCAGATGTCCTTCGGCGCGACGGTCGCGTTGATCCTGATCTACAAACCCTGGGCGCGGGTGCAGCCCCATGTGCCGGTGTTGCTGCGGCCGGTGGCCATGTTGCTGGTGTCTTCGCTGGCGGCGGGGTTCTCGACGTCGCCGATTGCGGCGGCTCATTTCAACCGGATGTCGGAATACGGGCTGTTGGCAAACCTGCTGGCGGTGCCGGTGATGGGCACGCTGGTGATGCCTGCCGGCGTGATCGCGGCGTTGCTGGCGCCGTTCGGGCTGGCGGCTCCGGCGCTTTGGGTGATGGAAAAGGGCACCGTCTGGATGATCGCCGTGTCCGACTGGGTCGGTGGCATGGAGGGGGCGGTTATCGCCGTGCCCGCACCCGGTGCCGCCGTGTTGCCGCTAATGGCGATTGGCGCGATGGTTGCGGTGCTTGCGCGCGGGGCGGTGCGTACGGCGGCCTTGGCGCTGTTGCTGACCGCTTTCGCGCTATGGTGCCTGACGGTGCGCCCGGATCTGCTGATCTCGCCCGAGGCAGAGCTGGTTGGCTTGATGACGCCCGAGGGGCGGGCAATGTCGAAACCCGGCGCAGGCTTTGTGGCCGATAGCTGGCTGGAAGCCGATGGCGATACCGCCACCTTCACTGACGCGGCCGCGCGCGCGGCCTTTGCTGGTCCGAAAGGTTGGCGGACCGCCCGGTTCGGCCTGCAAGAGGTGGTGCATCTGACTGGCAAGACCGCCGCGGATCATCTGGCCGAAGTTTGCCATGATGGCGCAATCGTCGTGCTGGCGGCCCGTGGCAAGAACCCGCCCGGCGATTGCGATCTTTACGACTTTGATCGCTTGCGCCAGACCGGCGCGGTGGCTTTCACCAGATCAGCCGGGCTTTTGCGGCGCGATACCTCTGCCGAAATGACCGGGGTCCGACCCTGGGCCCCCGCGGCGCGCCAACGATACTAGCGCATCCGCAGTTTTGGGTGAAACTGTCACGCCGTTTCGCCCGGCGACGACAGGTGAGGGGGCTAGTAGCTGCGGATCAAGCCGACCAGCCGGCCTTGCACCTTGACCTGATCGTCGCGCAAGATCCGCGTTTCATAGGCCGGGTTGGCGGCCTCAAGCGCGATCATCCCGTTCTTGCGACGAAAGCGCTTCAGCGTGGCTTCGTGCCCTTCGACCAGCGCCACGACGATGTCGCCGTTTTCGGCGGTATTCTGTTCGCGGATCACCACGATGTCGCCATCGTTGATCCCCGCATCAATCATCGAGTCGCCCTTGACCTCCAGCGCGTAATGCTGGCCGTGCCCCGACAGCATCGAGCCGGGCACCGAAACGTGGTGCGAAACCTCCGAGATCGCCTCGATCGGAACCCCGGCGGCAATGCGCCCCATCACCGGCAATTCCATCGCATGAGCCGGCTCGACCGGGATCGCGCCACGCGGTGCATCGGCCCGGTCGCCCTGAATGAGGCGCGGCGAAAAGCCGGGGCGCTCCATCGCTTCGGGCAGCTTCACGATCTCGATTGCGCGGGCCCGATGGGCAAGGCGGCGGATGAAGCCACGCTCTTCCAGCGCGGTGATCAGCCGGTGAATGCCAGACTTTGAACGCAGGTCCAAAGCCACTTTCATCTCATCGAATGAGGGTGGAACACCGTCGCGCTGTGTGCGCTTTTGGATGAAGTCCAGCAATTCCAATTGTTTGCGTGTCAGCATCGATTCACCTCCGGCAGTGGGCCGCCCCCGCGTTCCGGTAAAGTTCTATCCGCGTTCCCGTTTCGTGTCAACGGCTTGGCTCAGATCGGCAGATATTCCACGGTTTCACCGGCCTTGCGCGGACCATCGCCCAAGGGGCGGATCAGCAGCGCATCGGCTTCGGACAATAACCGCAACAATGCCGAGTCCTGCATTGCGAACGGGGTGATCCGGGGCAGGGCGTCGCCCTCTGACAGACGGGCGCGCATGTAATGTGTGCGCGTCCCGGTTGGGCCGACATCGGCGCCGAGCACCGCTTTTCGGGTGGGATGCACCCTGCGCGGATCCAAGCTCAGCCCCTGCATCGCCGCCAGCAGCGGCAACATGAACAGATGCGCGCAAACGATGGCTGCGACCGGGTTTCCGGGCAGGCCCAGCATCGCGGCGTGGCCCATCTTGCCGGCCATCAGCGGCTTTCCCGGCCGCATCGAGATCTTGTAGAACGACCGCTCCAGCCCCAGATCGGCGGCGACCTTGCCCACCAGATCGTGGTCGCCAACCGAGGCACCGCCCGAGGTGACGATCAGGTCGGCCCCCTCGGCCAGACCAAAGACAAAGCGCAGGCTGTCTTCGGTATCGCGCGCGATAGGCAGCATCCGCGCCTCGGCGCCGGCCTCGCGGGCCAAAGCCGCCAGCGCGAACGAATTGGAACACAGGATCTGGTCGGGGCCGGGGTTTTCACCCGGCATGACCAATTCGTCGCCGGTGGCGATGATCGCCACCACCGGGCGGCGCGCCACCGTGACGCGATCGACGTTCATCGCGGCCAAGAGGCCAAGCTCTTTGGCGCCCAGCCGGCGCGGGGCCGCAAGGCTGTCGCCGATGCCGAAATCCGAGCCCATCGGCCGGATGTTGTCGTGGTTGTCGAGCGTGCTGCCCAAGGTAAGGCGGTCGCCGCTGCGGGTGGTGTTTTCCTGGATCACCACCACTTGCGCCCCCGTCGGCACCGGCGCGCCGGTGAATATGCGCACCGCCTGACCGGGAACGATCGCGCCTGCAAAGCTGCGGCCCGCGGCGGCCTCGCCGATCACTGTCAGCTCTTGGCCGGGGTGATGATCGACGGCGCAAAGCGCATAGCCGTCCATCGTCGCGGCCGCAAAGGGGGGTTGGTTCAGACCGGCCAAGGCATCGGCAGCCAAGGTGCGGCCAAGAGCGTCGCGCAGCGCCAGATCTTCGGAAACGACCGGCTGGGCGAGGGCCAGAACCTTGGCCAGTGCATCTTCAACCGAAATCATAGCTTTACCTCGTAACGTCCTGATTTTCCGCCATCTTTCAAGGTTATGCGAATGCCCTCGATACGCATGGATTTTTCAGCGGCCTTGAGCATGTCATAGACCGTCAGGGCCGCCACGCTGACCGCTGTCAGCGCCTCCATTTCAACGCCGGTCTGGCCTGCTGTCTTGACCGTGGCGGTGATCCGCACCCCCGGCAGGGCCGCATCGGCGGTCAGATCCAGCGTCACCTTGGTGATCGGCAGCGGGTGGCACAGCGGGATCAGATCGGCGGCCCGTTTGGCCGCCATGATCCCGGCCACGCGCGCAATGCCCAGCACATCGCCCTTTTTCGAGGTGCCGGCCATGACCAGCGCGAGCGTGTCGGGGGCCATGACGACACAGCCCTCGGCGGTGGCGATGCGCGCGGTCACCGCCTTGTCCGAGACATCGACCATATGTGCCTTGCCCTGGTCGTCGAAATGGGTCAGCGGCATGGTTCCTCCAGCAATAGGCGGGTTGCGGCGGCGACATCGGCCTGACGCATCAGGCTTTCGCCGATCAGAAAGCGACGTGCGCCCACCTTGGCCATCGCGGCCAGATCGGCGGGGCTGAACAACCCGCTTTCACAGACCAGATCGCGCCCCTCGGGAACATGCGGTGCGAGGTCGCGGGTCACATCCAGCGTCACCTCGAATGTCTTGAGGTTGCGGTTGTTGACCCCGATCATCGGCGAATTCAGCGTCAATGCCCGGTCGAGCTCGGCCCGGTTGTGGACCTCGATCAGCGCGTCCATGCCCCAATGCAGCGCGGCGGCCTCCAGCTCATGGGCCAGCGCGTCATCGACAGACGCCAGGATGATGAGGATGCAATCGGCGCCCCAGGCGCGAGCCTCGGCGACCTGATAGGTGTCATAGAGAAAATCCTTGCGCAACACCGGCAGCGCGCAGGCGTCCCGCGCCGCGACCAGATAGCCGGGTGCACCCTGAAAGCTGGGGCCATCGGTCAGCACCGACAGGCAGGCCGCGCCGCCCTCGGCATAGGCCCGCGCCAGTGCAGGCGGATCAAAGTCGGGGCGGATCAGGCCTTTCGAGGGGCTGGCCTTCTTGATTTCGGCAATCAGCCCGTAGCCGGTGGCCGCCTTGCGGGCCAGGGCGGCGGCAAAGCCGCGCACCGGGGCCGCCGCGCGCGCTTCGGCCTCGATGGCCGAAAGTGGGCGGGCCTTTCGGGCCGCCGCGATCTCGGTCAGCTTGTAGGCCTTGATCTGGTCGAGAATGTCCATCCGTGTTTCCTTCAAGTGGCCCAAGCGCGCCCCGTTCGGGTCTAGCCGGTGATCCGGCGCAGGGCCTCGAGCTTGGCCTTGGCGGCGCCGCTGTCGAGGCTCTCGGTGGCCAGTGCGACACCCTCTTTCAGGTCAGCGGCCTTTTCGGCCACGATCAGCGCGGCGGCGGCGTTCAGCAGCACGGCATCGCGGTAAGCGCCCTTTGCTCCGTCCAGAAGCGCCGCAAACGCCTTTGCGTTCTGTTCCGGTTCGCCGCCGATCACCGCCTCGAACGGGTGCACCGGCAGCCCCGCCTCTTCGGGGTGGATCTCGAATTCATGCACGGCGCCATTTTCCAGCGCGGCAACCCAGCTGATCCCGGCGATCGAGATTTCGTCGGTGCCGTCCGAGCCGTGCACGAGCCAAGCCCGATCCGACCCGAGTGCCGCCAGAACCTCGGCCATCGGCCGGATCCAGGCGCGCGAAAACGTGCCGGTAAGCTGGCGTTTGACACCGGCGGGATTGGTCAGCGGACCCAGCAGGTTGAACAGGGTGCGGGTGCCCAGCTCGGCGCGGGTCGGCATCACATGGCGGATCGCGGGGTGGTGCATCGGCGCCATCATGAAGGCGATTCCGGCCTCGGCCAGGGCGCGTTCGGCGACCTCGGCACCTTGCATAACGTTCAGCCCCAGCGCGGTCAGCGCATCCGCCGCCCCTGATTTGGAGCTGAGGTTGCGGTTGCCGTGCTTGGCGACCGGCACCCCGGCGCCGGCAACCACAAAGGCGGTGGCGGTTGAAATGTTCAGCGTGCCCTTGCCATCGCCGCCGGTGCCGACGATGTCCATCGCCCCTTCGGGCGCGCGCACGGCGTTGCATTTGGCGCGCATCACCCGCGCGGCGGCGGCGATTTCATCGACGGTTTCGCCGCGCACCCGCAGCGCCATCAGCAGCCCGCCCATCTGGCTGGGCGTGGCGGCCCCCTCGAACAGCGCCTCAAAGGCAGCTTCGGCCTCGGCGGTGGTCAGGGGGCGTTCGGCGGCAATGCCGATCAGGGGGCGGATATCGCTCATGCGGCGGCCTTTGCGGTGATCCCGGCCAAGGTCAGGAAGTTGCGGATCAAATGGTGACCGTGTTCCGAGGCAATCGATTCCGGGTGAAACTGCACCCCCTCGATCGGTTTTTCGCGGTGGCGCAGCCCCATGATGATGCCGTCGTCCAGCGCGGCGGTGATCTCAAGACAGTCGGGAAGGGTCGCGCGTTCAACGATCAGGCTGTGATAGCGCGTTGCCAGAAACGGGCTGGGCAGATCGGCAAAGACACCTTTGCCCTCGTGATGTATCAGGCCCATCTTGCCATGCACGATTTCTGGCGCGCGCACGACATGGCCGCCAAAAGCCTCGCCGATGGTCTGATGGCCAAGACAGACACCCAGCAGCGGCAGCCCGGCCTCGGCGGCGGCCAGTGTCAGCGGCAGGCAGATCCCGGCCTGCGCCGGATCACAAGGGCCGGGTGACAGCACGATCGCCTGCGCGCCCATGCCCATGGCCTCTTGCACATCCAGCGCATCGTTGCGGCGGACCACGACATCGGCCCCCAGCTCGCCAAAATAATGCACAAGGTTATAGGTGAAACTGTCGTAATTATCGATCAAGAGCAGCATCGGCCCGCATTTCCCGTGGTCGGCCGGATTCAGGGGGTGAACCGGGCTTTTCGTCGGGCTATAGATGGTCAGAGCCACGCGCCCGGGTCAAGGGCGAAGGGCAGTATTTGCCCGGCCAAAGGTCGGGGGAAACAGATTTGGGGGCAGACATGGGGCGGGGAATACTCTCGGGGTTGGGGCTGGGTGGGTTGGTCTCGGTTCTCGTGCTGGCGGCGATGTCGCTGATGGTGCCGCCTCCGCCCGCACCGTCGTTGACCTCCAAACCGGTTCGTGCCGCGTCACCGGCGCCGCTGGCCACGCCTGAAGCCTCTGCTGGCGATGGCAGCGCCATCGTCGACGCCCCCCCCGCCGCCGATCGTGCTGCGATCGCCCCTGCCAATACGCCCGAAACCACCGATGTGACCCCCGGTATCGTCGAGATACCGGCCGGGTCCGAGTTTGCCCGTGGTGCCGGCGACCTTGCCCCGGCACGGCCCGAGGGCGAGACCGCGCCAACCGCGACGCAGACCCCAGGTGTTCTGCCCCCCGAGTCAGAACCGGCCCCCGCATTGGCCGATACCACCCCGTCCGCGCGCCCCGAAGCCGCGGCCCCCGGCTCGATCTTGTCGCTGCCTGCGGGCGCCGACCGTGCCACCGCCGCCAATCTGCCCGAAGCCGAATCGCCGGTGCCGGTGCCGCCACCCGGCGAGGTGGAAACCCCGATGCTGGCCCCGGTTGCAGACCAAGGCACGCAGCCCGAAGTGCCAGCCAGCGCGCCCATGACCGAGGCCATGGCCGGACGCGCGCCAGAGGTCCCGACCGCCGATTTGCCAAATGCCGTCCCCCCAGAGGGCGCTACCCCAGAGGGCGCGACACCGGATGCCGCCATGCCCGAGATCGGCACGCCTGGGCTTGGCGCACCAGACGCGGGCCTGCCAGAAACCGACACGCCCGAAACCGACACGCCCGAAACCGACATGTCCGAAACCGACATGTCCTTGCCCGACGCTCCGGCGATTCCAGAGCCGGGCAACCCCTCGTTGCCGCCGGTCTTTTCAACCGATGCGCCCGAGCCGCCCTTTGGCGTGGCCGGGGCACGGTCGGGTTTTGCCAATGTTCCGGGGATCAAGGTCAACCGCCTGCCCAATCTCGCCAACCAGAACGCCGAATCCGCGCCCGAACCCGCGCCGATCCTGCCGCCGATCCGGGCCTATTCTCAGCCGTTCGACGCGGCCGGGGATCAGCCGCTGTTTTCGGTCTTGCTGGTCGATCCGGGCACCGAGGCAGGCGGGCTGGATCGGGCCACGTTGAAAACCATCGACTTTCCGGTAACGATTGCGATTGACCCGAACCGTGCCGACGCTGCCGAAGCCGCGGCCGATTTCCGTGCGGCGGGCTTTGAGGTGGCCATTCTTGCCAGCGGGCTGCCAGCGGGGGCGACAATCAAGGATCTGGAAGTCTCGGTCGAGGCGTGGCGCCGGGTGATCTCCGAGGCGGTGGCGGTGGTCGAGCCCGAAAGCCCGGTCTATCGGGGCGACCGGCAGATGGCGCAACAGCTGGTCGGAATTCTCGCGCGCGAGGGGATCGGACTGATCGCGCAGGGCAATGGGTTGAACCCCGGCTGGCAACAGGCCGAGAAAGCCGCCATGCCGCGCGCAAGGATTTGGCGGGTGCTGGATGGCGGGCGCGACAAGGCCCCGGTGATCAAGCGCACGCTGGAGCGGGCGGGGTTCGAAGCCGCGCGCGGGCAATCGGTGGTGGTCATGCTGCACGCCTGGCCCGAGTCGGTGGCAGGGTTGACCAGCTGGCAGCCCGAGAAAAACGCCCGGCTGGTGCTGGCCCCGGTATCGGCGGTGGCGCTGCGTGAGAAATAGCGCGGCCCGAGGGGGCGGGGGGGAGGGCAATCAGTGCCCGACGCGGTGGCCGACGTAGTGCCCAGCAAACGGCGCGCCCTGCTTGGCGGCCCATGCTCTGGACGCCAAATGACGCGCCTATTCCGATGGCCCCACGCGGCGCCCTCGCCGCCCCCCCAGGCGTGGCCCAAACAAAGCGCCGCAAGCGGTGCCTGATGGTGGCGCGGCAAGCAGTGCCCCAAGCGGTGCCCTGTGGTGGCGCCGCAAGCGGTGCCCAAAGCAGTGCCCGGTGGTGGCGCGGCAAGCAGTGCCGGATGGTGGCGCGGCAAGCGGGGTGCCCCAAGCGGTGCCTGATCGTTGCGCCGCAAGCGATGCCTGATAGTGAGGCTGCAAGCGCTGCCCACTGGTGACGCCGAAAGCGGCGCGCCCTAAAAGCGCTGCGCCTTCAGCGGTGCCCGATGGTGGTGGCGCGGTGCTCTGGTGAGGCCCCGTTTGCGGGCGGGTCCAGTGGTTTTGTTCAGCCGTTGCCGCGCCCGGTGAACAGGCCCGCGTCTTCGGCGGCTTTGCGCAGGGCGCGGGATTTGTTCACCGTTTCCTGAAACTCGGATTCAGGGTCGCTGTCATAGACCACGCCGCCACCGGCCTGGATATAAAGCTTGTCATCCTTGACCACGGCGGTGCGCAACGCGATGCACATGTCCATTTCGCCATTCGCCGCGAAATAGCCGACCCCACCGCCGTAGATGCCCCGTTTTTCGGGCTCCAGTTCGTCGATGATCTGCATCGCACGCACCTTGGGTGCCCCCGAAACGGTGCCTGCGGGCAACCCCGCCAAAAGCGCCGACAAAGCGTCCTGACCCTCGGCCAGTTCACCCACCACGTTCGAGACGATATGCATGACGTGGGAATAACGCTCGATGATGAATTTCTCGGTCGGGCGGACGGTGCCGATCTTTGCCACCCGGCCGACATCGTTGCGGCCCAGATCCAGCAGCATCAGGTGCTCGGCCAGTTCCTTCTTGTCGGCCAGAAGGTCGGCCTCGAGCGCGCGATCCTCTTGCGGGGAGGCGCCGCGCACGCGGGTGCCGGCGATCGGCCGGATCGTCACCTCATTGTCGCGCAACCGCACAAGGATTTCCGGGCTGGCACCAACAATCTGAAAACCGCCGAAGTTGAGGAAAAACAGGAACGGCGACGGGTTGGTGCGTCGCAAGCTGCGGTATAGCGCGAACGGCGGCAGCGGAAAATCCTGGGTCCAGCGTTGGCTGGGAACGACCTGAAAGATGTCGCCCGCGCGGATATAGTCCTTGGCCTTTTCGACGGCGGCCTTGTAGCCCTCATGGGTGAAATTCGACAGCATCGGTCCGACGGGCGCGGCCTCGCCCAGATCGCGGGCGGCGGCGGTAGGTTGGCGGTCAAGGTCGCGCAGCGCATCCATCACCCGTTCGGCGGCCTGCGCATAGGCGGCACGCGCCGACAGGCCATTGGCGGCCCAGACCGGGGCGCAGAGCGTGACCTCGCCCTTGACGCCATCGAGAACCGCCACCACCGATGGGCGCATCAGCATCGCATCAGGCACGCCCAGCGGGTCGGGGTTCACGTCGGGCAGATGTTCGACCAGCCGGATCATGTCATAGCCCAGATAGCCAAACAGCCCGGCCGAAATCGCCGGCAGGCCGTCGGGCAGGTCAATCCGGCTTTCGGCGATCAGCGCGCGCAGGCTTTCGAACGGATGGCCGGGCAGGGCGGTGAAGCTGTCGTCGAACCGCGCTTGACGATTGATGAACGACGCCGTGCCGCGGCATTCCCAGATCACATCGGGCTTCATGCCGACCACCGAATAGCGGCCGCGCACCTCGCCCCCGGTCACGCTTTCCAGCATGAACGAGTTCTTGGCGGCCCCGGCCAGCTTCAGCATCAACGAGACCGGCGTATCCAGATCGGCGGCCAGCCGGGCATAGATCAACTGGTTCTTGCCCTCGGCCCAACGGGCCTCGAACGCCTCGAACGAGGGGGAAAGGGCTACCACTTGCGCCTCCGGTTACTGCATCTGCGCCTGAACGGCGTTGATCGCGGCAGAATTGATGCTGATCCCGGCCTCGATTTCGGCGGCACGGGCGTAAAGCTCGAACAGGTCTTGTGCGGTCGATTGCGACAATTGCTTGGCCACGGCGTCCTTCACCGCGACGACCTCGGGGTCGGCAGGGTCTGCGGCCTGAACCGCGTCAAGCGTGACCACGATCACCCGGTTTTCGGCATCGACTACGCCAGCCTTGCCCGGCACAAGCGTGAAGGCCACGCGCGACAGGTCCGCCGGCGCGCCCTCGATAAAACCACCGCGCGGCAAGGTGCCGACCGATGAGGTCACCAGACCCTGCGACGACAGCGTGGCGCCATTGTCGATCAGGGCGACGATCTCTTCGGCCTTGGCCAACAGCCGCTTGTGGGTTTCAAAGGCCGCCCAGGCTTCGCTGACGCGGTCCTTGGCCTCTTCGAAAGGGATCAGTTCCGGCGCCTTGAGCGCATCCAGACGCAGCGCAAAGATGCCGCCATCGTCAAGACTGGTCAGGGTCGGGAAATCATCCTGGGTTGCGGCGGCGGCAGCGGTGCGGAAGGCCTCGTAGGCGGCGATCCCGTCTTGGCTGTCGGCGGTGAACGCCACGTGACCCAGTTGCATCGGAGATTCCTTGGCCATGTCTTCCAGCGTTGCGCCGCCGGCCAGCAGATCGTCAAAGCCGGTCGACTGTTCAAGGATCATCCGCCGGGCCTGATCCATGCCGGCTTCGGACGACAGTTCCTCGCGCGCCTCGTCAAAGGTCACTTCCTGCGCATCCAGCACCGCATTCATCGAATAAAGCGCAGGGCCAAGATCGCTGTCCACCGGGCCGACAACGCCCGGTTCGGTGAGCGCAAAGACCGCGTCACCCGCCGCACCCAGCGCGTCTTTGGTGACCTCGCCCATGTCGATATCGGTCAAGGTCAGGCCGCGCTCGGCGGCCAGATCGGCAAAGCTGGCGCTGCCCGCGTCATAGCGCGCCTTGGCGGCGGTGGCCTCGTCCATCGTCGGAAAGACCAGCTCTTCGACCAGCCGCCGTTCCGGGGTCACGAATTCCGACAGGCGCGATTCATAGGCGGCGCGCAAGGCGGTTTCGTCCAGCTGCACCTTGTCCAGCAGCATCTCGGGCGAGAGCCACACATAGCTGATCTCACGCGTTTCGGGGCGGGTGAAATCGGCGGCGTGATCGGTATGAAAGGCGCGCAAGGTCGCATCGTCAGGGGTTGGCAGCGGCTCGGTCAGATCGGCGGCGGTGATCTCGGCGTGGCTGATCGAACGCGTTTCGGTCAGATAGGCGGTAAAGCGGTCGGTCATCGGGGCGGCGGCCGGAACCCCGCCGACAACCGCGCCCTGCACGATCAGCCGGGCCGAGTCGCGACGCAGCTTTGCCTCGTATTCGGGCTCGGTCAGGCCCTGCTGGCGCAAGGCCAACTTGTAGGTTTCGCGGTCGAACTTGCCGTCCAGCCCGGCAAAGGCCCTGGCGTCAAGGATCTGGCGGCGCACCTCTTCGTCACCGACTGAAATCCCCATCTTGCGCGCCTGCTCGTCCAGTGCTGCGGCCGCGAACAGACGTGCCTGCACGATCTGGTCGATGCCGTAGGTGCGGGCCTCGGCCATGCCGATGCGATTTCCTGATTGCGCCGAAGCGGCGTTCAGTTCGGATTGCAGCGCGCGGGCATACTCGTTCACGTCGATCTCAGTGTCACCCACCGTGCCGATGCTGCGCACCCCGCCCGAGAAATTGCTGACCCCAAAGCCGCCAAGCCCCAGAACGAGCAACGCCATCAAGACCCATACGACGGTGTTCTTGCCGTGGCTGCGAAGGCTGCTGGACATGGGGTTTCCCTCCCGGAAAGGCATTGTTTGGCGGTTTCTAGGCGCTTCGCGGCGCGCTCGCAAGGCTCAGAACGTCAGCGCGCCCAGGCGGCGCATCAACTCGGCGATCCCGTCCGTGTCGATATTGGCAAAAGCGATGCGCAACTGGCGCTGCCCGGCCGGATCGGTGGCGGGCATGAACATGGTGCCCGGTAGCAGCAATACCCCCGCCTCGCGCACCAACCGCCTGGCGAACTCGGGCGAGGGCAGCGGGCTCGGGTGCTCGACATAGGCGAAATAGGCACCGCACCCGAGGGTCCTCCAGCCGGGCAGGGCGGCCAGCCCCTCGGACATCGCGGCGCGCCGGGCCAGAATTTCGGCCCGTTCGCCCGCGACCCATTGCGCAAGGTTCTGCATCCCCCACAAGGCGCCGATCTGGCCCAACTGGCCCGGGCAGATCGCCACGGTATCAAGAAATTTCTCGACCTCGGCCAGTCGCGCGGTGCTGGCAACGATCGCGCCCACCCGATGCCCGGTCAGCCGATACGCCTTGGAAAACGAATAAAGATGCACAAAGCCCGGCTCGGTCGCGGTCCCGGCCCAGTCCGGGTCGGCGAAAAGATCATGCACCGCCCCGCTGCGCGCATCGAAATCGCGGTAGGTTTCGTCAACGATCAGCGCCACACCGCGTGCCCGCGCCAATTCGCGAAAGGCGCGCAAGGTTGCGGCCGGGTATTCCACGCCGCCGGGGTTGTTCGGGCTGACCAGAACGATCGCCCGCGTCCGCGCTGAAATCAACGCCGCCGCGACCTTCGGGTCCGGGATCAGCCCGGCCCCTGTCGGCAGGGGCACGGCCCTGATGCCCTGCATGTCCAGCCACATTTTATGGTTGAAATACCAAGGGGTTGGAATGACAACTTCATCCCCCGCACCGGCCAGGGTCGCGACCACCGCGCAAAAGGCCTGATTGCAGCCCTGAGTGATCGCCACCTGGCTTGCGGCAATCTTGCCGCCGTAAGCCCGCGACCACTGCGCGGCCAGTTCGGCGCGCAACTCGGGCATCCCCAGAACCGGGCCATAAAGATGCGCCGCAGGGTTGTTCAGCGCCGCCTCGGCAATCGCGCGGCGCAGCCCCTCGGGCGGCGGGTCCACCGGCGCCGCCTGGCTGACATTGATCAACGGGCGGTCAGCGGCAAAGCTGACCCCCTCAAGCCAGCGTCGCGCCTCCATCACCGGGGGCGCAGAGGTCGCGGCCAGTGCTGGATTGAGCGGCGTTACGGTCATGGTCTTGCCCCCTTGCATTCAGCTTCGTCCAAATATCCCCACCGGAGGCAGCGCCGCCAAAACCGGCGCGTCACCAGGCATTCAGCCTCGCGCCGTGTCACTGTGCGGCAAGCTGCGGTATTCGTGCCAGATCAGCCAGATCACGACAAGATCGAAGACGCTCAGCGCCAGCATCATCACCGAGGGCGTGTGGACATATCGGTCGATCTGCC
Organism: Rhodobacteraceae bacterium UBA6197; assembly: GCA_002422085.1. Classification (GTDB taxonomy): domain Bacteria; phylum Pseudomonadota; class Alphaproteobacteria; order Rhodobacterales; family Rhodobacteraceae; genus UBA6197. The sequence goes on from DISZ01000013.1 coordinate 95,453, forward strand.
AGGCAATAAAGCCCATCAGCACCGCGATCGACAGCGGATAGGCCCAGCGAACCCCCGCCAGAAGCCCCGCCACCACCGCCAGCTTGATCGCACCATGGCCGATCAGATAGGCGGCCCAGAAGCCTTGCGTGCCAATGTCGAAAGCCTGCGCCTGATGCAAGATCCACAGCGCGACACGGTCGGAGGGGTCTTCGGTGATCTCTTGCCGGGTCAGCCAATGCGCGGCCGCCACCACCCAGCGCGCCTCTACCAGCCACAGCCCCAGCCCGGTCAGAAATTCGGCCAGGGCAAAGATCGCCTTGGCCAGGATGCTCAGCTCGAACAGGCGGTGCAGCCAGCCTCCCCGCGGTCGCGATTGCGGGCTTTCGGGTGCGGGCGCCGCCATGGCGCTAGTCGGTGCCGCGGAAAGGCTGGACGTATTGCAGCGCCATATCCCAGGGGAAGAAGATCCAGGTGTCCTGGCTGACCTCGGTGACATAGGTCTCGACCAGGGGTTTACCCTTGGGCTTGGCATAGACGGTGGCGAAATGCGCCTTGGGGTAAAGGTTGCGCACCAGTTCCAGTGTCTTGCCGGTATCGACCAGATCATCGACGATCAGAACTCCGGTGCCATCGCCCATCAGATCGGCCTGCGGCGACTTTATCACCATCGCCTCGCGCTGTTCTTGATGACTGTAGCTTTTCACGCTGATCGTATCGACCACGCGAATATCCAGCTCGCGCGAAACGATCATCGCGGGAACCAGCCCGCCCCGGGTGATGCCCACAACGGCACGCCAGGCGCCATCATCGGGGCCCTTGCCGTCCAGCCGCCAGGCCAGTGCCCGCGCATCGCGGTGCAACTGGTCCCAGGAAACGTGAAAGCCCTTCTCATGTGGCAGACGGTCGGTCATGGCTTATTCCTTTGCGCTGGCAGAAGGGGGGGCGGTGACGGTGGCGATGTCGGGCGCATCCACCGCTTTCATGCCGACCACATGGTAACCGGCATCGACATGCAGGTTTTCGCCGGTGGTGCCCGACCCCAGATCCGACAGCAGATAAAGCGCGGCCTTGCCGACCTCTTCCTGCGTCACATTGCGGCGCAGCGGGCTGTTGAGTTCGTTCCACTTCATGATGTAGCGGAAATCGCCGATACCGCTGGCGGCCAGCGTCTTGATCGGCCCCGCCGAGATCGCGTTGCAACGGATGCCGACCTTGCCCAGATCTTCCGCGATATACTTGACGCTGGCTTCCAGTGCCGCTTTTGCCACGCCCATCACGTTGTAATGCGGCATCACTTGTTCGGCGCCATAATAGGTCAGCGTCAGCAGGCTGCCACCGTCGGGCATCAGCGCGCTGGCGCGCTTGCACACGGCGGTGAAGCTGTAGACCGAAATATCCATCGTCATGCGGAAATTGCCCGCCGAGGTGTCCACATAGCGGCCGCGCAATTCGTTCTTGTCGGAAAAGCTGATCGCGTGGACCACGAAATCCAGCTTGCCCCAGACTTTTTCCAGATGCGCGAACAACGCGTCCAGTGACCCTTCGTCCTGGACATCGCATTCGATCATTTCGGTCATGCCAATGCTGGTGGCCAAGGGCTCGACCCGCTTTTTCAGCGCATCTCCCTGATAGGAAAAGGCAATTTCGGCACCTGCGTCGGCGCAGGCCTTGGCAATTCCCCAGGCAATCGACCTGTCATTGGCCAGGCCCATGATCAGCCCGCGCTTGCCCGCCATCAGTTTGCTTGACATACCCGCTCCCCACGCTTCCTAAATTAGACGCAAGCTTTAGGCGAAACACCGCGCGTCATCAAGGCCAGCGCAAATGCCGCCCGAGGCGTGCCACTTCCCCGAAGCCCGGGGCCATGCGAACAGGAAGACCATGAGCGACAGAAACGGTATTTTTGCGGGCGAGGATCCCTTTGCCATTGCCCGCGCTTGGCTTGGCGAGGCTGAGCACGAGGAACCCAATGACCCGAATGCGATTGCCCTGGCCACGGTCGATGCCGACGGGCTGCCCAATGTGCGCATGGTGCTGCTGAAAGAGATCGAAGACGCCGCCTTCGTGTTTTACACCAACTACGGCTCGGCCAAGGCGCAAGAGATCGAACAGGCGGGCAAGGCCGCCTTCGTGCTGCACTGGAAAAGCCTGCGTCGTCAGATCCGGGTGCGGGGGCTGACCTCGCGCGAGGACGGGCCGCGGGCCGATGCCTATTATGCCTCGCGCAGCCTCAAAAGCCGGCTGGGGGCCTGGGCCTCGCAGCAAAGCCGCCCGCTTGGGTCGCGCATGGCACTGATGGCCGAGGTGGCAAAGGTTACCGCAACACATGGCCCCAATCCCAAGCGCCCGCCGTTCTGGGGCGGGTTCAGGTTGGTGCCGCTTGAAATCGAGTTCTGGGCGGATGGACCGTTCAGGCTACATGACAGGTTCCGCTGGCGTCGGAATGGCCCCGACGAAAACTGGGAAATCCAGCGGTTGAATCCGTGATTCTTACGCTCGGCGGGCGATGAAGGTAAGGAATACCTGACTTTTTTGGCTTGAATCCTGCCGCACCTATGTGACACTTGGCTCGCCTGGGGGCGGGTGACGGAAAGCGAAACGAGATGACTGACGAACAACCAGAACTCCGCCGGTTGGCGGGGCGCGTTAAATGGTTCGACCCTGCAAAGGGGTTCGGTTTCATTCTGGATTCCAGCGGTGGGCCGGATATTTTGCTGCATGCCAACGTTTTGCGGAACTTTGGTCAGGGCTCTGTCGCGGACAACGCGCAGATCGAAGTGACGGTGCAGGTTACGCAGCGCGGCGCGCAGGCGGTCGAGGTTCTGTCGATCGAACCGCCCGAAAGCGATCGCGATTCTCATATCGAGGATCTTGGCGACAACGATCCCGCCGAAATCGCGGCGCTGCCGCTTGAACCGGCCCGGGTCAAATGGTTCGACAAGATCAAGGGATTCGGCTTTGCCAATGTCTTTGGCCGCCCCGAGGATGTCTTTATTCATATCGAAGTGCTGCGCCGGTCGGGCTTTGCCGATCTTGGCCCCGGCGAGGCGGTCTCGTTGCGGGTGATCGAGGGCAAGCGCGGCCGAATGGCAGCGCAGGTTGTGTCTTGGGAAGCCGCCGTGCGGGTGCCGCGCTAAGATGCGCGCACTCTGCGCCCTTGTGATTCTTGCCGTCGGGATCGGGGGGCAAGCGGCGCGGGCCGCCTGTCGCGACGATCAGGCGGTGTTTCGCTTTGACGGCGGACAGGCGCAGTTCTCGATCGAGATCGCCGATGATCCGGCCGAACGCGCCAAGGGGCTGATGGGGCGTCAAGAACTGGCCTCGGGCGCGGGGATGCTGTTCATCTACGACTCCTCGCACGAGGTTTCCTTCTGGATGAAGAACACGCCGCTGGCGCTGGATATGCTGTTCATCGACGAGACGGGGGCCGTGGTCCGGGTGCATGACAACGCTGTCCCGTTTGACGAGACCCCGATTCCCTCGGGCACGAGCGTGCTGATGGTGCTCGAGATCAACGGGGGTCTGGCCGCGCGGATCGGGCTGAAACCGGGGGCCGAGATGTCACATCCGCGTCTGGATCAGAAAATCGCGCGTTTTCCCTGCGAGTGACCCCTTTCCCTGACCGCGCAGGACCGTTAGGAAGGGCAAGTTCGGGGCGTAGCGCAGTCTGGTAGCGCATCTGGTTTGGGACCAGAGGGTCGTAGGTTCGAATCCTATCGCCCCGACCATTTTCCCAGTTTCAACTTTGCGGCCGCGGTCCAGTGGCCTCTGCGGTGTTTCTTGCGCTGTGTCGCTTTGGTCACGCACGTTTTGCCCACAAGATGTTGTGGCCTGTGGATGAAATTAATCCAGATTGTCATCTTCCTGTCGCAAACGGGCCGGAATAAAGGGAAAACATCATTGCCCATCCGGGGGCGTCGCGCGATGGCGCTTGTGGATGAATCAAAAGGTTAATTTCCCGATTCAGGCACGGCGGCGCGTCAAGCTTAAAAACGCTCTCAAAAGCGTGAAAGTTTTGTTGACCGAAACCGCGTCCTACGTCAGTTTGTGTAAGTGAGCCACTTAGCCACCATATGTAGTGGCAAGCATCGATACCAAGATAACCGCAGGCAAAGTCGGACCCCCGGGGTGCGACGGGGGCTTCGTGATCGTTTCACGGGGGAAAGCAGGTTTGACTGGTGCGGCGCGTGGATGGCGGCAAGAAAACAGGGGACGGGCAGAAGACCATGAAGATCGAACGCAAATTTACCACGGCCAAGACCGGCGCTTACGGCGAGATCGCCTTTACCACCACCACCTCCGAGATTCGCAACCCGGATGGCACGATCGTGTTTCGCAACGAGGCCGTCGAAACCCCCGAGGGCTGGAGCCAGGTCGCAAGCGACGTGCTCGCCCAGAAATATTTTCGCAAAGCCGGCGTTCCGGCACGGATGAAGAAGGTCAAGGAAAAGGGCGTGCCCGAGTTCCTGTGGCGTTCGGTGCCCGATGAGGCGGCGCTGGGCGCGCTGCCCGCGCAAGAGCGTTTCGTCGGCGAAACCTCGGCCAAGCAGGTGTTTGACCGGCTGGCGGGCGCCTGGACCTACTGGGGCTGGAAGGGCGGCTATTTCACTGCCGAAGAGGATGCGCGCGCCTATTACGACGAGATGCGCTTCATGCTGGCCGAACAGATGGCCGCGCCGAACAGCCCGCAGTGGTTCAACACCGGCCTGCATTGGGCTTATGGCATCGACGGCCCGTCGCAGGGCCACTACTACGTCGATTTCACCACCGGCAAGCTGACCAAATCCGACAGCGCCTATGAGCATCCGCAGCCGCATGCCTGCTTCATCCAGTCGGTGCGCGACGATCTGGTCGGCGACGGCGGGATCATGGATCTGTGGGTCCGCGAGGCGCGTCTGTTCAAATACGGCTCGGGCACCGGCACCAATTTTTCCAGCCTGCGCGGCGAGGGTGAAAAGCTGTCGGGTGGCGGCAAGTCCTCGGGGCTGATGGGGTTCCTCAAGATCGGCGACCGGGCGGCGGGCGCGATCAAATCGGGCGGCACCACGCGGCGCGCGGCGAAAATGGTGATCTGCGACATGGATCACCCCGATATCGAACAGTTCATCAACTGGAAGGTCATCGAAGAGCAGAAGGTGGCCTCGCTGGTGGCCGGCTCGAAGATCCACGAGGTGCGCCTGAACGACATCTTCACCGCGATCCGCGCCTGGGATGGCAGCATGGAAGACGCCACCGACCCGGCCAAGAACGACGGGCTGAAAGCGGCGATCCGCGCGGCGAAAAAGTCGATGATCCCGGAAACCTATGTCGGGCGGATCCTGCAATATGCGCGGCAGGGCTATGCCAGCATCGAATTCCCGACCTATGATACCGATTGGGATTCGGAGGCCTATGTCACGGTTTCGGGGCAAAACTCGAACAACTCGGTTCGCGTCACCGATGCCTTCCTCAAGGCGGTCAAGGATGACGCCGACTGGGAACTGATCCGCCGCACCGATGGCAAGGTCGCCAAGACGGTAAAGGCGCGCGAGCTTTGGGAACAGGTCGGCCATGCGGCATGGGCCTGTGCCGACCCCGGCATCCAGTTTCACGATACCGTCAATGCCTGGCACACCTGCCCCGAAGATGGCGCGATCCGCGGCTCGAACCCGTGCTCGGAATACATGTTCCTCGACGATACCGCCTGCAACCTGGCCTCGATGAACCTGCTGACCTTCTACAAGGACAACAGGTTCGACGCCGACGCCTATGTCCACGCCACCCGTCTGTGGACGGTGACGCTGGAGATTTCGGTGCTGATGGCGCAATTCCCCAGTCAGGAAATCGCGCAGCGGTCCTATGATTTCCGCACGCTGGGTCTGGGCTATGCCAATATCGGCGGCCTCTTGATGAACATGGGCTACGGCTATGACAGTGCCGAGGGCCGGGCGCTCTGCGGTGCACTGACGGCGGTGATGACCGGCGTGTCCTATGCCACTTCGGCCGAGATGGCGGGCGAGTTGGGCGCCTTTCCGGGCTATGCCAAGAACAGCGCGCATATGCTGCGGGTGATCCGCAACCACCGCGCCGCCGCCTATGGCAAGACCGAGGGCTATGAGGCGCTGGCGGTCAAGCCGGTGCCGCTGGATCACGCGAACTGTCCCGACCAAACCCTTGTCACCATGTCGAAAACCGCCTGGGACGAAGCCCTTGCCTTGGGCGAAAAGCACGGCTATCGCAACGCGCAGGTTTCGGTCATCGCCCCCACCGGCACGATCGGACTGGTGATGGACTGCGACACCACCGGGATCGAGCCGGATTTCGCGCTGGTCAAGTTCAAGAAACTGGCGGGCGGCGGCTATTTCAAGATCATCAACCGCTCGGTTCCGGGCGCGTTGGAGGCGCTGGGTTATGGCTCGGCGCAGATCGAGGAAATCATCGCCTATGCGGTGGGTCATGGCAGCATCGGCAATTGCCCCGGGATCAACACCACCACGCTGTTGGGCCACGGCTTTGGCCCGAGCGAGCTGGAAAAGATCGAGGCTGCGCTGCCCTCGGCCTTTGATATCCGCTTCGTGTTCAACCAGTGGACGCTGGGCGAAGAGTTCTGCACCAAGACCTTGGGAATTCCGGCGGAAAAGCTGAATGACCCGACCTTTGACATGTTGCGCCATCTGGGCTTTACCCGCGCGCAGATCGACGCCGCCAACGACCATGTTTGCGGCACGATGACGCTGGAGGGCGCGCCGTTCCTGAAGCCTGCGCATTACAGCATCTTTGACTGTGCCAATGCCTGCGGCAAGAAGGGCAAACGCTATCTGTCGGTCGCCAGCCATATCCACATGATGGCCGCCGCGCAGTCGTTCATTTCCGGCGCGATCTCGAAGACCATCAACATGCCGAATTCGGCCAGCATCTCCGAGACGCTCGACGCCTACGAGCTGAGCTGGTCGCTGGGAATCAAGGCGAACGCGCTTTACCGCGACGGATCGAAACTGAGCCAGCCGCTGGCGTCGGCGCTGGTCGAGGATGACGAAGAGGCCGAGGAAATCCTGGCCTCGGGCAGCCAGCAGGAAAAGGCCTTCGTGCTGGCCGAAAAGATCATCGAAAAGGTGATCGTCAAGGAAATCGTGCGCAGCCACCGCGAAAAGCTGCCCGAACGGCGCAAGGGCTATACCCAGAAGGCGGTTGTCGGCGGGCACAAGGTCTATCTGCGCACCGGCGAATATGTTGACGGCCAGCTGGGCGAGATCTTCATCGACATGCACAAGGAAGGCGCGGGTTTTCGCGCGATGATGAACAACTTTGCCATCGCGGTGTCGGTGGGTCTGCAATACGGCGTGCCGCTTGAGGAATTCGTCGACGCCTTCACCTTCACCAAGTTCGAGCCCGCTGGCATGGTGCAGGGCAACGACAGCATCAAGAACGCAACCTCGATCCTTGACTATGTGTTCCGCGAACTGGCGGTCAGCTATCTGGACCGCACCGATCTGGCGCATGTCAAACCGCAGGGCGCGAGCTTTGACGATCTGGGGGGCGGCAATGACGAGGGCAAGCGCAACATCTCGGAGCTGTCTGACTCGGCGGCCAGCAAATCGCTTGAGGTGCTGCGTCAGATTTCCTCGACCGGCTATCTGCGCAAACGCCTGCCGCAAGAGCTGACGGTGTTTCAAGGCGGGATCAGCGCGACCGTTCTGTCCGGTGCCACCGATACGGTGACCGCGCTCGACAGGCTGGTGCCGGAAACCGTGATGGCCGCGGCGGGCGGTGGTTCGTCCACGGCGCTGGCCTCGGGGGTGGTGGGCATGGACGCGCGCACCAAGGCCAAGATCCAGGGCTATGAGGGCGAGGCCTGTGGCGAGTGTGGCAACTATACGCTGGTGCGCAATGGCACCTGCATGAAGTGCAACACCTGCGGCGCGACAAGCGGTTGTAGCTGAGGCGAGTGAAGGGTGTGTCGCCGCGGGCATGATTTGCCCCAGATCGGGTCAAGGGTGTCCTGTTTCGGGCAAGCATCGTCCGACGTGGTGGCGATAGAGAAAATGGTGGGCGCCTGCACGAGCGTAACGCCTCGGTGCAGGCAAACCAGCAGGACAGAGCCGAGTTCCGGGGCGGCCGCGGTCGCCCCAGACGCCGAGAAGGCCCAGGCAAGAACAAACCCGGGCGGTGAAACGATGAGCCTGATCGGCGAGACTGGCCCCCTCTTTGACGGAGGGGGCCGATTTGTTTTTGGGAATGGTTCGGGCCGCGTTCGCCAGTAGAGGCGAGTGCCGAATGTGACGTTGCAGCGCGAAGCCGGGCAGAGCAGCGCAAAGTCGGGATCAATCGGATAGTCTCTGCACACCTGTGCCCATGCGCCGCGAAAAGGCTTTCAGGCCCGCGTTGGAAGGGAACCTGACGACAACCATCGCTTATTCGTGCGCCGAAAGTCTTTCACGACCTGCGGGGCAGGAACCTTCGTTGTCACGAATTCCGTCATCCACGTCGACTCTGAATGGGGGCGAGATCAGCCGGGAATCCTCCACCATGCAATTGGGCCAGACAGTGCCACGGGCGTGGATGGCCGACAAATTGTGCCACGCGCTGCGCAATCAGGAATGCTGCCCGATCGCCCCCCCCAAGGTCGGTCTGACCCGGACTGCGGAGCTATTCCCACGCCTGTTTGAGCATGGCTCGGCCCGCTTTCGCTGCGGTTGGATGCGAATTCCAGAGCATCGCCCCACCGTCCGGGCACATCGGGCCTGCGGTGTTCGGTACTCGGTCATCCTGCAGTGCGGCATGTCCGACAATCGAACGCCAGACCGTCCGGGCGCACCGCGGTTCGGCGGCGATCAAAAAAATAAAACCTCATGAAAACCGCGCCTTGAGTTTTTTTTGGGGCGTTTCGTCCGGCGCGGAAAGAATCCTGCTTCTCGGCTGGGCAGGATCGACGGTCCGGCAGACGAGTGAGGGGCTCGTTCGCCATTCGGGCCGAGGCCTCGGCGCGTCGCGCGCCGTTCAAGGCAGGATCACTGCGAAACAACGATGGGAGGAGAGATGCATCATGGCATTTCAGATCAATATCGATAACGGAGGGACGCTGACTGACGTGTGCATCATGTCGGACAGTGGCGTCCAGAAGACCAAGGTTCTGACCACGCCCTATGATCTGTCGAAGTGTTTCTTCGAGGGGCTGACGAAGGCGTCCGAGGTGGTCTATGGCGCCGCCGACGTGAAACGCCTGCTCGAGGAAGTGGACCTGATCCGCTATTCGACGACGCAGGGCACCAACGCGATCTGCGAACGCAAGGGACCGAAACTGGGGTTGGTGCTTGATACCGGCTCGGAGGATCTGGTGGCGGCGCTGCGGGCCCATGACCCCGAGGTCTATGAGGCGCTGATCGGCGACCGCGTGGCCTTTGTTGATACCGCGGCGCTGGACGGCGAGGATGCCGAGGTTGACGCGGTAAAGGTGATCAACCAGTTGACCGCGATGGGCGCGAACCGTCTGGTGGTGTGCTTTGGTGGCGAGGGCTTCCATGCCGCCGAGAACTGCGTGAAAAAGATTGCGCTGCGCAAATACCCCCGTCACCTGCTGGGCGCGGTGCCGATACTCTATGCGTCGGATCTGACGACCGATGCCAACCCCGATCGCCGGGTCTGGTCGGCCGTGATCAACTCTTTTCTGCACCCGTCGATGGAAGCGTTCCTGTATAACGCCGAAAACCGCCTGCGGGCCTATCGCACGAAAAACCCGCTTTTGATCTTCCGCAACGATGGTGACGCGTCGCGCGTGGCGAAGACCGTGGCCATCAAGACCTATTCCTCGGGTCCGCGCGGCGGCATGGAAGGGGTGAAAACCTTCGCCTCGCTTTACGGGTTCCGCGATACCGTATCGATCGACGTCGGCGGCACCACCACCGATATCGGCCAATGCACCGAAGGCAAGGTTGCGGAAATCCGTCGCGGCCATGTCGAAGGCATCAGCGTTTCCTTTCCGCTGTGCGAGATCATGTCGGCGGGCGCGGGCGGCAGCTCGATCTTCAAGGTGAAAGACGGCAAGATCGCCATCGGCCCTGAAAGCGTGGGCGCATTGCCGGGCCCTGCCTGTTTCGGGCGCGGCGGCAAAGAGGCCACGATCACCGATGCGAGCCTGCTGTCGGGCCTGTTCGATCCGGTCTCGTATTTCGGCGGTGGCATGGGGCTTGATCTGGCGCGTGCGGAAGCCGCGGTGAGGGCCAATATCGCCGATCCGTTGGGTGTGGATCTGGATACCGCGCTGATCGCGATGTCGGACGCGTTCGAGGCAAAAGTGGCAGATGAGCTGCATCGCTATACCAAGATCTCGCCCGATACGGTGATGATGGCTTTTGGCGGCGCAGGTCCGCTCAATGCCTGCGGCGTGGCCGAAAAAGCGGGAATTTCCCGCGTGGCAGTGCCGGCGATGGCGGCTGTCTTCTCGGCCTATGGCATCGGCTCGTGCGACGTATCGCAGCGTTATGCGGTCAGCCTTGCGGGCCATGATACCGCCAGCCTGAACGCAGCCCTCGAGACGCTGAAAACCAAAGCGGCGCGCGACATGTATGCCGAAGGCTTCGAGCCGGGCAGCTACGCGATCCTGACCCAGATCGTGGCGCAGACGGCGGCGGGCGAAGTGTCCCATCCGTTGACCGAAGGCGCGGAATTCCCGGCCGAACTGGCGGGGGCCAGCGCGCTGGAACTGGAGATGAGCGCGGTGAAATCGCTGCGTCTGGACGATAGCCGTCACATCGCGGTGACGCCCAGGGCCGCAGCGACCGCCACCGACACCCGCACCGTTCTGGTGCCCGGTCAGGGTCGGATCGCGTTGCCGGTCTACAGCCTGGGCGAGATGGCCAAAGGCGATTTCGCCAAGGGTCCGGCGATCCTTGAGGAAGACTATTTCACCGCCCGTGTGCCTGCGGGCTGGGCTTTTGTCGTCTCGGATGCGGGCGACGTGATCTTGGACCGGGAGGGCTGAGCAATGAAAGTTCCGATGACGGAATATCTGCGGATTGATCTGGACACCGAGAAATGGGAGTGCCGCGTCTGCGATCACGTGATCGCCCCGGCCGAGGGGAATTACAAAGAGGGGCTGCTGGTTCACAACCGCAACCCGCGCGACATTCACCCGCCGATCATCGACCCCGAGAAATACCGCTTCACGTTCAGCCCGGACCCGGACTGGGTGCGCATCCTCGAATTCTGCTGCCCGTCGTGTGGCACGCAGGTCGAGACCGAATATGCGATCCCGGGCCACCCGCCACTGTGGGACATGCAGGTCGATGTGGCGGCATTGAAGGCGCAATGGGCCGCGCGCGGTCCCTCGGCAGTGCCCGATGCGGGCCCCGTGGTGATGCCTGACCGCGGTCACGGCCACTGATCAACGGCCCGCGCCACTGCGGCGCGGGTGACATCGGGGCGCGCGGTTCTTGAGGATGAGAACCGGCCCCGCAGCCAAAAAGGGGAGCGAGAATGAAACGTGTATCCGTTGATATCGGCGGCACCTTCACCGACTGTTTTGTCGTCTGGGGTGGCCAATATATTGAAACCAAGGCCCTGACGACGCATCACAATCTGGCGATGGGCTTCAACGAGGCGCTGGGCAAGGCGTGTGACACGCTGGGCCTTGGGCTTGAGGAGATCCTGGGCAAGGTGGATAGCGTGCGCTATGCCACAACACTGGGCACCAATGCGCTGATCGAACACAAGGGCCCGAAAATCGGCATGCTGGTGACCGCGGGCTATGAGGCCACCGTGCCGCTGAGCCGGGCGCGCGGCTATGGCGAGGGCCTGGACAACCTGGGTCAGCAAGACATGCCCAACGCCCAACGTCCCGATCCGTTGGTCGAGCCACACATGATCTGCGGGGTCCGCGAGCGGCTGGATTTCGAAGGCAAGATGGTGATGCGGCTGGACGAAGAAGACGTGCGTCGTCAGCTGCGCGAACTGGTCGACCGGGGTGCGCAGATCATCGTCGTCGCATTGGTCAATTCGGTGGTGAACCCCGCGCACGAGCAGCGCATTGAAGAGATCGTGCTGGAGGAATATCCGACCCATCTGCTGGGCGCGATCCCGGTGATCCTGTCGCATCAGGTGGCGGGCCGCAAAGGCGAATATGTCCGTGCGACCTCGGCCATTGTCGATGGCTACCTGCACTCGACCATGTATCACGCGCTTTCTGCGCTGGAGCAGAACCTGCGTGCGCATAAATACGAAAAGCCGATGCTGGTCATTCACAACTCGGGCGGCATGGCACAGCTGAACTCGACCGACGCGCTGCAGACGATCCATTCGGGGCCGGTGTCCGGCATCGGCGCGTCAGAGCATCTGTCGATGCAGGCGGCGCTGGGCAATGTGGTTGCCACCGACATGGGCGGCACCAGCTACGACATCGGGATCGTCGTCGAAGGCGGCATCAAGCACTATGATTTCAACCCGGTCATCGACCGTTGGCTGGTGTCGGTGCCGATGGTCCACCTGGTCACCCTGGGCGCGGGCGGCGGGTCTGTTGCGTCCTATGACCGGATGTACAAGACCGTGAAATGTGGACCGGAAAGCGCGGGCTCGGACCCGGGGCCTGCATGCTATGACCGCGGCGGGATGCAACCGACGGTGACCGATGCCGACCTGCTGCTGGGCTATCTGGACGCAAAGAACTACGCGGGCGGCTCGATTTCGCTGAACCCGCGCCGCGCCAAGGCCGCAGTCGAGGATGCGCTGTGCGACGAGCTGGACTGCGACGTGATCGAGGCGGCCAAGTTGATCCGCCAGAAGGTCGACGACAACATGGCCAACGGCCTGTTCACGGAACTTCGCGCGCGCGGCTACGACCCGAAAGACTTCACCATGCTGGCCTATGGCGGCAACGGTCCGCTGCATTGCTGCGGTATCGCGCAGAACCTGAGCATCGACCAGATCCTCGCACCGCCGCTGTCCTCGGTCTTTTCGGCGGTGGGGGCGGGCAACATGCACCAGCTGCACATCCATGAGCAATCGCTCTATATGGTGCTTTACGACAGCAACACCCGCCATATCTTCGACGATTACGACCGTTTCAACGCAATCGTGGCCGAGCTAAAGGAAAAGGGCACGCAGGATCTGCTGCGCCAGGGCGTGCCGCTGGAACAGATCAGCCATGATCTGGAACTTGATATGCGCTATGGCAACCAGCTGGTGCAGACTACCGCCGTCATTCCGGCTCACGAAGTGCACGGGCCGGGCGATGTGCTGGCGATCATTTCGCAATTCTCGACCGACTACGGCAAGCGCTTTGGCGAGGGCAGCCAGGCGCCCGAGGCGGGGATCCGCATCAACACCATCCGTGTGGCGGCCTATGCAAAGCACGAGACGGTGAAGTTCGAAGATATCAAGCCGCTGCCGAAACCCGAACGCTCTGCACCACCCGCACCCGACAGCCACCGGACCTGTCACTTCGTCGGCTTCGACCAGGCTTTTGAAACCCCGGTCTGGGCGCGCAAGGACATCGTGCCGGGCGTCGAGATCGAAGGGCCCGCGATTGTCGCGTCCGAGGTCACAACCTTTCTTGTGAACCCCGGCTGGACCTATGTCGCGGCGAAACAGGGTGCCTCGTGGTTCTTGCGCAACGAAGCGCCGATCACCCGTCACTGAACACAAGGCCCCCCGGCACGAGGAGGTGCGGGGGGCCCGCAACCCGACAGGAGGAGAGTCCCATGAACGATATGTCAACCCGGGCCAAGATGCCCTCGACCGAAGAAATCACCCTCATCAAGAAATTCCTTGATGACACCACGCTGTTCCTCGGGCCCGACCCGGAGATCATGCAAAATCACGACCTGATGCCGCGCACCGATATCGAGGATGCCGCCATCACCACGGTCAGCGACGCACATACCGTCGCCAAGATCCGCGACCGGATTCAGGCGGGCTGCGACGAAGGCTTTGAGATGGTCGAGCAGATGGGCGCGGCGCCCGGTGCGAAATGGGGCGACGTGATCACCGGCGTCTATTCCGCCAGCGGCGATCTGGCGATCGCCTCGGCGGGCGGCGTGCTGATCTTTTCTGCGCTGGTTCACCACCCGATCAAGTTCATCATCAAGAACTGGATGAACGACCCGACCGTGGGCGTGAAGGAAGGCGACGGTTTCATTCACAACGACAGCCGCTATGGAAACGTCCACAACACCGACCAGTCGATGATCCTCCCGATCTTTCACAAGGGTAAACTGGTGTGCTGGGTCGCCTCGACCGTGCACGAAGGCGAAAACGGCGCGATCGAGCCGGGCGGCATGCCTTCGATGGCCGAAAGCCCGTCTGACGAGGGGCTGAAGATGTCACCCTTCAAGGTGGTCGAGAACTATCAAATCAAGCGCGACATCCTGACCTTCCTGCAAAATTCGGTCCGCGAGCCGAAGTTGCAATATGAAGACATGAAGGTGAAGCTGTTTGCCTGCCTGCGCATCAAGCAGCGGATCGAGGAAACGCTGAACACCGACGGCCCCGAGGCGCTGGTGGCAACCTTGCGGCTGACGATGGAAAACGTGCGCGCCGAGGTGAAACGCCGGATTTCCGAATGGCCCGACATGACCGTGCGCACCTATATCATCCAGGACTCGACCCTGCGCGAGAACTGCGTGGTCAAGATCAACTGCAAGCTGACCAAAATCGGCGACCGGCTGATTTTCGACTTTCGTGGGTCTTCCCCTGAGTTCACCAACCGCGCTACCAACACCATCGTCGCGGGGCTGAAGGGCATGCTGGCGCAGGTCTTCTTGTGCTATGTCTGGCCCGATCTTCCGCGCGGTCAGGCAGCGTTTGCGCCGATCGAGGTGATCACCGATCCACATTCGATCGTGAACTGTTCGTATGACGCGCCGAACTCGCAATCGCTGATGTCGATCTTCACCGGCTTCACGGCGGGCCAGCATGCGGTGGCAAAGTTTCTTTATTCCTGCCCCGAAAAGTTCACCAAGGTCCATGCGCCGACCTTCAACATGATCAACACGTTCATCTGGGGGGGCGTCAGCCAGCATGGCGAGACGCTGGGCAACCTGTGCGCCGACCTGAATGGCATGGGCGCGGGTGCCACCGTCAACCGCGATGGGGAACACGCCCTGGCGCCGGTGTTCGCCACCATGGCTGACATTGGCGAACAAGAGCTGAACGAGGAAGAAGTGCCATTCCTGCAGCTGGTATCGAAGAAAATGACCCGTGACGCGATTGCGCCGGGCAAATACCGTGGCGGTCAGGGCTACACGATGATGGTCGCCACCAAGGACAGCGAACAGTGGGGCTTCATGACCACGGCGCAGGGCGCCAAGATCCCGCCGCTGCAAGGTCTGTTTGGCGGCTATGCCTGCGGCACTTATCCGCTGTGCAAGGTCAAGGATGTCGATGTCTATGACGTGCTGATGAACGAACCCGAGCGCTTCCGCCACTCGATTGAAGATCTGATGAACGAGCAACCTTTTGACGAGGCAAGCTATTCGACCCATCACATGGGCATGGGTTTCGAGATCTCGAAACGCGGCGAATTGTTCATGATTTCGCAGGGCGCAGGCGCGGGCTATGGCGATCTGCTGGAACGCGATCCGGGCGATGTGATCAAGGACATCGAAGAGGGGCTGATTTCGCCCGGCGTCGCCGCACGGCTTTACAAGGTGGTGTTCGATGCGAAAACGCTTGCCATCGACTTCGACGCGACCGAGGCGGCGCGCGCCGAGGAACGTCAGGCGCGGATTGCACGCTCGACGCCCTATGCCGAGTTCATCAAAGGCTGGAACAAGCCCAAACCCCCGGCGCATCTGCAATATTTCGGGTGCTGGGGCGATGATACCGGCACGCTCTACATGGGCTCGCCCGAGATCACGCGCCGGGGCGATCAGCCGCGTCCGAACTACATGACCCACCCCAAAGACGTGCGCATTGCAGAGCTGGAAGCCCGCCTGATCGCCGCCGGTGCCATGGGAGACGAGAAGAAATGAGCAAAAGTCTCGCAGAAGATCTGCCCGGTGGGTCGGGCACGAAGGCGCTGCGGGTCTGGTTGAAGTCGTCGGGCTATGCCCGGCGGCTTCTGCTGGGCGCGGATGGCGATCCTTGGGCGGAGGGCGCGGCGAAGTATCTGTCGTTCTTTGGTCAGGCGCGGGGGCTCTTGCGTGCCGATGTGGCGGTGGTCGATCTGGGCGATATGTTCCGGTCGTGGATCGCGCGCCACCCTGCGTTGATCGTTGAAATGGACGCCAAGAAGCGTGCCACCTACCCGCTGCGCCGGATGCTGGAACACGACGGCCCGCGGCGCTTGCTTGATGAGGTGGCCGAGGCGGTTGGTGCCAATCTGCAAGGCCAGATCCCGATGGTTCTGGCAATGCCCGCGCCGGGCGCATGGCTGGCCGAGGCGCAGCTGATGGCGGGGCGCGCGGCGGAGGTTGACGCTGACGCGGTCGAGGATGCGGCGATGTACATGGCCGATTTCCTTCGCTGCGTTTCGGGCCGTGCGGTCGGTGGGTTGCTGCTGGAAGAGGGGGATGCGCCGGGCCCTGCGGATCGCTACACGCCCGTGCTCAATGCCGCCAAACATTACCGATGGGCAGTGGTGGGGCGCGACGTGGCACCCGAAGGCGCGCGTCTGTTCGACGCGGTGATCGGGTCTGATCCGGGCGCACAGGGACGCGACGTCGGGGGTGTGCTGTTCGGGGCGGGCGATCTGCCCGCGTTGGGGGCTGGGCAATTCTACTTCGCCGAAATCCCGGTGGACCATCCGCCCGAGGCGGTGTTGGACGCGCTGGCGCGGCTGCGTGGCTGACCGATCTGGCCCCCCGCTGGGCCCGGCCACGGCCCAAAGCCCCTCTTTCCCTGTCCGGCCCCGCGTTCAAAACGGCGCCCCAATCCCCCGGGGCGCCGTTTAGGGTTGGGGTGTCAGCTTTGCGCAGTGCGCAGGATTGCCACGCTTTCCTTCAAGCCGAACCGTTCCAGTTTGACGTAAAGCGTGCTTTTGGCGATGCCCAGATCGCGCGCAACCGAGGTTAGATTGCCCTGATGCGCCCGGATCGCGCGCATGATTGCCTCGCGCTCGGCCATTTCCAGCGGACTGACCGCGCCGCATTCGGCGGGCAGGGCCTCCGGGGCAAAGACATGCGGCGCGCACAGGTCCAGCGGCAGATGCTCTTCCCCCAGCACATCGCCGTCGCAGATCAGCAGGCTGCTTTCGAGCACGTTGCGCAGTTCTCGAATATTGCCCGGCCAGTCATGGCGTTCGAGCGCAGTATGCATGTCAGCCCCGATCTGCGGCGCCGGGCGGCCATAGCGCGCGGCGATCTGGTGCAGCAGATAGTCGGCCAACGGCGCGATATCGGCGCGCCGGTCACGCAACGCAGGCAGCGACAGCGAAGTCACCGCGATGCGGTAATACAGATCCATGCGGAAACGGCCTGCCTGCACCTCGGATTTCAGGTCGCGATTGGTCGCGGCGATCAGCCGGATCTGCACCTTGCGGGGGTGGTTTTCGCCGATCCGGTAGACCTCGCCCGCCTCCAGAACGCGCAGCAGATACGGCTGAAGATCCAGCGGCATCTCGCCAATTTCATCCAGAAACAGTGTGCCGCCATCCGCCGCCTCGATCTTGCCGATCATGCCGCCGCGCTTGGCGCCGGTAAACGCGCCCTCGGCGTAGCCGAACAGTTCCGAGGTCAGCAATTCGCGCGAAAACCCGCCGCAATTGACCACGACGAAGGGGCCTTTGTGATGCGGACCCATTTCGTGGAACGCATGCGCGAAAGCATCCTTGCCAACGCCGGTTTCACCCAGCAGCAACACCGGCGCCGTGCTTTTGGCCAGCTGCCGTGCGCGGCGTTGCGCCAGCAAATAGTTCGGGGCGTCCCCGATCAGGCGACCGAAGGCGTCGGCGGGCGCCGGGGGAACGGGGTGGACCTCGTGAAAACAGGTGCGGCGCACCAGCGCGCTTTGATCCGGCAGCACCAGGATCGAGCCCAGCCGCTCGCCATCGGCCTGCACCGGCTCGATCCAGTCCTGATCGACCCAGGTCGGTATCTTTTCGGGGGCCAGCTTGCCCTCGGACCAAGGCAGCGTCAGGTCGCGGATCGTCGGCGTGGAATCGTTGCGTGTCTTGGCCAGCCGGGTCATCAGATCGGCGGCCCGGTCATTGGCCTTGACCGCGCGACCATGCCGGTCGAACACGATCAGCCCGTCGCGCCCGGCTTTGCTGAGCCGTTCGAGATAGTGATCCAGCAGCCGATAGCGCAGTTTCATCTCGTGCCGCGCCAGCCGGTTCTCGATCCGTCCCGCCGCCGCCACCGCCAAGCCCAGCGTGTGGCGGCTGTAGCTGTCGTTCAGGCCGGAAATGTCAATCGCGCCCAGGATCGCCTGACTCATCGGGTCGCGGATCACACTGGCCGCACACGACCAGCGTTTGATCCCCGAACAGTAATGCTCCGAGGAGTGGATCTGGATCGGCTGGCAGATTTCCAGCGCGGTGCCGATGGCATTGGTGCCGCAGCTTGCCTCGCTCCAGTTTGAGCCGGGCATCAAGTGGATCTTCTCGGTCGGGTCGCGCAAGCAAGTGTCGCCCGCCACCGTCAGCACCACGCCGGCCGCATCGGTCAACACCATCACCGTGCCAGTCTCCGACAGGAAATCCCGTGCCGATTCCATAACCGTGGTGCTGGCCTCGACCAGATCGGCGCTGCTGGCCATCAGCCCGTGCAGCGCGTCTCCCGGCATCGGCGGAGGGGCCTGATCGCGCCTCGGGTCGACTGCGCCATGGCACCGCCGCCAGGAATCGTCGATCAACCGGCGCAGCGCGTCCGAACCCGGCTCACCCCCAGCCATGAACCGTTCCCACGATGTCATCACCTGGCTGTCATTTTCGGGGCGCGAAAATGTCTGTCGCAGAGCGGTTCCCGGCATTGCAGATTTCCTCCTGTTGTGGCGTGCCGCGTGGGCTTTGTCCGGCGGCCGCCCCCTCCCCATGGCGCGTGGCTCCACCAGTTCCGAATACGACTACAGCCGCATCAACGCCGTTCTTATTCTGTGCGCAGTTTATCATCCTTTGGACGTTCAACCATAACTAATGCGTGTTCGTTCAATCCAGCGCCTGCGCGCGCGGGCGGGGCGGCAGCTTTGCGGGGGTGAAAGTCACCGTGCGACAGGGCGCCCCGCCGCGGGCCCGCGCGCGCCTGTGCCGCCTGTCGCCGGGCAGGTACCATCCGCCAGCCGTTTGGCGGGCGTCCGGGTATCGAACGCTTGTCGCGGGGGGCTGCGTCCGGAAATCGAACGCTTCGGGTGAGTCAGATTTCCGCAACGTAAGCCAACCCCTTGTTTGGCATGGAAACGGGGTTTGGGAACGAAACCTGCTTCTCTGCCCTACATGCAGAGGAGGAGACAGCGATGACATTTCCCGAAAATCTCGCGGTTCTGGCCGACCCCGTGGTGCCGGGGCGGGTGCCGGTCACCCTGTTGACCGGGTTTCTGGGCGCCGGAAAAACCACCCTTCTGAACCGGCTGATGCCGGCGCCAGAAATGGCGACGGCGGCTGTCTTCATCAATGAATTTGGCGAAATCGGCGTAGATCACCACTTGGTCGAGCGAATCGATGACGCTTTGGTCATCCTTGATTCGGGGTGCCTGTGCTGCACCGTTCAGGGCGATCTGATTGCCGAGTTGAAGCGCCTTCACGACCGCATGGCGCGGCGCGAAATCCCGCCGGTGTCGCGGGTGGTGATCGAAACCACGGGGCTCGCCGATCCGATGCCGGT
Source organism: Rhodobacteraceae bacterium UBA6197 (assembly GCA_002422085.1). GTDB lineage: Bacteria > Pseudomonadota > Alphaproteobacteria > Rhodobacterales > Rhodobacteraceae > UBA6197. The sequence goes on from DISZ01000013.1 coordinate 115,162, forward strand.
GGTGCGCGCCCTGATGGAAGATCGTTTCGTCTCGGCACGGTTCCGCTGCGAGGGGATCGTGACCGTCGTCGATGCCGAACACGGCACCGGACATCTGGCGCGCAACCGCGAGGCGCGTCTGCAGGTCAGCATGGCCGACCGCATCGTGATGTCGAAAACGGATCTGGCCGACCGCGCGACGCGGCACGCGCTGGACCGGCGGCTGACTGAATTGAACCCCGCCGCGCCGCGGCTGACCGCGGCAGAGGCCGGGCGTTCGGCCGGGCTTCTGTTCGGGGGCGGGATCTATGCACCCGAGGCCACGCCGCAGGATCTGGGCGGCTGGCTGGGCAGAGAGGCCGGGATCAACTGGTCCTCCCCGGTGCCCGAAGTGCCCCTGCGCACCGCAGGTGATGCCCATAGCGGGCGGGTGCGCAGTTTTTCGGTGCGGCTGCCTGCGCCGGTGGCGTGGCGCGGTTTCGCGCTGCGAATTGGCGAGGTGTTGGACTGCTGGCAGGACAAGATCTTGCGGCTCAAGGGGATTGTGGCCGTGCAGGGGATCGCCGCGCCCACCGCCATTCAATGCGTGCAGGCCACCGCCTATGCTCCGGTGCGTCTGTCACGTTGGCCCGACAGCGGCGTGATTTCGGCGGGGCAGGGCGCCGTCGTGGTGATCGGCGAGGATCTGACCGCGGCGGACGAGGCGGCGATCCGGGCACTGTTGGGTGATCTGCCCGCCGATGCGTTGGCCCTGCGTCGCGCCGCGGCGCTGCCGGGGCTGGCTACGCGCAACTGGTTCAACGAACGGATGCCGTTGGCCGCGCGCCCGGGGCTGGTGTCGGACGCGTTCTTGATCCAGCCGCGGTTCTTGCGCGACGCGGGTCGGCGTCTTTGAGCGGGGGCAGCCAACGACGGTGAGCGCGTCGACACTGGCCCCGCAGCGGTGCGCGCGCCACGCATCTTCCTCAGGCGTGCGCCTTGCACCTCGGCTGTGCGATGCAAAATCCCGAGGTGCAGCCAGATCTGCGTGGTGGTGCGCCGGTTCACCACATGGCGGGCGATGTCCTTTTCGCGCGGGGTCAACTCGACAGAGCGTTTGCCATGGTTCGCCGCGCGCTCGAACGTCCGGATCGTCAGCGTGGCCGGATAGGCCGGGACTGCGCGCAACGCGGCGCGCATGCCTCTGGCAGATAGCCATCAGCGGCCGGCATGACGCGTTGATCCTCGCAATTTGGATTGTTGGCCAGCGCCTTGATTGCGCGCGCGCCAATCGGGCTGAAATCCGCACGACTGGGTAAAGCCGACGCATCGACGGTCTTTCCGGCGCCGCTGCCGAAGTTCCGAACAAGGTTTGCGTAGCGTGGCTTGTGTGCAGGATCTGGCGGCGCGCGAAGATCCGCTGCGCGATGGGCGGGCCGCGACAACCAGACGCGATCAGGGTGAGGGCGGTGCTCATGGTGCAAGTGGGACGCCGGCGCGCTGCCTGGACACATCGACCCAGAAACAGCCCCGCTTACGTAGTTTCCCCAATATCGCAGCCCGGCCTCTATGGCCATTGTCGCACAAAGAGAAGACCATCTGCCGGCATTCATATCGTGGGCAGCAGCCACACCGCGTTCGGGCGTTTCGATGCGAGCTCTTGCAAGGACCTGATCGTCGTGGCGACGCGCGAGGAGCTGACCGAGGCGGGGCGGAGCGGCGCCGATATCGACGTGATCCGCCGGAGCCACTTCAGCGCGGGCATGTCGGAGGGCGGCTGGTCGCCGTCGCTGGTGCTTCAGGCTGGCCGGCACCCCGGGCAGTCGTCAGATCGATGATCCGCGGATCGGCGTGGTGATCAACACGGGTGGCGCGGAGGTGGCGAACCATGCGACCGTGCTTGAGACGGGTCGCGCGCCGAGGCCGAAACTGTCTGAGGGAGGAAAACATGACGCATGCCAGCTGGCTGGTGGCCGCCGCGACGCAGAACACTGACGCCCCCGCGATCCGGACGGACGGGCGTTTTCTGCGCCGCCCGGGGGCGGTTGGGACGGGGACCGGGCGATGAGCGCGCCGGGCCTGCACCGGGTTCAGCACGTCTCGCAACGGCTGACACAGACAATGCAGCGCGCGATCGGGCTGTTGCAACTTGGCAATGCAGAGCTGAGCGGTCTGCTGATTGAAGAGGCCGCACGCAATCCGGCACTGTCGGTAACCTTGCCGATGCCCGACGAAATGCCCGTCCGGCGTGGTTTCTGGGTCACGCCGGGGGGACTTGCCGGGGCACATGGCTTTGATCCCGATACGATGGGCGCGCAGGCGGCGGGCCTGCACAACCATGTTCAGGCGCAGATCGGGCTGATGTTTTCCAACCCGACCGAACGGCGCATTGCCGAGGCGTTTCTGGCCGCGCTCGATCCGTCGGGCTGGCTGGGCGACAGCCTGCCCGATGTCGCGCTTGCCGCGGGCTGTAGCCATGACGTGGCCGAGGCGGTGCTGGGGCGGCTTCAGGGGCTGGAACCGGCCGGGCTTTTTGCGCGCTCGCTGTCAGAATGTCTGAGGCTGCAGCTGGCCGAGGCGGGCGCGCTGGACGCGGCGATGCGGGCCTTGCTGGATCATCTGCCGGCGCTGGCGCGTGGCGATACTACACTGTTGCTGGCGCGCTGCGGCGTCAGCGCCAAGGAACTGGGCCGGATGGTGACCCGGTTGCGCAGCCTCGACCCCAAGCCCGGCGCGCAATTCGACACGAGCCCGGCACAGCACCGCGCTCCCGATCTGGTGGTGTCGCGCGATGCGCGGGGGCAGTGGCAGGTCAGCCTGAATCGGGCTACCACGCCCGAGGTTCAGGTCGCGCGACTGGCCGACCCGGCCAGCAAGGACGGCCTGGCGACGGCGCGCTGGCTGGAACGCACCTTGTCGCGGCGCAATCAGATGATCCTGCGTGTCTCGGGCTATGTGATTGCCGTGCAACATGAATTTCTGGACCACGGCGCAACGCGGCTGAAACCTCTGACCAGCGTCGAGGTGGGTGTGGCACTTGGGTTGCACGAAACCACGGTCGGGCGGATCCGCAACGGGTTGATGGTGCAGGTGCCCGGTCGGGTGCTGCCACTGTTGGCGTTTTTCGGGCGCGGGCGGGTGGCCTGCGCGGGCGGCGCAACGCTTGCGGGCGATGCCATCGCCGGGCTGATCGCGGATCTGGTCGAGGCCGAACGCCCCGACGCGCCGCTGACCGATACGCAACTGGTCACGGCTTTGGCGGACCGCGGCGTGTCGCTGTCGCGGCGGACTTTGACAAATTGGCGCAATCGGGCGGGTATCGCCTCCGCGTCGGAACGCCGGCGCGCCAGATAGGCCGCGCCCAACCATGTGGCCCCGACAAAAGAGGCTTGAGGCTTGGCGGCGGAGGCTTTTGACGGGCTTTTGTTCGACGGCATGACGATGGCGGCAGGGGGCTGTGCGACACCCCCGAGTTGCGGAGTGATGCGCTGGCAGACAGTGGCGTCAAGGGCATCATGATTGCGCCGAACAACTGCGGCGTGGACGGGTTCGGTTTACCGAGTGGGGAGGCCTTCGATCCCGGCGTGCCTTTTCTGCTTGATGGTCTCGGCGGTCACCCCGTCGATACTGAAGTGTCGGTTGGCGGACAGCCGGGGGGCGGCCTTGGACTGTCTGTCGTGGCGCGTATTGGGGCGCGACCCGGGGCAACGGTCGCAGTCGAGC
>DISZ01000009.1 GCA_002422085.1 Rhodobacteraceae bacterium UBA6197
GTCACCAACTTTCGGGCATAGCTCGTTTTTGCGGGGCGGGGCCTGTCGCCAAGGCCGGCGTCAGGCAATCCGGCCCGGCATAGGGTCTCGGTCTTGTCCATGATCGCCCTAGGCCGGGTCGTCTGGTCATCCCCACCAAACAGGCAAGCTGATTTTTACCGAGCACGCACGTGACGGACTGGATCACGACCTGACGGTCACTCGGCCTGCCGGCAAAAGACCGCGGTTCGTGTCGGCCGCCTTGACCGCGGGCGGCAAATCGTCAGACAGAGCCGCGCGGCATCGGGGTTTTTGCTTTGTTGTAAGGCGACCAATCGGTGATCTCGGGGTAGTATTTGCGGCGCCATGTGCGCACCCGCGGGTTCATCCGGCGCCGCCAAAGCGGCGGGATCATTGCCAGTGTCGTCATCGCGGGATAGCCGAAAGGAAGCTGCGGGGCCTCGTCAGCCGTGTAGGTTTGCAGCAACGGAAAACGACGGTCGGGTTTGTAGTGGTGGTCAGAGTGGCGCTGCAGGTTGATCAGCAACCAGTTCGACGCTGTATGAGAGGCGTTCCAGCTATGTCGCGGCAGAACATGCTCGTATTTGCCCTCGCCCCTGTAAGCGCGTGTCAGGCCGTAATGTTCGACATAGTTGGTCAGCTCTAGCTGCCAAATGGCGATGAAGGCCTGAAACAGGAACAGCCCCAGCCCGATCCAGCCACCCATCAGGAAAGCAAGAGAAAGCGTGGCGGCCTGAAGCGCCGCATACCGCCAGAACGGGTTTGATCGGTGCCATGGTCCGCGACCTGCGCGTTTCAGCAAAAGCACCTCGGCCCGCCATGCCGAAACCGGCCCGCGCGAGAGTTGCCGCCAGAAGAACCGGTGAAAGCCCTCGTTGTAGCGCGCCGTGGCGGTGTCACGGGGGGTTCCGACATGCCGGTGATGCACCAAAAGGTGCTCCGAGCGAAAATGGCTGTAGAGCACGGTAGACAGCATCAGATCCCCCAGCCAGCGTTCAAGCCGGCTTTTCTGATGCATCAGCTCATGGCTGTAGACGATGCCGACGGTGCCCGAAATGACGCCGATACCGAAGAACAGGACGATCGTTTCCAGTGTCGAAAGGTGGTTGGTGTGCGTAGCCCACCAGATCATCGTGAATATCGTGACGAATTGCACCGGGAACCAGACCATCGTGATCAGGCGATACCAGAACAGATCAGACTCGGGCGTTTCGATATCGGGGTTGTCTTCGTTGAGGCCCAGGATCGCATCAAGCACAGTGACCATTACCCAGCCGTAGACAGGCAACAGCAGCACCGTCCAGCCGCCTTTGGTGGCGCCAAGGATTGCCAGAGGCACCATGCCAAGCGATAGCCAGAATGGCAGGGCGCGAGTGGGTTGGCGGATTTCTTCGCGAGTGGACATATGGGCTGCTTTTCGAACTGCGCGTCGGCGCGGATGATAGCCAAGTGCGCCCAAGGTGCAATCGCTACGATTGCGGCCCACAAGCACTCTGCGCGGCTTCCCACACCTTGCGCATCAGTGTCGGCAGCCCGGTGACGGAAAAGCTGTCGCGCGGGGTGAAGGTGCCGCGGGCGGGCGTGGCGTCGGTCAGGGCCGCGCGCACCAGAAGGTGCAGGTGAAAGTGGGTGAAGGTGTGGCGGACCTGAGACGGGGCGTCACACCAATCGGCTTCGATTGGGGGGCTATCGTGCGGGGTTTGCGACCAATCCGAGGTCGGAAAGCCGGGCATGCCGCCCAAAAGGCCACGTGGTGGCCGGGTTTCCAGCAGCACGGCGCCATCAGGGCGCCATGCCACCCAGGCGATGCCGTGGTGGGTGGGCTTTTGCGGCTTTGGGGTCTTGCGCGGCAGGCTGGCCGCTGTGCCGGCCTCGCGCGCGGCGCAGCCCGATGCCAGCGGGCAGATCGTGCAGGCGGGGTTGCGCGGAGTGCAGATCGTGGCGCCAAGATCCATCATCGCCTGGGCAAGGTCTCCGGGGCGATCCTTGGGGGTCAGGCGGGCGGCAAGCCTTGTCAACTCGGGCCTGGCGGCGGGCAGCGGGCTATGAACATCGTGCAGCCGCGCGGTGACGCGCTCGACATTGCCATCGACGACGACGGCGGCTTCGTCATGCGCGATCGCGGATATCGCGGCGGCCGTATAGGGGCCGATGCCGGGCAGGGTTTGCAGTGCCGCAGCCGTTTCAGGGAACCGGCCGCCGTGCCGGGCCGCAACCATGCGCGCGCAGGCCAGAAGATTGCGCGCGCGGGCGTAATAGCCAAGCCCGGCCCAGGCCTCCATGACCTCGGCGTCGGGGGCGGCCGCAAGGGCGGTGACCGTGGGCCAGCGTTCGGTAAAGCGGCGATAGTAGCTGCGCACGATGGCGACAGTGGTTTGTTGCAGCATCACTTCTGACAGCCAGACCCGGTAGGGGTCGGGGCGTTGACCTGCTGCACGGTCCTGCGGCGAGATGCGCCACGGCAATACGCGGGCATTGCGATCATACCACGCCAGAAGCGCTGCCCCACGTTCACTGTCACGCAATCTTTATGCCCCCCCGGCGCCCAATCCGCTGTTATTTTCCGTGCACCTGCCTAGGATAGTGCCAAACAAAGGGAAAGTCCGAATGGCAACGCCGACGCCGCAAAAACCCCATCGCCGGATGCGCGGATTCGAGCCTGCCTCGGGGCTGTTGCGCGAACGTATTCGTACGGCGGGCGAGGCGCGGGGCTTTGCGGTGTCACGCCTGTTGACGCATTGGGCCGAGGTGGTGGGCGCGGATCTGGCGGCGCGCACGAGACCGGTCAAAGTGGGCTATGGTAAAGGTGGCTTTGGCGCCACGCTGACGCTACTGACCCATGGTGCCAGCGCACCCATGGTGCAGATGGAGCTTCCCAGGATTCGCGAGAAGGTGAACGCCTGCTACGGCTACAACGCGATTTCCAAAGTGCTGATTACGCAGACCGCGCCGATGGGCTTCGCCGAGGGGCAGGCGCAATTTGGCCCGGCCCCGAAACCCGCCCCGAAAGAGCCCGATCCCGCGATCCGGCAAGAGGCCGAGAAAACCGCCAAGGTGGTGCGAGACGACGGGCTTCGGGCTGCGCTTGAACTTCTGGCGCAAAACGTTCTATCCCGGAATGCAAACCGGGCCGATATCAAGAAAGGCTGACGAATGACGAAAACTTCCTATGTGCTGGGGGCGATTGCTTCTGTGGCGATGTTGGCGGGTGGCGGTCTCTGGCTAAGCCAGGCACAAGGCCCCGAGGCACTGTCGCTGGCCGCTTTGGCCGAGGGGGCGCCTGACGCGGCGATCCTGCCTGACATCGTGATGGGCCAGGAAGACGCGCCCGTCACGCTGATCGAATACGCGTCCTACACCTGCTCGCATTGCGCAAACTGGCATCAGGTCGTTTTTCCTCCGCTGAAGGCCGAGTATATTGATACCGGCAAGGTAAAGTTCATCCACCGCGAGATCTATTTCGATCGGTTCGGGCTCTGGGCAGGACTGGTTGCAGGCTGTGGCGGCACGCCGAAATACTATGCGATTGCGGGGATGATCTACGACACTCAGGCTGATTGGATCGGGGATGGCAAAGAGGCCACCATTGGCGCCAACTTGCGCAAGATCGGCTTGAAAGCGGGGCTGAGTGCGGACGCGCTTGAGGTTTGCATGAACGACGATGCGCGGGCGCAGGCAATGGTCGCGACCTTTCAGAAACACGCGACCGACGATGCGGTCGATTCGACGCCGACGCTGATGGTGAACGGCGAGAAACACTCGAACATGTCCTATGAGGATCTGAAGGTGATCCTTGACGCAGAGCTGGCAAAGTAGGCATGACACCTCTTGCCGGACTGAAAATCGTCGAGCTGGCGCGCATTCTGGCTGGCCCTTGGGCCGGTCAGATTCTGGCCGATCTGGGGGCCGACGTGATCAAGGTGGAGGCGCCCGAAGGCGATGACACCCGCCGTTGGGGCCCGCCGTTTCTGACCCGCGAAGGCGAAGAGGCGGCGGCCTATTTCCACGCGACAAACCGGGGAAAGCGTTCGGTCATCTGTGATTTCCGCACGGCGGAGGGACAAGAGTTCTTGCATGCTCTGGTGGCCGATGCCGATATCCTGATCGAGAATTTCAAGGTCGGCGGGTTGGCGAAGTATGGCTTGGACTATGCCAGCCTGCGCAAGATCAATCCGCGGCTGATCTATTGTTCGGTCACCGGTTTTGGGCAAGACGGGCCCTATGCGCACCGTGCGGGTTATGACTACATCATTCAGGGCATGTCCGGCCTGATGAGCGTGACCGGCGAACCCGAGGGCCAGCCGCAGAAGGTGGGCGTGGCGGTGACGGATGTGTTCACCGGGATCTATGCCGCAACCGCAATTCTGGCGGCCGTGCACCAGCGCACCGTGACCGGCGAGGGCCAGCATCTAGATCTCGCGCTGCTGGATGTAGCGACCAGCGTGATGGCAAACCAGGCGATGAACTATCTTGCGACCGGGGTTTCACCCAAACGGATGGGCAATGCGCATCCAAACCTTGTGCCCTATGCAGTCTTCCCCTGTTCAGACGGTTTTGTCATCCTGGCCACTGGAAATGACTCGCAATATCAAAAGCTTTGCAAAACGCTGAAACTTCAGGAAATTGCGGAAATTGACGATTACCGCACCAACGCGGACCGTATTCGCAACCGCGAGGCGCTGACGGCGGTGATCTCGGAGGCGACAAGGGGCTGGACGCGCGACGCGCTGTTGTCCGCCTGCGAGGCGGTCGGCGTGCCCGCCGGGCCGATCAACGAAATGGCCGATGTCTTTGCCGATCCGCAGGTCGTCGCGCGCGGGATGCAGATTGCGCCGGGGGGCGTGCCGGGTGTGCGACTGCCGGTGGTGTTCTCGGGTGCTGAGTTGGCGTTGGATCGTCCTTCGCCGCGTCTGGGGGAACATGATGCCGAGATTCGGGCCGCGCTGGCGAAATAGCGTGTCGCGCCATGGGCCCGAGTGCCCCCCGGACGATTTGGCCCGGCCCACATCAAAGGCCGATCTGATTCAGCGCCGCCACCAGCGGCGTTGGGTCTTGGATGCACAGCCGCACTGGCAGGGTCAGCACCTTGGGGCGAAAGGCAGCTGGCAGGCGGGTTGCATCCTTTTCCGTGGTGACCATTTGCGCGCCCAGAAAGCGGGCCTCGGTTTCCAGACGACCTAGAAGGGCCGCCGTGAACGGCTGATGATCGTCAAGCGGTTCGGCGCGCAGGATCCGGGCGCCGAGGCCTAGGAGGGTCGCAAAGAATTTCTCTGGATGGCCAATGCCCGCGAAGGCAAGAACCGGCAGATCCTGCCAGTCCATGCCCGTTTGCAGTGGCTCCAGCGCGCCGGTGATCCGGGGCAGCGACAGCGGCCAAAGTGCGGTGAAGGCGCTTTGCGCGCTGGCCGGTCCGATCGAGAGCAAAAGATCGGCGCGCGTCAGCCCGGTGGTGACGGGTTCGCGCAGTGGCCCCGCCGGCAGGCAGCGGCCATTGCCAAATCCCTTGACGGCATCGACCACCACCAGCGTCAGGTCCTTGTGCAGCGTTGGGCTTTGATGGCCATCGTCCAGCACGATTGCCTGGGCTCCGGCCTCGACGGCTGCACGCGCGCCCGTGGCGCGGTCCGCAGCAACCCAAGTGGGCCCAAAGGCGGACAAAAGCAGTGGCTCGTCGCCCACCTCGGCGGCGGAATGGCGCCTTTCATCGACGCGGATGGCAATATCGGTGCTGCGCGGCAAACTGCCGCCATGGCCGCGGCTGACCACATGGGCGGTAACCCCGCGCTGGGCCAAAAGCTGCAGCAGCGCGATGACGGTCGGTGTCTTGCCCGTGCCGCCAGCGTTGATGTTGCCGACACAGATCACCGGAACGGCGGGCTTGTAGCCCGGCCCGCCGCGCGCCAGCCTGCGGGCGGTTGCAGCGGCATAGACCGCCCCCAGCGGCCCAAGCAGCCTGGCTGCAAGTGCGGGTTTGGCAGGTGGGGTAAACCAGAACTGCGGCGCGCGCATCAAGCCTGCCCCGCATCGAGATTGTCGAGCAGCGCCAGAATCCGGCGGACCACCGTTTCTGCCACACCCGAGCCGCCCGAGGTGACCACCCAGGCGTTATGCGCCAGCATCGCGGCCTTGTCGGCGGCGATAAGGTCCGCCACTGCCGGGGCCAAGGCATTTTCATCGGCCAGCAGCCGGGCGGCGCGCGCCTCGCCCAGGCGGGCATAATCCGCAGCAAACGGTGCGGTGCGAGGTCCATGCAGAATGGCCGAACCAAGGGCCGCCGGCTCCAGAGGGGATCGCGCGGCGATACCGGCGCCCGACAGCGTGCCCCCCATGTAAGTGACCGGCGCAAGCCGATACCAGAGGCCCGGCTCGGTCGGGTCGTCGGCGATCAGGATCTGGGTCTCGTCATCGGGTTCGCCTTCTTGGGTGCGGCGCGCGACAGACCAGCCGTCGGCGCGCAGCCGATCCGCCAGCGTGGCGCTATGGCTGTGATCTTCTGGAACCAGAATCAGCAGCATCCGATGCGCGTGGCGCAGCGCAAGAGCATGGGCCGCCAGAACCGGCAGTTCCTCGGCCGCCGGGGTGGCCATGGCCAACCAGACCGGCCGCGCGTGCAGGGCTGAGGCCACCAAGGCCCGCTCTGGTTCAGAGCAGGGCAGCGGCTCGGCGGTTTCTGAAATCGCGCCGGGGGTTTCGATGCGCTCGGCGGGGATGCCGAGCCGCGACAGCGCGGCGGCACTGGCCTGATCTTGCACCATGAGCACCGCCATCCGGCCCAGAAGCGCGCGCAAAAGCGGGCGTTTCAGACTCCAACGCTGCGCAAGAACGGGCGAAAAGCGACCATCACACAGAACCATCGGGCGGCCCTTTGCGTGGCAGGCCTCGATCAGGGTGGCGGGCAGGAATGGGGCGGTGCCGCTGGCCAGACTGCTGCTGGCGACAAATACCGTCAGGTCGGGGTGCCAGTGGTCAAGAAAGGCGCGCGCGGTCGCCGGATTGTCGCCGGTGGGGGCAGCGGCAGGCACGATCTTTGGGGTCTTGCTGGCGGTGCGGGCGTTCGACCCACCCGCGGACCCCGGCGATGGCGCTGCGTTCAGGCTGGGTTCGGCACCCGGTTCGGACAGCAGCACCCAAAGGCCGGGGCGCGCGCGGCTGATGTGACGCGCCAATTGCGTGGCGCTGGCACGGGCCTCGGACGTGGTGGCATGCAGCCAGACAAGCGGCCCTTCGGGGCGGGCGGCGGCGGGAACATCCGCCTCGGCCCCGTGCTTTCGCGACCGGGTTGCAAGGTAAAGCCATGTCGGAAAGGACCATGCCATTGTCGAGGGTTCAGCCACCAAGCTCTTCAGTGGCGCTGGCAGCGGTTTCTTCGTCGCGCAGGCGGTGCAGATGGGCGAGAAAATAGCGCGTATGCGCGTCGTCCACGGTGCGTTGCGCTTCGGCCTTCCACGCGCGGTGTGCCGATGCAAAGTCGGGGAAGATGCCGACAATATGGATATTGTTCACGTCCTTGAATTCGGTGCGGCTGGGATCGACCAGTTCACCACCAAAGACAAGGTGAAGGCGTTGCGGGTTGGGGGTGTTCATGGGGGCTCCTGTGGCGAAATTTCTGCGTTGCAGAGCCTATGCGAAGGCGGGCGCAGGCTCAAGCCGGGCTGGTGCGCAATCAGAGCGCCAACCCAAGGCCGATCAGGTAATCCGCACCCCTGCGAATGCCCCGTTCATCGTTCACCTCGAGGATCAACCGGGGATAGCGCGGCAAACTGGCCAGCGCCGCAAAGACCGCATGCCAGTTGACCGAACCCATGCCGGGATGCCAGTGTCGGTCGGCATAGCCATCGGCGTCTTGCAGGTGGACATGCTCCAGCATCGCACCTGCCGCGCGCACAAACACATCGACCGGCGGCGCGCCTGTGGTGCCGTGCGCGTAATGGGCATGTCCGGTATCAAGCGAGACCTTGACCTTGTCGCTTTGCAATGCGCGTGCCAATGCCACCCGGTCGTGAGGGTTCTTGTCTTCGACATTCTCGATCACCAGCGTCACGCCCAGTTCTTCGGCACGCTGGATGACAGGGGCCATGACATAGCGGGTGCGCTCTACCTGAATATGGGCGGCACCGGGGTCGGTTGCGTTATTGGCGTCGTCCCATGTGGTGTAGGGTGAATGGATCACCATCTGATCGGCGCCGAGGCTGTCGCAGATATCGAGGGTCCGCAGCATCCGGGCGCGGATCACCTCGGTAATCAGCGGGTCGGCACAGTCGATGGAAAAGGACATGAAGGGCCCGTGCAGGCCAAGGTGGCCGGTATGGCCCTGCAGCAGGGTCTTGGCGCGGGCCACCATCGGGGCAATGTCGTCTTCGTGCAGCGTGGGCCAGCAAAAGCTTTGGATTTCCAGATCGCGTTGATAGTCCAGAATCCAGTCGCGGTGCAGCGACAACATGTCGAAGCCTAGGGCGGCACCCAATACGGGCAGGTCTTTTGACATATAAATCTCCTTCGAACCGTCAGGAGGCGCGTCCGGCGGCATGGTTTCGGCGATGCTGGCCGAACATGTGGGCAATTTCAATTGCCCTGGCGCGCGCGGGGACTTTCCTTGGCGGAAGCTGCGCGGTATCGGGGGGAATGAAACCGTCCCTGACCGAGATCTATGATGCCCGCGTGGCTGCTGGCAGCTTGCATGCCGACAGCGCGCAGCGGGCCGCGCTGCCCTTTTTGGAAGCTGTGCGGGCAACGTTGGAATTGCCGCCGAAAAAGGCCGGGCTGTTCGGTTTCTTTGCCAAGCCAGAGCCGGCGGCGAAGGGGCTTTATCTTTGGGGCGGGGTCGGGCGCGGCAAATCGATGCTGATGGATCTGTTCCATGAAACGGTCGATATTCCGGCCAAACGTCGGGTGCATTTTCACGCCTTCATGCAAGAGGTGCAAAGCCGCCTGCACGAGGCGCGAAAGACCGGCGTTCAGGACGCGATCCGCCCGGTGGCCGCTACCATAGCCCAGACCGCGCGGCTGCTATGTTTTGACGAGATGCAGATCACCGATATTGCGGATGCGATGATTGTCGGGCGGCTGTTCGAGTATCTGTTCGATCTGGGTGTGACCGTGGTCACCACCTCGAACCGCGAACCCGAGGCGCTTTATCTGAACGGGCTGAACCGGGCGCTATTCCTGCCTTTCATCGACCTGATCGAGGCGCGGATGACGGTTTGTCCGTTGGAAAGTGAAACCGACTATCGCCAGCATCGGCTGCAAGGGGCACAGGTCTATTTTACCCCGGCGGGGCATGCGGCCTCGGCGTCGATTGGCGAGATCTGGCAGGACTTGACGGCGGGGGGTGTGGCAGAGCCCCTGCATCTGATGGTCAAGGGCCGCGATGTGGTCTTGCCGGCGCACCACGACGGGGTGGCGCGGGTCTCATTTTGGGATCTGTGCGGCGCACCTCTGGGCCCGGCGGATTTTCTGGCGGTGGCGGATGCGGTGCGGGTGCTGATCCTTGAAGGGATACCGCATCTATCCTCCGCGAACTTCAACGAGGCGAAACGTTTCGTGACGCTGATTGACGCGCTTTATGAAGCCAAAGTGCGGCTGATCTGTTCGGCCGCCGATCTGCCCGAGCGGCTTTACACCGAGGGCGAGGGCAGCTTTGAGTTTGAGCGCACGGCAAGCCGTTTGCGCGAAATGCAAGGTGCCGGCTGGGGCACCTAGACCCGGCTCGGGCGCGCCGATGGTGCGGCGGGGCCAAGCGCGGCCCGCTTGCGCAACAGAAGTTTGGCTTAGCCGTTGTCGCGCAACACCTGGCCCGCAAGGTAAAGCGACCCGCAGATCAGAATCCGGGCCAGGGGATCGGCGGCGGTGATTGTCTGCACCGCGGTCAGAACATCGGGGGCAGTGGTGGCGGCAAAGCCCGCCGCCAGCGCCGCGGCCTTGGTTGTCTCGGCGGGCAGGGTGTTCGGCTCGCCGGGGATCGAGACGGCGACAAGGCCTGTGGCGTGGCGGGCGAGGGGTGTCAGATAGCCCGCGATATCCTTGGTGTTCAGCATCCCGACGATCAGATGGGTGGGGCGCACGGGCATCCGCGCCAATGTGGCGGCGACGGCCAGGCCGCCGGCTGGATTGTGGCCGCCATCAAGCCAGATTTCAGCCTGTGGTGCCGCGTCTGTCAGCGGCCCATGGCGCAGGCGTTGCATCCGTGCGGGCCATTCGGCGCGGCTGACGGCGGCCTCGCAAGCGGCGGTATCGGCACCAAGTGCGCGCAACGCGGCCAGGGCTGCGCCGGCGTTCTGGATCTGATGTGGCCCCGGCAGGTTGGGCAGAGGCAGGTCCAGCAGCCCCGACTCGTCTTGGAAGATCAACCGACCGCGCTCTTCGGTCGCGTGCCAGTGTTGACCCGACGCCAGAAGCGGCGCGCCAAGCCGGGCGGCGCGCGATTCGATCACGGCAAGTCCGGCATCTTGTTGCGGACCAACCACGCAGGGAACACCGCGTTTCAGGATGCCGGCCTTTTCGCCCGCGATTTCTTCGAGGGTGTCGCCCAGATATTGCTGATGGTCGATCGACACCGGGGTGATGATCGTCAGCGCCGGCCGATCAATGACATTGGTTGCATCCAGACGCCCGCCGAGGCCAACCTCGAGCAAGGTATAGTCGGCCTTGGTGCGGGCAAAGGCCAGCAGAGCGGCGCAGGTGGTGATTTCGAAAAAGGTGATCGGCATGCCGTCGTTGGCGGCCTCGCATTCGTCCAGCAGCGCGGCAAGGGTGGATTCGGGGATGATTTCCCCGGCAAGGCGAATCCGTTCGTGAAAGCGGGCCAGATGCGGCGAGGTATAGGCGTGCACGGTCTTGCCCATCGCTTCAAGTCCGGCGCGAATCATCGCCTGGGTCGAGCCCTTGCCGTTGGTTCCGGCGATGTGGATCACCGCCGGTATGTTCCGTTCGGGGTGGCCAAGTGTTTCCAGCAACCGGTACATCCGGTCGAGAGTAAGGTCGATGATCTTGGGGTGCAGTGACATCAGGCGGGTGAGGATGACGTCTGAAGTCTGGGGCATGAAGGACCTATGGCGCTGCGCGGCGAGGAAGAGGAAAGGGGGCTGTCTGCCCCCCTCTGGGCTGACGCCCATTCACCCCCCGAGGATATTTCGGCAAAGGTGAAAGTTATTTCTTTTCAACCTTGGTCTTGGGGGTAACGGGGGTATCGGCTACTGCAATCGGTGCCACGTCAGTTTTGGGCGCGGGCAGATCACCAGCGACTGCGGGCGATTGACGGGTCAACATCCGCAAGATCGCGACAAGCTCGTCGCGCATTTTCCGGCGATGGGTGACGCGGTCGAGCATGCCGTGATCCAGCAGGTATTCAGCGCGCTGGAAACCTTCGGGAAGCTTTTCGCGGATCGTCTGTTCGATCACGCGCGGGCCGGCAAAACAGATCAACGCGCCCGGTTCGGCAATATGCACATCGCCCAGCATCGCGTATGAGGCGGTGACGCCGCCAGTGGTCGGGTGGGTCAGAACGACGATATAGGGCAATCTGGCTTCGCGCAGAAGTTCGACCGCAACGGTGGTGCGCGGCATCTGCATCAATGACAGGATGCCCTCTTGCATCCGCGCCCCGCCTGCGGCGGAAAACAGCACCAGAGGGCGCTTGAGCTTTACCGCCCGTTCGGCGGCGGCGATGATCGCGTTGCCGACATACATGCCCATCGAGCCTGCCATGAAGGAAAAATCCTGGGCCGCGGCGATGATCGGGGTTCGGCCGATTTCACCTTCAGCAACCAGCATCGCCTCTTTTTCCGCCGTGGCCTTCTGGGCGGCTTTCAACCGATCGGGGTATTTCTTCTGATCGCGAAAGCCCAAGGGATCGGTGATCGGTTCAGGAACCTTGACCTCGACGAAGACGCCGCCATCGAACAGCGCGGCAAAGCGTTCGCGTGGCGTGAAGTTCATGTGGTGGTCGCAATTGGTGCAAACGTTGAGATTTTCGGACAGTTCGCGGTGAAACAGCATGGTCCCGCATTCGGGGCATTTGGTCCAGAGATTGTCCGGCACCTCGCGGCGGGAAAAGAGCGAGTTGATCTTGGGTCGGACGTAGTTCGAGATCCAGTTCATCTGTTCAGCCCCGGTAGATGCAATCTGGCCTGAAATAGTCTGGGCGGGTGGGAATTGCAATCAAGGCTTCGCTTCGGCGCAACAGCTTCAACGGCACAAGAATTGCCGGGCCAGCAGCCATGAGACCAACATGCTCATGAAATCGACCGCGAGGAAAGGGATGACTTGACCGGGGTCGCGGGTGTTGATGACAAGGTTGAACAGCGCCAGCCCGTCAAGATTGCCATACAGACCGACAAGGAAAATGGCCGAGAAATTGGTGGCAAAGTGAAAGCCAAGTGCCGCACCCAAATTTCCGGTTCGAGCGGTCAGATCGGCGGCGAAAAGCCCGAACAGGGTCGCCCAAAGGGCCATCAACGACGCGTTCCGGCCGAATTCGGCGGGCGCGTAGTGCAGGGCGCCAAACAGCATCGAGGGCAGCACTGCCCAGGCTAGCGGCGCTTGAAAACGGGCGGCAAGTTGTTGTTGCAGATAGCCGCGAAACAGCAGCTCTTCGCTGCCGATCTGGATCAGAAGACCGGGAAGTGCCAGTGGGAGCCAAACCAGAAGCTGACCGACGGTCAGGTGGCGGCCGACTTCGGGGGCCAGGGCGCTTAGCGGCAAAAGCACAACCCAAAGCGCCAGGATCGGCAGCGCAGTGTGCAGGAAATCGGACAAGGCTTGCGGCAAGGGGCCAAACAGGGTGATCCCGCTGCGGCCATGCAAGAGGCGTGTGACAACAAACACCGCGCCACCCATTGCCGCAAAGCTGAAAAGCAGCATTGTCAGCGCTTGCGGGGTGCTGCCCGACGCGATGCCTTGAGACAGACGCGCCGCTGTCCAAGGCCCCCAGACCCGTTCCACAAACTGGAAGAACGAAATGATGGCCATAAGGTAAAGGGCGCCGATCAACACGGTGCCAAGGACGCTGCGCCAAAGCTCGGTTCTGGGGCGCGCGGCGGCGGCAAAGCGGGTCAACGGCGCATAGGCCGGTGGTCGCGCGAGCAGCAAGCCCGAAAGGCGGATCGGCATGGTCTGTCCTTTGAGGCGGCGAATTGCCACGATGCTAGGGCCGTGGTCAGGCCGGCGCAATCATCGCTGTCGGTGGGGTGCGTCGGTGTTCGACCGGGTCAAGGTGCCGTGCGACGCGCGTTCGGGGGGGCGGGTTGTTACGGCGTGGCACCCTTGTGCGGCGGCGCATAACCCAGTGCCGCGAAATCCGCGACATAGAGCCGGGTGATGGCAACGCAGGCCCCGGGTGTCAGCAGGGTGCTTTGGCGAGGGTCTTCGCGGGTCCGGTTCATCCGGGGCAGGGCTGTCAGGCGGTCCAGGCATTCGGGCGGCATCCCCGATGCGGCAAGGCCCGGCAGCAGGTCCTGATCCAGCGTTTCCAAGCGAAACAGGCGATCATAGGTCAGTTGTTGCAGCCCCAGAAGGCCAGATTGCGCGGCGTAGTGAATGTCAAACTCGGTTCCATGGCGGCCCAGTCCCGACAGGAAATGCTCAAAGCCCAGAAGCCGTTGCATATGGCGATTGCCACGGGTCACGTCGGGCCAGGCCTTCGGGCCTTCGGCCAACTGGCACAGCTTGCCCCACACATAGGCCAGCCGTGCATGGCGTTTGGCATAGCGGTTGAGCTTGTTGAAGTAATTCGAGATCAGCCGGTCGGTCGGATCGCGCACCACGGCAAGCAGTCGAAATCCGGGGTTTGCGGCGCGCGCGGCGATCAGGTCAGCCAAGGTGCCGTCGATGATCGAAAGCCCCTTGGTGGCCATTTCCGCCGTGCTGTCCGGGGTGCGGCGGAAACTGCGCGGCGCGCGGGCGGCCTCGGGCAGGCCAGCCAAAATCAGGAAGGTCGAGATCAGGCTTGTCGAGCCACATTTCGGGGTCAACACGAACAGCAACCGCGACGGCAAGTGGGTTATCAGGGTCAGCGGCTTGTCCAAGGTCTTCGGTCCGAGCTGGGGCGTGGCGGGTTGCGGCAAGACTAGCCGCCTCGGCCCACATCCGCAATCAAGCTTGCCCCCTTGGCCCCTGCGCATTATCCCCGTGCGAAACGAACTTTCGGAAGTGCCGATGCCGATCAGCCGCGCCATCCCATCGAAGCCTTTCTTGTGCCGTTTGGTCACGCGCCTTGCGCTATCCGGCGCAATGCGGTGCAAGCACCCTGATAGGGTTTTGGGTTGGAACAGGATCCGGCGGCAACACGGGGTGCCGGGCTTGGCGCTGGTGCTTTGTATCGGCCTTGCGGGTTGCGGGATGCCCGGCATCGGCCCCTCGGCGCCGCGCAGCGTGCGGGTGGCGGACGGCACTTTGGTGCTGACCGCTCCGAAAGGGTTTTGTGTTGACCAAAAGGCCAGCCGTGCCGATGGCAGCTTTGTGCTGTTTGGCAATTGTGCGGCGCTATCGGGCAACCCGCTGTTGCCGCAGCCGGCTCAGCCGGTGGTATTGACGGCGGCGGTCAGCGCACCGGCGTCGGGGCCGGTGGCCGACGCCTTGCCGCAGATGGAGGCGTTCTTCCGCTCTGAGGCCGGGCGTGCGGCGCTGAGCCGGGTGGGCAAGGCCGAGACGGTCAAAGTGCTTGAGACGGGCCGCAATGGTGAAGTGCTGTTGGTCCATTTGCGGGACACGGCCGAGTTCAGCGGGCCAAGGGTCGCCCCCGAATACTGGCGTGCTTTTACCGGGGGTGCGGGGCGAATTCTGTCGCTTTCGGTGTTGCCCCTGCGCGACCGGCCGATCACAGACGCGAGTCAGCGAGAGCTGATTCTGGCGTTCGCGGGCTGGATCCGGGCGGCGAATTGAGCTTGCGACAGGCTTTGCGGGCCTTTCCGCAACGAAAACCGACCAAATGCGCAAAAATATCGCGGTTTACCCCCCTTCCGGTTTTGCGCAAACGAAACGATAAGAGTTAACTGTTTCTACTGGCGTAACGATTACCCCCCTGAACCGTTCGGGAGAAAATGAGCAAGAATTCAAGTTCACTGCTGGACCGGCTGCTGCAAAAACGCGCGCAGGCCCGTTGGGCGCGGGCGGCACGTCAAGCCGAGGGGCTGGACCTGTCTGTGCTGCGCGGGCTTCGGTCCGATGCGCGGCATTTGCGGCGGGCGCTGGATCGGGTGCTGCACGTGGCTGATGCGCGGCTGGCGCTGCCGTTGATCGGTGCGGACGCGATCAAGCGCCCCTTGGGCACCGACTGGGCATGGCGCCCCAATTTGTGGCGCGGACCCGTGGTGCCAGCGGGAGTCGCTTCGGCGGAAAGCCGGACGACGATGGGCGATCAGGCTACGGTATTTCATGATTGCAAAATGTCCGAACTGACGCTGCGCCAGATCCGCAATACACGCGAAGAGGACATCGCGCCCTTTGGCTTGCGGATGGATGTGTTCCGGTTTGACGGTTCGTTCCTGTCGGTGGTGATCGACTTGCCGAAAGAAGCGGTGCAGGGGTTGCGTCTGAACCATCTGATCCGGCTGGATTGTGTGGTCGAAACCGAAAAACCGCTTGAGATCTTTGCCCGGTTGAATGTGAAGCACGGCCCCAATACCGAACAGGTGGTGCGTGAGTTGCCGATTTCCGAGGGCGCGACCTGGGTCGAGTTTGATCTGGCCTATACCAAGATGAACGAAAAGCGGGTGGAAAAGGCGTGGGTAGATCTGATCTTTGAAGGCCCGCAGATGAATCAGATCGTGGTGCGTGATCTGACGTTCTCGCGCCATCCGCGAGCCGAGATTTGAGGGGCATCATGACATTCAAGCTGGAACTATCGCGGATCAGGGCGGGGCGCTGGGAAGGCGTGTTGGCCGGATCAGAGAAACCTGCCTGCGAAGTCGTCTATCAAGAACGCGCCTTGCCGAACCTCGAGATCGCAGCGCAAGGCGAGGGGCGTTGGCGTCTGAGCCTGCCGATACCGCCCGAAGTGCTTGGTGACGGGGTGCAGAGCTTCGTGATTTCGGAAGTGGGCAGTGGCGCGCGGTTGGGACATTTCACGATCGTCACGGGCGTGCCGCTTGAAGACGATATCCGCGCCGAGGTGGATCTGCTTCGAGCCGAGCTGGATATGCTCAAGCGAGCATTTCGCCGGCATTGCGTGGAAACCGGCGCCTGACAGACGCCGCGGGCGCAGCTGCGGGGGGCGGATGCCTCCGGCGGGGATATTTGGGCGAAGATGAAAGCGCGCGGGGTCTTGGGCTGATCTGGTCCCAGGTGGGTGCGGATCAAAGCGCCGCAGCCAGCCGGGTTCCTTGATCAATGGCGCGTTTGGCGTCCAGTTCACCGGCCACATCGGCGCCGCCAATGATATGCGGTTGGCGGCCTGCGGCGATCAGTTGATCTGCCAGGGTTCGATTGGAAAGCTGGCCTGCGCACAGCACGACGGTATCGGCTTCTATCAACGTCGGATTGTCGCGGGCGGGGCCAAAGCTGACATGCAGGCCCTGCGCATCAATCCGTTCATAATTGACGCCGCCAACCATCGTGACGTCTTTCGCGGCCAGCTGCGCGCGGTGTATCCAGCCGGTGGTCTTGCCCAACTTGCGACCCAGTTTTTCCGGCTTTCTTTGCAAAAGGGTGACGGTTCGGGCCGGGGCCTCGGGTTCGGGCGCGGTCAGGCCGCCGGGGTTGAGGGCCGGATCGCCGACGCCCCATTCGCGGCGCCATTCGTCCGGGTGAAGTGTTGGGCTTTCGCCCTTTTGGGTGAGGAATTCCGCAACGTCAAAGCCGATGCCCCCGGCGCCGATGATGGCGACGCGGGCACCTGCGATGACCGTGCCGTTCAGGATATCGATATAGCTCGCGGCAGTTTCGGCGCCGGGAATCGCGGTGTCGCGCGGGAGGACTCCGGTGGCGATGATGATCTCGGCGAAGGGCGCAAGGATGTCGGGCGTGGCTTTGGTGTTCAATGCAAGCGTGACGCCGGTCTGCGCGATCATGGTGGCAAACCAGTCGGTCAGACCGTGAAACTCCTCTTTGCCGGGGATCGTGCGGGCAAGGGTCAACTGACCGCCGATCTGGTCGGCGCTGTCGAACAGGGTGACGGAGTGGCCGCGCTGGGCGGCGGCAATCGCGGCGCTCATCCCGGCTGGGCCGGCGCCGACGACGGCGATGGTTTTGGGCTGGGCGGCAGGCGAAAGGGTCAGTTCGGTTTCATGGCCCGCCCGCGGATTGACGAGGCAGGACGAGATCTTGCCCGCGAACGTATGGTCAAGGCAGGCTTGGTTGCAGGCAATGCAGGGCGCGATTTCGGCAGCGCGCCCAGAGGCCGCCTTCGCCACAAAATCGGGGTCGGCCAGAAACGGGCGCGCCATCGAGATCATATCGGCCTGCCCCCCGGCAAGAATTTCTTCGCCCAACTCCGGCGTGTTGATCCGGTTCGAGGTGATTACCGGGATCCCCACCTCGGGACGCAGCCGCGCCGTCAGCCAGGTGAAGGCCGCGCGCGGCACCGAGGTGGCGATGGTGGGCACGCGCGCCTCGTGCCAGCCAATTCCGGTGTTCAGAAGGCTCGCCCCTGCCGCCTCGATCGCGCGCGCCAAGGTCACGACCTCGTCCCAGGTCGAGCCATCCGGCACAAGGTCGATCAACGAAATCCGATAGATAATGATGAAATTCGACCCGGTGGCTTCGCGAACCCGGCGCACCACCTCGACGGGCAGACGCATCCGGTTGACGTAGTCGCCGCCCCAACGGTCGGTCCTCTTGTTGGTATGGCGCACCAGAAACTGGTTGAGAAAATACCCTTCCGACCCCATCACCTCGACTCCGTCATACCCCGCTTCGCGGGCGCGCGCGGCGGCGGTAACGATGTCGGCAATCTGCTTTTCGATGCCCGCCTCATCCAGCGCGCGCGGAGCGAAGGGTGAGATTGGCGACTTGATGTCCGAGGCAGAAACGCATTCCGGCCCATAGGCATAGCGGCCGGCATGCAGGATCTGCATGGCGATTCGCCCGCCCGCCTCGTGCACCCGATCAGTCACCATCCGATGGTTGGCAATGTCTTGCGCCGAAAACAGGCCCGCCGCGCCGGGAAATACTCCTCCTTCGCGGTTGGGTGCCATGCCGCCCGTCACCATCAGCCCGACCCCGCCACGTGCGCGGGTTGCGTAGAATTCCGCCACACGGTTCCAGTCTCCGGTTTCCTCCAGCCCAGTGTGCATTGACCCCATCAACACACGGTTCTTCAACGTGACATGGCCTAGATCAAGCGGTGAAAGCAGATGCGGAAAATCGGTCATGGTGTCCTCCCAGATCGCGCCAATCTGCGACCCGCAGCACCGGTTGTCACCTTCAACGCGGCGTCACGTGGCTTCTTTTTGGCCAAAATACTCCGGGGGGCCGCGCGTCTGCGCGGCGGGGGCGGCGCCCCCAATCGTTTCCCGCTCTCAATCAACGGCCGGAATTCCCCCTTATTGTCCGCGCAAGGCCGCATTTGCGCCCGAATTGAACCTGATACCCGGATGAAACCGGAAATGTTCCCGAAGGGGGTGCAATGGATCGCCTGACTGAAATGGAAGCCTTTGCCACCGTGGTGGATCAGGGTGGATTCACCGATGCCGCCAAGAAGATGGGGATTTCCAAATCTGCTGTTTCAAAGCACGTCTCGGCGCTAGAGGCGCGTCTGGGGGCGCGGTTGCTGAACCGCACGACAAGGCGTGTCTCACCTACCGAAATCGGATTGGCCTATTACGACCGTGCCCGGCGCGTGCTCAATGATGCGGGCGAGGCGGATGCTTTGGTGACGTCGATGCAGATCGCGCCCTCGGGCCTTCTTCGGATCAGCGTGGCCACCGATTTCGGGGTCAACCTTCTGTCGCCGGTGCTGGGCGACTTCTTGCTGGAATTCCCCGACATCACCGTGAACATGGTGCTCAACAACCGCTACGTCGAACTGATTTCCGAAGGCTTCGACATGGCAATCCGCGTCGGAGAGCTGGAAGACAGCACCCTGCGCGCCCGCAAGCTGACGGAAACCTCGCGCCGGATGATCGCGGCGCCGTCCTATTTCGAGAAATTCGGCCGTCCGGCCAAGATCGATGATCTGAACGAACACAAGCTGTTGCACTACTCCAATCAGGCGGCTGGAAACGTCTGGAAGATCACCGCCCCTTCGGGCGAGCGACGTCAGGTGCGTTCGGCGGGCTGGCTGACGGTGAACGACGGGCAGTCGTTGCTGCATGCCGCGATTGCCGGCCTCGGTATCGCCTATCTGCCCAGTTTTCTTTACGCAGACGCGATGAAAAAGGGTCTGGTACAGGAAGCCATGCCCGAATTGCCGATGGATACGCTGGGCATTTATGCCGTCTATCCGCCGGGCCGCTTCACGCAACCCAAAGTGCGGGCCTTCATCGATTTTCTGGCGATGACCTTCGCCGACAAAGGTCCCGACAACTGGTAGGCGCCCGACAGCCGACGGCCGTGAAAATTCCTCCCGGCCTCGTCGCGCGTCCCGGAGGCTGAAACTCAGGTCGAGGTGAGAACCACCTCGACTCTTCTGTTTTGCGCACGCCCCTCGGGCGTCAGGTTCGAGGCCCGAGGGGCAAGCCAGCCTGCACCTTCGGCACTGACCTGCGCCGGCACCACCCCCAACCTTTCGATCAGGAAATTCCGCACCGCCTCGGCACGCTGACGCGACAACGTGATGTTGGCGGCAAGGCTGCCTTCGGTATCGGTATGGCCGACCAGCGCCACTGTCCGGTCGCGATTGGCCGCCAGATAGGCGGCAAGCGCCGACAAAGTGCCGAATTCGCCCTGACCCAAGGTTGCCGCACCGCTTTCAAAGGTCAGGTCTTCCAGCGCGACATGGCCGTTGTTTTCCAACTCTTGCGCGAAGGGCGCGGCGGAGGCGGTATCCCCGGGCATCGCGGTTTGCGGTGCGGTCCCAGCCGGTGTTTGTGCGGCCAGCGCAGCGCCTGCTTGTGTCACCGAGATCAAATTGACAAAGCCCGATTCCGACGAACGGCTGACCATCAACCCCAGATATTCCGCACCTCCGGGGCGTTTGCGCCGGGCCGAAAGATAGCGAAAATCGTTCAGATCGACGTGCATTTCCGGTTCGGGCAGGGTTTCGGTATCATAGCGAAAGTCAAAGCCGCCACAGCCTTCGGTTTCGCAACTGAACAGCACGGTGAACCCGGCGGCCTCGATCTGGCTGCGCAGTGGATCAAGGATTTGCAGCGTGGTCAGCTTGGACGCACGAAGCCGCCATGCGGTTTGACGGATCGCACCTTCCAACGGAAGGCGGTCAAAACCCGCTTCGGTCCAGGGGCCGACGGGCAGCAGGGTGCTGGCGGCCGGGCTGCCAATGGTCGCGGTGGTTTCAGCCCCGGTGGGCAGGCCAAGCGTGTCGGCCAAGCCCTGAGCCATGCTCGGGCCGGCGGCAAGGCAAAGCACAAGGGCAAGAGGTCTCATGGCTTTGATCCGTTCCCGTCGCTGCCGCTTTGGATCCGGTAGTGATACTGCGTCGTTTGGACCATCCCAAGGCTTTCGTAAAACGCTATCGCGCCAGCATTTGCGCGGGTAACGACCAGGCAATAGCTATGCGCCCCGCGCGCTTGCGCCCAATGCGCCGATTCGCGCAGCATCCACCGCGCCAGCCCCCGGCGGCGCAGTTGCGGCAGCACGCAAAGCGCATGCAGCATTGCAGTGCCCTGATGCAGCCCGACAAACCCGGCCCCCGCGGCACGATCTTCGGCACGGCCAAGGACCGCACATTTGGGGCCGGTGGCGCGGTCCATTACCGCCAGCCGACCGGGGCCGATACCGTCCTCGGCCCAGATGTCGCGCATGATCTGCAGCGGCGGCCAAAGGCAAAAGGCGGTGATCGGCGGCGCGGTTTCTGTTGCCAGCCGCTTGATCGGGGCCGACAAGGCCACCACCGGGTCGATCATCTGATAGCCGCGCCGGGCAAGGGCGTCGTCCAGTGCCTGATCTTCGGGGCGGATCATGAACAGCGCGTCCTGACCCAGCGCGCGGTGCTGCGCCTCGGCCTGAGCGATGTCGTGGTCAGACCAGGCGCCGGTTGCGCTGGCCGCCGAGACGCGCTTGCCACCGCCCTTGCCCTCGCGCAGCAAGAAGCCACCGGCGCGGTGGGTGGCGGCGGCAGGCCATGTGGCGTCGATCACGTCAAAGATCGGGTCTGTCATTGCCCCTCCGGGAAGAGTGCCCGCAGCCGCGACAGGCCGAGGGCAACCTGCTGCGGGTCGGTGCCGCGCACCACAAGGTTGGTGCCATAGGTGCCGTCCTGAACAAAGGGATACGAGCCCATGGCGACCTCGGGCATGCTGGCGGCAAGCGCGCCGAAGGCCTCGGCCACCGACGCCTCGGGTCGCATCACCCGCAGCGAGGCGGTGACCAAGGGCTTGCCACCGGTCAACAGCGGCAGGACGCTGGCGACCATCGCCTGAAATATGTTCGGCACCCCGGCCATGACATGGGTATTGCCAAGGCTGAACCCGGGCGCGGCAGAGACCGGATTGTCGATCAACCGCGCGCCCTCGGGGATGCGCGCCATGCGCAGGCGGGCGGCGTTGAACTCCATCCCGCAGGCGGCGTAATGGGCGGCCAGAATCGCCCGCGCATCATCGCGCACGCCGATGGCGGCGCCAAAGGCGTCGGCCACGGCATCGGCGGTGATATCGTCATGGGTGGGGCCGATCCCGCCCGAGGTGAACAGGTGGTCATGCGCCGCCGACAGGCCGCGCACCGCCGATACGATGGTGGCATGATCGTCGCCCACCACGCGAATTTCGCGCAGATCAATGCCCGCATCCGCCAGCACGCCGGCCAGAAAATAGCCGTTGCCCTCGCGGGTGCGGCCGGTCAGGATTTCGTCTCCGATGATCAGGATTGCGGCGGTCGGGTTGGTCATGATCGGCTCCTTTGGCGCAAAGGTATAGGGCGCGTCCCGGCCTTGCGAAAGCCCGGCACTGGCCAAGGACGCAATTTGTGACTATCTAGGCCGCGTCCGAGATGGAGAAGCCCCGTGGAAGAGACCCGAGGCCGTCTGACCAAAGACGGCATCCGAATTTTTGAAGACGCAGATTTCGCAGGAATGCAGGCGGCCGGCCTGTTGGCGGCACGTATCCTGGATGAGGTCTCGACCTTGGTGGAGCCCGGCGTGACAACCGAGGCTCTGGACGATTTCGTGCGCAACCGGGTCGGCGAACTGGGCGCGAAATCCGCCACGATCGGCTACCGCGGCTATCAGCATGCCTCGTGTATTTCGGTGAACCATGTCGTGTGCCACGGGATTCCGGGGCCAAAGATCGTCAAGGATGGCGATATTCTCAATATCGACGTGACCGTGATCCTTGAGGGCTGGTATGGCGATACCAGTCGGATGTATGTGGCCGGAAACCTGTCGCGCAAGGCCGAGCGGTTGATTCAGGTGACCCATGACGCGCTGATGCTGGGGATCGCCGCAGTCAAGCCGGGCAATACCTTTGGCGATATCGGCCACGCGATCCAATCCTATGTGGAAAGCCAGCGCATGTCGGTGGTGCGTGATTTTTGCGGTCACGGGCTTGGCCGGGTGTTTCACGCGCCGCCCAACGTGCTGCACTATGGCCGCGCGAATTCTGGGCCGGTGCTGGAAGAGGGCATGTTCTTCACGATCGAACCGATGGTCAATCTGGGCCGCCCGGAAACCAAGGTCCTGGCCGATGACTGGACCGCCGTCACCCGCGACAAGTCGCTAAGTGCGCAGTTCGAACATTCTGTCGGTGTTACCGCCGATGGCTGCGACATCTTTACCCTATCGCCAGCAGGCCGGTTTCACCCGACCTGGGGCTAAGTCGTTTTCATCTTCGCTCAAATATCCCCGCCGGAGGCTCCTTCGTTGAAGGCTGGAGCCTCCGGCGGGGATATTTGAGCGAAGATGAAGCGCAGCGCGCCGTCACCCCCCGACGGCGCGCAACAAGGTGACCAGCGTGCCGCCATATTTGCGCTGATCGATCCGGGTCAGGAAATCGGGAATGAGGGGCTGGGTGTTTTCCTCCCAAACGATCATCGCGCCGGGGGCGATCCAGCCGCCGGCCTGCGCCGCGTGCAGGGCAGCTTCGCCCAGGGCCTTGCCGTAGGGCGGATCGAGAAAGATCAGGCCATAGGCCGGAGCGGGGTTCGACGGCAGGCGGGCGGCGTTCTGGCGCAGGATCTGCGCGTTTGCGCCGCGCATCAGGGCGATATTGCGGCGCATCAGTGCCTGTGCCGCCGCGCCATCATCGACCAAGCTGGCGTGGGCGGCGCCGCGCGACAGGGCCTCGAGCCCCAGCGCGCCGGTGCCGGCAAAAAGATCAAGCACCCGCGCGCCGGGGATCGGATTGCCATGGGTGCCGTTGATCAGCAGGTTGAAGATGCTTTCGCGCACCCGATCCGTGGTGGGGCGCAGATGCGCCGCAGTGTCGCCTTGGCCCAGATCGGCCAGTTTGAGCCCGCGCGCCGTGCCGCCGACGATCCTCATAGCAGCGCCTTGAGCTCCGCTGCCTCGGCCAGCGTTTCAGGGTCTGGCGAGCGGCCCGCTTCGATCAGGCGCTTGCCGATCATATAGGCGCGCGGCGCGTTGATCGCGTCGATGGCCAGCAGTGTCTTGCCTTGGAAATACCAGAACGACTGGCCCTCGGTGCTTCGGGTGACGATGCGGTCATGGCCGTGGCCCAGGCCCGCGATTTGCAGTTTCGCATCGAACTGATCGGACCAGAACCAGGGTTTGGGTAGGTAAGGCCGCGCGCCGCCGCAGATGTTTTCGGCAACGCATTCGGCCATGTCGATCGCGTTTCCCACGCTTTCCAGCCGCAAACGGCCGCCCATGTAGGGGAAAGAGGCACAATCCCCCGCCGTCCAGATCGCCGGGTCCGAGGTGCGGCACGCGGCATCCGCGGCGATGCCATTGTCCAGCGCGAGGCCTGCCGCTTCGGCCAGATCGGTTGCCGGGGTGATGCCGACCCCGACGATGACGAAATCGGCCGGCAGGTGGCGACCATCGGCCAGATCTACCCCGGTGGCGCGGGTTTCGCCGGTGATCCGCGCAAGGGCGGTGCCCTCGAGGATGGTGACCCCATGGGCCGCGTGCAGGGTGCGGATCGCGCTGGCGGTTTCGGGGCAGGCGACACGGCCAAGGATCCGTGGTGCGGCCTCGATCAGCGTGACGCTCAGGCCAAGCTTTGCGGCAACGGCCGCCGCTTCAAGCCCGATATAGCCGCCGCCGATCACCACCAGACGCGCGCCGTTGGTGAAACGAGGCGCCATGGCATCGACATCGGCCAGTTTGCGCACGGTGAACACGGCCTCCAGATCGCCGCCGATCGCGGCGGGCAGGCGGCGCGGGTTGGCGCCGGTGGTCAGAGCCAGTTGATCGTAGCGCAGCGTCTCGGCGCCAAGTGTCACCGTTTTTGCGGTGCGGTCGATCGCGGTCACGGGTTCGCCCAGACGCAGGGTGATCCCCTGTTCAGCCCAGAAACCGTCGCCACGCAGGGTCAGCCGATCCAGTGGCAAATCGCCCAGCAGATAGGCCTTTGACAGCGGCGGGCGTTGATAGGGCGCGATCGGTTCATCGCCAATCACGGTAATCGCGTCGCCATACCCCAGCACGCGCAATTTCGCCGCCATCGAGGCCGCCGCCTGACCCGCGCCGATGATGATGATGCCGGACATGATACTCTCCTACTGGTCGCGCCGTCGGGCGACCCTATATCGTGCCACGGATGATACGCAACGCGACAGGGAGACTTGGATGACAATTTCAAAAGGCGACAGGCTGCCGGCGGCCAAGCTGCTGCGCTTGGGCGCAAACGGGCCCGAGGCGGTTGATCTGGGGGCCAGGCTGAAGGGCCGCAAGGTGGTGATCTTTGGCCTGCCCGGCGCCTTTACCGGGCCGTGCACGACGTCGCACCTGCCCAGCTTCATACGCACCCGCGCGGCCTTTGGCGCGAAGGGCGTCGACGAGGTGATCTGCATTGCGGTCAACGACCCGTTCACCTTGAATGCCTGGGGCGAAGTAACCGGGGCCGCGAAGGCCGGGATCACGCTTCTGGGCGATGCCGAGGGCACTTTCACGCAAGCACTGGGCATGCGCTTTTCGGCCCCAGATCTGGGGTTAATCAATCGCGCGACACGCTACGCGATGCTGGTCGAGGACGGCGTGGTCTCGGTGCTCAATCTGGAGAAGCAGGCCGGGGCATGTGAATTGACCAAGGGCGAAGAGCTTCTGGCGATGATCTGAACCTGATCGGTGACCTGATTGGCGGGCGGGGGTCGGTGTGACCGCCGCCCGCTTTGGCCCCGCTATCGCGCCTGACCAAGGGTTCGCTGAAAGGCGGGGCGCTGCGCGATCCGGTCACGATAGGCTGCAAGCGCCGGGCTTTCGGGGATCGAGTTGAATATCAGCCCCCAGGCCACCTGCGCGCCGAGATAAACGTCTGCGGCGGTGAATCGGCCGCCGGCTACATAGTCCGACCCGGCCAGCTTCGTCTCAAGCGCGGCAATCGTGGTGGCGAAATCACCATATCCGGCCATGCGGCGCTTGTCGGCGGGGGCCTCTAGCCCCATCGCATGGGCGGTCACCGCGGCCTCCAGCGGGCCCGCCGCAAAAAACAGCCAACGGTAATAGTCGGCGCGCTCATTCGGTCGCGGTGCCAGCCCGGCTTCGGGAAAAGCCTCGGCCATATAGGCGCAGATCGCGGCGCATTCGGTCACCACGGCGCCGTCATGCACCAGGACCGGCACCTTGCCCATCGGGTTCAACGCCAGAAACTCGGCGCTGCGCATCGGCGGGCCATATTCGACGATTTCGGCGGTGTAGGGCGCGCCGATCTCTTCCAGCATCCATTGCGCAATCCGGCCGCGCGACCGGGGATTGGTGTAGAGGGTCAGCATCAGGCCTCCGGGGTTCAGGGGGCGATCGGGTGCGATCAGATCAGTGGGAAGCGTGCAGTTTGCACAGGCATTCTACCGGCTCGGAATGGTCGCGCTGAACCTCAGCGCCCGCAGCCAGGGTATCAAGCTTTCTTGCCAGATCAATGTCCAGCATCGACAGGGCGTCACAGTCATGCGTGGTCAGCGTGACATCGACCACGTTATAGACATTCAGCCATTCGGGGTGGTGATTCAGCTTTTCCGCCACCAGTGCCGCGCGGCACATGAAGCCCCAGGCTTCGGAAAAATTGCGGAACTTCCAGATCTTGCGGATTGCGTCGCGGTCCGGGATGGCGCCCCATCCCGTTTCGCCCATCGCGGGCAAAAGCGCAGTGCGTTCGGTTTCGGTCAGGGCTGCGGTCATGTCTCGGCCTCCGGTGTGCTGTGATATGGGCCATACTGCGCGAGGGCCTTGATTTCGGCCTCGACGGCGGTGCGTTCGGTTTCAAGGTAGTCTGCGACGGCGCGTTGAAAAGCCGGTTCGCGCAGCCAATGGGCCGAATGGGTTTCGACCGGCATATAGCCGCGCGCCAGTTTGTGTTCGCCCTGCGCCCCGGCCTCGACGCGCGCCAGACCGTGGGTGATCGCCCAGTCGATGGCCTGATGGTAGCAAAGCTCGAAATGCAGATGCGGGTGGTCCTCAAGGCAGCCCCAATAGCGGCCGAACAACGCCTCACGCCCGATCAGGTTCAGCGCCCCGGCAACCGGCGTGCCGCCCCGTTCGGCCCAGATCAACAGCACATCCGCGCGCATCTGGTGCAGCGCGTCAAAGAAGGCGCGGGTCAGGTAGGGACGGCCCCATTTGCGCGCGCCGGTGTCTTGGTAAAAGGCCCAGAACGCGTCCCAATGCGCAGGGGTGATCTGATCCCCGGTCAGCGCGTGAATCGTGCCGCCAAAGCCCTGCGCCTGCGCCCTTTCGCGCCGAAGCGCCTTGCGCTTGCGCGAGGTCAGCGTGGCCAGGAAACTGTCGTAGCTGTCATAGCGCCGATTGATCCAATGGAACTGCTGGGTCACGCGCGGCAAGAAACCGGCATCCGTGGCGGCCGCCGATTCATCCTTGGTGCAAAAGGTCAGATGTGCCGAGGACAGGCCCGATTCATCGGTAATCCTGCGCATCGCTTGCAGCAGTGCCGCCCGACCGTCGGCCTCATGTCCGGGCCGGGTCAAAAGACGCCGCCCGGTCACCGGGGTGAAGGGCACCGCGCATTGCAGCTTGGGGTAATACCTGCCCCCGGCGCGGGTATAGGCCTCGGCCCAGCCGTGGTCAAAGATATACTCGCCCTGCGAGTGATGCTTGACGTAAAGCGGCGCCACCGCGATCACCTGCCCGGCCTTGCGCGCCACCATCGGTCGGGGAGTCCAGCCGCTGCCCTCACCGACCGAGCCCGAGGCTTCCAGCGCGGTCAGAAAGCGGTGCGTGGTGAATGGGTCCAACGCACGTCCCGAGACGGTCTCGGGGCAGGCACAATCATCCCAATCGGCGGCGAGAATTTCCGAAATTCCCGACAGCAACGTGATTTCAATGGCTTCTACCATGCTCGCGCCCTGCATTTCCCCCTCTGTAACTGGGGCGAAATTCGCTTGGGTCAAGCAGGAAACGCTGCCAGGTAGTGTTCGAAGGTGATGTTGTCGGCGTAGCGTCGCGCTACGGTTTCGACTTCGGCCGAGCGCACGGTCCAGCACAGCACACCAGCGCCTTTGGCGCGCAGTTCGGCAACGCGCGGGCTGGCAAGGTCACTTTGTTCGTGCGAGATGAACGAAGCGCCAACGCGGTCATAGTCGGGGATATCGCGCAGCCGGTCGCGCGTGGCGGCGGGTAGCAGCGGCCAGTCCTCGGCGCGGTAGGCCGAGGTGGTCAGCCCCACGGCAATTGCGGGCGCGACGTGGTGAAATGCGGCGACCGAATTGGGGTTGAACGACATCACCGCAACCGGGCCTTGATAGCCTTTCAACGCGGCCGCCATGGCCTCGTGCAGGCGACCGACCGAGGTGCCCATCGCGCCGTCCTGATCCTTGATCTCGATCAGCAGCGGCACCTTGCCCGCGACAATCTCAAGCACTTCGCGCAACGTCGGTATCCCGTCTTCGGCATTCAACAGCGGGGTCGCCGCCAACTCGGCCGCGGTCTTGCCTGCGACGCGCCCCGGCACCCCGGTCAGCCGACGCAGGTCGTAGTCGTGAAACACCATCGCCACCCCATCTGACGACGGTTGCACATCAATTTCAATGCCATAGCCTGCCGCAACCGCCGCCCGCACCGCCGCACGCGAGTTTTCCGGCCGCCCCGCCGCACGGTCATGCAGCGCGCGATGCGTGATCGGGATGCGCAGAAAATCGGGGTGCAGCGCGGGCATCATTCGACTTCGAAAATCGCGTCAATTTCCACCGCTACGCCGCGCGGCAGCGATGCAACCGAGACGGCCGACCGGGCATGCCGTCCGGCATCGCCCAGCACCTCGACCATCAGGTCCGAACAGCCGTTGATGACCTCGGGTTGATCGGTGAAATCGGCGGTCGAGTTGACAAAACCGACCAGCTTCACCACCCGCTTGATCCGGTCCAGATTTCCGCCACAGGCCGCTTGCGCCTGCGCCAACAGTGCCAGCCCACAGCGCCGTGCCGCTGCCGCGCCCTCGGTCACGCTCAGATCATCACCCAAGCGACCCTTGATAAGCCCTTGTTCCGATTGTGCGATTTGCCCTGATACGAAAAGCTGGCTGCCGCTTTGCACAAAGGGCACATAGTTGGCCGCAGGGGTCGGCGCCGGAGGCAGTTCAATTCCCAGTTCGGTCAGGCGCGCCGCGATCTTGCTCATGATTCCCTCCTTCGGTGTCGTGCGAAGGCTAACCCTCCGCCCAAGCCCGCTCAACCCCCATTTGAGCTTACCACCATGGCGCCGGGCGGTCTGCGCCGAGTATTGGAAACAGAACTATTTTTGTAATTCCCGAGATTACGGGAAAAGAAGAAATATATTATGCGACAAGCGCTTCGGCGCGTTTCAGATCGACCGATACCAGCTGGCTTACGCCTTGTTCTTGCATGGTCACGCCAAACAATCGGTCCATGCGGCTCATCGTCACCGCGTGATGCGTGATAATCAAGAAGCGCGTGTCGGTGCGGCGCGTCATCTCGTCCAGAAGGTCGCAGAACCGGGTAACGTTGGCGTCGTCCAGCGGGGCGTCGACCTCGTCCAGCACGCAGATCGGCGCCGGGTTGGCCAGGAAAACCGCAAAGATCAGCGCCATCGCGGTCAGCGTCTGCTCGCCCCCCGACAAAAGGCTCAGCGTCGCCAGTTTCTTGCCCGGCGGCTGGCACATGATCTCTAGCCCCGCCTCAAGAGGGTCGTCGGATTCCACCAGGACAAGGTTCGCGGCACCGCCGCCAAACAGATGCGTGAACAACAGCCGGAAGCTTTCGTTGACCTGTTCGAACGCGGTCAGCAGGCGCTCGCGGCCCTCCCGGTTCAACCCTGCAATCCCGGCGCGCAGCTTTCGGATCGCCTCTTCCAGATCGGATTTTTCCTGCACCAGAGTGTCGTGTTCGGTTTTCACCTCCTGAGCGTCCTCTTCGGCGCGCAGATTGACCGCGCCCAGCGATTCACGCTGGCGTTTGAGGCGGCTGACCTCGGTATCCAGATCCTCGGCCGAGGGCATGCTGGCAGGGTCGGCGGCAAGGCTTTCCAGCAGCGTCGCCGGGGTCTGGTCGGTTTCTTCGCGGATGCGTTCGGCGGCATAGGCGACGGTTTCGCGGGCGGCCTCGGTGCGGGCGTCGGCGCGGGCGCGGGCCTCGCGAGCCTCGCCGGCGGCGCGTTCGGCGTCGCGCTCGGCTATCTGGGCGTCGCGCAGCGCGCCTTCGGCCGCCGACAGCGCATCCGCGGCGCGGGCCCGGCGGGCCTCGGCCACGGTGATCGCCTCGGACAGCTCTTCGCGCTTGGCGGCCAGTTCGGCCGGAGCGGCGCTGGCGTCGCGCAGTTCTTCTTCGGTTTCCAGCTTGCGATCCGCCAGTTCCGCCGAGCGTTTCTCGGCCGTCTCCAGCCGGTGCCGCCAGCCCGAGACTTCCTTGGTGATCTCTTGCCGCCGCCGCAGCCGGGCCTCGCCTTCGCGACGGATCTCGTCATGACCTGATCGGCGGGTCAGCATCGTCACCCGCGCGGCTTCGACCGTCATCTTCACCGCATCGACATCGGCGCGGGCGTGGGCCAGATCGGGCAATGCGGCGATGGCGGTTTCGGCGTCGGCCAGGCGGGTGCGGGCCTCCATCGCCTCTTGTTCGTGGCGCGCAACGGCCAGACGGGCCGATTCAAGCTTGCCCCCGGCGATCGAGCGGTCGGCCTCGGCGCGGCTCAGCGCGCGGCCCGCCTCGGCGACACGGCGGTCGGCGTCGCGGCGGGCGTCGCGGGCGCGGGCGTCGGCGGCACTGGCTTCGGCCAGCGCACGGGTCAGCGATTCATGGGCTTGACGCGCCCCTTCGGCCCGAGCGGCAACCTCCTCAAGATCGCGCTTCAGTTCAACCAGACGGTTCAGCTGCCGCAGCCGCAGCGCCGCCGCCGACGGCGCATCTTCGGCGCCGGCGCGAAACCCGTCCCAGCGCCACAGATCGCCGGCGGGCGAGACCAGCCGTTGCCCCGGTGCCAGCGCCGCTTGCAGCCGCACACCGGTGGCATGATCGGGCACCAGTCCGATCTGGGCAATCCGGCGGGCCAGAACGGCGGGCACGCGGGTGTGATCTGACAGCGGTTCCGCGCCCGCGGGCAGCGGCTGGGCCACGTCATAATCGGGCAACAGCCCCCAACCCGAGGCCGTTTCAGCGCCTACTTCGGGCGCGCGCAGATCATCGGCCAAGGCTGCGCCCAATGCGGCCTCGAAACCCTTGTCCACCTGCACCCGGTCCAAAAGCTGTTTGCCGGTCGCGGTTTCGCGCTCGACCAGCCGGGCCAGCGCGGCCACTTCGGCGCGCAGTGCGCCCGCCTCGCCTTCGGCCTCTGATCGGGCGGCCCGGGCGGTGGATTCGCGGGTCTGGATCGTGGCGCGAGCCTCTTCGGCCTGAATCAGCGCCTCTTCGGCGGCATCGGCGGCCTCTTGCGCGGCGGCCTGAGTTTCTTCGGCGGCGGCGAAATCGTCGGCGGCCCGGGCCAGCGCGGTTTCGGCGTCGGTGGCAGCCTGCGCCGCGCGCCCGGCTTCGGAGTCGCTTTTGTCCGCCGTCGCCCGGTTATCCGTCAACAGCCGCTGCGCCGATTGGTGCCGGGCGGCCAGCCGGGCCACGTCTTCAGTCAGTTCGGTCAGCGCGGCCTCGCGGTCTTGTAACACCTGAGCCGCCTCGGCCGCGGCCTCCGCGGCCTCGCCCAGCCGCGCGTCATGCCCTTCCGAGGCCTTGGCGATCTGCGCCTGTTCCCAATCGAGCCGGGCAATGGTTTCGACCGCGTCGCGGTTCAGCCCGGCTTCGCGTTCCATGTCGCGGACCAGTTGGCTGATCCGCCCGGTCAGGGTTTCGATCATCTGTCGAGCGCGGTTTTCCTGATCGGTCAACGCATCGCGCTGCACCGTCAGGCGCTGCAACACCGCGCCGGCAATCGCCTCTTCTTCGCGCAGCGGTGGCAAGGCGTCCTCGCGCCCGGCGCGGGCCTTGGTGGCGGCGCGTGCGGCCAGTTCGGCACTGGCGGCGGCACTGGTGCGTTCGGTCAGGCCGGTTTCAGCCTCAAGCCGCGCGTCATCGGCTTCGCGCCAGCGGCGATAAAACAGCATCCCCTCGGCGCGGCGCAAATCATTGCCAATCTCGCGGTAGCGCGCCGCCTGCCGCGCCTGCCGGGCCAGCGTGGCCAGTTGCTGCGCCAACTGTTCGACCACATCGTCAACCCGGACAAGGTTCTGCTCGGCGCCGTTCAGCTTCAGCTCGGCCTCGTGGCGGCGCTGATACAGCCCCGAGATCCCTGCCGCCTCTTCCAGAATCCGCCGCCGCGCCTTGGGGCGGGCGTTGATCAGTTCGGCGATCTGGCCCTGGCGCACCAGCGCCGGGCTATGCGCCCCGGTCGAGGCATCCGCGAACAGCATCTGCACATCGCGGGCGCGCACGTCCTTGGTATTGACCTTGTAGGCGCTGCCGGCATCGCGGGTGATCCGCCGCACGATCTCCAGCCCGTCCGCATCGTTGAACCCCGAGGGCGCCAGCCGTTCGCTGTTGTCGATGCTCAGCGAAACCTCGGCAAAGTTGCGCGCGCCACGGGTCGCGGCGCCGGCAAAGATCACATCCTCCATGCCGTCGCCGCGCATCGCGGTGGGGCGATTTTCGCCCATCACCCAGCGCAGCGCCTCAAGCAGGTTCGACTTGCCGCAGCCGTTCGGCCCGACAACCCCGGTCAGCCCGTCATGGATCACCAGATCCGTGGGGTCCACGAAGCTCTTGAAACCGTTGAGGCGAAGTCGGGAAAACCGCAATTTTGGACCTTGGGTGATTCCTGTGGGTCTGAAATCTTTGGCCGCTTGGGCGCGTCTGTCAATCAAAGACCCCCTCATCTGGCGTTTGCTGGCGTCTTATCCACAAGATATGTGGTATTTTGCGGTAAATTTGCCTTCTGCTGCCGCAGCGGGCGCACCCGATACCCGAACCGCACAAACGGGCATGCCGGTCGTTTGACTGGCTTGACGGACTGCCCCAAACCCGGCACCTTGCCGCCGGTTGGAGGTGGAACGGTGACTGCGGCGCCGATCGGTAGCCCCCGGGAAAGCGTCGGTTTCGGCGGCGTTTCAAGCCAGCGGCACGGAGGGGCGGTTCGGGTGCACCGGGCCGCCCTTTTGCTTTGCCGGGCTTTGCCCTAGCGTGGCGCGAAACCCCGCCCGGAGGCCGCCATGATCCCCGCCCTTGCCACCATCTTGCTGTTCCAACTTGCCGGAGAGGTCGTCGCGCGCGGCCTTGGCCTGACCCTTCCGGGGCCGGTTCTGGGCATGGTCGGGCTTCTGGCGGCCTTTGGGCTGGTGCCCGGTCTGGCCGCGATGGTGCGCCCGACCGCGCAGGGATTGCTGGCGCATCTGTCGCTTCTGTTCGTGCCCGCCGGGGTCGGGGTGGTCGCCCATATGGGGGTGCTGCGCGCCGATGGGCTGGCGCTGGCGCTGGCGCTTCTGGTCTCGACGGCGGCGGCGATCGCCGTCGGGGCGCTGACCTTCGCCGCCGTCGCGCGGTTGACCGGGAACCGGGCCGATGACTGACGCCGCCTTGATCTGGAGCTACCTCTCGCGCGAGCCGCTCTTGTGGCTGACCGCCACGCTTCTGGCCTATTGGGTCGGAGACATCGCCTTTCGGGCCTCGGGGCGGCAGCCCTTCATCAATCCGGTGCTGATCGCGGTGCTGGTGCTGGCACTGGTCCTGTGGAGCACCGGAACCGCGTATCCGGCCTATTTTGAAGGCGCGAAATTCGTTCACTTCATGCTCGGCCCGGCCACCGTGGCACTGGCGGTGCCGATGTATGGCAATCTGCGCGCGGTGCGCCGCGCGGCCCTGCCAATGCTTGCGGCGCTGCTCGCAGGCTCGTTCACCGCGGTCTTCAGCGCGCTGGCCATTGCTTGGGCGATGGGGGTCGAGCCGTCGGTCCTGGCCTCGCTCGCGCCGAAATCCGCCACCGCCCCGGTGGCCATTGGCATCTCCGAGGCGATGGGTGGCGCGCCCACCGTGACGGCGGTTCTGGTGCTCTTGACCGGCATCATTGGCGCGGTCATCGCGACGCCCTTGCTGAATGCGCTCGGCTTGACCGACTGGCGCGCCCGCGGCTTTGCTGTGGGTGTGGCGGCGCATGGCATCGGCACCGCGCGCGCCTTTCAGGTGCACGAAACCGCAGGCGCCTTTGCCGGTATCGGCATGGGGCTGAACGCAGTGCTGACCGCGCTTGTCGCGCCTTGGGCGATGGGGTTTTTCAACTAGCTTCTTTTTGGCTGAAATACTCCCGCCGGAGGCGCCCCTGCCCCCCGCGCCCGGCCTAACCGGTTTTCTTCGACTTGCGGTGCTCGACCTGACCCAGACGAATATGGCGCAGCGCCTCGACCAGAAGCGCGGTCAACAAGCCGATGTTCAACAGCCCGTTCGCCGCCGCCATCCCGCCCAGGATCCGCCACTGATGCGGCAGCAGAATGTCGCCGTAGCCCAGCGTCGTGAAGGACACGAGCGCGAAATAGACCGCCGCCTCCATCGTCACGAAAATCCCCAGCGCGTGAAACGCCAGCGCCCAGATCCAGACCCCGGCAGTGACCATGCCCAGCACCCAGACCGCCGCCACCAGCACCACCAGCATCAGTTTGGGGCGCTGCGGTTCATGGATCAGCCAGACATGAAACCGCGCGAACAGCGCCTCCATCGCCCAGGCCGACAGACCGGCAATCAGGATCGACAGGATCATCAGGCCAGAGCCAAGGACAATCTGAATGAACATGGAAACCTCTTTTATGCGCGGCTACCGCGTGGCAGGGCGCGCGGTCAAGCCCCGGCGCATCTGGACATGGGCGGGCAGGGGCACTATCTCGGGCAGGCCATGGCCAAGAAATCAGACCCCAATTCCAAAGTGATCGCCGAAAACCGCCGGGCGCGGTTCGACTACGCCATCGAGAGCGATCTCGAGGCCGGGATCATGCTGCTCGGCTCCGAGGTGAAATCGCTGCGGGTCGGGCAGTCGAATATCGCCGAAAGCTATGCCAATGTTGAAAACGGTGAACTGTGGCTGATCAACAGCTATATCGCCGCCTATAAACAGGCGGGCGTTTTCGGGCATGACGAGCGCCGCCGCCGCAAGTTGTTGGTATCGCGCAAGGAATTGTCGCGACTGTGGAGTGCGATCGGGCGCGACGGCATGACGATCGTGCCTTTGGTGATGTATTTCAACGACCGCGGCACGGTCAAGATCAAGCTTGGCATCGCCAAGGGCAAGAAGCTGGCCGACAAACGCGCGACCGAGGCCAAGCGTGATTGGGACCGGCAAAAATCCCGGCTGATGAAGCAGGGCTTCTAGGCCCGCCCAAGGCGGCTCCGCCCGCCCCGCACAAAGAACAAAGCCCCCCGTTAACCTTTGCCAACAAGGCCGGATCATGCGACATTCTGTCCTGTCGGTGGTGTCCGGGGCCGCCCGCCTGACGTGTGCAAAAGGCCTTGGGGAAAAGGACGAGTATCATGGAACAACTTATCATCGGGCTTTTGTCCGGCGCGGCGGGCGGCAATATCGCCGGTGCCGTGATGAAGAATCTCAGCCTCGGCACGCTTGGCAATTCGATCGTCGGGATCCTCGGCGGCGGGCTTGGGGCCAAGCTCTTGGGCATGCTGGGCGCGGGTGCGGTGGCCGGCGCGGGCGGCGCGGGCGGCGGGCTGGATATCGGCTCGATCCTCGGTTCGGTTGCCTCGGGTGGCGTCGGTGGCGGCGTGCTGCTGGCGATTGTCGGCGTGATCAAGGGTGCCATGGCCCGCTGATCCGGGATTGACGTTTGCGGTGGGGCCGGGCGTATCGCGGCCGGCCTCTGCCCTTCGGGCCGATCCGGCCTTGCCCTTGCCCCCCGGTCCCGGCTAAGGAAACAGGGCAAACGGAGGGCGCGCAATGGCCATGGACGACCCCAAAACTCTGGTTTCCACCGATTGGCTGGAGGCGCATCTGAAAGATCCCGATCTGCGGGTTCTCGATGGCTCGTGGTTCCTGCCACAAATGGGGATCGACGCGCAGGCGGGCTATAGTGCCGCGCATATCCCCGGCGCGCGGTTTTTTGACATCGACGAGATCTCTGACAGCCGCTCGGCCTTGCCGCATATGGCCCCCCCGGTCGAAAAGTTCATCAGCCGGATGCGGGCGATGGGGGTGGGCGACGGGCATCAGGTCGTGGTCTACGATCAGGCCGGGATCTTTTCGGCGCCGCGGGTCTGGTGGACCTTTCGCCTGATGGGCAAGACCGACATTGCCGTGCTGGACGGCGGCTTGCCGAAATGGGTGGCCGAAGGCCGCCCGACCGAGGATATGCCGCCGCTGATGCGCGACCGCCACATCACCGTGCAGCGGCAGGCGCATCTGGTCAAGGATGTCACCCAGGTGGCCCGTGCCGCAAAGCTGCGCGATCATGAAATCATCGACGCCCGCGCCCATGGCCGCTTTATCGGTCGCGACCCCGAACCGCGTCCCGGCCTGCGTCAGGGCCATATTCCCGGCTCGAAGAACGTGCCCTTTGGCGATCTCCTGGCCGCCAACGGCACGATGAAATCGCCCGATGATCTGCGCGCAGTCTTTGCCGCGGCCGGGGTCGACCTCGACAAGCCGGCGATCACCAGCTGCGGCTCGGGCGTCAATGCCGCGATGCTGGCGCTGGCGCTGGAACGCACCGGCCACCGCCGCCATGCCGTTTATGACGGCGCCTGGGCCGAGTGGGGCATGTATAACGACCTGAAGATCGCAACCGGAGAAGCCTGATGCTCAGCAACCTCAAACCGCAATCCGTCGACAAGATCCTTGCCCTGATGGGCCAGTTCAAGGCCGATCCGCGTGCCGACAAGATCGACCTTGGTGTTGGGGTCTACAAAGACGCGACCGGCCTGACGCCGGTGATGCGCGCGGTCAAGGCCGCCGAAAAGCAGCTTTGGGAAACCGAAACTTCCAAGACCTATACCGCGCTGGCGGGTGAACCGGCCTATCACGCCGCGATGGCGGAATTGGTGCTGGGCGCCGGCTATCCGGCCGAACGACTTGCGGCGCTGGCCACGGTCGGTGGCACTGGCGCCTGCCGTCAGGGGTTCGAGCTGGCCCGTATGGCCAACCCCGGCTGCACGATCTGGGTGTCGGACCCGACCTGGCCGAACCACCTGTCGATCCTGTCGTTCATGAAACAGGACTACAAGCTTTACCGCTATTTCGACAGCGCCACGCGCGCGGTCGATTTTACCGCGATGATGGCCGATCTTGATGCAGTCAAGCCGGGCGATGTCGTGCTGCTGCATGGCTGCTGCCATAACCCGACCGGCGCCAATCTGACGCTGGCGCAATGGGGCGCGGTGGCGGACCTTCTGGCCGCCAAGGGCGCCGTGCCGATGATCGACCTTGCCTATCAGGGCTTTGGCGACGGGCTTGAGGAAGACGCCGCCGGCACCCGCCTGATCGCAAACCGCCTGCCCGAGGTGCTGATCGCGGCGTCGTGCTCAAAGAACTTCGGCATCTACCGCGAACGCACCGGCATCCTGATGGTGCTGGGCGATCCGGCGACGCGCGATCTGACGCAGGGTGCGCTGGCTTATCTCAACCGGCAGACCTATTCCTTTGCGCCCGACCATGGCGCGCGCCTTGTGACGATGATCCTGACCGATCCGGTGCTGCGTGCCGATTGGCAGGCGGAACTGGAGGAGGTCCGGCTGGGCATGCTGAGCCTGCGCGAAAGCCTTGCCGCCGAGCTGAAGCGCCTGTCGAACTCTGATCGTTTCGGCTTTATCGCGGCGCATCGCGGCATGTTCTCGCGGCTTGGCGCAAGCCCCGAACAGGTTGAACAGATGCGGGTGAAAAACGGCATCTACATGGTCGGCGACAGTCGCCTGAACATCGCCGGGTTGAACGCGCAAAGCGTGCCGATTCTGGCGCAGGCGATCATCGACGCGGGAATTTGAACGGATAGGTTCAGATTTCTCTTGAAAAGATAAGCATGCTTATCATATTTCGGTCCGATGAAACACGGAACCGATTCCTTGGGCTTTTTACTGCATGATGCGACCCGTCTGGTGCGGCGTCGATTCGAGGCGCGCGCCGCTGATCTGGGGCTGACCTCCGCCCAGTGGCGGGCGTTG
The DNA here is from genome assembly GCA_002422085.1 of Rhodobacteraceae bacterium UBA6197. Lineage (GTDB taxonomy): Bacteria > Pseudomonadota > Alphaproteobacteria > Rhodobacterales > Rhodobacteraceae > UBA6197. The sequence continues at coordinate 37,756 of DISZ01000009.1, forward strand.
GTGCATGTGCTGCGCGCGGGTCGCGCCAGTCAGGCGCGGCTGGCCGAACGGCTTGAAATCGAGCCGATCTCGGTGTCGCGGCTGATCGACCGGATGGTCGAAGGCGGCTGGGTCACGCGTGACGCCGACCCCACGGATCGCCGGGCCCGGATCGTGGTTCCAACTGACAAGTCATTGAAAACCTTTGAAGAAGCGCGTGACTTGGCCGAGGTGGTCTATGCGCAGGCGCTGGCCGGGCTGTCGCCCGAGACCCGCCAAACCCTGATGGGCGCGCTGCGCACCATCGTGTCCAATCTTTCTGAACCGGGCGAGACGCCCTGTTCTCTTGCCCATGACGAGGCCGCAAATGTCCGCTGAACCGAAAACCCAGATCCAAACCGCGATCCCGGCCGCTACCCCGGTCCCTTCCCCGGCGCTGACCTCGGCCCCGTCCGCGCCCCCCGCCGCCGCGCCGAAGCGCCCGCGCCGCCTGCTGATGGCGTCGCTGCCATTGCTGCTGGTCGCCGGTGGGTTGGCCTTCTGGCTGTCGGGCGGGCGCTATGAGAGCACCGAAAACGCCGCGCTGCATCAGGCGCGGATCTCGGTCGCTTCGGATATTTCGGGGCGCGTGGTCAGTGTCTCGATCGCGGACTCGCAGACCGTGGCGGCGGGCGATGTGCTGTTTCAGGTCGACCCCGAGCCCTACAATCTGGCGCTGTCGCAGGCCGAGGCCGCGCTGGCGCAGGCGCGGATGGGGGTGGACCAGCTTCGCGCGGCCTATGAGGTGACGCTGGCGCAAGAAAAGATCGCCGCCAACGAGGCCAGCTATCAGGCGTCCGAACTGACCCGGCAGATTTCGCTGACCGGGCGCGGTGCGGCAACCTCGGCGGCGCTTGACAAGGCCCGTCACGACTCGGCCAAGGCCGATGAGGCGCTGGCCACGGCGCGGCTTTCGGTGGCGGCGGCGCTTTCCGCGCTGGGCGGCGAGCCGGACATCGAAACCGACAGCCACCCCACGGTGCAGGCCGCGCTGGTGTCGCGCGACACGGCGCTTTACAGCCTGACGCTGACCACCGTTCACGCGCCCGCCGATGGGGTGATCTATCAGGCCGCCTCGTTCAAGCCGGGGCAGTTCGTCGCCGCCGGTTCGGCGCTGTTTTCGCTGGTGGAGACCGGCGATTCGTGGGTCGATGCGAATTTCAAGGAAACCCAGATCACCGCGATGACCCCGGGTCAGCACGCCGAGATCGAGTTCGACCTGATGCCGGGCCGCACTTTTGGCGCCACCGTCGAGGCGATCGGCGCCGGGACGGGGGCCGAGTTCTCGCTGCTGCCCGCGCAGAACGCGACCGGCAACTGGGTCAAGGTCACGCAACGCGTGCCGGTGCGGCTGCGGCTTGATGGGGTTGGCGACGCCGAGGGGCTGCGTTCAGGTCTGTCGGCCTCGGTCAAGGTTGATACCGGGCAGGCCAGCCATCTGGACGGGCTGTTGGCCCATGCCGGGACGGGCACCAGCAAATGACTGCCGCCGCATCCGATCACATGGAGGTTCCGCACCGGGGCCTGATTACGCTTGCGGTGATGCTGGCGACGATCATGCAGGTGCTCGATACCACCATCGCCAACGTCGCCCTGCCCTCGATGCGCGCCGACCTTGGCGCCTCGCAGGACACGATCAACTGGGTGCTGACCTCGTATATCGTGGCCGCCGCCATCGTCACGCCGCTGTCGGGCTGGCTGTCGGAACGGTTTGGCCGCAAAGAGGTGTTTCTGGTGTCGGTGGCGGGGTTCGTGCTGACCTCGATGCTGTGCGGCGTCGCCTGGAGCCTTGAGACGATGGTGCTGTTTCGCATGGCGCAGGGCGTGTTTGGCGCCGCCATCGTGCCGCTGTCGCAGACGTTCCTGCTGGATATCAACCCGCGCGAACGCCACGGCTCGGCGATGGCGATGTGGGGCGCGGGGATCATGGTGGGGCCGATCATCGGCCCGACACTGGGCGGCTGGCTGACCGAAAGCTTCAACTGGCGCTGGGTGTTCTTCATCAACCTGCCGGTCGGGATCATCGCCTTTCTGGGCTGCTCGGCCTACCTGCCGCATATGGCCCGGCGGATCCGCAAGTTCGACTTTTTCGGCTTCGGGATGCTGGCTCTGGGGGTCGGCGCGTTGCAGCTGATGCTGGATCGCGGCGCCGAGGTGGACTGGTTCTCGAGCGCCGAAATCTGGACCGAGCTGGTGCTGTCGATCACCGGGTTCTGGGTCTTCGTGATCCATATCGGCCAAAGTCCAAAGCCGTTTCTGGACCCGCAGATGTTTGCCGACCGCAACTTTCTGACCGGGCTGGTGTTCATCTTTGTGGTTGGGATCATTCTTCTGGCCAGCCTTGCCTTGCTGCCGCCGATGCTGTCGGTGATCTTCAACTACCCGGTGATGACCACCGGCATGGTCATGGCACCGCGCGGCGTCGGCACGATGGTGACGATGATCGCGGCGGGCAAACTGATGCGGGTGGTCGACCCGCGCAAGCTGGTGGTGCTGGGCCTGCTGTTGACCGCGCTGAGCCTGTGGATGATGACCAGCTTCACGCCGCAGATGGATGCGACGATCATCATCACTTCGGGGCTGGTGCAGGGCTTTGGGCTGGGCTTCGTGTTCGTGCCGCTGACGGCGGTGGCCTTTGCCACGCTGGACCCGCGCTATCGCGGCGATGCGACCAGCCTGTTCAGCCTCGTGCGCAATATCGGCTCGTCGATCGGCATTTCCATCGTCACGCTGTTGCTGACGCGCAATGTGCAGATCAACCATGCCGAGCTGTCGACCGCCATCAGCCCGTTCAACCCCAATCTGACGGCCCTGTTGCCGCCCGGTAGCCTCGGGTCCACCGGGTTGTTGATGCAGCTTGACGGGATGGTGAACATTCAGGCGTTGATGATTTCCTATGTCAACGATTTCAAGGCGATGATGCTGGTGACACTGGCGGCGATTCCGCTGGCGTTGCTGCTGCGCAAGCCGGGCATCGCCACCGCGCCGGCCCCGGCGCACCCGGACTGATGCAAAAGGCCCGAGGGTTTCCTCGGGCCTTCGCCGTGTTCCGGTCTTGCGCCGGTTACATGTGGTAGGCGCTTTCGCCGTGCGAGGTCAGATCCAGACCCTGACGCTCGTCGTCGGACGAGACCCGCAGCCCGACCACCGCCTTGGTGATGTAAAGCAGGATCAACGACCCGATACCGCTCCACAGCAGGGTGATGGCGACCGCCTTGATCTGGGCTGCGACCTGCGCCGCCATGGTGCCGGCCTCGACCACAAAGCCGGTGCCACCCAGCGCCGGGGCGCACAGGATGCCGGTGCCGATCGCGCCGATGATGCCGCCGACGCCGTGCACGCCAAACACATCCAGACTGTCGTCATAGCCGAACTTCGACTTGATCGTGGTGACAAAGAAGAAGCACACCGGCGAAACGGCAAGCCCCAGCACGATCGCGCCCACCGGGCCGGTGGTGCCACAGGCCGGGGTGATCGCCACCAGACCGGCCACCAGCCCCGAGGCCGCCCCCAGACCCGAGGCCTTGCCGCGGGTCAACGCTTCGACGGCGGTCCAGCTCAGGATCGCGGCGGCGGTCGCCACGAAGGTGTTGATCATCGCCAGCGTCGCATTGGCCGTCGCCTCGAGATTGGACCCGGCGTTGAAGCCGAACCAGCCGACCCACAGCATCGCCGCGCCCACCATGGTCAGCGTCATCGAGTGCGGCGCCATCATGTCCTTGCCCAGCCCGATGCGCGGCCCGATCACGATCGAGGCCATCAGCGCCGCGACACCGGCGTTGATATGCACCACGGTGCCGCCGGCAAAGTCGATTGCGCCCATGTTGAAGATCAGCCCCGCGCCATCCCACACCATATGGGCGATCGGGAAGTAGATCACCGAAACCCACATGATGGTGAACACGATCACCGCCGAGAACTTGATCCGTTCGGCAAAGGCGCCGATGAACAGCGCCGGGGTGATCGCCGCAAAGGTCATCTGGAAGGCGATGAACACATATTCCGGCAGCACCACCCCGTCGGTAAAGGTCGCCGCGGTCGAGTCCATCGTCACGCCCGACAGGAACAGCTTGCCCAGACCGCCCCAGAACGGCGATGTGCCGCCCCCGAAGGCAAAGGAATAGCCGTAAAGCACCCAGATCACCATCACCACGGCGGCAATCATCGTGCACTGCATCAGCACCGACAGCATGTTCTTGGTGCGCACAAGGCCGCCGTAAAACAGCGACAGCCCCGGAATGATCATGAACAGCACCAGTAGCGACGAGGTCATCATCCACGCCACATCGCCCTTGTCGATTACCGCCGCGGCGGTTTCGGCCACCGCTTCGGCGGCGACGGGGGCGGCTTCTTGCGCCATCGCAGGCAGGGCAGAGGCGGCCAACAGCGCCGCCAGCCCGGTCAATTTGCTAAGGTTCTTCATCTGTTTCTGGTCCCCTGATGCCACCGCGTCACAGCGCGTCGTCGTTGGTTTCGCCCGTCCGCACGCGCACTGCCTGCGCCACGTCGAGCACGAAAATCTTGCCATCGCCGATCTTGTCGGTCTTCGCGGCCTTCAGGATCGTGTCCACGACCTCGTCGGCCAGCGTATCCGCCACCACGATCTCCAGCTTCACCTTGGGCACGAAATTCACCGCGTATTCTGCGCCGCGGTAGATCTCGGTGTGGCCCGACTGCGCGCCAAAGCCCTTGATCTCGGTCACCATCATGCCGCGCACGCCGATGCCGGTCAGCGCCTCGCGGACCTCCTCAAGCTTGAACGGTTTGATTGCTGCAATGATGAGTTTCACGTCGTCGTCCCTTCCTCTGTCAGCATCCCCTGACGCCGATCTCTGGCGCCGCACCTGCACAGAAGGCCCCCTTCGCAGGTGCAGCACAAGAAAACCAAAGCAGGGAAGGAGGCGATTTTGCCGCTTGAATGCACAAAATTTGCACAAACAACGGGCGGCGATGAAAAATTAGGCGCCCCACAAACCGAATCGTTACCTAATCGCGCTCCACAAGGCGGCTTTCGGCGTGTAGGGTGCCCCGCAAAACAACAGGCAATCGGGTCGGGTCAGCACATGGCGCAGACAGGCGGACGTTCGGGCGGGCGGCGAGGGCCGCTGGTAGCGGACAAGCGGTATTCAGCAGCGGCGGCAGCGCCGCGACCCAAGGCAAAAGCCTCGGGCAAAGGTTCGGGCGGCGGCTCGGGTGGTGGGCGCAAGCCGGCACGGCCGCGTCGTGCGCCGCGCCGTCATGGGCTTGTGGTCGGGGCGTTTCTGGGCCTTGCCCGGCTGGTCTGGCGGATGATCTGGGGCATCGGCTGGCGGGTCGGCGCGATCACGGCGCTGATCCTCGGGCTGGCCACCTTCTACTTTTATTCGCAGATGCCCGAGGTCTCGACGCTGCTCGATGCGCGTCAACGCGGCTCGGTCACGCTTCTGGACCGCGACGGCAAGGTCTACGCCTGGCGCGGCGAAACCTTTGGCGGCCAGATTACCGCCGAGAATGTCTCGCCGTTTCTCAAGGATGCGGTCGTCGCCACCGAGGATCGGCGCTTTTTCAGCCACTTTGGCGTCAGCCCGCGCGGCATTGCCTCGGCGGTGCGGATCAACCTGTCCGAGGGGCGCGGCCCGCTTGAGGGCAACGGCGGCTCGACCATCACCCAGCAGGTCGCCAAACTGCTCTGCCTTGGCGTGCCCTATGACCCGAAAAAGTGGAAGACCGAGGCCGCTTATGAGGACGACTGCCGCTCGGGCGGGGTCAAGCGCAAGATCAAAGAGATCCCCTTCGCGCTGGCGATGGAATTCAAGTATTCCAAGAACGAGATCCTGACGATCTACCTGAACCGCGCCTATATGGGCGCCGGCGCGCGCGGCTTTGAGGCCGCCTCGCAGCGCTATTTCGGCAAATCGGCGGCCAATGTGAATGCCGCCGAGGCGGCGATGCTGGCCGGGCTCTTGAAGGCGCCGTCACGCTATGCGCCGACCTCGAACCTGCAACGCAGTCAGGACCGGGCGGGGATGGTGCTGGCCTTGATGCGCGAACAGAACTATCTGACCGCCGCCCAGCACGCCGAGGCCAAGGCCCACCCGGCGCAGCTATCGGCGGCGGCGCAGGCGCGCGCCGGCGGCTATTTTGCCGATTGGGTGATGGACAGCGGCCCCGGCTTTCTGACCACCGAAACCACCGAGGACGTGATCATCCACACCACGCTGGATCAGCGGCTGCAAAAGGCCGCCGAAACCGCCCTGGCCGACGTTTTCGACTCAAAGGTGAAAGATGGCTCCAAGGCCGAGGCGGCGGTGATCGTGATGTCGGCCGATGGCGCGGTCCGGGCGATGGTTGGCGGCCGCCAGTCCAAGGTCTCGGGCGCCTTCAACCGTGCGACGCAGGCCCGTCGGCAGACCGGCTCGACGTTCAAGCCCTTCGTTTATGCCGCCGCCCTTGATCTGGGCTACACGCCCGACACCATTGTCGAGGACGCGCCGCTGACGATCAACGTCAAGGGCTCGGGGCCGTGGTCGCCGCAGAACTACTCCAAGACCTACAAGGGGCCGGTGACGCTGACCGAGGCGCTGGCGCAGTCGATCAACACCGCCACCGTGCGCGTCTCCGAAGCGGCGGGCCGCGACGCGGTGCGCAAGGTCGCCGCCGATTTCGGTTTCGCCTCGGATCTGGCGGCGGGTCCGGCGGTGGCGCTCGGGGTGTCGGAATCGACCCTGCTTGAAATGACCGGCGCCTATGCCGGCATCCTGAATGGCGGTTCGTCGGTGCGGCCCTACGGGCTGGTCGAGCTGCGCCTGAAGGGCGAGGATCAGCCGCTGATCGAACAGACCGGCGGCATTGGCGAGCGGGTGATTTCCGAACGCGCGGCGCGCGAACTGACCTATATGATGACCCAGGGGATCGACCACGGCACCGGCACCCGCGCCCGACTGCCGAACCGCGAAGTGGCGGGCAAGACCGGCACCACCCAGGCTGCGCGCGATGCCTGGTTCATCGGCTTTACCGCCGATTATGTGACCGGCGTCTGGCTGGGCTATGACGACAACACCCCGCTGAGCGGCGTCACCGGCGGCGGTCTTCCGGCCGAGATCTGGCAAGCCGTGATGACGCGGGTCGAAGACGGGCTTGAACCGCATCCGCTGCCCAAGGCCGACCCGTCCGAGTGGCGCGCCACCGCGCCGGTCTATTCGGGCCAGACGACCAAAAGCGCGCCACCATACCCCGAGGTCGCGCCGCAAAAGGAACAGGATCTTGCCGAACGGATCTTGCAAGAGGTTCTGGGCACGCTGAGGGGGAACTGAGCCCGGTTTCAGCTTCGCAGAAATATCCCCCGCGGAGCGATCCCGCCGCCGACAGCAAAGCCTCCGGCGGGGATATTTCAACGAAGCTGAAACCGGGCCGCGGTTTTCTTGCAGGTCGCCGGTGTCAGCCTGCGGTCTTGAGGTCGGCAATCAACCCGTCGATATTGCCCTTGCGCCGGTCCAGCATCGCGCCGATCTCGGTGCGTTCCGAGGCGAGCATGTTGACGCCCTCGATGATGATGTTGAAAAACAGATCCTTGCCGGATTTGTCGGACACATGCCACAGCACCTCGAACGGGGCCTCGCCCTTCATGTAGGCGATGGATTTGACCTCGTAGAAGGACTTCACCACCCGGGCGCCAGTTATTTCAAAGTGTGAACCCTCGAATTCGTGAAAACGGCGACCATACTTGCGCGCGATATAGCCACGGAACGCCGGGACATAGGCTTTCATCTGCGCCGCAGAGATCTGGCGCGCGGCCACGCCCAACGCGCTGCGGGCGATGACATTGACATCGGCGTAGCGCACGAAGATCTGGTCGAAGGCGGCATAAAGCGCAGCACCCTGCTTGCCCGAGTCGATGGCCGCGTTGACCTCGCCAAGCGCGGAGTTGATCAGGGTGCGGGCCTCGGCATCGTTGAGCGCAAAGGCGCGTTGCGGTGCGGCAGCCAGTGCCACCGCCCCGGCCGCCAGTGCGACAAAGCCGCGCCGTGTGGGTTCATGGGCCATAGGGGTCTTCGTAGGGATCATAGGCATCTGCATCTGTCGTTGTCTCCATTCCCAACTCGAACCGTCGGTTTTGCAGGTAGAGCAGGCGGGTCTGGGCATAACTATCCGCACTTTCATGCAAGATGGAATCAACAGTATCGCCAAAGCGCAGCCGATCACTGACTTTTGAGGCGATCTTGGCGCCGGTGACATAGGTTGACTCGGGTCGGGGCAGGATGAAGCCCAGCGGATCGATCAGGTGATCGACCACCTTGCCGGCCGCGTCACGCTCGGTCGAGGGGCCCAGAATCGGCAGCTCCAGATAGGCGCCTTCGCTGGCACCCCAGACATGCAGCGTTTCGCCGAAATCGGTGTCGGTTTCCGGCAGCCCGAAGGACGAGCTCGCCGGATCAAAGATCCCGCCCAGCCCCAGCGTGCTGTTGACCAGAAAGCGGAAGGTGTTCTTTACCGCCGGCTCCGGCCGCCCTTGCAGCACCGAGTTGAGCACCTTGCCCGGCAGCCCGAGGTTGCCGCCAAAGTTGGAAACCGTGCGCAACACCGGCGCGGGAATGCCGGATTTCTTTTCAGTGTCGTCTGACTTCGAGAACAGGGCCTTGTCAAAGGCGACGTTGAAATCATGCACCTTGCGGTTTTGCGCCTCATAGGGGTCGGAAAACTCGACCCCCGGCTGCGCCGTCGAGCACGCGCCAAGACCAAGCAGGGCAAAGGCCGCAAGCGCCGTGCGCACTCGGCCTGACGTCGATGCGGGAAAGGGCAAGAAACGCTGCAAGGTAAATCCTGACGTCAGTGCTAAGTGTCGTGACAACAATGCCAGAAGTCGTCACACATTCCAACACGGCCAGTGCAAACGAATAGTTGGCGACAGCGATGGTGACAAGGCAAGACAGGGTATTTTAACCTGCATCGGCAATTATTCGGCATCCAAAGCTGAGGAGCCCCGTATGAAACACCCCGACACGGCCAAGGGTCTGGCTGAATTGCGCGCGGCGCGCGGCGACAGCCGGCAGCTTTACTGGTCGGTGGCGCTGTTTTCGGCCTTCGTGAACTTCCTGATGCTGACCGGGCCGCTGTTCATGTTGCAGATCTATGACCGGGTTCTGGGCAGCCGCTCGGAGGAGACGCTGACGGCGCTGTTTGTGCTGGTGATGTTCCTGTTCCTGATGATGGGTGTGCTGGATCTGGTGCGCAACCGGGTGATGGCCCGGGTCGGTGCGCGGTTTCAGGCGCGGCTCGAGGCGCGGGTGTTCGGCGCGGTGATCCGGCGCACCGCGCTTTACCCCAATGATCCGGTGGCGATGGCGGGGCTGCGCGATCTTGAGGCGGTGCAAAAGATGCTGGCCTCGCCGGTGCTGATGGCGCTGTTCGATCTGCCCTGGGCGCCGATGTTTCTGGCGGCGGTGTTCTTCTTTCACCTCTGGCTGGGCTGGCTGGCGGTGGCGGGCGGGGTGATCCTGATCGTGGTGACGCTGATGAATCAGTCGATGACCCGTGCGCCGTTGCAGCGCGCCTCGGGGGCCGGGCTGATGGCCGACCGGATGTCGGATCAGCTGCGCGACGAGGCTGAACTGATTCAGGCGCTGGGCATGCGTGGCACCAGCTTTGCGCGCTGGCAGATCGCCCGCGGGCGGGCCCTGTCCGAGGCGGTCAGCGCGACCGATCTCAGCGGCGCCTTCGCGGTTTTCACCAAGACGTTCCGGCTGTTCCTGCAATCGGCGATGCTGGCGCTGGGGGCCTGGCTCGTGCTGCGCTCCGAGTTGACGCCGGGCGCGATGATCGCCGCCTCGATCCTGATGGGGCGGGCGCTGGCGCCGGTGGAACAGGTGATCGGCGGCTGGTCGATGGTCGGGCGGGCGCAAGAGGGTTGGGCGCGCCTGGCGGTGTTGCTGTCGTCCACGCCGGCCGAGGCGCCGCGCACCGCCCTGCCGCGCCCCCGTGCGCTGCTCGAGGCCAACCAGTTGACCGTGGTGCCACCGGGCCAACAGATCGCCAGCCTGCGGATGGTGTCCTTTACCCTCAACCCCGGCGAGGCGATGGGCGTGATCGGCCCCTCGGGCGCGGGCAAATCGACGTTGGCGCGGGCGGTCTGCGCGGTCTGGCGGCCTGCCGGCGGGCAGCTTCGGCTGGATGGCGCGACGCTCGATCAATATGACCCCGATGTGCTGGGTGCGCTGGTCGGCTATCTGCCGCAGCGGGTGACGCTGTTTGACGGCACCATCGCTGAAAACATCGCCCGGCTGTCGGCCGCCCCCGACGCCGAAAAGGTTGTCGAGGCGGCCAAACGCGCCGCCGCGCATCAGATGATCCTTGATCTGCCCGACGGCTATGACACCCGCGTCACCCAGGCTGGTGGGCGGTTGTCGGGTGGCCAGATCCAGCGCGTCGGTCTGGCCCGCGCGCTTTATGGCGACCCGGTGCTGCTGGTGCTGGATGAGCCCAACGCCAACCTCGACAACGAGGGCAGCCAGGCGCTGAATACCGCGATCCGGGCGATCAAATCGGTCGGCGGCGGGGTGCTTATCATGGCGCATCGCCCCGCCGCGATTGCCGAATGCGATACGCTGATGGTGCTGGATGGCGGCCTGCGCCGCGCCTTCGGGCCGCGTGACGAGGTGTTGAAATCCATGGTGCAGAATGCCGGCGACATCGCCCGCAACGCCGGTCCCGGAGGTGTCGCATGAACGCGCAGAAATGGTCCGCCCGTGGCCCGATCCTGACCGGGCTTGCGGCCGTCACCGTGCTGGTGGGCGGCTTTGGCCTTTGGGCCAACCTCAGCTCGATCTCCGGCGCGGTCGTGGCCTCGGGTCAGGTCGAGGTCGAACAGAACCGGCAGGTGGTGCAGCACCCCGACGGCGGCGTGGTCGCTGAAATCCTTGTCCATGACGGCGATCTGGTGGCGGCGGGCGACCCGCTGATCCGGCTCGACGGCGAGATGCTGCGCTCTGAACTGTCGATCGTCGAAGGCCAGTTCTTCGAGATTCTCGCCCGCCGTGGCCGACTCGAGGCCGAACGGGTGGACGCGCCGCACATCTCGTTCCCGCCGGTGCTGACCGAGGCGGCGCGCGACCCCGACATCGCCGACCTGATCGACGGCCAGCAACGGCTGTTCGTCGCACGCAACGAAACGCAGGCCAAGACGTTGGAACAATTGGGCAAACGCTCGGACCAGACGCAAAGCCAGATCACCGGCATCAATGCCCAGCTTGTCGCGCTGGCGTCGCAAGAGGCGTTGATCCAGCGTGAATTGACCGATCAGCGCAGCCTGCTGGAAAAGGGTCTGGCGCAGTCCAGCCGGGTGCTCGCGCTGGAACGCGAGGCAGCCTCGCTGGCCGGTCAGGTCGGCGAACTGGCCGCCGCGCGCGCGCAGGCCGAGGGCAAGCTGACCGAGATCGACCTTGAAAGCCTGCGCCTGTCGTCGGCCCGGCGCGAAGAGGCCGAAACGCAACTGCGCGAGATCGGCTACCGCGAGCTGGAGCTGGCCGAACGCCGCCGCGCGCTTTCCGGTCAGATCGACCGTCTGGACCTGCGCGCCCCGGTCTCGGGGCTGGTCCATGCGATGGCGGTGACCACGCCGCGCTCGGTCGTGCGCCCGGCCGAACCGGTGCTGTATCTCGTGCCACAAGACCGCCCGTTGGTGATCGGTGCGCAGATCCAGACGATCAACGTGGATGAGGTTTCGGTCGGCCAGCCCGTCACGCTGCGCTTTTCGGCCTTTGCCAGCCGCACCACGCCCGAGGTCTTTGGCCAGATCAGCCGGGTCTCGGCCGACGCGCTGGTCGATGAGGCGACGCACGCGCATTACTACCGCGCCGAGGTGGTGCTGAACCCCGGCGAAATCGACAAGCTGGGCGGGCTGGTGTTGGTCCCCGGCATGCCGGTCGAGGTGTTCATCCGCACCGGCGAACGCAGCCCGCTGACCTATCTGCTCAAACCCTTCGCCGATTATTTCAACCGCGCCTTCCGCGAAACCTGACCATTCCCGGCGACCCCGTCCCTGACCGCGACCGCAACGCAGGTGGCACCACTGCCAACCGCGCCGCCCTTACCCGCGCCACTGCGCCCCAACCCGCGCCAACCCTCGGCCGGCGTCAACCCTCGGCCGGCGTCAAAGCTTGCCCAACAGCGCCTTCGTCGGCCAGGCGTCGGCGGGCAGGCCCAGCCGGGCCTGTTCCTTTTGCACCGCCGCACGAGTATTGGCGCCCAGGATCCCGTCGATCTTGCCGACGTCATGCCCCCGTGCCGCCAGCTTCTTTTGCAAGGCCTTCATATCGCCGTCGGACAAGGACGGATCGGGCTTGCCCAGCGCAAAGGCCGGCGCGCCCTCCAGCCGCGTGGCGAAATAGGCGGCCGTGGTCACATAGACAAAGCTCTTGTTCCACTCGAACAGCACCCGGAAATTCGGATAGACCATGAAGGCCGGTCCCTTGCGCCCCATCGGCAAAAGCACCGAGCCCTTGATCCCCGCCGCCAGCTTGCCATCGCGCGCCACGACCCCCATCCGCGCCCAGTCGGCGGTGGAAAGTTCGGTCTCAAGCCCGGTTCTGGTCCAGTCCAGCCCCTCGGGCACGGCAATCTCTTGCAGCCACGGCTCATTGCGTCGCCAGCCCAGCCCCGACAGCATCTTTGCCCCCGACATCAGCGCATCCGCCGATGAGGTCTTGGGCCGCACATGCCCGTCGCCGTCGCCATCGACGCCATTGCGCAAGATGTCATCGGGCAGCATCTGCACCTGCCCGATTTCCCCCGCCCAGGCGCCCTCGGTGCGCGTCGGGTCGAAATCGCCCCGCTCTTGCAGCGCGATCGCGGCCATGATCTGCGGGCGAAACAGCTCGGGGCGGCGGCAGTCATGCGCCAGCGTCACCAGCGCGTCGCGGGTGTTGAAATCGCCCTGCACCGCGCCGAAATCGGTCTCAAGCGCCCAGAACGCCAGCAAGACCCCGCGCGAGATGCCATAGTCGTGTTCAATCCGCTCAAAGGTGGCGCGGTATTTCTTGCCGTTGGCCGCGCCATTGGTGATCCGGTTTTGCGAGATAAGCGCCTTGGCGAAATCCGCGAAGGTCTTGCGAAACACGCCTTGCGCGCGGTCGGCCTTCAGCACACGGGCGTCCTGTCGAACGCCCTTGAAAAACGCATCGACCTGCGCCGGGGCATGGCCCTTGGCAACCGCCTCGGCCTTGAGCCCTTTGACAAAGGCGCCAAAGTCGCCACCGCAGTCGGCCTGCGCGGCAAGGGGAAACAAGGCAAAGACAAGAGCGGCAAGTCGCATGATATCCTCCGGGTTGCGACGCCGACCCTAGCAGGCCGCAGGCGCGCCGCACAACATCCGCCGTCGCAGCCGACGCAGCCCCCGGAATGTCACCTAACCTATTTGAAAGGTTAACTTGATTTTCACATGGCTGTGGTCATGCTGAACGAAGGGCGTACGGGAGAAGACGATGGAGTTTCTACCCAAAGAGGTTGTGGCCGCTTTGCAAGCGGCGCGCTTGCGCGAGTCGCGCCGCCGCTCGCGGCTCAGGGTCGAGGCCGGGGACGATAGCTATCCGGTGCTGCGCCGCTGGCGCGACGGTTTCGCGCTTGAGGCGTCGCGCGTGACCCATCTGCGCGGCCTGGTCGATCTTTATGACGGCTCGCGGCACCTGTCGTGCTGCCTGATCGTGGCCTCTGAACTGGTCGGCGGCGAATTGATCTGCGCGGTCAAACGCGAAACCGCCGTGACCGACCGCGCCGCACTCGATTTCGTGCGGGATGAATTTGCCCCTCGGGCCTATCTGCCGCGCCTCTGACCCGCGGCCCGTCTGTCATCGGCGACAGGAAGCCTCCGGCGGGGATATTTTTGCGAAGATGAAGCCCGTTTCAGCTTCGCAAAAATATCCCCCGCGGAGCGTTCCACCCTGACCAGAGGCACTTGCGCCGGGAAATCGTCGCGCGGCCGCATCGCCTGGACCCTATTGCAGATCGGCAAAGGCCTCTTGCATCCGGCTTACCGCTTCGTGCACCCGGGCGCGCGGCGTGGCCAGATTGAAGCGCAGACAGCATTCGCCTCCCGCGCCAAAGCTGGGGCCGTGGTTGGCGGCGATCCTTGCGCCCTGTTCGACCCGCGCGGTGAACTCCTCGCGCGGCATGCCGGTGCCCGAGAAATCGACCCACGCCAGATAGGTCGCCTCAAGCGGCATCGAGCGCAGCCCCGGAATCGCATTGAGCCCCGCGTCAAAGACCTTTCGGTTGTCGTCGATATAGGCGATCAGCGCGTCCAGCCAGGCCGCGCCTTCGGGCGAATAGGCCGCCGTCGCCATCGTCATCCCGAAGGAATTGCCCGAGATCCCCATCGCGGCCATCCGCTGCGCGAACCTTGCGCGCAGGGCCGGGTCGGGGATGATGACATTGCCGGTGTGGCTGCCCGCGATGTTGAAGGTCTTGGTGGTCGAGGTCATCATCACCAGCCGCTCGGTCACCTCGGCGGCGCGCGCCATGACCGTGTGGTGCTGACCGGGCATCACCAGATCGTGGTGGATCTCGTCCGAGACCAGGATCAGGTCGTGGCGTTTGCAAAACTCGGCCACGGCGCGCAGTTCGTCCAGGCTCCAGACCCGGCCGCCGGGGTTATGCGGCGAACAAAGGATCAGCATCTTTTCGGCGCCGGTCATCTGCGCCTCCCAGGCGTCGAAATCCATCTGGTAGCGGCCGTCCTGCACTGCCAGCCGGCACTCGACCACCTCGCGCCCGGCAGCTTTGATGACCCGCGCAAAGGCGTGATAGACCGGGGTCATCAGCACGATCCGGTCGCCCGGTCGGGTAAAGGTATCGACGCAAAGCGCGGTGCCGTTCACCAGGCCATGGGTGGTGAAGATCCACGCGTTTTCCACGTCCCAGTCGTGGCGCGTCTTCATCCACCAGCGGATCGCGGCCAGATAGGCGGCGTCATCGCCGAAATAGCCGTAGATGCCATGCGCCGTCATGTCCTCAACCGCGCGTTGCACCGCCATCGGCGGGCGAAAATCCATGTCCGCGACCCACATCGACAGCCCCTCACTGGCGGGCACGCCGTAGATGCTTTCCATGCAATCCCATTTCGAGGAATGGGTGCCAAGGCGGCAGATGATTTCGTCAAAGTTCGGGGCTTTGGTCATCGGGGCGGTTTCCTGTCAGGGATTGGTGTGTGTTTTTGTTCTGATTTGGCATTCTATCCGGGAACAGCGTTCTGTGGAATATATTCTAGTTGGAACAACCTCCCTGAAATGTCGCTTTTGGCAAAACATTGTCCTCATTCTCTGATGCCATTGCGCGAACCGTCACCATCGCCTAAATCAACCGCCATGACCCTACGCTCGATCCTTATACATCCCGACCCGCGGCTCAAGAAGCTTTGCGACCCCGTCGCACAGATCGATGACGATATCCGCCGGCTGGCGGATGACATGCTGGCGACGATGTATGACGCGCCGGGGGTGGGGCTTGCCGCGCCTCAGGTCGGTGTGCTGCGCCGCCTGTTCGTGCTGGATTGCGTCAAGGACAAATCCGCCGCACCCGACCCGCTCGTGATGGTCAACCCCGAGATCACCTGGACCTCCGAGGCGCTGAATACCTATGAGGAAGGCTGCCTCTCGATCCCCGATCAATACGCCGATGTGACCCGCCCCGCCGAGGTGCGGATGCGCTGGCTGGGGCTGGACGGGCAAAGCCACGAAGAACAGTTCGACGGGCTTTGGGCGACCTGCGCGCAACACGAGTTGGACCACCTGAACGGCAAGCTGTTCATCGACTATATCGGCCCGCTCAAGCGCCAGATGATTACCCGCAAGATGGAAAAGCTCAAACGCGAACGCGCGCGTGAAGGGCAGGCGCGGCCTGGCCATTCTCAGGACTGGTTGTGACCGTTCGGCCGATCCTGCGCTGGCCCGATCCGCGCCTGTCGCAGGTCTGCGCCCCGGTCGATACCGTCACCGACGCGGTGCGCAGCCTTGCCGCCGATATGCTGGAAACGATGTATGCCGCGCCGGGCCGTGGCCTTGCCGCGCCGCAGGTCGGGGTCTTGCTGCGCCTGTTCGTGATGGACCCGACCTGGCGCGAGGGCGATCCGCGCCCGCTGGTCGTGCTGAACCCCAGCCTCAGCTCTGAGGGCGATGAACTGCTGACCAACGCCGAAGGCTGCCTGTCGCTGCCCGGAATCCTGGCCGAAGTGACCCGCCCGGCCGCCGTGCGGATGCGCTGGACCGGGCTGGACGGCGCGCCGCACGAGGCCCGCTTTACCGGCTTTGGCGCGATCTGCGTGCAGCACGAGGCCGACCATCTGGACGGGGTGGTGACGCTCGATCATCTGACCGCCGCCACCCGTTCCCGGCTGGAGGCCGAATATTCCGCATGAGCGTCCGTCCCTTCCTGCCCTATACGGATCGCCGTCTGCATGCCTCCGCCGAGCCGGTCGAGACCATTTCCGAGACCGTGCGGATGATCTGGGACGATATGATCGACACGATGGAGGCGATGCCCGGCGTCGGCCTTGCCGCGCCGCAGATCGGCATCATGCTGCGGCTCGCGGTGGTCGATGCCTCGGACAAACGCGGGCAGGCGGTGCGGATGGCCAACCCCTCGGTGCTGCATGCCTCGATACAATTGCGCAAACACGAAGAGGCCAGCCCCAATCTGCCCGGCGTCTCGGCCTTGATCGAACGGCCCCGCGCGGTGACGGTGCGATTCCTGAACGACGCCGGTGACTGGGAAGAACGCGATTTCGTCGGCCTCTGGGCGACCTCGGTGCAGCATCAGATCGACCACCTCGACGGCAAGGTCTTCGTCGATCACCTGACGCCGCTGCGCCGCAAGATGCTGGTGGCGAAATCGCAAAAGGCGGGACGCGGATGAAGATCATCTTCATGGGCACGCCCGCGTTCTCGGTGCCGGTGCTTGAGGCACTGCATGCCGCGCATGAGGTGGTCGCCGTCTATTGCCAACCGCCCCGCCCCGCCGGGCGCGGCAAGAAGGACCGGCCCAGCCCGGTGCAGGCCCGGGCCGAGGCACTGGGCCTGCCGGTGCGCCACCCGCGCAGCTTGAAGGACGCGCCCGAGCAGGCCGCGTTTGCCGCCCTCGGCGCCGATCTGGCGGTGGTCGTGGCCTATGGGCTGATCTTGCCGCCGCCGGTGCTCGCGGCGCCGCGCGCGGGCTGCCTCAACATTCACGCCTCGCTGTTGCCGCGCTGGCGCGGGGCGGCGCCGATCCAGCGCGCGATCATGGCCGGGGACAGCGATACCGGCGTCTGCATCATGCAGATGGAGGCCGGGCTGGATACCGGCCCGGTGCTGATGCGCGAAGCCACGCCGATCGGGCCCGAGGATACCTCTGCCGATCTGCACGACCGGCTGGCGCAGATCGGGGCGCGGCTGATCCTCGAGGCGATCGACCGCCTCGCGGGTCTGGTGCCGCAGCCACAACCCGCCGACGGCGTCACCTATGCCGCCAAGATCGACAAATCCGAGGCCCGCATCGACTGGTCGCAACCCGCCGAGGTCGTGGACCGCCAGATCCGCGGACTTTCGCCCTTTCCCGGCGCATTCACCGAGATCAACGGCGAAAGGATCAAGCTGCTGCGCGGCCGTCGCGCACCCGGACAGGGCCGCCCCGGCGCCGTGCTTTCGGGCTTTACCGTCGCCTGTGGCTCAGGCGCCGTCGAGATCACCGAGGCCCAGCGCGAGGGCCGGCGCCCGATGGACGCCACCGAACTGCTGCGCGGCCTGACCCTGCCCGAATTCCTGTCCTGATCGCTTCTCGTTGGCAAAAATACTCCCGCCGGAGGCACCTGCCGGTGCCCATATACCTTCCCTTTGACAGCCTTCGCCCCCATATTCAGCACAGCCAAAGGAGGCCGACATGCCCATTATCGCCATGCTCATCATCGGCGCCGCTGCCGGATATATCGCCACCCGCACGATGCGGGTGGAAACCGATGTGCCGACAACCATCGGTATCGGCGTCCTCGGGGCGCTGATCGGCGGGCTGGTGCTGCGGATCCTGATGACGATCACCGGCTTCATGGCGGGCTTTGTCGGTGCCGTGCTGGGGGCGATGGCGCTGATCTGGCTGTGGCGGCAATACGGGCCGCGCCGCTGATGCTGGCCGCGCTTCTGGCCATTTCCGGCAGGGTCGGATCGGGGCTGACGCTCTGGCTGCTGGGGTTGGCGATCTGGTTGTTCACCCGGCCCGGCGGTTGGGCGGTCGTGGTCGTGGCGACACTGGTCGCGCTGAAACTTTAGCGCCGGCGCCAGGGGCATCGGACAGGAGCCTCCGGCGGGGATATTTTCACGAAGATGAAAGCGCGGCGCGGTCAGACCCGGGGCGGGCGCGATTTGTAGACCGGCAGCTTCCAGCCAAACGCGAGGCTGCCCGCGCGCAGGCAAAAGGTGACGGCCGCGCAGGCCAGAAGGGCGGGGGTGCCGGGCCAGCCCAAGGCCACCGCGATCAGCGATGCGCCCGCGCCGCAAAACGCCGCCGTCAGGTAAAGCTCGCCCTGTTTGAGCAAGAGCGGCACCTCGTTGCACACGACATCGCGCATCAACCCACCGAAAGAGCCGGTGGCGACGCCCATGATCAGCACCACGATCGGCCCATGCCCCAGCGCCATGGTGACCCCGACCCCGGCCGGCACCGCGACCGCCAGCGCGCAGGCGTCAAGCCACAGCAACGCCCGGTAGCGGCTTTCCAGCAGATGCGCGGTAAAAAACACCACCAGCGCCGCCGCGGAGGCAATCGCCACGAACTCGGGGCGGGCGACCCAGAACACCGGATCGCGCCCCAGCAGCAGGTCGCGCAGCGTGCCGCCGCCCACCGCTGTCAGCGCGGCAATGAAGACGAACCCGACCAGATCCAGTTGTTGCCGCGACGCCACCAGCGCCCCGGTCAGTGCAAAGACCAGCACCGAGGCGTATTCCAGCCACGCCACCAGCGTCAGATCGACCAGATGCAGATCCGGCAGGGTCATCGGCCGCGGACCCCGCCACCCGCGCCCGCCTTGCCCGCGCCCGCCTTGCCCGCGCCCGCCTTGAACGGCGCCATGCCCTCGCGGGCCAGTTCGTCGGCACGTTCGTTTTCGGGGTGGCCGGCGTGGCCCTTGATCCATTTCCAGGTCACCTTGTGGCGCGCTTGCGCGGCGTCAAGACGTTGCCACAGGTCCACGTTCTTGACCGGCTTGCGGTCGGCCGTCTTCCAGCCGTTCTTCTTCCAGCCAAAGATCCAGGCGGTGACGCCGTTCTTCACATAGGCGCTGTCGGTGGTGATGGTGATCGCGCTGTCGCGGGTCAGCGCCTCCAGCGCCGAGATCGCGGCGATCAGCTCCATCCGGTTGTTGGTGGTATCGGCCTCGCCGCCGTTCAGCACCCGCTCCTTGACCAGCGTGTCGCCGTCATAGGCGCGCATCAAGACGCCCCAGCCCCCCGGCCCGGGGTTGCCGCTGCACGCGCCGTCGGTCCATGCCTGTATCTGTGTCATGCTTGCTCTTTGGTCCAAGTGAGTCGTTGTGGCGGGCGCTTCGGGGTCGGTGCCGATCAGGCGCGTTCAAGCGCCAGCCGTGCCCCCAGTGCTGCGAACGAGGCGGCAAAGGCCCGCCGGACCCAGCCCATCACCCGAGGACTGCCCAGCACGGCCTTGCGGCCACTGACCGCCAGCCCGGTGTAAAGCACGAAAACGCCGAAGGTCATTGCGGAAAAGCCCAGCCCCAGCGCGATCATCTGGTGCAGATGCGCCCCTTGCGCAGGCAGGAATTGTGGCAGGAATGCCACGAAGAACATCGGCAATTTGGGGTTGAGAATGTTCAGCACGATGCCGCGCCGCACGACCTGCCAGCCCGGCGCCGGTTCGCTCGCGCCGATCTCGAGCCCACCTTTGCTTTGCAGCACCGACCAGGCCATCCACAGCAGATAGGCGACGCCGGCGTATTTCACCGCCTGAAACAACACCGCGCTGGTATGCAGCACGGCGGCCAGCCCCGCCATCGCCACGCCCAGATGCAGCATCGTCGCCAGCGTGCACCCGGTTGCGGCCAGCATCCCGCCCCGCAGGCCCCCCGCCAGCGTTGACGACAGCGTGTAGATCACGCCGATCCCCGGCGCGACGCAGACCACAAAGGCCGTCAGCAGGAATTCCCAGCTCATTCGTTGATCTCCTCATACCCCGCCGCCCCGACACCCTCGGCGCAGGCGCCGCCTTCTGCCTTTGCCATAGCCGAGATCTGACCCGAGCGCGACCTGACCTTGCCCGGCCGCCTATTGCTCGCCTTGCGCCGTATCGCGCAACACCCGAGGCACCTTGAACTCGATATCCTCGCGCGCCGCCTCGACCAGTTCCAGCGCTACCTCATAGCGCGCGCGAAACGCCGCGATGACCTCATCGACCAGCACTTCCGGCGCGCTGGCCCCCGCCGTCACCCCGACCGCCGTCACCCCCTCCAGCGCGCGCCAGTCGATCTCCGAGGCGCGCTGCACCAGTTGCGCATGGCCGCAGCCCGCCGCGCGCCCGACCTCGACCAGACGGCGCGAGTTCGACGAATTCGGCGCGCCGATCACCAAAAGCGCGCCGATCCGGGGCGCGATCCCCTTGACGGCGGCCTGCCGGTTGGTGGTGGCATAGCAGATATCTTCCTTGGTCGGGCCAATGATGCCGGGAAACCGCGCCTGAAGCGCGGCCACGATCCCGGCGGTATCGTCGACCGACAGCGTGGTCTGCGTGATGAAGGCCAGCCGCGCCGGGTCGCGCGGGGTCAGCCGCGCCACATCCTCGACAGTCTCGACCAAAAGCACCTCGCCCTCGGGCAACTGGCCCATGGTGCCCAGTGTCTCGGGGTGGCCGGCATGGCCGATCATCACCATCTGAAGGCCCTCGCTGTGGTGCCGCTCGGCCTCGATATGGACCTTGCTGACCAGAGGGCAGGTGGCATCGACATAGACCATCTCGCGCCGCGCGGCCTCGGCAGGAACCGCTTTCGGAACGCCATGGGCAGAAAAGATCACCGGCCGATCGGTTGGGCATTCGTCAAGCTCTTCAACGAAAACAGCACCTTGCGCGCGCAGACTGTCAACGACGAACTTGTTGTGCACGATCTCGTGGCGCACATAGACCGGCGCCCCCCATTTCTTCAGCGCCAGTTCGACGATCTTGATCGCCCGGTCCACACCGGCACAAAAGCCACGCGGCGCGGCAAGATAAAGGGTCAATGCGGGTTTCATCGGCACCTCCTGTTGGCTCACAGCTATGCGCCGCCCGCGCCAAGGTCCAGCCCGAATTCCGCTTCACCTTCGCGCAAATATCCCGGGGGGTGAATTGGCGCAGCCAAGAGGGGGGCAGCGCCCCCCTGACCCCCGATCCGACCCCGGCCCCTTGACCTCGGGCCGCGCGTCAAACCTCGGCGGACCCGCTGTCGGTCTCGTCGAAACGCGGCTCGCGCGGCGGGCGGCCGATCACATCGCGCAGCGCATCCAGCTCGATGAAGTTGTCGGCCTGACGGCGCAGCTCATCGGCGATCATCGGCGGCTGGCTGCGGATCGTCGAGACGACCGACACCCGGCACCCCAGCCGTTGCAGGCTTTCCACCAGCGGCCGGAAATCGCCATCACCTGAAAACAGCACGATGTGATCCAGCCGCGGTGCCAGCTCCATCGCGTTCACCGCCAGCTCGATGTCCATGTTGCCCTTGACCTTGCGGCGGCCCATTGAATCGGTGAATTCCTTGGCCGGCTTGGTGACCATCGCGTAGCCATTGTAGTTCAGCCAATCGACCAGCGGCCGGATCGGCGAATACTCTTCGTTCTCCAGCAAGGCGGTATAGTAGAACGCCCGAACCAGCTTGCCGCGCCGTTCGAACTCTTGGCGTAAAAGCTTGTAATCAATGTCGAACCCAAGGGCCTTCGCGGCGGCATAGAGGTTCGAACCATCGATGAACAACGCAAGTCGCTCGTCCTTGTAAAACATCAAATGGGTCCTTTCAGGAATGCTCGTCCCCTGTTCTCGTGCTTGAAAAACGGATACTGGAAATACGAACCAAGTGCATAGCATCTTCACCCCGCACATAATCAAACCGGGACGCCGAATGGAATCTATCCAAAAGGACAGTAGCACGCTTGTCGTCGCTCTGGGCGGAAACCTGCCCCGCGCGACCGGGAAGTCACCGGCAGCCCCGGATTGCAGCGCGACTCTGGTGGCGGCGCTTGATGCCTTGGTGGCGCGCGGCTATCGGCTTCGGGCGGTCAGCCGATTCTTTCGCAGCCCCGCCTTTCCGGCCGGGTCCGGCCCCGATTATGTGAACGCCTGCGCGCTGCTTGAGACGACCGAAACCCGGCCCGAGGCGGTTCTTGCGGCGCTTCACGCGGTCGAGGCCGCCCATGGCCGGGTGCGCAGCACGCGCTGGGCGGCGCGCTCACTGGATCTTGATCTGCTGGACGCCGGCGGCCGCATCCTGCCCGATGCCGCGACCCATGCCCGCTGGCGCGATCTGCCCCTTGCCGACCAGAAAACCCGGACGCCGGACCGGCTGATCCTGCCGCATCCTCGCCTTGCCGACCGCGCTTTCGTGCTGATTCC
The DNA here is from genome assembly GCA_002422085.1 of Rhodobacteraceae bacterium UBA6197. Taxonomy (GTDB): domain Bacteria; phylum Pseudomonadota; class Alphaproteobacteria; order Rhodobacterales; family Rhodobacteraceae; genus UBA6197. The sequence goes on from DISZ01000009.1 coordinate 60,352, forward strand.
CCTTGCCGATATCGCTCCGAACTGGCGCCACCCGGTCAGTGGCAAAACCGTGATGCAGATGCTTTCGACACTGCCACAGGCCGAAAAAGCCGCGATTGTGCCGATTTAGGCGGCCAATCACCCGGATTGGGCGCTTGTCAAGCGCCCTGTCAGGGCCTAAATAGACGCTCCACATCTCCCAATTCGGATAGGAGCTGCCGATGGCCCGCGTGACGGTTGAAGACTGCGTTGACAAGGTTCCTAACCGGTTCGAGCTTGTCATGCTTGCGGCCCATCGGGCGCGCGAAATTCAGGCGGGTGCCCCGATCACGGTCGAGCGCGACAACGACAAGAACCCGGTCGTGTCGCTGCGCGAGATCGCCGACGAAACCCAGCTGGCCGACGATCTGCGCGAACGCATGATCGAAAGCAACCAGACCCAGATCGAGGTTGACGAGCCGGAAGAAGACAGCATGGCGGCCCTGATGGGCGGCGAAGTTGACCAGCCGCGCGAAGACGACATGTCCGAAGAGCGGATGCTGCGCGCCCTGATGGACGCCCAGGGTCGCGACTGACCGCGCGGACCTGAGGGTAGTCGGGATTGAGGGCGCGGAATCAAGGATAAGCGGGCGAGAATGATCGACGTCGAAGACCTGATCGCGCTTGTCCGCAACTATAACCCTCGCACCGATGCCGATCTGATTCGCCGCGCCTATGACTATGGGCTGCGGATGCATGAAGGGCAGTTCCGCCACTCGGGCGAGGCGTATTTTTCGCATCCCGTGGCCGTGGCGGCGATCCTGACCGAACAGCGGCTGGATGATGCCACCATCGTCACCGCGCTTTTGCACGACACGATCGAAGACACCCGCTCGACCTATTCCGAGGTCGCCGCCCTGTTTGGCGAAGATATCGCCGAACTGGTCGATGGCGTGACCAAGCTGACCAACCTGCAACTGGGGTCCTCGGCCACGAAACAGGCCGAAAACTTCCGCAAGCTGTTCATGGCGATGTCCAAGGATCTGCGGGTGATTCTGGTCAAACTGGCCGACCGACTGCACAACATGCGCACGATCCGCTCGATGCGGGTCGATAAGCAGGCGCAAAAGGCCCACGAGACGATGGAGATCTTTGCCCCCCTTGCCGGCCGCATGGGGATGCAGTGGATGCGCGAAGAGCTGGAGGATCTGTCCTTCAAGGTGCTCAACCCCGAGGCGCGCACCTCGATCATCCGCCGCTTTGTGACCTTGCAAAAGGAATCCGGCGACGTGATCCCCAAGATCACTGCCGATATCCGGCTGGAACTGGAAAAGGCCGGGATCGAGGCCGATGTCTTTGGCCGCGCCAAGCGCCCCTATTCGATCTGGCGCAAGATGGAGGAAAAGCGGCTTTCCTTCTCGCGGCTTTCGGACATCTACGGCTTTCGGATCATCACCCGCACCGAGGCCGATTGCTACCGCGTGCTGGGCGTCATCCATCAGCGCTGGCGCGCCGTGCCGGACCGGTTCAAGGATTACATCTCGCAGCCCAAGACCAACGGCTACCGCTCGATTCATACCACCGTCTCGGGGCGCGACGGCAAGCGCGTCGAGGTGCAGATCCGCACCCGCCAGATGCACGAGGTCGCCGAGGCCGGGGTCGCGGCGCATTGGTCCTACCGCGAAGGCGTGCGCGCCGAAAACCCGTTTGCGGTCGATCCCGCCGAATGGATCACCACCCTCACCGAACGCTTCGAAGAGGGCGACCACGAAGAGTTTCTGGAAAACGTCAAACTCGAGATGTATTCCGATCAGGTGTTCTGCTTCTCGCCCAAGGGCGATGTGGTGAAGCTGCCCAAGGGTGCCACGCCGATCGACTATGCCTATGCAATCCACACCCGGATCGGCGACAATTGCGTCGGCGCCAAGATCGACGGTATCCGGGTGCCGCTCTGGACGCGGCTCAAGAATGGCCAGTCGGTCGATGTCATCACCGCCGCCGGTCAGCGGCCGCAGGCGACGTGGCTCGATATCGTCGTGACCGGCCGCGCCAAGGGGGCGATCCGCAAATCCCTGCGCGAAGAAGACCGCAGCCGGTTCGTGAAACTGGGCACCGAACTGGCCCGGCTGGCCTTTGAACATGTCGGCCGCAAGGTCACCGACAAGGCGCTGCGCACCGCCGCCAAGGCCCTTGGCCTGACCGACGATACCGAATTGCTGGCCCGTCTGGGCAGTGCCGAACTGACCGCCAGCGAGGTGATCGAGGCGCTTTATCCCGAACTGGTCGTCGCCCCCACCGAGACGGTCGAACCGACCCGCGCGGTTCTGGGCCTTGCCGCCGATCAAAGCTTCCGCCGCGCCAATTGCTGCCAGCCCTTGCCCGGCGAACGGATCATCGGCATCACCTACCGCGGTCAGGGCGTGGTCATCCACGCCGCCGATTGCCCGGTGCTGGCCGAATTCGAGCAACAGCCCGGCCGCTGGGTCGATCTGCACTGGCACTCGGGGCGCCACGCCGCCGCCTATTCGGCCACGCTCAAGGTGACAATTTCCAACGATGCCGGCGTTCTGGGGCGGATCTGCACCTTGATCGGCCAGCAGAAGGCCAATATTTCGGATCTGCATTTCGTCGATCGAAAACCAGACTTTTACTCTTTGTATATAGAGGTCGAGTTGCGCGACGTTGAACATCTGCATACGGTCCTGACGGCGCTCGAGGCGGAAAGCGACGTTGCACAGGTCGAGCGGTATCGTGATTTGACGCGCAAACCCTAGGCGCACTATCGCCATCGGCAGATCCGGTGCGCGGACAGACAAAGGAACTGACGTGGTATTCAAACGGCGCGACCGTCGCCCCATCCTGCAAGTGCTGACCGAATCGGTCTGGCCGCGCGGCGGTTGGACGCGGGCGTTTCACTACGTCAAACACCGGGTCCGGCGCCTGCCCGATGACCCGCACCGAATTGCGCGGGGCGTGGGGGCGGGGGTGTTCGTGTCGTTCACGCCGCTGTTCGGGTTCCATTTCCTGTCGGCGGCCGGGGCGGCGCTTCTGGTGCGCGGCAATATCCTGGCCGCGCTTCTGGCGACCTTCTTTGGCAATCCGGTGACCTTTCCGATCATCGCCTATTTCTCGATGAAGCTGGGTCACTGGATGCTGGGCACCCGCTTTGACCCGTCGCATCAAGAAGGGTTGATGCGTCATTTCTTCGACGCCGGCGGCGATCTGAAGAACAATTTTCTGGCGATGTTCACCGATGCCACCGCGCATTGGGGCGGCCTTGCGCGCTTCTTCTACGAGGTGTTCCTGCCCTATCTGGTCGGCGGGTTCTTTCCGGGCGTCATAGCCGGCCTGATCTGCTACTACCTCTCGGCACCGCTGATCGCCGCCTATCAGAAACGCCGCCGCCACCGGATCAAGGAACGGCTGGCCCAGCTCAAAGCCAAGCTGCACGCCAAGCTTGAAGAGCGCGCCGAACGCAAGCAGCACGAACCGCACGACTGAGGCCGCAAAGGGTGGTTCCGTTTTCTGCCGCGCCGCACTAACCTGCGCCCGTTGCAGGAGGGTTCCATGACCACCATCACGAAAGACCGGCTCCGCCTTGGGGTCAACATCGACCATGTCGCCACCTTGCGCAATGCGCGCGGGTCGGCCTATCCCGACCCGTTGCGCGCCGCCCTTGTGGCCGAAGAGGCCGGCGCCGACGGCATCACCGCGCATCTGCGCGAAGACCGCCGCCATATCGCCGACGCCGATATCGACGCGCTGATGGCGGGGCTGACGCGGCCGCTGAACCTCGAAATGGCCGCCACCGCCGAAATGCAGGCGATCGCGCTGCGGCACCGGCCGCATGCGATCTGCCTTGTGCCGGAAAACCGGGCCGAAAGAACGACCGAGGGCGGGCTGGATGTCGCGGGCGATGACAATCGGCTGGCCACCTTCATCGCGCCCTTGCGTGAGGCGGGCTGCCGGGTGTCGATGTTCGTCGGCCATGACCCGGCACAGATCCGCGCCTCGGCCCGGATCGGCGCGGCGGTGGTCGAACTGCACACCGGCCACTATTGCGACCTGCACGCCGAGGGCCGTCTGGCCGAACGCGACGCCGAACTGGCGGCACTGGCCGAGGGCGCGGCGCTGGCCCATAGCCTCGGGCTCGAGGTTCACGCCGGTCACGGGCTGACCTTCGACACCGTGCAGCCGATCGCCGCGTTCCCGGCGGTGCGCGAACTGAACATCGGCCATTTTCTGATCGCCGAGGCGGTGTTTATCGGCCTTGGCCCGGCGATTGCGCGGATGCGCGCGCTGATGGATACGGCGCGCGGCTGATGTTGGCGTCGTATACAGGCAAATATGATGCGACTATTATGCCAATAATAGTGCCCTCGGGGTGTGGTGGATGATCCTTGGCATCGGCACCGATCTGGCCAATATCGATCGCATCGCCAAGGTGCTGGCGCGTCATGGTGACCGCTTTCGCAACCGCGTCTTTACCCCGATCGAGCAGGCCAAGGCCGAGGCCCGCGCCGATACGGCCGGCACCTATGCCAAGCGCTGGGCCGCGAAAGAGGCCTGCTCCAAGGCCTTGGGAACCGGGCTGAGAATGGGGATTTCGTGGCGTGACATGGCGGTCACGAATTTGCCAACGGGGCAGCCGGTGATGCATCTTGCCGGTTGGGCTGCGGACAGGTTAAAGTCAATGACACCAGAGGGTTACGAGGCCGTCGTCCATGTCACCCTGACCGATGACCATCCTTGGGCGCAGGCCTTCGTGGTGATCGAGGCGCGCGCCCTTCCTTGACACGCGCGATCATGCGTCGCAAGGAAGGCGGGGTTACAACAAGAACGGGAAAAGCATGTCGGGCAAGGCCAAAGAAGGCGCGATTGAAACGGTCAAGACGATTGTCTATGCCCTTGTTATCGCTGGTATTTTTCGCACCCTGTTCTTTCAGCCCTTCTGGATTCCCTCGGGCAGCATGAAAGACACGCTGCTGATTGGCGACTTTCTGTTCGTCAACAAGATGGCCTATGGCTATTCGGCGCATTCCTGCCCCTTCTCGGCCTGCCCGATTCCGGGCCGGATCTTCGCCTCTGAACCCGAGCGGGGCGATGTCGTGGTCTTTCGCCACCCCACGCGCGGCGTCGATTTCATCAAGCGAGTCATAGGCTTGCCCGGCGATACGGTGCAGGTCAAGAACGGCGTCCTGAACATCAACGGCGCGCCAGTGCAACTGGCCGACGGCGGCACTTTCACCGAGGTGAAAGAGCTGCAAGGCCCGCAAGGTCTGATGCCGCGCTGCGCCAACGACCCGGTGGGTCAGGGCGGGACCTGCGAAAAGGGCCGCAAGCTGGAAACCCTGCCGAACGGCAAGACTCACTCGATTCTCAATATTTCGGATAGCTGGGTGGCCGACAACACTCCCGTCTTCACCGTCCCCGAGGGCCAGTATTTCTTCATGGGCGACAACCGCGACAACTCGGAAGACAGCCGTTTTGCCGCGCCGTCGGGGCTTGGCTTCGTGCCCGGAGAATTCCTGATCGGTCGCGCCGACCGGATCATGTTTTCCTCCGCCGGGCGGTCGCTGTTTTACTTCTGGACTTGGCGGATGGACCGCTTCTTCAAGGCGATCGAGTGAAAATTTCGGCGGAAATTCAGGCCTTTATGGCGCGTCTCGGGCATAACTTCAGCAAGCCGGATTTGCTGGCGCGCGCCTTGACCCATGCCTCGATTTCCACCCGGACGCGGCCCGACAACCAGCGGCTCGAATTCCTTGGCGACCGTGTGCTGGGCCTTGTGATGGCCGAGGCGTTGTTGTCGGCGGACCGCGGCGCCAGCGAGGGCCAGCTTGCGCCCCGCTTCAACGCGCTGGTGCGCAAGGAAACCTGCGCCGATGTCGCGCGCCAGATCGGGCTCGGTGATGTGCTCAAACTGGGCCGGTCGGAAATGATGACCGGCGGGCGCCGCAAAGAGGCGCTGCTGGGCGATGCGCTCGAGGCGGTGATCGCCGCCGTTTACCTTGACGCCGGTTTCGAACCCGCGCGCGATCTGATCTTGCGGCTTTGGGGCGGCCGCGTCGGCGGTGTCGCCCTTGACGCGCGCGATGCCAAGACCAGCTTGCAGGAATGGGCGCAGGCGCGTGGCCTGCCGCCGCCCGACTATGTCGAGATTTCGCGCGACGGACCCGACCATGCGCCGGTGTTCGTGATCGAGGCCCGGCTGGCCTCGGGGCAGGTCGAACGCGCCTCGGCGGGCGCGAAACGGCAGGCCGAACAGGCCGCCGCCAAGGCCCTTCTGACCCGGATGGAGAGTTCCAATGACTGAACAGACCCGCGCTGGATTCGTCGCTCTCATCGGCGAGCCGAATGCCGGAAAATCGACACTTCTCAACAGGATGGTCGGCGCCAAGGTGTCGATTGTCACGCATAAGGTGCAAACCACGCGGGCCCGGATCCGAGGGGTCTGCATGGCGGGTCAGGCGCAGATCGTCTTTGTCGATACGCCCGGCCTGTTTCGTCCGCGCCGCCGCCTTGACCGGGCGATGGTGGCCGCCGCCTGGGGCGGCGCGTCGGATGCCGATGTGGTGGTGCTGCTGATCGAGGCGCACCGCGGCATTTCCGAAGGCGTCAAGACTATTCTCGACGCGCTGAAAGAACGTGTCGGCCAGCATCCGGTGGCGCTGGCGATCAACAAGATCGACAAGGTCAAGGCCGAAACCCTGCTGGCGCTGGCCGAGCAGATGAACGGGCTTTACCCTTTCGCGCGCACCTTCATGATCTCGGCCGAGCGCGGCCACGGCGTCGATGATCTGCGCGACTGGCTGGCGGGCGAGCTTCCCGAAGGCCCGTGGTTCTACCCCGAAGACCAGATCGCCGATCTGCCGATGCGGGTGATCGCCGCCGAGGTCACGCGCGAAAAGCTGACCCTGCGTCTGCACGAGGAACTGCCCTACCAGCTGACCGTCGAGACCGAGAAATGGGAAGACCGCGCCGATGGCTCGACCCGGATCGACCAGTTGATCTATGTCAGCCGCGATGGCCACAAGGGTATCGTGCTGGGCCACGGCGGCGAGACGATCAAATCGGTCAGCATGGAGGCGCGCAAGGAACTGACCGAGTTTCTGGGCCGCCCGGTGCATCTGTTCTTGCAAGTCAAGGTGCGCCCGAACTGGGAAAACGAGGCCGAGCGCTATTCCGAAATGGGGCTCGAGTTCAAGGATGGCAACTGAGGCCGGGGCATGGACGCAAGGCTGACCGCCGATTTCTGGGTGCACGCCTATCTGGCGCGGCTTGGGCTGGCCAATATCCCCGCCTATGTGACCCAGCACGGCGATCCGGGCGCGGGCGCGGTTCTGGTCAAATGCGCCACGCTGGATGGGCAGGCAACGCTGTGGCAGCGCAGCTTCGATCTGATGACCGGCAGCCGAACCTGGCTTGTGCTGAGCGCCGGACCCGAACCCGAGATCGACGCCGCGGTCACCCGGCAATGCCGCAACGACCCTGATCTATGGGTGATTGAAATCGAATCCCGTTCCGGACAAACGCTGTTGGACCAGCCGGGCCTGTCGGACTGACCGTTTTTTGAGGATGTGATGACCCTTGCCACCGACCCCGCCTATGAAACCCGTCTGGCCGCGCATCGCGCCGCGCGTCTGGCCGAGCTTGCCGCCGATGACGGCTGGCTGAACCTGACCGATCGGGTCGAGCTGGCACAAGGCAGCGCCAGCGTTGGGCGCGATAGCGGCAATGACATCGTGCTGAGCGTCGGCCCGGCCAATCTGGGCCGCTTGACGCTTGTCGGAAATGTCGCCAGCCTTACCACCGCGGCCGGCGACACCCTTGACTTTATGCCCGAACCCGAGCGCCCGCCGCGGTTGCGCTTTGCCGGTTTGTTGCTGGAAATCCATACGGTTGACGGCCGGGCGGCGCTGCGCGTGCGCGATCTTTCCCCAAACCGCCGCAGCGTCACGCTGCGCTATTTTCCGACCGATCCCGCTTGGGTCATCCGCGCCGATTGGGTCGCGCTGGCCCGCCCGGTGACCCGCGCGGCCGAGCTGGTCAACGGCGCCTCCGAGGCGGCTGTGCAAACCCATAGCGCGCGGTTTTTTCATGCGGGCACCCAAGTGGATCTGGTGCCGCTGCATGAAAAATCGGGCAAACCGATGTTCGTTTTCCGCGACCAGACTGCCGGGTCCGAGACCTACGGCGCGTCGCGCTTTCTCTACGGCGATGCGGTGGACGATGGAAAAATCACGCTTGATTTCAATACGGCGTTCAACCCGCCGTGCGCGTTCAGCGATCTGGCGATCTGCCCTTTGCCGCCGCGCGAAAACATCCTGCCCTTCCGTGTGGAAGCGGGCGAGTTGAATCCCTGAGACACGGCGCTGGCGCGCCGCATTTTCGGATCACCTTTGCGATAAATATCCCCCGCGGAGCGTTCAGGGGCTGGATGCGGGAGCCTCCGGCGGGGATACTTGAGCGAAGATGAAAGGGAGGCCGCATGGACTGGCGCGATGAGGGCACGATCCTGTCGGTGCGCGGGCATGGCGAGACGTCGGCCATCGTCGAGATCTTTACCGCTGCGCATGGGCGCCACGCGGGCGTGGTGCGGGGTGGCGCGTCGCGCAAGGTGGCGGCGGTGCTGCAGCCCGGGTCTTTTGTCGATGTCAGTTGGCGTGCGCGGCTGGAAGATCACATCGGCGCCTTCACCATCGAGCCGTTGCGGTCGCGTGCCGGCGTATTGGGAGACCGGCTCGCGCTTTTGGGGCTGAACGCGGTTTGCGCGCTATTGTCTTTTGCGCTGCCTGAACGCGAGGCGCACGCGAGGCTTTATGCCGACACCGAGCCGCTGTTTGATGCTTTGGCGCAGGCAGCTCCGGGCTGGCCGCTGGCCTATCTGCGTTGGGAACTGGGGCTATTGGAAGAACTGGGCTACGGGCTTGATCTAAGCTCTTGCGCGGTGAATGGCAGCCGGGACGATCTTGCCTATGTCAGCCCGAAATCCGGACGCGCCGTCAGCCGCGACGGCGCCGGAGATTGGGCGGCGCGGTTGCTGCCGTTGCCTGTCTGCCTATTGGGGCAGGGCGACGCTTCGATCTTTGAGTTGGCGCAAGGGCTTGAAACGACGGGGTATTTTCTGGAAAATCATCTCGCAGTCGACCTTGGGTCACGACCCTTGCCCGCAGCACGGGCAAGGTTGGTGGCGGGCTTGGTGCGGCACGGAATGGGGATCCCGCCCGTGGCGCCCTAACCGCGGTTGTCGAGCAGGCGGCGCGCGATCACCTGAGCCTGAATCTCGGCCGCCCCTTCAAATATATTGAGGATGCGCGCGTCACACAGGATCCGGCTGATCTGATATTCCAGCGCAAAGCCGTTGCCGCCGTGGATTTGCAGCGCATTGTCGGCGCAGGCCCAGGCGACGCGAGCCCCCAGGAGCTTGGCCATCCCCGCCTCGAGGTCACAGCGCTGGCCGTGGTCTTTTTCCCAAGCGCTGAAATAGGTCAATTGCCGCGCGATCATGATCTCGACGGCCATCATCGCGAGCTTGCCTGCGACGCGCGGAAACTCGATCAGCGATTTGCCGAACTGCTTGCGGTCTTCGGCGTATTTCATGCCCACTTCGACCGCGGATTGCGCCACGCCGATCGCCCGCGCCGCAGTCTGGATGCGGGCGGATTCGAAGGTTTGCATGAGCTGTTTGAAGCCCTGACCGGCGACCCCGCCCAGCAGGTTTTCGCCCTTCACCTTGAAGCCGTCAAAGGCCAACTCGTATTCCTTCATGCCGCGGTAGCCCAGCACCTCGATTTCGCCGCCGGTCATGCCGGGCGTGGGGAAGGGGTCGGCCTCGGTTCCCGGCGTCTTTTCGGCCAGAAACATGCTCAGACCGCGGTAATCGGTGCTGGCCGGATCGGTGCGTGCCAAAAGCGTCATCACATGGGTGCGTGCGGCGTGGGTGATCCAGGTCTTGTTGCCGGTGACCGTCCAGTCCGTACCGGACTGCACCGCGCGGGTGCGCAGCGCGCCAAGGTCTGATCCGGTATTGGGTTCGGTGAAAACCGCCGTGGGCAGGATCTCGCCCGAGGCCAGCGCTGGCAGCCATTTCGCCTTTTGTTCCTCGGTGCCGCCGCACAGGATCAACTCGGCGGCGATTTCAGAACGGGTGCCAAGGCTGCCGACGCCGATATAGCCGCGCGACAGTTCCTCGGAAACCACGACCATCGAGGCCTTGGTCAGACCGAGCCCGCCGAATTCTTCGGGGATGGTCAGGCCGAACACGCCCAGTTCGGCCAGTTGGCGGATAACCTCCATCGGGATCAGTTCGTCCTTCAGGTGCCAATCGTGGGCAAAGGGCACGACCTGCTCATCGGCAAAGCGGCGGAACTGGTCGCGGATCATCTCCAGATCGTCATCCAGCCCCGAGGCGCCAAAGGTGGCGCGGCCGTGGTTGTCACGCATCAACGCTACAAGCTGCGCCCGCGCGGCGGGGCTGTTGGCCGCGTCGATCAGCGTGGCGGCGGCGGGGCCGGGGGTCCAGGCCTGCCCCAGATCTGCCAGACGGGCGATCTCGTTCTGGCTCATCGGGATGCCGCCCTGGATCTGCGCCAGGTATTCGCCAAAGCCGATTTGCAGGATCAGCCGCTCCATCTCGCCCAGCTTGTCCGCCTCGGCCAGACGCCCGGCCCAAGCGCGCAACTGGGTCAGGGCCTGCGCATAGGTTGCCAGCCACGACAGGGTATGGGCGGCAAACTGGTTTTTCTCAAGCGCGCTGGCCGAAACCTTGCCGTTGACGGTAACGGCGGCCGCCAATGCTGCGCGCGCAGCCTCGGTCAGGGCAGTAACTTCGGGCAAAGCTGCTGCAGTCAGCCCCAGAATATCAGCGATCAAAGCGGTTTTCGGCATATCGCCCCCATCATGCGGCATGAGTCGGTCCTTCTTGACTGTCGCCCTCGTGTTTAGGTATTTCGCAAGTGCAGCGCAATTAAAATTCGTCATGCACCGCTGTAGCGACGGAATGTGTCGCAGTGGAATCTCGCTGCATCCTCGCCAGCGGCGCGCTATGACAGGGGCGCAAAAGCGGCGGCCGCGAAGGCCGTGCCGCAAGAACGACGGCCGCAACAACAGGGAATGCGATGTTCGGGATCGAAGTGTGGCAGGTCGCGCTGGCGTTTGCGGTGACCGGCGCGGCGGGCTTTGTCAAAGGCGCTGTCGGCTTTGCGAAGCCGATGATCATGATGTCGGCCTTCGGTTCGTTCTTGACCGGCGAACAGGCGCTGGCGCTCTTGATCCTGCCGACAGTGGTCACCAATGTGGCGCAGGCATTGCGCTGGGGCGCCGCCGAGGCCTGGGGCTCGGTGCGCAAATACCGGCTGCACATCGCCATGCTGGTGATCTTCATCCCGGTCAGCGCGCATTTCGTGCGGGCGATCCCGCAGGGGTTCATGTATGGGCTTCTGGGGCTGCCGATCTTCGCCTTTGCCCTGGCGCAACTGACCGGGCGCAACCTTGCGATCCGGATTGAACATCGCCGCCGCGCCGAAGCGGGGCTGGGCATCATCGGCGGGCTTTACGGCGGTATTTCGGGGATCTGGGGGCCGCCGCTCTTGGTGCTTCTGCTCTCGACCGGCGCGGGAAAATCCGAAACCGTGCGGGTTCAGGGGGTGGTATTCCTGATCGGCGCGGTGATCTTGCTCGGGGCACATCTGACCTCGGGGGTGCTCAATGCCCAGACCTTGCCGCTGTCGGCGCTGATGGTGGTGCCCGCCGCCTTTGGCATGTGGCTGGGCCTGCGCCTGCACGACCGGCTTGACCCGCTCCGTTTTCGCCGCTGGACGCTGATCCTGCTGGCCCTGACCGGGCTCAATCTGATCCGCCGCGCCAGCGGGCTTTGACGCGGCATGGCTTCTTTTTGGCACAAATACTCTGCGGGGGTCCGGGGGTGCAAAACCCCCGGCCTGACGGCTCAGGCCGCGATCGGCCCGCGCCCCTGCGCCCGGTTCGACACCAGCGTCATCGCCTCATAGGCACAAAGCGCGCGCCGCGCCGGGTCGCGGTGCAGCGGCAACTGCCCCGTCGCTGCCAGATCGGCCAGCGCCGTTTTTGCCGCGATCGCCGGGTGACGCGCCAGACCGCCTGAAAACAGGCTTTCCATGCGGCAACCATCGGCGATCAGAAGGTGGTGGCGCTTCAGCAAGATCCCTTGCCAGCCCAAGACAGCCGGCTGATCGGGTTGCAAGGCGGTGCAGCCATCGACCAGGTGTCTGGCTTCGACCAATACCTCGTCATCGCCGAACAGGTATTCAACCGAGGCACCCGAAATCGCGATCCGCTGATGCGGCAATACCCAAAGGTCGTTTGCCCGCCCGAACGAGGGCGCGCAAAGCCGCACCGGGCGCAACGCGCCAAGGCTGGGCAGGCTGATCCGCCCCGACCACAGAACCTGCTGCGGCCCGGCATCGGCGGTTTCCACCCAATCGCCCGCCCGGATTACCGAGGCCGGGCGCGGCCCCTGCGGCGTTTCCAGCAGCGTAGAGGGCGCAAAGCAGGCACCCGGCCCAACCGGCTGAATCTGCGTGCCGATCGCCAGCCATTCGACCTGCGCGCCCAGCCGTGCCGGCCCGCTGGCCGCCAGAAGCGCCAGAACGTCGTCGCGCGGAACCGGTAGCGGGTCGACCCCGGTGCGCAGGCGCAACGTGCCGTCGTCCAGCGCCTCAAGCGTCAGCTGGCTGCGCCGCGCAGGGCCATCCCAGCTCCAGCTCAGGCGCATCCGGCCACCGGCGGCGGCTTCGGCCTCGGCGCCCAGAGACAGGGTGCTCAGCGCATCGCCCTGCCTTTGGCTCAGCGCAAAGCGCCCCTCGGCGGTCAGCGACAGCGACAAAAGCCGTGGCCAGCCGTCGCGGGTGGCGTAGTGCAAGAGCGGCAGCGGCCCGGTTTGCCCACGTTCCAGCGTGAATTCCAGCATCAGGGTGCCGGTGCTCATCAGCGCGGGCACGGGGTTGGTCGACAAGGGCACATTGCCTCGCCCGCGGATATGTCCGCCCAGCCAGCCCCCCGCCGATCCTGCTCTGATACCCGGTTGCGCCATCTACGCCGCCTCGGACAGCGACATCAGCACCTGTGCCTCATAGCCCTTGAGCAACCGGCGCGCAGCGGGAATGAAGCCTTGGCCGGTCGCGGGGTCAAGCTCGGGGAACAGCGCGCAGATCTCTTCTTGAACGGCGGCGTCGAATCCGGCCATTACCTGCGGCCCGGGCAGGAAGCTTTCGGTGGCCAGCCCTTCGGACCAGACCACCTGGTGGCGATCAAACAGGATGTGAACATAATCCACTTGCCCCCCTTCGACGACGGCAACCGTCTGGCCGTTGACCAGATCCTTGGCGGCCACCAGCACTTCCGTATCGCCGAACAACAGCTCGGCCAGCGGGTCGCGCACCAGCACCCGGTGCTGCGGCGACAGCATCAGCATGCCGTGCGGGCCAAAGGTACCGGCGGCAATGCGGATCGGCGCAAAGGCACCCTCGGCGGCAACCTGTCGCTGCCCGACCCAGCGGAGCGGTTGCGCGCCTTCGTCTTGTGTCATCACCAGATCGCCGGGGCGCAGCGACTCGACCGGCACCATGCCCTCCGGCGTGGCAATCAACGTTCCCGCGACGAAACACGGCACCGTGCTGATGGTGACAAAACCCACATCCTTGGCCCCGGTCGAGCTTTGGACCTCATAGGTAAAGTTGACCGTGTCGACATCGTGATCGGTGTGCACCGTCAAGGTGCCATCGGCGTTCAGCGTTACCTGTTCGCCCGAGGGCAAATTGACCGTTTGCCCCGCGGTCACCGCGACACCGTTGAGATGGGTGATGGTCAGCGTCCCACCGGTCGCGTTCAAATCATTGCTCAGGACATCCAGCACCTTGGACTGATCCGGAAACATGGTCTGGAGGTCATCAATTGCAACCAGCGTCGTCTGGATGCTGTCGCCCGCGATCAACACGTTCGAATCGTAGTTCGAATCCGTCGCGTCCGCGACGCCGATGCGGATCGAGTTGACCACCCCGACATTGACCGGAACGGTCAACGTCATGGTGATGGTAAAGCCGTCCATCTCGGTGTTGTAGGCGTCGCCGGTATTCGACACGACAAGGTTGGCATTGTTCGCGCCGTTGATGTTGGTGACCGAGGTGGTGCCATTGCCCACCGAGATCGGCACATGACTGCCATTGACCCAGACCCCGAAGACGTCGTTGTAAGCCGAATTGATATATTCGGGATATTCCTCGGACGAGAACGAAAACTGCATTGTCATCACGTTGCCGGTGGGAACGAAATCCACATCCAGCCATGACGCGTCATAAGTGCTGGTGCCCGCAAGCGCATTGAAATCAGAGTTGTTGTTCACCCCGCTGGTATTGGTCGAGGTATTCGTTGCGCGGTTCGGGTCGCCCGAGCTTTGGGTAAAGCTCTTGGCATCGCCGGTAGACAGGATCACCCCGGTATCGCCCGGCGTGGCATCGGGCGAACGGGCGTCGCCATTCGAATAGATCGCCGAAGAATCCTTGTCGCCGGTGTAGCTCGCGCTGACAACGGTCACGCCATCGCCAAAGATCGCATTGGCCATTTGCATGGCCGACGCGCCGGTATCATATGTCAGTTCGGCGCCTGTCGCCATTCCTGCCCCCAATTTATAGGAGGCAGCGCACACGCTGCTACAGGATATGGTATCCTGATGCCTTTTCGGCCTGCTACTCGATCGGGGCTCGTTGGCCCCCACTGCGTCTGCCCTGCCTCGGGTCGTCTATTTTGTTCAATGTTATGACACGGTTGCGACGCGTTCCTAACAAATTCGCGATCGCGGGCCGGGCCATGCTGCCGGGGTGGCGCATGGGCAACAGTTGCCGCCAACCCTGCCCGCCGCTAGAAACGGCGCAAACCGCATGAGGCGCGCCATGGCATTTACCCCGCTCGACCCCGTTGATCTGACCGCCCGGCTGATCCGCTGCCCCTCGGTCACCCCCGCCGAGGCCGGTGCGCTGGTGCTGCTTGAAGCGGTGCTTGGCGAGGCGGGCTTTGCCTGTCACCGGGTCGATCGGGGCGGCGTGCCCAACCTGTTCGCGCGCTGGGGAAATCGCGGCGCGAACCGTAGTTTCGGCTTCAACGGCCATACCGATGTGGTTCCGGTCGGCGATGCCGCCGCCTGGACACACGACCCGTTCGGCGGCGAGATCATTGACGGGGTCTTGTGGGGTCGCGGCGCCACCGACATGAAATCCGGCGTCGCCGCCTTTGTCGCGGCGGCGGTGGATTTTGTCCGCCAGACCCCGCCCGATGGCGCGCTGATCGTGACCATCACCGGCGATGAAGAGGGCGTCGGCCGCGACGGCACCCGTGCGCTTCTTGACGATATGGCGGCGCAGGGCGAACGCATGTCGGTCTGCCTCGTCGGCGAACCGACCTGCCCCGAGAGCTTGGGCGACATGATGAAGATCGGGCGGCGCGGCTCGATGACCGGCTATTTCACCGCGACCGGGGTGCAGGGCCATTCGGCCTATCCGCACCGCGCGAAAAACCCGTTGCACGCGCTGGTCGACCTGATGGCGCGGCTGACCGCCGAACCGCTCGATCAGGGCACGGCGCATTTCGACGCCTCGTCACTGCAAATCACCACAATCGACTGCGGCAACCCGGCCAATAACGTGATCCCGGCGCGGGCCAGTGCCACCGTCAACATCCGCTTCAACGACGCCCATTCCAGCGCGTCGCTGACCGACTGGCTGACCGCCGAGGCGGCACAGGTCGAGTCCGCGACCGGTGTGAAAATCGCCCTGAGGGTCGAAATTTCCGGCGAAAGCTTCCTGACCCCGCCGGGCGATTTCGTCGCCCTTGTCGCCGGTGCGGTGCAGGCCGAAACCGGCCTGAAACCGGCGCTTTCCACCTCGGGCGGCACCTCGGACGCGCGCTTTGTCAAAGACCACTGCCCGGTGCTCGAATTCGGCCTTGTCGGCAAGACCATGCATCAGGTCGATGAACGCATCGAAACCGCCCAGATCACCGCGCTCAAATCCATCTATTCCCGGATTCTGGCCGATTACTTCGCCTGATCCTTTCACCTTCGCATAAATATCCTGGGGGTGCGGGGGTAAAACCCCCGCTTCGCGCATGACGCCACGATGCGCCCGTGTTAGGGAAAGCCATGAACCAGATACCCACAAAACAGCAGATCCTCGAGTGGCTTGCCGATAACCCCGGCCAAAGCGCAAAACGCGACATCGCCAAGGCGTTTGGCATCAAGGGCGCCGCCAGGATCGAGCTGAAGCGCGTTCTCAAGGAAATGGAAGCCGAGGGCATGCTGGAACGGCGCCGCTCCAGCTATCACGACACCGACCGGCTGCCGCCGGTGACGGTGCTGCAGATCCTGCCACCCGATGCCTCGGGCGATCAGTTCGCCCGGCCGCTGGAATGGGCCGGTAGCGGCACGCCTCCGCGGGTGCTGTTTGTCCCGCGCAAGGGTGACGCGCCAGTGGCCGAGGGCGACCGGATCCTTGCGCGGATCGCGGTGATCGACGGGCAGGACCATCCCTATGAGGGTCGCCTGATCCGCAAGATCGGCGTGGCGGCACACCGCATTGTCGGCATCTTTCGCAAGACCGCCGAGGGCGGACGGATTCAACCGATCGACAAGGGCGAAGACAAGGAATGGCGCGTCGGCCCCGGTGCCACGATGGACGCGCGCGACGGCGAACTGGTCGAGGCCGAACACGGCGGCCCGAAAGACCGGCTGGGTCTTCCGGCTGCGCGCATCGTCGAACGGCTGGGCGACCCCAGCGCGCCGCGCGCCGTCAGCCTGATCGCAATCCATCAGCACGGCATTCCCGATGACTTTCCCGATGCCGCCATCGCCGAGGCCGACCGCGCCACCCCCGCCGGTCTGGGCGACCGCGAAGACCTGCGCGCGATGCCGTTCGTCACCATCGACCCCACGGATGCGCGCGACCGCGACGACGCCTGTCTGGCCCTGCCCGACGAAGACCCGACCAATGCGGGCGGCCATATCCTCTGGGTCGCCATTGCCGATGTCGCGCATTATGTGCGCCCCGGCTCGGCGCTTGACCATGAGGCGCGCAAGCGCGGCAACTCGACCTATTTCCCGGACCGGGTGGTGCCGATGCTGCCCGACCGGCTGTCGGGCGATCTGTGTTCGCTGCACGAAGGGGTGCCGCGGGCCTGCCTTGCGGTGCGGATGAAACTGGACAGCGCCGGCAACAAGATCAGCCACCGCTTTACCCGCGGATTGATGAAATCGGTGGCAAGCCTCGACTACGAAGAGGTGCAGGCGGCGCGCGACGGCGCCCCCAGTGCGCGGCTTCAGCCATTGGTCGATGATATCATCACCCCGCTCTACGACGCCTACGATGCCCTTGCCCGCGCCCGCGCGGCACGTCAGCCGCTGGACCTCGATCTGCCCGAACGGCGCATTGAACTGGGCGAGGATGGCAAGGTCAAATCGGTAAACTTCAAGGAACGGCTCGATGCGCACAAGCTGATCGAGGAATTCATGGTGCTGGCCAATGTTGCCGCCGCCGAGGAATTGCAGCGTCTGCGCCGCCCACTTCTTTATCGCGTCCACGAAGAACCCAGCCCCGAAAAGCTGGATGCGCTGCGCGAGGTGGCAGTGGCGTCGGGCTTTACGCTGGCCAAGGGGCAGGTGCTGAAAACCGCGCAGTTGAACCGGCTTCTGGCGCAGGCCGAGGGCACCGAGTTCGACGAATTGCTGAACATCTCGACGTTGCGGTCGATGACGCAGGCCTATTATCACCCCGACAACCTTGGCCATTTCGGCCTTGCGCTGAAATCCTATGCGCATTTCACCTCGCCGATCCGCCGCTATAGCGACCTGATCGTGCACCGGGCGCTGATCTCGGCGCATAAATGGGGCGACGACGGGCTGAGCGCGACCGATATCGAGACACTGGAAGAAACCGCGCAGCTGATCTCGGATACCGAGCGGCGCAGCATGGTGGCCGAACGCGATACCACCGACCGCTACCTTGCGGCCTATCTTTCAGACCGGGTGGGCAGCGAATTCGGCGGCCGGATCAGTGGCGTGCAGCGCTTTGGCCTGTTCGTCAAGCTGGACGGGACCGGCGCCGACGGGTTGATCCCGATCCGCGCGATCGGGCGCGAATACTTCCACTATGACCGCGACAGCCAGACCCTGCGCGGCGCCGACAGCGGGGTTACCTTGAGCATTGGCCAGCGGGTTCTGGTGCGCCTTGCCGAAGCGGTGCCGATGACCGGCGGGCTGATGCTGGAATTGCTGGAACTGGAGGGGCGCAACCTGCCTTCTGGCGCCCCCGCTAAGGGCGCGCGCACGGGCCGCAAACCGGCCGCGGGCAAAGCGCGCGAAAAGGGCATTGCGCGCAAGGTCAAACGCACCCGGCGCAGCTAGGTGCCCGGCGCAACCCCGGGGCAGGGCGCGCTAAAGCATCCATTCGATCGGCAGCCACGAGGCCAGCGCTACAAAGACGCGCTGGCCTCGGGTGGCGCCAGGTTCCCGGGTAAAGACCTCGTCGGGGCGGTTTGCATGGTGCAGGGTCCAGCGCAGGGCGTGTCCGCCCTCCAGCGACAGCACATAGGCGCGGGTGGTGCCAAAGGCCTCGGCCAAGTCGGTCGCCAGTTCCGGCGAATGGATCACGACCCCCAGTTCGGTATTCAGCCAAAGCGAGCGCGGATCAAAGTTGAACGAGCCGATAAAGACGCGGGCGCGATCGACCGAAAAGACCTTGGCGTGCAGCTTGTTGCGCGAAAAGGGCGAGGTGCCTTTGCGGTGGCGCCCCAGCAGATCCAGCTTTTGGCCCGGAGGCCGAGGGCGTTCCCCGGCGTATTCGAAAAGCCGGACCCCGGCGCGCAGCAGCGGCTTGCGGCGGTGGGCATAACCTGCGTGCACGATGCCGACATCGTTCAGCGCCAGTGAATTGGTCATCACCCGCACCCGCACCCCGCCGGCCGCAATCCTCGCCAGCGCCCGTACCCCCGCGCGGGTCGGTACCAGATAGCCCGAGATCAGATCCATCTCGCGCTGGGGTCGCCCCAACGCATGCAGCAAGTATGGCCACAACAGGTCGCGGTCGCGCGCCCGGCCCTCGGCCTTGGCGGGGGGGTCGACGACCAGATCCGCCTTGGCCCAGAGAAACCCGGCGTCCGGCCGGTCAAACCGCGCCAGATAGCGCGCCTGCGCCAAGGCCGCCCGATAGGCGGTGGCCTGTGGTCGCGCCAGTGTGGCCGCGCGGGTCCGCGTCAGGGACCGGGCGCGGTGGGGTGGCAAAGCGCGCAGCACATGCGCCGAGGGCACGGCCAGAGGCGAGGCCCAATAGGCATCGAACTGTGCCGATACCTCGGACACCACCGGCCCGGCGGCGGCGATATCCATGTCCATATACATGCCCGAGCTGAAATCGTTGAAATAGTCGTCGCCGATGTTGCGCCCGCCGATGATCGCGAGCGAGGCGTCAAAGATCATCGCCTTGTTATGCATCCGCCGATTGAGGCGGGCGAAATCGAGCACATACCCCAAGCTGCGACCGCGCCGCATCGGAAACGGGTTGAACAGGCGCAACTCGACATTCGGATGGGCGGCAAAGTGGGCGAGCGTGTCATCCAGCCCGGCGGTCGAGTTGTCATCCAGCAAGAGCCGCACCCGCACGCCGCGCGCGGCGGCATCGCAAAGCGCGCCCAACAGCATCAGCCCGGCGGTATCGCGGTGCCAGATGTAATATTGCACGTCGATGCTTGAGACCGCCGCTTGGGTCAGCTCTAGCCGGGCGGCCAGCGCATCCAGCGGATCAAAGAGCGAATGGATGCCGTTCAGCCCCGGATGCTGCGCCAAGGCCCCCGCAAGAAGGCGCGGCAAAGGCGCGTCGCGTGGCGCGGGCCGCGTGGTGCCGGGCTGTCGAGGCCGGGCGGCAAGGCGGCGAAAACGTTGACGGACCGCCAAAAGGGCGACAAGGGTGGATGCGGCAACAAGGATCAGGCCGAGGATCATGGCGCTTTCGGGTGCAAGACGCCTGACTATGGCCGGGAAATCGGGGGGGTGCAAATCGGCCTTGCCGGCAAACCGGGCAACAGCGCCATCGGGGCGCCGGCCGGGCCGAAATGAAAAAGGCCGAGGCAACCGCCCCGGCCTTTCCTGAATGTTGCGCAGCGCCCTAGCCGATGGCGGCGGCCTTCACGTCTTCGTCGATATAGGGGGTGTATTGGGCAAAGTTCCCCGAGAACATCTCGACCAGCTTTTGCGCCTGCGCGTCGTAGGCGGCCTTGTCGGCCCAAGTGTCGCGCGGGTTCAGCAAGGTGGTGTCGACGCCCTGCACCGCAACCGGCACATCAAAGCCGAATTTCGGGTCCTTGCGGAACGCGACGTTGCCCAACGAGCCGTCAAGCGCCGCGGTCAGCAGCGCGCGGGTGGCCTTGATCGGCATCCGTTTGCCAACGCCGTATGCGCCGCCAGTCCAGCCGGTATTGACCAGCCAGCACGACGCGCCCGACGCGGCGATCTTGGCTTGCAGCAGCTTGCCGTAGACCTCGGGACGGCGCGGCATGAACGGCGCGCCAAAACAGGTCGAGAAGGTCGGAAGCGGCTCCAGCACGCCGACCTCGGTGCCCGGCGTCTTTGAGGTGAAACCCGACAGGAAGTGATACATCGCCTGCGCCGGGGTCAGCCGCGCGATCGGCGGCAGCACGCCGTAAGCGTCGCAGGTCAACATGATGATGTTCTTGGGGTGACCGCCCAGCGAGCTTGCCGACGCATTCGAGATATAGTCGAGCGGGTAGGCGCAACGCATGTTGTCGGTCAAGGAATTGTCGGCGAAGTCGAGGTCAAGCGTGTCGGGATCGAAAACCATGTTTTCGACGACGGTGCCGAACTCGGAACAGGTGGCGTAGATTTCCGGCTCGGCTTTCGGGTCGAGGTTGATGGTTTTCGCATAGCACCCGCCTTCAAAGTTGAAGGTGCCCCGGTCGGACCAGCCGTGTTCGTCATCGCCGATCAGGGTGCGCGAGGGGTCGGCCGACAACGTGGTCTTGCCGGTGCCCGAGAGGCCGAAGAATACGGCCGTATCGTCGGTGTTGCCAATCGCGTGGTTGGCCGAGCAGTGCATCGCCATCACGCCCTCGCCGGGCAGGATGTAGTTCAGCAGCGTGAATACCGATTTCTTGATTTCGCCGGCATAGGCAGTGTTGCCGATCAAGATCAGTTTCTTGGCGAAGTTCAGCGCGATCACCGTCTCGGAGCGGCAGCCGTGGCGGGCGGGATCGGCCTTGAACGAAGGGCAGTTGATGATGGTGAATTCGGGGGCAAAGGCGTCCAGTTCGTCGCGCGCCGGGCGGCGCAGCATGTGCCGCGAGAATAGCGCGTGCCAGGCCATCTCGGTCACGACGCGCACATCAAGGCGGTGTTCGGGATCGGCGCCGGCATAGAGGTCCGAAACAAAGAAATCGCGACCCTTCATATGGGCCAGCATGTCGGCATGCAGTTGATCAAAGGCCGCGGGGGCCATTGGTGCGTTGTTTTCCCACCAGATCGTGTTTTCGACATCGGGGGTGCGCACAACATGTTTGTCTTTGGGCGAACGTCCGGTGTGCGTGCCGGTGGTGCAGTAAAACGCACCTCCCTTGCCCAGCGTTCCTTCTCCACGATTCAGCGCGGCTTGCACCAGCGCGGGTTCGATCAGGTTGTAATAGACATTTCCAAGGTTGGTGATGCCCTGATCTTCTAGGCGGTTCGCTGGGTTCACACGTCCAATGCTCATCTGCAAGCTCCCGATGCCGACACGCGGCGGTTCTTTTGTCTCTCCCGGCGCCCCGGGCCATGTAGCTACCGATCCGCACAACACGGGGGTCGTGCGGATGCGGCCCCTATAACATGCCGCATAAATGAAGGAACAGAATGCATTGCCGGAGTTAGCGCAACCATCGCCGGTTTAGCGCAATCAACCCGAAAAGGTGAGGCAAATTAGTCAAACGTTCGTTTTTTTCAGCTTGGATGATTCGGGATTGACCGGTGATTCGCAGATGAGAGTTGATTCCAATGGGCGGAAAGCGGAGTATGCCGTAAAAATATAACAACCAGAGCAGTTGAAGGGTACCGAACATGTCGAGGATCGCGCTGGTCGACGATGACCGGAATATTCTGACCTCCGTTTCGATGACGCTTGAAGCCGAAGGCTTTGAGGTTGAGACTTATAATGATGGGCAGTCCGCGCTGGAAGCGTTCAACAAGAGGCTGCCGGACATGGCGGTGCTGGATATCAAGATGCCGCGGATGGACGGGATGGATCTGTTGCAGCGGCTGCGACAGAAAACCTCGATGCCTGTGATTTTTCTGACCTCGAAGGACGATGAGATAGACGAGGTTCTGGGCCTGCGGATGGGCGCGGATGACTACGTGAAAAAGCCGTTCTCGCAACGCCTGCTGGTCGAACGGATCCGCTCTTTGTTGCGGCGCCAGGAAGCGATCACTACGGGTGAGGTGGCGGTCGCGGAGGAGAACAAGGTTATCGTGCGCGGCAGTCTGACGATGGACCCGCTGCGCCATTCGGTGATTTGGCGGGGCAATGAGGTGACGCTGACGGTGACCGAGTTTCTGTTGCTGCAAGCCTTGGCGCAACGGCCCGGTTTCGTGAAGTCGCGCGATCAGTTGATGGATGTGGCTTATGACGATCAGGTCTATGTCGACGACCGCACGATCGACAGCCATATAAAACGGTTGCGCAAGAAGATGCGGACGGCGGATGATGACTTTTCGGCCATCGAGACGCTTTACGGCATCGGTTATCGTTACAACGAAGAATGACGGTTACGGTGGGGATAGGCTTGGGCAGGTCCAAACCGGCGAAGACAGATGTGGTGTTGGGCGAGGACTGGGTCGCGCCCGACACTGACAGCGATTTTGATCTTCAACACGGGCGCGCGAAACGGGGGTTCATTTCGGTGAACCGCTCGCCGTTGGCGCGCAAGATCATCACGTTCAACCTGCTGGCGATGATCGTGCTGGTGGCCGGGGTGCTGTATCTCAACCCGTTCCGCGACAGTCTGGTGTTGCAGCGCGAAAGCGGGCTGGTGACCGAGGCGCAACTGGTCGCTGATGTTTTCGAGGCGCAGTTGCCGCGTGGCGCGCCAGTCAATCTGGCGGCGGGTGACGGGATCGACGTGATTGCGACCATCGCCGGGATCGAGCTTCCCTTCGGGGCAGAGCTATACGTTTTCGACCCGCGCCAGACGCTGATCGGCACGTCCGAGGGCAGCGACCGTGCCCCGCGCGAAGAAGTGGCGGGCCTGGGCGTTGACGACCGCTCTACCCTCATCACCGAATTCCTGAACCGATTGTGGGAAGGGCTTTCGGGCATTTTCGCGGGCACTGGCCAGGATTCGAAAGGCGGCAAGGCACAGGATATGGTGCGCGGTCTGGTGGCCGGAGCGCTGGGGGGCACGACGCAGATTTCGACCAACCGCGATGCCGAGGGCGAGGCGATCTTTGCCGTGGCCACACCGATCCGGCAGGGCGGAACCGTGGTCGGCGTGATCGGCGTGACCTCGGTCGCCGGTGAGATCGACCAGTTGGTCCGGGTCGAGCGCGAGCAGGTCTTGCAGATGTTCGTGATCGCGATCATCGTTTCAATCGGGCTAAGCCTCGTGCTGGCTTCGACCATTGCCAATCCGCTGTCGGATCTGGCGGCGGCCGCCGAGATCGGGCGGGACAAGAACGCCCGCAAGATGAGCCCCTCGCGCGTGCGTATTCCCGACCTGACGGCACGGCCAGACGAGATCGGGCGACTGTCGGGCGCGATGCGGGGCATGGTGGCCGCGCTATACGACCGGATCGATTCGAACGAACAGTTTGCCGCAGATGTCGCGCATGAGATCAAGAATCCCTTGGCCAGTCTGCGCTCGGCAGTGGCGTCGCTGCATATGGTCAAGCGTGACGATCAACGCACCAGGCTTCTGGAGGTCATAGATCATGACGTGCGGCGTCTGGACCGTCTGGTCTCGGATATTTCCAACGCGTCACGGCTGGACAGCGAGTTGGTCAAGGAAGAGGAAGAGCGCTTTGATCTGCTGCATATGCTGGGCAATCTGACCGAGCATCTGGGGGCGCAGGCGGCGCAGAAGGGCGTGGACTTCATTACCGACATGCCGCCGCAACCGATCTTCATTCAGGGGCTCGAGGCGCGTCTGGCGCAGGTTTTCGTGAACCTGATCACCAATGCGGTGTCGTTTTGCGAAGATGGCGATGCGGTCCGCGTCTGGGTGCGCAAGCGTGAAAACCGGGTGCTGGTGGTGATCGAAGATACCGGGCCGGGGATCCCCGAGGGGGCGCTGACCAAGGTGTTCAAGCGGTTCTATTCGGAACGCCCCGAGGGGCAGTTTGGCGATCACTCGGGCCTTGGGCTGGCGATCTCGAAGCAGATTGTCGAGGCGCATGGCGGGGTGATCTGGGCCGAGAATATTCGACCTACCGATGCCGACATCACCTCCGAGCCATTGGGCGCGCGGTTCGTCGTCGGCTTGCCGGTGTGACCGGCGTGGTCTGGCAGGGGGTCGCATGACAGCGCAACCGGTCAGCACCACGGTTCATGCCAGCGCAGTGGCGCTGGACGGGCGGGGGGTTCTGATCCTTGGCGCGTCGGGGACCGGAAAATCCACGCTCGCATTGGAATTGCTGGCGCTGGGAGCGCGGTTGATTGCGGACGATCAGACCATTCTCGAGGCGCGCGCAGAGGTTCTTTTCGCCCGTGCGCCCGCCCCGATCCGGGGTCTGATCGAGGCGCGCGGACTGGGCCTCTTGCGCGCCGATCCGGTTGATGACGTGGCGCTTTCCCTGGTGGTCGATCTGGACCGTGACGAAGAGGACCGCCTGCCACCCTGTCGAAAATGGCAGGTGCTGGGGTGCACGATTCCGCTTGTGCTGCGCGTGCGAGCACCGCACTTTCCTGCTGGAATCATGCAGTATTTGCGGGCGGGGAGAGCGGCGTGACCGAGGTTCAGACCGACATCATTGCGGCGCAGGGCAAAGCGGGTCAAAGAGTGGTGCTGGTAACCGGGCCGTCTGGTGCGGGTCGGTCGACGGCGATTTCGGCGCTGGAAGATCTGGGCTATGAAGCGATCGACAACCTGCCGCTCAGCCTTGTGCCACGGTTGCTGGACGGGCCGGCGCTGGCGCATCCCGTGGCGCTGGGCGTTGATGTGCGCAACCGTGACTTTGCCGCGACGCGCCTGATCGAGATGATCGACCGGCTGACGCGGACACCCGAACTCTGGCTGGAGGTGCTTTATCTGGACGCCAGCCCCGACGCGCTGGTGCGCCGCTATTCGGAAACGCGGCGGCGGCACCCGCTGGCGCCAGAAGACGCACCGCTGCGGGGCATCACACAGGAAATCGACATTCTGGCACCGATCCGGGCGCGCGCCGATGTGTTGATCGACACGACAGACCTCAGCCCGCATGATTTGCGCGCCGAGTTGGAGCACTGGTTTGCGGTCGGGTCCGGCACGCGGTTGGCAATATCGTTGCACAGTTTCAGCTACAAGCGGGGGGTGCCGCGTGGTCTGGACATGATGTTCGATTGTCGATTCCTGGCCAATCCGCATTGGGTCGAGCCGCTGCGCGCGCTGGACGGGCGTGATCGGGCCGTGGCCGATTATGTGGCCGCAGATCCGCGCTTTGGAGCTTTCTTTACACAGGTGCGCGATCTTCTACTGTTTTTGTTGCCCGCGCATGTTGAAGAGGGCAAGAGCCATCTTGCGATCGGATTCGGTTGCACCGGCGGGCAGCATCGCTCTGTTGCCGTTACGGAAAGCATGGCCAAAGCGCTTGCGGAGGCTGGGTGGCAGGTGTCTAGACGGCACCGTGAATTGGAGCGGTTGGGCATGTCTCAGCCGGTGGTGAAATCGGGAAGCGGCGCGTGATCGGCATTGTGATCGTGGCACATGGGGGGCTGGCGCGGGAATACCTCGCGGCAATCGAACATGTCGTCGGCCCGCAAGAGGGTATTCGCGCCATCACCATTGAAGACGACCACGACCGCAGTGCGAAACAGGCGGAAATCGGCGCTGCCGCCGATGCGGTCGATGTGGGCGACGGGGTGGTCGTGGTGACGGACATGTTCGGCGGTTCGCCCTCGAACCTGAGTCTTCTGGCTTGCGCTTCGCGTGATCGCGAGATTGTCTATGGTGCCAATCTGCCGTTGCTGATCAAACTGGCCAAATCGCGCCAGCTTGACGTTGCGCAGGCGGTAGAAGCGGCACTGGACGCCGGGCGAAAATATATCAATAGTTACTCTGCCTCGGGAACTACGGGAAAATGAGCGGAACGAAGACCCTGAAAATCGTCAACGAAAAGGGTCTTCATGCCCGCGCTTCGGCCCGTTTTGTCGAGGTCGTCGAAGCACATGATGCGCGCGCCGAAGTCGAAAAGGACGGGATGCGGGTGTCAGGCGACAGTATCATGGGGCTTTTGATGCTGGCTGCATCGAAGGGAACCACGATCGAGGTTACTACCAGCGGTGTCGAGGCTGAAAAGCTGTCGCAGGCGCTGTTGGCGCTGGTGTCCAGCCGTTTCGGCGAAGATTTCTGAGCGTCGTGAAAGGCATGCCACCCATGGTGGACGGAACGAACATTTCTGCCGGGCGTCCGGAGGCCAAAGCCTATGACATGGGGCGGCTGTCTTACGCGGGCACGTTTACCAACCCGTGGAAGGCTAATACCATCCGCACGATCGAATGGGCCACGGCCAAGCTGAAACTGCTTCGGCTTATTCGCCAGTTCGAACGCCAGGGCGCGCCCTTCGGGCAAGCGTTCTGGCCGCAGGCGTTGCAGATCATGGGGATCGAGGTGACGACCCCGGACAGCCAGATCGCGCAGATCCCCGCCACGGGGCCGCTGGTGGTGGTCGCCAACCATCCGCATGGCTTGGTTGATGGCATGGTGATGGCCGAGCTGATCGGCCGGGTCCGCACCGACTACAAGATTCTGACGCGTTCATTGCTGACCGGAATTCCCGAGATTGCCGAGTTCCTGATTCCGGTGCCTTTCCCGCATGAGCAAAACGCCCGCCAGGAAGGGCTGGCGATGCGCAACGCCTGTATGGCACAGCTCAGGGCGGGGGGCGTGATCGTGCTGTTTCCGGCGGGCAAGGTCGCGGCGTCTGAAACGCTGTTTGGCCCCGCGATCGAGGCCGAGTGGAACCCGTTCACCGCCAAGATGCTGGCGCGGTCGGGCGCGTCGGTGCTGCCGATCCGTTTTCGCGGGCGCAACACGCGCACCTATCAGATCGCCAACAAGCTGTCGGCCACGTTACGCCAGGGGCTTTTGCTGCACGAAATCAAGGCGGCCCTGAACAAGCCGCAAGGCCCGGTGATCGGTGCCCCGATCGGCCCCAAGGCGCTGGCGGAATGGTCGTCAAATCCGCGCGGTCTTTTGGCGTGGCTTCGTGACCATACGCTATCGCTGGAAGACTGACCCGAAGGTTCGCCGTCTAGCGCGTCGGAACCGGAACTTCGCCGCGGTAGTCGTAAAAACCACGCCCGGTCTTGCGCCCCAGCCAACCAGCCTCGACGTATTTTGTCAGCAGCGGGCAGGGCCGATATTTGGTATCGGCCAATCCTTCGTGCAGCACGTTCATGATGGCAAGGCAGGTATCGAGCCCGATAAAATCGGCCAGCTCCAACGGCCCCATCGGGTGGTTCGCACCCAGTTTGAGCGACTCGTCGATGGATTTGACGTTCCCGACACCCTCATAAAGCGTATAGACCGCTTCGTTGATCATCGGCATGAGAATCCGGTTGACGATAAACGCCGGAAAGTCTTCGGCCGAGGCGGCGGTCTTGCCCAGGCGTTCGACCACTTCGACCAAGGCCTTGTAGGTCGGCTGGTCGGTGGCGATGCCGCGGATCAGTTCGACCAGTTGCATCACCGGCACCGGGTTCATGAAATGGAAACCCATGAATTTCTCAGGCCGGTCGGTCCGCGAGGCCAGCCGCGTGATCGAAATTGACGAGGTGTTCGAGGTCAGGATCGTGGTTGGTTTCAGATGCGGCAGCAGGTCCTCGAAGATCGCCTGTTTCACGGTCTCGCGCTCGGTTGCGGCTTCGATCACCAGGTCAGTCTGCCCCAACTCCGCAAGCTTCAGCGTGGTCTTGATCCGGCTCATCGCATCGGCTTTCGCCTCGGCCGTGACCTTGCCGCGCGAAACCTGACGTTCGATATTGCGGTCGATCAGCGCGACGGCCTTGTCCAACCCGTCCTGGCTGATGTCATTGAGCAGCACATCATAGCCCGCCAGCGCAAATACATGCGCGATACCGTTGCCCATCTGCCCCGCGCCGACAATGCCCACAGACTGAATGCTCATTTCCGACCTCATCCTTGTTCGAGGCAGACAATAAGCGGCGCGTCCATCGGGGCGCAAGGCATAAGCGGATAGATTGCATTTTCGCTTTAGCCCTTTGGCAATGGTTCCACGTCAATTTGGCCGTGGGTGAGTCGAATATCAAGGTGGGAACAATGGCTTTTGAACATCAGGGCAATGGCGCCCTAGATTATTTTCCGTGCCGCTATGGCAAATCGAAACTGCTGTTTCGCGGGCCGCGGCGCAAGCTTGATCAGCCATTTTGTGCGGCGATGGGCGGGACGGAAACCTATGGGAAATTCGTCGCCGACCCGTGGCCGGCGCTGCTCGAGTCGCGGCTGGGGATCGCGGTGGTCAATTTCGGCTATCTCAATGCCGGGATCGACGTTTTCGTGAATGAACCGCAAATGGCCGAGGCCTCGAAGGCGGCCAAGGTCACCATCGTCCAACTGATGGGGGCGCAGAACATGTCGAACCGCTACTATGCGGTCCACCCGCGCCGCAATGACCGCTTCTTGCGCGCCTCAAACCAGATGCGCAGCGTGTTTCCCGAAGTGGATTTTACCGAGTTCAACTTTACACGCCATATGCTTTCGGCCCTGCGCGACCGCGCGCCGGATCGCTATGAGCTTCTCGCACAAGAGCTGCGCAATTCCTGGACCGCCCGGATGAAACTGCTTTTGGACAGGATCGAGGGCCGCGTGGCGCTGCTCTGGCTTGGCGAATACCGTGCATCGGCCGCGCGTGACGGGCTGGGTCCGGACCCGGTTCTGGTCAGCGCCGAAATGGTCGCACAGATTCGGCCTCGTGTCGCCGAGCTGATCCGGGTGGACCCCTCGCCAAGCGCGCGAAGCATGGGCACTGCGGGCATGTGCTACGGTGAGTTGGACGAGCCGGCCGCCGCGGAAATGCCGGGACCGCGCGTGCACCAAGAGGTCGCCGAAGCTCTGGCGCCGGTTCTGGCGCGGATGATCTGATGCCAAAGCCCCGCCAGATTGGCGGGGCTTTGATCTTCCTGTCTGGCTATAAAAAGCGCTTTGCTTCTATTTGGCGCAAATACTCCGGGGGTGTGGGGGCAGCGCCCCCACCGGCCTCACAGCTTCGAGGTCAGCTCCGGCACGGCAACAAACAGGTCAGCGACCAGCCCGTAATCGGCCACCTGAAAGATCGGCGCTTCTTCGTCTTTGTTGATGGCGACGATGACCTTGCTGTCTTTCATCCCGGCCAAGTGCTGAATCGCCCCCGAGATGCCGCAGGCAATATACAGATCCGGTGCCACGACCTTGCCGGTCTGGCCCACCTGCCAATCATTCGGCGCGTAGCCACTGTCCACCGCTGCGCGGCTCGCGCCGACAGCGGCGCCCAGCTTGTCGGCCAAAGCCGCGATGATGGCGAAGTCGGCTTCCGAACCAACGCCGCGCCCACCCGAAACCACGACCTTCGCCGAGGTCAGTTCGGGCCGGTCCGACGAGGCAACCTTGTCTTCGACCCAGGTGCTCAGGCCCGGATCGGCGGGCGCGGCAACCTTTTCGATCGCGGCCGCGCCGTTCGATTCCGCCGCTGCAAAAGTCGCGGTGCGCACGGTGAACACCTTGACCTTGTCGGCCGATTTCACAGTCTGTATGGCGTTTCCGGCATAGATCGGCCGCTCGAAGGTGTCGGCATCGACCACAGCGGTGACGTCCGAGATCACCATCACGTCAAGAAGGGCGGCCACCCGCGGCAGGACGTTTTTCGCAAAGGCGGTCGAGCCTGCGCAGATATGCGAGTAGCCCCCCGCCAACGCCACGACAAGCGCCGCCATCGGCTCGGCCATGCCGTGACAAAGCGCATGATCCCCCGCGAACAGCACCTTCGAGACGCCGGCAAGTTTGGCGGCCTCGGCTGCGGCGCCGTCGCCGCCTTCGCCGGCAACCAACACATGCACATCGCCCAGCGACGTCACCGCGGTCAGCGTCTTGGCAACCATGTCGGTCGCCAGTTGTCCGCCCACGACTTCGGCAAGAAGAAGAACAGCCATCACAGCACCCCCGCTTCGTCTTTGAGTTTGGCAATCAGCTCGTCAACCGAGCCAACCTTGATCCCGGCCTTGCGCCCTGCCGGCTCGGCGGTCTTGACCACCGTCAGCCGCGGCGTCACGTCCACACCGTAGTCAGCCGCCGTCTTTTCCTCGAGCGGCTTTTTCTTTGCCTTCATGATGTTGGGCAAAGATGCATAGCGCGGTTCGTTCAGCCGCAAGTCGGCGGTGATGATCGCGGGCAGCTTCACGCTGATCGTTTGCAGGCCGCCATCCACTTCGCGCGTGACGCGGGCCGCATCGCCGTCGATCGTCACGTCCGAGGCGAAGGTCGCCTGGCTCCAGCCCAGAAGCGCCGCGAGCATTTGCCCGGTCGCATTCATGTCATTGTCGATCGCTTGCTTGCCGGCAATCACCAGGCCCGGCTGTTCGGCCTCGACAACGGCTTTCAGCAGCTTTGCCACCGCCAGCGGTTCGATGTCGCTATGCACGTCTTCCGAGGCCTGAATCAGGATCGCGCGATCCGCGCCCATCGCCAGGGCGGTGCGCAGCGTTTCTTGCGCCTGCTTCACGCCGATCGACACCACGATGATTTCTTCGACGACGCCCTTTTCTTTCAGACGGATCGCCTCTTCCACAGCGATCTCGTCGAACGGGTTCATCGACATCTTGACGTTGGCGAGATCAACACCCGTGCCGTCCGCTTTCACGCGAACTTTCACGTTGTAGTCGATCACGCGCTTTACAGGCACCAGAACCTTCATCGGCGAGCGTCTCCTTATGATCGAGGCCGTCCCGGGGCCGGGGGCCATTCATGCGTTCGGCAATTTTGTTACCTGCTCCGGCCGGGCAAGGACAGTGCAAAATCGACGCGCGCAGTGGCAGGAACGCCACGTTTCCCGCCTGTCAGCGCTAACGGTTGGCGCCGGGCACCCAAAGCACGTCATTCACGCCAT
Organism: Rhodobacteraceae bacterium UBA6197; assembly: GCA_002422085.1. Lineage (GTDB taxonomy): Bacteria > Pseudomonadota > Alphaproteobacteria > Rhodobacterales > Rhodobacteraceae > UBA6197. Next base: position 91,661 of record DISZ01000009.1, read on the forward strand.
CGTCATTGGCGATCCTTGCTGCGACAAAGAACCAATCTGACAGCCGGTTGAGGTATTTCACCGCCGAGTCATTGACCGATTCCATCGTGGCCAGTTCGACGGCGCAACGCTCGGCCCGCCGCGTGACGGTGCGGCAGAGGTGCAGATGCGCCGCAAGCGGGCTGCCGCCGGGCAGGATGAAGCTGCGCAAGGGTTCCAGCCGGGCGATCATCGCGTCGATCTCGGTCTCCAGCCGCGTGACCTGCGCTTCGGTCATGCGCAAGACAGGGTAGCCCGCCTCGCTATCGCGCTCGATGTCAGGGCGCGCAAGGTCTGCCCCCAGATCGAACAGATCGTTCTGAATCCGCGCCAATTGTGCGGCCATGTCGCCGGTTGCGTGCTGCCGTGCCAGACCCAGCGTCGCGTTCGTCTCGTCGACGGTGCCATAGGCGGTGACCCGCATCGAATGCTTGGCGACCCGTGCGCCATTCGACAAGGCGGTTTCGCCTGCGTCGCCGGTTTTGGTATAGATGCGATTCAAAACGACCATCTCAGCCCCCTTTGCGCAGCCAGACGAACAACAAGATCAGCACGATCGCCACCGCCTGCGCGATGATCCTGAGCCGCATGATGCGGTTGGCGTGTTTTCGGTTGAAGTCCCCGCCGCGGGCAAAACCACCGATGCCGATCATCAAGATGACCAGCACAGCCAACGTGGCCGCGACGACAATGTAAAAAAGTGGATCGTTGCGCATGGCTCCCCCTGTTCTCCCAGACTTAGCGGGTGCGCGGCGAAAAGCGAACGCAAAAATCAGGCTCTTGCGGCCAGCCAGTCCATCAACCGGTAAGGCAGCAGGCGTCGTGCCAGCCCTGTCAGATAGGTTGGGAATGTCACATAGTACCGCGGGCGCGGGTTCGGCGCGGACAGGGCGGCCAGAATCTTGGCGGTCACCGCGCTGGCCGGAAGCTCCCAGCGGTCGGGGCCGTCTGAATGGTAGAGCCGCTTCAGCAGGTTGCTGCGGTATTGCTCGACACGGGGGCTGTTTTGCCAATCGATCCAGCGCTCGAAATGGGGAATCGCGTTGACGCGGATGTTTGAGGTGACCGGGCCGGGCTCGATCAACACAACCTTTATCCGCGTGTCCGACAGTTCGCGGCGCATCACATCGGTCAACCCTTCCAGCGCGAATTTGGTGGCAACATAGGCGCCGCGCCAACGAATGCCCACCATCCCCAGCACCGAGGAACACTGGATGATCCGCCCATGTCCTTGCGCGCGCATCACCGGAATGACCTGCGTCGTCAGGTCGTGCAGGCCAAACAGATTGGTTTCGAATATCTCGCGCAGTGCGCCCACCGGCAGGTCTTCGACCGCGCCGGGGCAGGCAAAGGCCGCATTGTTGTAAAGCGCATCCAGCGTGCCGCCGCTACGTGCCAGCGCCTCGGCCAGCCCGGCGCGAATGCTTTCGGATGAGGCGACATCGAGCACAAAGCTTTCCAGTCCCTCGGCCATCAGCCGTTCACAATCTGCCCGGTCGCGGCAAGTGGCAAAGACGCGCCACCCCGCTGCCTTCAATCCATGTGCGGCGTCGTGACCGATGCCAGAGGAACAGCCGGTAATCAGGATGGTCTTGGTCATGCCCTACTCGCCTTGCAAATTTTCAACTGGGGATAGGGGCAGCAGGCCGCTTTGAAAAGCCTTTTCATCTTCGTGAAAATATCCTCCGCGAAGCGACCTGTCCTTCGAACCGGGAGCCTCCGGCGGGGATATTTTCACGAAGATGAAACTCGAAGATGAAAAGGCAGAGTCAGTTTTCGACCGGAGCCAGCAGTCTGCGCGCAACCCAGCCCTCGACGCCGTCACCTTCGATGCGAATTTGAACCCATTCGGCGTCGGGATCGGAGAGGACCAGCGCCTCATCGCCCCGCGCGATGCGGTCGACGATGTCGTGGCCGGTCGAGGGGCCGGAGCGGACGTTGAGCCGATTGGTAACGACGCGCCAGATTTGCGGGCCGTCAGGGGCCGGGTCGGCCGTCGCGTCTTCGGGCGAGGGGCGTAGCGCGGGGCCGGGCATTCGCACCAGTATCGGGGCTGGCTGCGTGAGCACCGGTGCGGCGGGCGCCGGGGGCGCAATTTGCGATGCGGCGTCAATGGCAAGAAGGGCGGTCTCGGCTGGCACGACCTCGGGGAGGGTGTCGGCGGCGGGGTCTTCGACCGCTGCGGCCTGGTTCGCGATCTGGTCCGTGCCCGAAAGATCGCGCCCGGCGATCAACATGGTCAGGAACATGACCAGCGAAAGGTAGAAAGTCATCTTGAACATGGCGCACCCCAGGGACTCATCACGCAGAAATGCTACCACATTTCTCTCCTGTCGTCGCCCAGCGCCTGAACCAAGAGATTCGGTTGAACTTTTCATGCTGGACCGGGGCCGATGTGCGCTTTACATGCACCAGACATGAGCAAACCGATTGATACCCCCGAAGGCACCACCGTCTCCGAGCCGCTCAGCCGAGCGATTGGGGAACGTTATCTGACCTACGCGCTTTCGACGATCATGCACCGGGCGCTGCCAGATGCCCGCGATGGGCTGAAGCCCGTGCACCGGCGCATCATGTTCGCGATGCGCGAACTGAAACTGTCGCCCACCGGCGGGTTCCGCAAATCGGCCAAGATCGCGGGCGATGTGATGGGCAACTATCACCCGCATGGCGATGCCGCGATCTATGATGCGATGGCGCGTCTGGCCCAGGATTTCGCGGTGCGCTATCCGCTGGTCGACGGGCAGGGGAATTTTGGCAACATTGATGGCGATAACCCGGCTGCCAGCCGCTATACCGAGGCGCGGCTGACCGCCGCCGCCGAGGCGCTGATGGAGGGGCTGGCGGAAAACGCGGTTGATTTTCGACCCAATTACGATGGCACTCTGGAAGAGCCGGTGGTGCTGCCCGCCGCTTTCCCGAACCTGTTGGCGAATGGCTCAAGCGGGATTGCGGTTGGCATGGCCACCAATATTCCGCCGCATAACCTTGACGAGTTGGTCGGGGCCTGTCTGGCGATGATCAAGGACCCCGAGGTTGGCAATGACGCGCTGGTGGCACTGGTGCCCGGCCCGGATTTTCCGACTGGCGGCGTGTTGGTTGAACCGCGCGAAAACATCCTTGAGGCCTATCGCACCGGGCGGGGCAGTTTCCGGCTCAGGGCGCGCTGGTCGGTCGAGGATCTGGGGCGCGGGCAGTGGCAGATCGTGGTCACCGAGATCCCCTATCAGGTGCAGAAATCCAAGCTGATCGAGCGGCTGGCCGAGGTGATTCAGACCAAGAAGGTCCCCGCATTGGCCGATGTGCGCGACGAATCCGCCGAAGATGTGCGCATCGTGCTTGAGCCGCGGGCCCGCACGGTGGACCCGGATATGCTGATGGGGATGCTGTTTCGCGCCTCGGACCTCGAGATTCGCTTCAGCTTGAACATGAACGTGTTGATCGACGGTCGCGTGCCCAAGGTGTGCAGCCTGAAAGAGGTGTTGCGTGCCTTTCTGGATCATCGCCGCGATGTGCTGGGGCGGCGCAGCCAGCACCGGCTGGACAAGATCGACGCGCGGCTTGAGGTGCTGGAAGGTTATATAACCGCCTTCCTGAACCTCGATCGGGTGATCGAGATCATCCGCCATGAAGACGATCCGAAGGCGGTGATGATCGCCGAGTTCGAATTGTCCGACGTGCAGGCCGAGGCGATCCTCAACATGCGGCTGCGGTCCTTGCGCAAGCTTGAAGAGATGGAGCTGAAGCGCGAACGCGATGCGCTGCTGATCGAGCGGGCCGATCTGGAAGATCTGCTTTCCAACCCCGGCGCGCAGTGGAAGCGGATCGCCGAACAGTTGAAAGACGTGCGCAAGACCTTTGGCAAAGACGCCCCGAATGGCGCCCGCCGCACCGGCTTTGCCGAGGCGGGCGAGGTTGAGGAAGTGCCGATCGAGGCGATGATCGAACGCGAGCCGATCACCGTGATCCTGTCGAAAATGGGCTGGGTGCGGGCGATGAAGGGGCATCAGCCGCTGGACGCCGAGGTCAAGTTCAAGGACGGCGACGAGGCGCGCTTTGCGATCCATGCCGAGACCACGGACCGGATCTTGCTGGTCGGATCAAACGGGCGGTTCTACACGCTTTTGGGTGCCAACCTGCCCGGCGGGCGCGGCATGGGCGAGCCGGTTCGGCTGATGGTCGATCTGCCGAACGAAGCCGAGGTGATGGGGCTGGCGATCTTCCGCGCGGGCGAAAGATATCTGTTGGCGTCCAGCGATGGCGACGGGTTCGTGGTGTCGTCAGAAGAGTTGGTGGCGCAGACCCGCGCGGGCAAACAGGTGCTGAACCTGCGGGATGGTGCGCGTGCCATGGTCTGCCGCCGGGTGCAGGGCGACCATGTCGCCGTGGTCGGCGAGAACCGCAAACTGCTGGTTTTTGCGCTGAATGAGCTGCCCGAGATGGCACGTGGCAAAGGCGTCCGCTTGCAGAAATACAAGGACGGCGGGCTGATCGACGCGATGACCTTTGTGCTGGCCGACGGGTTGGCATGGAAAGACCCGGCAGGCCGGACGCGCTGCGAAACCGATCTGGGCGAATGGCTGGCCAAGCGCGCCAGCGCGGGGCGCATGGCGCCGCGCGGATTTCCAAGAGACAACCGGTTCACCTGAGGTGGGATTGCACGGAAAAAGGGGGCATTGCCCCCCTTTTGCGATTGTCATGCACCAGCCCCGTCAAAAGGCCCACGGGTAGGCGCCTCTGGTCAGGTGTAAAGCGCCGGGACGCCCAGTTGCGCGTGGATGTGATTGACCGATTTCTGGTCGATCGCCAACGCTTGTGCCAACTCGTGCAGGTATTGCGCTTCGTTCTGGTTATCGAGGTCGATCGCCATGACCGACATCGTATAGACCTGCGCCTGCAGCCCTTGCGGCACCTGCCGGGCAAGGCCCTTTACATCGACCGGGGCCTTCATCTGCGCCTGAACAAAGGCCATTTCCTCGCGGTCGATATCGCCCAACTGGCCAAGCAGCTTGCCCTTTTCGGACTCGTCGATCTTGCCGTCGGATTTCGCCGCCTGGATCATCGCTTTCAGCATCAGCCCGGCGACAGCGTTCTGGTCGGCCGTGGGGGCGACATCGGGTTCGCCCTTGTTGTTGAACGAGGCGTTGAGCATATCGCCGAAAGAGCGATCATTGCTGGGCGCCGCACCTTTGCCCGCCAGCCCAACAAATCGCCCAGCCCGCCGCCGGCCGCGCTTTCCCCCGTCTTGGCACCGCTGCCGCCGCCAAGGATCGAGCCCATCATATCTTCCAGTCCGCCGCCAGCGGGCTTGGGTGAACTGGCGCCGCCGAACAAACCGCCGGTGCCGGCGCTGGAAGCCGTGCTTTGTTGCGACATGGCGCTGACGCCTTTTGCGATGGCGACACCGATGGCGACTTTGGCCAGAGTTCCGACAAGAGACATGAGATTCCCCCCAAGGGTTACAAGGATACTTGGGAACTATAGGCGCTGTATCGCGCTGCTTTAGGGGAAAAATCCGCGTCCGCGCTCAGAATGCGGGCGTGACGGTCAACCAGATGCCGCCGGTGGGCCGCAGCGTCAGGATCAATTCAGGCACCGGTTCGCGCCCCGGCACGGCGGCAAAACGGTGCCGCGCAAGCAGCGTGGCAAGGATGATGACCGCCTCTTGCAGGGCAAAACTGGCGCCAATGCAGATCCTCGGTCCGGCGCCAAAGGGCAAAAAGGCAAAGCGGTCGATCCTGGACGGATCCTGAAACCGGTCCGGGTCAAAACGGTCCGGGTCAGGCCAAAGCGCGTGATGCCGGTGCAAGGCGTAAAACGGCAAAAGCACGGTATCGCCCGCACGGATTTCCCGCCCGAGCAGCGTATCGGGGGCCTGCGCGGTGCGCGAGACGATGCCGGCAGGGGGGTAGAGGCGCAGCGATTCGTCGATGATCTGGCGGATATAGGGAAGTGCCGACAGGTCGGCGACGGTGGCGGCGCGGGGGCCCAGCACCGCCTGTGCCTCGGCGCGGGCGCGGGCCTGCACGACGGGGTCGAAGGCGCACAGGTAAAGCGCCCAGGCCAGCGTCAGCGCGGTGGTTTCATGCCCCGCGACGATGAAGGTCAGCAGGTTGTCGCGCAGCTCGGCCGGGGTCATCACACGGTGGGTTTCGGGGTCTTCGGCGCCGGTCAACAGATCCAGCAGGTCGGGCACCGCGTGGGGGGCGACTTGCCCACGCGCGGCAATCGCTGCGTCGGCCAGCTGTTTGAGCGACCGCACCACTGTCCCCGACCTCAGCCGTGCCGGTCGTGGCACCCAGCCCGGCAGACCCAGAATGTCAAACAGCGACAGCTTGGCGGTCTGTGCGATATAACTGTCGATCGCCCGGTGGATCGCGGCACGGTCAAACCCCTCGCCACCGGTAAAGGTGACGTCCGAGATCACCTGATAGGTGGCCGTGACCATTTCCGCATGGATGTCGCTGGCGCGGCCATGGGCGGTTCTCAACCGCGCACTTGCAGCCTCGGCGGCGGCACTCATCACTGGGGCCAGCGCCTCGACTGCGCGCGGCGCAAAGGCGGGGGCGGCGGCGCGGCGCTGCCAGCGCCAATGCGCGCCCTCGGCGACGAACAGGCTGTCGCCGATGGCCGGTCCAAGGATCAGCTTGGTCACATCGGATTTGGGGTAATTCTCGACCCGATCCTTCAGGATGATCCGCAATGCCTCGGGCGAGGCGACCATATGCCAACGCGTCGCCGTGCGCCCCGAAACCATGGGCTGATGGGTGACCAGTTCGGGGATAAGCGCCAGCAGATTGCGCCGCGCCACCGCCAGCGAGGCCAGCACCCCCAAGGGTTTGATGGCCAGCGGCACGCGGGCCGGATAGCGGTTCTTGGAAGCGGCTTGGTCCATGAAGCAAGCATAGCGCGCGGGCGCCCCTCTCCAAGCCCTTGCAACAGCGAAGCGGGCTTGATTTTTTCCAACCAAGCCAATAGGTAGCGCGCGACGAATTCATCGGGCCTTTCCCGGCCCCCTAAGCAGAGGCGCCCGCGATATGGCAAAGGCAAAGTTTGAACGT
>DISZ01000006.1 GCA_002422085.1 Rhodobacteraceae bacterium UBA6197
GTCACGCCAAGTCGCCCCTCTGGCCGCACCAAGTCTCCCCTCTGGCCGCACCAAGTCTCCCCTCTGGCCGCACCAAGTCTCCCCTCTGGCCATGGCAACAATCTGGCCACGCCAAAATCCTTCTTCTGGCCAAGGGACTCTATCTTCTGGCCACGGCAACAAACTGGCCAAGGCAATCGCGCGCGCCTCGACGAAGGCACCGCCCTGTTGCAATGCGCCAGAATGCCCGTCCGGTTTTCCCGTCCCCGCGCCCCTTCTGACGCCGCGCGCCGCCGCCAATACCGCCCCGGCCCGTGGCGCAACTGGTCCCGTCGGCATCGGCAGATCTCAGGCGGACCGCAGGCCCTGACGACCGATGCCACAGTTGATTTGCGCCGACAAATCCATGATCGCCGCCAATCTGCGCGTGATATCGGCGTGGTGCGAATCCAACTGGTCGATCGTCGCCGAAAGACTGGCGCCACCCGATCGCAGCCGCCCGCTTTCGACCCGGCCCATGACACGGATCGAATCGAGTCCCAGCATCATCCGCCGGATCTCGGCGCTGGATTTATGCAGCGCGGCTGCGGCATGGCGCGCCTGCGCCAGGGCGCTGGTCGCGCGCTGCTGGCAATCAGCCTCCATTCTCGACAGTAGCGCCAGTTCGGTTTCGAAATCGGTGGGGGCCGCCGAACCCGTTTCTTGGCCAAACTGACGCACGACTTCGGATTGCAGCCGCGCGCACCCCAGCAAGAACAGCGCCTCGGCCACCTCCTGCGTCATCTGTTCGCACAAATTGCCACGCGCGCCCGCAAATTCCATCAACCGTCGGGTCATTTCCGACGAGGCGATCTTGTAATTGTCCGAAATGGCGCTGATCGGCCCGCCCGCCGGCTCCAGCCGCGAGGCGACAATGCGCATGTTGATCGGGATCGATTGCAGCCCCTCGAACGCGCGCAACAGGCCCCGCTGTTCGGCGATTGTCACGCCCAGACTGTTGCTGACCTCGTTGAGTCCCAGCGACTGCGCATCGCCACTGACCCCCAAGGCCTTGCCGCGACTGACCAGTTCGGCGGTCAGCGCCTGCGACATGAAGCGTTCGTAATCGTCATGACCGAGAGCACGCAGCCGTGCCAGGAACACCTCTGCCGATGCTTCGGGCGTCAAACCTTGCGCCTCTTCCAGTGACGACAGGGCGCCATATTCGACTCGAATCTGCTCGAACAACGCCGTCGTGGGTTTGATCCGCACCGACAGATAGCCCTTTTCCATCGGCAAAACGACCGCCAGGACCCAATACCAGCCGCCCTGTTGCGTGATGTTCTTGACATAGGCCGCCAAAGGCCGGCCTTGCCGGATCGCATTCTCCGTCAGCCAGAAGACGGCTTTTGGCATGGATGGATGGCGGATCAGCCGATGCGACGCGCCGATCAACCCGTCCCATTCAAAACCCGAAATGCGCTGGAACGCCTGATTTCCGGCGCGGATGATTCCGCTGGCGTCAGTGCGCGAATAGTGGATTTCGGACTGACTGAAACTGACCTCATGCGCCTCGGGCGCCGCAGCGACCTGCCCCACACTTACCCCCTGAACAAGCTCTATCCTGCGCCGCAAGCTAGGTCTGCGAAATTACCCGAAGGTTTATTTTCCGGCTGGGTGGAAAATATTTTCACCAAGGCTGGCTACCGCCGCATGGCGGGGGCAGGCGGTGATGTGGTCGTTGACCATGCCCACCGCCTCCATGAAAGCATAGGTGATGACGGGGCCGCAAAACTTGAACCCCGCCCGGCCGAGATCTTTCGAGATCCGTTCGGACAGCGGCGTTCTGGCGGGCACATCGGCCATGCGCGCAAAGCGGTTCTGAAGGGGCGCACCCTCGACATAGCGCCACAGGAAGGGTGCGAAACCGCTACGCTCCTCGATCGCCAGAAAGGCACGCGCATTCACGATGGCCGCTTCGATCTTGCCGCGGTGGCGCACGATGCCGGGGTTTGCCAGACAGGCCGCGACCTCGGCCTCACCCCACGCGGCAATCCGCTCGGGGTTGAAACCATCAAAGGCCGCGCGAAATGCGTCGCGCTTGCGAAGAATGGTGATCCAGCTCAGCCCGGCCTGAAACCCGTCGAGAATCAGTTTTTCCCATAGCGCGCGGGAATCGCGTTCTGGAACGCCCCATTCGGTATCGTGATAGGCAATATAAAGCGGGTCGGTCCCGCACCAGCTACACCGTCCGTCCATATCCCCCCGCTTTCCAAAGCCTTGCTCCGCGTCAACCAATTAACCCCAATTCTCTGAAAATTTGAAGCTTTACCGCTTCTTAGTTGGTTCCCGCCAAGGTGGACAAAGCCGGATAGGAGACTGGAATGCCAAGACGCGATTTCCCGAGAGGCGGGTTGATAGATCCGGGCACGGACAGCCCGCTGGACTATGCCGTGACCCAACGCGATCGTGACACCATGACGATGGTTCGCCGCGCGGTCGAGCGGCGCGATGTCGTGCTTGCCTTTCAACCGATCGTGCAATCGGCACGCACCACGCGCCCGGCGTTCTACGAAGGTCTGATCCGGATTCTGGACGAAACCGGCCGCATCATTCCGGCCAAGGATTTCATCGAGACCGTCGAAACCAGCGAGCTTGGCCGCCAGATCGACTGCCTGTCACTGGAAATGGGGCTGATTTCACTGGCCGAGGACCCAAGCCTGCGACTGTCGATCAACATGTCCGCGCGCTCGATCGGCTATCCGAACTGGATGAAGATCCTCAACAAGGGGCTGGCGATCGACGACACCGCCGCCGAAAGACTGATCCTCGAAATCACCGAAAGCTCGGCGATGGCCATTCCGGATCTGGTGACGGTCTTCATGCAAGATCTGCAAGCCCGCGGCGTCAGCTTTGCGCTGGATGATTTCGGGGCGGGCTACACCTCGTTTCGCTACCTGCGCGAGTTCTACTTTGACATCATCAAGATCGATGGGCAGTTCATCAAGGGTATCGCCGACGACCCCGACAATCAGGTTCTGACACAGGCGCTGATGTCGATCGCGCGGCACTTCGACATGTTCACCGTGGCCGAGGCGGTGGAAAACGCGCGCGACGCCGAGTTTCTGATCAATCTCGGGGTGGATTGCATGCAGGGTTATTACTTCGGCGCGCCCACGATTCTGCCACCCTGGAAAATCCCGGCATCCGCACGACGCGCCTGAACCGCGCCTGACGCGGGCGGGATCGCGGGCCTCGGTCAGACCATGCCACAGGCCATTTGCGCACCAAACCACGGGTCAGTTGCGCAAGAAAATTGCGCGGCAAACCGCCTTTCACGTGGTATTCCGCTTGACCTTACCTCTCCTTGGGGCATGCTGCGCAGCGGCAATCGGGGCGGCCCCGCCCCATCTCGCATGCGCAAGGGAGAGGACCCTCATGACCAATGTCGTCATCGTTTCGGCAGCCCGCACGGCTGTTGGCAGTTTCAACGGCGCTTTCGCCAATACTCCGGCCCATGATCTGGGCGCTGCGGTGCTTGAGGCCGTCGTCGCCCGCGCCGGGATCGACAAGGCTGATGTTTCGGAAACCATTCTAGGCCAGGTGCTGTCCGCCGGTCAGGGTCAGAACCCGGCCCGTCAGGCCCATATCAACGCGGGCCTGCCGATCGAATCCGCCGCCTGGGGCATCAATCAGGTTTGCGGCTCGGGTCTGCGGGCAGTTGCCCTTGGTGCCCAACACCTGCAACTGGGCGACGCCAATATCGTCATCGCCGGCGGTCAGGAAAGCATGAGCCTGTCGGCCCATGTCGCGCATATGCGCGCGGGCACCAAGATGGGCGACATCAAATTCATCGATTCGATGATCAAGGATGGTCTGTGGGACGCGTTCAACGGCTATCACATGGGCCAGACCGCCGAAAACGTCGCAACGCAGTGGCAGATCAGCCGCGAAATGCAGGACGAGTTCGCGCTCGCCAGCCAGAACAAGGCCGAAGCCGCCCAGAAGGCGGGGAAATTCGCGGATGAAATCGCCGCCTTCACGGTGAAAACCCGCAAGGGCGAGATCATCGTCGATCAGGATGAATACATCCGCCATGGGGCCACGCTCGAATCGATGCAAAAGCTGCGCCCGGCCTTCACCAAGGACGGCACCGTGACCGCCGGCAACGCCTCGGGGCTGAACGATGGCGCCGCCGCCGTGCTGCTGATGACCGAGGCCGAGGCCCTGCGTCGTGGCCTGACCCCTCTGGCGCGAATCGCCTCTTACGCGACCGCCGGGGTGGACCCGTCGATCATGGGTTGCGGCCCGATCCCGTCCAGCCGCAAGGCGCTGGAAAAAGCCGGCTGGAAGGCCGCCGACCTTGACCGGATCGAGGCGAACGAAGCCTTCGCCGCCCAAGCCTGCGCCGTCAACAAGGACATGGGCTGGGATACCTCCAAGGTCAACGTGAACGGCGGTGCCATCGCCATTGGCCACCCGATTGGCGCCTCGGGCTGCCGGATCCTCAACACGCTGGTGTTCGAGATGAAGCGCTCGGGTGCGAAAAAGGGTCTGGCGACCCTGTGCATCGGCGGCGGCATGGGCGTTGCCATGTGCCTCGAGGGTCTCTGATTTCTTGCAAATGGAGAAACGGGGCGCGCAACATTGTTGCGCGCCCCGTTCATTTTCGGTAACAGGATTACAAAGGCAGCAAATCATTGGGAGGAATCATGTCCAAAACAGCAATTGTCACCGGCGGCACCCGCGGGATCGGTGCGGCAATTTCCATCGCGCTCAAGAATGCTGGCTATACCGTCGCTGCGATCTATGCCGGCAACGATGCGGCCGCCAAGAAATTCACCGCTGACACCGGGATCAAGACCTACAAATGGTCGGTCGCCGACTATGACGCCTGTGCCGCCGGAGTGGCGCAGGTCGAGGCCGATCTGGGCCCGGTTTCGGTGCTGGTCAACAACGCCGGCATCACCCGCGACGCAATGTTCCACAAGATGACGCCGCAGCAGTGGAAAGAGGTGATCGACACCAACCTTTCGGGCGTGTTCAACATGACCCACCCGGTGTGGACCGGGATGCGGGATCGCAAGTTCGGCCGGGTTATCAACATCTCGTCGATCAACGGCCAGAAGGGGCAGGCGGGGCAGGCCAACTACTCGGCCGCGAAGGCGGGTGATCTGGGCTTTACCAAGGCGTTGGCGCAAGAGGGCGCGCGCGCAGGTATCACCGTCAATGCGATCTGTCCGGGCTATATCGGCACCGAAATGGTGCGCGCGATTGATGAAAAAGTGCTGAAGGAACGCATCATCCCGCAGATTCCCGTCGGTCGTCTGGGCGAACCCGAGGAAATCGCGCGCTGCGTGGTCTTTCTGGCGGCCGACGAGGCCGGGTTCATCACCGGCTCGACGATTTCCGCGAATGGTGGGCAATTCTTCGTTTGACACTTCGTCACGGCAAATCTGGGCCGATCCCGCTTGGGGTCGGCCTTCTTGCTGCGCCACGCGGCGCGGTGCCCGAGGCGCCGAACCGGGTGCTGCCGAAAACCGCTTTTGCTTGGCCCGCAGTCAAGATACGAGGTTTCGGGCGCATCGGCCCAGATCGACCTTTTGCGCCCATGTGACCCGAGTCGGGCCAATGCCCGCGCGATGAACGCACAGGAGACAGGGTTTGTGTTCCGATCAGCGCGCTAAAAGCCGGACTCGCGCCACGGCGATCGGCTTTTCGGCCATTTTGCTGTGGTCGCTTCTGGCGCTGTTCACCGTGGGTTCGGCCCCGGTTCCACCGTTCCTGTTGAATGCGATCTGCTTTGCCATCGGCGGTGGACTCGGGCTGATCTGGGTCTGGCAGACCCATGGGGTCGGCCAACTTCGCGCGGTGCCGTGGCGGGTCTATGCCTTTGGAACAGCGGGGCTTTTTGGCTATCACTTTCTATACTTTTCGGCGCTGCGCATGGCCCCCGCCGCCGAGGCCGGGTTGATCGCCTATCTGTGGCCGCTGCTGATTGTGCTGTTTTCGGGGCTGCTGCCGGGCGAAAGGTTGCGCCCCTTGCACATCCTCGGTGCGCTGATTGCCTTTGCCGGGGCGGCGCTGATCGTGGCCGGCGGTGGCCAAGGCCCGAAGGCCGCGGCGCTGCCGGGCTATGGCTTGGCGTTTCTGTGTGCGCTGACCTGGTCGGGCTATTCGCTGCTGTCGCGCCGCTTGGGGCAGGTGCCGACGGCGGCGGTGGCGGTCTATTGCCTCGCCACGGCGGCGTTGTCGGCGCTGGCGCATCTGGCGCTCGAGCCGACGGTCTGGCCGGTCAGCGCGCTCGGTTGGGCGTCGGTGCTGGGGCTGGGGTTGGGTCCGGTCGGATTGGCGTTCTACACGTGGGATATCGGCGTGAAACGCGGCGACATACAGATGTTGGGCACGGCGTCCTATGCGGCCCCGCTGCTATCGACTCTGGCTTTGGTGCTGGCCGGAGTGGCCGCCGCCAGCCTGTCCTTGTTGCTGGCAGCGGCCCTGATCGCGACCGGCGCTGCACTGGCCGCAAGGGCCAGCCGCGCCTGAGCGGTCAGGCATCCGTAAGACGACTGATTTCTTCCTTGAGCTTGAGTTTCTGCTTTTTCATCTCGGCAATCTGAAGGTCGTCGGAACTGGGACTGCGCAGGGCTTTCTCGACCGCTTCGGACAATGCCTCGTGCTTCTTGCGAAGCTCGTGAATGTGCGAACTCAGCGTCATGATCGTCTCCTTCTCCTGTGAATACTTGTTGATTCCATCACATATCTTGAGTCGTGTCACGCAAGGACAGGCCCTTCCCGACATGTTTTAACTCTGGCGCGCGAATACTTGCGAAAGCCTTAACCAGCCAGCGGCAAGGCAGCGCCATCGCGCAAGATTGCACGGGCCTCGGCGGTCAGGTCCTCGCCGTCGCGTTCGTGGCTTGGGGCGGCATGCAGCACCAACGGCGCCAACAGCGTCAATGTGCCGCGCCCGCCCTTGCAGGCCTGCACGATGATCCGCCCGGCGGGGCGCCCCTGCCGGGGTGCGATCGGCAGCACCCGCGTGCTGCCCGCGCCCCCCGCCAGCGCGCCCAGCACATCCGCCAGCCGGTCGGCCTGCTGGATCAGCGTGATCTGCCCGCCCTGCCGCAAACGCCGCAAAGCCTGTCCGACCCATAGCGCCAGAGGCGTCGCCTCACGCCGGGCACGCTCGCGCCCCGAATCGGCAGCGCAAGTGCCATCGCCGGGTGCAAAATAAGGCGGATTGGCAATCACATGGTCAAAGCTCTGCGCCCGCAACACCGCCGGAGGGGCAATCAGATCGCCCTCGTGCACCTCCAGCGCCAGACCATTGCGCGCGCCATTCTCGCGCGCAAGCGCGGCATAGGCGGGTTGCAATTCCAGCCCGCTCAGCCGCAGATCCGGCACCCGCCAGCCCAGACAGAGGCTGGCCACGCCGGCACCGCAGCCCAGTTCCAGCACGCTTTGCCCGGCGCGCGCCGGGCAAGCCGCGGCCAGCAACACCGGGTCCATCGCCGCGCGATACCCCGCCTTCGGCTGCGCCACCAAAAGCCGCCCGCCCAGAAACCCGTCTTGCGACAGATCTTGCGCGGCAAACATCACTCGACCTCAATCGCATTGTCGCGCAGCACCGCGCGCGCCAGAAAAAGATCGCTGTCGCGCACCATCAGCCGACGTGGCAATATGCCAATGCTGCCTTCCAATACGCTCATGTGGACGTCCATCTGAAACACCGCTATACCCTCGCCCTCAAGGAGCGCCGTCGTCAGGGCAAGCTTGACCGGATTTGTGCTGCGCAAAAGCTCTTTCATGAACTGAGACTTACGGGCAACGACCTGCCCTGTCGAGATCAGTTGAATACGGGGATGGCCACGATGAGCCTCGATGAACACAACAAGGACCGGGTGGCAAAGCCACACGACCGGCTGGCATTGGCACTGGCCGAGGATATGGCCGCGGTGAACACGCTGATCCGCACCCGGATGGCATCCGAACACGCACCCCGCATCCCCGAAGTGACCGCGCATCTGGTCGAGGCGGGCGGCAAGCGCCTGCGCCCGATGCTGACGCTGGCCGCAGCCCGGCTGTGCGGCTACGACGGCCCCTTTCATGTGCACTTGGCCGCGACGGTGGAATTCATCCATACGGCGACGCTCTTGCACGATGACGTGGTCGACGAAAGCGCTCAGCGCCGCGGTCGCCCCACCGCCAACCTGCTGTGGGACAACAAGTCTTCGGTGCTGGTCGGCGACTACCTGTTCGCGCGCAGCTTCCAGTTGATGACGGAAACCGGCAATATGCGCGTGCTGGGGATCTTGTCGAACGCCTCGGCCGTCATCGCAGAAGGCGAGGTGCTGCAACTGACCGCCGCACAGGATCTGGCCACCGATGAGGCGATCTACCTTCAGGTGATCCGTGGCAAGACAGCGGCGCTGTTCTCGGCCGCGACCGAGGTCGGCGGCGTCATCGCCGGCGCGCCCGAAGCTCAGGTCAAGGCACTTTTCGCCTATGGTGACGCGCTTGGCATCGCCTTTCAGATCGCCGATGACCTGCTCGACTACAGCGGCACGACCGCGTCCATCGGCAAGAACACCGGCGACGATTTTCGCGAACGCAAGTTGACGCTGCCCGTGATCAAGGCCGTTGCCAAGGCCGATGCCACCGAACGCGCCTTCTGGACCCGTGTGATCGAAAAGGGTGACCAGCACGAGGGCGACCTGGACCATGCCCGCGCCTTGATGACTCGCCACGACACGCTCAACGCCACCCGTGTCGAGGCGCTGGGCTGGGCGGCCAGGGCCCGCGCCGCGCTGGACGACCTGCCCGCGCATCCACTGCGCGACATGCTCAATGATCTGGCCGATTACGTCGTGGCCCGCCTGCGCTGACTCGCGGCTTCATCTTCGCTGAAATATCCCCGCCGGAGGCTCCTGCCGCAAACCATGGAAGCCTCCGGCGGGGATATTTCAGCAAAGATGAAAAGCGGCTAGACAAAAAGCCCGCTGTCACGCACCCACCAGCCGGGATGCGCCGCACTCAGGGCGCGGGCGGCACCGGCGGCGTGAAGCGGGTCGGCAAAAACACCAAAGCAGGTCGCGCCCGACCCCGACATCCGGGCGATCAGGCAGCCGGGCTGCGCGGCAAGGGCCTCGGTCACGGTGCCGATGCCGGGCGCGATCTGGCGCGCCGCGGCTTCCAGGTCATTGCGCTGCATCCGCAGGAACACCGCGAGGTCGGCGGCGCTGGCACAGCGGGGCAAGGTCGCAGGCATCGGCCGGCCCAGCCGGCCGGCCAACCGGGCAAAGACGGCGGGCGTGGCAAGGGCGATACCGGGGTTGACCAGCACCAGCCAGATCGGCGGCAGAGCGGGCGGGTCGGTCAGAACCTCGCCCACCCCCGACATC
This sequence comes from Rhodobacteraceae bacterium UBA6197, assembly GCA_002422085.1. Lineage (GTDB taxonomy): Bacteria > Pseudomonadota > Alphaproteobacteria > Rhodobacterales > Rhodobacteraceae > UBA6197. Next base: position 9,363 of record DISZ01000006.1, read on the forward strand.
CGGCGCGGACGCGGTTCAAGGCAGACCGGCAGGTCGGCGCCGAGGCGGGCGACTTCGGCCACTTGCGGCACAGCGCAGCGCGTCAGCCGCGCCAGCGCCCGCAAGGTCGCGGCCGCGTCGGTTGATCCGCCGCCAATGCCCGCCGCCGTCGGCAGGTGTTTGTCCAGCGTGATCGCCGCCGCAGGCCCGCCCAGCATCCGCGCGGCGCGCAGCACGAGGTTGCTGTCGTCAGTCGGCACGCCCGCCGCCTGTGGCCCGGTCACCGCAAGGCTCAGCGCCGGGGCCGGGGCAACCGTCACCCGATCGCCCAGCGCGGTGAACACCACCAGACTGTCCAGCAGATGATAGCCATCGGCGCGGCGCCCGATGACATGCAGTGTCAGGTTGATCTTGGCGGGTGCCGCTTCAGTTATCATGCGCGGGCAGGGCCGATTTCAGCGGCTCGGCACCTTCGTCGGCCAGCACGACATCCAGCCCGACCTCCAGCTTGCGCCGGATCCGGTCCGCCTCTTGTTCGGTTTCGGGCTTGAACGACAACGCGCGCTTCCACTGGAATTCCGCCTCGCGTTTGCGCCCTGCGGCCCAATAGACATCGCCCAGATGGTCGTTCACCAACGAATCAACCGGCATGAATTCGATCGCGCGCTCCATCTGCACCACCGCATCGTCATAGCGGCCCAGCCGGTAATAGGCCCAGCCCAGACTGTCGATGATATAGCCATCGGGCGTCGCGGCCACGGCGCGCTCGATCATGCTCAGGGCCTCGTCGAGGTTTTCATTCTTTTCGACATAGGAATAGCCCAGGTAATTCAGCACCTGCGGCTGATCGGGGTTCAGTTCCAGCGCCTTGCGCAGATCGGCCTCGGCCCGGTCCCAATGCTTCGTGCGCTCGTTCGAGATCCCGCGCGCATAATACAAGAACCACTGGCTCTTGTCGTCCTTGCCCGAAAGTTCCAGCGCCTTGTCATAGGCCTTGGCGGCCTCGCCATAGCGTTCCTGAGAGCGCAGCGTGTCGCCCAGCGTGGTCCAGACATCGGACAGTTCGGGGTGCGTGCGCGACAACTGTTCAAGCACTTCAAGCGCCGCATCCACCCGGTCGGCGCGCATCAAGGTTCCAGCCCGGCCCAGTTCGGCGGCGACGAACGCCGGGTCATCCTTGGGAATACGGGTATAGGCGGCGGTGGCCAGATCATATTGGCCCTGCTGCTCAAGCAGGCCCGCGACCATCAGGATCGCGTCCACATGATCGGGGCGCAGGTATTCGCCCAGCCGCGCATAGACCAGTGTGATCGCATCGATACCATCGCCGTTCAGCGCCCCGGCGACGGTGAAAAACACCTCGGCCAGACCGTCGGTCGCGGATTTGACCATGGTGAAGGGCAGCACTTCGCCCGCCTCGAGTCGCTTGCGCATATCGGCCATCGCCGGGTCGAGATCGGGGCCGAACACCTTGTCGATCAGTTCGATCGCATCGGCATTGCGTTCCAGTTGGCTCAGCACCTGCGCATGGGCCAGAACGCCGCGCCTTGTGCCGCGGATCGGCGCGCCGGACTTGCCGGAAAAGATCGCATCGGCGCCCTCGAAATCGCCCACCATCGCCAGCGCCAGCGCCTTGTGATAAAGCCCGAACGACAGCGCGCCCTTGCTTTCGGTGACCTTGTCGAACACCGCGGTCGCGTCGGACATCTGCCCGGTCCCGACCAGCGCCCAGGCCCGAAACAGCCCTGAAATCAATTCGTTGGTGTTGGTCCCCGCATCCAGCCGCGCCAGCGCCCCGGCGAAATCGCCGCGCTGCACCTGATCGGACAGCAGCATCAGCGCCCCGATTTCGCTGCCGTCCACGCCGCTGCCCATCTCTTTGGCCAGCGGCAGGGCGCGGTCATAGTTGCCCAGCGCGATATCAGAGATCAGCGCGACATCTTGCAAGAAGCGGTTCGTGCCGTCAGTGGTCAGCGCGCGGGCGTAATAGTCCGAAGCGGCGCGGTAATCGTTTTGCGCGGCGGCCAGACGCCCGGCCAGATAGGCGCCCGCATCTTCGGCCGACAGGGGCGCAGGACCAAGCGCCAGCACAAGGCCGGCGACCAGCATCACGGGGCGAAAAGACAGCGGCAACAGGGGCAAGGCGCAGTTCCTTCTGAAGGTCTTTGCGAACCTAGCTTCCCGGCCCCGGCAAGGCAATGCGGGGCGCGCGCCTTTGGCACGCCCTCGCGCAGAGGTGACCCTGATGGTGCGCCTACATATTGGGGTAGTTCGGCCCGTCGCCGCCCTGAGGGGTGGTCCAGTTGATGTTTTGCGACGGGTCCTTGATGTCGCAGGTCTTGCAATGGACGCAGTTCTGGAAATTGATCTGGAATCGCGGCCCGTTCTCGCCCTCAAGCACCTCATAGACCCCCGCCGGGCAATAGCGCTGCGCCGGTTCGGCATATTGCGGCAGGTTCACCGTGATCGGCACCGAGGCGTCTTTCAGCTGCAGATGGCAGGGCTGGCTTTCCTCGTGGTTGGTGAAGGAAAATGCCACGTTGGTCAGACGGTCGAACGACAGCTTGCCATCCGGCTTGGGGTAGTCGATCGGCGTGAACGCCGCCGCCTTGCCGGTTGACTGCGCGTCCGATTTGCGGTGCTTGAGCGTGCCAAGGGGATTCCAGCCGGTCAGATTGGCCACCCACATGTCGAACCCGCCCAGCACGAGGCTCGACCACATCCCCAGTTTGGACCACAGCGGTTTGACGTTGCGCACGCGTTTCAGATCCTTGGCCACCGGACCGCTGCGCAGATCGGCCTCGTAGGCCGTCAGCTCATCGCCCGCACGGCCTGCGCCGATCGCCGCCGCCGCCGCATTGGCCGCCGCAATCCCCGACAGCATCGCGTTATGGTTGCCCTTGATCCGCGGCACGTTCACCAAGCCCGCCGAACAGCCCAGCAGCGCGCCACCGGGGAACACCACCTTCGGGATCGACTGCCAGCCACCCTCAGAGATCGCCCGCGCGCCATAGGCGACACGCTTGCCGCCCTCAAGCAGGTTGGCCACCATCGGGTGATGCTTGAAACGCTGGAACTCCATATACGGGTGAAGATAGGGGTTCTTGTAGTTCAGATGCACCACGAAGCCGATAAAGACCTGATTGTTTTCCGCATGATAGATGAACGACCCGCCGCCCGCGTTCTTGCCCAGCGGCCAGCCCATCGTATGTGTCACCGTCCCAAGCCGGTGCTTGGCGGGGTCGATCTCCCAGATCTCTTTCATGCCAAGGCCGAATTTCTGTGGGCAATGCCCCTGCGACAGGTCGAACCGCGACATCACTTCCTTGGCCAGACTGCCGCGCACCCCTTCCGACAGGAAGACATATTTGCCCAAAAGCTCCATTCCCGGCTCGTAGGCATCGCCCAGGCTGCCGTCGGCATTCTTGCCGAACTCGCCGGCGACAACGCCGCTGACCGCGCCGTCAGTCCCATAAACCAGCGCAGAGGCCGCCATGCCGGGAAAAATCTCGACGCCCAGCGCTTCGGCATGCTCGGCCATCCAGCGGCAGACATTGGCCATCGAGACGATGTATTTGCCGTGGTTGTTCATCAACGGCGGCATCGGCCAATTCGGAATTCGGATCTGCCCCGCCGGCCCCAGCACATAAAAGTTGTCGCGCGCGACTTCGGTCTTGACCGGCGCACCCATGGTGCGCCACTCGGGCAAGAGCGCGTCCAGCCCCGCCGTATCCAGCACCGCCCCCGACAGGATATGCGCGCCCACTTCCGAGCCCTTTTCCAGCACGACCACCGAAAGGTCGGCGTTGATCTGCTTCAGCCGGATCGCCGCGGCCAGACCCGCAGGCCCCGCGCCAACGATCACAACGTCATATTCCATCGACTCGCGTGTGGTGTCGGCCATGTCCTTGTCCCTCCGGCTTACGCTGCGGCTCGCTTTGTTGTGCGGGCTTGGTAGCTTACCTCACGGAACGAGGCAATCATTACGCGGCGGCGCAGCACTGCCAATTGCACCACTGCGGGGCACGAAAGCGCCGATTTTGCCGCCCGGCCCTTGACTTTGTAGCCCCATCACGGATTTACAGGCTTCGCGCTTCACCTTTGCCAGTAATTGCAAGCCCAGGGTTCCCATGGAAAAGATACCAATGACGCGCGCGGGCTTTGACGCGCTAGATGCCGAACTTAGAAACCTGAAATCGGTGGAACGCCCTACCGTTATCAAGGCCATCGCCGAAGCGCGCGAACACGGCGACCTGTCGGAAAACGCCGAATACCACGCCGCGCGTGAAAAACAGAGCTTCGTCGAGGGCCGGATCAAGGAACTTGAATCGATCATCGGCCGCGCCGAGGTCATCGACCCGGCCCGCCTGTCCGGCTCGATCAAATTCGGCGCCACGGTGACGCTGGTGGACGAAGACAGCGACGAAAAGCGCACCTATCAGATCGTCGGTGAAGCCGAGGCCGATATCGAGCGCGGCCTGCTGAACATCAAATCCCCCCTCGCCCGCGCCCTGATCGGTAAGGAAGAGGGCGACAGCGTCGAAGTCCGCACCCCGGGCGGCGACAAAAGCTATGAAGTGCTCTCGATCCGATTCCTCTGAGGTAGGTGAGGCAGGCCGATGACCGAGCCCGAACCGGACACCCGCGCGACCAAAGCCTTCGATCGCCTTGCCGCGGCGGCGCGCAAACCGGTGCAGACCGGGCGGGTCAGCAATGTCGAACGCGTCGCGCTGGTGCTGTCGGTGGTGTGGCTGGCGCTGGTGTCGGGGTTCTTTCTGGTGATGCCGGGCGATGGCAATACCTCGGGCACGCTCTCGGTGGTGATGACGCTGGTCGGGATCTTCTTGCCGGTGGCAATGATCTGGGTCGCCGCCGTGACCGCCCGCACCGCCCGCGAAATGCGCGCCGAAGCACACGAACTGAAAGCCTCGGTCGAGGCGATGCGCAGCGCCTGGCTGTCGCAGCAGGCGCATCGCGCCGGCCCCTCGGTCGAACGCAGGCTTGATGAGATCGCCGCCTCCGCGCGCCAGACCGAAACCGCTGTGGCCACCTTTGCCTCGCGCCGCGATGCCGGCGCGTCCCAACCCTCGGCCGACCGCAAGGCCGCGCTGGTGGCGCCGCGCGCCTCCGGCCCCGGCGAAGATCAGCCCACCCTCGCGCTTGGCACCCCGGCCGAGGATTTGCGCGTTCCGGTCTCGGTCTCGGATTTCATTCTGGCGCTGAATTTTCCCGACACCGCCGAAGACCGCGAAGGCTTTCGCGCGCTGCGCCGGGCGCTTGAAGACCGCACCATGGCCAAGCTGATCCGCGCCGCTCAGGACGTGCTGACGCTGCTCAGTCAGGACGGGATCTACATGGACGATCTCAAGCCCGACCGGGCCAAGCCGGACCTCTGGCGCCGCTTTGCGGCGGGCGAACGGGGCCGCGAAGTGGCGGCCCTTGGCGGGGTGCGCGACCGCTCGTCACTGGCGCTGACCGTGGGGCGGATGCGGCAAGACACGATCTTTCGCGACGCGGCGCACCATTTCCTGCGCCAGTTCGACAAGACGTTTTCCGAGTTTGAAAAGAACGCCTCCGATCAGGAGGTGGCCGAACTGGCCGACACCCGCACCGCCCGCGCCTTCATGCTGCTGGGCCGCGTGACCGGCACCTTCGACTAGCCCCGGACGCCGAACGCCCAGATCGCAGGGCGGGAGCCTCCGGCGGGGATATTTGGACGAAGATGAAACCCGCAAGGCACCTCTTCATCTTCGCTTGAATATCCAACCCCGGCGCATCACAGGCGCCGCACCATGACTTGCACGCTGCTGAACGCGAAAAACAGCGCCGTCCATCGGCTTCGGATCTGACGTTCGACGGCAAAGCCGCGCCGTGCATAAAGCGCCCGGGCGCGGATATTGCGGGCCAGAACCTCGAGCCGAAGGGTCTTGTAGCCGTTGGCCGCGGCCTGCGCGCACAGGGTCTCGATCAGGGCGCTGCCAATGCCCTGGCTTTGGTGGTCGGCGCGCACCGCCAAGCCATCGACCAGCAGGGAATGCGGTTCCAGATCGCGGGCGAGGGTCATCAGGCAAAACCCGCGCCAGGCGGCGCCAAAGCGGCCGTAGATGGCCGCCATATCGGCCTGGTTGCCGCCGACAAAAGAGCCGCGCCAACTGCGAAAGCCGATCACCCCCAGAACGTCGCCGCGCGCGTTCACCGCGCTGAACACATGTGTCGGGTCGATCACCCGTTCGATAAATCGCAGCGCCTTCGGTTCGGGGCCCATCACCCGGCCCAGCTTGCCACCGAAAGCGTCCCAGTAGAGCCGGGCCGCGGCGGCGCGCTGGCTGTCTTCCAGCCCCGCCCGGATCTGAATGCTCATGGCGCGCCCGCCCTGCACAGCGTCTCGGCACGGGCAAGCTCGTCGGGGGTATTGACGTTGAAGAACGGATCAAGCGGCGCCGCGTCAAACGCCACCGTCACCGCCTCGGCAAGGACCACGCGCAGGCGTCTTTCGCCCGAGGCCAGCGCCTCGGCCAGTGCCGTGCGCGCCGTCAGCGGCCAGAGCGCCACCGTGGGATGCAGGCGCCCGCCCGAGGTCGCCATGGCCGCCCCGGTTCCCGCAAGCCCGGCGCCCGTGGCGGCTTTCAGCCGGGCCACCAGATCGCGCGGCAAGAACGGCGTATCGACCGAGACCGTGACCAGTGCCCGCGCGCCCTGGCCTTGCGCCCAGCCCAGCCCCGCCAGAACCCCCGCCAGAGGCCCCTCGCCCAAAAAGCCCGGTGGATCGGGCAGCACCGGCAGTCCAAAGCGCCCGAAGCGCGCCGCATCGCCATTGGCCGACAGCGCCAGTGCGGCCACCTGTCCCGCCAGCCGCGCAATCACATGGGCCAGCAAAGGCCGCCCCGCCAGCATCACCATGGCCTTGTCCACGCCGCCCATTCGGCGCCCCTGCCCGCCCGCAAGAATCAGCCCGCAAACCGTCATCGCCCTCGTGCCCTGCCTTGCATCCGCCTCGTCATGGCCTATGACTGGCCCATCGCGCCCCTCAGAGCAAGCCCATGCCCCCAACCTCGACCCCCCAGTTCGCGTCGCCCCAAGGCACGCCCCCCCAAGGCACACCCCCCCGGACCGCATCCCTCTGGGCCGCCTATTGGCGTGGCGTTCGGCAAAGCCTGCCGTTCTTGCTGGTCATCATCCCGTTTGGCCTGCTGTTCGGCGTCGCCGGAACCGAGGCCGGGTTCAATCTGGCCGAGGTCATGGGCTTTTCGATTCTGGTGATCGGCGGCGCCTCGCAATTTACCGCCGTGCAGCTGATGACCGACAATGCGCCGGTGATCATGGTCTTGCTGACCTCGTTGGCGGTCAACCTGCGTCTGGCGATGTATTCGGCCGCGCTATCGCCACATCTGGGGGCGGCGCCGGTCTGGCAAAAGGCGCTGGTGTCCTATTTCATGGTCGATCAATCCTATGCCATGGCCGCACAGGATTACGAGGCCCGCCCGCATCAGACGCTTGGCGAAAAGCTGGCCTATTACGCCGGAGCCTGCACGCCGGTCTGCCCGCAATGGTATTTTTCGACCTGGGCTGGGGCCGTGCTGGGCAAGGCGATTCCACCCGCCTTTGCGCTGGATTTCGCGGTGCCGATCACCTTTCTGGCGATGCTCGCGCCGATGCTGCGCACGCCGGCCCATGTGGCCGCGGCGCTGGTCTCGGTCGGAGTCGCGCTGGCGCTGGCGTTCTTGCCCAGCGGGCTGGGGCTGCTGATCGCCGCCGCTTGCGCCATGATGACCGGCGCCAACGTCGAACTGTGGATGCAAAGGCGCCAGGCATGAGCTATAGCACCGCCGAAATCTGGACCGTCATCGTGCTGCTGGGGGTCGGAACCTTCTTTCTGCGCTTTTCGTTTCTGGGGATGATCGGCAACCGGCCGCTGCCCGAATGGGTGCTGCGCTATCTGCGCTATACCCCGGTGGCGGTCTTGCCGGGGCTGGTCGCGCCGCTGGTGATCTGGCCCTCGGCGACCGGCGGCGCCTTCGACCTTGCCCGGCTTCTGGCGGCGCTGGCCACGATCGGATTTGGCCTGGCCACACGCAACACGCTGGCCGCGATCATCGGCGGCCTTGCGGTGCTGTACCTCGGGATCTTTGGCCTCAGTTGAGGTCGGCGTCGTGTTCGACCGCCTGCTGCTGGATCATCAGCACGCCCGAGTTGTCGGCCGGGTCGCCATCGTAGTGATCCTTCAGCGTGGCACCCGGCAGTTTTGCCCAGGCCGCCGACACCTTCAGCGGCGACATCGTGTTCGGGATCGACTCGAAACCCGGCACCCCGCGCAGCACATCGACCACCGAGTTGGCGCAAAGCATCTTGCCGACCGCGCCATGCGCCTCGGCATTGGCGCGCACCTGTTCGGCCGCCGCAAGGCTGACCGGCACGGTCTGTTCGCGCACATACCAGGTCTCGCGGGCGTGGTAGTCGATGTAAAAGATTCTCATCCGGTCGGTGATGCCATAGTGCACATCGTTGCGTTCCGGCACCCAGGGGTGATACCAGCTGCCCGCCGGATCCCACATCACCCGCTGCACCCCGTCGATCATCAAGGCCGAGTGGCCGCCCTGCCCGGTATTGACCCCGATCACCGTGAACAGCGTCACCGAGGGCGGGTTGCCGGTGGAATAGGCGGCCTTTTGCACGACGTCATCGGGGGCCCAGACGGGCTCGGCGCCGCAAGCGGCCAGAAAGGCCGGCAAGACCAGACAGATGAGAAGGCGGCGCATCTGCCTGACCCCTTTGATTACGATTTAGCCATCAACGAGCGCGAGAAACACCAGAACCAGCAAAATCGCAACCACTGCAAAGGTAACGAACTTCACAAAACCCGCGAATGTCTTTTCCTTGGCACGGATATCCATCTCGCCTTGCACGTATTTGGCCATTTTCGTCTCCCGAAGTCAGTCTCCCTACCCCTGCGATAGCCGATCCGCGGCACTCTGTCACGCCCCCTTCGGGGTTTCCATTCCCGCCACCAGCCGAAACCCGATCCGCTGCGGCTCCTCGCTTTCGGTGTCTTTCGGCAGCGCCACCAACATCACGTTAAGCTGGCTGACATGCTGGATAAGCTGGGTGCGCGCGCCATCCTCGTCGCGGCCATAGAAGGTCAGCATGTCGGGCGAGAAATACCCGAGCCCCTCGATCCGCAGCACCCCGGCCTCGGCGCCCGTCAGGCCCAGCGCGACCTCCTGGTCGGTGTCCAGCTGGCTCTCGAAGTTCTGGATGTAAAGCACCAGCCGTTCGTAAGCCCATTGCGCGGGGGATTTGTCCTCGACCGGCTCGCGCGTCATCGCGGCGGGTAGCGGCAGCGATTCGGGGGTCAGCGGCGCGCCTTCGCGAGTGTGCACCACATGCGCGCACGGGATGGCGCTTTCCTCATGCGCCTCGGCGGTGGTGCGGATCTGGCTCATGCCACGGAGCGCAATCCCGCCGCCGATCAGGTCCGCGCCCACGCCGCCCGCAGCTTTGCCGCCAGCGCTTTTGCCTTTGCCGCCCGTGCCCGTATCGCCCAAGGCCTTGCCCGTCCCGGTGCCAGCACCACCCGCGCCCTTGCCCGCGCTTTTGCTGCCCGCCGCCTTGCCCGCCGCCTTGCCTGCCGCTTTACCCGTGGGTTTGTCGGCCCCAGCCCGGTCCTTGTCCGCCATCCTGCTCACCCCTCGGTCTGTTGCCACAACCATTCGCCCTCGGCGCCATGGGTCCGGCACACCTTGCCCCGGTGCAACAGATGATTGAGGTGGGCGACAGATTCGACAAGGGCCAGCCCGTATTCCGGCTCGCCGATCGGGCGCTTGAACAGCGGCACGAAACACTGCGCCGCCGTGCGCGCGCTGGCCAGATGCGCGTGTAGCCGGTCCAGCGCGCCCAGATGGTTTTCAACCATCTGGCACAGCCGCAGCGGCAGGCCGGTGAACGGCAGCTTGTGGCCCGGCAGCACCAGATGCCGGTCCTCGGCCAGCGCCGCAAAGCGGCGGCACGAGGCCATCCAGTCGCTGACCGGATCGGCGGCGGGTTCCGAGGCATAGACCCCCAGATTGGCGCTGATCGAGGGCAAAAGCTGATCGCCGCCAATCACCAGATCGTCGTCATGGCTCCAGAAGGTGGCGTGGTCGGGGGCGTGGCCATCGCCAAGCCGCACCTGCCAGCGCCGCCCGCCCATGGTCAGAACCTGCCCCTCGTGCAGCCGGGTGTAGCCCAGTGGCAAAGGGTGCACGCAATCGGCAAAGTTGAACGGCCGCTCGGTGGCGCGGCGCGCCAGAAGTGCTGGCTCCATCCCTGCCGCGCGCCAGAAGGCCAGCGTTTCCGGGGCGGGAACGGGCTGTTCGTCCAGCGTCAGCATCCGCGCCAAAAGCCAGCTTGTGCGGGTGGTCAGAAGCTCGGCCCCCTGCGCCTGAAACCAGCCCGCAAGGCCAATATGGTCGGGGTGGTAATGCGTCACCACCACCCGCCGAACCGGCTTGCCCGCCAACGGCCCGGCCAGCAGATCGGCCCAGACCGCCCGGCTTTTGCGCGAATCGATACCGGGGTCGATCAGGCACCAGCCGTCGCCCTCATCCAGCGCATAGGCGTTGACGTGATCCAGCGCCATCGGCAGCGGCAGGCGCAGCCAGAGCACGCCGGGTGCCACCTCGGTGGCCTGCCCCGGCGCCGGCGGCGTTTCCCAAGGGTAACGAATCGCGGCGCTGGCGGTGTCCCTCACGCGCCCAGATCCGCGTCCGACAGCGCATAAAGCGCGGCGCAGCCTTCGCGCGCCTCGGCCAGGGCGGCGGCATATTGCGGCAGCAGACGCCGGATATAGACCTCGGCCAGACGCGACCTTGGCCCCTGACCGCCCTCGACCACCGCGGCGCGCAGGTGGTAATGCGCGCCCAGCACCCGGGCAAAGGCCCGCAGATAGGGCACCGCGCCGGCAAATCGGTCCTGCATCCCCTGCGCCAGCAACACCTCGGTCGCCTCGCGCAGGGTCTCGGCGGCGGCCCAGACATCTTCGGCCAGTTGCGGCAGGCAGACCCGCGCCGCCGTGGCCGCGTCTTCGACCTCTTGCAGCAGCCGGAACGCCGCCGCGCCCTGATCCATCATCTTGCGCCCGACCAGATCCATCGCCTGAATCCCGTTGGTGCCCTCGTAGATCGCCGTCACCCGCACGTCGCGCGCATACTGCGCCGCGCCGGTTTCCTCGATAAAGCCCATGCCGCCATGCACCTGCACCCCGGTCTCGGCAACACTGATGCCGACATCGGTGCCATAGGCCTTGGCGATCGGCGTCAGCAGCGCCGCGCGCGCCTGCGCCTCGGGCTCGCCGGTGGCCCGGCCCATGTCGAGCGCCACCGCACAGGCCAGCGCGATACTGCGCGCGGCGAAAATCTCGGCCTTCATCGTGGCCAGCATCCGGCGCACATCGGCATGGTTGATGATCGGCCCCATCTGGTTGCGATCACGGGCATATTCCAGCGCCTTTTGCCAGGCCGCCTCGGCCACGCCGATACCCTGCACCCCGACCGCCAGCCGGGCGTTGTTCATCATCGTGAACATCGCCGCCATGCCCTTGCCGGGCGCATCGATCAGCCAGCCGACCGCACCGTCAAACGCCATCACGCAGGTCGGCGAGCCGTGCAGCCCCAGCTTGTGCTCAAGGCTGACGACGCTAAGCGCGTTGCGCGCGCCGGGGGCGCCTTGCGCATCGGGGATGAATTTCGGCACCAGAAACAGGCTGATCCCCTTGGTGCCCGCCACCGCGCCGGGCAACCGCGCCAGCACCAGATGACAGACGTTTTCATTCACGTCGCTGTCACCCCAGGAGATGAAGATCTTCTGCCCGGTGATCGCATGGGTGCCATCGCCCAAGGGCTCGGCACGGGTCCGCAAGGCGCCCACGTCGCTTCCGGCCTGCGGCTCGGTCAGGTTCATCGTGCCCGACCATTCGCCAGAGATCAGCTTTGGCAGGTAAAGCGCCTTGATCTCGTCGCTGGCGTGATGCTCCAGCGCCTCGATCTGGCCCTGCGTCAGCAACGGGTTCAGCTGCAGCGCCAGACAGGCACCCGACATCATGTCGTTGACCGCCATGTTCACCGCCTGCGGCAGACCCATGCCGCCAAATTCCTGCGGCGCGGCCAAGGCGACCCAGCCGCCCTCGGCGATCGCCTGAAACCCGGCCTTGAAACCGGGCGACGTCCGCACCACGCCGTTTTCCAGCCGCGCGGGGGTCAGATCGCCATTGCGCTGCAACGGCGCCATCACCTCGTCACACAGGCGCGCCGCCTCGGTCAGGATCGCCTCGACCGTCTCGCCCGTCGCTTCGGCAAACCGCTCGGTTGCGGCCACCGGCGCCAAAGGCACGATCTGATCCAGGATAAAGCGGAATTCGCCCACGGGGGAACGATATGGCATGGTCAGTTCCTTTCGCACGCCTTGGCAAAGACCGGACTGGCGCGTATGTGCTATGTCTTGTTGCCCAAAGTAACTCAAGGTCACAACCCATCAACCCCAACGCTGCGTCACGAAATCCACGATGAACCTCGACACCGAAATGCTTTCGCCCGATCCGGCCGGTATCGCCCGGGCGGCCGCCTTGCTGCGCGGCGGCAACCTCGTGGCGTTCCCGACCGAGACGGTCTACGGGCTGGGCGGCGACGCACGCTCGGATCTGGCCGTGGCGCGGATCTTCGAGGCCAAGGCAAGACCCCGCTTCAATCCGCTGATCGTGCACCTGCCCTCGATCGAGGCGGCCCGCCGGATCGCCCGTTTCGACTCCGAGGCCGAACGCCTCGCGGCGACCTTCTGGCCCGGACCGCTGACCCTGGTGCTGCCGCTGCGCGCCGACGCGGGCCTGTCGGATCTGGTCACCGCAGGCCTGCCCACGGTGGCGATCCGCCTGCCCGAACACCCGCTGGCCCAAGCGCTGCTCAAGGCCTTCGCGGGGCCGCTGGCGGCTCCTTCAGCCAATCCTTCGGGCCGGGTCAGCCCGACCCGCGCCGCGCATGTGATCCAAGGCCTTGCCGGTCGGATCAGCGCCATCCTCGACGGCGGCCCCTGCGCGGTCGGAGTCGAATCAACGATCCTCGCGCTCGACCCGCCAACCCTGCTCCGCCCCGGTGGCATCCCCGCCGAGGCGATCGAGGCCTGCCTTGGCACCGCCCTTGCCAGCGGCGGCGATGCAGCCAAACCCAGCGCACCGGGCCAGCTTGCCTCGCATTACGCCCCCGGCGCCACGCTGCGGCTGAACGCCACCGCCGCCCAGCCCGGCGAGGTCTGGCTGGGCTTTGGCCCGCCCCCCGCCGACCTCAACCTCTCGCCCGTCGGTGATCTGGTCGAGGCCGCCGCCAACCTGTTTCACGCCCTGCGCGAGGCCGACCGCCGCGCCGGCCCCAAGGGGCGCATCGCGGTCGCGCCGATCCCCGATCACGGCCTTGGCCGCGCAATCAATGACCGCCTGCGCCGCGCCGCCGCGCCTCGACCGTAAACCCGGACGCGCGACTCCGGGCTTCTTTTTGGTGAAAATACTCCCGCCGGAGGCTCCGACGCTGCGTGCGGGAGCCTCCGGCGGGAGTATTTTCACCAAAAAGAAGCGATAGCTCAGCTTTTGCGGATCAGTCGCGCGCGCAGTTCTTCACGCAAAAGCCCCTCATCGACAGCGCTTTGCACCGCAAGGCGTTTCAGGCCGAAATGCACGCGGGCGATTTCCTGATAGTAGCTGGTGAAGGAATAGTTGACCGCAGCCCCCGCCACCGCGCCCAGCACCGGGGCGGCTTGCGCGGCCAGCTTTTGCCCCAGCACCGCCGACAGACGCGGCGCCACGCGGGCGATCAGCCCGTTCAACGTCTGGCCGGTGATCGTGACGCGGGCGGCCAGAAAGCCCATGTCGGTGCCATCATCGTCAGCCATCGGGCCGGCGCTGGCAAAGACGCGCAGGCATTCAAGGCGCACCTCCTCGGTCTCGGGGTCAAAGCCGTGCTCGGCGGCGATGCCCTGAATCGCGCGCAACAGCACCGTCACCGTCAGCGGCAATTCCGCCAGGGCGCCGGCCAGGCCGCCAAGCCCGCCAGCCATCCCCATCGCGGTTGCAAGTGCCGTGTTGAACCAGTCGGCCCGGTCCGCCACCACCCCGCGCGACCGCGCCGCCGCGCCGAAGGCGGTTTGCAGCGCGTTGGCGGTGGCGCCCTCCAGCCCGTCACGCAGCCGGGCGGGCAACTTGCCCAGCAAGGTCTCGGCGCTGCCGCCCAGATAGGCCATGAGCTGCATCCCCAACCCGCTGGCCGCGCGGTGGCGCCGCGCCAGATCGTCCAGCGCCGCCAGAACCGTCTTGTCGGTCAGCGGTGGCAGTATCTCGGCCTCGGTCATCGCGTGTCCTCCTGATGACAGCAGGTCTCAATATGGGGGGCGGCGGCGCGCTGCGCCAGATCTTCCGGCCTCAATCGGCGGCTTTCACCACATCGCCCTGCACCCCGTGCCAGGCACCGGGTGTCAGATCCAGCCCCAGAACGCGGTCGGGGTTGGTTGGCGGCGGCATCACCACGTCCGGCAGTTTTTCAAAGCCGAAGCGGCTATAGTAAGGCGCATCGCCGACCAGCAGCACCCGTTCCCAGCCCAGCCGGCGCGCCTCGGCCAGGCTTTCCAGCATCAACAGCCCGCCCAGCCCCTCGCCCTGCCGCGTCGGGTGCACCGCCACCGGCCCCAGCAGCAAGACCCGCCGCCCGCCGACCTGCACAGGCCAGTAGCGGATCACCGCCGCCAGCACCCCGTCTTCGCGCAGCACCAGGCACAGCGGCCGCACCGGCGCCACCCCGTCGCGCAGCCGGTAAGACGACAGCGCCGTGCGCCCGGGCGCAAAGCACAGATCGTAAAGCGCCTCTACCTCCCACCAGTCGGCGTCGGTCTCTTCCTCAAGCTGATACATCCGCGGCCATCCCGAATCTTGTGGAATCGCGGGTAGCACGGGGTAAGGTCAGGGGCAAACACCTAAGGGCCCGCCAATGTTCTACCGCCCCGAAGACGGCCACGGGCTGCCGCACAACCCGTTCAACGCGCTGATTTCACCGCGCCCGATCGGCTGGATCGCCACCCGCGGCACGCTGGGCTGCAACCTTGCGCCCTATTCGTTCTTCAACGCGGTCGCCTATAGCCCGCCGCAGGTGATGTTCGCCTCGACCTCGGCCAAGCCGGACCGGGGCGACACCAAGGACAGCCTGGCCAATATCCGCGAAACCGGGGTGTTTTGTGTCAATATCGTCAGCCATGCCCTGCGCGCGCCGATGAACGCGACCTCGATCGCCGCCGCGGCGGGGGTGGACGAATTTCTGCTGGCCGGGATCGAGGCGGCCGAATGCGAAACCATCGCCTGCCCGCGCGTCGCGGCCGCCCCGGCGGCGCTCGAGTGCCGGCTAAGCCAGATCGTGACACTGAAAGGCGCGCACAACTTTCTGGTGCTGGCCGAGGTGACAGGCGTCCATATCCGCGACGATTGCCTGCGCGAGGGGATCTTCACGCCCCCCGCCCCCGGCCTTCTGGCGCGGATGGGGGCCAGCGACTACACCGTCACCGGCACGCCGTTTCAGATGACCCGGCCCTGAGGCCCCGTTCCTGGCGTGGTCACTTAACCCTAGCCGCCGCCGCGCCCCTAGCCGCGCTTCTTGCGCGACCGCAGCAACGTATAGATCCCGCTGCCGATGATGATCGCCGAGCCCAGCAGCATCATCGCATCGGGCCGCTCGCCAAACACCAGCACACCCAGCGCCAGCGCGAACACCAGCCGCGTGTAGCGAAACGGCGTGATGACCGAGACATCGCCCATCCGCATCGCCGCCGTCAGCCCCCAGTAGGCCAGCACGCCAAACAGCGTCGCTGCCGCCAGATCGACACCCTCGGCCAAGGCCGGCACCGCCGCGCCGCCGGTCCAGGCCAGCATCACCGCGCCGGTCGGGATCAGCATGAAGAACCCGTAGATCCCCAGTTGCATGTTCGACAGCACCGTGGGCGCGGCCCGCGTGGCAAGGTCGCGCCCGGCAAAGCCCGCCATCCCCAGCACCGCGAACAGGCTGGCCAGCTCAAACCCCGCAGCACCGGGCCGCAAGATGATGAGAACGCCCAGAAAGCCGAACCCGATCGCAGACCAGCGCCGCCAACCGACGTTTTCTCTGAAAAACACCGCCGCCCCCGCAACCACCAGAAGCGGTGTCGCCTGCAAGATCGCGCTGGCGTTCGACAAGGGCGTCAGCGCGATCGCCAAGGTATAGCCCAGCCTCCCCGCGACCTCGGCCAGGGCCTTTATCAGGATCGGTCGCGACAGGATCGCGGGGTGAAACACCCGCTCGCCGCGCCGCCGGGTCAGCGCGATGAAGGCCAGCATGCCGCCAAGCCCGAAGATCATCAGGATCTGCCCCACCGGCAGCGCCTTGGCCGCCGACTTGATGAACATGTCTTCGACGGCAAAGCCCGCCATCGAGGCCACCATCAACACCGACCCGCGTGCATTGCTCATTGACTGCCCCTGATGCCTGCCGATCCCGTGCAGCCCGCCCGGCATAGCCTGCGTCCGCGCCCGGCGCAAACAGATCAGCGCCGCGCCGGGGCATTGCAGGCCAAGGCCCAGGACGGCCTGCCACCTGGGCCGCGCCCGGCGGATCGAAACGCGCCAGGGCACCGCAGGCCAAGCCCCATGGCTCACGCCCCTCCGTGCGCCGCCGCCCGCCCCCGCGACCCGCCGCCTCGCCCCCTGCGTCGCCGCCCATCCGTTGCGCTTCCTGCGCCGCGCGGCCTTTGCCCTGCCTCCGCCGCGCGCCGTTCTTCTCCTTCTTCCACGTCTTCCACCCCCTAAGCCACCCCCTTCGCCGCCACCCAAGCCCCCCCAAGCCATCCCTCCGTCAAGCCCCCTCTGCCGCGCCACATCCGCCGCGCCACATCCACACCGCCCCCGCCGCCGCCCGCCGGACCCCACCGCCGCCCGGGCCGCGCGCCGCTCGCCCCATCCGCGCGCCGCCCGCCGGACCCCACCGCCGCCCGGGCCGCGCGCCGCTCGCCCCATCCTCCACCGCCCGCCGGACCCCGCCGCCGCCCTTTGTCCCCGCACCAGCGTCGCCACCCCCCTCCTCCCCCCGCCACGCCCTTGCCGACCGCGCTTCTCCCGCCGCCCATCCGTTGCGGGTCCGGCGCCGGCCCATCCTCCACGCCCGCCGTTCCCCCCCTTTCCTCCGCCACCGCCGCGCCCTACTGTGGCGCCATCTTATCGGAGGGCAGTATGCGCAGCATGATCGGCATCATCGGCGGCTCGGGCGTTTACCAGATCGAGGGCCTCAACGACCCCCGTTGGCAAACCGTCAACACCCCTTGGGGGCCGCCCTCGGATCAGATCCTGACCGGCACGCTTTCGGGCACCGCGATGGCGTTCCTGCCCCGCCATGGGCGCGGCCATGTGCACAGCCCCACCAGCCTGCCCTACCGCGCCAATATCGACGCGATGAAGCGGCTCGGAGTGACCCATCTGGTCGCGGTCTCGGCGGTCGGCTCGTTGAAAGAGGCCTACGCGCCGGGCGATTTCCTGATCGTCGATCAGTATGTCGACCGCACCTTCGCGCGCGAAAAATCGTTCTTCGGGCCGGGCTGCGTCGGCCATGTCAGCGTCGCCCACCCGACCTGCGCCCAGCTTTCAGCGGTCTGCGCGACGGCGGCGCGCGCCAGCGGGGTGACGGTGCATCAGGGCGGCACCTATCTGGCGATGGAGGGGCCGCAGTTCTCGACCCTCGCCGAAAGCCGGCTTTACCGAAGCTGGGGCTGCGACGTGATCGGCATGACCGGCATGCCCGAGGCGAAACTCGCCCGCGAGGCCGAGATGTGCTACGCCTGCGTCGCGATGATTACCGATTACGACTGCTGGCACCCCGACCATGATGCGGTGGACGTGGCCACCGTGATCGCAACGATGAACAGCAATTCCGGCCGCGCGCGCGATCTGGTGACGCGCCTGCCGGCGCTGCTGGCCACGGTGCCTGACCCCTGCCCGCAGGGCTGCGATCACGCGCTCGATCATGCGGTGATGACCGCACCGGGTCAGCGCGACCCGGCACTTCTGGCGCGGCTGGACGCGGTGGCGGGGCGGGTGCTCGGCGCCACGTCGGACAAACTCTGAACCCGACAAGCCCGCACGGGGTGGCGCCACCACTTGGCGACGCCGCAGCGGGCGGCCCGCACCCGCACGCCCGGCACCCGGCAGGCCCGCAGGCCCCACGCCCACACCGACCGACCCTTCGCCCGGCGGGGCCGAAAGCCCCTCGTCCGGCACCCGACGAGCCTGCACGCAGCCCTCGCCGGCATCCCAAACCCCGGCACCCGAACCCCCGGCTCAGGTGCCGCGCGGTTTGGCGCGCAGCGTCGGTTCGGCCTCGCGCGGGTCTTCGGGCCAGGGGTGGCGCGGGTAGCGGCCGCGCATGTCCTTGCGCACCTCGGCATAGGAATTGGCCCAGAACCCCGGAAGGTCCATCGTCACCTGCACCGGCTTGCCGCCCGGCGACAGCAGCGTGATCCGCAAGGGCAGCCGTTTTGGCCCGACCGAGGGGTGTTCGGTCACGCCAAACAGCTCTTGCAGGCGCAGCTCGATCGCCGGCGCCTCGCCTTCGTAGTCGATCGGCACCCGCCGCCCCAGCGGCGTGACAAAGCCCGAGGGCGCCAGCCGTTCGACCAGCTGCGCCTGATCCCAGCTCAGCGCACCCTTCAGCGCCTCGGTGATGTCCATCGCGCGCAACTCGGCCTCGCTGCGGCGCTTGCCCAGATGCGGCAAAAGCCAGTCCTCGGCCCGCGACAGCAACCCGGCATCGGTGAAATCGGGCAGATCGGCACCCTCGTCGCGCAACAGCTCGACCCGTGCGCGGTAGCGTCGGGCCGGGGCGGTCCACGGCAGGCCCAGCGCCCGTATCCCCTCAAGCGCGGCCCGCGCCACTGCCTCGGGCGGCGCCTCCCAGATCCGGTCCTCAAGCACCAGCGCGCCAAACACCTCTTGCCGCCGCGCCAGAACCCGGCCCTCGCGGCGCGACCACTGGCACAAATCAACCCAGCGGATCTGATCGCCAAACAGCCGCCGCAGGCTGGCCTCGGTCAACGCAACGCCCTGGCGGACCCGCGCCTCGCGGGCGTCACCGTCAAGGTCGGTCGCCACGATCAGCCGCGCCGCCGCCAGCGCGTCGGTCGGCGCCAGCACCGCGCCCTTGCCGCCCGAAAGCACATAGCGCGCGCCCTCGCCCGAGGCCGGTTTCGCCCGGCGCAGCCCGATCCGGTCGGGGTAGGCAAGGGCGGCCATTTCGGCCAACGCATAGCCGCCACCGCCGTGGACCAGCCGCGCCAGCCGCCGCGCTTCCTGGCGCACCCGGTCCACCACGCCGCGGTTGACGACATGACCCTGCGCCTGCTCAAAGCCCTTGGGGTCGCTGAGCGCGGCGATGCGCAGCGCCAGATCTGCGCCCGCGCCCTTCAGCGGGTCGCGCTCGGCCAGAAGCGCGGCCAGAGGCGCCGCCTCGGGGCCGGCCAACACCAGCATATGCGCCAGACGCGGGTGCAGCGGCAGCGCCGCCAGCGCCCGGCCATGCGGCGTGATCCGGCCATCGGCCAGCGCCCCCAACCCGGCAAGCAGCGCCCGCGCCTCGGCCAAGGCCGGGCCCGGCGGCGGCGTCAGAAACGCAAGGTCGCTGCCGTCGCTGCCCCAGACCGCCAGTTCCAGTGCCAGCCCGGCCAGATCGGAAACCGCGATCTCGGGCGGCGCAAAGGCGGGCATCGCACCTTCTTCGCCGCGGGTCCAGTAGCGGTAGCACAGCCCCGCGGCGACGCGCCCGGCGCGGCCCTGACGCTGCGCCGCCTCGGCCCGGCTGACGCGTTCGGTGACCAGCCGCGCCATGCCGCTGGCCGGGTCGAATCGCGCCCGGCGCGCCCGGCCGCCATCGACCACCACCCGGATATCCTCGATCGTCAGACTGGTCTCGGCGATCGCGGTGGCCAGAACCACCTTGCGCCCGCCCGCCGCCGCTTCGGTGGCCGGCAAGGGCGCAATCGCGGCCCGCTGCGCACCAAAGGGCATCGCGCCAAACAGCGGCCGGATCACACAGCCCTCAGGCAGGCGGCCGGTCAGCGCCGCCTCGACCCGGCGGATCTCGGCCTCGCCGGGCAGGAACACCAGAACCCCGCCGGTGGTCTCGGCCACCGCCTCGGCGACCAGCCCCGCCACCCCCGCCTCATAGCGCATCCCCGCCGCCGGGGGCCGCGCCAGCCAGCGCGTCGCCACCGCAAAGGCCCGCCCGTCCGACCGCAGCAGCGGCGCATCGCCCAAAAGCGCCGCGACCGGCTCGGCCTCCAGCGTGGCCGACATCACCACCACCGCCAGATCCGGGCGCAGCGCACCGCGCGCCTCCCAGACCAGCGCCAACCCCAGATCGGCATTCAACGAGCGTTCGTGAAATTCGTCAAAGATCACACAGCCAATCCCCGACAGGCCCGGGTCGATCTGGATCATCCGGGTCAGGATGCCCTCGGTGACCACCTCGATCCTGGTGCCACGCGATACCTTGGCCTCGCCGCGCATCCGGTAGCCGACGGTGGCGCCGACCGGCTCGCCCAGCGTCTCGGCCATCCGCTCGGCACTGGCACGCGCCGCCAGACGGCGCGGCTCCAGCATCAGGATCTTGCCCTCCACCTCGGGCAACAGCGCCAAGGGCACGCGCGTCGTCTTGCCCGCGCCCGGCGGCGCCACCAGCACCGCGCGCCCCTCGGCCCGCAGCATCGCGACCAGCGCCGGCAACACCTCCTCGATCGGCAGCCGGGCGGCTGGCGCAGAGGGCGCAGGCGGGCGAACGGGGGGCGAAGGCGGCGTCATGGCCCCGCTTATCGCCGTTTCAACGCGCCTTTGCCATAGAGCGTGTCCATCGAGATCTCGACCACGCGCAGCATCCCCTCGCCCGCCGCCGCATAGCGCAGCCGGAACGGAAAGCGCACCTTTTCAGCCATTTCCTTTTCCGAGAACCCCGCAAGGCGGCGATATTCCCCGGCGCAAGTCACCCCCTTGGCGCCGTTCTCGGCCGCGCTCAACACCACCTGCGAGCGGCGCCTGCCGTCAAACAGCACCACGCTCAGCGTGCAAGCCTCGGCCACGGGCACATCGCGCACCACGGCATAAAGCGCGGTCAAAGGGTCGATCGTGCCGCCCTGCGTGGACGGTTTCACATCGCCGATCTTCGCCTCGCGCGGCGGGTTGTAGGTCTTGACCTGCGGCACCCCCGCCTTGTAGGCCATCACCGATTCCGACTGCCGTTTCGAGGTGTCGGCCTTCTCGCGATAGCTTGCGGGCGTATAGGTGCCGTTGACATAAGTGCCGGTCACGCTGGCGTCATAACGCACCTTGCGGATCGCGCCCAAAAGCCCGGTGCTTTGCAACACGCCATTGGCGGCATAGGCGGTGCCCACCATCTTGCCGTTGACCTCAAGCCGCCCGGCGGTCAGCCCCATCAGCGTCAGATCGAACACCGCCCGATCCACCTGATCGGCGGCGGCCGGCAACGGTAGCGCGCCCAGCGGCACAGCCATCAGCAGACCCGCGCCGATCAGACCGCGCAACGACCGCGACCGGTTGGATAGAAACAGGCTGACCATGAACGCTCCTCACGAAAACACCCCCGCAATGGGCCTTGGCTCTGGACATACACGGTTGCAAGCGGGCAAGAAACCCGGGCGCGCGTCACGTTTCGTGACAAACCTGTGCGCCCGTCGCCTTGGATGACG
Source organism: Rhodobacteraceae bacterium UBA6197 (assembly GCA_002422085.1). GTDB lineage: Bacteria > Pseudomonadota > Alphaproteobacteria > Rhodobacterales > Rhodobacteraceae > UBA6197. The sequence continues at coordinate 31,116 of DISZ01000006.1, forward strand.
GCATTGTCACTTGCACCGAAGGCCCCGCCCATGGACCTGCCCGCCCTCGCGACCCAAATCCTGACCGGCGACCGCCGGGCACTGGCCCGCGCCATCACCCTGGTGGAAAGCGCACGCGCCGATCACCGCGCCCTCGCCGCCGAGCTTCTGGCGCGCCTTGCCCCCATCGGCCGCCAGGCCTTGCGAATCGGTCTCTCGGGCACGCCCGGCGTCGGCAAATCCACCTTCATCGAGACCTTCGGCCTGATGCTGACAGGTCAGGGGCTGCGCGTCGCGGTGCTGGCCGTCGATCCCAGCTCGGCCCGTTCGGGCGGCTCGATTCTGGGGGACAAGACCCGGATGGAGCACCTCTCGCGCGACCCTCTCGCCTATATCCGCCCCTCGCCCAGCCAGGCCCATCTGGGCGGCGTCGCCCGCCGCACCCGCGAGGCCATCGCGCTGTGCGAAGCGGCCGGTTTTGACGTGGTGCTGATCGAAACCGTCGGCGTCGGCCAATCCGAAACGCTGGTCGCGGAAATGGCCGACCTGTTCATCCTGCTGCTCGCCCCGGCGGGCGGCGACGAATTGCAAGGCGTCAAGCGCGGCATCATGGAAATGGCCGACCTGATTCTCGTCAACAAGGCCGACGGCGACCTCAAGCCCGCCGCCCTGCGCACCAAATCCGACTACGCCGGCGCGCTGCGGCTGCTGCGCAAACGCCCCCAGGACCCGCCGGGCTTTCCCAAGGCCCTTGCCGTTTCGGCCCTGAACGACGCGGGCCTGAAGGGCGCTTGGGACGAAATGCAACACCTTGCCCAATGGCGCCGCGCCGAGGGCCATTTCGACCGCGCCCGCGCCGAACAGGCGCGCCACTGGTTCGAGGCAGAGGTGCGCGAAGGCCTGCTTGCGCAACTGACCCAGGATGCGGCGACACGGGCACGGATGACTCGCCTCGGCACCGCCGTCGCCGAAGGCCGCACCGCCCCCGCCAAGGCCGCCGCGGAAATGCTCACCACCCTCGGTCAACCCTGAGCCGTTTCATCTTCGCCTAAATATCCCCGCCGGAGGCTCCTGCCTGTGCCGCGGAAGCCTCCGGTGGGGATATTTAGGCGAAGATGAAACCATGAAGAGCCAAGTTTGCGCGGATGAATCGCTTGACGGCGCCGGTCTTTACCCTTATCCCGCCTCAACGGAATTCCGGGCAACGCCTTGGCGATGCCTGTCTATGGTATGTATGCCGCGCCTGCGGCCCGATGAAACGAAGGAAGATCGCCATGTCGCGCGTCTGCGAACTGACCGGCAAAGGCCCGATGACGGGCAATAACGTGAGCCACGCGAACAACAGATCGCGGCGTCGCTTTCTGCCGAACCTGAACGACGTCACGCTGATCTCGGATGTTCTGGGCCAGTCGTTCAAGCTGCGCATTTCGGCGGCGGGCCTGCGCTCGGTGGACCACCGTGGCGGGCTTGACGCCTATCTCGCGAAGGCCAATGACAGCGAGCTGTCGGTGACCGCGCAGAAAATCAAGAAAGCCATTGCCAAGGCTCAGGCCGCCGCCTGATCCCATGCAAGACGGGTTGCATCGGCCCCGCCTCTGGCGGGGCTTTTGCTTGCGCGCCTTTGCGGTTGTGGCGCCGCGACGCCAGAGTTGATCTGCGGGCGACACCTGCCCGGCCTGCGGCATCACTGCCCATATCGCAGCTTTTCAAACGCGGCCGGGTCCGCTATCGTGTCGGCATGAGGATGCAACGCGCCCGTGCCGGCTTTGGAATTCTGTTCGCGCTATTGTTGGCGGCGACCAGTCTTACCATGGCCACGGCCCGCGGCCAGACCCGCATCGCCGGCGAGATCGTGATCTGCACCGGCTACGGGCTGAGCACCATCTCGGTTGACGAAAACGGCAACCCGACGGGCCCGATTCACGTTTGCCCCGATATGGTTCTGGCGTTGATGTCGGCGCTCGACAGCGCGCAAGTGCTGCCCGAACGCCCCGAAACCCGCGCCGATCTCGTTGCGCAACCCTTGATCTCGACACCCGCCTCGCGCAGCCTGGCCACCGCGCGTGCCCGAGGCCCTCCCCTGTTCATCTGAGCCGATCTTCGGAGTTTCAGACGACAGGATACATGATGTCCCTTTCCAGCCCGTTTCCGACCGCGATCGCGGTTGTGTCTGCGCCGCCCGCCCTTGCCGATGTCACCGTGGTCGCCCCCTTTGCCCTGGGTGCCACCGAGGTATCGGTATCGGGTCGCGCCGTCATGCCGCCCGAAGCGGCCGGCACAGGCAGGGACAGGTTTCCAGCCATGCTGAAGCGCACGCCCCGGCCGGGGCTTTCCGATGATCGGCCAGTGACTTTGGCTTCCTCGAACTGACCGGGCCGGGCGCGTGCGAGCCCCTGCCTGCTGTCCGAGGCTTCCTCGTCATGGGGTGTTTCGTGCCCTCGTTGCACCTCATGGCGAGGATCTTCGTCTTCAGCTTCGGCGCCAACGAAAAAGGCACCCCTTGGGGTGCCTTCGTGTTTCGTCCATGACCCCGGTTCAGCCGCCGCAATAGGCCTCGGCCGTCGCGCCGAAATTCTTGTAGCGCAGCCAGAACGCCTCATCCGAGGCCCGGTCGGATTGCCGCACCTCTTGCGCGCGGTGCGGATCTTGAAAGAACTTGGCCGCCCGGCGCTGGTCAGACCGGCTCAGCGTCATGTCAGCAACCTGCTGGATGCAGCCGCAAAGCGCCCGATTCGCCTGCGACCGCCCGCCCTTCAGGCAGGCCGAATCAATCGGCCCGGCATAAGCCCCGGAGGCACCCGCCATCAGCGCCACGGTCAGCAGAATGGATTTTCTCATCGCTCGTGCCCCTCATTTTCGCAGCCGCCAAGGCGCTGCATCGTCTTTTTCTTGTCCGGCAGTCTAACGGTGCAGCCGTTGATTTTCAATGAATTAAAGGCGTTTTGTGTGGATCGCGGATAAGCCCTTGGGCAACACAAACCCTTGGGGCGCGGGTTCTCCGCACCCCCAGACTTGGACAAATCAAACCGGAGTTGCCGGCTCAGCCGATCACTTCGGCCTCATAGCCCGCGCCCTTCAGCGCCGCCAGAACCGTTGCTTCGGGCAGGCCCGACACCTCGACTTCGCGGTTCGGCAGGTCGAACGCAGCCCTGCCGCCCACCGCCGCCAGCGCCGCTTCGATCGCGGCCTTGCAATGCCCGCACGACATTTCAGGAACAGACAAGATCATCGCAATCTCCATTCAGATCCGCCGATATCTGCGCCCCCCGGCCCAAAAGGTCAACGCCGCGCCGCGACCCGCCCGCCTTTTGCAGCCCGCGCCAGACAACGCTGCCACGGCCCGATCAGGCGGCTCGCTGCGCTTCATCTTCGCCCAAATATCCCCGCCGGAGGCTCCGCCGCAGGGCACCGGCACCGACGGTCTTTCATGCCCCCTTCCCCGGCCAACGGGGACAGGCTATATGCGCCCCATGACTCAGCTAGATCTCATTCGCAACTTCTCGATCGTGGCCCATATCGACCACGGCAAATCCACCCTCGCAGACCGGTTGATCCAATCGACCGGGACGGTGGCCGACCGTGACATGAAGGCCCAGATGCTGGACAGCATGGATATCGAGCGCGAGCGCGGCATCACCATCAAGGCCAACACCGTGCGGATCGAATACCCCGCCAAGGATGGCAAGACCTATGTGCTCAACCTGATCGACACGCCGGGGCACGTCGACTTTGCCTATGAGGTCAGCCGCAGCATGCGCGCGGTCGAGGGCTCGCTTCTGGTCGTGGACGCATCGCAAGGCGTCGAGGCGCAGACCTTGGCCAACGTCTATCAGGCGATCGACGCGGGGCATGAAATCGTGCCGGTGCTGAACAAGATCGACCTGCCCGCCGCCGAACCCGACCGCGTCAAGGAACAGATCGAAGACGTGATCGGCATCGACGCCTCGGGTGCGATCCCGATTTCCGCGAAATCGGGCCTTGGCATCCCCGACGTGCTCGAGGCCATCGTCACCCGCCTGCCCGCCCCCAAGGGCGACCGCGACGCGCCCTTGAAGGCGATGCTGGTCGACAGCTGGTATGACAGCTACCTTGGCGTCGTGGTGATGATCCGGGTGATGGACGGGGTGGTCCGCAAGGGCGACCGAATCAAGATGATGCAGACCGGCGCGGTTTACGGCATCGACAAGCTGGCGGTGCTGAAACCGCAGATGGTCGATATCGCCGAACTCGGCCCCGGCGAAATCGGCGTCCTGACCGCCTCGATCAAGCAGGTCCGCGACACCCGCGTCGGCGACACCGTCACCCACGAACGCAAGGGCTGCGCCGCGCCGCTGCCGGGCTTCAAACCGGCCCAGCCGGTGGTGTTTTGCGGCCTGTTCCCGGTCGACGCCAATGACTTCGAGGCGCTGCGCGACGCGATCGAGAAACTGACCCTCAACGACGCCTCGTTCTCGTCCGAGATGGAGACCTCGGCGGCGCTTGGCTTTGGCTTTCGCTGCGGTTTTCTGGGGCTATTGCACCTCGAGGTGATCCGCGACCGGCTGGAACGCGAATATGACCTCGATCTGATCACCACCGCGCCCTCGGTCGTCTTTCACCTGCACATGCGCGACGGCGAAGTGCGCGAACTCCACAACCCCGCCGACATGCCCGACCTGACCTATGTCGATCACATCGAAGAGCCCCGGATCAAGGCGACGATCATGGTGCCCGACGCCTATCTGGGCGATGTGCTGAAACTGTGTCAGGACCGCCGCGGCATCCAGATGGATCTGACCTACGCCGGCTCGCGCGCGATGGTGGTCTATGACCTGCCGCTGGCCGAAGTGGTCTTCGACTTTTACGACCGGCTGAAATCGGTGACCAAGGGCTACGCCTCGTTCGACTATCAGATCATGGGCTACCGCGAGGATTTTCTGGTCAAGATGTCGATTCTGGTGAACGACGAGCCGGTCGATGCGCTTTCGACCATGGTCCACCGCGACCGGGCCGAGGCGCGCGGCCGCGCGATGGTGGAAAAGCTGAAAGAGCTGATCCCCCGGCATATGTTCAAGATCCCGATTCAGGCCGCCATCGGCGCCCGCGTGATCGCCCGCGAAACGCTGTCAGCGATGCGCAAGGACGTGACCGCCAAATGTTATGGCGGCGATGCGACCCGCAAGAAGAAGCTGTTGGAAAAGCAGAAGGCCGGCAAAAAGAAGATGCGGCAGTTCGGCAAGGTCGAAATCCCGCAGACCGCCTTCATCAACGCTCTGAAAATGGATGGGTGAGGGTATCCCTCACCCGTCTCAATTCTGCAGTCAGTTTGTGCACTGATACACTTTGGTGACCGTGCTCTGATTGCAGCCATACATGTCGAAATTGGTGCAGTGGGTCTTGACGCCTTCAAACGGGTCAGCTTTCCGATAGCCCCACGCATTGCAGCGTTTCAGTGCTGACCGATCGGCGGTCGCCCAATCAACTTTTGCGACCTCCAGACTCCCCGTTTGATAAGACATTTCCACCAGGGCGTCAGCCTTGCTTCCCCCTGTCGGAAGCGGCGTTTTGCTGACCTCACAACCGGACGCGAGCATGACAAGAGCTAAACAGACAACTGATTTCTTCATTGGCAATCCAACCTTCTGAATACATATTTTGGTGTATGAATTCTAGCTCACGTCGCCGTGAAAGGAAGCCGATCGCGCCAATTTTAGGTGAAAAGCAAACCCCTGCGCGCCACATCTTCGGCGCGGCGGGCGCGGGTCAGAAAAAGTCTGTAATCGCGGCACCGACCGCCCGGCGCGCGCCCTCGTCCGCGCGGGAAATCCGGCCCGGAATTTCCGTCGCGCAAGCCCCGCCCGCGCGTGGATCACATGCAAAAGGCGCCCGGTTCACCGCCGGACGCCTGCCTGATGGCTTGGCCCAATTGCCCCGGCTGCCATCCGCCGGGCGGTTCGGCCACTCGCCCCCGCGGGCGCGCCGGCCGCGCCTGACCAGTTGCCGCCGTTCCCTTGACCCTTGCCTTGGGCGCTCTTCGTCACGCAGGCTGCGGGGCAACCGCCCGACCTGGCGCCTCAGATCGGCGTTCGGCAAGGCAGCGCCCTGTGTCACCCTGCGGCGGCACCGCCGGTCACATCCCCGTTTGCGCCTTGCTGGCCTCAGAGCTGATCGCCCCTCCGGCGGTTTCCAGATCACGGCCGGCGCCCTTCACGGTTTCACAGGCCGTCAGTCCCAACAGGGCAATCAGGGCAATCAGCGGGGCTTTCATCATTTCTCTCCTGGGTGGCGAACATGTCGCGGCAAGCCTCCCTCATCCGCGCCGGGCCGTCAATCGCCCGTCGCCCCGCGACCGGAATCCGCGCCGCTGCAAACGCCACAATTTCGTGTTACCCTTGCGCCGGGGTGCGGGCCGAATGGGTTTCGCATGATGTGGGCTGAGCGGCCCAGGCACCCTTTCGGGAGGACATCAAATGGCACGCTACATTGTCACCGGCAGCTATACCGCTGCCGCAATGAAAGGCATGATCGCGCATCCCAGCGACCGCGCCGCCGCGACCGCCGCCTTGATTGCCGCGGCAGGGGGGAAGATGGAAAGCTATCATCTGACCACCGGCGACAACGACTTCACCATGACGGTTCAGACCGACAACCTTACCAACATGCTCGCCGCCATGATGGTTGCCGGGGCTTCGGGGGCGGTGACCGGCCTCAAGACCGTGCAGGCCTTCACCACCGAGGAGTTTCTGGCCGCGCAAAAGGCCGCCTCTGCGGTTGCCGGCAAATATCAGGCCCCGGTCTGAGCGCAGGCCTTTGGGGCCGAGCGCAGGGCCCGGGCTGAGCGCAGGCCCCAGCCGCGGCGCTAGCGCCGGCCGAGGCGCAGGCCCTCAGGGCTGAGCGCAGGGCCGGATCGAGGCGCAGCCCCGCAGGGCTAGCGCAGGGCCGGATCGAGGCTATGGCGGGGGGCGTTTTGCGCCCCCCGCCACCTGCCTGCCGTCTGCCCGACCCCGTGCCTCGCGCCTCCCAACCACCTGCTTGGCGTTTGCCAACCAGACACCTCTCCCCCGCCGATCTCGCGCCGCCCGCCTTCCTCACGCTTCTACCTGCCTCCGCCCGCCGACCGCGCGACTGCCGCTTGCCTGCCGATCCGCCTCCCTGCCAACAGCCAGCCGCCTACCGGCTGCCAAGCGCCTGCCAACCTCGCGCCGCCCGCCTTCCCCACGCCTACCTCACGCCCGTCTCCCGATCACCCGCCAGCCGCCTACCGGCCGCCAAGCGCCCGCCGACCTCTCGCCGACGCCATGAGGCGATTTCCATAGGGAAATATGATGCCAATATGAGAGAAATAATAAACGCGTTTCCAAAGGCTTGGCATGGAGAGACCCGATCGGGTTAAGGTTTTCTTAACCAGGACGTGAAAGACTTTCGACATGTGCATCCTGTCCGTCTTGCCCCGCGCCTTGCCCCGCGTCTTGCCCGTCCTCCTGCCCGCCTGCCTGGCGGCTTGCGGTGCCCAGCCGGCGCCGCAGTTCTTTGGCGCCGCGCGCCACGACATTACCCTGCAAGGCTATCAGTTCGTTGTTTTTCAAAAGGAAAACCGGGCCGAGGTGATCCGCCTTGGCTATCTGAGCCGCGCGCAGCGTGGTCCGGTTCAGGCGTTGATGGTGCAAGCGGCCGAGCAAACCACCGGCTGCGCGGTCACCGGCCTGGCTCCCGGCCCCGCCCTGCCCGGCGACACCGGCGAGGCCCGCTTTCGGCTTGAATGTCCAAGCTTATGATATATTTGGATAAAATCTAGTCCCGGCCAAACAGGCCCTTCAGCGCGCGGCTGACAAGATTGGTCACTCTGGGGCGCTCGAGGCGCGCGAAGGGCATCGGTCGGCACACTTCCATCGCCGCAACGCCGACCCGTGCCGTCAGCGCCCCATTGACCACGCCTTCACCAAAACGCCTTGAAATCTTTGACAAAACGCCGCCGCCGGCGATCGTCTCGATCAGGTCGTCGCCGGCCGCCACAGCGCCCGTGGCCACCAGATGCGTCATCACCGTGCGTGCCAGACGCCAGCTTCCGAACGCGCCGCCCCGGCCGCCGTAAATCTCGGCCACGCGCCGGATCATCCGCAAATTCGCCGCCAAAGCCGCAAACACATCGGCCAACGCCAATGGCACCAAGGCGGTGACCGTCGCCACGCTGCGCGCCGCCGCCTCGACCTCGATCCGCGCCGCCGCGTCGAGCGGCGCCATCAGCTCGGCCTCGGCCAGCGCGAACAGCGCCTCGGCGTCAAACATGTCGGCCTTGCGCTCGTTCAGCCGGGCGCGCGCCCAGTCCAGTTCGGGCCGGCCCGCGTAAAGCGCCTCAAGCTGGCCCACGACACGGCGCGCCTGTCTCAGATCGTCGGCGCCCAGCGCCTCGGTCACCGCCTTGTGGACCCGGTCCAGCCGCCGCAACCGTGCCCATGCCGCCAGTTCGCGCAGCGCCATCAGCGCCGCCGCCAGCACGAAAGCGCCGAACAGCACCGCGCCGACCACGCCCAGAACCGGGTGCGCCGCAATCAGATCGTTGACAAAGTTCCATGCCGCGACCGACGCCAGAAACCCGGTCAGCGACAGTGCTGCCTGCCAGAAGAACCGGGTCAACCGTGACGCCGGCCGCGCCGCGAGACGGGTGGCAATCTGCATGGCGCGGCCTTCGGGAAGCGCCGGCGGCGGGTCGAGATCGGGCACCGGGGGGGCTTCGGCCGGGGTTGGCGCGGGGCTGTCCAGTTCGATCAGGACGGGTTTTTTGGGGGTCATGCTCATCGCCTTACAGCCTGTCGCCAATCAGAAATTCCGCTGCCCGGTCCAGCCGGATATGCGCAGGCCCCTCGCCGGGGCGAAGCTTTGTCGGGGCCGGGGCAAAGGACATGATTGCGTAATCCGCGTCCAGCCAGCGCGCCGCCCCGTCGCGCGCCGGTGACAAGAGCTGCGCCGGATCGGCGGGCAGTTCACCGGGGTAAAAGGCCGCGCGGCGGCCATCGGTCAGCGTGCCGCGCACCGCATCAAGCGGGGTGCCGTCGTGGGTTATGGTTTCTTCGGTGGTGGCGCGCAGTGCCGCCAGAGACAGCGCGGCGGTTTTCGCGCCGGCGAAATTGGCGCGGTCGCTGGCCTCGCGCAGCATGGCCTGGGTGATCGCGGTCAGCCGGGCGTGCTGGGTGTGATGCAGATGGTCGGCCTTGGTCGCCGCAAACAGGATCTTTTCCACCCGGCGCGCGCCCAGCAGGCCGGTCAGCCAGCCATTGAGACCGGGGCGAAAGGCGGTCAGGATTTCCGCCATGGCGCGGCGCAGATCCTCTAGCGCGGCGGGGCCGGCGTGAATCGCGCCAAGCACATCCATCAGCACCACCTGCCGGTCGATCCGGGCGAAGTGGTCACGAAAGAACGGCCGCACCACCTTGGATTTATAGGCGTCATAGCGGCGCTCCATTTCGCGCCAGAGGCATCCGCGCGGGGTTTGCGCCGGCAGCGGCAGCGGCGCGAAGGTCAGCACCGGCGAGCCGGCCAATTCACCCGGCAACAAGAAACGGCCCGGCGAGCAATCCGACCAGCCGACCTCGCGGGCGGCCTGAAGATGGTCGGTGAACCGCGCGGCAAGGGCCTGGGCGCCCGGTTCGTCAAATGCCTGGGCGGGGTCGGGAAGCGCCGCGAGGTAGGCCTCGGCGCCGGGGCGACCCGGCAACCGGTCAAGGACGCCCGCCGACCAGTCAGCGTAGCTCTTGTCGATCAGCGCAAGATCGAGAAGCCATTCGCCGGGGTAATCGACGATATCGAGATGCACGGTGCGCGGGCCGCGCAGCGCCCCCAGCATGCCGCCGGACTGAACCCGGAACGACAGCCGCAATTCCGAGACCGCGCGGGTGCCTTCGGGCCAGTGCGGCGCAGGCCCGGTCAGGGCGGCGAGGTGGGATTCGTAGTCAAAGCGCGGCACGGTATCATCGGGTTGGGGTTGCAGATAGGCGGCCTGAACGCGCCCGTCGGCGGCGGCGCGCAGGCCGGGCATCCGGCCTCGGTCCATCAGGTTGGCGACGAGCGAGGTAATGAACACCGTCTTGCCGGCGCGCGACAGGCCGGTGACACCCAGCCGGACCACCGGCTCGAACAGCGCCTCGGAGACCGAAGCGCCGAGGCTTTCGACCCCGCGCGTCAGCCCGTCTGCTATATCCCCGATACTCAAGGTCTTTCCCTTCGTGTTTGGCACAAGATAAGAGGCCGCAGCGGCGGTTGGTAGGGGGAAAGGGGGCTGTCTGCCCCCCTCGGCGCCTGGCGGCGCCTTCCCCCCGAGAGTATTTCGGCCAAAAAGAAGCCGGGCGGCAAAGGCTGCGGGGGGATTGTCAGCCGAAAGGGCGCGCGCTAAGGCGAGGCATGGCCAGATATGCGTTGAAAATCGAGTATGATGGCGGGCCGTTCGCGGGCTGGCAGCGTCAGGTGGGGTTGGCGTCGGTGCAGGGCACGGTCGAGGCGGCTTTGGCGCGACTGGAGCCGGGCGCGCACAAGCTTGCCGCGGCCGGGCGCACCGATGCGGGGGTGCATGCGACCGCGCAGGTGGCGACGATCGATCTGGCGAAGGAGTGGGACGCGTTTCGCCTGTCGGAGGCGCTGAACTGGCATCTGAAGCCCGCGCCGGTGGCTATTCTGGCCGCCGCGCGCGTGGAAAGCGATTTTCACGCGCGGTTTTCGGCGATCGAGCGGCGCTATCTTTTCCGGCTTTTGGCGCGGCGCGCACCGGCGGTGCATGATCGTGGGCAGGTCTGGCAGGTGCAAAAGCCGCTGGATGCCGAGGCGATGCGGGCGGCGGCGGCGCATCTGCTGGGGCATCACGATTTCACCACCTTCCGATCCAGCATGTGTCAGGCGACCACCCCGATGAAGACGCTGGATGCGCTGGACATCGAAGTGATCGAGGTGCCGCACGGGCAGGAATATCGGTTTCGTCTGCGGGCGCGTAGTTTCTTGCACAATCAGGTGCGCTCGATCGTCGGCACGCTGGAAAGGGTCGGGGCCGGGGCCTGGAAGCCCGAGGATGTCAAGGCGGCGCTGGAGGCGCGCGACCGCGCGGCCTGTGGGCCGGTGTGTCCGCCGCAGGGGTTGTATCTGTGTGGCGTGGGATATCCGCAGGATCCGTTTTCCGGGCCGTCCGCCATCCGAGCGTGCCGTGCCTGACCGGCGCCTGTCTGGCGCTACTGGGCGGGCGAGTCCTTTGCCGCGCTGGCGGTGACGACCTGCATCGGCAGGGCCGAGGCGGGCAGGCTTTGCGGGCGATATTCGGGCACCGCCCGCGCCAGAGCGCCCAGCACCCCGGCATCCGAGCCGGCATCAATCGCCTCGCGCAGGTCGCGCAGGGCGGCGGCCATTTCCAGTTCTGAAAGCGTGTCTTCGCGCACGCTGATGATCTTGGGATGTGCAGTGGTCATGGCGCCTTTGCGCATCATCAGTTCTTCGTGCATCTTTTCGCCGGGGCGCAGGCCGGTGGTGACGATCTCGATATCGCCGTCGGGGTTGGCCGCGTCGCGGACCCGATATCCAGCCCCCTCGATCATCTTGCGCGCCAGATCGCGGATGAAGACCGGCGAGCCCATATCAAGCACAAAGACCTCGCCGCCCTCGGCGAAAGAGCCCGCCAGAAGCACCAGACGGGCGGCCTCCTGAATGGTCATGAAGTAGCGCGTCACCCCTTCGTCGGTCAGCGTGACCGGGCCACCGCAGGCGATCTGTTCCTGAAACAGCGGAATGACCGAGCCGGAAGACCCCAGCACATTGCCAAACCGCACGATCGAGAAGATGGTTCTGCCGGGGCGTGCCGCCAGATCCTGCACCACAAGTTCGGCAAAGCGTTTCGAGGCCCCCATCACGTTGGCCGGGCGCACCGCCTTGTCCGACGACACCAGCACAAAGCGCCGCACCCCCGCCTCGCGCGATTTTTGCGCCAGCACGGTCGTGCCCAACGCGTTGTTGGCCATGCCCACGCGCAGATTGGCCTCGACCAGCGGCACATGCTTGTAGGCCGCCGCGTGCAGCACCGCGTTGATCCGGTAGTCGGCCAGGACATGGGTGACCAGCACCGGATCGGCCACCGAGCCCAGCACGGGAACGATCTCGACCCCGGAATCGGCGGCCAGCATATGCAGTTCTGAATCGGCATTGTAGAGCGCAAGCTCGCTCATCTCGAACAGCACGATCCGCGCCGGGCGGCAGCGCAGGATCTGGCGGCACAGCTCCGTCCCGATCGAGCCCCCGGCGCCCGAGATCAGCACATTCAGGCCGGCATAGGCGTTACAACCCGAGTCCATCTCATTGTGCAAAGTATCGCGGGACAGCAGCGCGGCCGGGCCCGCGGGCAACAGCTTTTCGAGCAGTTCGTCGCCGCCGATCAGTTGCGCGAAAGCGGGAATCGCCTGCACCTCGACGCCCAGCTTTTCAAACCGCTGCGACAGGTGGGTCTGTTTGTGAACCGACAGCGAGGGGATCGCGAGGATCACCCGGTCGATCTTGAACTGCGCGACGACCCGCGCGACATGCACCCCCGAATGCACCGGAAGGCCGCAGACATTCAGCCCCCGCAGCGAGGCATTGTCGTCCAGGAATGCGTAGGGCACGATATCGACGCGGTTGCGCAGCGCGGTGGCAAGCGTCATCCCGGTGCGCCCGGTGCCATAGATTGCCACCCGCGTCACCGAGCGCGACCGGTGGTAAATCTCGAGGATCAGGCGCTGCATGAACAGCCGTGTGCTGGCGTAAAGCGTGAAAAACACCAGCGCAAAGATGAAATGGAACCCGCCCGGCAGTGATTTTTCGCCCAGCGCGGCCAGCGCCGCAGAGGTCACGCCAAGCAGGGCCGCCAGAACGCCGGTGCCAAGCACGGCCTTCAGGTCGTAATCCTTGAGCCGCATCCAGCGCAGGCCCAGCGTCATTGTCAGCGCGGCCATCGCAATCATCAACAGCGGCACCAGCGGCCAATACACCGTCAAGCGCCACAGCGGCGAAAGAGTCGAAAACTGAACCGACAGCGCCAACACGAACGCGACCGGAACGGTCACCAGATCAACCGTAAGAAGAATAAGGTTCTTCTTTGTCCGGTTGAGCGTGATTACCCTTTTCATCATGTCTGACTAGGTGTCCATACAAATACCGAAGGCCAATCCGGCCAGAGGTCAACCATTAAATCTCGATCCGAATTGTTCTTCTGGGTACTACTCTTGGACGATATGTTCAAGCTTGGCCAATCCGCCCGCGCACAACCTGAGCGAAACCTTGCGCGTCCGCCAAAGCCGCGGCAGGTCAGCGCCGCAGGATCCGCGCCACCGTGCGTCCGATCAGCACGATATCGAAACAGACCGACTGGTGGCGCTGATAGATCAGATCGAGCCGCGCCTTGGCAGGGATGCAGCGGCGGGCATAGGCCGCGTCGGTTTCTTCGGCCGAGGTGCAGAGCGCCAGAATGCGTTCCTCGTGTTGGTGATAAAGCAGGCTTGCAAGGCCGGTAACGCCGGGACGGCTGTGCAGCACAGGGCCGTAAACCTGCGGAAAGCGTTCGACATACTGGCGCAGCGGCGGGCGCGGACCGACAAAGCTCATGTCACCCCTGAGGATGTTCCAAAGCTGTGGCAACTCATCCGTGCGGGTCTTGCGCAACATGCGTCCGGCGCGGGTGATCCGGTCCGATTTGTCACCGCCCGACACCCCGGCATCGCGCGCGACAGCACGCATGGTGCGAAACTTCCACAACCGGAACGGCACACCCGGCGCCTTCATCCGTTCCGAGACATAAAACACCGGGCGCCCTTGGGTCAGCCACAGCACCAGCGCGATCAGCCCGATCAACGGCCCCAGAATCGGCAGCAGCAACACCGCAAAACCAATGTCGAAGGCGCGTTTGGAAAGGCTCATGACGTGCCCTCACGCAAGGCCGCGTCAAGGTCGGCGACGATCGCGGCGGCGTTGGCCGGCTCGGCGGGCACCAGCCCCAGCGCGACGGCGCAGCACACCTCAAGGCAGACCTCGGCGATGGCGCTGGCGGGCGCCGGGCGCCGGGTCCAGCCCTCGCCGCGCGCGCGCAGCAGATCGTCCATGCCAACGGCACCGGGCAGCGCGAGGTTCAGCCGGTCCGGCAGGGCCTCGCCCTCGGCGGCGCGGCGCGCAAGGGTCAGCACGGCGCGGGCCAAGGCCGTCGGTCCGATATAGCTGCGCCGCGGCGCACGCCCGTCGGCGAAGGTATCCAGCACCCGCCCGCCTTGCGGAGCGGGCTGACCCAACAAGGCATCCGCTCCCGCGACATTGCCGATGCGCAGACAGCAGAGCGGGGTGCCATGGGCCTGCGCGCGGGCCAGAGACGCGGCCTCCATCGCCAGCTTGGCGTGACCATAGGGCGCCGTCGGCACGGCCAGCGCCGCTTCGTCCAGCCGACCTGTTGCCGCGCCGTAAACCGCCGCCGACGAGGCCAGCAACACCGGCAGCCGCCCCGAAGCCGCCCCCGTCGCTTCTGCCGTCGATTCTACCGCCGCCAGCGCCGCCAATGCCAGATCGGCGTTCAGTGCCAGATCGGCCTCGCTGCCCGCCGTCACCCCCGCGAGATTGAAAATCACATCCACAGCCCCTGCGGCACGCGCATATGCTGACGCCGCGCCCAGCGGATCAAAGACCAGATCCGCCCCGGCACCCGCCATCCGCCCCTGCCAGATCAGATCGACACCCGAGCGCGCGGCCAGATCACCCGCCCCGATCGCGCGGCGCAGCAGCCGCCCCAACCGCCCGCTTCCGCCGACGATCAGAACTCGCGGAATCTTCGACTTGAGAATTGCTGGATTACTAATCATACCCGACTGGTCGATGCTGAAGGTGACTCGCGCTGCCCGCCTGAGGCTTAGCATCGCCAGCCCTAGGGCGAAACGGGGGATATGACGATGTTGCATAGGGGCCGTGTGCTGGCCATGTTTGTGCTTTGCCTCGCGATCGCGGCCTGCACCTTGCCGCGTGGTGCGGCGCTTCAGTCCGAGATCTTGCGAAACGACGACGACGAAACCCCCGAATTCGCCCATTATGAAGTTACCCGCGATCTGTTGCCGACCATCGCCGACTGGCCCTCGACGGCCAGCACCACCCGCGCCTGGATCGGCCATTCGGGCGGCGCGGCGGGCCAGATCATCGCGCCGGGCGATTCGGTGCAATTGTCGATCTGGGAAAACGGCGAGAACGCGTTGCTGACCACGCCGGGAGTGCCGTCGGCCAATCTGCAGATCATGGCGGTCTCGCCGCAGGGCAGGATCTTTGTGCCCTATGTCGGGCAGGTCAAGATCGCGGGAATGTCGCCTGAACATGCCCGCGAGGTCGTCCAGAACAGCCTGTCCGAACTGATCCCCGCCGCGCAGGTGCAGCTTGCCGCCACGCCGGGGCGGCAGAATTCGGTCGATCTGGTGGGCGGCGTGGCGCATCCGGGCAGCTTTCCGCTGGTCGACCGGTCGCTGACGGTGCTGGGGCTGATCTCGATGGGCGGCGGCATTACGGGCAATATCGAAAACCCGCAACTGCGGCTGATCCGGGGCGGCAAGACCCATGTCATTTCAATGGAGCGTCTGGCGCAAAACCCCGATCTGGACACCACGCTACGCGGCGGCGACAAGCTGTTGGTCGAAAAGGACACACGCTATTTCATGGCACTGGGCGCTTCGGGGCGCGAAACGCTTGTGCCCTTTCCCAAGGACAGTCTGACCGCGCTTGAGGCCGTGACCCTGATGGGCGGCATCAACGAGAACCGCGCCAACCCAAGAGGTGTGCTGATCTTGCGCGAATATCCGGCCTCGGCGGTCGTCGCGGAAGGCGGCAGCGGGCCGACCCATCACCGGGTGGTATTCTCACTGAACCTGACCTCGGCGGACGGGCTGTTTTCGGCCTCGCGGTTTGGGGTAGAGCCGAATGATCTGGTTCTGGCCACCGAAAGCAGCGGCGCTACGGCGGCAACGATCCTCGGGCTCTTGCGGTCCAGCATCACGGTGGCCAACGGCGTCAACTGACGCCGGTCTTCGCGTCAACTGACGCCGGTCTTCGCGTCAACTGATGTCGGGGGGTGCGTCAACTGACGCCGGTCTTCGCGTCAACTGATGTCGGGGGGTGCGTCAACTGACGCCGGGGGGCGCGTCAATCCCCGGCCAAGGCGCAATTGCGTGCACCAAGGCACAACGCCTCTGCAAGTCCTCCCCTGCCAAATCGGGCGGCGCGCCCTAGATCAGGGTCATGTCCTCTCGGAGATGCTCATGACCGACCCGATGCACCGCGCCCCGATTCATCCCGACACACGGGTCGGCCATGTCCACCTGAAGGTTTCAGATCTGGATCGCGCAATCGGCTTTTACGCCGGCGTGCTGGGCTTTGAGGTGCAACAGCGCTACGGGCGACAGGCGGCGTTTCTTTCGGCCGGTGGCTATCATCACCATATCGGCCTGAACACTTGGGAAAGCCGGGACGGCATGCCGCCCGCCCCCGGAACCACCGGGCTTTACCACGCGGCTTTTCTTTACCCGGATCGCGCCAGCCTCGGAAATGCGCTGGCGCGGGTGATCGCAGCCGGGATCGCGCTGGAAGGCGCGGCCGACCATGGGGTCAGCGAGGCACTCTATCTGCGCGACCCTGACGGCAACGGGGTCGAGCTGTATCGCGACCGCCCCCCGGCCGAGTGGCCGCGCGACGAGCGGGGCAATCTGGCCATGGTCAACGCACCGCTGGACCTTCAGGCCTTGCTGGACGATGCCAGCCAAGACTAGGCCGAGCGAACAGAACGACATTTCCCAGCAGGGTCAAAACCAGCCCGGCAAGGCTGACCGGGGTCCAGACATACCCTTCAAAAAGCGACGACAACGCCAGTGCGATCACCGGAAACATCACCGTCGCATAGGCCGCCTTGCCCGATCCGATCCGGGCAACCAGCATCAGATAGGTGGTAAAGCCGACGATGGACCCGACGATCGACAAATAGAACAGCGCCGTCAGATAGCGCGCGTCGGGCGGCACCATGACCTTGGTGCCGGTGATGAAAATCAGCCCCAGCAAGAATGCGCTGCCATAGCTCATCCCCCAGGCGTTGGCGGTCAGCGGCGGCACCCCTGCCGCGGAATTGCGCCGCGACACCATGTTCCCCAGCGAAAACAGCAGCGTGCCCAGCGCCGCCAGCGCGATCCCCTTCAGCGTGCCCAGATCAAGCCTGTCGGCAAACAGATCATGGCTGAACAGCAAGACCAACCCCGCCACCCCCACCGCTGTCGCCACCAGCGCCCGCGCCGTGATCCGGTCGCCAAAGATCAGCCGGGCATTGATCGCGTTGTAGACCGTCGCCAGTGAAAAGATGACCGAGACAAGCCCGCTGGGAATGAACCCCGTGGCATTGTAGAAACAGACGAAATTGAGGCTGAACAGGCACAGCCCCTGAAGCGCGATGAAGAAATGGTCTCGCGGCCGCGCCGGGGTCAGACGGCCCAGCAGCGCCAGTGCCGGCAGCATCAGCATCGCCGCCAGACCGAAACGGTAGAAGATCGAGGTCAGCACTGGCACCGGCCCCAGTTGCATCGCAATGGCAATCCATGTGGTGCCCCAGATCAGCACGGTCGCGACAAAAAGGATGACGTTCATGAGGGTCTCCTGTTGCCGCCTCTTTATCGTGGCGCCGGGCGCGTTGCTTGCACAATCTTGCGCAAATTGGTCGCCCGGACTTGTTGGGCATCGGCGGCACTGGCAGGATGCGCGCGAAAGGACACCCCATGACCGCCAGCGCCTCGGTTTACACGACACTTTTGCACTCGAAAGCCCGGCTTGGCGCGCAGCTGGATCTGGGGCAGGGCCAGTCGGTCGCGCATTGGTCGAACGCGCAAGACCGCCTGCGCTATGAAAACACCCGGATGCACACGATCAGCCTTTATACCAAAGGCGGGCAGGAAAGCCGCCGGGTCGACCGGGGCTGCGTGACCGGGCGACCCGAAAGCCTGTGCGTGCTGCCGCAGGGCAGTGCTTCGGAATGGATCATCGGCCGCAACTTTCAGTTCGTCCACCTCTACCTTCCCGATGCGGCGCTGCGGCACTTCATGGCCGAAACGCTGGACCGCGATCCCGCCCGCCTTGACCTTTGCGAAATGACCTTTCACGACGACCCGGACCTCTGCGCGCTGATGCACCGCCTAGCCGCGGCGACCAGACAGAGCACCCTGATCGAGGCGCGCGAAACCCTGAGCGAGCTTTGCCACCACCTGCTGACCCGGCCAGAATACGGCGGCAACCCCGCCCGACAGGTCCGGGGCGGGCTGTCTCGCGCCGCCTCGAACCGGGTCGTCGCGCGGATGCATGCCGAGTTGGACCAGCCGCTGCGTCTGGCCGACCTCGCCGCCGAGGCGGGCCTGAGCGAGTTCCACTTTCAACGGATGTTTCGCATCACTCACGGTCTGAGCCCACACGGCTATCTTGACGGTTTGCGCATCAAACGGGCCGAGGCCCTGATTGTCGCCGCCCATCCCTTGGCCGAGGTCGCCCTTGCATGTGGCTATTGCCACCAAAGCCACCTGACCCGCGCCTTTCGCAAGGCGCGTGGCATGACTCCGACAACATGGCGCCAAGCGCACCTTCCCTGTTGACCGCAGCCTGCATTCAGCTTCGTCCAAATATCCCCGCCGGAGGCTTCCCACCTGACCGCAGGAGCCTCCGGCGGGGATATTTGGACGAAGCTGAATGCAAATGCCAGCACCCCGGACGAACGATGAGCGCTCTGCTGGACGACCTTGGCGCAAGCTGATTATATCTGGGCAAAACAGAAAGGGACCCCCATGTCATTTGGCACGAACATCCGCACATGGTTTGAAGGCAGTTGGCACGAGGGCGATATCGCGGTGATGCGGGCCGCCGATCACGGCATCTGGCAAGGATCGTCGGTATTTGACGGCGCGCGGCTTTTCGACGGGCTGGTGCCAGATCTTGACGCCCACCTCGCGCGGGTCAACCGCTCGGCAGAGGCGCTGATGATCACCCCCAGCATGGATACCGCGACGATGCTTGAAATCGCGCGCGAGGGGTTGAAGCGCTACGCGTCTGGGGCGGCGGTCTATGTCCGCCCGATGTATTGGGCGATCCATGGCTCGGATCTGGGCGTTGCGCCGATGGAAGGGGTCACGGGGTTTGCGCTCTGCCTTGAAGAAGTGGCGATGCCTGCCGCCGGCGCCAGCACCACGCTGACCACCACCCAGTTCCGCCGTCCGGTGTTGGCCGACAACGTCTGCAACGCCAAGGCGGGCTGCCTTTACCCCAACAACGCCCGGATGCTGGTCGAGGCCAAGCGCAAGGGATTTGGCAATGCACTGGTTCAGGATGCGATGGGAAATGTCGCCGAGAGCGCGACCGCCAATGTTTTCATGGTTCGCGACGGTGTGGTCTTTACCCCGATCGCCAACGGCACCTTCTTGTCCGGGATTACCCGCGCGCGCCACATTGCCAACCTGCGCGCCGACGGCATGGATGTGCAAGAAACGGTCCTGACCGTTGCCGATTTCCGGGCCGCCGACGAGGTGTTCTTGTCGGGCAACTTTGCCAAGGTCACCCCGGTCAGCGCCTTTGACGATGTCCGCTATCGCGCGGGGCCGGTCACGCAGCGTGCGCGTGAACTTTACTGGGATTGGGCGGCAGCAAGCCGTTTGTGATTGGCGTGGTTGCCAAGACCGGGGCCGCTCGGCCATGATCGCGGCAACCACAGAGGGGGCAGTATGCGCAAGTTTCTGGTTGTATTGGATGATACCCGTGAATGCCTGAACGCCATGCGCTTTGCCGCGATGCGCGCAGCCCATACCGGCGCGGGGGTTACGATCCTGTCGGTGATCCCACCCGAGGAATACCAGCACTGGATCGGGGTATCCGAAATCATGCGCCAGGAGGCGCGCGAACGGATCGAGGCGCATTTCGAGGTTTTCGCCAAATGGATGCGCGACAGGCAGGGCGTCGACCCCAACCTGATCATCCGCGAGGGCGAACCGGTGACCGAGATCATCGAGGTGATCTCCGAGAACCCCGAAATCGGCGTTCTGGTCCTGGGGGCGGGCACCGACAAATCCGGCCCCGGCCCGTTGGTCGCCCAGATGAGCCGCAATTCAGGCAACCTGCCCTGCCCGCTGACCATCGTGCCGGGCGAGATGTCGAAAGAGCGGCTGGAAGCCATCACCTGAGGCCCGTCACCCGAGGCAGAGGCGCGGGCGCACATCTGGAATCATTCCAAACTTGACTATCCTCCGGGGCGCGCGCATATCAATAGCAAGCCAAGGAGCCCGCCCATGTTCATTCAGACCGAGTCCACGCCAAACCCCGCCACGCTGAAGTTCCTGCCCGGCTTGACCGTGCTGGAGGCAGGCACCGCCGATTTCCCCACCGCCGAGGCGGCGCAAAAATCGCCGCTGGCACGCCGGATCTTTGCGATCACCGGGGTGACGGGGGTATTCCTCGGGTCGGATTTCGTGACCGTGACAAAGCAGGCGGACACCGAATGGGACCACGCCAAGCCCGCCATTCTGGGCGCGATCATGGAGCATTTCCAGTCCGGCGCGCCGGTGATGGAGGGCGAAGCGGTCGCGGCCGGTGGCCATGCCGCCCATTCGGGACCGGATGCCGCGATCGTGGCGCAGATCAAAGAGCTTCTGGACACCCGCGTGCGCCCGGCAGTGGCGCAAGACGGTGGCGACATCACCTTTCACGGCTTTGACCGGGGCGTCGTCTATCTGCATATGCAAGGCGCCTGCGCCGGCTGCCCGTCTTCGACGCTGACGCTGAAAATGGGTATCGAGAACCTGCTGCGCCATTACATCCCCGAAGTGGTCGAGGTGCGGCCGGTTGCCGTCTGATCCGCTGATCCTTGGTTTTGACACATCGGCCGCGCATTGCGCGGCCGCTTTGCTGCGCGGCACGACCCTGCTGGAAAGCCGCATCGAGGAAATGGCCAAGGGACAGGCCGAACGACTGATGCCGATGCTGCAAGAGATGCTCGCGCGTCACGGCGCGGGGTGGCACGATCTGGCGGCGCTTGGGGTCGGGATCGGGCCGGGAAACTTTACCGGCGTGCGCATCGCGGTTTCGGCGGCCCGGGGGCTGGCACTGGCGCTGGGGGTACCGGCGGTCGGGGTCAGCACGCTGGAGGCGCAGGCATTGGGCCTGCCGCGGCCGCTGACGGTGGCCATGGATGCCCGCCGGGGCGAGGTCTATGTGCAGCACTTCGGCCCCGATGGCGGGCCTGCGCTGATGGCGCTGGATCAGGTGACCGGGGTGCAGGGCGCGCTGACCGGCTCGGCGGCAGCCGAGCTTGCCGAGCGGCTGCCACAGGCGCGGGTGCTGCCCGCAGTTCAGCCTCTGCCCGAGGCCATCGCCCGGATTGCCGCGCAGCGCAGAACCCTGCCCCTGCCCCGCCCCGCCCCGCTTTACCTGCGCGCGGCAGATGCCTGCCCGCCGTCGGACCCCGCGCCGCTGATCCTTGAGGGCTAGGCGATGACCCCCGCCGACCTCGCCGCGCTGCACAGGGCGTGCTTCATCATGCCACGCCCTTGGTCCGCGTCCGAGATATCGGGCCTGCTGGCCCTGCCCGGTTGCTTTCTTGAAACCGAATCGCACGGCTTTTTGATGGGCCGGGCAATGGCGGACGAGGCCGAGCTGTTGACCCTTGCCGTTGACCCCGCCGCGCGGCGGCTTGGCACCGGGCGCGCGCTTGTCGCGCGCTTTGCGCTGACCGCTTGCCGAAAAGGCGCCAAGACCGCTTTTCTGGAAGTTGCCGCCGACAATATCGCCGCCCGCGCGCTTTATGCGGCCCTCGGTTGGCGCGAGGCAGGGCTGCGGCGGCGCTATTACCGGCACCCCGACGGGCACACCGTGGATGCGGTGCAGATGATCTGCGATTTGCATCCCTCCGCGCAAGCGGCTTTGCCGGTCGGTGGCAAACGACCACCCCACCCCCATCCCTCGGAT
Organism: Rhodobacteraceae bacterium UBA6197; assembly: GCA_002422085.1. GTDB lineage: Bacteria > Pseudomonadota > Alphaproteobacteria > Rhodobacterales > Rhodobacteraceae > UBA6197. The sequence goes on from DISZ01000006.1 coordinate 53,067, forward strand.
GAAACTTGAAAAATCGCGCTTGACCCCCCGCGCCGACTGCGCCCTAATCCATTGGTCTGCGGGCATGATGCCCGCCAACAGGCGTTCCGCTGCGGGCGCCTCAACAAGACCGGGAGATACCCTATGACCCTGATGAAACAGTTCTTCGGCGCGGCTGCCACGCTGGCGCTTTGCTCGGGTGCGGCGCTGGCCGACCCGGCGCTGATCTATGATCTTGGCGGCAAGTTCGACAAATCCTTCAACGAGGCCGCCTATGGCGGTGCCGAACGCTGGAAGGCCGAAACTGGCGGCACTTACAAAGAGCTGGAGATGCAATCCGAGGCCCAGCGTGAACAGGCGCTGCGCCGGCTGGCCGAATCCGGTGCCAACCCGATCGTGATGACCGGATTTGCCTTCGGCGATGTGCTGAACACGGTCGCGCCGGACTATCCGGACACCAAATTCGCCATCATCGACATGGTGGTGGATCAGCCGAACGTGAAATCGGTGGTCTTCACCGAAGAGCAGGGGTCCTATCTTGTCGGCATGATGGCCGCGATGGCGTCGAAGTCGAACACCGTGGGCTTTATTGGCGGCATGGATATTCCGCTGATCCGCAAATTCGCCTGCGGCTATGTGCAAGGCGTGAAAGCGCAAAACCCCGACGCCACGGTGATCCAGAACATGACCGGCACCACGCCCTCGGCCTGGAACGACCCGGTGAAGGGCGCCGAACTGGCCAAATCGCAAAAATCGCAAGGCGCCGACGTGATCTATGCCGCAGCGGGCGGCACCGGCATTGGCGTGCTGCAAGCGGCGGCTGACGAAGGCATTCTTTCGATCGGCGTGGACAGCAACCAAAACCACCTGCATCCGGGCAAGGTGCTGACCTCGATGGTCAAGCGGGTCGACAACTCGGTCTATGACATCTTCAAGGCCGGGGCCGATATGGAAACCGGCTTCAGCGTCATGGATCTGGCCAAGGAAGGCGTCGGCTATGCGATGGACGAAAACAACGCCGCCCTCGTCACCCCCGAAATGAAGGCCGCCGTCGATGCGGCCGCCGCCAAGATCATCGCGGGTGAGATCGTCGTGCATGACTACATGTCCGACAATTCCTGCCCGGCGAACTGATCCACCATGGCAGAGGTTGAGACTTCGGGGCGGCAGGAAACTGCCGCCTCACCTTCCGCCGCAGCCGTTCCCGCGATCGAATTGCGCGGGATCTCCAAGGCGTTTGGCCCCGTGCAAGCCAACAAGGACATCGCGATCCGGGTGATGCCCGGCACCATTCACGGCATCATCGGTGAAAATGGCGCCGGAAAATCGACGCTGATGTCGATCCTTTACGGTTTTTACAAGGCCGACGCGGGCGAGATATTCATCGCGGGCCGCCTGACCGCCATACCCGACAGCCAGGCCGCAATCCGCGCCGGCATCGGCATGGTGTTTCAGCACTTCAAGCTGGTGCAGAACTTCACCGTTCTTGAAAACGTCATTCTGGGTGCCGAAGAGGGCAGGCTGTTGCGGCCGTCACTTGCCAAGGCGCGCCGTGTGCTGACCCAACTGGCCGAGGAATACGAGCTGGACGTGGACCCCGACGCGCTGATCGAAGACCTGTCGGTCGGGCATTTGCAGCGGGTCGAGATCCTCAAGGCGCTGTATCGGCAGGCCGATATCCTGATTCTGGACGAGCCCACCGGCGTGCTGACCCCGGACGAGGCCGACCACCTGTTTCGCATCCTCAACGGGCTGAAGGATCAGGGCAAGACGATCATCCTGATCACTCACAAGCTGCGCGAGATCATGGAAATAACCGATACGGTTTCGGTCATGCGCCGTGGCGAGATGACGGCCACCGTCAAGACCTCGCAGACCAGCCCCGAGGCGCTGGCCGAGTTGATGGTGGGGCGCAAGGTGCTGCTGGATGTGGCCAAGGGCCCGGCCAACCCCGGCGCCACCGTGCTGACCGTGGAAAACCTGCGCGTCGTGGACGAAGACAATGTCGAGCGGCTCAAGGGCATCAACCTGACGATCCGTGCGGGTGAGATCCTCGGGATTGCGGGCGTGGCAGGCAATGGCCAGTCCGAATTGCTCAAGGTGCTGGGTGGTTTTGCCAATGCCACTGGCCGGATCACCGTCAATGGCGCGGAAATCGACCTGTCGGGCAAGCATTCCGACGGCCAGACGCGGCGCGCGCGCGGCATTGCCCATGTGCCCGAAGACCGCCAGCATCTGGGCCTGATCATGGATTTTTCCGCTTGGGAAAACATCGCCTTTGGCTATCACAACGACCCCGCCTATCAGAAAAACGCGCTGTTGATGGATAACGCCGCGCTGATTGCCGATACCGAGGGCAAGATGAAGCGCTTTGACGTGCGTCCGCCGATCCCGAGCCTTGCGGCGAAATCGTTTTCTGGCGGCAACCAGCAAAAAATCGTTCTGGCGCGCGAGATCGAGCGCAACCCCGATCTTTTGCTGGTCGGTCAGCCGACCCGCGGCGTTGACATCGGCGCGATCGAATTCATCCACCAGCGCATCATCGAGCTACGCGACGCCGGCAAGGCGGTGTTGCTGGTTTCGGTCGAACTGGACGAAATCCTGTCGCTTTCCGATCGGATCGCGGTCATGTTCGACGGCCGCATCATGGGCGAACGCCTGCCCGACAAAACCGACGAGCGCGAATTGGGCCTGTTGATGGCCGGAGTGGACAGCTGATGGAAAAACTACCCAGATGGGCGGATCTGATCCTGATCCCGGCAATCAACCTGTTGATCGCCTTTGCCATTTCCGCGCTGGTCATTCTGGCGATTGGCGAAGACCCGGTGAACGCGATCCGGCTGATGGTCTCGGGGGCGCTCGGCTCGGCCTACGGCTGGGGCTATACGCTCTATTACGCGACCAACTTCATCTTTACCGGGCTGGCCGTCGCGGTGGCGTTTCACGCCAGTCAGTTCAACATCGGCGGTGAGGGGCAGGCGACGCTGGGCGGGCTGGGGGTGGCGCTGGTCTGTCTGGCCCTGCCCTGGCCGCACTGGACGCTGGCGCTGCTGGCGGCCAGCCTTGGGGCGGCGCTGTTCGGCGCGGCCTGGGCGGCGATTCCGGCATGGCTTCAGGCCAAGCGCGGCAGCCATATCGTCATCACCACGATCATGTTCAACTTTATCGGCGCCAGCCTGCTGAATTACATACTGGTCAATATCATGCGCCCGGTCGGCAGCATGGACCCGGCCACCGCGCGCTTTCCGGCCGGGGCCAAGCTTCCGTCGCTACATGACATTCCGGGGCTTGGGCTGATCTTCGGCAAATCCACCCCGGCCAATGTCACGCTGTTCATCGCGCTGGCGGCCTGCGTGGCGGTCTGGGCGCTGATCTGGCACACACGGCTGGGCTATCAGATCCGCGCTTTCGGCAAATCCGAGGCGGCGGCCCGCTACGCCGGGATCAACCCGGTCAAGATCATCATGGTGGCGATGCTGATCTCAGGCGCGTTGTCAGGGATGATGGCCATCAACAACGTCATGGGTGAAAGCGAACGGCTGGTGTTGAACGCGGTCGAGGGCGCGGGCTTTATCGGCATCGCGGTGGCGCTGATGGGGCGCAATCACCCGTTCGGCGTGTTTCTGGCGGCAATCCTGTTTGGCTTTCTGTATCAGGGCGGCGCGGAACTTGCGCTGGAAACGGCGATCCCGCGCGAATTGATTACCGTCATTCAGGCGCTGGTCATCCTGTTTACCGGGGCCTTGGACAACATGGTCCGCCGACCGGTCGAACGGGCCTTCCTGCGCGCCGGCAAGGAGGCGCAATGATGGATTTTCCGACACTGATCCAGATCCTCGATTCCACCGTGCGCCTTGGCGTGCCGTTGCTGCTGGCCTGTCTGGCGGGGCTTTATTCGGAACGCGCCGGTGTGTTCGACATCGGGCTGGAAGGCAAGATGCTGATGGCGGCCTTTTTCTCGGGCGCGATTGCGGCGGTCACCGGGTCGGCGTGGCTGGGCCTTCTCGCCGGTATCGCAGGGTCAATGAGCCTTGCCGTCGTGCACGGTCTGGCCGCGATCACCTTTCGCGGCAACCAGTTGATTTCAGGCGTGGCAGTGAACTTTCTGGCCTCGGGCTTTACAGTGCTGATCGCGCAAAGCTGGTTTCACGAGGGCGGGCGCACCCCGGCGCTGATGTCGGGCGGGCGTTTTGGCCCGATCATCCTGCCCGGCGCCGAGGCGCTGCGTGAGGTGCCGGTGCTGGGGCCGATCTATTACGAGTTGCTGTCGGGCCATTCGATTCTGGTTTATGTGGCCTTTGCCTGTGTGCCGCTGACGTGGTGGGTGCTGTTTCGCACCCGCTTCGGGTTGCGGCTGCGGGCGGTCGGCGAAAACCCCGCCGCGGTCGATACTGCCGGGGTGTCGGTGGTGCGGCTGCGCTACAGCGCGATCGCGATTGCCGGGCTTTTGTGCGGTCTGGCGGGCACCTATCTGGCGATCAGCCTTTCGGCAGGGTTTGGCAAGGAAATGACCGGCGGGCGCGGCTTCATCGCGCTGGCGGCGCTGATCTTTGCCAAGTGGCGCCCGGTTCCGGCGCTGGGGGCGACGATGCTGTTCGGCTTTCTTGAGGCGATCGCCAACCGCTACCAGAACATTGATCTGGGCATCGTGGTGCTGCCGGTTCAATTCATGCAGGCGCTGCCCTATATCCTGACCGTCATCATTCTTGCCGGTTTCGTCGGCAAGGCGATCCCGCCGCGCGCGGGCGGAGAGCCCTATGTCAAAGAGCGCTGAGCTTGCCGCCCTGATCCAATCGCGCGCGGGGGTCGAGCCACCGCGTCTGGGGCTGATCCTCGGGTCCGGTCTGGGCCATCTGGCCGAGGCGGTCGAGGGTGTGGCCATCCCCTACACCGACCTGCCGGGCTTTCCCCATGCCGGCGTGTCGGGGCACAACCCCAAGCTGGTGATCGGCACGCTGGAAGGCGTGCGCGTGGCGGTGTTCGGCGGCCGCGCGCATTACTATGAACGTGGCAACCCCGCCGAGATGCGGTTGCCGCTTGAGGTTCTGGCCGCGCTGGGATGCGGCAGCCTGCTGTTGACCAACGCCGCCGGGTCCTTGCGCGCCGACATCGCGCCGGGCGGGTTGATGCTGCTCAATGACCACATCGCCTTTGCCGGGACCAACCCGCTGATCGGCGAGCCCTCGGATGCCCGCTTTGTGCCGCTGACCGAGGCCCATGACCCGCTGATCCGCGCAGCCCTTGCCGCCGCCGCCGCCGCCGAGGGCGTCGATCTGCCCGAGGGTATCTATTGCTGGTTCTCCGGCCCGTCGTTCGAAACCCCCGCCGAGATCCGCGCCGCGCGGATTCTGGGCGCCGATGCGGTCGGCATGTCAACGGTTCCCGAAGTGATCCTCGCGCGGTTTCTGGGGTTGCGGGTCGCCGCCGTCTCGGTGGTGACCAACATGGGCGCCGGGATGTCCTCCGAGGCGATCAGCCACGAACACACCAAGGCGATGGCGCCGCTTGGCGCGGCCAAGCTGGAACGCGTGCTGCGACGATACTTGCGAGACTTGCGCTGAGCGATCCCGGACCGGGGTTTGACACCGCCCCCCCACAGGGGCAAGATTTCGCTACCTCTTTTCGCCAAGGCCAAAGATGCAGATCTACCTGCCCATCGCCGAGGTTTCGATCAACGTTTTCCTGCTTTTGGGGCTTGGGGGGCTGGTCGGGATATTGTCTGGTCTGTTCGGCGTCGGGGGCGGTTTCCTGATCACGCCCTTGCTGTTCTTCATCGGCATTCCACCCACTGTGGCGGTGGCGACCGGGGCCAATCAGGTCGTCGCCTCAAGCGTCTCGGGGGTGTTGACGCAATTCAAGCGCAAGGCGGTGGATGTGCCGATGGGGCTGGTGCTGCTGGCCGGCGGCATGCTGGGTTCAGGCCTTGGGATCTGGGCGTTCAACCTGCTGACCAAGCTGGGCCAGATCGACCTTGTGGTGCAACTGTCCTACGTCGTCTTTCTGGGGGCGATCGGGCTGCTGATGCTACTGGAAAGCCTGCGGGCGATGAACCGGGCGCGCAAGTCCAGCAAACCGGTCAAGCGCCATCAGCACAACTGGGTTCACAACCTGCCGCTGAAGCTGAAGTTCCGCGCTTCGGGGCTTTATATCTCGGTCTTCCCACCGCTGGCGATCGGGCTTCTGGTGGGGGTTCTGGCGGCGATCATGGGGGTCGGCGGCGGCTTCATCATGGTGCCTGCGATGATCTACCTTTTGGGGATGCCGACCAAGGTGGTGATCGGCACCTCGCTGTTTCAGATCATCTTCGTCACCGCATTCACGACCGTCATGCACGCGGTCACCAACCAGTCGGTCGATGTCTTGCTGGCCTTGATGCTGATCCTGGGCGGAGTCGTCGGCGCGCAGATCGGCAGCCGCGTGGGGGCGCGTCTGAAGGCCGAACAACTGCGCATCCTGCTGGCGCTTCTGGTCATCATCGTGGCGTTCAAGCTGGGGCTTGATCTGCTGATCCGCCCGACTGAATTGTATTCGCTGTCTGCCGGAGGGCAGCCATGATCCGGGTCTTGATCATTTTCATCCTGGCGGCGTTTCCGGCACGTGCCGAACAGGTCGTCGCGGGCCTCAGCCAGAACTCGATCGGCATCACCGCCAGCTTTGACGGCTCGGCGATCCTGATCTACGGCGCGGTCAAGCGCGACGCCCCCGAACCCACCGGCCCACCGCTCGAGGTGATCGTGACGCTTGAAGGCCCCTCCGTGCCCGTCACCATCCGCCACAAAAGCCGCGAAGTGGGGATCTGGGTCAACACCGAGGCCGTCGGCGTCGCAGCCGCGCCCAGCTATTATGCCGTGGCCAGCACTGGCCCCCTGAGCAAGATCCTGTCACCCGACGAAGACGTGCGCCAGCGGATCTCGGTGCCGCTGGCCGTGCGCGCCTTTTCCGGCCCGCTGCTGGTTGAGGACGCGCGCCCCTTTACCGAGGCGCTGTTGCGCATCCGCGAAGCAGAGGGCCTTTACCAGTTGGAGCAGCACGGCGTGACGCTGGTCGAGAATACGCTTTTTCGGGCCGATTTCGATCTGCCCTCGAACCTGACCGAAGGCGACTACAAGGTGCGCATCTTTCTGCTGCGCGACGGGCAGGTCATCAATCAGCACCGCGCCGCGATTCCGGTGCGCAAGGTCGGGCTGGAACGCTGGCTTTTCGTGCTGTCGCGGGAACAGCCGCTGGCCTACGGGCTGATGTCGCTCGCGCTGGCGGTCTTTGCAGGCTGGGCGGCGTCGGCGCTGTTTCGCCTGATCCGCAATTGATCCGCCACGGGGCGCCAGCCTGTCTGGCCCGCAGCCCGGCCCTCCCCGCTGCAAGACCGGCGCGCCGCAAACCCGGCGCGCCACCGGGCCGACAAAGCGCCCCAGCCTGCCGTCGGCCCGACCCAGCCAAACACTCCCGTCGGTCCGCCCCGCCGGCCCGCCCCGGCCAACGCTCTGCGGGGGTTTCGGCTGCTTTCGCCCCGACCGGCCTCATGCTATCACCGCCAGGCGCGAACACGACCCCGGAGCCCCATGAACATCGGCCTCGCCAAGGTCTTTATCCTGTTGACCGTTCTGGTCGACGCGATCGGCATGGGGCTGATCTTTCCAGTCATGCCCGACCTTCTGGAAAGCATAACCGGGCTTGATCTGGCGCATGCCGCGCTTTGGGGCGGGGTTCTGGCCACCTCGTATGCCGCGATGCAGTTTCTGTTCGGCCCGGTGGTGGGAAATCTTTCCGACGCCTTCGGCCGCCGCCGGGTGATGCTGACCGCGCTGGCGGTGATGGCGATCGACTACGCGATCATGGCGATGGCCAGCACGATATGGCTGCTGCTGATTGGCCGGATCGTGGCCGGGATCACGGCGGCCACCCATGCCACCGCCTCGGCCTATATGGCCGACATTTCCAAACCGCACGAAAAGGCGCGCAATTTTGGTCTGATCGGCGCCGCCTTCGGGGTGGGTTTCGTGCTGGGGCCGGTCCTGGGCAGCCTGATGTCAACGATAGATCTGCGCGCGCCGTTCTGGGCGGCGGCGGCGATGGCCGGGGGCAATCTGATCTTTGGCGCGTTGGTCCTGCCCGAGACCGTGAACGATGCGATCCGCCGCCGCTTTTCATGGGCCCGCGCCAATCCGCTTTCGTCCTTTGGCGCGATCGGGCGGTTGCCGGGGATCCGGCGCTACCTTCTGGTGTTTTTCATCTTCAACATCGCGGGCTTTGTCTATCCGGCGATCTGGTCGTTTTACGGCAAGGCGCGCTTTGGCTGGGATCCGGTGATGATCGGGCTGTCACTTGCCGTCTTTGGCCTGTCGATGGCGCTGGTTCAGGCGGTGGCCGTCGCCCCCACGATCCGCAGATTCGGAGAACACCGCACCACGACCATCGGCTTCTCGCTCGAACTGGTGACCTTCATTGGCTATGGCTTCCTGACGTCCGGGTTCTGGGCGCTGGCGTTCACGCCCTTCGCCGCCATATCAGGGGTCGGAGGCCCGGCGCTGCAAGGCATCATGTCGAACGCCGCCCCCGACGATCAACAGGGCGAACTGCAGGGCGTGTTGTCGTCGCTTGCCGCGGTGGCAATGGGGATCTCGCCTCTGGTGATGACCGGAACCTTTGCCTATTTTACCCGCCCCGAGGCGCCGGTGCAGGCGCCCGGTGCGCCATTCTTGTTATCGGCGCTGCTGATGGTGGTCTGTGTGGTGATCCTGCTGATGCCGAAACGGGCCTAGCCGCGCCCGACAAAGGGCATGGTAGTGGCCATGACCGTCATCCGAAGCACATTCGCGCCCTGCGGCAGGCTGGCCATGTGCAAGACAGCGGCGGCAACCTCGGCCACTTCCATCATCGGCTCGGGTCGGATGCTGCCATCGGCTTGTTGCACGCCGCTCTGCATCCGCGCGGCCAGTTCGGTGCGCACATTGCCAGTGTCGATCTGCCCTGCCGCGATTCCAAAGGGCCGCCCATCCAGCGCAAGCGTCTTGGTCAGCCCCGTGACCGCATGTTTGCTGGCCGTATAGCAAACCGAGCCAGGTCGCGGCGTGGTCGCGGCGATCGAGCCGTTGTTGATGATCCGCCCGCCCTGCGGGGTCTGCGCACGCATTTGCCCAAAGGCGGCACGGGCGCACAGAAACATCCCCGTGAGGTTCACATCCAGCGTGCCGCGCCATTCCTCAAGCGAAACCTCGTCAATCAAGGCCCCCTTCGGAAAACTCCCGGCATTGTTGAACAACACGTCAATCCGCCCGAAACGCGCCACGACAGCCGAGAAGGCCGCCTTGACCGCAACTTCATCCGTCACGTCACAGGGCAAGGCCAGCGCTTCGGGGCAGCCCGCCGCCACCTCGTCCAATAGCGTAACGCGCCGCGCCAACAGCGCCACCTGCCAACCCTGCGCCAGCGCCCGCTCGGCCACCGCCCGGCCAATGCCGGAACTGGCCCCGGTCACGACCAACACAGCCATCAGAACGCCTTGAAAGTCATCGTGGTCAGCGTGCGGCTGATGCCCGGAATGTCAAACAGCGCCTTGCTCAGAAAATGGCCCACGTCCTCTTCTTCGGGGATATAGATCTTGGCGATCAGGTCATAGTCGCCCGACGTGGAATAAAGTTCGCTGACCACTTCGCGATCATAGATGGCATCGGCCACCTCATAGGTCTTGCCCGGTTGGCACCGGAACTGAACAAAAACGCAGCGCATCCGCAGCCTCCCTTGAATTGTCGTCACAAGACTAGGCCGCTGTGCGACTGCTTTGAAGTCCTTGTTTCATCTTCGTCCAAATATCCCCGCCGGAGGCTTCTGCCGCTGCCGTGGGAGCCTCCGGCGGGGATATTTGGACGAAGATGAACGCTGCTCATTCTTCTTCGGGAGCCAGCGTCAGCGGCGCGGCGCCACGCGGAAGATCCTCGGTGGACAGGGGCGCCGAGGGCCGCGCAAGACGGTTTCTTACCACCCACAAAAGCCGGTGCTCTGCGCGGGTGATGGCGACATAGGCGAGGCGTTTCCACAGTGCGATCCCTGCCTCGGTACGGCCAGCGCGATAGGCGGCAAAAAGGTCGGGCGCAAAAACCTGCACGTTTTCCCATTGCGAGCCCTGTGCCTTGTGGATGGTGACAGCCGCGCCATGAAGGAAAGCGGCCCCCATGCGGGCGGCAAAGGGGATGAAGGGTTCTTCGGCGTCGGGTAATTCGATCTTGATGATCGAGGCGGCGGAGATGCGCGGGTCCTCGGCACCAATCACGTGCAGACGCGAAAAGCCGGGTTTCTTGCCGGGGCCAAGGTAGATGACCTGCGCCCCCTTGATCAGGCCGCGGGCCTCGAGGTCGATGCGTTTCTTGCGATGCTTCAGCGGCAGCTCGATCCCGTCGCAAATCAGCGGCTCGCCGGGCAAAAGTGCGTCTGCGGGCGCCAGATGGGCGTTGCGGAACGCCTGAATCAGCCTGATCCGCGTCGCATTGCGCCAGACCAGCACCGGGCTGCGCGCCATCAGGTCGCTTTCCACCCTCTCGGCCCAGACCACGCGGTCGTCACGCCGCGAAGCCTCTTCGACCATCCGCTCGAAGGTTTCGAAGGTCAGGTCATCATCGCCCAGCGCGTGCGCCAGATCGAGGATCGGATTGTCCTGGGTCTGCCGGTGAATCCGGTGCAGGATCAGCTTTTCCCCCGCCCCGGGCCGCTCGAACACCATTTCGCCGGATTGGTTGACAGGGGCAAGCTGAGCGGGATCGCCAAACAGGATCAACGTTGGAAAGATCTCGCGCAGGTCATCGAACTGGCGTTCGTCCAGCATCGACGATTCGTCGACAAAGCCGATGTCCAGAGGGTCCTCGCGCCGCTTCCAGCCCTGGATGAAGTCTGATCCGCGCAACCCCGCAGAGGCCAGCGCGCCGGGGATGGATTTCACCTGATCGTAGAATGCCTTGGCGCGGTCCAGCGCCTCTTCGGTAAGCCCGTTGATCCCCAGCCCATCCAGCGCCGGCCGCGGCCCCTGCCCGGCCAGCCATTCGGCAATGCGTTCATATTGCGGGTCGTAGACCGGCGTATACAAGATGCGGTGAATTGTCGTTGCCGGAACCCCACGGTTCCGCAACACCGAAGCGGCCTTGTTGGTCGGGGCGAGGATTGCGAGTGTGCGCTTGTCCTTGCGTTTCTTGCCCTCGAAGTCACCCGAGACGGTTTCCACCCCTGCCGCCTCAAGCGCCTTGTAAAGTGCGGCGAGCAGCATCGTTTTGCCCGATCCCGCCTTGCCGATGACCGACAAGACCCGGTTGCCGCCGCCATCGGGTCTCAGGCTCGCCTCGGTCAGATCGACCCCGGCCTCGGTCAGCGCATCGGCAACCCGGTCCCAGGCTTCGGCCTGATCCTCGGAGAAAACGATGGCAGGGGGCGGTGGGGTATGGCTCATGGACGCGACCATAAGGCCCGGCGCCGACAGGGGAAAGAGGGCCTGACCCAAGAACTGCGCCGTGGGGGTGGCACCGCGCTTTGGGCGGGGCGTGGCGCCGCTGGTCGCCGCACAACGGCTGCTCCGGGTGTCGACCCGCTGGCCAATGCCGGAAATTCCGGGGGATTTGCGGCTGGGCCAAAGCGTGGCACACTTTGCCGATCCGACCGGAGGTCCGCGATGAAACCTGCCACAGCCTTGCTTGAAACCGCGATCTACGCCAATGACATCGACGCGGCCGAGACCTTCTACCGGGATGTCTTTGGGCTGACGGTCGTCTCAAAGGTTGCGGGCAGGTTTGTCTTTTTTCGCTGTGGCGCGCAGATGCTGCTGGTCTTCAACCCCGAGATGTCACTGCGCGCCGACCCCGCCATCGCCATTCCGCGCCATGGCGCGCGCGGTGCCGGGCATTTTTGTTTTCGCGCGCGCGATGCCGCAGAGGTCGGGCAGTGGCGCGACCATTTCACAGCCCTTGGCATAGAGGTTGAACACGATCACGTTTGGCCGAACGGCGCACATTCTGTCTATATCCGCGACCCGGCAGGGAATTCGGTCGAAGTGGGCGAAGCCGCTTTGTGGAACCTCGGCTGAGTGCGCCAACCGGCTGTGCGTTGATGCTGCGCGCGTTTGGTCTGCGGGTTGAAACTGCCTTTCGCAGAGCTGCCGTTCGCAAGTGCGGGTCAAAAAGCCGTTTCGGGCAGTTCGTCTGCGCGTGGCCCGCATGACGTGCAGCAGGGATTGTGGTATGCTCGCCACATCCATGACCCGGAAGAGGGGCAGAAAGAATGGGCAAGGTCACGCATGCGATCACCGCAATAGCACTGGCCGCGACCGGGGCCGGGGCGGGCGCGCAAGAGCTATCGCCGGAAATCTTCAACGCCCGGGATTACGTCGCGGATCTGAACGTCGTTGCGGCGAACTGGACTGAAGGGAAACTGACCAACGCCGACGTTGTGGTGATCGCTGCGGTGGGTTGTGGCACGGTTCGCAAGATCGCCGCCGACAACCTTCTGGGGCACGCTGCGCGCTGGATCGATGCCGCGGGATACCCCGAACCCGGTCGCGTGCAGGAAACCGAAATGAAGGATTTCGTGGCCTTCGAGATCAATGCCTTCCGGGAATCGGGCGCAACCGACGCCGCAGTCGGCCTTGTAGAGCAGACGCTGTGGGGGCTGGCGTCCCTGCCGGTCGAGGCGCCTTCTTTCGAGATGGAACTGTTCACGCAATCGGGTGTCGAGCGGCGCTACTGTGACGCTCGCATGATCGGCGAGGCGGACCCCGCCGCGCCCGCGAGCGATGCGCAGGTGGTTCTTGCCGGAGCGATCCTCGACAGTGTGGTAGGCGCCGCGACGATCACTGTTGATGCTCTTATCAGCACCGGTTCTGCCGGCGCCGACGCCGGGTTTATCGCAATCCTGTCGGGCGGCGTCGGCTATGACCTGATCAAGCGCGGAGCGGGCCTCTAGGGTGCCGTTGACCGCCCGACAGCCTGAACCCGATCAGAAAACGGTGCGGACCCTGCGCGCGGCCTTGAACCTTGGGCATGCGGGCGCGCCCGCACACATATCTGTCGCGCTGAACCCGAGACGCGCGTTGCGACGACTGTCGGACAAGGCCGCCCCGTCGTTCTGGCCAAGACGCCACCCGAGATTTGAACAGCGCCTTGCGACGGGCTTTGCTCCATGTGAAACCGCAAAGCCAAATGGGCCATGCCTTCATCACGCAGCAACGGAAAATCGGATGCAACGCGGGCCGGCAACGCCCAACGCACAGCCCATGAAAAACCCGCGTCAGGGGCCTGACGCGGGTTAACGCTCAAGACAAAGGCATCATGCCTTGGGGCCAGCCTCAAGCGCATCCTCGAATGTCCGCAGACCCGCGCGGGGCGACTGCACCAGCACCGCCATATTGCCCGGCTTGTGCTGGTTCTTGAACATTTTCATATGAGCCGCAGGGATCTCGGCCCAGGGAAAGACCTCGCTCATGCAGGGATCAAGACGGCGTTCCAGCATCAGCCGGTTGGCGGCCGACGCCTGTTTGAGGTTGGCAAAGTGGCTGCCCTGCACGCGTTTTTGGTGCATCCACAGATAGCGCACGTCAAAGGTCAGGTTGAACCCGGTGGTGCCCGCACAGATCACCACCATGCCGCCGCGTTTGACGACGAAAACCGAAACCGGAAAGGTCGCCTCGCCGGGGTGTTCAAACACCATGTCGACGTTGTTGCCCTTGCCGGTGATTTCCCAGATCGCGGCGCCGAATTTGCGCGCTTCCTTGAACCAGGCGGCATATTCGGGGGTATTGACCTTGGGCATCTGCCCCCAACAGTTGAAATTCTTGCGGTTGATGACCCCTTTGGCCCCCAACCCCATGACGAAATCGCGTTTGTCCTCTTCGGAAATCACGCCGATCGCATTGGCCCCAGCCGCGTTGATCAACTGGATCGCGTAAGACCCAAGCCCCCCCGATGCGCCCCAGACCAGCACATTGTCGCCAGGTTTCAGGATATGCGGACGATGCCCGAACAGCATCCGGTAGGCGGTGGCCAGCGTCAGCGTATAGCAGGCGCTTTCCTCCCAGGTCAGGTGTTTGGGCCGCGCCATCAACTGCTGTGCCTGCACCCGGGTGAACTGCGCGAACGATCCGTCGGGCGTCTCGTAACCCCAGATCCGCTGGCTGGGCGAGAACATCGGATCGCCGCCGTTGCATTCCTCGTCGTCGCCATCGTCCTGATTGCAGTGCACCACGACTTCGTCGCCAACCTTCCAGCGCTTGACCTTGTCACCCACCGCCCAGACGATGCCCGCCGCATCAGAGCCGGCGATGTGATAGGGCTGCTTGTGGCCGTCGAACGGGCTGACCGGAATACCCAGACCCGCCCAGATTCCGTTGTAGTTGACGCCCGCCGCCATCACCAGAATCAGCACCTCGTGGCTGTCGATCGTCGGGGTATCGACGACCTCGACCTGCATCGCCTTGTCCGGCTCGCCGTGGCGTTCGCGGCGGATCGCCCAAGCATACATCGACTTTGGCACATGGCCGAGGGGGGGCATTTCGCCCACTTCATAAAGATCTTTTTGCGGCGCATCGTAGGGCGCGATCTCGGTTTTGATGTCCAGAGCCATGCGGGCCTCCTGTCTACTGTTGCCGCACCGCAGAATCGGCGGGCCTTGCGTTAGGAAATACGTTTCGCCGCGCAATAATGCAATACAGCGCGTTTGGTTTTTGTAATTTTATGACCTCGCAATTGCGGAATGCTCGCGCTGCGACCGCGGCATCAGAACATATTCCGACCCCGCAATGGGCAATCGACACGGCACGGAATGCCAGAATCGACTACTGCCCCGCCGCACTCTAGCCCCTTTGGCCCGTCGATGACGATAACGATGACGATTCTGTGCGCCAAAGCAGCTGCGGCCATTCGCCCACCGCCCACCGGCGCAGGGCCCCGGCGCGGTCGCCAGAAAGGTCATCAGCACGCCGAGGGCGCCAAAGCCTTGTCTGGTGCGACAACTGCCGCCCGCCCCAGCCCGCAAACCATCGGGTGGCCCAACCATCGGCGTCCTTGCGGCACAGTGGCAGGGAAAGATCGCCGCGCAATATCTTGCCTCAGCACCAATGCCGCGTTGCAGCGAATTGACAGGGACACATTCTTTCGCATAACTCCGTTACAGCCGCAACTTTCTTACGGTCGGAATCGGAGATCGCCATGACGGACGCCAGCCCCAAAACCGCAATCGCCAAGGACAAACCCTGGCTGTTTCGCACCTATGCGGGCCACTCGACGGCCGCCAAATCGAATGCGCTTTACCGGGGCAACCTTGCCAAGGGCCAGACCGGGCTGTCGGTCGCCTTCGACCTTCCGACCCAGACCGGCTATGACAGCGACCATGTCCTGTCGCGCGGCGAGGTCGGCAAGGTCGGCGTGCCGGTCTGCCATCTGGGCGACATGCGGATGTTGTTCGATCAGATCCCGCTGGACCGGATGAACACCTCGATGACGATCAACGCCACCGCGCCGTGGCTGCTGGCGCTCTATATCGCGGTGGCCGAGGAACAGGGCGCCGAGGTTGGCGCGCTTCAGGGCACGGTGCAAAACGATCTGGTCAAGGAATACCTGTCGCGCGGCACCTATATCTGCCCGCCCAAGCCTTCGTTGGCGATGATCACGGATGTCGCGGCCTATACCGCCAAACACCTGCCCAAATGGAACCCGATGAACGTCTGCTCCTACCACCTGCAAGAGGCGGGCGCGACACCGGAACAGGAACTGGCCTTCGCACTTGCCACCGGCGTGGCGGTGCTGGATGACCTCAAGCAGAAGGTCGCCCCGGCGGAATTTCCCGCCATGGTCGGGCGGATTTCGTTCTTCGTGAACGCCGGCATCCGCTTTGTGACCGAATTGTGCAAGATGCGCGCCTTTACCGAGCTGTGGGACGAAATCTGCCGCGACCGATATGGCATCGAAGACGAGAAATTCCGCCGCTTTCGCTATGGCGTGCAGGTCAACAGCCTTGGCCTGACCGAACAGCAGCCCGAAAACAACGTCTACCGGATCCTGATCGAAATGCTGGCGGTCACACTGTCGAAAAACGCCCGCGCCCGCGCCGTGCAGCTTCCGGCATGGAACGAGGCGCTTGGCCTGCCGCGCCCATGGGATCAGCAATGGTCGCTCAGGATGCAGCAGATCATGGCCTATGAAACCGATCTGCTGGAATTCGACGACCTGTTCGAGGGCAACCCCGCCATCACCGCCAAGGTCGAAACGCTGAAAGCGGGCGCGCGCGAAGAACTGGCCACGCTGGATGCGATGGGCGGCGCGATCGCCGCGATCGACTATATGAAGGGCCGTCTGGTCGAAAGCAACGCAGCGCGGCTGGGCCGGATCGAGACGAACGAAACTGTCGTTGTCGGGGTGAACCGCTGGCAACAGGGCGAACCCTCGCCGTTGACGGCGGGCGATGGCGGTATCATGGTCGTCGAACCGGGTGTCGAAGAAGACCAGATCGGGCGGCTGACTGCCTGGCGCGCCGACCGCGATGCCCAGACCGTAGCCGCAGCACTGACCGCCCTTCGGGCCGCGGCGACTGCGGGTGAAAACATCATGCCGCCCTCGATTGCCGCTGCAAAAGCGGGGGTGACGACCGGCGAATGGGCCGACGTCATGCGAAAGGTCCATGGCGAATACCGCGGCCCGACGGGCGTGTCGCGCAGCCCCTCGAACCGCACCGAGGGGCT
This sequence comes from Rhodobacteraceae bacterium UBA6197, assembly GCA_002422085.1. Taxonomy (GTDB): domain Bacteria; phylum Pseudomonadota; class Alphaproteobacteria; order Rhodobacterales; family Rhodobacteraceae; genus UBA6197. The sequence goes on from DISZ01000006.1 coordinate 69,751, forward strand.
AGAGCAGATCCGCGAAGCCGTTGACGTTGCTTCATCGAAGCTGGGCCGTCGCCTGAAGTTTCTGGTCGGCAAGCCGGGGCTGGACGGTCATTCCAACGGGGCCGAGCAAATCGCCTTCCGTGCCCGAGATTGCGGCATGGATATCACCTATGACGGGATTCGCCTGACCCCCAAGCAAATCGTCGCCAAGGCTGTCGAGGACGAGCCCCATGTCGTTGGCCTGTCGATTCTTTCGGGCTCTCATCTGCCGCTGATCGAAGAGGTGATGGAGCATATGCGCTCCGCCGGGTTGGGCCACGTTCCGGTTGTCGTCGGAGGCATCATCCCAGACGAAGACGCCGCCAAGCTTTTGGGTTTTGGTGTTACCCGCGTCTACACGCCGAAGGACTTTGAACTGAACCGGATCATGATGGACATTGTCGCATTGGCGGTACCCGATCCGATCGCGGCCGAGTAAACCCGGCCGTCGCCGCGGGCGGCCGCGCCCTCCGGCGGGGCGAACCGCCCAAGTGCCCGCCATGGCTTTGTGGCGCCACGGCCAATCGGGGCGTCCGCCCTGCGGGCTATCGGCGGCGGTTGCGGCGCGCCAGCACCGCGATGACCGCCCAGACACCGGTCCGCAGCGTCATTGCGCCGGTGGTGCGTGTTTCATGCGCGCCGCCGCGCAGCACATGGGCGGCGTAGGCCAACCCGACCAGCAAAGTCGCCGCAAAGATCGCAAGTGCCAGCGGGGCGGCCCAGTCCCGCCCCGTCAAAAGCCCGTAACCCGCCAGACAATAGGCAAAGCCGGCGCCGAAATTGAACCACAGCACGAACGGCACCACCGCCCCCATATCAACGCCGCCAAAAAGCGCGCGCCCGCCCGATATCAGGGTCAGCACGCCAAAGATCAGCGCCACCCAACCGATGATTTTTTGCGTCGTCATTGCGGGTCTCCTGCTTGAATTGTGTCGTCTTGTTCCAGCCGCCCGTCGCGCAGATGGAACAGTTTGTCGAAACGGTCGAAGATCTTTTCGTCATGGGTCACGGCAATGATGCAGGCGTCTTGTTCGCTGGCCAGCTTGCGCAGAAGATCCATCACGATGCCCGCACGCTTGCTGTCAAGCGCCGCCGTCGGCTCGTCGGCCAGAATGATCCGCGGGCTGTTGGCCAGTGCACGGGCGATCGCCACGCGTTGCGCCTCGCCGCCCGACAAAAGCGCGGGCATGGCGCGGGCACGGTGACCGACCTCGAGATAGTCCAGCAGCTCTTGCGCCCGAGCCTGCGCGTCGGCCCGCGAGCGGCCGGCCAGATGCAGCACCAGCGCCACATTGTCGAGCGCGGTCAGAAACGGCAGCAGGTTGTGCGCCTGAAAGATGAAGCCGATCTTGTCCAGCCGCAGTCGCCGCAGATCACGCCGCAGCCAGCGCCCGTCAAACACCATTTCGCCGTCCAGCGCCACCTGCCCCGCCGAAGGGTCAATGATGCAACCGATCACATTCAGCAGCGTCGTCTTGCCCGATCCCGATGGCCCCAGCAGCGCGACGACCTCTCCCGCCTGCACCGACAGATCCAGCGCGCGCAGCGCATCGACCCGGGTTTCACCCTCGCCATAGTGTTTCGACACGCCCTTCAGATCGACGATCACCTCGCCTTTGCCCTGCGCCATCCTCAGCCCCCCAGCGCCGTGGCCGGATCAACCTTCAATGCGGCCCGCACCCCCAAACCGCTGGCCGCGATGCAAACCCCGAAGATGATCGCCCCCAACACGGCGACATTCAGCGGCTCCAGCACCACGCGGCGCGGAAAGTTGTCCTTGATCGCCAGTATCAGAACCAACCCAAACCCCCAGCCCGCCAGCCCCAGCACCAGCGATTGCTGCACGATCAGCCCCACGATCGTGCGATCCGGCGCCCCGATCAGCTTGAGCGTGGCGATCTGTTTCAGTTTTTCCATCGTCATCGTATAGATGATCAGTGCGATCACCACCGCCGAGACCGACAGCAAGATGCCCAGAAACAGGCCAATCTGCCGTCGCGCCTTGTCGACCACCGATCTGATCAACAGGTTTTCCTGTTCGGCCTGCGTCATCGCCTGAAGGTGCTTCCACTGCCGCACCGTGCGCCCCAGTGCGGCGGCATCCGCCGTCGGCTCCAACCGCGCGATCACGGCGGCCACGGTGGCTTGCTCTGACATGCTGGCACCGCGCGCGGCTTGCACGCGGGCCGCGGCCGGAGCCAACTGGCTTTGCAGCACCTGTGCATCGGCAAGGGTGATGAAGACCGCCGGGTCGCCGCCCGAATTCATCGTGTCACGGACCATTCCAACCACCGTAAAGCGGTTGCGCCCCAACCGCATCTTGTCGCCAAGGGCAAGACCGGTCTTGGCATCGGCGACCATCTCGAAATGGCTTTGCTGAAGGTTCCGGCCTTCGGCGATCTGCAATGGGCCACCCGGCCGGCCGCGCTCATAGCCGATGACATATAGCCGCAAGGTGCTGCCGGCGTGGTCGGCCTCGATGGTCTGGTAGGTGATCGAGCCGGCCTCGGCCACGCCAAACAGGCGCGCCACCGCGTCGCGCGTTTCTGGCGGCACTTTCGAGGCTTCGGCAAAGGGGCCCTTCGTTCCCGACTCGACGACCCACAGATCCACCTGAGGCGCGCGCACGATATTGAGCGCATCCGCCACCAACCCGTTGTAGATCCCGATCATCGCCAGCACGACCGCCATCAGCAGACTCAGCCCCAGACAGGTCAGCACAAAACGGAAAAGGTTGTGCTGAACATCGCGCAGCGCGAGGTTCATTTTCCGGCCTCCGGTGTTTCGGCCCGGGCAAGCCGCCCTTCGGTCATCCCCTTCACCGGGGCGGCAACGATCTCGGCCCCCTTGGGCAGACCGCTGACGACCTCGACGCGGGCATCTTCGCTGCGCGCTCCGAAAACCAGCGGCACCTGCGCAAGCTTGCCATCCTGAACCGTCCAGACCCGGCCGGTGTGGCCGTCAAAACCGGTGATCGCCGTTTCCGGCACCATCAGCGCCGGTGCCAATTCGCCAAGCGTCACAAAGACCTCGGCCTGTTCGCCCAGATACATCTGCGCCGGGCAATCGCTGCACGACAACCAGACCCGGCGTTCTTCGTTCACCCGGTCACTTTCAAGCCCGATCCGCGCGACCGTGCCGCTATAGGTCCGATGCGGCAAGGACCGCAGCCGAATCTGCGCGCTTTGGCCCAGCGCAAGGGCGCCGGCGCGCTCTTCGTCGATATAGGACAAAATCCAGATCGTCGCGGGGTCAATCAGCGTGAAGATCGGATCGCCCGCCCGCACTACGGCCCCCGCCTCGGCATGGCGTTCGACCACCACCGCGTCAAACGGTGCCTTCAGCACGCGTTGCGCAAGCAGGGCCTGCTCATAGGCCAGCGCGGCCACGGCGTCCTCGGCCTGCGCGCGCGTCACCGCCACATCGGCCACGGCAACCGCCACATCGGCGCGGGCCACGTCTTCGTCGCGCTGCGATTCCTCGGCGCTTTGAGTCGAGATCGTGCTGCGCCCGACCAGTTCCTGCTGACGCAAATTGGCCGCTTCGCGTTGCGCCAGAACCGCACCCGCACGGGCAACACTGGCCTCGGCCTTGGCCAGACTGGCCTGCGCCGCCGCCGTCGCCGCGTCAGCGCGCGCAACCCGCGCCTCTTGCTCGACCGTGGACAGCCGCGCCAGGATCTGGCCCCGGGTGACCCGGTCGCCGGCGTCAACGGCAAGGTCGGTAAGACCCGCCCCCGCCTCAAAGCCGACGCGCGTCAGGATCCGGGCCTCGACAGTGCCCAAACCATAGACGCGCAAGGCCACGTTCTGCGCTGGTGTTACCACCGGCACGGTCAGCGGCCTGCGCGTCATGAATGCGGTGGTGAGGCCGACCGCAAGCAACAAAATTCCGATTCCCAGTCCCGTCTTCACCGATCCTCGCATTACCGCGCACCTCCGTTATCTGCCGCAAAAAGCGCCAGTTGCACGGCCAGCAGCCGCGCCCCCTCATCGGGCAACGAGAACCCGCGCGCACCCAGCGACCAACGGATCGCCAAACCCTGCACCAACGACGTCAGCAGCACCACGCCATCGGCAGTCACCAGATCCGCGCGCAGGGATCCCGCCGCCCGCGCGGCCGCCAATTCCTCTGTCAGCAACACCTGATACTCTGCCAGCCTTGATGCGAACACCTGCCGCAGCCCGGGGTATTCGGTGCTCAGTTCCCGCGAGAACAGAATTGCCGGCAATGCCGGGGTCTGTTCGATTTGGCGCAATTGCGCCGAGACCAGCGCGGCGATGTTCTGCATCGGTGTCTGCTCGGGGCGCAAGGCATCATGCCATGCAGCGCGCAGCAGTTCCGATATATGCTCGGCCACCGCCAGCCAAAGCGCCTGCTTGGTGGCAAAATGACGAAAGATGCCGGGCTGCGTCACGCCCACGGCCTGCGCCACGGCACCGGTGGTCAGCCGGTCGGGGCCCAGCTCATCCGCCAACCGCAGGGCCTTTTCGATGATCTCGACCTTGCGGTCCTTGGCGGATTTTCTGACAAGCATCTGCGACTCACTTTAGTTAGTGAGGTATTACTGGACAGAGCGCAACCTGCCGTCAATCCCCGTCAGATCTTGGGGCAGAAGCTGGCGGCCTGCTTCAGTGCCGCCAAGGCTGCTTGCACCTTTGGCGTGCGGTGCAGATCGACATGCGTCACCAGCCAAAGCCGCGAATCCCATTCGTCGCGCGGCCCCATCGCTTCGACCAGATCGCCGCGCCCGCGCGCCCCGATCACCGGCAAGAAGCCCAGACCCATGCCCGCGGCGACCGCCGCCGCCTGCGCCTCGGCCTCGTTGGCGCGAAAGGAAATATCGTTGGGGCTGATCCGTTGATGTAACCAGCGCAGGAACGGCGCCCGGCTGTCGATGTGTTCCGAAACCACAAAGCGGTGCCCGGCCAGATCGGCCTCGGTCACCGGCAGACCCCGTGCGGCGGCATAGGTAACACTTGCGTAAAGCGCCATGCGATGCGCGGCGAAAGGCTGAGCCACGTAATCCGGTTCGGTCGGGCGGGCCCCCGCGCGGATCGCCAGATGCGCCTCGCCATATTCCAGCCGAAACACCCGCGAATCGGTCAGGTAGCGCAGCGTCAGACCCGGATGGTCAACCTGAAGCTGCGCAAGGGCCGGTATCACCAAACCCGACAGGGTCGGCAACGAGGTCAGGATCAACTCGCCCGTCACCGCTTCGCCTGCACCTTCGATACGCGCAGCCAATTGCGCGAACTGATCCTCGGCCGTCTGCCCCGCAGCAAGCAGGTATTGCCCGGCCTCGGTTGGCGTATAGCCGCGCGGGTGACGCTGAAACAGCTTGACCCGCAACCGCCCCTCGAGCGCGTCAATATGACGAATGACGGTCGCATGATGCACACCCAGCACCTCGGCCGCCCCGGAAACCGTGCCGACCCGCGCCACTTGAAACGCAGTGCGGATCTCATCCCAATTGTCGAAACCCATCTGTGCGTTCCTGAACAGTTTCCGTGCATTCACTGGCATTGTGTTCACTTTCGCAAAGCCCCAATTGAAAGGCAACGCAATAGGAGCCCACCATGACCCATATTCTTCGTGTTGATGCCTCGATCAAAGCCGACGCCTCGGTGTCGCGACAACTGACCAGCCGCATCGTGAACCGCCTGATCGCGGCCCATCCCGGCGCGCAGGTCGTAACCCGTGACCTGGCAAATGGCGTGCCGCAGATCGACGGCGAGTGGCTGGGAGCGGTTTACACCCCCGCTGAAAACCGCACCCCGGCCCAAGCCGCGCGCGCCGCCATTGCCGACACCTACCTTGAAGAGGTCAAGGCCGCCGACATTCTGGTGATCGGCCTGCCGGTCTACAACTTTGGTGTGCCCGCCCAGTTGAAAAGCTGGATCGACCAACTGGCCCGCAAGGGCGAGACGTTCTCTTACGCCACCGGCAAGCCCGAAGGCCTGCTGAAAGGCAAGCGCGCGATTGTGGCGCTTAGCTCGGACGGCACCGCGATCGGCTCCGAGATTGATTTTGCCTCGGGCTACATTCGCCACATGCTCAATTTCTTCGGGATCACCGATGTCGAATTCGTGGCCGCCGACAAGATGGCCTTTGGTGCCGATGAAACCCTCGCCCGTGCCCGTGCGGCCGTGGATGCGCTGGCTGCCTGAACCGACCCCCGGCGCCATTGGCGCGCCACTGTCCGGCGAAAATTCTTCAGACAGGAAACAAGCATGGAACGGCCTTGGTTGACTCCGGGGCCGTTTTTACCTAGAGCAGAGCGAATTCCCGGAGGCACAAGGCTTCCGGTCCCCGAAATACCGGGGATCGCCATCCGTCAGCGCGTTGCGCCCACGGGTGCGATTGTCGTTTGATTGGCCGGCGTCCGGCCTCTGCCCAAGGAGGGCCGAGAGATGTTCGAGAACCTGTCTGAACGCCTTGGCGGGGTCTTTGACCGGCTGACCAAACAGGGCGCGCTGTCAGAGGCTGACGTCTCGGCGGCGCTGCGCGAAGTTCGGGTCGCACTGCTGGAAGCGGACGTTTCTCTGGCCGTGGCGCGCGACTTCATCAAGGCAGTCGAGGGCAAGGCCAAAGGGCAAGCCGTGACCAAATCGGTCACGCCGGGCCAACAGGTGGTGAAGATCGTCCATGACGAATTGATCCGCGTTCTGGCCGGCGACGACGAACCCGAAGCGCTGAAGATCGACAACCCGCCCTCGGCGATCCTGATGGTGGGTTTGCAAGGCTCGGGCAAGACCACGACCACCGCGAAACTGGCGCGGCGCCTGAAGGACAAGAACGGCAAACGGGTGCTGATGGCGTCGCTGGACACCAACCGCCCCGCCGCCATGGAGCAACTTCAGATCCTTGGCACCCAGATCGGCGTTGATACGCTGCCCATCGTCAAGGGCGAGTCCGCGGTGCAGATCGCCAAACGCGCGCGGCAGCAGGCCATGCTGGGTGGTTATGACGTCTACATGCTGGACACCGCCGGCCGCCTGCACATCGACGAAGTGCTGATGGATGAGGTGCAGACCGTCCGCGACGTGACGCAGCCGCGCGAGACGCTGTTGGTGGTCGATGGCCTGACCGGGCAGGATGCGGTGAACGTCGCTTCGGAATTTGACGGCAAGGTCGGGATCTCGGGCGTGGTGCTGACCCGGATGGACGGCGATGGGCGCGGCGGCGCCGCCCTGTCGATGCGCGCCGTGACCGGCAAGCCGATCCGCTTTGTGGGTCTGGGCGAAAAGCTGGACGCGCTTGAGGTCTTTGAGCCCAGCCGCGTGGCGGGCCGGATTCTGGGCATGGGCGACATCGTCGCGCTGGTCGAAAAGGCGCAAGAAACGCTTGAGATCGAACAAGCCGAACGGATGATGAAGCGGTTCCAGAAGGGTCTGTTCAACATGAACGACCTGAAAGGCCAACTGGATCAGATGCTGAAGATGGGCGGGATGCAGGGCGTCATGGGCATGTTGCCGGGGATGGGCAAGATGGCCAAGGCCGCCGAGGATGCGGGCTTTGACGACCGCAGCATTCGCCGCCAGATCGCCTTGGTGAACTCGATGACCAAGCGCGAACGCGCCAACCCAGACCTGCTGCAAGCCAGCCGCAAGAAGCGCATCGCCGCAGGGGCCGGGCTGGAAGTGTCCGAATTGAACCGGCTTTTGAAAATGCATCGGCAAATGGCCGATACGATGAAAAAGATGGGCAAGGGCGGGATGCTCAAGCAGGCCATGAAGGGGATGATGGGCGGCAAGGGCGGGATGCCCGATCTGGCCAATATGGACCCCGCGCAGATGGAAGAAGCCGCCAGAGCGATGGGCAAGATGCCCGGCGGTCTGGGTGGCATGGGCGGCGGTCTGGGCGGGTTGAAACTGCCCGGTGGGCTGTCTGGCCTAGGCGGGTTCGGCAAAAAGAAATGATCCTGTCTTTTGCCCCTTTCAGATGGTCGCAATTTGCCTGCGGCCGATGCGCCACCGAGGCGCCGGCCCCGGCACCAGCCGCGCCTTGCCGTGCCGGAGGACGCCATGACTGACGCCGCCAATCGCGCCGCCGAGGTGCTCAAATCTCACCGCGACAGCATCGATCGGTTGGACGCGATCCTTGTCTACACGCTGGCCGAGCGTTTCAGCCAAACCCAGGCGGTAGGGCGCCTGAAGGCGGCGCATGACCTGCCGCCCTCGGACCCGGCCCGCGAAGCCAGCCAGATCGCGCGGCTGGAACGGATGGCCTCTGACGCCGGGCTTGACCCGGAATTTGCCAAGAAATTCCTGACCTTCATCATATCAGAAGTCATCAGGCATCACGAAAAACTGCAGAAATAGCCGGGACTTGCCCGGTTCCAACCAAACCCAAGGAGACTATGCAATGTCGATGAAAATCCGTCTGGCCCGTGGTGGCTCGAAAAAGCGCCCGCACTACGCGATCGTTGCCTCGGACAGCCGCATGCCGCGCGATGGCCGCTTTCTGGAAAAGCTGGGCACCTATAACCCGCTGCTGGCCAAAGACAGCGAAGACCGCGTGAAAATGAACATGGAGCGCGTGCAATACTGGCTGAGCCAGGGCGCCCAGCCGACCGACCGTGTGGCGCGTTTCCTGGAAACCGCCGGCGTTCTGGCCAAAGCCGTGCGCAACAACCCCAAGGCCGCCGTTCCGGGCGCCAAGGCCAAGAAGCGCGCCGAAGAAAAAGCCGCCAAGGCGGCTGCTCCGGCAGAAGACGCAGCCGAATAAGCTGCCGCCTGCTTGCCAAGACCTCTGGCCGGGCAGCATTGCCCGGCCGATCCCCATGCGGAGCCCGGCCGATGACCAAGCGTGACAGAACCTGTGTCGGCGCCATTGCGGGCGCCTTTGGTGTGCAAGGCGAAGTGCGCCTGAAAAGCTTCTGCTCGACCCCTGACGATATTGTCAGCTACGCGCCGCTGTTCACCGAAGACGGCAGCCGCAGCTTTGGCGTCACCTTGACGCGCCCGGTGGCGGGCGGCCTGGGCGTGCGCTTGACCGGGATCAGCACGAAAGAAGAGGCCGATGCGCTGAAAGGCGTGACCCTTTGGGCAGACCGGGACAAGCTTCCCTCGCTGCCGGATGACGAGTTCTACCATGCCGATCTGATCGGGCTTGAGGTCCTGGACACCGGCGGCGCGCGGCTGGGTCAGGTCCGCGCGGTGCACAACCACGGTGCCGGCGACATTCTCGAGATTTACGCGCCGGGGCTGAAGACCGCCCTGCTGCTACCGTTCACCCAAGCGGTGGTGCCGACGGTTGATCTGGCCGCTGGCCGGATCATCGCCGATCCGCCCGAGGAGACGGAATGACACGGGTCATTGTCCACGCGGGCTTTCACAAGACCGGGACATCAAGCCTGCAAAGCTATCTGGGCCAGCATCGCAAAACCCTGGCCCCATGGCTGGCCTTTTACGGCAAGGCCGATTTTTTGAACGCGGGCACCTATGCGCGCATCTATGCGCAACGCCCGTTCATCTGGCGCCGCTGGGCCTTTCGGCGCGCGATCCGCAGCTTTTTGGCCAGTATCCCCGACGCGTCGGTCATCGTGCTGTCGCGCGAGACGTTTGCCGGGGTAATGCCGGGGCATCGCAATTGGCAGGGCCGGATCATCAAGGGCTATGCCTATTCCGCCGTGCCGATCTGCCGCGAATTGCGGCGCGAAATTGTCCGCCGTTTTCCCGGTGCGACGGTCGAATTTCTGTTCACCACCCGTGAACGCGAAAGCTGGATCCGTTCGGTCTATGGGCACCTTCTGCGCTCGATCCACCTGACCGATACGTTCGATGAATTTCGCGCGCGTTTTCCCGACCTGATCGACCCCGCCACCGAAGCCCGGCGGATCGGCGCGGCGCTGGCCCCCTGCCCGGTGCATGTCGCAGCGCTTGAACCGCATGCCGATGGCCACGGCGGCCCGGCCGATATCGTGCTGGATCTGGTCGGCGTGCCCGACAGGGTGCGCGCGTCCCTGCCGCCCGCCACCCGTGCCAACACCGGCCAGACCCCGGCGCAAGAGGCCGCGTTCTTTCAGCTGAACCACTCGGGTCAAGGCAAGGCGGCATTGAAACGCATCAAGGACAAGATGCTGCGCGAGGCACAGGCCAAATGACCGAGAAACCCGCGAAATCACATGGCCGGCTGGCCACTTCCGTCTCGATCAAACCACGCGACCTGATGGAAGGCCCGCCACGGCTGAAGGGGGCGTGGTGCGCCAAGATCGTGACGCTGTTCCCGGAGGCGTTTCCCGGCACGCTGGGCCTGTCGCTGACCGGCAAGGCGCTGCAAGACGGGCTTTGGGCGCTGGAACCGATCGATCTGCGCCCGTTCGGACAGGGCAAGCACCGCAATGTCGATGACAACCCCGCCGGTGGCGGCGCCGGCATGGTGCTGCGCGCCGATGTGGTGGCCGCCGCGCTGGAACAGGCCGCGATCGGCACCCCTGCGGATCGCGAACAATGGCCGGTGATCTACATGAGCCCGCGCGGCCGCCCGCTGACGCAGGCGATGGCGCAAGACTTTGCCAAGGCCGAGGGAATGACCATCCTGTGCGGCCGCTTTGAAGGCGTGGACGAGCGTGTTTTGCAGCAGTTTGGCGTGCAAGAGGTCAGTATTGGCGATTTCGTCCTGACCGGCGGCGAGATCGCCGCTCAGGTCTTGATCGACGCGACAGTCCGGCTTATACCCCGCGTGCTTGGGAATCAGGCGTCCACCGAGGAGGAATCCTTCTCGAACGGGCTTTTGGAACACCCGCAATACACACGACCCACCGTCTGGGAAGGCCGCGCGATACCGGAAATTCTTCTGTCCGGGCACCACGCGAAGATTGCCGACTGGCGGCGGACCATGGCCGAAAGGCTGACCAAGGAAAGACGACCTGATCTCTGGCGGGCTTGGTGTGCGCAGCACATGAGGGACCCGGATGAAGACCAAGAGCTCTAGGGTCGCGCACACCTTCACGGGAAAAACCGTGAGCAATTGAAAGGACTTGCGATGAACCTGATCGCGCAAATCGAAGCCGAGCAGATCGCTGCGCTTGGCAAGATCATCCCCGACTTCAAGGCTGGCGACACCGTCCGCGTTGGCTACAAAGTGACCGAAGGCACCCGTTCGCGCGTGCAGAACTATGAAGGCGTCTGCATCGCCCGCAATGGCGGCGGAACCATCGGCGCCTCGTTCACGGTGCGCAAAATCTCGTTCGGTGAAGGCGTGGAACGTGTTTTCCCGCTTTATTCGACCAACATCGATTCGATCGAAGTGGTGCGCCGTGGCCGTGTGCGTCGTGCGAAGCTTTACTATCTGCGCGACCGTCGCGGCAAATCGGCCCGTATCGCCGAAGACACCAATTACAAACCCAAAGCCGAAGCCTGAGGAGCGGGACGATGAGAAAAGAGATTCACCCCGAATACCATATGATCAACGTCAAGATGACCGACGGCACCGTGTTTCAGGTTCGTTCGACCTGGGGCAAGGAAGGCGATCAAATGGCGCTGGACATCGACCCGCTGGCACACCCGGCCTGGACTGGCGGCAACGCCCGTCTGATGGACACCGGCGGCCGTGTGTCGAAGTTCAAGAACAAATACGCCGGTCTGGGTTTCTGAACCTGCCGGACTGGTCAAAGGGGGGGCGTGCCTGCGGGTGCGCCCTTTTCTTTTGCGTCGCACCTGTGCCCGCACCGACCACATCCTGGAAAATCGTCATTGGCCTTGCGCCCGGCGCTTCCAAAGGATAGCCGCATCCCCCTATAGTCGGGGCGCGCTGGAAACAGTGCGCTTTTTCAGTCTGAGGCAGAGGTCGAACGTGGCGCATATCATCGTTGTTGGCAATGAAAAGGGCGGGTCAGGGAAATCCACCACCTGTATGCACGTTGCCACCGCCTTGACCCGGATGGGTCACAAGGTTGGCGCATTGGATCTGGATCTGCGTCAGCGCAGCTTTGGGCGCTATGTCGAGAACCGACTGGCCTTTCTGGCGCGCGAGGGGCTGGATCTGCCCACACCGGATTACCGCGAATTGCCCGAGGCCGACGCCGCAGAATTGGCGCCCGGCGAAAACCCCTATGACCACCGCCTGTCCACAGCGGTGGCCACGCTGGAAAACGAATGCGACTTCATCGTCATCGACTGCCCCGGCAGCCATACGCGCCTGTCACAGGTGGCGCATTCGCTGGCCGACACACTGGTCACGCCGCTGAATGACAGCTTTATCGATTTTGACCTGTTGGCACGGGTTGACCCGGAAAACGGTCGGGTGATCGGCCCGTCGATCTATTCCGAGATGGTCTGGGCCGCGCGGCAATTGCGGGCCCGCGCCGGGCTGAAGCCGATCGACTGGATCGTGCTGCGCAACCGGCTGGGCGCGCAACAGATGCACAACAAGAAGAAGGTGGGCGACGCGCTCAGCCAGCTATCCAAACGGATCGGCTTTCGCGTCAGCCCCGGTTTTTCGGAACGGGTGATCTTTCGTGAACTGTTTCCGCGCGGGCTGACGCTGCTGGATCTGCGTGATGTCGGCGTCGAAGGGCTGAACATTTCCAACATCGCCGCACGGCAGGAATTGCGCGACCTGATCCGCGAATTGCGCCTGCCGGGTGTCGAGGTGAATTTCTGACCCGAGCCTTGCTCAGACGATCTGTCGCGATGAGTATTTGAATGGCGAGGGCCGATAGCGCAGCGATACGCGCTGCTGACGCAACGACAGTGCTGCAAGCCGGCTTTCAAAAATGTCATCCTGAGCACGACCGAACAGGCCAAGGCGGTTAAACAGGGCTACAGCGAACGACATGGCTTCCTCCATTCGGGCCGTAGTGGCCCTATTTACCACCATTGCGGGAAATCTGGGCCAAACTGTGCCGCCCTGCCGGCATTGCCGGGGCGATGTCACGGCCGAGTTGCGGCGTCACCAAGCGATCGCGCGGCGGATCCTTGAATCAAGCGTCTGCTGACCATGCCACGCCCGCCTCGCCGGTCAGGAAACCATCCGAAAGCCGAGCGCCGGGCGCCATGGCGGCGCTGAGCGCGGCCAACGCCGCCCCGTCCATCTGTCCCGCAAGCCGCGCAGCCCAAGCCCGGCAAAGCGCGCCAAAATCGCCGGTCTGCGGCGACAGGCGCAGCGCGTTCACACCGGCCTCTGCCAACGCCTCGACCTGATGCGCCATGCTCGCTGTGCTGCCCGACAGGGTTTGCACCCCGTTTACCGCCAGAAACGGCTGGCCATCCAGAGTCTCGACCTCGCGGCCATCCGGGTCTTCGCCGCAGACGAACTGGCAGTTGTCCTTGGCGCGGTCATGCAGCCGCGCGTGGTAGCAGCGCCCGGCAATCGCCAAAGGCACCCGGCCGTGGCCCCAGACCTCGACCGCCACGCCCAGCCGTGCGCCTTCGGCCGCCAGCGTCGCGACCGACGCCAGCGGCAGTTCAGGCGGCAGGCAGACCCGCGTAGCGCCACGCCCGGCAAGCCAGCGCAAGGTGCCTTCGTTATAGACGTTGATCAGCGGCCCCACCCAGAACGGCGTGCCCTGCGGGATATGGATCAGCGCCGACAGGTCGTTGACCTCGATGGGCAGGCCCATCCCGATCAGGTCGGCCGTCAGCTTGCGTTCTCGTTTCAGCGTAATCAGCGCCAGCGAGGTCAGCGCGACCTCTTTGCCTGCCGCCAGAAGCACCTCGATCGCGGCAGGAATTTCTTGCTGGAAATAGGGCAGACGTTTCGAACACACCAGTTCCCCCAGCACCACACGGGCAACCGGAGCCTCGGCAAGGGTGCGGTAAAAGGCGGCCCAGACGGGGGCTTCCCAGAAAAACTGGTTGGGGCCTACAGTCAGATCCATCGTCATCTCCAGGTCTTGGCATAGGCGCCGGTGGTGGCGGCCTGGCCTTCAGATAGCCGCGCCAACATGCCTTCGGGCATCGGGCGGCCGGCAGCGACGGCCTCGACAGCCGCGCGGAAGTTGCGCACCACCTCGGCCACATAAGCCCGAGACCTCTGCCGGCCCTCGATCTTCAGCGCGGTGACCCCTGCACGCGCCAGCGCCGGGATCAGCTTCGAGGCATCCAGACTGACCGGATCTTCAAAGATGTGGCCGGTCTGGTCTTCGCTGGTAAAGCAGCCTTTGCACAGCGTCGGATAGGGGGCAGGTTGATCCTTCTTGGTGCGGTGGATGGTAAAGCCCCCCAGCCGCGCCGCCAGTTCGCTGCCTTCTTCGGCATAGACCACATGGCTTGCCGGCGAACAGACGCCGTTCATGTTGGGCGATTTCCCGGTCGCGTAGGACGACAGCGAACACCGCCCCTCGGCCATCACGCACAACCCGCCGAACACGAAGACCTCGGTTTCAACGTCGATCTCGCGATTGATCGCGGCGATCTCGGCCACCGTCAGCACCCGCGGCAACACGACCCGTTTTACCCCGAAGGCCTGCGCATAGAGGTTGATCGCATCGGGGTTGGCGGCGGCGGCCTGCACCGACAGATGGCGGCGCAATCCGGGGTGGTGCTCTGCGGCATGCGCCAAAAGACCGATGTCGGCCAGGATGACCGCATCAGCGCCGCTGGATTCGGCATTGGCCAGTGCGCGGTGCCACAGCGGTTCGGCGCCCGCGCGCGGGAAGGTATTGATTGCCACAAGCACCTTGGCGCCGCGGCCATGGGCAAAGGCAATGGACTCGGCCATTTCTTCTTGCGAGAAGTTCAGCCCCGGAAAGTTGCGTGCGTTGGTCTCATCAGCAAAGCCGCAATAGATCGTATGCGCCCCGGCTTCGACTGCCGCGCGCAGCGCCGAGGGCGTACCCGCCGGGCAAACCAGTTCCATCGCCATCACCAGCCCCCCTGAAGTGCATCGACACGGTGCAGCACAAGGCCGCTGCGGCGTTCCGCCAGCCCCAGCACCGCCTTGAGCGGCGCCTTCAGCGGCCCGGCAATGGCGGCCAGCTCTGCCACCAGATCCAATTCGGCGTCGTCAATCGCATTGCGCAGCGCCAAGGCCGCGCCGGTATCACCCTCGACCACCAGATCGCGCGAAAAGAACAGCGCATCCCCATCGTAAGCGCCGTGCATCATCCCCAAAAAGGCCGATAACGGCCCGGCGATCCGGGTCTCGGCCACGGGCGCGCGGCGATGCGCGGTGATTTTGGGCACGCCGCCGCGCAGATCCATCAGCAGAACCAAAGGCAGATCCGTCGGGTCCAGAACGAAGCGCTTTTCGCCATGTTCGCCGAGGCGGCGAAACATCCCCGGATGGTCCCGCGACAGTTTGCGCGACAGCGCCGACAGCGCCAGACTGACCGGCATCAGCGGCAGCGGGCGAATCGCTCCGCCCATCAGGCGAGGCAGGCGGGGCAAGGTCTGAGAGGTGTCGGCAGACATGGCAGGCTCCAGAGTCATGGAATCAGGTCAGCATGGTTGGTTTAACCGACATGGCTATGCGGCAACTTGACCAATATCAATCGGCCACAAGTGCAGGCCTGCTAGATGGTCATTCTGGACACTCCGGAGACCATGATGCGCAGCCTGCCCGCCTTTTCGACGCTTCGCGCCTTTCTGAACTGGACGGACGCGCGCGGCGAACTGCTGCGCATACCAGATCCAGTCAGCGTGGTGCACCAAATGACAGCGGTGCATGACGCGGTTTTGCGCAAATCCGGGCCGGTGCTTCAATTTGACGCACCCCGTCTGGCGAATGGAACGCGCAGTCCGATCCCGGTGGTGACCAACCTTTTTGGCACGCGCGAAAGGGTGGCGGCGGGCCTGGGCCTTACCCTGGAAGAAATCCCTGCCTTGGGCGAGTTTCTGGCGGCCCTGCGCACGCCCGCTCCGGTTGAAGGGATGCGCGATGCGCTGTCACGCTGGCCAATGCTGCGGGCCGCGCTTTCGACCCGCCCGCGCATCACCAAACGCGGCCCGGTGCAAGAGGTCGTCACCGAGGGGGACGCGGTCGATATGACCGCGCTGCCGGTGCAGACACCCTGGCCGGGGGATGCCGGGCCGTTGATTACCTGGCCGGTGGTCATTACCCGGCCGCACGGCAGTGCCGCTGATGCCGTGGCGCGCTACAATTGGGGCGTCTATCGCGCGCAGGTTCTGGGCCGCGACCGGCTGATCATGCGTTGGCTGGCGCACCGTGGCGGCGCGGCGCATGCCCGCACATGGGCACGAGAGAACGAACCGATGCCGGTGGCGATAGCGTTGGGTGCGGACCCGGCAACCTTGTTGGCCGCGGCCCTGCCGCTGCCCGAAACGGTGTCAGAGATGACCTTTTCGGGTGTCTTGCGCGGCGCGCGCACGCATCTGGTGCCCGCACGGACAGTGCCGCTTTTGGTACCCGCCGAGGCCGAAATGGTGATCGAAGGCTGGATTCACCCGCGCGACACCGCCCCCGAGGGCCCGTTTGGCGACCACACCGGCTATTATAACGCCGTCGAGCCGTTTCCCGTGATGCGCGTCAGTGCCGTGACCCATCGACGCGACCCGATCTATCTGTCGACCTACACCGGCCGCCCACCCGACGAACCCTCGATCATCGGCGAGGTCTTCAACGAACTCGCCCTGCCCGTGATCCGCCAACAGATCCCCGAGGTGCGCGATCTTTGGTTGCCACCGGCGGGATGTTCCTACCGCATCGCCGTGGTCAGCATCGACAAACGCTATCCCGGACAAGCGCGTCGGGTTATGATGGCGCTATGGGGCATGCTTGCGCAGTTCAGCTACACCAAGATGGTGATCGTCGTGGATGATGATATCGACCCGCGAAACTGGGACGATATCGCATGGGCGCTGGCCACGCGCATGGACCCTGCCCGGGATGTCATGGTGCTGGACCGCACGCCGATGGACTACCTCGACTTTGCCTCTCCGCTGGAAGGGCTGGCGGGCAAGCTGGGGTTGGACGCGACAACCAAGCTTGGCACGGAAACGACCCGCGATTGGGGGCAAGTGATGGCCTTGGCGCCGCAAGATCAGGACTTTGCCGCAGCGCTTCTGGCACGGCATCTGCCGGGGTTGGGACATTGAGCCCGCGCGTGGTGCTGGGGGTCGCCGGGGCGTCGGGGGCGGCATTGGCGCTGGCGGTGGCACAGACCTTGCACAATGCCGGGGCGCTGATTGATCTGGTGGTCTCGGGCGCCGCTGAACGCACGCTTTCGCATGAGGTGGGCCCCGACGCGCTGGCGCGGTTGCAAGGCATGGCTGACCGGGTGCATGGGCTGCGCGACGTGGGGGCGACCATTGCGTCAGGCTCGGCCCCGGTGGCGGGCATGATCGTGGCGCCCTGTTCGATGCGCAGCCTTGCGGCCATTGCCCATGGGCTGGACGACAACCTGCTGACCCGCAGTGCCGGCGTGCAGCTGAAAGAGCGCCGCCCGCTGGTGTTGCTCGCACGCGAGGCGCCGCTGACGCTGGCGCATCTGCGCAACATGACCGCCGTGACCGAGATGGGCGGCATCATCCTGCCGCCGGTGCCTGCTTTCTATCTCAATCCGGTATCGGTTGACGATGTGGTCATACAGGTCGCCGCGCGTGCGGTCGATCTGCTACGCCTTGGCGCGGCACAGGCACAGGCTTGGCAGGGCTGAGACACCGCCGCGACATCACCCCGGCACGGCACGGGCGCAGCTTGGGCCTGAAAGGCACTTCGAGAGGGAAATGGCGGACCCGGAGCGATTCGAACGCCCGACCCTCAGATTCGTAGTCTGATGCTCTATCCAGCTGAGCTACGGGTCCTTGTGGAGCAGGCATTTAGCCCCCGCGCCGGGGCATTGCAAGGGCTAAAAACACTTTCTGGGGCGCGAGAGGGTGTGCGGACCAATTCGTCTCGAACAGGGTTTCCAGAATCTGATGCCTGGTGCAGCCATCGTTCGCGACCAGCATGCAGAGACTTTGGTCACGCTGGGCGCCGGGATCCCCCTAGGCCTTGGGCATGGCGATCACCGCCTCGGGGGTTTGTCCTGACAGATCGGATAGCGTTTCGATTTTCGCGGCCCCCATCAACCCCGGAGCGGCGCGCATGTCAGAGGGAACGTTGCCGCCACCGATGCCCGGGACCAGTGCGATGCCCCGCGCAATCCCCCTCAGCGGTGATCGCAATCGCCACCGACCGCATGAGATCGGCCGCTTGAGATCGCAGGTGAAGGTGCACCAGGTGCAAACAAGATGCGCAACCCTGCCGGCGACTGTCGCCAGCCCGGCCCTGGCGTGGATCTGCGTCATCGCGCCGCGAATGAGATGACAGAAGATCTGCGTTTCGCTGACACCCACCACCAGAAAGGCCGCAATCCCATGCGGCATCGCCCAAACGCGAAGTGCCTTGAAAAAGCCTCTGTTCCGTCGGTTTGGCGCAGAAGGAAAAACGCATCGGCTGCAAATTCGGCGCGCAGGGTTGCCATGCACCGGCTGCAAACGCGGTCAATGTGCGCGGTCGAGCGACTCCAGCGCCAGTTCGCGCGGCAGGTGCAGCATGAATTCGGTGCCGTCGCTATCCGAGCGCACAAGGTCCAGCCGCCCGCCATGCCCCCGCACCAGTTCGGCCGAGATGGCCAAGCCGAGGCCGGTCCCACCCTTGCGGGTGCCGCCCTGAAACGGCCGGAACAGATGTTCCTTGGCGCGCTCGGGCAGGCCCGGCCCGGTGTCGCCGACACGAATCCACCAGCCGGCCTCTTCCTCTCCGGCGCCAATTTCGATGGTGCCCGGGGCGCCGGTTGCCTCGATCGCCTGACGCGCATTGCGGGTCAGGTTGGACAGCACGCGGTAAAGCTGTTCCCGGTCGG
This sequence comes from Rhodobacteraceae bacterium UBA6197, assembly GCA_002422085.1. Lineage (GTDB taxonomy): Bacteria > Pseudomonadota > Alphaproteobacteria > Rhodobacterales > Rhodobacteraceae > UBA6197. Next base: position 88,523 of record DISZ01000006.1, read on the forward strand.
CGCGGATCACCAGATTGGGGGCGATGTCGGTGACGAAATCGGTCTGCGCGGCATCGGCGGACAGGGCTTCGCTTTCCACGACTTCGGCAACCAACCCGGCCAGCATGAAGCGCGACAGGCTGGGGGGCGGTTCTTCGGCGCGACCGAAGGTCAGCGTGGTTTCGCACAGATTGACCGCGCGCGAGATCGAATTGACCAGCTTTGGCGCGGCCCGTTTCACGGCGGGATCGTGGCTGCTTTCCATCCGGTCGGCAAAAAGCTGGGCAGTTGTCAGGATATTGCGCAAATCGTGACTGATCTTGGCAACCGCCTGCCCCAACTGCGCCAGCCGCTCCTTTTGCCGCAACGACGCGGTCAGCTGGGTCTGCATCAAGGCCAGCGCATCTTCGGCCACGCGCAGCTCTTGCACCCGCGCGGTCGGCGCGATGATCCGGCGGGCATCTTCGGGGGCCTCGGCATAGGCAACCATATGCGCCACCACGCGCTTGATCGGCGTGACCAGAAGCCGCCGCACCGCCAGAAACAGCAATAGCGCCGTCATGACCGAGATCACCGCCGACAACGTCAGCAGCCTGAGCCCGTAGTCGATCATCGACGCACGCATCGGCCGGGTTTCCATCGTGACCTCGATCACCAACCCGCCCTTCTGCACCGGGTCGCCAATGACCCGGATTACCCGATTCTCGGAATCGGCCAACGCACGCAGCGCATCGCCAATGCGGCTGATCGCCGTGCTTTCGCGCAGATCGAAGGTTGCAAAGATCGGTTGCGGGATCGGCGACGACAACACCAGCTGGCGCACCTCATCCCGGCGCATGACCACGTTGAACACCCCCGCGTTCGACAGCAGTTCGGCCTCCAGCTCGGGCGCGATCAGCGCATCGGTGGTCAGCAGGGCCAGCGAGGCGATCTGCGCCCGCTCCAACCGGGTCAACAGATAGTCCTCGCGAAAGTTGGCCAGTGATGGCAGCAGGATCAGCACTTCGGCCAGCATGACGAACAAGCTTGTCAGCAACAGGAATCGGCCGGAAAGTGTGTTCAACAACATGCCCCTCCCATCTCAACCACCGGGGGCCTTCCGGGCGCCCGTGTCTGCCGCGTTTCTCAGGTTTACCAAACCCTTCGCTGGAAAAATAGGTATGCAATACCGGTTTCGAAAGCCCCCGGCGCAAAATGCGCGGGCGATTCGCCGTTGCCTCGACGCGCCGACAGCACCCCATGGCATGGCGCGAAACGACCATAGACCGGGAAATCAGGCCGAAAAATCGCCCCGGATGAATTGACTTGCCGCCCAAGCCCGACTAAAGACCGGGCTTCGAATGACAGCGGCGCACGAATCCGTAGGGTTTCGGGTGCCTGATACCGGAGAAGAAGCGATGAAACGCACGTTCCAGCCGTCGAACCTCGTTCGCGCCCGCCGCCACGGGTTCCGCGCTCGTATGGCCACCAAAGGTGGTCGTCGTGTGTTGAACGCCCGCCGCGCCAAGGGCCGCTCGAAGCTTTCGGCGTAAGCCAGAAGGCACACGGCATGACACCGCCGGAGGCTCCCGCGACTGGTCCATTGGGCCAAGACCCGGGAAGCGCACCGGCGGTTTCCGTTTGTCCGCAAGATGCCGAAGCACTCATCGAAGTGATCCGCAAGCGCGCCGATTTTCTGCGTGCGGCGCAGGCCCGGCGGCAAGGCACGCCGGGCTTTTTGCTGCAAGCCCGCCAGCGCCATGAGGGTGAACCCGCTCTGGCCGCGTCGGTGCGCGTCGGCTTCACCTGTTCCAAAAAGGTTGGCAATGCGGTCGCGCGCAATCGCGCCAAGCGGCGCCTGCGGGCGCTGGCACAACAGGTCTTGCCCAAGGCCGCGCGGCCCGGTTGGGATTATGTTCTGGTCGGCCGCGCACAGGCGACGGCTGACCGCGACTTTGCGCAGATGCTGGCCGATCTGACCCGCGCCCTTGGGCAGGTCCACCATGCCCCTTCCCGTAGCGGCGCACAGAGTCACCCTGCCCCCCCAAAGGCCCCGAAATGACCCCACTCGCCCATATGCTTGCACTGCCGGTGCGCGCCTACCGTCTGGTGCTTAGCCCATGGGTCGGGCACGGCTGCCGCTATCAGCCGACCTGTAGCGCCTATGCGCTGGAGGCGCTGGAAAAGCACGGCGCGGTAAAGGGCGGCTATTTGGCCGCGCATCGGATCTGTCGATGCCACCCGTGGGGTGGCCATGGCTACGACCCGGTGCCCCCCGCCAAAGGAGAGCATGATGCTGGATGACGCCGACGACATTCACCCTCTGTTTCAAGGCGCGCCTTCGTCGACCGAGTTCAAGAAACTGCGCAAACGTATCGTTCGCGAGGTCCGCGACGCGATCGAAACCTACGGCATGATCGAACGCGGCACGCGCTGGTTGGTCTGTCTGTCGGGCGGCAAGGACAGCTACACGCTGTTGGCGATCTTGCATGAATTGCAATGGCGCGGGCTTTTGCCGGTGGATCTGCTGGCGTGCAACCTCGATCAGGGCCAGCCGGGTTTTCCAGCCACCGTATTGCCGGAATTTCTGCAAAAAATGGGCGTCGCGCACCGGATCGAGTACAAAGACACCTATTCCGTGGTCGTCGACAAGATCCCGCAGGGCCGGACCTATTGCAGCCTGTGTTCGCGACTACGCCGCGGCAACCTCTATCGCATTGCCCGCGAAGAGGGCTGTTCGGCGGTCGTTCTGGGGCATCATCGCGACGACATCCTCGAGACGTTCTTCATGAACCTTTTTCACGGCGGGCGTCTGGCCACGATGCCACCAAAGCTGGTGAACGAGGATGGCGATCTGTTCGTCTATCGACCGCTGGCCTTCGTCGCCGAGGCGGATTGCGAAAAGTTCGCCCGCGCGATGAATTACCCGATCATCCCCTGCGATTTGTGCGGCAGTCAGGACGGGTTGCAGCGCCAGCAGGTCAAGCAGATCCTTGATGGCTGGGAGGCACGAAACCCTGGCCGCCGTCAGGTGATGTTCCGGGCGCTGCTGAACACGCGGCCCTCGCATCTGCTGGACCCGGCATTGTTTGATTTTGCCGGATTGATGCGCAACGCTTCAAAGACTCCACCGGATTTGAACAAAATACCCCCGAAATTGCGCTGACGGAATTAACCGCTCACTGATGATTGCACCCTAGTTTTCCCTATGACGGCGGTAACCGCCTTCAACGAGGGTTTCGAGATGGTGGAAAAAGCGGGACAGGGCATGCCTTTGGTGAAGGCGCTCTTCAGGCGCGAAATGGTGGTCTTTGTGCCAGCCATCGGCCTTGCGGGGCTGTGGTTCGGCCTCGAGGCGATGACACTGCTCGCCACGACGGCGCTGGCCGTTGCCTGGATGACGCGCCCCGTTCTTGCGACCCAAGGGGCCGATGATGCAGGGCAGGACGGAGTCACCGGGCTTTGCCTGCGCGGCGCGGCAGTCACGGCGTTGCAGCACGCCTTTTCCAGTTCCAGGACCTCGGGGCGGGGCACGGCGGCGCTGGTTTTGGGCATTGACCAGGCCGACCTGCTGGAAACCCACTACAACAGCTCGGAAATCAACGAAATCATGCGCCGCATCGCAGACCGGATTCGCGGCGCCCTGCGCGATGCCGACACAATTGCGCGACTTGATGGCGCACGCTTTGCGGTCATTTTAAAACCCACGTTGCGGCCCGATCTGGAAAGCATGATCCAACTGGCCGCGCGCTTGCAAGCGGCGACCGAAGTGCCGCTGTCGGTCGAAAAACGGACAGTGCATGTTACCACTCATATCGGATTTTGCCTGATCAGCCGCAGCCCCGAACGCGACGGAGAAGCGATGTTGGCCGCCGCAGAGACAGCCGCCGCCGAGGCCGGGCGCAATCCGCCCAGCGCGATCCGCGCCTATTCGGTAGAAGTGCAAAAGGCCGCCCGAACCCGATGCACCCTGTCACAAGAGGTGGCCGCCGCATTGGAAGGCGGCTGTATTCTAGCCCATTTCCAGCCCCAGCTTTCGTCGGACACCGGTGAAGTTTCGGGATTTCAGGCGGTGCCGCGTTGGCTGCACCCCGAACGCGGCCTGCTGCTTGAAACGGACATCTTGCCCGCAGTTGAAACCGAGGGGCTGGGACAGCGCCTTGGCGAAGTCATGCTTTACAACGTCTTCAGCGCGATCAGAGATTGGGCAAAGTCCGGGCTTGCCGTGGGTCCCGTTTCGCTTGCGATCACGCCAGAACTGTTGGCCAACCCCAAACTGGCAGATCGCCTTCGCTGGGAACTGGATCGATTCGAGGTGCCCGCCGAGCGGCTTCGACTGGTGCTGGCCAGCAGCGTCGTCGCGCATCTGGATCAGGACGTCGTCGCCCATAACCTGGCCGCTTGCACAAGAATGGGACTGCAGGTCGAACTGGCGGGTTTCGGCCACGGCCCGGCCTCCGTCACTTCGATTCGCCGTTCTTCGGCTCAGCGAATCCGCATTCACCGCAGTTTCGTGGCGCGGGTAGACTGCGACGCCGAACAGCAGCGGCTGGTCGCTGCGGTCTTGTCCATGGCTGAAGGGCTCGGTGTCGATACTCTGGCGGAAGGCGTCTCGACCATTGGTGAACACGCCATGTTGGCGCAATTGGGTTGTGGCCATGTGCAAGGACCGGCCATTGCGCGGCCGATGCCCTTTGAAGAAACGATTGGCTGGCTGAAACGCCACAACCACAAACTGGATTCGACGCCACGTCTGGGGCGCAAGGGCGACCGATAATGCAATCCTGGGGTCGCAGCGGTCCCGGCTTTGCGCATCGCGTGGTTTCAGGTGGCGTCCCATCTTTGGCATCACCCTGCGGCCAAACCAAAGCCGATGGCCGAATAATCCGATAATTCCGGGCAAAGCGCCGCTGCCAACTGGAGATCAGGGGAAAACCGCTTGACCTTTCCCTGCCCCTTCTGTTGAACCTCCCCATCCCGGAACAGGTTGGTGGGCTCGCCCTATGGAAGATCAAAACAAGAACCTCATTCTAGCGACCGTGCTCTCCTTTCTGGTGATCCTGGTCTGGTACACGCTTTTCTCTCCGCCTGAGGTCGCTCCTACCGATTTGGCCCCGGCCGCCATCACCCAGACCGACAGCACCGCACAACCCGCTACGGCCGATGCCCTGTCGCCCGCCGAACCCGACAGCACCGCCACAGAAATTGCGGCGGTGCCGCGTCTACCCATCAACACGCCAAGTCTGATTGGCTCGATCTCGCTGTTGGGGGGCCGGATCGACGATCTGTCCTTGAAGGGTTACAACGAAACGCTGGATCCAAAATCCGGTCTGGTGCGGCTTCTGGCGCCAGTCGGCGGCACCGATTTGAAGGCACCCAAGCCCTACTATGCCGTTTATGGCTGGTTGCCCGCAGGCGGGCTGGACCCGGCACTGGTGCCCGGCCCAAAAACTGTTTGGTCGGTCGAAAGCGGCACAACGCTGGCACCCGGCGCGCCGATTGTCCTGAAATGGGACAATGGCGCCGGTCTGGTCTTTCACCGCACCCTTTCGGTGGATGACAAATACCTGTTCTCTATTGTGCAATCGGTCGACAACACCTCGGGCGTGGCGGTTCGACTGGCGCCCTACGGCATCGTCGCGCGTCACGGCAAGCCCGACACCCAGAACTACGCGGTTCTGCACGAGGGTGCGGTGCGCATGTCCGACGGGAAGTTGCAGGAAACCAAATACAAAAGCATCGTCAAGCTGGACGCGGTCGAGCGTGAAGGCCAGGCGGATGTTGTCAACGTGGCTGGTGACGGCTGGACCGGCTTTACCGACAAATACTGGATGACCACGCTGGCACCAGAGTCCGGCCAGGCCTTTACCTCGGTGATCAAATACGCCCCCACCGCCGACATCTATCAGACCGAAGCACGCCTGCCCGTGATGGATGTCGCTGCGGGGGCCAGCGCCCAGGTCGAGACCCGGCTTTTTGCCGGTGCCAAGGAATGGGAAACTATCAAGGGCTACGAGACCAGCGCCGGCATAAAGGGTTTTGTCGACTCGATCGACTGGGGCTGGTTTTTCTTCATCACCAAACCGATGTTCTGGTTGCTGCACACCTTGCACGGGCTGATCGGCAACATGGGATGGGCGATCATTGCCCTGACCATCAGCATCAAGGCACTGGTCTTCCCGCTGGCCCGAAAGTCCTACATCTCGATGGCCAAGATGAAAGAGCTTCAGCCCGAGATGGAGGCGCTCAAGGCGCGCACGGGTGAAGACAAAGCGAAGATGCAGCAAGAAATGATGGCGCTTTACAAGCGCGAGAAGGTCAACCCGGCGGCGGGCTGCCTGCCGATCCTGCTGCAAATTCCGATCTTCTTCTCGCTCTACAAGGTGATTTTCGTCACCATCGAGCTGCGCCACGCGCCATGGTTCGGCTGGATCAAGGACCTCTCGGCACCTGACCCGTCATCCATTCTCAACCTCTTTGGTCTGTTGCCTTTTGCCACACCGGATCCCAGTTCGTTCCTCTTTACCTTCTCGCTGGGAATCCTGCCGATCCTGTTGGGCATCTCGATGTGGTTCCAGCAAAAGCTGAACCCGCAGCCGACCGATCCGACTCAGGCGATGATCTTTACCTGGATGCCTTGGGTATTCATGTTCATGTTGGGCCGTTTCGCATCCGGGCTGGTGCTCTACTGGATCGCCAACAACACCATCACCTTCATCCAGCAGTACACGATCATGTCGATGCACCACAAACGCCCCGACCTTTTCGGCAATATCCGCGACGGCTTCAAACGCAAGAAACCTGCGGAAACACCGAAAAAATGACGCGTCTTGCGCATATCGTTCGGCATCCGATCAAATCGATCGGCTACGAGGAACTCTCTCACGCGTCCCTGTACAAGGGGCGCGTGATGGATTTTGACCGCCACTGGGCCGTCGCCCATGAGGCGGCCAAGTTTCAAGGCCAACCCGAGGGCTGGCAAGCCAAGATGAACTTTCTGCGCGGTGTCGCCGGCCCCGAGTTGATGGCAATCCGCGCCCAGTTGGCCGACGACGCCGTGACGCTCGATCACCCGCGGGCAGGTCAGATCACGCTGGATCTGGACACCGAAGTGGACCGCGGCCGGCTGATTGCGTGGCTAAGACCGCTCTGGCCCGACAACCGCCCCGCCCCCAGCCACGTTGTTCGCGTACCCGGCCAAGCCATGACCGACATGCGCCAGCCTTGGCTTTCAATCTTGTCACTGGACAGTCTGCGCGAACTTGGCGCGCAGATGGGCGCCGACCTCTCGATCCATCGCTGGCGCGGCAATCTTTGGGTCGAAGGCTGGCCGACGATGACCGAAATGGACCTGATCGGGCGAAAGATTCGCATTGGCGGGGCACTACTGGAAGTGCATGAACCGATCACCCGCTGCCGCGCAACCTGCGTGAACCCCGGCACCGGCGTCGAAGATGCGGAAACGCTGGTCGCGCTTGAGACGGTCTGGGGCCACAAGGATTTCGGCATCTACGCGCAAGTCATTGAAGATGGCAGAATTGCCGTTGGCGACAAGGTCGAGGTGCTATGATGCAAATGGAATTCCAACTCGCCCCCGAGCCTGAATTCGACGCCCGAGAAAAGGGCCGCCTGATGTTTGCGGGTGCCGTCGATTTCGTCAAAGGCGTGGTGGCCATGGACGGGCTGCCCGAAGCCGACCGCCTCGAGGTCTGTTTCGCGGGCCGCTCGAACGTGGGCAAATCAAGCTTGATCAACGCCCTCACCAACCGCAAGAACCTTGCCCGTGCCTCGAATACGCCAGGCCGAACACAAGAGATCAACTACTTCACCACTGCCGATCGCTATTTGGTCGACCTGCCCGGTTATGGCTATGCCGAAGCACCGGTTGCGGTGGTTGCCAAATGGCAGCGGCTGCTGAAATCCTATCTTTCGGGGCGATCAACCTTGCGCCGCGCCTTCGTGCTGATTGACACACGCCACGGCATCAAGGCGGTTGATGATGAGATTCTGACACTTCTCGACCGCTCGGCCGTGACGTTTCAGGTGGTCATGACCAAAGGCGACAAGGTCAGCGCCGCTGAACGCGCCAAAGTCCTTGAGCAAGTCCGCGGCGCCCTGACCAAGCACCCCGCTGCCTATCCCGAAATCGTGGTGACGTCTTCCGAGAAAGGCGACGGGATCGAGACCCTCCGCGCCATCATCGCAACGCTGGACTGATCCCTTCACCTTTGCAGGAATCCCCCCACCGGAGGCTTCTGCAGCCATCGTGGGAGCCTCCGGCGGGGATATTTCCACAAAGGTGATGCGTCAGACGTGTTGACCTGCGTTCACTTCGATTTCTGTGCCGGTGACGTAGCTCGATTGATCCGAACACAAAAACCAGATCACATCCGCAACTTCCTTGGGCTGACCAAGGCGTCGCAAGGGCAAGGTTTCAACAATCTTTTCCGTGCCCGGTGACAGGATCGATGTTTCGATTTCGCCCGGTGCGATGGCATTCACACGCACGCCAAGCGGACCGAAGTCATGAGCCATTTCCCGCGTCAACGCCTTCAGCGCGGCTTTGGACGTGGCATAGGCGGCGCCTGCAAACGGGTGAACACGACTGCCCGCAATCGAGGTGACGTTGACGACCGAGCCCTTCGCCGCCGACAGCTCTTGCCGCAGCCCGCGCGCCAGCACGATCGAGGCAAAAAAGTTGACATGGAACACCTGGCCCCAGGTACGCAGGTCGGTGTCCAGCGTATTGAGGCGGCTGCCGCCCGGCCCCTTGGGTGAAATACCCGCGTTGTTGACCAGCGCATTCAGATGACCATTCAGCTTGCCCCGGATCGTTTCGATCGCGTCGATGGTTTTTGACGGGTCCGACAGGTCCAGTTGAATATGGTCCTCGCGGCCGCCGCCCCATGGGCACTTGTCGGGGATCGGATCGCGCGAGCATGTGATGATGCGCCATCCTTCAGCGGCGAATCGCTGCACGGTCGCGTGACCGATCCCCCGGCTTGCCCCAGTAAGAACCATAACTTTTCGGTCATCTGTGGTCATTTTTCGCCCCCGTTATCATGCTCTGAACCCTAGTCTTTTTATCGCCACGCGCAACGGGCGCCGAACCCCTTGGCACGCAGGCGCGAAGGCCGTAACACTTTGGCAAATCCCGGGGGCCAAGATGAGAAAGCAGACCATGAACCGTGACTGGATCGCCACCGCCCGCACCCTGTCCGAGGCGCTGCCCTATATGCAGCGCTACACCGGCGCAGTCGTCGTCGTGAAATTTGGTGGCAATGCGATGGGCGACGAAGAGGCGATGGCAGAGTTTGCCCGAGACATCGTCCTGATGCGGCAGGTCGGCATGAATCCGGTGGTGGTGCATGGTGGCGGACCGATGATCAACGATCTTCTGGCAAGGTTGGGCATCAAATCAGAGTTTGTGCGCGGAAAGCGCGTGACCGACAAGGCGACCGTCGAGGTTGTCGAAATGGTGCTTTCAGGTCTGGTCAACAAGCGCATCGTGCAGGCGATCAACGATCAAGGAGGTCGCGCGGTCGGAATTTCGGGCAAGGACGACGACTTGATGGTTTGCGAAGCCGACGATCCTGATTTGGGCTTCGTCGGCCGCCCTGTCGAGATGAACGTGCAGGTGTTGCGCGATCTTTACGGCGCGGGAATCATTCCCGTTGTTGCGCCGGTTGCGACGGGCATGGCGGATAACGAGACTTTTAACGTGAATGGCGACACCGCGGCTGGCGCGATTGCCGGCGCGCTGAAGGCCGACCGGCTGTTATTGCTGACCGACGTGTCGGGGGTCAAGAATGCCGCCGGCGAGGTAATGACCGAACTGACCCCCAAAGAGGTCAGTGCACTGACGGCTTCCGGGGTGATTGCCGGGGGGATGATACCCAAGACCGAAACCGCCCTGAAGGCGCTTGAAGACGGGGTGCGGGCGGTCGTGATTCTGGATGGGCGAGTGCGCAACGCCTGCCTGCTGGAACTGTTCACCGACCACGGCGCCGGCAGCCTGATCCGTTCGACCGAACCGCGGGTCAAACCGCGCCACGAATGACGCAGGCCGCGATCAAAGCGGCGGCAGAGGCAAACGCTTTGTTCGTCTCGGGGATGTTTCACCCGACGCCGGACGACGACCTGCCGGGCGTTGGCACCCTGGTGCTTTTGTCCCCCGCCGAGCCAGGCTTTTGGGCCCATGTCACCGCCAGCGCTGAGTTTCGTGACGGTATGAAAGATCCTCTGGACCGATGGTCGCGGCGCGTCATCGGGCGGCTTGCGCATGACTTTGGCGGTGCCGCGCTGTTTCCCTTTGGCGGCCCCCCTTACGCACCCTTCTACGATTGGGCGCTGCGCTCGGGCCGGGCTTGGGCTTCTCCGGTGTCGCTATTGGTGCACGAGACCATGGGGCTTTTTGCCTCATATCGCGGGGCTTTGGCGATACCCGAAAGGCTGGATCTGCCGCGCGCACCGCAACCTGAGCGCCCCTGTGACGCCTGCCCCCAGCCGTGTCGAACGGCTTGTCCGGTGAAAGCACTGGCGCGAACGGGCTATGATGTCGCGGCCTGCCATGGCTTTCTGGATCAGGCAGCGGGGAAGGATTGCCTTTCTTTGGGGTGCAACGTTCGGCGCGCTTGCCCGGCAAGCATTGCCTATGGCAGGCTGCCGGAACAATCAGAATGGCATATGAGGCAATTTCACAGATGACACCGCAAGGACACCGTCGCCTGATCCTTACCCGCCACGCGAAATCGTCTTGGGACGATCCGCGGATGGCCGATTTTGACCGTCCATTGAATGGGCGCGGAACGCGGGCAGCACGCGAACTGGGCGATTGGCTGGCCTCGCGCGGATATGAGCCTGAAGAGGTGCTCTGTTCGACGGCGCTGCGCACCCGCCAGACATGGGAGGCCACCACCGCCGCCGTTCTGGAGGTGCGCCCGGTGGTGCGTTTCATCGACGAGCTTTACAATGCCTCGCCCGATCTGATGCTGGCCACGTTGAAAACGGCCACGGCCCATTCGGTGATGATGATCGGCCATAACCCCGGCATTGCAGAGTTTGCCCGCACCCTGCCCGCCCGCGTGCCGATGAACCCCGATTTCAACCGATATCCAACGACCGCCACTTTGGTCGTGGATTTTCAGATCGACGATTGGGGAGATCTGCGCGCGGGTGAGGGCTCGGTGCTGGATTTCTTCCTGCCCGCTGGTCGCTGATGCAACAGGCGCGCTCCACTCGGGGCGCGCCTGTTCCGTTCAGCCTGGTCAGGGTAGTTGCTTGGCACGGCCTTGCGTGCGCCGGAGAAGCGCCTCCGGCCCCTGCCCCGCCTAGTGCCCGAGGATCTGGCTCAGGAACATTTTGGTCCGATCCGACTGCGGGTTGTTGAAGAAGTCGTGCGGATTGTTTTGTTCGACGATCTGGCCCTGATCCATAAAGATCACGCGGTTTGCCACGGCTTGGGCAAAACCCATTTCGTGGGTCACACATAGCATCGTCATCCCCTCTTCGGCCAGCTCGATCATCGTGTCGAGCACCTCTTTGATCATCTCCGGATCCAGCGCCGAGGTCGGTTCGTCAAACAGCATGATCCGCGGTTTCATGCACAGCGACCGCGCGATCGCCACGCGCTGCTGTTGTCCGCCCGACAATTGACCGGGGTATTTTTGCGCCTGTTCGGGGATCTTGACCTTCTCAAGGAAATACATCGCCGTCTCATCGGCTTCTTTCTTGGGCGTCTTGCGCACCCAGATTGGCGCCAAGGTCAGGTTCTCGAGGATCGTCAAATGCGGGAACAGGTTGAAGTGCTGAAACACCATCCCGACCTCTGAACGCACCTTGTCGATATTCTTGAGATCCGAGGTCAGTTCGGTGCCATCCACGATGATCTGCCCCGACTGGTGTTCCTCCAGTCGGTTGATGCAGCGGATCAGCGTCGATTTACCCGATCCAGAGGGCCCGGCGATGACGATACGTTCGCCACGGTTGACCGTCAGGTCGATCTCGCGCAGCACATGGAAAGTGCCATACCATTTGTTCATCTGGCTGATCTGGATCGCGACCTCATCACTGACCATCATGTGGCTGCGGTCGATCTCACGCTGGAAGTGCGGTTCCGCCATGGGCTTGCTCCTTAATGGTGGTCACGTTGCAGCTTGCGTTCGAGATACATCGAGTACCGCGACATGCTGAAATTGAAGATGAAGAAGATCGCGCCGGTAAAGATGAAAGGCTCCCAGTAGATGCCCTTCCAGTTGAAATCGGCACGAACGAAATCCGGAACGCCCTTCAGCGGGTCAAAGAGCCCCACGAAGACGACCAGAGTAGTATCCTTGAACATGCCGATGAAGGTCGACACGATCCCGGGGATCGAGATTTTCAGCGCCTGCGGCAAAATAATCAGCCGCTGTGCCTTCCAGTAATCGAGGCCTAGCGCATCTGCCGCCTCGTATTGGCCGCGCGGCAAGGCCGCAAGCCCGCCCCGGATGACCTCGGCGATATAGGCCGCCGCGAACAGCGTGACCAGAATCATCACCCGCAAGATGATGTCAAAGTTCGTTCCCGGCGGCAGGAAATAGTTCAGCAACAGCGAGGCCACGAACAGCAGCGTGATCAGTGGCACACCACGAATGAATTCGATAAAGCCGACGGACAGGGACTTGACCAGAAACATGTCGGATTGACGTCCCAGTGCAAGGACAATGCCCAACGGCAAGGACATCACGATGCCGCCCACCCCCAGCGTCACAGCCAGAAGAAAGCCGCCAAAGTCGCTTGAGGACACCTTCGGGATCGACAACGAAATGACGTTCTGCAGCACTTCGGTGGTTGGTGCGGCCGCAAACTTCCACCACAGGATCGGCACCAGAACCGCTGCAATCACGGCAATCAGCGTGCTGCCCTTGGACAGGGCGACATAGGTCGCCCAACCCAGAACAAACCCTGCCAACACGACCAGTTCGGTCCAGGCGCTACCGCCCCAAAGCAGCCAGATCGCCAAAAGCGGATAGATCAGCGAAAATGTCAGCATCTTGCGTGGCAATGCCGAGAACAGCACCGGTGCGATGGCAACCAGCAACAGCACGAAGGCCAGCACCGGGCGCCAGACCATCTGCCATGGGTAGAAACCAAAGATGAACTGCGACCAGCGTTCGCGGATGACCGCCCAGCAGGCCCCGGTCGCATCTGCGCCCCAGGTGTCGGTAATGATCTGTCGGCATTCGGAAACCGATCCGGCGGTCCACACCGAATGCGACAGCCAAGGCAGCGAATGCGTTACCAGCCAATAGACGACATAGGCACCTATCAGGGTCAACAGCGTGTTGAGCGGGCTTGAAAACAGGTTCTCTCTCAGCCATCGGATCGCCCCCGCCTCGCTGACGGGCGCAGGCTTTTGCGGCAGCATCTCGCTGCGAACAAAGGCTATTGAATCGGATTGTGTAGGGCTCATCTCAACGCTCCTTCAGCTTGACGGAGTTGTTGTAGACGTTCATCACCCCCGAGATGACGAGGCTGATGGCCAGATAGATCAGCATCATCAGCAAGATGCATTCCAGTTCGCGTCCCGTCTGGTTCAGCGTGATGCCCCCAAGCGTGCCGCGCAGATCCATATAGCCTACGGCGATTGCCAGTGACGAGTTCTTGGTCAGGTTCAAGAACTGTGAGATCAGCGGCGGGATGATGACGCGCAGCGCCTGCGGCAGGATCACAAGGTTCATCGTGCGCCCCGGGCGCAAACCCAGCGCAAAGGCGGCCTCGGTCTGGCCGTTCGAAATCGCCAGAACCCCGGCCCGCACGATCTCGGCGATGAAGGCTCCGGTGTATAGCGACAGCGCCAGCCACAGCACCACGAAAGCATTGGTCACGTTCAGCCCACCGGCAAAGTTGAAGCCCTTCAGCGCCGGCAGGTTCAGATGAAAGCCCAGCGCGATCATCACCGCCAGCAACGGCCCCACCAACAGCAGGATGCTTTTCCACCACGTCACCGGGCGATCGCCCGTGGCCTCTTGCACGGCCTTCGCTGTCGCCAGCACCCGACGGTTGAAAAAGATCCCCAGACCCAGTGCCGCAACCATTGCCAGAAAGTTGAACGAGATCGGCATGAAGCTGGTGTCAAACCCGCCCAGCGACCGCGAAAAGCCGATCGAGGGAATGGCGGTGTAGCGATTCGTTGGTGCGATCGTATCGAATAGCACCATCGTGGCGGCGGGTTGTACGCCTTCGGCCAGCATCTGATCTGTCACACGATAGGCATTGGGGGCCGGCATCACCTCGGTAAAGATTGCCAGAATGATAAGGATCCACAGCAGCACCGGCACGTTTCGAAACACTTCGACGTAGACCGTCATCAGCCGTGCCACGAGCCAGTTTTTCGAAAGCCGCAGGACACCGACGAAGACCCCGATCACCGTCGCCGCGATGCAGCCCAAAGACGAAATCAACAGCGTGTTCAGCAGCCCGATCAACGCCGCACGGGCATGAGAGCTGTCGTTGGTATAGGGGATGAGCGTCTGCCCGATGTCATACCCCGAGCGATAGGTCAGGAACCCGAAGTTGAAGTCTTTGCCAAGCGCCTGAAGGTTGCGGATCGTATTATCCACCAGCCAGGCCGCGCCCAGCATGAACAACATGAAAACAACGACCTGAATGGTTAGCGAACGATAGCGCGTATCGTAAATGAGTTGACTAAGCCGAAAACCCTGTTTCGGCACGCCGGTCATGCTTGTCATTCTATTTTCCCCTGATCCCGAAAGCGCCTCTGGCATTTGCCATGTTTTGAGGTCTCACGCCCCGCGCTGTCAGGTTGGCCCCTGTTGGGTAGTCGAAACGGGCGCGCAGGAAGCCCCCCTGCGCGCCCGCCAAGTTGTCAGATCAACGGAACGGCGGCGAATAAAGCAGGCCGCCTTGCGTCCACTGGCCATTCAGGCCGCGGGCCAGACCGATCGGGGTCGATTCACCGATCGTCGCGGCGAAGATTTCGCCATAGTTGCCCGAAACGGCGATCGCGCGTTTCGCCCAATCCTTGTCCAGACCGGTCATCGCACCCAGATCACCCTCGGTGCCCAGAAGACGGTTGATCTCTGGGTTCGTGGTGCCTTTCGACAGCTCTTCCAGATTGGCCGAGGTCACGCCGTATTCTTCGGCGGCGATCAGCGCGTTCAGCGTCCAGCGGACGATGTCGCCCCACTGGTTGTCGCCATGACGCACGGCAGGCCCCAGCGGCTCTTTCGAGATGATTTCCGGCAGGATGATGTGGTTTTCCGGATCGGCAAAAGCCGCACGGGTCGCGGCAAGGCCCGACGCATCGGTGGTGTAGGCATCGCAAGCACCGGCAAGGTACTGCTGTTCACCCTCAGCGTTCGAATCGATGGCGATCGGCTGATAGTTCATGTTGTTGGATTTGAAGAAGTCTGCCAGGTTCAGCTCGGTCGTGGTGCCGGTCTGAATGCAGATGGTCGCACCTTCCAGTTCCTTGGCCGACGAAACGCCCAGATCTTTGCGGACCATGAAGCCCTGACCGTCATAGTAGTTGACCCCCACGAAATCCAACTTGAGGTCGGTATCGCGCGAGAAGGTCCAGGTGGAGTTCCGGGCCAGCACGTCAACCTCACCCGAGGCCAGCGCGGTAAAGCGGGTCTGACCCGACGTCGGCACATATTTGACTTTCGACGCGTCACCCAGCACGGCGGCCGCGACGGCTTTACAGATCGCCACGTCAAAGCCCGACCAGTTGCCATTCGCGTCCGGCGCGGCAAAGCCGACCAGACCGGTGTTCACGCCGCAGTTCAGCTCGCCACGTGCTTTTACATCGTCCAGCGTGCTGGCAGCCGCGAGGCCTGCCGTCAGGCCGGCCGCAGCCAACGTGCCAAGAAATACGGATTTTTTCATAGCTACCTCTTCCTGAGTTGCCGTCCTGTTGCGGGACGGTTCTGTCCGCCCTTGCGGGTAAAGACTATTCTGTGAGGTTTATCCCCAGTGGTAAGAGTTTGGTCCATTTCGAAACACGCAGTCAAGGGTCCATGGGGAAGATATCCAAACCGGTTGCGGAACCTTTTGGCATATGACGAAAGAATAGGCGTGCCGCGCGCGGCAAAGCCGAACCTTACGTCGGGTCAGCCAGCAGTTCCCAGAATCGCCGGGCATGAATCAGTGCCGCACGTTTGATCTCGGCCTCGGCCTCGGCCTCGTCGTCAGCGCCCCATTGGGCGATCTGCCAGGCCTCGTCGATTCGTGAAATGACCCATGCGTCTTCGGCACTCAGCCGCCCCGCTGCGACGGCAAGCCCCAGCACCAGCGAACCGCTGATCCCGACCAGATCATGCAGGGCCGCCAACTGGAAGTCGTCCATCGCAGTGACCTGCGCCATCAGCGCCGCCAGCGCGGTGGCGGACTGCGGCACTGGCACCACGCCCACGGTCGTGGTCAGCCGCGCGCCAAAGCTGGTCTCGGCCCAGTCCAGCAGCGGATCCCAGGCTGCGGCCTGTTGCGCCACCAGACGCGGCGGGGTGCCCGCGCGGTAACACAGCAGATCGGTGCCGCCGTATTCAGCAATCAGCGCCGCCACTTCGGCATGTTGCGGGCGCACCTTGTCGATCGCCGCATTGGCGGACCGGGTTACAGGCATGCCGCGCGGATCAATGACACCTTGCTGCGCATCCCACTCGGCGGCGATCGCCGCGGCCATCGCCACAGTCGGCACCACCAAGGCCGCCCGGGTCGGGGTCTTGATCGGGCGACCGTCCAGATGAACCGTATACCCGCCCGGAGCGGCGACCACCTGCGCTTCTTTCCAGAAGCGCTTTGCCGTCCAACTGCTCATGCGTCCTCCCAGATTTCGTCCACGGCGCGTTCAAGCTCTGCAAAACTGTCCACCATCCGGGCAGGCCCGGCGGCCAACAGATCCGGCACCGAATGATAGCCCCAACTGACCCCGATCGTGGCCACGCCCGCCGCCGCCCCCATTTCGATATCAAATGTGGTGTCGCCAATCATCACCGCGTCCTTCGCGCAAACACCTGCCTCGTTGAGCGCGGCAAACAGCATCGACGGGTTTGGCTTGGACGGATGGTCATCAGCCACCTGCCGCGTGACGAAAAGCCCGCCCAGCCCGTAATGCGCCAACAGCGCGTCAAGGCCCCGGCGCGATTTACCCGTCGCTATTCCCAAGACCAGATCGTCGCGCCGGGCCAGTCGCTGCACACATTCCAGCGCGCCGGGGTATAGTGGCGCCGGCGTTTCGGCGCGTTGCGTAAAATAGCTGGACTTGTAGTTGGCAACGACCGCCGCCACCCGATCCGACCCCAGATCCGGGGCAAGGCGTGCCACCGCCTGCGGCAAGGACAGCCCGACAATCTCCAGAACCTGCGCCAAAGCGGGGGTCGGCAATCCCGCCGTCCCAAACGCCTCTGACATCGAGCCATAGATCATCGCCTGACTGTCCGACAAGGTTCCATCCACGTCGAACACCACCAGCTTCAGCGTCATTCCTCATCCCCGAACGGGTCGGCGGGCACGTCGTTTTCGGACCAGCCGAGGGTCTTCCATGTCCGCGCCATATGGTCCGGCAGGGGGGCGGTCAGGGTGACGGTCTTTTTGGTGATCGGGTGCTGAAAGGTGATCGAGCGCGCGTGCAGATGTAGCTTTCGGCTGATGTCGCCGCCCAGCTGCGCGCCCCAGCCATCGCCGAGGTTCTCTTGCCCCGATCCGCCATATTTGCCGTCGCCGACGATCGGGTGGCCCAGTTCCGCCATATGGGCACGCAGCTGATGGGTGCGCCCGGTGATCGGCACCATCGCCACCCATGCCGCGCGACTCCCCAGCATCGACAGCACCGCGTAATCGGTGGTGGCGCGCTTGGCACCTTCGGTCTGGTCGATCTTCGAAGGGTGGATGCACAGCATCTTTTCACCCTCGCCATGGCCGCCGCGGCCCGGCGCCTTGACCAGACCAAAGCGGATTGTGCCCATCCGCGGGTTCGGCACCCCCGCCACCACCGCCCAATAGATCTTGCGCGTGGTGCGGTGCCGAAAGCTTTCCGATAGCGCCCGCGCCACCCGGTCGGTGCGCGCCAGCAGCAACACGCCCGAGGTGTCCTTGTCCAGCCGATGCACCAGTTTCGGGCGATCCTTGAAGCCGAATTTCAGCGCCTCGGTCAGCCCATCGACGTGCCGCCCGCCCAAGCCCGAGCCGCCTTGCGACGGCAGCCCCGGCGGCTTGTTCAGCGCGATGATGTGTTCGTCGCGCCAAAGCACGGCGGCCTGAATCATCTTGGTGTCTTCGTCGCCCACCTGCGGCCCGGTCGGGCGTTCGGCACGTTGGCGCGCCACCACCTCGGCATCGGGCAAGGGCGGCACGCGCACAGTCTGGCCGGGCACCACGCGGCTGGCGGCCTTGACGCGGCCACCATCGACCCGGATCTGCCCGGTGCGGCACATCTTTTCGACCGCAATCTGGTTGACCTGCGGAAAGCGCCGCTTCAGCCAACGGTCCAGCCGCTGTTCGCCCTCGTCCACCGAAACTGTCAGCAATTTCACGCCCGTGCTCATGCGAACCATCCCCGTGCCAATGTCATGCCGGTGAAAAGCGCCCCCAGCGTCAAGATGACCGTGCCCAGCACATAACCTGCCGCAAGCCCGGTCTGCCCACGTTCCCACAGCGTTACCGCATCCAGTGAAAACGCCGAAAACGTCGTGAAGCCCCCCAGCACCCCGGTCATCAGGAAGGGCGCGAACCGGGTTCCGCCCTTTTGCGCCAGCACCACCACCAACGCCCCCATCAAGAGCGACCCAAGCACGTTGACGAACAGCGTGGCATACGGAAAGCCATGCCCCATCACCCGCGTTGCGGTGGAATTCACAAGATAGCGCGCCGTAGCGCCAAGGGCGCCACCAAGGGCAACAGAGAAAAGGGTCGGACTCATGCGTCTCTCTTGGGTCGCGGCATCTTGAAAGTCAACCGCCGCGCTTTTCGCGCTGCTTGGCAAACCAATCAATACGCTTTTTCAACTCGCGTTCAAAGCCGCGCTCGACGGGCTGATACAGCACCGGACGGCGCATCGTTTCGGGAAAGTAGTTTTGCCCCGAAAAACCGCCTTCCTCATCGTGGTCATAAGCATAGCCCGCGCCATAGCCCTGCTTTTCCATCAGCTTGGTCGGCGCATTCAGAATATGCTTGGGTGGCGGTTCAGAGCCGGTGCGCCGGGCCTCGGCACGCGCGGCCTTGTAGGCCATGTAGCCTGCGTTCGACTTTGGTGCGAGTGCGAGGTAGATCACCGACTGCGCCAGCGCCAGTTCGCCCTCTGGGCTGCCCAGTCGCTCGTAGGTTTCCCAGGCGTGCAGACAGATCGTCTGCGCCTGCGGATCAGCCAGCCCGATGTCTTCGACCGCCATTCGGGTCAGCCTGCGGGCCAGAAAGCGGGGATCTTCGCCGCCTTCCAGCATCCGCGCAAACCAGTATAGCGCCGCGTCGGGATCCGACCCGCGAACCGATTTGTGCAGCGCCGAAATCAGGTTGTAATGCGCGTCGCCCGATTTGTCGTATTTCGCGGCGCGGCGCATGAGCCGGGTCGAAAGCGCCTCGGTATCCAGAGGCGGGCCAGGCTTCCACGCCATCACCTGTTCGATCAGATTGAGCAGCGCGCGCCCGTCGCCATCGGCCATCTCGAGCAGCGCCTCGCGTGCCGGAGCCTTGAGCGGTATCGCCCTGCCCAGTGCCTGTTCGGCGCGTTGCGCCAACCGCTCCAGATCAGCCAGCGACAGCCGTTCAAGAACGATCACCTGCGCGCGGCTGAGCAAAGCGGCATTCAGCTCGAAACTGGGGTTCTCGGTGGTCGCGCCGACCAGCAGGAGGGTGCCATCCTCCATATGCGGCAAAAAGCTGTCCTGCTGTGCCTTGTTGAAGCGGTGGATCTCATCAACGAACAAAAGCGTGCCACGGCCTTGGCTGCGGCGCAGCTTTGCCGCATCAAAAACCTTTCGCAGTTCCGGCACGCCGGTGAAAATCGCGCTGATCTGCACAAAGCTGCGGTCGGACTCGGCGGCCAGCAGGCGCGCGATCGTGGTCTTGCCCACCCCCGGCGGCCCCCAAAGAACCAGCGACGACAGCGACCCCGCAGCCAGCATCGCCCCCAGCGGCCCCTCGGGGCCCAGCACATGCGCCTGACCGATCACCTCGGACAGGGCGGCCGGACGAATCCGGTCAGCCAAGGGCCGCGGCGCCTCGGGCTGGCTGGAGGATGGGGCGGTGTCGAACAGATCGGACATAGCCCTACCTAGCGCCCCTGACGGCGTGGTGGAAGCCCGGATTGCGGCCGAGGCAGCGGCACGTCTTTGTCGAATGACAGCGCCATCGCCTCGACGACGAACCCCGCGCCTAGTGCAGCTTGGCGCTAAGATCGAATGCGACGCACTGATAGTAGCCATCATCAATAAAGACCTTGCGCCCGACCGCCCGCGCATCCAGCCCGCAGCGCACCGTCCACAGCGGCCAGCTTGCCGCCGTCAACGCCAGAATTTGCGTCGCCCCAAGGTCTCGCGACGTTTTGACCATCGCCTCGATCATCATCGCATGGACCCGCAGCCGGTTCGCCATCGGCGTCTTGTTCGACACGAACACCCGTGAACATTCCCACACGGTTTCGGCCACCGGCGCATCGCTTTCCAGCAGATCGGAGGGAATCGAATCCAGCAAGCCGCGCTGCGCATCGCGGATCATATAGCTGTAGATCCCGCATTGCGCGGTGGTCGGCGTCAGGCGAATGCCCGCCAGCACCTCGCCAAATTCGTGCACGGCAATCCAGCGGCTTTGCGGGGTGTCATACTGATCGAACTCCATGCCGAGGGCTTCGGGCAGCTTCCACTTTTTCTGAATGATGAAGCTTTCCTTTCTGGCACGAAACAGGTTCGCGAAAAGCTCGCCGTGGTTGTGCATGTTCTCGAATGAAAGGGTGGTTATTTGCATGACAGCAGTCTCCAGGTGGGTTGAGGAACTCGCGTCCCTGCGTGTTAGGAGACCTGCCGGTCAGAGCAGCCGCGTGTCTTTGGCGCGCTGAATGGCCTCGGCCATTGTGCGCGCCATCAGCCGCTCGCGCGCGGCCAACAGACGCGCTTTCAGTGCGCTCTCCGAAATGCCAAGCTTGGCGGCGGCTGCCGCATGGCGATCTCCTGCTGCAATCAGCCGCAGGGCTTCAATTTGGGCTTTTGTCAGGAATTCCGGCGGTTCGGTCATCTCGTGCAATTGCCGCACAAGGGTCTGAACCCTGGCAATCTCGGCGAGCGAAAACTCTCTGTCTCCACGGGCGACTGACGCAATGGTGCGCGATGAAATCGGGCCGCAAGACAGGGTAACACCGTAACGCAGGCCATGGTTTGCGGCCTGAACGAGAATGCCAAAAGGGTCAGGGATCGTCATTTCGCTCCAGCGAACGGCACCGGTCGTCGAGAACCCCCAAGCAATTGTCGGGTCACGAAGTGCGAAAGCTTGCTCGGTATAATGATCCATCCACGCTTGCGGATAGGTCATAAAGCTCATCAGCGGAGCGGCCAAACGAATGTGCAAGCCGACGTAATAGCCATTCGGTGCGACCCGCGCGAGCTCGTGCAGATGAAGATCGATCGAACTCTTTTGAGACATTACGTTTACCCTGATTACCTGTCCTTTTAGACAGGTTGCTCCATAAGCCGTCAACCTTAAATTGTTCGAATTATTTGAACCACATGGTAGATTCTCGTGCGTAACATTGACCCCAAGTTGTTTTCCAGCCTGATGCAACTTCCCGACAAGATGCGAACTGACCTGCTGGAATTCATCGGCGCAACGCCGGTTTCCCCGGCTGAACTATCGTCATTAATCGAACGCTACCAGAAGCGTGTCTTTGATCTGAGGCAGGAAACCGGCCTCAATCGAGCCTGACAGGCCACAAAATGAAAAATCCCGCCCGAAAGGCGGGATTTCCATTTTGTTCGACCAGATTGGCTCAAGCTTCAGCGTTCTCTGCCTCGACACGAGCCTTGTCGGCGGCGCCTTTGGCATTCGGATCGCGATCAACGAATTCGATGATCGCCATCGGCGCCATGTCCCCATAGCGGAAACCGGCCTTTAGAACGCGCACATAGCCACCGGCACGGTCCTTGTAACGCGGCCCGAGAATGTCGAACAGCTTGACGACATACTGGTCCTGCTTGAGCTGCGAGGCCGCCTGGCGGCGCGCATGCAGATCGCCGCGCTTGGCCAACGTGATCATCTTTTCGATGATCGGGCGCAGTTCCTTGGCTTTCGGCAGCGTGGTCTTGATCTGCTCATGTTCAATGAGCGAGCCGCACATGTTGGCGAACAGCGCCTTGCGGTGTTCGTGGGTACGGTTCAGGCGGCGATAACCGCGGGCGTGACGCATGATATTCTCCTATCGTCTCGTTTTGCTTTGTCCGGCAACCCTCGAATGGGTCACTCACCTTGGGCTTGCGCCATCTGTTCCCCGGCAGTCCGGGCATTTCGGGGGGCTTGGAAACCGCGCCCCCCGTATTGGTCACTCGGCACGGGTGCCGATCAGAACTGGTCTTCGAAACGTTTGGCCAGATCTTCGATGTTCTCCGGCGGCCAATCCTCGACTTCCATGCCAAGGTGCAGACCCATGCCTGACAGCACTTCCTTGATTTCGTTCAAGGACTTGCGGCCAAAGTTCGGAGTGCGCAGCATCTCGGCTTCGGTTTTCTGGATCAGATCGCCGATATAGACGATGTTGTCGTTCTTCAGGCAATTCGCCGAACGAACCGACAGTTCCAGCTCGTCGACCTTCTTCAGCAGCAGCGGGTTGAATTCCAGACCCTCGTCCGCATCCGCTTTCGACGCCGATTCCGGCTCGTCGAAGTTGACGAAAATGCCCAGTTGGTCTTGCAAGATACGCGCGGCATAGGCGACGGCATCATCCGGCGTCAACGAACCGTCAGTCTCCACCTTCATCGTCAGCTTGTCATAGTCCAGCACCTGACCTTCGCGGGTCGGCTGCACTTCGTAGCTGACCTTTTTCACCGGCGAATAGATCGCGTCGATCGGGATCAGCCCGATGGGCGCATCTTCCGGGCGGTTCTTGTCGGCGGCGACATAGCCTTTGCCGGTGTTGACCGTCAGTTCCATGAACAGATCTGCACCATCATCGAGGTGGCAGATCACATGGTCCTTGTTGAGAACGTCGATGCCGCTCGATTCCGAGATGTCACCCGCAGTAACGATACCGGGGCCCTTGGCCGAAATCGACAGGCGCTTCGGGCCTTCGACGTCCATCCGCAAAGCCACGCCCTTGAGGTTCAGCACGATATCGGTGACGTCTTCACGCACACCGGCGACGCTGGAAAATTCGTGCAGCACGTTGTCGATTTGCACCGAGGTGATGGCCGCGCCTTGCAGCGACGACATCAACACGCGGCGCAGCGCGTTGCCGAGCGTCAGGCCGAAGCCCCGCTCGAGAGGTTCAGCGATCACCGTGGCCTGACGATGCGGGTCGTTGCCCGGCTTCACGTCAAGCTGCGCCGGTTTGATCAGCTCTGCCCAATTCTTGTGGATCATGCGTTCCGCCTCCATTCCAGTCCCAGACCCATGTCCGTAAGTCCAGGACGCCCGAGGATAAATGCGTATGACCCGGGCCGCGCGAATGACGCGCGGCCCGGGTCGAAAAATAAAGTTCAGACCCGGCGGCGTTTCGGCGGGCGGCAACCATTATGCGCCATCGGCGTAACGTCACGAATCGAGGTGACGTTCAGGCCGGCAGCAGCCAACGCCCGCAGCGCGGATTCACGGCCCGAACCGGGGCCCTGCACTTCGACATCCACGGTTTTCATGCCGTGTTCCTGTGCCTTGCGGGCAGCGTCTTCGGCAGCCATCTGCGCCGCGTAAGGCGTCGATTTGCGCGACCCCTTGAAGCCCATCGTGCCCGAGGAAGACCACGAAATCGCGTTCCCTTGCACGTCGGAAATCAGGATTTTGGTGTTGTTGAAGGACGAGTTCACATGGACAACGCCAGTGGCGATGTTCTTGCGCTCTTTGCGCTTCATACGGGTTTTATCACGTGCCATTAGCGAACCCTCCCCTTATTTCTTCTTGCCAGCGATCGCTTTCGCAGGGCCCTTGCGGGTGCGAGCGTTCGTGTGGGTGCGCTGGCCGCGCACGGGCAGGTTGCGACGATGGCGAAGGCCGCGGTAGCAGCCAAGGTCCATCAGGCGCTTGATGTTCATCGTGGTTTCGCGACGCAGGTCGCCTTCCACGGTGTGGTTCGCGTCGATATGTTCGCGGATCGCAAGCACTTCGGCATCCGAAAGCTCGTTCACGCGACGGGTGCGGTCGATTCCAACAGCTTCGCAGATTTTCTCTGCGGCGTGGTTCCCGATACCGGTGATATAGGTCAAAGCGATGGGGACACGTTTCCCCGTCGGAATGTTGACGCCAGCAATACGTGCCAAACGTGTTTTCCTTCTTTGTTGCGGTTCCGTAACCCCAGAACCTTTTTTCACAACCGAAAGCCCGAAAGCACCGCCTTCGGGCCACTTGCCGTTCCGGACGCGGAGCAACCCCGAAATCCGAAACGATTCTCATACGAGACGGTGTGACCTAGAGGGATTTGCCCTCCGCGTCAAGCACCACCCCTGCCTTAATCCCGCCCTTGGTCAAGGATGCGGGAAATCTCGGCCGCGACGTCGTCTATCTCGCCCAGACCGTCAACACTGAACAGATCGCCCAACGCGTAATAGTAGCCGATCAGCGGCGCGGTCTTTTTGTAGTATTCCATCAGCCGCTGCTTGAGGCTGTCTTCGTTGTCGTCAGAGCGCCGTTTCAAATCGCCCGAGCCGCAGACATCGCAGATGCCCGGCGTCTTGGTGGGCTTGGTCACGTCGTGGTAGACTTCGCCGCACTGGCCGCAGGTGAAACGGCCGGTGATCCGCGCGACCAGCGCAGCATCGTCCACCCGCATTTCGATGACCGCATCCAGCTTGTGGCCGCTGCGCGCCAAGAGCTTGCCCAAGGCGTCAGCCTGCGGCAAAGTGCGCGGGAAGCCATCGAAGATAAAGCCGGCGCCCTGTGCCTCGTTGATCTTTTCCTCGATCAGGCCAATCACGATTTCATCTGTGACCAGCTCACCACGGCTCATGACACCAGCGACCAGCTTGCCCATCGCGCTGCCTGACTGCATCGCCTCGCGCAGCATGTCACCCGTGGACAGCTGGACCATGCCCCGCTCTTCCACCAACATGCGCGCCTGCGTGCCCTTGCCCGCACCCGGGGGCCCAAGAAGTATTACGTTGATCATGGGCCGCCCCTTTCCAATTAGCGCCGCGACGGAGCCTTTTTGGTTCCTGATTTCTTTTTGCCGCGCAACTGAGACTTCTCGATCAGCCCTTCATACTGGTGTGCCAGCAGATGCGACTGGATCTGGTTGATCGTATCCATCGTCACCGAAACCACGATCAGAACCGAGGTCCCGCCAAAATAGAACGGGATGCTGAGTTGCGAGCGCAGGATTTCGGGCAGAAGGCAGACCGCCGCCAGATAGGCCGACCCCAGCACCAAAACGCGCGAGACGACATAGTCCAGATAGTCCTCGGTCTTCCGCCCCGGACGAATGCCGGGAATGAACCCGCCCTGGTTTTTCAGATTGTCGGCCACTTCATCAGATTTGAACGACACGTTCGCCGTGTAGAAATAGGTGAAGAACACGATCATCGCGACGAAGAACAACAGGTAAAGCGGCTGGCCGGGGCCAAAATACGCAAGGATCGTCGACATGACCGGGCCGGTTTGCGCCCCCGAAAAAGTCGCGATCGTCGTCGGCAACAGCAAAAGCGAGCTTGCAAAGATCGCCGGGATGACGCCCGCCGGGTTGACCTTGATCGGCAGATGGCTGGACCCGCCATCATAGACCTTCATCCCCACCTGACGCCGAGGATACTGGATGTGGATCTTTCGCAAGGCCCGCTCCATGAACACCACGAAGCCAATGACCACGATCACCATCAGCATCACGCCCAGCACCACCGGCGCGGAAATTGCACCGCTGCGGCCCTGCGCAAAGAATTGCGCCAAGGCTGCGGGGATGTTCGCCACGATACCGACGAAAATGATCAGCGAAACGCCGTTGCCGATGCCGCGCGCGGTGATCTGCTCGCCCAGCCACATCAGGAACATGGTGCCGCCAACCAGCGTGACCACGACCGACATCAGAAAGAACATGCCCGGTGTATGGGCCAGATCACCCTTTTCAAGGCTGACAGCCAGACCCCACGCCTGGAAAGTCGCAAGCCCGACTGTCGCGTAGCGCGTATATTGGTTGATCTTCTTGCGGCCCTGTTCGCCCTCTTTCTTCATCTGCTCGAGCGCTGGCACCATGGCACTCAGCAGCTGAACGATGATCGAGGCCGAAATATAGGGCATGATGCCGAGGGCAAAGATGCCCATCCGCCCCAACGCACCCCCCGTAAACATCGAGAGCATCCCGCCAAGACCGGCAGCCGCCCCGTCCATGAATTGCTTCAGCGCGACCGCGTCGATCCCCGGAACTGGAATATAGGTGCCCAGCCGGTAGATGATCAGCAAGCCGATCGTGAAGACGATACGCTGGCGAAGCTCGGTCGCCTTACCCAAGGCGCCCCAGCTGAGGTTCGCCGCCATTTGCTCTGCAGCAGATGCCATGTGCCCGGTCTCTTTCATGAAAGCACCGCCGAACCGTCTTCCGGTCGGCGGCACTTGGAAAACTTCTGCCTATGTAAGCAGCCAGAGCGCTGCCCACAACCGCTTATTCAGCCGCAGTCGCCGCCACCACCAGCTTGCCGCCGGCTTTTTCAACAGCCTCGATGGCTGCTTTTGACGCGCCATGCACGTTCAGCGTGACCGGCGATTTCAGATCGCCCTTCGCCAGCACCCGGACACCGTCCAGGACACGGCGCAGAACGCCCGAGACAACCAGCGCCTCGCCGTTGATCTCGGCTTTCGCATCCAGCTTGCCCGCGTCGATGAATTTCTGGATCAGGCCCAGGTTCACCACGGCATAGTGCTTTTGGTTCGGCTTGTTGAAGCCACGCTTCGGCAGGCGCCGATAGAGCGGCATCTGGCCGCCCTCATAGCCGCCAATGGAAACGCCCGAACGCGATTTCTGGCCCTTGATACCACGGCCAGCGGTCTTGCCCTTGCCCGAACCGGGGCCACGGGCCACACGTTTGGACTTTTTGGCAGCGCCCGCATTGTCGGAAAGTTCATGCAGTTTCATGTCGCTATCTCCTTTTACCGGAATTGCCCCACCAGCGACGGACGGGGCAAACGCGGCGTTTCAGTTGAATGGCGCGCGAGAGGCTCGCGCGCCAAAGCGGAATTATCCGCGCTCTTCGATGATCTTCGCCAGATGCGGGATCTTGTTGACCATGCCCCGGATCGAGGGGGTGTCTTCAAGCTCGCGTGTGCGATTCACCTTGTTCAGACCCAGACCGATCAGGGTCCGGCGTTGCACGTCCGGGCGGCGGGCTGCCGAAGCATACTGCTGCACGACGATGGTTTTCTTGGCCATGGTCACTGCTCCTTAGGCTTCGACGACTTCAGCGTCGGACTTCTTCAAGATGTCGGCCACTTTCTTGCCGCGACGCTGCGCGACCTGACGGGGGCTCGATTCCTGCTTCAGACCGTCGATGGTCGCACGGATCATGTTGTAAGGGTTCGAAGACCCGATGGATTTCGCCACCACGTCCTGAAGGCCCAGCATCTCGAACACGGCACGCATCGGGCCACCGGCGATGATCCCGGTCCCGGCAACGGCCGTCCGCATCACCACTTTGCCGGCGCCATGACGGCCTTCCATGTCGTGGTGCAACGTGCGGCCATCGCGCAGCGGCACGCGGATAAGCTGGCGCTTGGCCTGCTCGGTCGCTTTGCGGATCGCCTCGGGCACTTCTTTCGCCTTGCCCTTGCCAAAGCCCACGCGGCCACGTTGATCGCCGACCACCACCAAGGCTGCAAAACCAAAACGCTTGCCGCCTTTCACGGTTTTCGACACACGGTTGATCGCCACGAGACGATCGGCGAATTCCGGGGTCTCTTCACGACGATCGTCGCGACGGTCCCGGCGGTTGTCTTCCCTTGCCATTATCGTCTCCTTAGAACTTCAGTCCGCCTTCACGGGCAGCATCGGCCAAAGCCTTGATCTTGCCGTGAAAGAGGAAACCGCCGCGGTCAAAGTAGCACTCTTCGACGCCAGCCTTTTTCGCACGCTCGGCAATCATCGCGCCGACCTTGGTGGCCGCCTCGATGTTGTTCTTGCCGATCACGCCCAGATCCTTTTCCAAGGTCGAGGCCGCCGCAACGGTCACGCCGCTGACGTCGTCGATCAGCTGAGCGCTGATATTCTTGCTGGAGCGATGGACCGAAAGGCGAAGACGCCCATTGGCCATGGCCCGCAGTTTGTTCCGTACGCGCAGGCGGCGCTTGAGGAACAGCTCTCGTTTGTTGTTCGCCATCTCTCTCGCCCCTTACTTCTTCTTGCCTTCCTTGCGGAAGACGAACTCGCCCTTGTAGCGGATGCCTTTGCCCTTATAGGGCTCGGGCTGACGCCACTCGCGGATGTTCGCGGCGACCTGACCAACCAACTGCTGGTCAATGCCCTCCACAACGATTTCAGTTTGCTTCGGAGCGGTCACTGTGACCCCTGCCGGAACGTCGAAGTTCACTTCGTGGCTGTAACCCAGCGACAGCTTCAGAACATTGCCGGTCATCGCGGCGCGGTAACCCACACCCTGGATTTCCAGTTCTTTCTTGAAGCCGGTGCTGACCCCAACGGCAAGGTTTTCCACCATCGAGCGGGCCATACCCCACTGCTGGCGGGCCCGCTTCGAGGTGCCACGCGGTTTCACCGTGATCACATTGCCTTCCAGCGTGATCGTCACATCATCGGTCGCGGTAAAGCTGCGGGTGCCTTTCGGCCCCTTCACTTCTACCGTCTGGCCGCTCACTGAGGCCGAAACCCCCGAGGGCAGCTCGACCGGTTTTTTGCCAATACGAGACATCTTGCCCTCCTTAGTAGACGGTGCAGAGCACTTCGCCGCCAACATTGGCGGTGCGTGCATGGGCGTCCGACATCACACCCTTGGGGGTGGACACGATGGAAACACCAAGGCCGTTGCGGACCGAGGGGATTTCCTTGACGCTGGTATACACGCGGCGACCCGGGGTGGAAACGCGCTTGAGTTCGCGGATTACCGGGGTGCCTTCGAAGTACTTCAACGAGATAACGATTTCCGGGTGGCCATCGGCGCCGGTCGTCTTTTCATAACCACGGATATAGCCTTCGCCCGCAAGCACATCCAGCACCCAGGCGCGCAGCTTGGAGGCCGGCGTCTTGACGGTGGACTTGCCGCGCAGTTGCGCGTTGCGGATACGGGTCAGCATATCGCCGAGAGGATCGTTCATCGACATGACCTGCTCCTTACCAGCTCGACTTGACCATGCCCGGGATCTGACCGAACGAGGCCAGATCGCGCAGCATGATGCGCGAGAGTTTGAGCTTACGGTAGTAAGCATGCGGACGACCGGTCAGCTGGCACCGATTGTGCAGCCGAACGGCGGACGAATTGCGGGGCAGTTCCGCCAACTTCATGGTCGCCTTGAAGCGATCTTCCATTGGCAGGGACTGATCTTCAACGATCGCTTTAAGTGCGGCGCGCTTGGCAGCATAACGCTTGACCAGCTTTTCACGCTTCACTTCGCGTTCGATCATGGATTTCTTGGCCATTCTACTCTTTCCTCCCGCGATCAGCTGTTGAAGGGCATGTTGAAATGCTTCAACAGCGCCTTCGCTTCCGCGTCGGTTTTCGCGGTGGTGCAGATGATGATGTCCATGCCCAGAACCTCATCGACTTTGTCGAAGTCGATTTCCGGGAACACGATGTGCTCTTTCAGGCCCATCGCATAGTTGCCACGGCCATCGAACGAGGTGCCCTTGACGCCGCGAAAGTCGCGGACGCGGGGCAGAGCGATGGTGATCAGACGGTCCAGAAATTCATACATCCGGTCGCCGCGCAGCGTGACTTTGCAGCCCAGCGGCATTTCCTCGCGAACGCGAAAACCGGCGATGGATTTCTTCGCCTTGGTAATGACCGCCTTTTGACCGGCGATCAGGCTCAGCTCTTCCGAGGCCTGTTTCACCTTCTTGGTGTCCTTCACCGCTTCGCCAACGCCCATGTTCAGAACGATCTTGTCCAGACGCGGAAGCTGCATGTCGTTCTTGAGGGAAAATTCTTCCTTCAAGGCGGCACGGATCGTCGAAAGGTAGAGCGCTTTGAGGCGCGGGGTATAGGTGGCTTGGTCCAGCATCAGATGGCCTCCCCGGTGGTCTTGGCAAAACGAACCTTCTTGTCGCCTTCCATACGGAAGCCAACGCGGGTCGCTTTGCCCTTTGCATCCAGCAGCGCCAGGTTCGACAGGTCGATCGGCATCGCCTTCGAAATCCGCCCGCCCTGCGTGGTCTGGGTCTGACGGGTATGGCGGACCGCCATGTTCACGCCATCAACAACAGCCTTGCCGTTCTTGGGGGAAACCGACGAAATCTCGCCTTGTTTGCCCTTGTCCTTGCCAGCAAGCACGACGACCTTGTCGCCCTTTTTAAGCTTCGCAGCCATCAGAGCACCTCCGGAGCCAGCGAGATGATTTTCATGAAGTTCTTCGCACGCAACTCGCGGACCACCGGGCCGAAGATACGCGTGCCGACCGGCTCACCCTGGTTGTTCAGGATCACGGCGGCATTGCGGTCAAAACGGATCGCGGTGCCGTCTTCACGGCGAACTTCTTTGGCGGTGCGCACGACGACGGCCTTGCGGACGTCACCTTTCTTCACGCGACCGCGCGGGATGGCTTCCTTCACCGACACCACGATGATGTCGCCCACAGAGGCGTAACGGCGATGGGAACCACCCAGGACCTTGATGCACTGAACCCGGCGAGCGCCGGAGTTATCAGCAACATCCAGATTGGTCTGCATCTGGATCATTTGGTTTCTCCCGACCTTTGGGAATCATTCCCAGGGTTTCGATATGGCAGAACGGCGACTTACGCTTGCGCGTTTGTTACGACCGTCCAACGTTTGGTCTTCGAAATTGGCGCACATTCCTCGATGCGGACGGTGTCACCAACCTTGTATTGATTGGTCGCGTCGTGAGCCCGGTATTTCTTGGACTTACGAACGGTCTTTTGCAGCAACGGATGCTTGAAACGGCGCTCGACCAGAACCGTAATGGTCTGTTCGTTCTTGTCCGAGGTCACGGTGCCTTGCAGGATACGTTTGGGCATTTGCGTGCTCCTCAGTTCGCCGCCGCTTCAGCGGCCTTTTGATTCAAAACCGTCTTGATGCGGGCGACGTCACGACGGACGACGCGCATGCGAGAGGTGTTTTCAAGCTGATTTGTCGCTTGTTGGAAGCGCAGGTTGAACGCTTCCTTTTTCAACGCCACCAGCTCATCGCGCAGCTGGTCGGGCGTCTTGGCTTTCAGTTCCGAGGCGTGCATCGCCATTTCCTTTTTCAATCACCAGAGCGCCCCTGCCACGTTTGCAGGGTAACACTGAACCCGGTGGATCAATGATGAACCAGCGAATCCCGATCACCCGGAATCCGCTGGATGTGGTCCAATAGCGGAGGGGGCCAAGAAGGGCAAGTGAAAGATTCGACCCGTCGGTGAACGGGCGTGGCAACGCTCACATCGCATATCGTGCCACAAGGCGTGGCGAAAACAGGATCAGCATGCGCAACCAGGTGCAAACTCTCACCGCAAGCAAGCCATTTCCGGGGCGCAATCCTGCGGATGTGGACCCGGGCCTCGCCTGCGCGCCAACCGGCTTCTTTCCCTGCCGGCAACACGGTCACCGGGCCGGCGTTCAGATCTTGTTCCTCCGGCGACAGGCCAAGCCAGAACATCATGCCAACCACAAACCGAAAGGTCGAACGGGCCGGCGGTCGATTCGACGACGCTCTGGGGATCGGCGCGCACCAAAGGTGGCCCACGCCCGGCAAGGTCTGCCCAAGGCCCAACTCTTGTCACCACCCGCGCGGAAAGCCGGAACAATAGATAAAGGCCCCACCGTTTCCGGCGGAGCCTCCTGTCACTCGTCGAGGTTTGACCCGACTGACTTACCAGTCTTCGCGGGCAACAATCCGGGTCATGACGGAAAGCTTGTTTGCCCCAAGACGGAGCGCTTCCCGTGCGACAGATTCTGCCACGCCGTCGATCTCGAACATGATCCGACCGGGTTTCACCTTGGCCGCCCAGTAATCGACGGAACCCTTACCTTTACCCATACGGACTTCAGTAGGTTTCGAGGTTACCGGGACATCCGGGAAAACGCGGATCCAGACACGGCCCTGACGCTTCATGTGGCGGGTGATCGCGCGGCGGGCCGCCTCGATCTGCCGCGCGGTGACGCGCTCGGGTTCCGTGGCTTTCAGCGCGAAAGAACCGAAGTTCAGGCTGAAGCCGCCTTTGGCCTCACCACTGATGCGGCCCTTGAACTGTTTGCGGAATTTCGTCCGTTTCGGTTGCAGCATCTTTTATACTCCTCACCGGGCGTCGCGGCGCGGGCCACGGGGCGCGGGGCCCTCTTGGGCTTCGCTGTGACGACGGTCATGCGCTTGCGGGTCGTGTTCCATGATCTCGCCTTTGAAGATCCAGACCTTGACGCCGATGATGCCGTAGGGCGTGGTGGCTTCGTGCACCGCATAGTCTATGTCGGCGCGCAGGGTGTGCAACGGCACACGGCCTTCACGATACCATTCGGTCCGCGCGATTTCGGCGCCACCAAGGCGACCACCGACGTTCACCCGGATACCCAGCGCACCCATCCGCATCGCGTTCTGCACGGCGCGCTTCATCGCACGACGGAAGGACACGCGGCGTTCCAGCTGCTGGGTGATCGATTCTGCCACCAGTTGGGCGTCCAGTTCGGGCTTGCGCACTTCAACGATGTTGAGATGCAGCTCCGACTTGGTGAACGCCGCCAGTTTCTTGCGCAGCGTTTCGATATCGGCGCCTTTTTTGCCGATAATCACACCCGGACGGGCAGCGTGGATCGTGACGCGGCACTTCTTGTGCGGACGTTCGATGATCACGCGGGAAATGCCCGCCATCTTTGCTTCTTTGTGGATGAACGCACGCATCTTGAGATCTTCAAGAAGCAGGTTCCCATAGTCTTTGGATTCAGCGAACCAGCGGCTGTCCCAGGTACGGTTGACCTGGAGGCGCATGCCGATCGGATTGACCTTCTGACCCATTACGCACGCTCCTCGATCTGACGCACCTTGATGGTGATTTCCGAAAACGGCTTCATGATCTTGCCGAACCGGCCACGAGCCCGCGGACGGCCACGTTTCATCACCAGATTCTTGCCGACCCAAGCTTCGGCAACGATCAGGCTATCAACGTCCAGCCCGTGGTTGTTCTCAGCGTTGGCAATCGCCGACTGAAGGCATTTCTTCACGTCGTCCGAGATCCGCTTTTTCGAGAAGGTGAGGTCGGCCAGAGCCTTGTCCACTTTCTTGCCACGGATCAGTGCGGCGACGAGGTTGAGTTTTTGCGGCGAGGTGCGAAGCATCTTGGTCTTGGCCATTGCTTCGTTGTCCGCCACGCGGCGCGGATTCTGTTCCTTACCCATGGCTTACTTCCTCTTGGCTTTCTTGTCGGCGGCATGGCCGTAATAGGTCCGGGTCGGTGAATACTCACCGAACTTCTGACCGATCATCTCCTCGGTGACGTTCACCGGGATGTGCTTGTGCCCGTTGTAGACGCCGAAGGTCAAACCAACGAATTGCGGCAGGATGGTGGAACGACGCGACCAGATCTTGATCACATCGGCTTTGCCCGAAGCGCGCGCTTTTTCTGCTTTTTTCAGCAGATAGGCGTCAACGAAAGGGCCTTTCCAAAGAGAACGTGCCATGGATTAACGACCCTTCTTGGCGTTGCGCGAACGGACGATGTATTTGTCCGTGGCTTTGTTCTTGCGGGTCTTGTTGCCCTTGGTCCCTTTACCCCAGGGGGTAACCGGGTGACGACCACCCGAGGTCCGGCCTTCACCACCACCATGCGGGTGATCGATCGGGTTCATGGCAACGCCGCGCACGGTCGGGCGGACGCCCATGTGACGCTTGCGGCCCGCTTTGCCGAGGTTCTGGTTCGAATGATCGGCGTTCGAGACGGCACCAACGGTCGCCATGCATTCCTGACGCACCATCCGCAACTCGCCCGACGACAGGCGCACCTGCGCGTAGCCGCCGTCACGACCGACGAATTGGGCATAGGTGCCCGCAGCGCGCGCCATTTGGCCACCCTTGCCGGGCTTCAGCTCGACGTTGTGCACGATCGTGCCGATCGGCATCCCCGAGAACGGCATCGCGTTGCCCGGTTTGACGTCGGTCTTGGCGCCAGCGATCACGCTGTCACCCACGGCCAGACGTTGCGGCGCCAGAATATAGGTCTGTTCGCCATCTTCGTATTTCACCAGCGCGATGAAGGCGGTGCGGTTCGGGTCATATTCGATCCGCTCGACAACAGCCGCCATGTTGAACTTGGTGCGCTTGAAATCAACGATACGGTAAAGGCGCTTGGCCCCACCGCCCTTGTGCCACATCGTGACGCGTCCGGTATTGTTCCGGCCGCCCGTTTTCGTCAGGCCCTGAGTAAGGGATTTGACGGGGCGACCTTTCCAAAGCTCCGAACGGTCGATCAGAACCAGCCCACGCTGGCCTGGCGTCGTCGGTTTATACGACTTGAGTGCCATGCTCTCTGTCTTCCGTTGCTTTGGACCAAAGGTCCGTTTCAGTCTGTCGTATGACCACCCCCTGGGGGGCAATCGCAAAAATGATCTGCGGCCCCGGAAAGCCGGGGCCGCGAGATTCGTCGCGTTCTATCAAAGGCCGGTCGAGACGTCGATAGTGTTTCCGTCTTCCAGCGTCACATAGGCCTTCTTCACATCGTTCCGCACGCCGGGACGGCCACGGAATTTCTTGACCTTGCCCTTGGTGATGGTGGTGTTGACCGCCTTCACCTTGACGCCGAACACGGCCTCCACGGCTTCTTTGATCGCCGGTTTGGTCGCGTCGATCGCCACCTGAAACACAACCGCGCCATGTTCGGACGCCATCGTGGCTTTTTCGGTGATGATCGGCTTGCGGATCACGTCGTAGTGTTCGGGTTTCGCGCTCATTTCAGACGAGCCTCCAGAGCTTCGACACCGGCCTTCGTGATCACCAGGGTGTCACGCTTGAGGATGTCATAGACATTGGCACCCATCGTCGGCAGCACATCGATACCTTCGATGTTGCGCGCGGCGCGGGCGAAGTTTTCGTTCACTTCCGCCCCGTCGATCACCAGAACGCGTTTCCAGCCCAACTCACGTGCGGCTTTCGCCAGCAGCGCGGTCTTGCCTTCCACCATCGCGGCGTCTTCCAGAACGACCAGATTGCCGGTCGCCGCCTTGGCCGAAAGCGCATGCTTCAGGCCGAGGGCGCGGAACTTCTTGGTCAGGTCATGCGCATGGCTGCGCGGAACCGGGCCCTTGTAGGTGCCGCCATGACGGAAAATCGGCGCTTTCTTGGAACCGTGACGTGCGCCACCGGTGCCCTTCTGGCGGTAGATCTTCTTGGTCGAGTAGGACACGTCCGACTTGCCCAGCGTCGAGTGGGTGCCGGCCTGCGCCTTGGCGCGCTGCCAACGAACCACACGGTGCAGGATGTCCGCACGCGGCTCCAGCCCGAAAATGTCATCGGCCAGGTCGATCGAACCGGCCTTGCCGGCGTCGAGCTTGATCACATCAAGTTTCATGCTTCACCCCCTTCGGCGGCGACTTCTTCCACCGGAGCAGCCGAGACCGCGGATTTCAGTCCGGCGGGCAGCGGCAGATCTTTCGGCAGCGGCTTCTTGACCGCATCCTTGATCGTGACCCAGCCACCTTTCGAGCCCGGAACCGAACCCTTGACCATGATCAGGCCACGGTCGGCATCTGTCTTCACCACCTGAATGTTTTGCGTGGTCACACGCACGGCACCCATATGGCCGGCCATCTTCTTGCCCTTGAACACCTTGCCGGGGTCTTGACACTGGCCGGTCGAACCGTGCGAACGATGCGATACCGACACACCGTGCGACGCCCGCAGACCACCGAAGTTGTGGCGCTTCATGACGCCGGCAAAACCTTTACCGATAGAGGTGCCGGCGATGTCCACGAACTGCCCTTCGGCATAGTGTTCAGCCGAAATCTCGGCGCCGACTTCGATCAGGTTCTCGGGGCTGACCCGGAATTCCGCGATCTTGCGCTTGGGCGCCACATTCGCCTTGGCGAAGTGGCCGCGCAGGGCCGCAGTGGTCCGTTTGGCCTTGGCCGTGCCCGCGCCCAGCTGAACGGCGGTATAGCCGTCACGCTCGGCCGTGCGTTGCGCCACGACTTGCAGGTTATCAAGCTGAAGAACGGTCACCGGAACCTGGCGGCCGTCTTCGAGGAACAGCCGGGTCATGCCCAGCTTCTTGGCGATTACACCAGAACGCAACATTGCCACGCCCTCCCTTAGACTTTGATCTCGACGTCCACGCCGGCAGCGAGGTCGAGCTTCATCAGCGCGTCCACGGTCTGCGGGGTGGGGTCGACGATGTCGAGAAGACGTTTGTGCGTGCGGATTTCCCATTGGTCGCGCGACTTCTTGTCGATGTGCGGACCACGCAGAACGGTGAACTTCTCAATCTTGTTCGGCAGCGGAATGGGACCGCGGACCGTGGCGCCCGTGCGCTTGGCCGTGTTCACGATTTCCTGCGTGCTGGCATCCAGAACGCGGTAATCGAAGGCCTTGAGCCGGATGCGAATGTTTTGACCAGTCATTGTCTTGCCTCTCGCGGGGGCTTTCGGTTGATAGGCAGACGGGACCTCATGCCCCGCCTGCGTCGAACCAGGTCTTACT
>DISZ01000007.1 GCA_002422085.1 Rhodobacteraceae bacterium UBA6197
ATCAGACCAAGGTGATGGCCGGGCGGATGGTCCGGATCCTGACCTGGTATGACAACGAATGGGGCTTTTCCAACCGCATGGCCGATACCGCCGTGGCGATGGGCAAGCTGATCTGAGGCGCGGCCGGGGGCTGCCCCCCCGGCGCCGCCGGTCGCGGGGGGAGCTTGCGGGGGCCTGCCGCCCCGCACCCCCGGAGTATTTACACCAAAAAGAAGCCGGGCGATGGGGCCAGTCATGTTCTGAGTGCATGGCGGGAATGGGCGAAATCAGGATTGTTAGCGCTATCGTGACGCTCCACATGAAGGTCAGGGCAAAAAGGAACGCATAAGCGTTCGGTGCCTGCTGAAAGGACATGTCATGAACACGATGATCGAGAAACTGAAGAGAGCTGTGCGCAATCGCGCCCTTTACCGGCAGACGCGCGACGAGATTGCCCGGATGCCGCAGGATGTGGCGCTGGATCTGGGGATCTATCGCGGCGACGCCGCGCGGATTGCCCGCAAGGCCGTCTGGGGCTGAGCCCTCCGGCGCCGCTCTTGCGGGTCTAGGAAAATTTCAAGCTGAGGCGCTGCTTGACATCGGGGGGGACGAATTTCGACACATCTCCACCAAGCCGCGCGATTTCCTTGACCAGTTTCGAGGCGATCGCCTGGCGCCGGGCATCGGCCATGAGAAACACCGTCTCGACCGAAGAATCCAGCGCGCGATTCATGCCAACCATCTGAAACTCATATTCAAAATCGGCGACTGCGCGCAGGCCTCGGATAATGACCCCAGCCCCGACGTCGCGGGCGCAGTCGATCAGAAGATTCTCGAACGGGTGCACGACGATCTCGCCGCCGGTCTTGGCGATGACCCCGGCACATTCGGATTCGAGCATCTCGACCCGCTCTTCGAGCGAAAACAGCGGGCCCTTGTCCCGGTTGATCGCCACGCCGATCACCAGCCGATCGACCAGCGCCATGGCGCGTTGGATGATATCGACATGCCCCAGCGTGACGGGGTCGAAGGTGCCGGGATAAAGACCGATGCGCATGGGGTTCTCCTTGGGCCACCATCACTTTGGGCGCAGGCAACAATAGCGCGCGCCGGATTGCAAGTGCGCGCTTGCCGCAGCGCAGCGTCAATTGCCCATGATCATCCCGGTCAGCGCCTCTTTTTCCATCGCCAGTTCCGCCAGACGGGCCTTGACGACATCGCCGATGGAGATCAGCCCGACCATTTCGTCGGCCTCCATCACCGGCATGTGGCGAAAACGGCCCTCGGTCATGCGCTCCATCACCAGATCGGCAGAATCGCCGCGCGCGCAACCGATGATTTCGCGGGTCATGATGTCATCGACCTTGTCGCTCATGCAGGCCGCCCCCTTGACGCCCAGTTCACGCACGATGTCGCGTTCCGACACGATCCCGACGACGCGTTTGCCGTCGGGCGAGACGATGACGGCGCCGATCCGGCGCGCTGACAAAAGCTCGGCGACAGCACCGACGGTCGATCCGGGCTTGACCGTGACCACATCCTGTAGGGCTTTCGAGTTCAGAATTTGCAGAACCTGCATCGCAACCTCCCTTTTGCCGTGTGTTTACCCAGCGTTACCGCGACGCGACATTCTGTCAAGCCGGGGGATTGGATCCGGGTCATCATCCGGGCGCCGCGTTCAGGGCTGGGCGGCCAGCGCCTCGAGCCGCGCCACCTCGCGGCGCAGCCCTTGCCCCAGCGCCTCGGCCAGGCGCGTCAGCCGCTCGGAGCGCCGATCATCGGCATGGCGGATCAGCCAGAACGCGCGGGCCAGGGCGATGTCGCGCGTCAGCAGGCGACGCAAGCCGGGCACGAAGGGGATGGCAAAGTCGTGCACGATCGCCAGCCCCGCCCCCGCGCGCACCATCTGCATCTGCACCGAAACCGAGTTCGAGGCCAGCCCGACCGTTTCGGCGCCGGTCTCCGAGAGATAGTCCAGTTCCTTGTCAAAGATCATGTCGGGGATATAGCCGATCATCCGATGCCCGCGCAGATCGGCGCGGCTGCGGATTTCGGGGTGGCGGTCGAGGTAGGCGTCCGAGCCGGCCAGGTGCAGCTGATAGTCGGTCAGCTTTTGCACCGTCAGCCGTCCGGCATTGGGCGGCGACACTGCAATCGCCATGTCGGCCTCGCGTTTTGAAAGGTTGAACACCCGCGGCAGCGCGACGATCTGAATTTCCAGCCCGGGATGCGCGTCGCAAAGATCGGCGCAAACCTGAGGCAGCAGGTAGTTGGCGCAGCCATCCGGCGCACCGATGCGCAATTGCCCGGTCAACTGCCCCGCCGCGCCGCCCAGTTCCTCGGCCGCGCCCGCCAGCGCCGTTTCGGCCCGTTCGGCATGGGGCAGCAGCCGCGTTCCCGCATCGGTCAGCGCATAGCCTTGCGGGCTTTTGTCGAACAGCTTGCTGGCCAGAGCCTCTTCCAGCCGGGCGATCCGCCGCCCCACGGTGGCCGCGTCCAGCTTGAGCCCGCGCCCCGCGCCAGACAGGCTTTCGGCCCGCGCTACGGCCAGAAACACGCGCAGATCATCCCAGTCGGCCATTTTCCGCCCCTTTGCAATATTGCAAAACGCTTTTGCCAATCTGCCTCTTTGCCGGGCAAAATTGCAAGGCTAGAGTAGCCACAGAGTTTTCTTTGGGAGGATGCGATGAAAGAGATTGGCCACTGGATCAACGGCAAGATGGTTGCAGGAAAGTCGGGCCGTTCAGCCGACGTCTTCAACCC
Source organism: Rhodobacteraceae bacterium UBA6197 (assembly GCA_002422085.1). Classification (GTDB taxonomy): domain Bacteria; phylum Pseudomonadota; class Alphaproteobacteria; order Rhodobacterales; family Rhodobacteraceae; genus UBA6197. The sequence goes on from DISZ01000007.1 coordinate 2,743, forward strand.
CGCCACCGGCGACGTGCAGGCGCATGTCGCGCTGGCCTCCAAGGCCGAACTGGACAGCGCCGTGGCCGATGCTGCTGTTGCGCAGGTGAAATGGGGCGCCACCAACCCGCAAAAACGCGCGCGGGTAATGATGGAGTTCGTGCGCCTGATCAACCGCGACATGGACAAGCTAGCCGAGGCGCTGTCGGCCGAGCACGGCAAGACCTTCCCCGATGCCAAGGGCGATGTGCAACGCGGGCTTGAAGTGATCGAGTTCTGTGTCGGCGCGCCGCACCTGCTGAAGGGCGAATTCACCGACGCCGCCGGGCCGGGGATCGACATGTATTCGATGCGTCAGCCGCTGGGCGTGGTCGCCGGGATCACCCCGTTCAACTTTCCGGCGATGATTCCCTTGTGGAAAATGGGCCCGGCGCTGGCCTGCGGCAACGCCTTCATCCTCAAACCCTCGGAGCGCGATCCCTCGGTGCCCTTGATGCTGGCGCAATTGCTGCAAGAAGCGGGCCTGCCCGATGGCGTGCTGCAAGTGGTCAACGGCGACAAGGAAAGCGTTGACGCCATCCTCGACAACGAAACCGTGCAGGCCATAGGCTTTGTCGGCTCGACCCCGATCGCACAATATATCTATGGCCGTGGCTGCGCCAACGGCAAGCGCGTGCAGTGTTTTGGCGGTGCCAAGAACCACATGATCATCATGCCCGATGCCGATATGGACCAGGCGGCCGATGCGCTGATCGGTGCCGGTTTTGGCGCGGCGGGCGAACGCTGCATGGCGATTTCGGTTGCCGTTCCGGTGGGCGATGCCACCGCGGATGCGCTGATCGAAAAGCTGGTGCCGCGGATCGAAAAGCTGAAAGTCGGCCCATGGACTGCGGGCAATGACGTGGATTACGGCCCGCTTGTCACCGGTGCGGCGCTGGAACGCGTCAAGGGCCTGATCACTTCGGGGGTGGATCAGGGCGCAAAGTTGGTTTGCGACGGGCGCGACTTCAAACTGCAAGGTTATGAAAACGGCTTTTTCGTTGGCCCGACGCTGTTTGACAACGTCACCACGGACATGGAGATCTACAAGCAAGAGATCTTTGGCCCGGTTCTGTCGACGCTGCGCGCCAAGACCTACGAAGAGGCGATCGGCTATGCCATTGACAATGAATATGGCAACGGCACGGCGATCTTTACCCGCGATGGCGATACCGCGCGCGATTTCGCCGCGCGAATCAACATCGGCATGATTGGCATCAACGTGCCGATCCCGGTGCCGCTGGCCTATCACACTTTCGGCGGCTGGAAGAAATCGGGGTTTGGCGATCTCAACCAGCACGGGCCGGACAGCTTCCGCTTCTACACCCGCACCAAGACGGTCACCGCGCGCTGGCCGAGCGGTATCAAGGAAGGCTCGGCCTTCAACTTCAAGGCGATGGACTGACGTTGCGCCCAGCCCCGCCGGAGAAGCCTCCGGCGGGGATACTTATGCGAAGATGAAGGGGTTTTCATCTTCGATCAAATATCCCGGGGGGGCCGGAACGGCCCGGGGGCAGCGCCCCCTTTGCTCCGACAGCCAAAAGCCGCTTCGGTCGGGTCTTGCAAAACTCCTGCAAGGATTAAAAACTAAACAGACGTTCAATTCATCTGAAGCGCATCACTTGGAGGGACCGCATGGATTTCGCACTCAGCGAGGAACAGCAGGCGATCTACGACATGGCCCACGCTTTCGGGCAAGAGCATATCGCGCCATTTGCCCGCGACTGGGAGGCCGAGGGCACGATCCCCAAGGCCCTGTGGCCGAAGGTCGCTGAACTGGGGCTGGGCGGGATCTATGTTTCCGAACGCCATGGCGGATCGGGCCTGTCGCGACTGGATGCGACTTTGGTCTTTGAAGCGCTGGCGATGGCCTGCCCGGCGGTCGGCTCATTCCTGTCGATCCACAACATGTGCGGCGGCATGATCGACAAGTTTGGATCGGAAGCGCTCAAGGCGGCATGGCTGCCGGCGCTGTGCCGCATGGAGAAGATCTTTTCCTACTGCCTGACCGAGCCCGGATCAGGGTCGGACGCGGCCGCGCTGCGCACCCGTGCCGAGAAAACGAATGACGGCTATCGGCTGAACGGCACCAAGGCGTTCATCTCAGGGGGCGGCTATTCGGACGTGTATGTCACCATGGTGCGCACCGGCGAGGCGGGCCCGAAAGGGATTTCCACGGTGATCGTCGAGCATGGCGCGCCGGGACTGTCCTTTGGCGCGCTGGAAGACAAGATGGGCTGGCGCGCGCAACCCACCGCGCAGGTGCAGTTCGATGATTGCCTCGTGCCGTTGGAAAACCGCATCGGCGATGAGGGCAAGGGCTTTGTCTATGCCATGGCGGGGCTGGATGGCGGGCGGCTGAATATCGCCGCCAGTGCGCTGGGCGGGGCGCAGCGGGCGCTGGATCTGACCTTGGGCTACATGGGCGAACGCAAGGCCTTTGGCAAGGCGCTGGACCAGTTTCAGGCGCTTCAGTTCCGGCTGGCCGAGCAAGAGGTCAAGCTGCAATCAGCGCGCATCTTTTTGCGCCAGGCGGCATGGAAGCTGGATCATGGCACCCCGGACGCCACGAAATTCTGTGCCATGGCCAAGCTTTACGTCACCGATGCGGCCTTTGACGTAGCCAATGCCTGTCTGCAACTGCATGGCGGCTATGGCTATCTGGCCGACTATGGCATCGAAAAGCTGGTGCGTGATCTGCGGGTTCACCAGATCCTCGAGGGCACCAATGAAATCATGCGCCTGATCATCTCGCGCGCCCTGCTGGCAGAGCGCGGCTGATGGCGCCCTCTCCCACCACGCCTGACTTGATCGCCCGCAAGGAGGGTCGCTGCGGGCGGCTGACCTTTGCGCGTCCGGCGGCACTGAACGCGCTTAGCCACGAGATGGCCTTGGCGATCGAGACCGCGCTTGACGACTGGCGCGACGATGCCTCGGTCGAGCTGGTGTTGATCGACGCACAGGGCGAGCGTGCCTTTTGCGCCGGCGGCGACATTGCCGCGATGTATCACGCGGGCCGGGCGGGCGACCATGCTGTCGCGCGCGCCTTTTGGGCCGACGAATACCGCATGAATGCCAAGATCGCCGAATTCCCCAAGCCGATCGTCGCCTTCATGCAGGGCTTCGTGATGGGCGGCGGTGTCGGCGTCGGCGGCCACGCCAGCCACCGGATCGTCGGTGACAGCACCCAGGTCGCGATGCCCGAAAGCGGCATCGGGCTGATCCCCGATGTGGGCGGCACGCTGTTGTTGGCGCGCGCGCGCGGATTTCTGGGCGAGTATCTGGGCATCACCGGCGCGCGCATGGCGGCAACGGATGCGATTTACACCGGTTTTGCCGATACCTACCTGCCCGAAGCGACGTGGGACGCGCTCAAGGCCGAGCTTGTCGCTACCGCCGATTTGGGGCGCATCGCCGCCGCCGCCCGGCATGTGGCCACCCACGCGGCCCCGCTGGCCAGCCTGCGCGACCAGATCGACGCGGCCTTCAGCGCCGCCACCCTGGGCGAGATTGTCGGGCGCCTGACAGCCTCGGGCAACGATTTTGCCTCGGATACGCTCAAGATGATCGGGCGCAATTCGCCGCTGTCGATGGCTGCCACGCTGGCGCTGGTGCGGATGACGCGGGCCATACCCACGATCCGCGCCGCGCTGAACCACGAATACCGCTTTACCTGGCGCGCCAGCGAACAGGGCGATTTTCTGGAGGGCGTGCGCGCCCAGATCATCGACAAGGACCGTCGCCCGGCGTGGCGCCATACCTTGCAAACGCTGCGCCCCGAGGATGTGGCGCAGATGCTGGAACCATTGGGCCCTGAGGCCGCAATCTGGGAGGATTGAAAGATGAAGATCGGATTTGTCGGCCTTGGCAACATGGGTGCCCCGATGGCCGCGAACCTCGTGGCCGCAGGCCACAGCGTGACCGGGTTCGACCTGACCGCCCCGATGCCCGAGGGCGTGACCCGCGCCGCCAGTGCGGCGGCGGCGGCGACAGGCGCAGAGGTGGTCATCACCATGTTGCCCAATGGCGCGATCCTGCGCAGCGTCGCGGCCGAGATAATCCCGGCCATGGCGCCGGGTGCGGTGCTGTGCGATTGCTCGACGGTCGATGTCGCCTCAGCCCGCGCGGTGGCCGATCTGGCAACCGCCGCCGGCGCCGAGACACTGGATGCGCCGGTCTCGGGCGGAGTTGGCGGCGCCACGGCGGGCACGCTGACCTTCATGGTGGGCGGCACCGGGGCGGCCTTCGCAACGGTCAAGCCGCTCTTTGACATCATGGGCCAAAAGGCGGTGCACTGCGGCGAGGCCGGCGCGGGCCAGGCCGCCAAGATCTGCAACAACATGATCCTTGGCGTCACCATGATCGCCACCTGCGAGGCCTTCGCACTGGCCGACAAACTGGGGCTGTCGCGCGAAAAGATGTTTGACGTGGTGTCGACCTCGTCGGGTTACAGCTGGACGATGAACGCCTATTGTCCGGCCCCCGGCGTCGGGCCGAAGTCCCCGGCCGACAACGACTACAAGCCCGGCTTTGCCGCCGAGCTGATGCTCAAGGACCTGCGGCTCAGCCAACAGGCCGCCGAATCCGTCGATGCCGACACGCCGATGGGGCAGATGGCCGCCGCCCTTTACACGAGCTTTGTGGAACAGGAAGACGGCAAGGGGATGGATTTCTCGGCGATGCTGCCCAGGTTTGAAAAACGCGGGCGCAGCTAGGTGAAAGGCCGCTTGCGCGCCCCCCCGCAAGCCGCCTAATACTTGGCTATGGCCCATTGGATAGCGAACACCCCCGCCCTTGCCGCGCTGGATCCCGAGGCCCGCACCCAGTTGGGGGCGCTCGCTCCGCAAACCCTGCCGCGCGGCACGGTGCTGTTTCGCCCCGGCGACAGCGTCACCGGCTTTGCGCTGGTGCTGTCGGGCCGGATCGAGGTGTTTCTGACCGGCGCCAACGGGCGCGAACTGCTGCTCTACGCGGTCGAGCCGGGGCAAAGCTGCGTGCAATCGACGCTTGGGCTGCTGGGCGGCGGCGACTATTCAACCGAGGCGATCGTGGCCGCCGACTGCGATCTGGTGATGATCCCCCGGCCACTGTTCTTGCAGTTGATGGACGGCGCCCCCGGCTTTCGCCGACTGGTCTTTGCCGCCTTTGCCGAACGAATGAACGACATGATCCAGCTGATGGAGAGGGTCGCCTTTCAACGGGTCGAGTTCCGCCTCGCCAAGACGCTTCTGGCGCGGGCCACCGACGACAGGGTCAATGCAACGCAAGCCGAACTGGCCGCGCTGATCGGCACCGCACGCGAAGTCGTCTCGCGCCGGCTCGATGTCTTTGCCCGCTCGGGCTGGGTACGCACCGAACGCGGCACGGTGGTGTTGACCGACCGCGAGGCGCTGACCCGGTTGGCACGGGCCGGCGCGCTGTGACCATGTCACAGACATTGCCGGATCAATCGGTTAGGCTTTTCCTCGACGGGGCAAAAGCGCCCGCGTGAACCGGAGAGACAAATGTTCAAATCCAATGTCGGCGGCATCGACCGCATCCTGCGCATCGTCGTGGGGCTTGCCCTGATCGCGGGCTTTTTTCTTGACGCCAACAGCAGCTATCGCTGGCTCTACCTGATCGGCATCGTGCCATTGGCCACCGGTCTGGCGGGCAGCTGCCTGCTCTATTCGATGCTCGGACTCTCGACCTGCCCGATGAAGAAATAAGCGGCTTCATCTTCGCCTAAATATCCCCGCCGGAGGCTCCGACGCCTGACACAGGTGCCTCCGGCGGGAGTATTTTGACCAAAAAGAAGCCGCAAGAAAAAGCCAAGCCTATTCTGCCGCCACCCGCCGCGGTTTGAGCATCGGCCCAAGATACTGCCCGGTATAGCTCTGCCCGACCTCGGCCACCGTTTCCGGCGTGCCGGTCGCAATGATCACCCCTCCTCCGTCACCGCCCTCGGGGCCGATGTCGATGATCCAATCGGCCGTCTTGATGACGTCGAGGTTGTGTTCGATCACCACCACTGTGTTGCCCTGATCGACAATGCTGTGCAGCACTTCCAGAAGCTTCTTCACATCTTCGAAATGCAGCCCCGTGGTCGGTTCGTCCAGAATATAGAGCGTGCGGCCCGTCGCACGGCGGGACAGTTCTTTTGAAAGCTTGACGCGCTGCGCCTCGCCGCCCGACAGCGTGGTCGCCTGCTGCCCGACCTTGATGTAGCCCAAGCCGACTTCGACCAGCGCATCCATCTTTTCGCGGATCGACGGCACGGCCTTGAAAAAGCCCTGCGCATCTTCAACCGTCATATCAAGAACGTCTGCTATGCTCTTGCCTTTAAAGTGAACTTCCAGAGTTTCGCGGTTGTAGCGGTGACCCTTGCAGGTTTCACATTCGACATAGACATCGGGCAGGAAATGCATCTCGATCTTGATCACACCGTCGCCCTGACATGCCTCGCAGCGCCCGCCCTTGACGTTGAACGAGAACCGCCCCGGCTTGTAGCCGCGCGCTTTTGACTCGGGCAGACCGGCGAACCAGTCGCGGATCGGAGTGAAGGCGCCGGTATAGGTGGCCGGGTTTGACCGTGGCGTGCGGCCGATGGCGCGCTGGTCGATGTCGATCACCTTGTCGAGGTATTCCAGCCCCTTGATCGTTTCGCAAGGTGCCGGCGTCTGGCGCGCGCCGTTCAGCCGCGTGCTGGCGGTCTTGAACAGGGTCTCGATGGTCAGCGTGGATTTGCCGCCGCCCGAAACCCCGGTGACGCAGACAAATTTGCCCAACGGGAACTCGGCGGTGACGTTCTTGAGGTTGTTGCCGGTGGCGCCCACCACCTTGACCGATTTGCCACTGCCCGCGCGGCGCTGTTTGGGCACCGGAATTTCGCGCGTGCCCGAAAGATACTGCCCGGTCAGGCTGGCCGGATCGGCGGCAATTTCGTCGGGGGTGCCGCGCGCGACGACCTGGCCGCCATGCACCCCCGCGCCCGGCCCCATGTCGAAAACGTAATCGGCATGGCGGATTGCGTCTTCGTCATGTTCGACCACCAGCACCGAATTGCCCTGATCGCGCAGATTTTTCAGCGTTGTCAGCAGCCGGTCATTGTCGCGCTGATGCAGCCCGATCGAGGGCTCATCCAGCACATACAACACCCCGGTCAGCCCCGAACCGATCTGCGAGGCCAGCCGGATGCGCTGGCTTTCGCCGCCCGACAGCGTGCCCGCCGCACGGCTGAGCGTCAGGTAGTCCAGCCCGACATTGACCAAAAACCCCAGTCTTTCGCGGATTTCCTTCAAGATCGCCTTGGCAATTTCGTTCTTTTGCACCGACAGGCTGGCCGGCACCGCCTCGGCCCAGGCGTGGGCCTCGCGGATCGACATTTCGACCACCTGACCGACGTGCAGCCCGGCGATTTTCACCGCCAGCGCCTCGGGTTTCAGCCGGTAGCCGCCGCAGGCGCCGCAGGGGCGATTGTTCTGATAGCGCTCCATTTCCTCGCGCGACCAGGCGCTGTCGGTTTCGCGGTAACGACGCTCCATATTGGGGATGATGCCCTCGAAGGTGCGGCTGACCTGATAGACGCGGCCGCCCTCGTCGAAACGAAAGGCGATCTCTTCTTCGCCCGAGCCATAGAGAAACAGCTTTTGCACCGCCTCGGGCAGGTCTTTCCACGCCTTGCGCCGGTCAAAGCCGAAATGTTTGGCAAGCGCTTCGATGGTCTGGGTGAAATAGGGGCTTTTCGATCGGGCCCAAGGCGCGATTGCCCCGTTGGCCACGGTCAGCGTGACATCGGGCACCACGAGGCGTTCGTCAAAGAACAGCTCCATTCCCAGCCCGTCGCAAACCGGGCAGGCCCCGAACGGCGCGTTGAAGGAAAAGAGCCGCGGCTCGATCTCGGGGATGGTAAAGCCCGACACCGGGCAGGCGAATTTCTCTGAAAACGTGAAGCGTTCGGGCTCTTCGCCCTCGGGCGCGACGGTTTCCAGCAGCGCGATGCCGTCGGCAAGGTCCAGCGCGGTGCGAAAGCTGTCGGCCAGACGGGTTTCAAGCCCCTCGCGGACCACGATCCGGTCCACCACCACGTCGATGTTGTGGCGAAACTTCTTGTCCAGAACCGGCGGTTCCTCCAGTTCGTGATAGGTGCCGTTGACCTTGACACGGGCAAAGCCCTGTTTGCGCAAGTCAATGAATTCCTTGCGGTATTCGCCTTTTCGGTCGCGCACGATCGGGGCCAGAAGATAGGCGCGCGTGCCCTCGGGCAGGGCCATCACCCGGTCCACCATGTCTTGCACCTGCTGCGCCTCGATCGGCAGGCCGGTGGCGGGGCTGTAGGGTGTGCCCGCGCGGGCAAACAAAAGCCGCATGTAGTCGTAGATTTCGGTCACCGTGCCCACCGTCGAGCGCGGATTCTTTGAGGTGGTCTTTTGTTCGATCGAGATCGCCGGGCTCAGCCCCGAGATGTGATCGACGTCAGGTTTCCCCATCATATCAAGGAATTGGCGCGCATAGGCCGACAGGCTTTCGACATAGCGGCGCTGGCCCTCGGCGTAGATCGTATCAAAGGCGAGGCTGGATTTCCCCGACCCCGACAGCCCGGTGATGACCACGAACTGATCGCGCGGGATGTCCAGATCGACGTTTTTGAGGTTGTGTTCGCGTGCGCCGCGCACCTCGATGAACTTCTGCTCGACCATTCACTGCGCCCCCAGGACTGTTGCGGCCACGTCTGGCATCCCAGCGCCCTGAATACGCCATGGACGCCGAGTCTCCAAGCCACATTAGCGAACGAATAGTGAACGCATCGCGGGAATCACTGGTTTTCGGCGGCGGGGGCGGCGCTTTTGGGGCGCTGTGGGGCCGGGTCGCGTTGCGATGCCGCATCACATGCTGAAACCGGAATGTTTTTGCGGCAAGGTTCTTGATTCCACCGCGCGATATGCCACATCTGACAGGCAAAGCGGTTCGTGAAAGGCGCCATGATGTTCAACTTCCTTCGCCCCTCGAGCGCCAATGGGGCGCGAGTGCAACGGATTGACCCCAAGGAGGCGGTGACACGCGCCGCAGCGGGTGAGATCACGCTGATCGACGTGCGCGACGGAGCCGAGCTGCGCGCCTCGGGGCGGGCCGCGGGGTCGCTGCATGTGCCGCTGATGGCGCTGCGGATGAAATGCGACCCGTCCAGCCCCGAATGCCTGCCGCAACTGAAAACCGACACGCCGGTCGCGATCTACTGTGCCACGGGCGCGCGCAGCCAGGGTGCGGGGCAGATGCTTTTGCAGATGGGCTATACCACGGTCTACAACCTTGGTGGCCTTTACGACTGGCACGCGGGCGGCGGCAAGATCGAGCGCTGAGCCCGCCTGCAACGGCCCAAGGCGCCACCCCGCAAGACCGCGTTCAATTTTGTGCGCGGCGTCGGGTCAGGACGGAATGAACCAGAATTCCCGCCGCGCAGACCGGTAGCGCAAAGCCGCTGATCGCCGCCGGGCCAAAGCGCGCCACCAGCGCCAACAACAGCGGCGTGCCCAGCGTGGTGCCGACATTGCCCAGTTGCGCAATTGCGCCGGCGGCGGCGGCGCGGTCCTCGGCCGTGGCGTTCAGCGCCGGTATCGCGGCAAAGCTGGCGCCTTGCACCAGCCCCAGCGCGGCCGACAGCGCCAGCGCCGCGGTCATCCCCGCAACGCCCTGCCCCAGCGTCACCGCCCAGCCCAACGCCGCCACCATCGCCAGCGCAAACCCCAACTGCACCACCCGCACCGCCCCCAGACGGCGCGTCAACGCCACGCCAAGCCCCAGCGAGGTCACGATCGAGGCCAGCGGCATCGCCCCGGCCACCAGCGCGCGATGCTCGGGCGCGACCTCGGCCGGGACCAGCGTCAGCAGCGCCACGAACAAAAGCGTATAGAAGACAAAGCCCATCGCCGGCGCGGCAATATCGGGCGAGGTATAGATCCGGGCATGATCGGCCAGCACCGACCTCGCGCTGAGGCGGGCCGTGCTGCGCGGCGTATCCGCCGGCAGAACCCACGCCAGAAGGGCGGCGGCGCAGGCCATCAGCGCCCCATGCAGCACAAACAACGCCCCCGCCCCGTGGCTTTGCGCCAGCGGCAGGCCAAAGGCTGCGGTCAGGGTGAAAGCCAGGCTGAAGAAGGTGGACCATAGCGTCATCGCCGCCGCCTGGTCTTGCGGCGCCGTGACCCGCGCAATCAGCACCGGGCCGGTGACGACGATGGCAAGATGCGCAAACCCCTCAAGGATGCGCGCCGCAATCATCCAGCCCAGCGGCAAGATCACCGCCTCAAGCGCCGATAGCGCCGCTCCGGTCAAAGCCGCCCCGATAATCATCCGCCGCGCGCCGAGTCGCGTGACCATCAGCCCCGCGGTGGTGCCAAAGACAATGCCCACCCCGCCCACGACCGAGACCACAAGCCCCAACCGCGCCCCCGCCTCGGGCCAAAGCGGCGCCAGTTCGGCAAAGATCACCCCGACCTTGGAAAATTGGCCCGCCGCGCAAAGCCCGGCGAACCAGAGGGCCAGAACCACGCCCCAACGGGTACGCGGCGGGCTCATCACATATGCAACGCGCGCCCGTAGGCATCCAGCACCGCCTCGTGCATCATCTCGGACAGGGTCGGGTGCGGGAAGACGGTGTTCATCAGGTCTTCTTCGGTGGTCTCCAGCGCGCGGCCGACGACATAGCCCTGAATAAGCTCGGTCACTTCGGCACCAACCATATGGGCGCCCAGCAGCTCGCCGGTCTTGGCGTCAAAGACGGTCTTTACCAGCCCCTCGGCCTCGCCCAGCGCGATCGCCTTGCCGTTGCCGATAAAGGGGAAATGGCCGACGCGGATGTCATAGCCCTGCTCTTTCGCGCGGGCCTCGGTCAGCCCGACGCTGGCGATCTGCGGCTGGCAATAGGTGCAACCGGCGATCGAGCCGGGCTTGATCGGGTGCGGATGGCCGCCCGCGATCAGTTCGGCCACCATCACGCCTTCATGGCTGGCCTTGTGCGCCAGCCACGGCGCGCCCGCGATATCGCCGATGGCAAACAGCCCGGCAACGCCGGTGCGGCAGAATTCATCGGTCACCACATGGGTGCGGTCGATCTTGACCCCCAGCGCCTCAAGGCCAAGGTTCTCGACATTGCCGACGATGCCAACGGCCGAGATCACGGTGTCGAATTCGGCGGTGGTGGTGCCCTTGGCGTCTTCGAGATGCGCGGTCACCTTGCCGCCGCCCTTGCCGTCGGGCGCCCGATCGAGCTTCTTGACCGTGGTCTTTTCAAGGATCTTCATTCCCTGTTTCACGAATTGCTTCTTGGCAAAGGCGCTGATTTCGGCGTCCTCGACCGGCAGCACCCGGTCCATCACCTCGACAACCGTCGTATCGGCGCCCAAGGTATTGTAAAAGCTAGCAAATTCAATTCCGATCGCACCCGACCCGATCACCAGAAGCTTTTTCGGCATCCGTTTCGGGGCCAGCGCGTGTTTGTAGGTCCAGACCAGATCGCCGTCGGCCTCAAGCCCGGGCAGTTCGCGGGCGCGCGCGCCGGTGGCCACAATGATCGCCTTGGCGGTCATCTCCTCGGTGCCCTTGTCGGTCTTGACCGAAACCACGCCGGCCTTGGGCAGCGTCGCCGTCCCCATCACCACGGTGATCTTGTTCTTCTTCATCAGATGGCCGATGCCGCCAGAAAGCTGCTTGGCCACGCCGCGCGACCGCGCCACCACCGCATCGAGGTCGTAGCCGATGTTGTCGGCCTTGAGACCAAATTCCTTGGCGCGGTGCATCAGGTGAAACACCTCGGACGAGCGCAGCAGCGCCTTGGTCGGGATGCAGCCCCAGTTCAGGCAGATGCCGCCCAGGTGCTCGCGCTCGACGATGGCGACGTTCAGGCCCAGTTGCGCGCCCCGGATTGCGGCAACATAGCCGCCCGGTCCGGCGCCGATCACGATCATGTCGAAGCTTTTGCCAGCCATGTCAGTCCCTCCAGAAAAATTAGTTTGCCATTAAACTATTTTTTAACGGGTATCAATGGCAGGTGTTTCCGCCAGTATCACCCCATAACCTCCGGCCGCCAGAATGGCCTCTTCGGCGGCGGTCGAGACCCGCCCCAGCGCGGCGTTGCGCCAAGGGAACCGGCCAAAACGGGCGATCGCGGCGGCGTGGGCGCGGGCGTGGCGCTGATTGTCGCCGGGCAGGCGCGCGTCAAACAGCGCGATGGCGCGGTTTTGCAGGGCCAGATCCTCGGCATGCATGAACGGCAGGTAAAAGAACTGCCGCCCCGGCGGCGGGATCTGCAGATCGAAGCCACGCTCGATGGCCGCATTGGCCAGATCGATCGCCAGTGCATCGGTGGCAAAGCTGCGCGGATCGCCGCGAAACATGTTGCGCGGAAACTGGTCGCACAGCACGATCTGCGCCAAAGCCCCGCGCGCGGTCGTGCCCCAGTCCAGATCGGCCGCCCTTTGCCAAAGCGGCAAGAACCGCGCGCGGATCAGATCATCCAGCGCCGTCTCGCTGCGATACCACCCCGCAGGGCCGACCTCTTTAAGCCAGAAGGCCAGAACGTCTTCTTCCGTCATGGTGCTTTCTCCCTACCACAAGGCTGGCAGGTTCCGCGCGCCGGATCAATGCCCCTCAGGCTCGGGCTGGGTCTTGGTCCCGGTCTCGGTTTCAGTCCCGGTCCCGGTCCCGGTCTCGGTCGGAAGGGGGTCGGTATGCGGCAAGTCCTGAGCGGCCTCAAGCGCGACCTCGACCGCGAACATCGTCGCCGAGGGTGACAGCACGGCAAAGGCGCCGGTTTGTTCGGTAGGCAGACCCGCGCGCCGGGTCATCCGCCAGCCGGCATAGCCCGAAATCGCCGCCATCAGCAGTCCGATATAAAGGAAGAAACCGCCGTCCCCCACCGCTTCCATCAACCAGCCAGTCACGATCGGGCCGGTGATCGCCCCCAGACCATTGATGAACAACAGCCCCGCCGACGCCGATGCCATGTCGGAATTATCAAGATAATCATTGGTATAGGCCAAAAGCAACGAATAGATCGGGTTCGCGATGCCGCCGATCAACACCGCCATCACCAAAAGCACGCCAAAGCCCGGATCGGTCACAAAGACCAGCGCCATCGCCAGCGCCCCGGCCGCCGCCAGCCCCAGAATCAACAGCCGCCGGTCCATCCGGTCCGAGGCCCAGCCGATCGGATATTGAAACAGCAACCCCCCCACATAGATCGCGGCCACAAAGGCCGAGATCTCGCGCACGCTCAGCCCCGCCCGCGTGCCCCAGACCGAGGCCATGCCAAACAGCGCCGAAAACACCCCCCCCATCAGGAACATCCCGACACAGCCCAGCGGCGAAGCGGCAAACAGCCGCGCAAAGCTCATCCGCTGGGTGGTCTCGAACGGCGGCGCCGGCGCGGCCGACAACAGAATCGGCGTGAAGGCGACCGACACCAGCACCGAGGGGATGACGAACAGGAAATAGCCCGACGGATCGCCGGTATTCATCAAAAGCTGCGCGCCGATGATGCCGATCGCCTGCACGATCATATAGGCCGACAGGGTCTGGCCGCGGGTCTCATTGGTGCTCGAGGCATTCAGCCAGCTTTCGGCGGTGATATAGACGCCCGAAAAGGAAAACCCGATCAGCACCCGCATCGCCGTCCATGCCACCCAGTTGGGCGCCGTCGCATAAAGGATCAGCACCGCAGAAATCAGGCTGCCGAGCGCCGCGAACACCCGCACATGACCGACGCGGCGGATCAGTTCGGGGGTCAACCGCGACCCGAACAGGAAGCCGAGAAAATAGGCCGACATGACCACCGACATCTGATAGGTGCTGATGTTCTCGATCTCGCCGCGGATACCCAACAAGGTGCCTTGCATCCCGTTGCCGACCATCAACAGCATGACCCCCAGCAAGAGCGGCCAGGAATTGCGCAAAACACTCAGCATCAGGCACCTCGTTCGGTCGGAGGGCGGGTTTAGCGCGACGAGGTCGCCGCACAAGCGTTAAATGCGACACTCGGGAAAAAGCAGCGACGCATCGCCGTAGGAAAAGAAACGATACCCCTTTTCCACCGCGTGGCGATAGATCTCGCGGGTCCGATCCTGCCCGATCAACGCCGAAACCAGCATCAAGAGCGTCGATTTGGGCAGGTGGAAATTGGTCATCAGCGCATCGGTCACGCGAAACCTGTAGCCGGGATAGATGAAGATATCGGTGGTGCCGCAAAATGGCAGGACCGGCGCCGCAGGGTCCGGTCCGACGGCGGCGGATTCGATCAGCCGCAGCGCGGTGGTGCCGACCGGAATGATTCGCCCCCCGGCGCGTCTTGTGGCGTTGATCTGGGCCGCCGCACGGGCCGAGACCTCGCCCCATTCGGCATGCATCTTGTGGCTGGCCACATCGTCAACCTTCACCGGCAAGAAGGTGCCCGCGCCGACATGCAGCGTCACTTCGGTGAACTCGACACCTTTCTGGGCCAGCGCCGCCAGCAGTTCGGGGGTGAAATGCAGGCTGGCCGTGGGCGCCGCAACGGCGCCCGGATGGCGGGCGAAGACGGTCTGGTAGTCGGCCTTGTCGGCCTCGTCCGGGGCGCGAAGGGCGGCGATATAAGGCGGCAGCGGCATCGCGCCCGCCTCGGCCAGTGCGGCGTCGAAATCGTCGCCCGTCAGGTTGAAGGCCAGCCGCAACTGACCCGCTTCGATCGCGGTGACGCGGGCCGAAAGCACGTCCGAAAAGCGGATCTCTTCGCCCTGTCTGAGCTTGCGCAGCGGCTTTGCAAGTGCCGCCCAGTCGCCGTCCGCAAGCGGCTCCAGCAGTGTCACCTCGATCCGGGCCGAGACCTCGCCCTGCGCGCTGGCCCGGTGGCGCTGGCCGGTCAGGCGCGCCGGGATCACCTTGGTGTTGTTCAGCACCAATCGGTCGCCGGGCCGAAAGATGTCGACCAGATCCAGAACCTGACGGTCCTCGATCTGCCCGCCTTGGGCCAGCAGCAGCCGCGCCGCGCTGCGCGGGCGGGCGGGCCGCGTGGCAATCAGCGCCTCGGGCAGGTGAAAGTCGAAATCCTCCAGTCTCATTGCACGGTCTTTGGCGGTGCGCGGCGGAAGATGTCGCGAAACATCCCCGGCGTCAGCAGCGACAGCGGGTTGATGTTGATCTTGGGCGCGCTGGCATTGCCGTGCAGGTGGTAGGTAAATCCGAACACCCCTTCACCGCGGCGGGTCAGGATCTGCCCGATACCGTTGATAAGGTAGAATGGCGAAACCACGCCGCGCATGTCGATCGTTCCGTTCTGTGGGTAGTAGTTGCCCGTCATCGTCACCCCAAGCGAGGCGCCGACCGCATCGCCCCTTGTGAGGCTGACCCCCTCCGAGGTCAAGCGAAAGGCCCCCTCGACATCGTTGAAAACCAGCCCGTCACCGCTCAGCTGTTCAAGCAGGCCGATCCCCGAGACTGCCCCCAGCATCGCCGCCAGCACCGGCGCATCCTTGACCTTGAGGTCCTTGATCGTCGCCAGCCCGTCGTAACTGCCCGGCCCGCCAAAGGGGGTCAGCCGCAGGTCCAGCGTGCCGCTACGGGCGCGTTCAAAGATATGGGAGGCAGCCAGAACCTTGCCGGCATTGTCCGAGGTAATACGAAAGGCGCTGCGCCCGATCTTGGTGGGCGCCACCGTGCCATGCACCGGGGCGGCACCGTTGACGCTGGCATCAAAGCTGCCGTTAAAGCCGCCCCTGGTGCCGAAATTGCCGCGAAAGCCGGTCAGCGCCAGCCCTTCGGAAATCGTCAGCCGGTCCAGCGTCACATCGATCGTGGTGGCGCTGGCCGCGCCGCCACCGGCCGCGCCGAACGTGGCGCGGCGCATGTCGGCCTGCCCGCCGGTCACCGCGATCAGTGGCGCGCGGCCCCGCCCCTGCCCGCGCAGATCGACCGCGCCCCTAAACCAGTTGCCCAGCGACAGGCTGGTGAACCGGGCCAGCGCCAGCCCGCCTTCGGGGTTCAGGCTGATCTGCCCCTGCGCCGCAAGCCCCGAGGCCGACAGGCTGAGCGACTCGACCGTGGCGGGCTTGGCCAGACTGCCCGACAGCGCAAACTTGCCCGAGGTGCCCGCCGGCTTTGACCAGCCGATTTCCGGGATGCGCAGCACCAGTCCGCGCAGATCCGAGTCCATCTCGTAGCGGATCGGCTTGCCCTTGGTGATATCAAGCACCAATTGCCCCCGGCCCGTTCCCGTCACCGCCCCCGAGGGCAGGTCGATCTGAAAGGTCGACAGCGCCTTCGGTGACAGCTCGATGCTGCCGGTAACTTGCGAATGTCCGATATGTTCGGGGCCGAACTTCTGGCTCCAGCGCGCGTCAAAGCCCACATCCGACAGGGTGCCCGGCCCGGCAATCTCCAGCCCCGCGCGGGTTGCGCTCAGCGTCAGCGCCTTGGCGGCCAGCACCCGCCCCGGCACGATCTTGTCCGAGGTCACATCGGTCAGCCGGGCGCTGACGCTGTAGTCCACCTCTTTCGGGTCGACCTTCTTGGCCAGCACCAGCTTCAGCACCGTGTCGGCGACGGCATGACCCTCGGCGATGTCGGTCGGCTGGCCGGCCTTGGTCAGAAACTCGAACGGCGGCTGATCCAGCAGCGACAACGCGGCGGGGATCGCGCTTTCGGTATGCAGGCGCACCTCGGCCGGGGCCGGTTTGATGCGGATGTCGGGCACCAGCATCACCGTGTCGGCCACGTCGATCTGGCCGCCCGCCGGGGCGGTCACATACCCCGCCTCGACCATCAGCGCATGGGTCGAGCCACCAATGGTGGCAAAGCCCGCGCCCTGGGAAACCGGTGGCAGGCTTTTGAGCACTTTCACCTCGGCGCCGCTGAATTCATAGCCCAGCGCCAGACGCGGCTCGGTGCCCGGCGCAAGGCGCAGCGCGGCCGAGACATTGTGCAATTGGCCGGTCGAGACATTGGTCGCCACCCAGTCGCGGGTCTTGGGCACCAGCGCCGGTGGCCATAGCGCCAAAAGCCCCTGTTGGCTGATCTCGTCGACGCCGACATCCACGGCCACCTGCCAGCCCTTTGCGTCGGCACCGATATGGCCACGCGCGGAAATGCGTTGGCCCTTTTCAAGCAACTGCACCTGCCCCAGATCAATCGCAAAGGGATCGAGCTTCAACCGCAGATCAATCGCCCCTTGTGAAAAGCGGGCGGGTTTCTCAAAAATGCCTTCCGGATCAAGCTGCAAATCGGTGATGCTGACCTGCCCCAACAGGCTGTCGGGCAGCCCCGCGGCGAGCCCTCGCAGCACCGCCTGACCTTGGGCGCGCAGCCTGATCGCACGGCTGTCGAAGGCCAGATCGGTGAAGCTGACATTGCCGGTCGCCGGGTCATAGGCCAGATAGACCTTGCCGCCGTCAAACGGCAGCGGTCGCGCCTCGGGCACCGGGCTGACCGCGCCCGCGCCGATCTCGAGCATCGCATCCAGCCGCCCGACCTGGCCTTTCGCGTCGATCCCCGAACGCAGCGACCCCGAAATCGGCGCGTCCAGCACCGAAAGCCACGCCAAGGCGGGCGATTGCAACGCCAGATCGCGCGCCGGAACCGCCGTCACCGCCGCGCCAAAGCTGGTCTCGGCGCTGCCCTTGCGGGTGCTGACCGACAGCGCGACCTGCGCCGGAAGGCGGTCCTTTTCGCCCACGTCAAAGCCCAGCGTGACCGAGATCCTTTCGGCCTCTTGCACCAGGCTGAGCCGCCCCGAGGAAACCCACCACACCCGGTTCAGCCGCGCGTCATCCAGCCGGATCTGCAGGGCCTCGGCCTCGATCCGTTGCAGCCGCGCCAGCGCGGGGGTGGCGAATACCGCCTCGAAGGCGGCGACCGCTTCGGCCGCGTTTTCCGGGCGCGGGGCGGTAAAGGCGCGCCCGCCCCCCAGCGCAAGATCGAACGTGCCATCGGCAAGGCGCCGCATCGACAGGCTGCCGCCGGTGATGCGAAAGCTTTTCGCCACGATCTTGCCGCGCAACAGCGGTTGGGCATAAAGCGTGCTGCGCAGTTCAGGCAGCACCGCGATCGGCTGGCCCGAGGGGTTGGCCACCTCGACGCCATAGAACCGCACGCGCGGCACAAAGCCGTCATCGACCACCACATCGGCGCCGCCCGACAGGCGCACCCGCACCACCCCCGCCAGCGCGCCGTTGACCTGCGCCTCGATCCGCGCGATCAGCCAGCCGGGCGCCGCCAGCGGCCGGTGGCTCAGCACCATCAGCACAAAGACCAGCGCCAGCGCCGCCAGCGGCAGGCTGAAAAACAGCCAGACCCCAAAGCGCGCCTTGCGCCGCGACGTGCGGGGCGCCGGCGGCGCGGCGTCATCGGGGGGCGCGGCGTCATCGGGGGTCGCGGCGAGATCGGAGGTCGCGGTGCCGGCGGGGGTCGCGGTGCCGGCGGGGGTCACGGTGCTGGCGGAGGTCGCGGCACCAGCGGAGGACGCGGCGCTGGCGACGTCATCGGCGCTGGCGGCACACTCCGCTTTGGCCATGCCTGCCGCGCCGGGCATATCCCCGGCGGCCACACCCCCTTTGGGCGCGGTCGGTTCTGGCTGGCCCTCGGCCTTGCGCATCCTACCTCGACTTTGCCCGGCGCGCGCGACGTGACGCGGCCTTGTTACGGGTCTGACTGTATCTTTGCGTATTTCGACCCTAAACGTAAATCCTGTTCACCCGCGAAGGAGAGTCCGATGCCCCAGATCGGCGAAACCGCGCCTGATTTCACCTTGCCGCAGACCGCTCCGGGGTCCGATCTGGCGCCACTGACACTTTCGGCGCTGCGGCCGGCGCCGGTGGTGCTGTATTTCTACCCCAAGGACGACACCCCCGGCTGCACCCTCGAGGCCCAGGACTTTACCCGCCTGCTGCCGGAATTCACCGCGCTGGGGGCGCGGGTGATCGGCGTATCGAAAGACAGCCCGGCCCGGCACCAGAAGTTCTGCGCCAAGCACGGGCTTGGGGTCATTCTGGTTTCGGACGAGGGCGCCGACACCTGTGAACGCTATGGCACCTGGGTCGAGAAAAGCCTCTATGGCAAGACCCATATGGGCATCGCGCGCACCACGCTGTTGATCGACGGCACCGGAACAATCCGACAAATCTGGTCAAAGGTCAAAGTCGCCGGTCATGCCGCAGAGGTGCTTGAGGCGCTGCGCGCGATCTGAGCCCCCGAAACGGCCGGAAAGTCGGCAAGAAACCGCGCATAACGGCGCCGCTTTGCCGCCCAGACCCGTTCCGGGCCAAAACCTGTTGCGCCGCCACCACAGCGCTTGCTAATTCCGATACGGGCAGGACGAAGGCCACGCGCCACGCCCCCCACCCCGAAATGACCCGAGGGACAAGTGGTTTGCCAAGACGCATCTTCGACCGATTGAACACCACCCTGGAACGCTGGCTGCCCGAGCAGCGGCTATTCCTGAAATCCGAAACCTCGACCCGGTTCGTGCGGCTCAAACCCACCACACAGGCGCTGGCGCTGGGGGTTTCGTTTCTGGTGTTCGGCTGGTCGGTGATTGCAACCTCGTTGTTGTTCATCGACGGGATCAGCTCTGGTTCGGCGCGCGATCAGGCAACCCGGGCGCAGGTGGCGTTTGAAAACCGGCTTGATTCGCTGTCGCACGAACGCGATGCCCGCGCCGCCGAGGCGCTGGCCGCGCAAAACCGCTTTCAGCTGGCGCTCGAGCAGGTCTCGAAGATGCAATCGACGTTGCTCAGCTCGGAAGAGCGGCGGCGCGAACTGGAAACCGGGATCAACGTGATCCAGACCACCTTGCGCCGCACCATGGGCGAGCGCGATTCGGCGCGCGACGCGACGGCCCTGGCGCAGGCGCAGCTCAACGGCGACGCGGGCCAGCCGGCCTCGGTCGCGGCGCGCAACGAGGATATGGCCTCGACCGTCGATGTCCTGTCCGCCGCCCTGGGCCAGACCGCACAGCAGCGCGACGCGATGGAGCGCGAGGCCGAGGCGGCCCGCGTCGAAGCCGATCAGATCTCGCTGGAAAAGAAACTTCTGGAACAGCGCAACGACGAGATCTTCAACACGCTGGAAGGCGCGGTCACGGTGTCGATGGCGCCGCTGGACAAGATGTTCAAGGCCGCCGGGATGAACCCCGATACGATCCTCGATCAGGTGCGCAAGGGTTATTCCGGCAGCGGTGGGCCGCTGACGCCGATCTCCTATTCCTCCAAGGGCAACGCCAGTCTGACCGCCGAAGAGGCGCGCGCCAGCAAGATCCTTGAGGGTCTGGACCGGATGAACATGTATCGCATCGCGGTGGACCAATTGCCCTTCGATCTGCCGTTGAAAGCCGCGTTCCGCTTTACCTCGCCCTTCGGTTACCGTTGGGGGCGCCTGCATGCCGGGGTCGATCTGGCCGGGCCGATCGGCACGCCCGTTTACACCACCGCCGACGGTGTCGTCACCGCTGCCGAATGGGAAAACGGCTATGGAAATGTCATCAAGATCCGTCATGATTTCGGCACCACGACGGTTTATGGCCATCTGTCGAAAATCCGCGTGAGCACGGGCCAAAAAGTCTCGCGCGGGGACCGTATCGGTGATATGGGCAACACTGGACGGTCAACCGGCCCGCACCTGCATTACGAAATCCGGGTGGGCGGTGCACCTGTTAATCCCATGACCTTCATCAAGGCGGCCAAAGATGTTTTCTAAGAGCAAAATCAATGAGCCCGGCCCGAAAGCCGCGGCCGACACCGAAAAGACCAGACCCGCAGACAGCATGATGCCGAAAGCGCCGGGGGATTACGCCCCGACGGCGCCGCGCGTCAAGCCGGCGGCCTCGATCCTGTCATCGGATCTGACGATCACCGGCAACGTCAAGACCACCGGCGACATTCAGGTCGAAGGCGTGGTCGAGGGCGACATTCGCGCGCATCTGCTGACGGTGGGCGAAAGCGCCACGATCCGCGGCGAGATCGTCGCCGATGACGTTGTGGTCAATGGCCGCGTCGTGGGCCGGGTGCGCGGGCTGAAAGTGCGCCTGACCTCGACCGCGCGGGTCGAAGGCGACATCGTGCACAAGACCATCGCCATTGAATCGGGCGCGCATTTCGAAGGTTCGGTGCAGCGTCAGGATGACCCGCTGTCAAATGGCACCGGCACGCCAAAGCTGGCACCGCCGACCCCCGCCGAGGGCAACTAAGCCCTCAGGCCTCTGACACAGCCAATCGGGCGGGTCCGCAAGGCCCGCCCGTTTGTTTCTCTTGTGGCGCGCGCCGCGTGCCGGGTCCGCAAGGAACGACCAAAGGCCGGTCCTTGGGCAGTTAATCCCCCGTGATCCGACGATACATGTGCCAACTGGCATGACCCAGCACCGGCAGCACGACAAACAACCCCAGAAACATCGGTATCATCCCCAGAAACAGCAGCGCCGCTATGACACCGCCCCAAGCCGCCATCGTCACCGGATTGGCCAGAACCGCCTGAATGCTGGTCAGGATCGCCGTGATGAAGTCCACCTCGCGGTCCAGAAGCAGGGGCAGACCGACCACGGTGAAGGAAAACAGCGCCAGCGCAAAGCCCGCGCCGATCAGCGAGCCCACCATCAACATCACCGGGCCGTTGCCGCTGGACAGCAGGCCCAGCGACGAGGTGACATTGGTCAGCGACGCGACCCCCATGAACAGCGCAAAGATGGTATGGGCGACAAAGACCCAAAACATGAACATCAACAGGATGACCATCGCCATCGAGGGTATCTGTCGGTCCTTCTGGGCAAAGACCACGCCCAGAACCTCGCGCCAGATCAGCGGCTCGCCGGCCTCGATACGGCGGCTGACATCGTAAAGCCCGATCGCGGCGAAGGGCGCCAGAAGAGGAAAGCCGAGGATGAAAGGGATCAACCACCATTCCTGCCCCGCCGCCGCGACGACCAGATAAAGCACGATCCCGCCACAGACATAAACGGTGGAAAAGAAGATGCCAAAGGCGGGGGCACGCAGGAAATCATTCAGCCCCGCACGCAGACACAGGCTCAGGTCGGCCAACCCCACCTGCTGAATCTCTGGCAATTTCGACGGCAAAACCTGTCGGTTGTCTAACACGCGATTCTCCCTGATCAGACGGCACATCTATGTTGTCGGCAAAGTCCTGCGTCACCATAGTGCCACAAGCGTCTCAACATGCAGCAAAAACTTCATGCGCTCCAAGATCGGGCGATCAGAACCCGCGCGCGCCGGGGGCGGTGAATGTGGCCCCCCCGCCAGTCGTGGGGGCCGGGTCTGCGCGCCGGATCAGGTTGTGACACCGCCCTCTTGCGCCCGAGGCCCGCGAGGGGGGGGCGTCTCAGACGGCTAAAGGTCGTGGTGATCGGCGCGCCGGCAACCTGCATGGGGAGGTTGCACCAGACCGCCCTGGGGTTGCGGTGACTAACGTGGACCTGCACCCGAGGCCCGCAAAGAGGGTCACCCCAGACGGCTACAGGGTCGCGGAGACTGGCGCAAACCTGCGCCGGCAACCCGCATGGGGGGGTCACACCAGACCGCCTTGGGGTCGCGGTGACTGGCGTGGCCTGCGTCCGGGGCGCGCAAAGGCGTTCGCCTCAGACGGCCCCGATCAGCCGGCCGGCCGCTTCTGGCGCGATGCAAGGCCTGCGGACACAAGCGCGACCTAGTCGCCCTGCGCCTCGGCGCGGGACTTGCCCGCGACATCCTGCGCCAGCGTCGCGGCCATGAAGGCGTCAAGGTCGCCGTCCAGCACGCCGCCGGTATCCGAGGTTTCATGCCCGGTGCGCAGGTCTTTGACCATCTGGTAGGGCTGCAATACATAGGACCGGATCTGGTTGCCCCAGCCGGCATCGCCCTTGCTTTCGTGCTGGGCATTGATCGCGGCGTTGCGCTTGTCCAGCTCCAACTGATACAGCCGCGATTTCAGCGCCGCCATACAGTTGGCGCGGTTCTGGTGCTGCGACTTTTCCGAGCTGGTCACGACGATATTGGTCGGCAGGTGGGTGATCCGCACCGCCGAGTCGGTGGTGTTGACGTGCTGCCCACCGGCCCCGGACGAGCGAAACGTATCAATCCGGATCTCGTTGTCGGGGATGGTGATTTCGATATTGTCATCGACCACCGGATAGACCCAGACCGACGAAAACGAGGTATGCCGCCGCGCCGCACTGTCATAGGGCGAGATCCGCACCAGCCGGTGCACGCCGCTTTCCGATTTCAGCCAGCCATAGGCATTGGTGCCGCTGATCTTGTAGGCCGCCGACCTTATCCCCGCCTCATCGCCCGCGGTTTCGGCCAGAAGTTCGACCTTGTAGCCCTTTTTCTCGGCCCAGCGGACATACATCCGCGCCAACATGCTGGCCCAGTCGCAGGACTCGGTGCCTCCGGCGCCGGCGTTAATTTCAAGGAAGGTGTCGTTGCCGTCGGCCTCGCCATCCAGCAGCGCCTCAAGTTCCTTGGCGGCGGCAAGGTCGCGCAGCGCCTTCAGCCCGGCCTCGGCTTCCGAGACGATCTCGGGATCGTCCTCCATTTCGCCCAGTTCGATCAGCTCGACATTGTCGGTCAGATCGCGGTCGATCATTCGGTAAGTCTCGACCGCATCCATCAGCATCTGCCGTTCGCGCATCAGCTTTTGCGCGCGCGCCGGATCCGACCACAGATCGCCATCCTCGATCATCGCGTTGAATTCCTCAAGCCGGTGCGGAGCGGTTTCCCAATTCATCCGCTGGCCCAGAAGCTTCAACGATTTCTTGATCGCATCGACGGTGTTCTGCGTCTCAGAGCGCATCTGCTGGTTCCTCATGGTCGCCTGGGGCGCACAGATAGCGGCTTGGGCGGCGGCGGGCAAGCGGGGGCGACGCCAATCCCCGGTTTCGCCCCTGCCTCAGTAAAGACCGCCGGAACTGAGCGTGCCGAAATCGGCTTTTTTCGGGATCACCTTCTGCTGCCCGCTCGAGGTGGTGATCGCCTTGCCGCCCTGATCGTCTTCGCCGATCGCGAACAGCGGCAGGTTCTGCCCCATGCCGAAGCCGCCATCGACCAGCGCGCCAAGACCAAAGATCGGGTCTTCGCCATCGCGGAAATATTCGGCTACCGCGATCTCGCCCGTGGCGTCATCGGACATCCGTTCGCCGGTAAAGCGGTTGATCTTGATGAAGTGCCCGCCGGGCGGCACCTTGAACTTGCCGCCGCCATATTCCTTGATCGCTTCGCGCATGAATTCCTGAAATACCGGGCCGCACATCGAGGCGCCATAGGCATGCGCACCCAGCGGGCGGGGATTGTCATAGCCCATGTAGCAGCCCGCGACGATCTTGCTGGAATAGCCGATGAACCAGACGTCCTTGGCCTCGTTGGTGGTGCCGGTCTTGCCGGCGATCGGCACCGGCAGGCTGATGCCGCGCGCGGTGCCGCGCTGCACCACGCCCTCCATCATCGAGGTCAGCTGATAGGCGGTGATCGCATCCATCACCCTTTCGCGGTCCGAGGTGATGCGCGGTGCGACACCCGGATCGAGGCTGGCCAGCGTGCAGTCGGCGCAGGTGCGCTGGTCGTGGCGATAGACGGTGCGGCCCCAACGGTCCTGCACCCGGTCCACCAGCGTCGGTTCGACCCGCTCGCCGCCATTGGCGAACATCGCATAGGCGGCGACCATCTGGAAAACGGTGGTTTCCTGACTGCCCAGCGCATTGGCCAGATAGGGTTTCATCGGGTTGTAGACGCCAAAGCGTTCGGCATAGGCGGCCACGGTCTCCATGCCGATTTCCTCGGCGATCCGCACCGTCATCAGGTTTCGCGACTGCTCGATCCCGGTGCGCAGCGGGGTCGGTCCGTAATACTTGTTGGACGAGTTCTTCGGCCGCCAGAGGCCCTGCGGCGTGTTCACCTCGATCGGCGCGTCGATGACGATGGTGGCGGGCGAAAAGCCGCTGTCGAGGGCGGCGGCATAGACGAAGGGCTTGAAGCTGGAGCCGGGCTGGCGCTGTGCTTGCGTCGCGCGGTTGAAGACCGAATCCTGATAGGAAAACCCGCCCTGCATGGCGATCACCCGGCCGGTGTTCACGTCCATCGCCATGAAGGCGCCCTGAATCGCCGGCACCTGACGCAGGGTCCAGCGGATGAAACTGCCGTCGTCGTCCTTGGTCATCGCCCGGACCAGCACCACATCGCCAAGGTCCAGCAGATCAGAGGCGCGTTTGGCCCTTGGGCCAAGCTTGCCGCCATCGAGGCGCTTGCGCGCCCAGGTGACATCCTCGGCCGGGATCCAATGGCCGTCGGCGTCTTCCGAGACGCCTTCGATACCGATGCGGGCGTCGCGTTCGCCCAGATCCAGCACCACGGCGGGCATCCAGCCCGCAATGTCGCGCGGAACATCGGTCTTGGCCAAGGCGCTGCGCCAGTCAGCCTCAGCGCCCAGTGCTTCGGCGGGCACGGCCTTGCCGGTGCCGCGCCAGATCCCCAGGCTGCGGTCATAGCTTTCCAGCGCGCGACGCAGCGCCAGCGCCGCCACCGATTGCATGTCGGGATTGATCGTGGCCCGGATCGCCAGACCACCGCCGAAAAATTCCTCTTCGCCAAAGGATTTCGACAGTTGGCGGCGGATCTCGTCGGTGAAATAGTCGCGCGGCGGCAGCGCGTCGCGGAACGGGGCATAGTCGCCGTTTTGCACCGTTTTCAACGGCAATTCGCGTTCCGACCGGTAAGTGGCCTCGGTAATATAGCCGTTTTGCCACATCTCGTTCAAAACGTAATTGCGTCGGCCCTCGGCGTCCTTGCGCTGACGCACCGGGTGCAGATCGCCGGGCTTTTTCGGCAGAGCGGCCAGATAGGCGGCCTCGCCAGAGGTCAGTTGCGACAGGGTCTTGTTGAAATAGGTCTGCGCGGCAGCGGCCACGCCATAGCTGTTCTGACCCAGGAAAATCTCGTTCAGGTAGAGTTCGAGGATCTTGTCCTTGCTCAGCGATTCCACCAGCCGGGTGGACAGGATCAGTTCCTTGATCTTGCGTTCGGCGGTGCGATCGGACGACAACAGCAGGTTCTTGGCGACCTGTTGCGGGATCGTCGAGGCCCCCCGGATCCGCCCGCCCGCCAGCGCATCGCGCGCCGCCGACAGCATGCTGCCCAGATCATAGCCCTTGTGGGTATAGAAATTCTTGTCCTCGGCCGAGATGAACGCCTGTTTCACCAGATCCGGAATTTCGTTGCCCGGCACATAAAGACGGCGTTCCTCGGCGAATTCGTCAATCAGGCGGCCTTCGCCGGAATAGACGCGGCTGATGGTCTTGGGGGTGTATTGCGCCAGTTGTTCGTGGCTGGGCAGGTTGCGCGAATACATCCAGAAGATCGCACCAATGGTCAGCGCGGCAAAGAATGCCGCGGTCACGATCCAGGAAAACACGCCCCCGATGGAGGAAAGAACGAAACGGATCAACGGAAACTCCCGAATGCCAGCCAAGGCCGATTGCGGCCTGCTATACAGGCACGGGCGGGTAGGGTCAAAACAACTTGGTGTCAGCTGCGCGAAGCCCCGCCGCCGGGGGCCGTGGCAGCGGCAGCGCCGCCTCCGGCGGGAGTATTTGCCGCCAAAAAGAAGCCGGGGCGCGGGGTTTCCGGGGGCGCGAGGCTTATTGGCGCAGCAGCCGTGCCTCGGCGGCATCGGCACGGGCCCAGGCGAGAATCGCGGTGGTCAGCGCGTCGGCCATCCGGATGCGCCAGGCCGGGTCGTTGAGGCGGGTCCGATCGGGCGCCGAGGACAGAAAGCCCAGTTCCAGCAGGATCGACGGGATATCGGGCGATTTCAGCACCGAAAAATCGGCGCTTTGCACCGGGTGTTTGTGCATTTTCAGCCCCTCGGTCTTGATCGACCCGGCCAGAACCTGAGCCAGCCGGACCGCACGGGGCTGCGTTTCGGCGCGGGCAAGATCCATCAGCACGCCGGCGACCTCGTCGTCATGGCCTTCCAGATCGACGCCGGCCAGAAGGTCGGCGCGGTCGTGGCGCTCGGCGAGCTTGGCGGAGGCCGCGTCCGAGGCGGCATCGTCGAGCAGATAGACGGTGGCGCCGGTGGCCTCGCCCTCGGCCAGGGCGTCCGCGTGCAGCGACAAAAGCAGATCCGCCCCCGCGACGCGGGCGACGGTGATCCGGGTTTCAAGCGGCACGAAGACGTCTTCCTCGCGGGTCAGAAGCACACGGATGCCGGCGCGGGTCAGGTGATCCTTGAGCTCGCGCGCGAAGGTCAGCGTCAGCGTCGCTTCCGACATCGCCTCGGTTTCGGCGCCCGGATCAAGGCCGCCATGGCCGGGGTCGAGCACGACCAGAAGCGGCGCCTCGCCGGTTTGGCGACGGTGCGGCGGGTCGGTGGCGGCGGGTTGCGGCAGATCCCAAAGCGCCGAGTGCGGCACCCCGGTGTGCGCGACAAAATCGCCGGCGGACACCGGCTTGAGGTGGATTTCGAGGGTGGTCGAGCCGGTGATGAGGGAGTCGGTGGTCGCGGGGTCGTTGGTGCGTTCCTCGGCAAAGAGCACCTCCTGAGGGCCGTCAAGCTGGGCTACGAGGCGCGACCAGCCGGGGCGAAACGGTCCCCAGCGCAAATCGGCAATGCCCGGCGCCCCCAGCAGGCTGTCAGGCGCGGTGCCGGTGAAATCGACCACGCGGAAATCCAGCACCAGCCGCGGCGGGCTGTCGAGCAGGTAAAGCCGATAGGGCACCGGCTGGCTGAGGCCGAGGCGGATCAGCGTGCCCTCGCCCTCGGCGCGGATCGCGCTGCGGGCGGGCTCGAACCGCGCCAGCGCCGACAGGTCGGGCCCGGCGTCTTGCGCCGGGGCGGCGACCGCACCGGCCAGCATCAGCGCGCCAATGGCGAGAAATCGTTGCAGAAGTTGCGTCATGCCCGGCCTCTTTTTGGCCACTATAGGGGCTGACGCGGCGGCTGGAAACCGGGATCCGCGCCTCAGGCCCTTGTGGCCATGTAGGCGGTCAGCCGGGCAAGGCCTTCCTGGATGTCGGCGGTGGCGCGGGCATAGGAAAACCGCAGCGTCCGATGCCCGCGCGCGGGGTCGAAATCAAGCCCCGGCGTGACCGCGACCCCGGCCCCGGCCAGGATCTCGGCGGCGAAGGCGCGCGCATCCGGGGCGAGATGCGCGATATCGGCATAGATGTAGAAGGCGCCATCGGGGGGGGGCAATTTCGGTAAACCCGGCCTTGGGCAGCCCGTCCAGCATCAGCTGGCGATTTTCGGCATAGACGGCGCGGTTCGCCTCGAGCTCGTCGATACAGTCCAGCGCGGCGAGAGCGGCGATCTGGCTGGCGTGCGGCGGGCAGATGAACATGTTCTGCGCCAGGCGTTCAACGGTGCGGATATGGCCTTCGGGGACCACCATCCAGCCGACGCGCCAGCCGGTCATGCTGAAATACTTGGAAAAGGAGTTGATGACATAAAGATCGTCGGAAATCTCGAGCGCCGAGACCGCGCGGGCCTCGTAATGCAGCCCATGATAGATTTCGTCCGACACAAAGCTGATGGCGCGCGTCTGGGCGGCATGGATCAGCTCGGCCAGCGGCTGACGACCCAGCATCGTGCCCGAGGGGTTGCCGGGGCTGGCCACGATCAGCCCGGCCACGTCGTCGGGAATATCCTGCGCGCGCGGCTGGTAGCGGTCTTGCGGGCGGGTTGCGATGCCGACCGGGGTCAGGCTCAGGGCGCGCAGGATCTGCCGATACGAAGGGTAGCCCGGTTCGCCCAGCGCAACCCGGTCGTCGGCGTCAAACAGCGCCGCAAAAGCCAGCAGGAAGGCCCCCGACGACCCCGAGGTCACGATCACCCGCGCCGGGTCCAGATCCAGCCCATACCAGCGCTGGTAAAGCGCCGCGATGCCCTGCCGCAGCGCCGGCAGGCCCAGCGCCACCGTGTAGCCCAGCGCGTCGCGTTCCAGTGCGGCGGCAAGGGCGGCGCGGGCGGCGGCGGGGGCCGGGGTCGAGGGCTGACCCACCTCCATATGGATGATGTGGCGGCCAGCGGCCTCGGCGGCGCGGGCGGCCTCCATCACATCCATCACAATGAAGGGATCAACCTGTCCACGGCTTGAGAAACGCATCCGACCCTCGCTATGCTCTGGCATTGCGGTATGCCCGGCCTGTTTCACCAAGGCAAGCCGGTCGGGCCGGGATCAATGGCCGCAGGGGCGGCGCCACCCCGCGCTTGCCATCCCGACCCTTTGCCGCGATGTTGTGGCGCGAAAACGGCCCCGTGAACGGGCCAGACATGGCCGATGGCCCCTGACCCGAGGACGACCCGATGACCCGCACCCCCTTTGCCGCCTTGGCCCTTTCGACTGCGCTGATGGCCACGACGTTTCTGGCCAGCCCCGCCGCCGCCTTCGATCCCGCCGCCATGTCCGAAACCGATCAGGCCGCCTTCGGTCGGGCGGTGCGCGACTATCTGATGGCCAATCCCGAGGTTCTGGTCGAGGCGATCGGTGTGCTTGAACAG
Source organism: Rhodobacteraceae bacterium UBA6197 (assembly GCA_002422085.1). Lineage (GTDB taxonomy): Bacteria > Pseudomonadota > Alphaproteobacteria > Rhodobacterales > Rhodobacteraceae > UBA6197. The sequence continues at coordinate 32,236 of DISZ01000007.1, forward strand.
CGCCAGCAGGCCGCCGAGGCCGATAACGACAAGGTTCTGGTGCAAACCAATTCGGAAGATATCTTCACGGACACGCATTCCTGGGTCGGCGGCAACCCCGAGGGCGACATCACCGTGGTCGAGTTTCTCGACTACCGCTGCACCTATTGCCGCAAGGCCAATTCCGAGGTCGATACGCTGATCGAGACCGATGGCAATATCCGCTTCATCATCAAGGAGTACCCGATCCTGGGCGAACAGTCGGAACTGTCGTCGCGCTTTGCGATCGCGGTCAAGCAGCTTGCCGGCGAAGAGGCCTACAAGACCGCCCATGACGCGCTGATCGCATTTCGCGGGGATATCTCGCTGGAAAGTCTCAGCCGACTTGCCGAAGACCTGGGTCAGGAACCCGCACCGCTGTTGCAGCGGATGAACGAAGACTCGGTTACCGACGTGCTGCGTGCCAACCGGCAACTGGGTGACAGGATGCGGATTTCGGGCACTCCGGCCTTTGTGATGGGCACCCAGTTGCTGCGCGGATACCTGCCGGTCGACGGGCTGCGCCAGATCGTCGCAGAAGAACGCGGCTAGGGATCGGGGGGCGATCGGGGCTGCGGCCCCGGTTGCTTGTGCCCACATGTGGTGCGGGTCGGCAACGTCCCTGCCCCGCTGCCGACGCCGACGCAAGCGCAAATCCTCTTAGCGGTCAGCCATCAGCCATCAGTCTGCCGGCGCAATCGCCTGCCGCCCAGTGCAACCGTTCGGCTCAGCCACCCGCCTGCCCATGCAACGGTCCGCCGCCTGCCTGGCCGGCGCAACGGCATGGACATCGCCGCAATCCATCGGCCTGCTGGCACAGCCACCCACCGTCCCGCGCAACGGTCCGGCGCATCGCCGGCGACCGTCCCGCGCAACGGCCCGCGTATCGCCGGCGACCGAGCGCCGTCCCGGCGCGGTCGATCACAGGGTTTCGGGCAGCATCTGAATATAGCCGGTCGGGCATTCCTGGGCGCAAAGACCACAGCCTTTGCAATAGTCCAGATCAAAGACATAGTGCGATCCGTCGCGGGCCAGCTCTGCCGTCTTGATGACGGCATTGTCGGGGCAGAAGGTCCAGCAATTGTCGCAGGCCAGACAATTGCCGCACGACAGGCAGCGCGCCGCCTCGGCCATGGCGGCGGCCGTGCCGATATCGCCTTCGATTTCGGTCTCGAAACCACGCTCGGCCACCGGCAGGACCGGCACAAGGGTGCGGCGCGACGGCGGGTAATAGACCGGATTGAGGGCACTGGCCGGGATCGTGGGCCGCTCGGCCAGAGGCGGCGCTCCGGTGCCGGCGATCATCGCCGCGGCGGCCATCGCGGCGCGGCGGCCATCGCCGATCGCCTGCGCCACCGTGCCACGGTCGCCCCGCGCATCGCCGACCGCAAAGACGCCGTCCTGTGGCAGCCGGCCCCAGATGTCCTCCGGGGCGAGATAGCCGCCCTGTATCACCGCCTCGAGCCCCTCGGGCGACACCCGCTCGCCGACGCAGGGAATCACCAGATCGACCGGCAGCACCCGTTCGGTGCCACCAAAGCTGACGCGCTCGCTGTGGCCATCCTTGCCGGTGAACTTGCGCAGGCTGACAATTTCGACCCCGGTGACCTTGCTGCCTTTCATGATGAGCCGGTTGATGCTGGCGTGGGGAATGATTTCGATGCCTTCCTCGAGCGCTTCTTCCAACTCGCGCGGGACCACGTTGATCCGGTCAGAGGGGTCGGTATCGGGGCCGGGCAGACCCGAGGCGGTGACCAGCGTCACCTGCGCCGCCCCTGCCCGCTTCATCAGCCGGCACAGGTCCATCGCGGTATTGCCGCCGCCATGAACCACCACCCGGTCACCGGGCGGAAACGCGCCCACATCCATGAACTTGCGCAACAGCGCAAGGCCCTCGTGCAGATCGGTGGGCACCGCGCCGCGCACCGACCATTCCTTGCCCTCCTGACAGCCGGGGCCCAAAAGCACCGCGGCATGGCTGGCGCGCAACCCCTCTAGCGTCACATCGCGCCCCAGACGTGCGCGCAGGTTCAGCGTGATGCCGGGCAGCGCCAGAAGCCGCGCCAATTCGGCGTCGAGCACATCGCGCGGCAAACGGGTCGCCGGTATCCCTGATCGCAACAGCCCGCCCGCCTCGGGCAGAGCTTCAAAGATCTCGGCGCGCAGGCCCTGCCGAAGGCAGTGATACGCCGCCGACAGCCCGGCCGGACCGGCGCCGACAATCGCCACCACCGGCGCATCTACGGCAGGCGGCGCGACCGGATAGGCCCAGCCCTGGGCTACCGCCTGATCGCCGAGCCAGCGTTCGACGTTGTGAATCGCCAGCGCGCCCTCCAGCGCGGCCCGGTTGCAGGCGGTTTCGCAGGGATGCGGGCAGACCCGGCCGGTGATCGCCGGCAGCGGATTGGCCGAAACGAGTTCGCACCACGCGCCCTTCGGGTCATGCTGTTGCAGCAGCGCAAACCACGCCTGCTGGTCTTCGCCCGCCGGGCAGGCCGCGTGGCAGGGTGCCGCCGCATGGACATGCGCCGGCATGTCGGTGGACCGCCAGTTGCCGGTCTTGAAATCCAGCGACGTTCCGGCATCGGCGTAGGCGCCTCGGGTCAGAACCGCCATGTCACACCCTCCCCGCAATCGGGCCGCCACGGCCCACCGCCGCGTGGCCGCCGGTGTCGGCAGCGTCATCGCCCCCCTCGCCCGCCAGCCCGAAGGCCGCGATGTTGTAATCGGCCAGCGCCTGAAGATGATCGCGTTCGCGTTCCGCCCGCGGGTCGTCCTTGTCGAACAGATGGCTGAAGCGACCCTGCAACTGCAGATAGTCCGTGACCGGGCGCAGATGCCGGATTGGCATGATATTGCTGAGCGATCCGCGTTCCAGTTCAACCAGCGGGAACAGGCCACATTCGACCGCCCGGCGCGCCACCTCGATGGTCAGCGCGCTGGCGTGTTTCCACCCCAGCGGGCACGGCGAATGGACGACGATGAAGGTTGGCCCCTCGATCCCCATCGCGTAGCGCACCTTGCGTTGCAGGTCTTGCGGAAAGGCGACCGAGGCCGAGGCGGCATAGGGGATGTGATGCGCCGCGATGATCGACAGCAGATCCTTTTTCAGATGTCGCTTGCCCATCCGGTCCTTGCCGGCGGGCGAGGTGGTGGTGGCCGCCGCGTGCGGCGTCGAGGACGAGCGCTGCACCCCGGTATTCATGTAGGCCTCGTTGTCGTAGCAGATGTAGAGAATGTTGTGGTAGCGCTCCAACATCCCCGACAGGGCCTGAAACCCGATGTCATAGGTGCCGCCGTCGCCGCCAAAGGCCAGCACCTTGGTGTTGCGGCCCTTGGCCTTCATCGCGGCCTCCATGCCGCTGGCCACGGCGGGGGCGTTTTCAAACAGCGAATGAATCCAGGGCACACGCCAGGCTGATTGCGGCCAGGGGGTGGTAAAGACCTCAAGGCATCCAGTCGCGTTGGCGACCATCACGTCGGGGCCGGAGGCCTCCATCACCAGACGCGCGGCAAGCGCCTCACCGCAGCCCTGACAGGCGCGGTGGCCGCTGACCAAGCCTTCGAAGCGGGGCTGTCTGGTGCGCGCGGTGGCGGCTTCGGTGGCGGCTTCGGTCGCGGTTGCGGCTTTGGTTGCGGGTTCATCCGGCGCGGCGGGAGGGCGGCCGAATTTCTGGCGCAGCGCGCTCAGGCGGGTGTCGTCGGTCATCAGCGGTCCTCCGGGGCAAGCTTGGCAAGATCCGCGTCAAAGACCGAAAAGCCGGGGGCGTCGAGGTCCTTGATCGCGGCCAGAAGGTCGGCGTAGATGGTTTCGGGAATGTCGCGCCCGCCCAGCCCCAGCGCGTGATTGTGCAGCCGTGGACGGTCGGGCATGTCATAAAGCGCCGCCGCGACCTCGGCGCCGACGATCCCGCCCAGCCCGGGCGAAATTGCGCGGTCGATCACGATCAGATGTTTCACCCCGGCCAGCGCCGCGCGCAGCGCCTCGGCGGGGAACGGGCGAAAGGCGCGCAGATTGAGCAGGCGCGCGGGCCCGGCGCGGCCGGCATCGGCGGCCATGCCGGCACGCAGCGTGCCAACCGTCGAGCCCATGGCGATGATCGCGACATCGGCCTCTGGGTCGCCCTCGACCGCAAGCAAACCGCCGGTGGCGCGCCCGGTCAGCGCCGCCCAGTCGCGGTCGGCAGCCTCGATCACCGGCAGCGCGCGCGCCATCGCGGCGTGGTGCGCGTGGCGGATCTCGGCAAAATATTCCGGCGTCACCAGCATCCCGAAGGATTTCGGATTGGCCGGGTCCAGCCGGCGGTCAAATTCAAACGGCGGCAACCAGCCGTCAACATCGGCCTGCGACGGCATGTCGATGATTTCCATCGTATGGGTCAGCACAAAGCCGTCCATGCAGACCATCACCGGCAGCTCGGTTTCCTGCGCGATGCGAAACGCCTGAATGGTGGTATCGACCGCCTCCTGATTGTCGGCGCAGTGGATCTGGATCCAGCCGCTATCGCGCACCGCCATGCTGTCGCCATGGTCGTTCCAGATCGACAGCGGCGCGGAAACGGCACGGTTGGCCACCGTCATCACCAACGGAATACGCAAGCCCGCGATGTTGAACAGCACCTCGGCCATCAGCAAGACGCCCTGACTGGCCGTCGCGGTATAGGCGCGCGCGCCCGTCGCGGCCGCCCCCAGCACGACCGAGGCGGCCGAGAACTCGGATTCGACGCTGACGAATTCGGTGTGCATCTGCCCTTCGGCGACCAGCCGCGACAGGTTCTCAACAATATGGGTCTGCGGCGTGATCGGGTAGGCCGCGACCACATCGGGCCGGCACATCGCAACGGCGCGGGCGATGGCCAGACTGCCTTCGATGGCTTCACGCATCGGCGGGCTCCTTCCAGAGGCCCTGCGGCACGCTCGCCGCGGTGCGGTCGATCAGCGCGAGGTTGCGCGCCAGCGTGTCGCCCTTGAAGCGACCCTTCAGCGCGCTTGCCAAAGCCTCAAGCGGCATCAGACCGCTCAGCCCCAGAAACGCCGCCAGAAGCGCGGTGTTGGGGATCGGTTTGCCGATCGTTTCAACCGCCAGTGCGGTTGCGGGCACGCAAAATGCCCGGCAGCCGAAGTCGGCGGCGATGGCCTCCCCCGGACGTTCCGAATTGACCAGCATCGCGCCGCCGGGCTTCAGCCCCGCGGTGATCGCGTGATCCAGCAGCAAGGTATCGTCTTGCACGATCAGAAAGTCGGGCGTCTGGATCTGCGCGCGCAGATGTATCGGCGCAGAATCGATGCGCACAAAGGCGGTGACCGGCGCGCCGCGCCGCTCGGCGCCGAACGACGGAAAGGCCTGACAGGTGAACCCGGCCTCGAAAGCGGCCGCCGCAAGCAGATAGGCCGCCGCGACGCTGCCCTGCCCGCCACGCCCATGAATGCGAAACTCTTTCATGCGCCCGGCCCGGAAATTGCGGCCCCGGGATGCGCCGCGCCGCCCGAAGGTCCGGCGGCACCCCTCCGCCGCAACGGCGACTCATTTGGTGGTTTGCTCATCGCTGATCTCTCCATCAACCCGCCCGAGTTAAGCGGCTAAATCCAACCGCCACAATGATCGAGGTCAAGGTCAACGGTGCCCGACGGGTGCATCCTTCGGGCAGATTTCAGAATGAGCCAGGGAGGCGCGATTTTGATGAAACCCTTGAATATCATGTGGTTCGAAGACCTTTCCCGCGGTGATGTTGCCGTGGTGGGGGGCAAAAACAGCTCTTTGGGCGAAATGGTCCAGCGGCTTGGCGGGCACGGCATCAAGGTGCCGTCGGGCTTTGCCACGACCGCAGACGCCTACCGCGCCTTTCTTGCGGCCAACGATCTGGAAACCAGGATCGACGAAGCGATCGCCCGCTGGCAAGACCACAAGGTCTCCTTGAACGAGACCGGCGGCCAGATCCGCGCGATGATCCTGGGCGGGAACTGGCCGAAGGATATCGAAACCGATATCTTGCAAAGCTATCGCGAACTGTCCCGCCGCGCCGGCGTCAAGGACTTGCCCGTTGCCGTGCGGTCCAGCGCCACCGCCGAGGATCTGCCCGACGCGAGCTTTGCCGGCCAGCAGGAAACCTTTCTCAACGTGCGTGGCGAACAGGCCGTGCTGGCGGCGTGCCGGCGCTGCTTTGCATCGCTGTTTACCGATCGGGCGATCACCTACCGCCAGATGAAGGGCTTTGGCCACACCCGGGTCGCGCTGTCGATCGGCGTGCAGCGGATGGTGCGGTCGGATACCGGCGGGTCGGGGGTCATGTTCTCGATCGACACCGAAAGCGGTTTTGACAAGATCGTGCTGATCAACGCCGCCTGGGGTCTGGGTGAAAATGTCGTCCAAGGCGCCGTGAACCCCGATGAATACGAGGTCTTCAAACCGCTTCTGGACCACCCCGATCTGACGCCAATCGTCGAAAAATCGCTGGGCGCCAAGGAAATCAAGATGATCTACGCCAGCCAGCAGGGCGGCGAGACGAAGAACGTGAAGACCTCCAAGGCCGAGCGCGCCGCTTTCGTGCTGAGCGATGCCGAGATCCTCGATCTGGCGCGGATGGCGGTCACGATCGAGCGGCACTACGGCCAGCCGATGGATATGGAATGGGCGCGCGATGGCGACACCGGCGAATTGTTCATCGTGCAGGCGCGCCCCGAAACCGTGCAGTCCCGCGCCGATGCGGGGGCGATCAAGTCCTATACGGTCAAGGCAGCGGGCAAGGTGCTGGTCAAAGGGCTGAGCGTCGGTGCCGCGGTGGCCACCGGCCGGGTCAGCATCATCGAAAGCGCGCAAGACATCGGCCGGTTTGTCGATGGCTCGATCCTTGTGACCTCGACCACCGACCCCGACTGGGTGCCGATCATGAAGCGCGCCTCGGCGATCGTCACCGATCACGGCGGGCGCACCAGCCATGCCGCGATCGTCAGCCGCGAACTGGGGCTGCCGGCGATCGTCGGCACCGGCAATGCGACCCATGTGCTGCACGACGACCAGGAGGTGACGGTGTCATGTGCCGGCGGCGACGAAGGGGTGATCTTTGAAGGCATCGCCGACTTTGAAACCGAAGAGCTGCGCATCGACGATCTGCCGAAGACCAGAACCGGCATCCTGCTGAACATGGCCAACCCCTCGGCCGCGTTTCGCTGGTGGCGGCTGCCGGCCGATGGTGTCGGGCTGGCGCGCATGGAATTCGTGGTGAACAACGCGATCAAGGTGCACCCGATGGCCCTGGTGCATTTCGATACGCTCAAGGACGAGGCCGCCAAGGCCCGGATCGCCGAGATCACCCAAGCCTATGCCGACAAGACCGAATTCTTTGTCGAAGGGCTGGCCCGGGGTCTGTCGCAGATCGCGGCGGTGGTTTACCCCAACCCGGTCATCGTGCGGATGAGCGACTTCAAGACCAACGAATACGCCGAGCTTCTGGGCGGGCGCGAATTCGAACCCGACGAAGAAAACCCGATGATCGGATTCCGCGGCGCCTCGCGCTATTATTCGCCGCGTTACGAGGCGGGATTTGCGCTGGAATGCAAGGCGATCCGGCGCCTGCGCAGCCAGATGGGGTTTGACAACGTGGTGGTGATGATCCCCTTCTGCCGCAGCCCCGACGAGGCCGACAAGGTGCTTGCGGTGATGAAAAAGCATGGGCTTGAGCGCGGCAAGGACGGGCTTGAGGTCTATGTCATGGGCGAGATTCCGGCCAACGTCATCCTGGCCGAGGAATTTGCCAAACGCTTCGACGGGTTTTCGATCGGCTCGAACGACCTGACCCAGCTGACGCTGGGGGTGGACCGCGATTCGGAAGAGCTGGCCGAACTGTTCGACGAATCCAACCCGGCGGTCTTGTGGATGATCGAAAACCTGATCGCGCGGGCCCACAAGGCGGGCGCCAAGGTCGGGCTGTGCGGCCAGGCGCCCAGCAATGACCCCGCCTTCGCGCGCCTGCTGGTCGAGGCCGGGATTGATACGATTTCGGTCACGCCGGACAGTTTTGTCGCGGTCAAACGGCACGTCGCCGCCGCCGAGGCCGCCTGCGCGAAAAAAGGCACCTGAGCGGGGATTGGCAGGACACCCCCCGGGCACCGGCGGCGACCTGCCGGTGCCTGCCGCACGTGGTGACGCGCGGGGCAGGCGTAAAGATACCTCCGGCCCCAACCCCGACCCGGCATGAACGCGTTTCAAGAACGCACCAGCAAGCGATTGATTTGAAAGTGGTGCACCCGACTGGATTCGAACCAGTGGCCTCTGCCTTCGGAGGGCAGCGCTCTATCCAGCTGAGCTACGGGTGCAGCTACGCGGCTTCTATAGCGGCAAGCGATTGGCGCTGCAATGGGGCCAAGACCCGATCCGCGAAAAACGCTGGCGGCTTTCGCAAGGCGCGCTCGGGGGCTGCACTCGGGCGGCAAAAACCCGGTGGGTGGAAACCCGGGGGCTGGGTCTTTCGCGCGGGCCGTCTGGCCGCGCGCGCCGGGCTAGCCCAGCAGATCGTGGCACAGTTCCAGCGCCGAGATCAGCGCGTCAACCTCGGCGCGGGTGTTATATAGCCCGAACGAGGCCCGCGCCGTGGCCCCGACCCCAAGGTGCTGCATCAACGGCATCGCGCAATGCGTGCCCGCCCGCACCGCAACCCCGCGCTTGTCCAGAATCGTCGAGATGTCATGCGCATGCGCCGCACCTTGCAGCGTCAGCGAAAATATCGCGCCCTTGCCCGGCGCATTGCCCTGCACCGAAAGCCAGTTCAGCCCGCCCAACCTGGCCTGCGCATAGTCGCGCAGATCGGCCTCGTGTGCGGCGATATTGGCCATGCCAAGGCCCATCATGTAGTCGAGCGCGACACCCATGCCGATCTGCTGCACGATCGCGGGCGTGCCCGCCTCAAAGCGCATCGGCGGCGCGGCATAGCTGACGCTGTCGCGCGTGACCTCGTGGATCATGTCGCCGCCGCCCATGAAGGGACGCATCTCCTCCATCCGTTCGCGGCGGATGAAGATCGCGCCGGAACCGCTTGGTCCATATAGCTTATGTCCGGTGATCGCGTAGAAATCACAGCCGATGGCCGCCACATCCACCGGCAGGTGAACCGCCGCCTGACTGCCATCGACCAGCACTGGCACGCCCAGATCGCGGGCGCCCTTGCAGATCGTGGCGACATCGACCAGCGTGCCCAGAACGTTCGACATATGGGTGATCGCCACCAGCCGTGTGCGCGGGCCGATCGCGGCCAGCACGGACTCGGGCGACAGCGCGCCGTCGGGCTCGGGGGCGACCCATTTCAGCACCACCCCCTGACGTTCGCGCAGAAAATGCCACGGCACGATATTGGCGTGATGCTCCATCACGCTCAGCACGATCTCGTCACCCGCCGAAAAGCGCGGCGCCGCCCACGCATAAGAGACCAGATTGATCCCTTCGGTGGTGCCCGAGGTAAACACGATCTCGTCGTGCGAGGGCGCGTTCAGAAATCGCGCGACAATCCCGCGCACGGCTTCGTATTTCTCGGTCGCAAGGTTGGAAAGATAGTGCAAGCCCCTGTGAACGTTTGCATATTCGTCGGCGTAACCTCGCGTTATCGCGTCAATCACCACCTGCGGCTTTTGTGCCGACGCGCCATTGTCCAGATAGACCAGCGGTTTGCCGTTCACCTGCCGGTGCAGGATCGGAAAATCGCCACGGACCTTTTCAACGTCATACATCGCCTAGCCCCCCGCAACGGGCACAAGGCCCAATGTGCTCATCACGATACCCGCGATCAGCGCCCCGACAAAAAGCGTAATCACCACCCCGACCGAGACCGCCACAAGGTTGGAAAAGCCGTGCAGCTCGGCGGTGAAACGCACGATCATCCAGAATACCAGCCCAAAGGCCACCAGCCCCAGAAGCTGGGCGATCAGCGGAAAAAGCAGCATCATGACCACCTGAAGAACCTGCACACAAAGCGTGATGAACTCCATCCAGACGGTCAGCAGCAAGGCATCGGGAAAGCTGCCACGACCACCGAAACGCTGCCCGACAAAGGCCATCGCGCCGGCGGTGAACAGCACCCCCGCCGATTGCGACAGCATCATCTTCAGCGGCGATGAGGTCAGCCAGTCCCAAGGGGTCTCGACCCGGATCGGGAACAGGATATTGGCCAGATAGGCCAGCACCGCCGAGACACAGACCACCACCCCGGCGCCAATCCAGCGCGCCTCCATCGGTGGGTTCAATGCCAAAAGCCGCGGCACGCCGGTGCGCGGGGTCAGCACCGTTTCGCGCGCCAGTGTCAACAGATCGCCAAGCCGCAGTTCCATCGTCACCCCTCAAATTCCGCGACGCGCAAGCCCGCGCCCCAGATTGCCAGAAACCCAAGACCGACCGCCGTCCCAACCAGCGACAACGCCGCCCCCGGCCCGATGAAACCCGCGACCAGACCGTGCAGCAGCATGAAGGGCGATATCGCCAAAAGCGCCCAGAACAAGGCGATCCGCGCCGACCAATGGGCGCCCTTGCCGCCAAAAGCGCGGGCGACGACATGGCTTGCCCCGGCCAGAGCATAGGCCAGCACCGGCAGGATGAACACGGCCCCCATCAGCCCACCCGCAAGCCGCGCCTCAAGCGGGATCGACGGGTCCAGATAGGCGGCACGGGCATGAAACGGCCATTGCGCGATGAACAGGATGACACAGGCCCCCAGCAGCGTGGCCAAGGCCCGATCCTCGCGCGGGCCCTGCGCCAGAATCGCGCGCATCACCACGCGCGGCCGGCGCCAGGTCGTCACGATTTTCGGGGCAATGCCCATCTGCCGCATGGCTCAGGCCTTGTGCCGGGCAAGCCAGCCCTCAAGGACGGTGAAGATCTCGGTTTGCAGCGCCTCATCCTCGATCTCGGAAATCGCGTCGGCAAGGAAGGACAGCACCAGAAGCGCGGTCGCCTCTTGCACCGGAACCCCGCGCGAGCGCAGGTAGAACAGCGCCTCTTCGTCGATCGCGCCGGTGGTCGAGCCGTGGCTGCATTTCACATCGTCGGCATAGATCTCCAGCTCGGGCTTGGCCAGAAACTGGCTGTCGTCGTCCAGCAAAAGCGATTGGCTGATCTGATAGCCGTCGGTCTTTTGCGCCCCGGGCTTGACCAGAATCTTGCCCTGAAACACCCCGATCGCGCCGTGTTTGAGCACCTTCTTGAACACCTGACGGCTTTCGCAGCGCACGCCCCGATGGGTGACAAACACCGTGTCGTCATGGTGAAACGGGCCGGTCGCGCCGTCGCCCAAGGCGGCGCCCGCGACATGGGTCACCGCGTCGTCGCCGACGATGTCGATCACCACCTCGTTGCGGGTCAGCGCGCCATTCGCGGTCAGCGTGAAGGATTTGAACAGCGCCCCCGAGGCGACGCGCGCAAAGACATGCGTCGCCGCCCGGCGCGCATGGTCGCGGCCCTGGGTGCGGACATGGTGGAACCGGCCGCCCTCGGCGATATCGACCTCGAGCACCTTGTTGAAGCGCGCGCCCGCCGGGCCGGTCTCCAGCAAGGTCAGATCGGCCCCGGCCTCGATCTTGATGCAATGGTGCAAGATCGCGTCAGAAGTTGCTGATTCATGGACATAAATCAGATTCACCGGTCGCGCCGCCCGGGCGGTAACCCGGATCAAAACCCCATCGGTTGCCGCCGCCGTGTTCAGCGCCGCCAAAGGCCGCGGCACCGGGTTCTGACCCGCCGCCTCAAGCGCGCCATAAATCCCCTGCGCCCAGTGAATATCGGCCGCATCCGCCGTCGCCAACCGCGAGATCTCGGCCCCGGCCAGCGTCGGGTCATCCGATCGCGCGGGATCAAAGACGCCATCCACAAAGACCAGCTTGACCCGGTCGAGCCCGTCAAACACCGGCACTTCGCCCTGCGCGTCCGACGCCTCGGCAGTCGGCGGCGCAACCGCCGTCAGCGCCGCCGGGTCCGTATAGCGCCAGTATTCGTCGCGTTTGCCGGGCAGGCCCAGAGCTTGCAACCGCGCCACCGCGGCGGCGCGGGCCGCGCGCGTGAACCCGCCCTGCGGCAGATCAAGCGCCGCCAGACGTGCCGCCAGCGCGTCTTCTTTCGCCAATGCGACCGCCATCAGACACCCTCCGCCAGAAGGTCGGCATAGCCGTTTTCCTCGACCTCAAGCGCCAGTTCCGGGCCGCCGGTCTTGATGATCCGGCCATCGGCCATGATATGCACGACATCGGGTTTGATATGGTCCAGAAGCCGTTGATAATGCGTGATAACCAGAAACGAGCGCCCGGCATCGCGCAGCGCGTTGACGCCATCGGCCACCAGCTTCATCGCATCGACATCCAGCCCCGAATCCGTTTCATCCAGAATGCACATCTTCGGTTCCAGCATCGCCATCTGCAAAATCTCGTTACGCTTTTTCTCGCCGCCCGAGAAGCCGACGTTCACCGGGCGCTTCAGCATATCGGCGTCGATCTTCAGGGTCTTCGCCTTTTCGCGCACCAGTTTGAGAAACTCGCCCGCCGACAGTTCGTCCTGACCGCGCGCCTTGCGTTGTGCGTTCACCGCGGTGCGCAGAAAGGTCATGTTGCCGACGCCCGGAATTTCGACCGGGTATTGGAACGCCAGAAACAACCCCGCCGCGGCGCGTTCTTCGGGCGCCATGTCCAAAAGCGCGGCCCCCAGCAGCGTCGCCGACCCCTCGGTCACCTGATAGCCCTCGCGCCCCGACAGCACATAGCTCAGCGTCGATTTCCCCGACCCGTTCGGCCCCATGATCGCATGCACTTCACCGCTGCCGATCGTCAGGTTCACGCCTTTCAGGATGACCTTGTCCTCGGCCTCAAGTTTGACGTGCAAGTTATTGATTTTCAACATTTTCTATTCCCTTACCCAACCGAGCCTTCAAGGCTGATCGCAACGAGGCTCTGGGCCTCCATGGCAAATTCCATCGGCAGTGCCTGCAGCACCTCACGGCAAAAGCCGTTGACCACCAGCGCCACGGCCTCTTCTTCGTCCATCCCGCGCGCGCGGCAGTAGAACAGCTGATCGTCATCCACCTTCGAGGTCGTCGCCTCATGTTCGACGCGGCTCGAATTGTTCTTCACTTCGATATAGGGCACGGTATGCGCGCCGCACTGATCGCCGATCAACAGGCTGTCGCACTGCGTGTAATTGCGCGAATTTTTCGCCCGCGGGTGCATGGAAACCAGGCCCCGATAGGTGTTTTGCGCCTTGCCCGCCGAGATCCCCTTCGAGACGATCCGCGAGCGGGTGTTGCGGCCCAGGTGCACCATCTTGGTGCCGGTATCGGCCTGCTGCATGTTGTTGGCGATGGCGATCGAGTAGAACTCGCCCTGGCTTTCGTCGCCGCGCAGGATGCACGAGGGGTATTTCCAGGTGATCGCCGAACCGGTCTCGACCTGGGTCCACATCACCTTGGCGCGGGCCTCGCGGCAATCGGCGCGCTTGGTGACAAAGTTGTAGATCCCGCCCTTGCCCTCTTCGTCGCCCGGAAACCAGTTTTGCACGGTCGAATACTTGACCTCGGCATCCTCCAGAATGACGATTTCGACCACGGCGGCATGCAACTGCGCGGTGTCGCGTTTGGGCGCGGTGCAGCCCTCAAGGTAGCTGACGTAGCTGCCCTTGTCGCAGATGATCAGCGTGCGTTCGAACTGGCCGGTGTTTTCGGCATTGATCCGGAAATAGGTCGAAAGCTCCATCGGGCAGCGGGTGTTCGGCGGGATATAGACGAACGAGCCCGCCGAAAACACCGCCGAGTTCAGCGTCGCAAAGAAGTTGTCCGATTGTGGCACGACCGAGCCAAGGTATTTCTTGACCAGATCGGGATATTTGACGATCGCCTCGGTGATCGAGCAAAAGATCACCCCCGCCTTGGCCAGTTCGGCCTGAAACGTGGTGCCCAGCGAAACGCTGTCAAAGACCGCATCAACCGCCACCTTGCGCGCGTCCGCCACCAACCCCTCGGCGCCCTCGACCCCGGCAAGGATCATCTGTTCCTTCAGCGGGATGCCCAGCTTTTCATAGGTCGCCAGCAGCTTCGGGTCCACCTCGTCAAGGGATTTCGGCTTTTCGTCCAAGGACTTGGGCTTGGCGTAATAGTAAAGGTCCTGATAGTCGATTTCCGGATAGTGCACCATCGCCCAGGTCGGTTCGGTCATCGTGACCCAGCGCCGAAAGGCGGTCAGCCGCCATTCGGTCATCCATTCAGGTTCGTTGTTCTTGGCCGAAATCAGCCGCACGATGTCTTCGTTCACCCCCTTGGGCGCGAATTCCATCTCGATATCGGTGTTCCAGCCGTATTTGTAGCTGCCCATATTCTGGACGGCCTCAACCGTTTCCCGGTCGACACCCTCGCGCACTTCCAGCTCATTTTCCACGATCGTCACTTCCGTTCATCCCCTTTTGCGCGGGTCAAGCCAGCCGTTCGCGGTGCCGCCGAAACGCGGCCCCCCAAACATCGGCAAAGCGCAAGACATCATCGCGCGCCACCCCCGGCCCAATTGAAACCCGAATTGCCGAACCCGCCTGCACCTCGTCAAAACCCATCGCTCGCAGCACCCGGCTGGCACGCACCTTGCCCGAAGAGCAGGCCGAACCGGCCGAAACCGCAAAGCCGGCAAGGTCCATCCGCATCACCTGCGTCTCGCCCTTCCAGCCGGGTGTCAGAATACACAAGGTATTGGGCAGACGCGCCGCATTGGCTCCCGTTGTCGTCCCGTTTTCAGTTTCAGTCTCCCAACCCGGGAAAATAACACCATCGGCGTCAGCTTCCAGAGCAAACTTTAGAATATTTCTAATTTCGGCGATTTCATCCCAGACCCCGGCCGCCAGATCGCGCGCTGCCGCCTCGGCCGCAGCCCCGAAGCCGGCGATGCCGATCACGTTTTCGGTGCCGGCGCGGCGGCCCATTTCCTGCCCGCCACCGCGGATCTGCGCCGCCAGATCGGTGCCGCGCCGCACCACCAGCGCGCCGACGCCCTTTGGCCCACCCAGTTTGTGCGCCGACACCATTCCGGCCTCGATCCCCAACCAGTTGAACGCGAAGGGGATCTTGCCAAACGCCTGAGTCAGATCCGACAGCCAGAGCCCCTCGGGCAGCACCTGCACCACGCCGGTTTCGGAATTGGCCAGTTGCACCGCCGAATGCCCCGGCGCGGTCACCGTGACCTGCCCTGAACGGTCCACCGGCAATTCGGGCGCGCACCACGCCAGAACCGCCTCATGTTCGACCTCAGCGCAAAGCAGGCCGCGCCCGGCGGCCCCCAGCGCCGCCGCCTCGGTCGCCCCCGAGGTAAACACCACATCCGCGCCCTCGGCCCCCAGAGCCCGCGCCACCTGCGCCCTTGCCCGCTCGACAAGCGCCTTTGCCCCCCGCCCCTCGGCGTGGACCGAGGACGGGTTGCCCACCACATCCATCGCCGCGATCATCGCCGCGCGCGCTTCGGGCCGCAGCGGCGTCGTCGCGTTCCAATCAAGATAAAGCCTTGCGCTCATGCCCCAATCCTTTGCGCAACCGCACCGGCGGAACGCTCCGCGGGGGATATTTCAACAAAGGTGAAAGCGCGCCCGTTTGCCGCTTCGCCTTCGCAAAAATATCCCCGCCGGAGGCATCTGCCCCTGAAATCGACGCAAGGTTTGGCAAGAAGGCTCACTCGTCCACCACCGCAAACAGGTTTGGAACTGCCGGGCAAGGCTTCAGGCCGTTGCCGACCACATCGGCCAGGGTCGTCTGATGCAAGAAGACATAGACTTGCGCCGAGAGGCTTTCCCAGAGCCGGTTCGCCAGCGATTGCGCCCGGCTGCCCGAGATGCCGCCGGTAGCGCCCGCCCCCACATGCAGCGCCGAGACGGTTTCATCGACCGCCACGAAGACCTCACTGATCCGGATCTGCGCCGGGTCTCTGGCCAGACGATAGCCGCCGCCCGGTCCGCGCACCGAGCAGACCAGATCGGCCCGGCGCAGACGCACGAACAACTGCTCCAGATAGGGCAGCGAAATATCCTGACGTTTGGATATCTCGGCCAGAGATGTCATCTGGCCCTCTTCGACGGTTGCAAGATCGACCAACGCCACCATCGCGTAGCGACCCTTGGTTGAAAGCTTCATGTCTAACCCCTTCTCTACAGGTCTGCGCGCTTCCTGAAGGCAAGCAAAACCATAGCAGAGCATTGACGCCGCGCGGAAGGCCGCTTAACTCACTTTCACCCGGCAACCCGGCATCCCGCCGTGGTTGGACCCGTCCTAGGGTGTCTGAGCGAAAGCGTCAAGTATCGCGCCGCAACGGCCCCCGCGACATAAGAGCAGGCGAGACCCATGCCCGAAGTCATTTTCCCCGGCCCGGAAGGGCGCCTTGAAGGGCGCTACCATCCTCAGGCCGCCCCCGACGCGCCGATCGCGATCATTCTGCACCCCGATCCGCAATTTGGCGGCACGATGAACAATCGCGTCGTTTACAATCTGCATTATGCCTTTCACAAGCTGGGCTTCACGGTGCTGCGCTTCAACTTTCGCGGCGTGGGGCGTAGCCAGGGCGAATACGATCAGGGCATTGGCGAACTGAGCGATGCCGCCTCGGCGCTGGACTATCTGCAGGCGATGAACCCCAATTCCAAGCATTGCTGGGTGGCGGGGTTCAGCTTTGGTGCCTGGATCGGCATGCAGCTGTTGATGCGCCGCCCCGAGATCACCGGTTTCATCTCGGTCGCGCCGCCGGCGAACATGTATGACTTTTCGTTCCTCGCGCCCTGCCCGTCGTCGGGTCTTATCATCAACGGCACCGCCGACCGTGTCGCGCCCCCGAAGGACACGGCCAACCTGGTCACCAAATTGCGCGAGCAAAAGGGGATCACCGTCACCCATGAGCAGATCGAGGGCGCGGACCACTTCTTCAAGGATGACGAAGCGCACATGACCCCGATGATCGACACGGTGCGCAGCTATGTGAAGCGCCGCCTGACGGAAGGGTCACGCTAGGCCATGGCGCTGATCGACGATCTGGCCGACACCCTCGCGCGCGATACGCTGGCGCTGATGGAAGAAACCGGCGACGATCGGCTGTACATGCGGGTCTCAAAGGTCATCGGCACGCTGTCGCCAACGGTGGAAGAGGCGTTTCTGACCTCGATCCGGATTCGACAGGCCGAGATGCGTGGTCGCAGGTTTCTGGAACAGGTCGCCGCCGAATTTCGCAAGGCGCGCGAATGACCGATCGGCTGGAGGCCCAGTTTGCCTTTCTGATGGAGGCGGACCGGCTCAAGCAGGTGCTGCGCGCGACCACGCTGGCGGACGGATCGCGGCGTGAAAATTCGGGCGAACATAGCTGGCATCTGACGCTTTACGCGCTGGTGCTGGCCGATCAGGCCGGACCGGGTGTCGATATCAGCCGGGTCGTCAAGATGTTGATCCTGCATGATCTGGTCGAGATCGATGCCGGCGACACGCCAATCCATGGTGCCCACGACCCAGCGCTTCAGGCGGCGCTGGAGCGCACTGCGGCAGATCGGATTTTTGGGCTTCTTCCGAATGACTTGCGGGATGATCTTCGCGCAACATGGGAAGAGTTCGAAGCCGCCGAAACCGCCGATGCGGTGTTTGCCAAATCGCTCGACCGGGTGCAGCCGGTGATGCACAACATCGCCTCGGGCGGCGGCACCTGGATAAGCTACAATGTCACCGCCGAGCAGCTTGAAACCCGCGTCGGCGCCAAGGTGGCGCGCGGCGCACCCGCGCTTTGGCCCTGGGTGCGCGCCAGGGCGCGGGCGTTTTTTTCAGAGGATTGAATGGCACAGTATCGGCAAGATCTGAGCGACAGCGCGCTGAGTGCGCTTTTGAACGATGCCCCCGTCGCGGTGGCCTCGCTGGACGATCTGGCCCATCTGGCGGCGCGGCTGCCGGCCTTGGGCGAATGGGTGCATTCGATGGAGGTCAACGAGCATCGCGGCGACAAGATTGTCGGCCGGATCGACCTTGCGATCATGGGCCTCGATGGCGAGGACGATTGGGAAACGCCCCTCGAACCGGCCCGCATGCGCGCCTTGCTGAACGACAAGATCGCCCGGATTCGCGCCACGGGCCAAGGCTTCAGCTTTGAGCTGTGGATGGGCGAAACCTCCGACTCCGCCTGAGCCCGCTCGGGCGATGCCTACCCGCCCTGCCCATGCGCGGCACCGCATCGGCCCGAATTTCGGGGTTGGATTCAATTTCGGTATACAACCGCATACAGCCCTTCCCAAAGACCCCGAAATCCGCTATGACCCCGCCAACCGAATCCCAACCGCATGAGGGCACAATGTCGAAGATCAAGGTAGCCAACCCCGTCGTCGAGCTTGACGGCGATGAAATGACCCGGATCATCTGGGATTTCATCAAGAAAAAGCTGGTCCTGCCCTATCTGGACATTGACCTGAAATACTATGATCTGGGCATCGAAGAGCGCGACCGCACCAACGACCAGATCACCATTGACTCGGCCGAAGCGATCAAGAAATACGGCGTCGGCGTAAAATGCGCCACGATCACCCCCGATGAAGCCCGGGTCGAGGAATTCGGCCTCAAGCAGATGTGGAAATCCCCGAACGGCACGATCCGCAACATCCTCGGCGGCGTGATTTTCCGCGAACCGATCATCTGCAAGAACGTGCCGCGGCTGGTGCCGGGCTGGACCCGGCCCATCGTCGTCGGCCGCCACGCCTTCGGCGACCAATACCGCGCCACCGATTTCCGCTTCCCCGGCAAGGGCAAGCTGACGCTGAAATTCGTCGGCGAAGATGGCACGGTGATCGAACGCGACGTCTATGATGCGCCGTCGGCCGGTGTCGTGATGGGCATGTACAACCTCGATGACAGCATCATCGACTTTGCCCGTTCATCGTTGAACTACGGCCTGCTGAAAGGCTGGCCAGTGTATCTGTCGACCAAGAACACCATCCTCAAGGCCTATGACGGCCGCTTCAAGGATCTGTTCCAAAAGGTCTATGAAGAGGAATTCGAAGAAAAATTCAAGAAAGCCGGCATCCACTACGAACACCGCCTGATCGACGATATGGTCGCCTCGGCGATGAAATGGTCGGGCGGCTACGTCTGGGCGTGCAAGAACTACGACGGCGACGTGCAGTCCGACACCGTGGCGCAGGGCTTTGGCAGCCTTGGCCTGATGACCTCGGTGCTGATGACCCCCGATGGCAAGACCGTCGAGGCCGAAGCCGCCCACGGCACCGTGACGCGCCACTACCGCGAACACCAGAAGGGCAAGGCGACCTCGACCAACTCGATCGCCTCGATCTTTGCATGGACCGGCGGCCTCAAGCACCGCGCCAAACTGGATGACAATGCCCAGCTCGCGCGCTTTGCCGACACGCTGGAAAAAGTCACCGTGCAGGCGGTCGAAGACGGCTACATGACCAAGGACCTCGCGCTGCTGATCGGACCCGATCAGAAATGGCTGACCACGATGGGCTACCTCGAGAAGGTTGACGAATACCTGAACAAGGCGCTCAAGGGCTAACCCTCCGCCACACCACAGCAAAGGGCCGGCACAGCATCGCCGGCCCTTTCGCGTTTCGGCTTCACTTTGGCAAAAATACTCATGGCCGGACGGACCCGGCTGCACCGCCCCGAAAGACAGGGGCCAAGCGCCGCGCGGGCAGCCGGGCCCGCCGCTGTTTCTGTCCGAAAGGCCATGCTGCGCCGCTGATCCTGTCTGGACCTTGCCGCGCCGCTCTGGCATGAGACACACATGACCGACCCGAAACAACACTCTTTGATCGAAGACGCACAAGGCATTGCCTACGGCGCCTTCATGGCCTCGTTCGGCATCGTGATCCTGACCCATCTGGGCTTTGTCACCGGCCAGACGGCGGGCATGGCGGTGCTGATCTCTTATGCCACGGGCTGGGGCTTCGGGCCGGTGTTTTTCGCGATCAACCTGCCCTTCTACATTCTGGGCTATCTGCGCATGGGTCCGGGCTTCACCCTGAAGACCTTCATCGCGGTGGCGCTGGTCTCGGGGCTGTCGATGCTGATGCCGGGCTGGATCAGCTTTGCCACGCTGACCCCCGCGATGGGCGCTGTGCTGATCGGGCTGATGTCCGGCTCGGCGCTGCTGGCGCTGTTTCGCCACGGCGCGAGCCTCGGCGGCGTCGGCATCGTGGCGCTTTACCTGCAAGACAAGACCGGATTTCGTGCCGGCTACACGCAGCTGATCTTCGATGCGCTTCTGTTTTCCGTGGCACTTGCCTTGCGCGACGTGCAGACTGTCGCCTGGTCCTTTCTGGGCGCGCTGGTGTTGAACATGGTGATTGCCGTCAACCATCGCCGCGACCGATACATAGCGGCGTGACATGTTCCAGACCTATAGCTTTCTCTTCGTTGCGGTTCTGCTGGAGACTTTCGGCTCGGCCTGCCTGCAATCGAGCCAGCAATTCACCCGGCTCTGGCCGACGCTGGGGGCGATTTTGGGCTTTGGCAGTGCCTTTTGGTTCTTCACGCTGGTGCTCAAGGTCTTGCCACTGGGGGTGACCTACGCGCTTTGGTCGGGGATCGGCATCATCCTGATCGCCATTTCAGGCCGGGTGCTGTTTGGCCAGAAACTCGATGCCGCGGCACTGCTCGGGCTGGGTCTGATCATCGCCGGCATTCTTGTCATCAACCTCTTTTCGAAAACGGCCACGCATTAGACTGGTCAAGCGCCGCCTTTTCGACTATGCGCGGCGGCGCAGCATAAAACGGCGGACAAAATGGAAATTCGCAATATCGCGATCATCGCACACGTTGACCATGGCAAGACCACGCTGGTGGACGAGCTTTTGAAGCAATCGGGCACCTATCGTGAAAACCAGGCCACGACCGAACGGGCGATGGACAGCAACGATATTGAACGCGAACGCGGCATCACCATCCTTGCCAAGGCGACCTCGGTCGAATGGAAGGGCGTGCGGATCAACATCGTCGACACCCCCGGCCACGCCGATTTCGGCGGCGAGGTCGAACGGATCCTGTCGATGGTCGACGGAGTCTGCCTGCTGGTCGATGCGGCCGAAGGCCCGATGCCGCAAACCAAATTCGTGACCTCGAAAGCGCTCGCGCTGGGGCTCAAACCGATCGTCGTGCTCAACAAGGTCGACAAGCCGGCGGCCGAACCCGACCGCGCGCTGGACGAGGTCTTTGACCTTTTCGCCAACCTCGGCGCCACCGACGCGCAACTTGATTTCCCGCATGTCTATGCCTCGGGCATCGGCGGCTGGGCCGATGAGACGCTGGACGGTCCGCGCAAGGACCTGTCGGCGCTGTTCGACCTGATCGTGCGTCACGTCGAGGCGCCAAAGCAGCTGGCGCAAGCAAACGAGCCGTTTTCGATGCTGGCCACCACGCTGGGCGCTGACCCGTTCATCGGCCGCATCCTGACCGGCCGCGTCGAAACCGGGCGGCTGAAGCAGGGCGAAACCCTCAAGGCGCTGTCGCGCAGTGGCGAGCGGATCGAACAGTTCCGCGTCACCAAGATCATGGCATTCCGCGGCCTCGGCCAGCAGACCATCGAAGAGGCGGTCGCGGGCGACATCGTGACCATCGCCGGGATGACCAAGGCCACCGTGGCCGATACGCTCTGCGACGCGTCAATCGACGTGGCGCTGCCCTCGCAACCGATCGACCCGCCGACCATCTCGGTGACCTTCGGCATCAACGACAGCCCTCTGGCCGGGCGCGACGGCTCCAAGGTGCAAAGCCGGGTGATCCGTGAACGGTTGATGAAAGAGGCCGAATCCAACGTCGCCATCAAGGTCGAAGACACGCCGGGCGGCGACGCTTTCGTGGTCTCGGGGCGCGGCGAATTGCAGATGGGCGTGCTGATCGAGAACATGCGCCGCGAAGGGTTCGAGCTGTCAATCTCGCGCCCGCGCGTGATCTACCGCGACATCGACGGTGTGCGCCATGAACCGATCGAAGAGGTCATCGTCGATGTCGACGATGAATACTCGGGCGTAGTGATCGACAAGCTGACCGGTGCGCGCAAGGGCGAGCTGGCCGAGATGCGCCCCGCAGGCCACGGCAAGACCCGGATCGTCGCCTATGTGCCGTCACGCGGGCTGATCGGTTACCAAGGCGAATTCATGACCGATACCCGCGGCAACGGCGTTCTGAACCGCATCTTCCACGACTGGGCGCCGTACAAGGGCCCGATCCAGGGCCGCCGCCAAG
Source organism: Rhodobacteraceae bacterium UBA6197 (assembly GCA_002422085.1). Taxonomy (GTDB): domain Bacteria; phylum Pseudomonadota; class Alphaproteobacteria; order Rhodobacterales; family Rhodobacteraceae; genus UBA6197. Next base: position 54,462 of record DISZ01000007.1, read on the forward strand.
GTGTTCTGGTGTCGATGGAAACCGGCGTCTCGGTGGCCTATGCGCTGTGGAACCTCGAGGAACGCGGCAAGATGTTCATCGGCGCCCAGGAACAGATCTACGAGGGCATGATCATCGGCGAACATAGTCGCGACAATGACCTCGAGGTGAACCCGCTCAAAGGCAAGAAGCTGACCAACGTGCGCGCCTCTGGCACCGACGAAGCGGTGCGCCTGACCACGCCGGTGCGGCTGAGCCTCGAAGAGTCGATCGCCTATATCGACGATGACGAACTGGTCGAAGTGACACCGAAAAACATCCGGCTGCGCAAACGCCATCTCGATCCGCATGAACGCAAACGTCAGGCAAAATCCGCCTGATTTCAGCTTCGCCCAAATATCCCCGCCGGAGGCTTCCGCAGAATCAGCAGGAGCCTCCGGCGGGAGTATTTAGGCCAACGAGAATGATACCTCTCAGGCCGCATCCGATAGGTTGCGCGGCGTGAAGCTTTCGATTGTCATCGCGTCCCCCTCAAAAACGCAAAACGATCCCTGCGGCAGTTCTTCCCAGCCGGTTTCGCCGGTTTCCAACGGCTCTGAAACCACGGCTCGCCCCATCCGGCTATCGGACCAGCGGTGGTAGAGCGAAGGCGCAAAATCGTCGGTCGCATAGCGGATGGCATAAAGCCGTTTGCCATCCGAAAAGGCACAGGTGAGGCGCACATGAGGGGCTTCGCCCTTGGTCCGGCTCAGCGCCTCGAAGCGCACGGTGGCGCGTTCCATGGCGCCTTTCGGGTCGCGCTCCATCCCCTCACCCAGGGCGATCAGAAACAGCGCCTCCGAATCCGTTGCGCCCTTGCGATACGGGTAGTAGCGGTCTTCGATCATCATCTCGGCATCGCGGCGGAAGGCATCATAGCCGCCGATCTGGCCGTTGTGCATGAAGCTCCAGCGACCGACCGCAAACGGGTGGCAATTGTTGCGACTGGTCGCGGTTCCGGTTGAGGCGCGGACATGGGCCAGAAACAGGCCCGAGCGCACCTGCGCGGTCAGCGATTTCAGGTTCGGGTCGGACCAGGCCGGCAGCACGTCACGGTAAAGGCCCGGTTCGGGGCGATCGCCATACCAAGCCACGCCAAAGCCATCGGCGTTGATCGCCGAATGGCATTGCGTCGCGCAATGGCTTTGGTGAATCAGCGAATGCCCGGGCCGGCTGATGATTTCTTCCAGAAAGATCGGTTGTCCGACATAGGCCGCCCAACGACACATTTTACCGCACCCTGCCCATTTCGGGCTTATCCACCGTGGCTCGCACGATATGCCTCATGACTTGCGAATATGTTAACGTCATCAGGCCGGGAGGGTGAAGCCCCTATTTTGCCATATTCAGGGCTTGAGCTCTTCGACGATCACAAGATCGCGTGTCGCGGCGCCGATGGCATGGGCAAGGGCGGCCTGATACTCGGGGCTGCGGTAGCAGGCCTCGGCGGCCTCGAGGCTGGGAAAGCGTGCAACCACGTTGCGCGCCCGATCCTGACCCTCAAGCTGCACATAGCGCGCGCCGCGGGCCAGAAACACGCCCCCATGCGCGGCGATGGCGCCGGTGGCCAGAGCCGCATAGCGGCCATAGGCTTCGGGGTCGGTCACCGTCACATGGGCGATCCAAAGGGCGGTCGGGTTGGTCATTTGAGTGCTCCAATCACGGTTTCGGCCGCGGCGATGGCCTCGGCGGATTTGCTGGCATCGGCGCCACCGGCTTGGGCCATGTCGGGGCGCCCGCCCCCACCTTTGCCGCCCAGGGCTTCGGCCGCCGCGCGGACCAGATCGATCGCCGACAGCCGCGCGGTCAGATCCGAGGTGACCCCCGCCGCCGCCGCCGCCTTGCCGCCGGTATCGGCCACGACCAGCACCGCCCCCGAGCCGATCCGGGCCTTGAGATCGTCCACGATGCCGGGAAGATCTTTGCCGGCGACCCCGGAAAGCACCTGAGATATGAACTTCAAGCCATTGATTTCACGAATTTCCGCGCCACCGGCACCAGTGCCGCCCAACGCCAGTTCGCGGCGCAGTTGCGCCACCTCATTGGCCAGCGCACGGCGTTCCTCGGCCAGGACGCGAACACGGTCCACGGCATCGGCGGGGGTGGTTTTCAGCACCGCCGCAACCTCGGCCAGGCGCGCGGCCTGTGCGCCCAGATAGTCCAGCGCGGCCTGTCCGGTCAGCGCCTCGAAGCGGCGCACCCCGGCAGAAGAAGCGCTGTCGCCCAATGCGACAAAGGCGCCGATATCGCCCGTGCGCGCGACATGGGTGCCGCCGCACAGCTCGAGACTATAGGTCGCGCGATCCGCGCCCTTGCCCGAGCCCAGCAACCGGCCCATCGACACGACCCGCACCTCATCGCCGTATTTCTCGCCAAACAGCGCCTGAGCGCCAAGGGCGCGGGCATCCTCCGGGGTCATGATCCGGGTTTCCACCGCGCTGTTCTGGCGGATATAGTCGTTCACCTCGGCCTCGACCGAGGCAAGTTCTGCCGGGCTAAGCGCTTTCGAATGCGAAAAGTCAAAACGCAGCCGGTCTTCGGCATTAAGACTGCCCTTTTGCGCCACATGATCGCCAAGGGCGCGGCGCAGCGCCTCGTGCAGCAGGTGCGTGGCCGAGTGGTTGGCGCGAATCGCGCTGCGACGCCCGTGCGAAACCTCAAGCTTTGCGGCCTGACCGCGCGAAATCTCGCCCTCGGTCACTTCGGCGATGTGAATAAAAACCCCGGCCACCTTCTTGGTGTCGGTGATCCGCGCCGCGCCGGTTTCGGTGCGCAAGCTGCCCGCATCGCCCACCTGCCCGCCGCTTTCGGCGTAAAACGGCGTCTGGTTGACCACGATCTGCACCGCCGCGCGGGCGGTCTCGACCTCGGCACCCTCCATCACCAACGCGGCGATCTGACCCTCGGCGGTTTCGGTGTCATAGCCCAGAAACTCGGTCGTGCCGTGCTTTTCGGCCAGTTCGAACCAGATGTTCGCGTCCTTCGCCTCGCCCGACCCCGACCAGCTGGCGCGCGCCTTGGCCTTCTGTTCGGCCATGGCGCTATCGAACCCTTCGGTTTCGACAGCGCGGCCCTTTTCGCGCAGCGCGTCCTGAGTCAGGTCCAGCGGAAAGCCGTAGGTGTCATAAAGCTTGAACGCGGCCGCGCCCGGCAGGGCGACGCCTTCGGGCAGGTGCGACAGCTCGTCGTCGAGCAGTTTCAATCCGCGATCCAGCGTCTGCTTGAAGCGCGTTTCCTCAAGCTTCAGCGTCTCTTCGATCAGCGCCTGTGCCCGCGACAGTTCGGGGTAGGCCGTGCCCATCTGCCGCACCAGTGCCGAAACCAGCTTGAACATCACCGGATCCTGGGTGCCCAGCATATGCGCATGGCGCATCGCGCGGCGCATGATCCGACGCAGCACATAGCCACGGCCTTCGTTTGACGGCATCACCCCGTCGGCGATCAGAAACGAGGTCGAGCGCAGATGGTCGGCGATCACCCGGTGGTGCACCTTGCCCGGCCCATCGGGATCTGACGAGGTGGCATGCGCCGAGGCCTCGATCAGGCTGCGCATCAGGTCGGTGTCGTAGTTGTCGTGCTTGCCCTGCAACAGCGCGCCGATCCGCTCGAGCCCCATGCCGGTATCGATCGACTGCATCTCAAGCGGGCGCTTTGAGCCGTCTTCAAACTGTTCGTATTGCATGAAGACGAGGTTCCAGATTTCGATGAACCGGTCGCCATCTTCGTCGGCACTGCCCGGAGGGCCGCCCCAGATATGGTCGCCATGGTCAAAGAAGATCTCGGTGCAGGGACCGCAGGGGCCGGTCGGGCCCATCATCCAGAAGTTGTCGTTGGTGGGGATGCGGATGATCCGGTCATCGCTGAGCCCCGCGACCTTTTTCCAGATATCCGCCGCCTCGTCGTCGGTGTGATAGACCGTAACCAGCAACTTGTCCTTGGGGATACCGAAATCGCGCGTCAGCAATTCCCACGCAAAGGGGATGGCGTCCGATTTGAAATAGTCGCCAAAGCTGAAATTTCCCAGCATTTCAAAGAAGGTATGGTGACGCGCCGTATAGCCCACATTGTCGAGGTCGTTGTGCTTGCCGCCGGCGCGGACGCATTTCTGCGCGGTGGTTGCGCGTTTGTAATCGCGCTGCTCGACACCGGTGAAGCAGTTCTTGAACTGCACCATGCCCGAGTTGGCGAACATCAACGTCGGGTCGTTGCGCGGGACCAGCGGGCTGCTATCGACCACGCGATGGCCGTTGCGCTCGAAATAACCAAGGAAGGTCGCACGGATATCGTTCAGGCTGGGCATGTTTGAGGCCTTTATGGGCGGGTTTGACCCCGTTTAACGCCCGACCCCCAGCCTGTCCAGAACCAGCCTGCGCCGTTACGCAAAACGGCCGGGCAATCGCCCGGCCGTATTCGAAGTTCAGACGCGGGATTATTCTTCGGTCACCGCCTCGTCGGTATCGGCGGCGGTGAAATCAAGACCATGCCCGGCGCGGATCTTGTCTTCGATCGCCAACGCCATATCGGGATTTTCGCGCAGGAATTGCTTGGCGTTTTCACGGCCTTGCCCGATGCGTTCGTCGCCGTAGGAATACCACGCACCCGATTTTTCAACCACGCCGGCCTTTACCCCCAGATCGACCAGCTCGCCGACCTTCGAGATACCCTCGCCATACATGATGTCGAACTCGACCTGTTTGAACGGCGGGGCGACCTTGTTTTTCACCACCTTGACGCGGGTCGAGTTGCCCACGACCTCGTCGCGGTCCTTGATCGCGCCGATCCGGCGGATATCCAGCCGCACGCTGGCGTAGAATTTCAGCGCATTGCCGCCGGTCGTCGTTTCGGGGCTGCCGAACATCACGCCGATCTTCATGCGGATCTGGTTGATGAAGATCACCATGCAGTTGCTGCGCCCGATGCTGGCGGTCAGCTTGCGCATCGCCTGGCTCATCAGACGCGCCTGACTGCCCATCTGCATATCGCCCATGTCGCCCTCGATCTCGGATTTCGGCACCAACGCGGCAACCGAATCGACAACCACCAGGCTGACCGCCCCCGACCGCACCAGCGTATCGACAATCTCCAGTGCCTGTTCGCCGGTATCGGGCTGCGAGATCAGCAGCTCGTCCAGATCGACCCCCAGCTTCTTGGCATATTGCGGATCAAGCGCGTGTTCGGCGTCAACAAAGGCGCAGACCCCGCCCTTCTTTTGCTCTTCGGCCACGACATGCAGCGTCAGTGTCGTCTTGCCCGAGCTTTCCGGGCCATAGATTTCAATGATCCGGCCCTTGGGCAGGCCGCCAATCCCCAGCGCGATGTCCAGCCCCAGTGACCCCGTCGAGGTCGCTTCGACATCCATCACCGCATTGTCGGCGCCGAGTTTCATGATCGAACCCTTGCCGAACTGACGTTCGATCTGGGCCAGCGCTGAATCGAGCGCCTTTTGCTTGTCCGCGTTTTTCTTGTCATTCATGTCAAAAAGGCTCGCCGTTGCCACGTTTGTGCTTCCTTATCCCACAGCCCGATGCCAGCGGCAATGAATGCCTGCCCGCGCTGTATGTTCCTGCCTTGTTCTTGTTTGGTATGGGGCCATAACAAGAACATTTCAACACAATTCTTCTAAAATGCAGTCTTTCGGAAACTGGTTAAGGAGAGGTTTACGTTAGCGACTTTCCCGTATACCCAATGCGATGAATTGCGAGACGAGGGCGAGATGCTGATTTTTTGGGACCAGCGGCTGGTGTTTCTGGCAACGCCCAAGGCCGGTTCTTCGGCCGTCGAGTCGGCGTTGGAATCGCTTGCCAGCGTAACGATGCAACGCCCGGCCGCGCTCAAACACGTCAGCGCAGCGCAATATCGCACGCATCTGGCGCCGCTGCTGGCCGGATCGGCTGGCGCGCCCTTCACCACCGTGGCCCTGATGCGCGAACCGCTGGGCTGGCTGCGCAGCTGGTTCCGGTTTCGTCAGCGCGACGATATCGAGGACCCGCAGCACCCCATGCGCGGCCGCAGCTTTGAAGAATTTGCCAACGATTACATGAAGAACCCGCGCCCGCCGCATGCGGATATCGGCAGTCAGGCCGCCTATCTGTGCGGCGCCGACAACGCACCGATGGTGGACCGGATCTTTCGCTATGAAAACATCGATGCCTTCGTGCATTTTCTGGAAGATCGGCTGGATTGCGCAATCACCCTGCCCCGCGTCAACGTGCCCCCGGCCGTCGATGTGAAGCTTTCGGCGGCGACAGAGGCCCGCCTGCACGTCCATATGGCCACCGACTTCGCGCTTTACGACCAGATCGCCTAGGTCTGCCCGCAGGTTCGACGAGTCCAGCCTGCCCTGACAGAATACCACAGCCTCCCGGCGCCCCGAACGGCCCAAAAACCATCCAAGCCGTCAGATATCGCCGGGAATCTGGTTTTGCACCGTCGCTGTCAATTCGCTGAGCGAGAACGGCTTGGGCAGGAATACGGAATTGGGCACCGGAGGCCGCCCGTCCTGGAACACATCCTCGGCGTAGCCCGATACAAAGACCACCGCGGTGCCCGGCCGCGTCTTGAGGGCTTCGCGCACCCAACTCGGGCCATCGAGTCCCGGCATGATCACATCGGTCAGAAAGACATCGACGTGCAACGATGGATCCTCCAATAGATGCAATGCCTCTTCGGCGTTCTCGGCTTCGAAGACGGTATAGCCGCGCAGTTTCAAGGCACGGCAGGCAAAGGCGCGCACGGGGGCCTCGTCCTCGACCAGAAGCACCGTCGCGGTGCTGTTGCGGGGGGCCGCAGCCTCGACCGGCGCCGGGACCACGTCTTCGGGTTCGGCAATCTGGTCATGCGCGGGGAAATAGAGGGTAAAGCTGGTTCCCGACCCCAAGACCGAATCGCAAAAAATATAGCCTCCGGTCTGCTTGACGATACCATAGGCGGTGGACAGGCCGAGGCCGGTGCCCTCGCCCGTGCGCTTGGTCGTATAAAAGGGCTCGAAGATCTTGCTGAGCTTGTCCGGCGCGATTCCGGTGCCTTCGTCGATAACCCGCACCACGACATAGTCACCCACCGCAATTGCCGCGCGATCCCGCTTCAACTCATCTGACAAGCGGCAATTCTCGGTTTCGATCCGGATTTCGCCGCCGCCGGGCATCGCGTCGCGCGCGTTGACCACAAGGTTCATGATCACCTGTTCCAACTGCCGCTTGTCGGCGCGGATCAGGCGCAGGTCCGGGTCGTGGCGCAGCGTCAGACTCACTTTTTCACCAACCAGACGGTTCAGCAGATGGGTCAGATCCGACAGCGTGTCGCGCAAGTCGATGATCCGCGGCTTGAGCGTCTGCTTGCGCGAAAACGCCAACAGCTGCCCGACAAGGCTGGCCGCGCGATTGGCGTTCTGGCTGATCTGATCCAGGTCGGCGTAATCCGGATCGCCCTTGTCGTGGCGCAGCATCAACAAATCGCAGTGGCCCGAAATCGCCGTTAGGAGATTGTTGAAATCATGCGCAACGCCACCGGCAAGCTGACCGATTGCCTGCATCTTCTGACTTTGCACGAACTGCGCCTCAAGCGTCTTGAGTTGGGTCGCGTCCGAAAGCACCGCCACCAGGCCCGGACGCCCGTCTTCGACCACGCGCGACAATGTGACCTGCAAGAAAACCTCGCGTTCGCCCCGCCTTGCGCGCAGCACCTCGGGGCGCCGATCGGCGCGGCCCGACAACGCATCCGTCAGCCAATCACTGATCGGTCGCCCCAATCCCTCAAACAGATCAGCAAAATGCGCTTCCGGGTCGATTTGACCCAAAAGGCCACGCGCAATGCGGTTGACGGCCAACACCTGGCCGTCGGCCGACAGGCGCATCAACGCCACCGGAAGCGCCTCGAACGACGTCGGATCATGCGCGGTCGCCCGGCCTGTCGCCATTGGCAGAAGATAGATCTCGCGGCGGCCGCCAAGGCCATCCAGTTCGGCCACCACGGCGCGCAACGGGCCATTCGGGGTGGAGATCTCGTGCTCGGCGCCCGACCGCAGCGGCAATTCCACAAAAACCCGATCAAGCGTTCGAACACGCTCGCCCACCAGACGGCGCAGCGCTTCATTCATGAAGAGGATCGTGCCACTTTTCGACACGGTCAGCATCGGCAGGCTGATCGTTTCGGCCCCGCGCCCGCCGGTCGGGCGTTCGGCCATATCTTCCAGCCGCCACAAGAAGCTGTCACCCCCAATCTGATGCACCGAAAGCCGCACATGGCCGCGACGCGTCACCAGATCTTCGCGTGAAGCCCCCAGCGCTGCCGCCTTGCTTTGCAGTCGATTGAGCACCGAGCCCGGTTGCGCGAACACCTCGCCCAGGGCGCGTGTCAGCGTCTGCCCGCCGCGCGACCCGAAGCGCTCGACCGCAGCGCGATTTTGAAAGCCGATGCTGCCATCCCCATCCGTGGTGAAACTTGGCGAGGCATCCTGCGCAATGAACCCGGCAATCTGGCTTTGAAGGTTTTGGCGTTGGCGTATCTGCCCCGCGGCGGCCAGGCGCAGTATCAGCGCCAGGGCAACCAATGTGCCCGCAATCGCCAGAAACGCCAGCGTCAACACCTGATCCGGGATCAATAAGCCAACCGTCAGCGCGCAAAAGGCGGCAATCAACAGATACATCCACCCCGGCGCAAGAAACGCGGCAGTGCGAAGGATGGGTTGCATTGGCTGCAACGGATGCGACACGCGAAAGCCCCCTTCTTCAGAATCGGCTTCCTGCATTGCGGGGCGAAATGCTTAAAGCCCGATTAAGGGCCATCAATACACAACCTTAAATTGAGTCAACCTTGAAGCATTAAACGGCGTCAGAAAGCCTGCGCAGCGTGCAGCCATAGAATCCGTCGCCGCCGTCAAGCGGGGTCAATCGGCGCTCTGAAATCTTTTCCCAGCCCTCCGCGGCGGCAAAATCCGAGGTCTGGTCGGCGTTCTCGACGTCCAGAAGCGAGCAGGTCATATAGGCGAGCGTCCCGCCGGGGGCCACGAACTGGGCCGCTTTCTCAAGAATATCACGTTGAATTTGCGTCATTTTCATCAGGCGCTCGGGCGTCAGACGCCACTTGGCCTCGGGCGCGCGCCGCCATGTTCCCGAGCCGGAACAGGGCGCATCCACCACCACCAGATCAAACAGGCCGTCGATCGCGCCGGGCTCAACCATCTGAATCCGCCGGCCCGCGCGCGCCGCCCGCGCCGGAATATCCTGCATCCGTTCAGGCGCGATGTCATGCGCGAAAATGTCAATTTTTGCACGCGCCGCGAGAGCAAGCGCCTTGCCACCGCCGCCGGCGCAATAGTCCAGAACGCGCGCGCCCGCGGTCAACGGCAGGCTTTCGATCATCGCCTGCGAGGCGCTGTCCTGCAATTCGACCAGCCCCGTCATATAGGCTTGTGTCAGATGAATTTTACGAGGGTTTTCCGTGACTTCCAGCGCAGAGCTCGCAAGGTTGCTGGGCTCTGCCACCACCCCTTCCCGGGCCAGCGCCGCCACCGCCTCGGGCCGGGTCACGCGGGCCAGATTGACCCGCAAGAACACCGGCGCACGGCGTTGAAGCGCCTGCATGACGGGGTCGAAATCGCCCTTCAGACTATCCTTCAGCATCGGCGCCAGCCAGTCGGGGCAGTCCAGCGCGTCATTGCCCTCGGGCATTGGCGCCTTGGCAAAGGCCTCGGCTTCGGTCTCGGTCAGGCGCGCGGGCGCGAACCGCTCTGAGGTGAAAATAGTCGCCGGATCAATGCCTTGCGCACGACAATGCCCCAGCATGAGCCCGCGCCCCGTCGCCGCCCCCCCGGCCACCGCATACGAGCGCTGACAGCGCATTGCGTCAAACACCAGATCGCGGATTGCGGCGCGATCACCCGACCCGGCAAAGCGGTTGCCCCGCGTCCAGTTGATCAGCGCCGCCTCGGTCGGGGCGCCGTCCAGAATCCGGTCGAGAATATCACAGACCGAAGCAATGCGGGCGGCGGGAGTCACGCGGCCCACCCCGGATGTATCACACTAGCTTCGCCTGACATTTCCTTGATTTCCTTACATTACCCTGTAATTCGGGCTTTCACGGGTGATCTGCACATCATGCACATGGCTTTCCTTCAGCCCGGCCCCGGTGATGCGGACAAACTGACATCCGCCCCTCATCTCGGCGATCGTGCCATTGCCGGTGTAGCCCATCGCGGCGCGCAGACCGCCGACCAGTTGGTGCACCACCGCCGAGGCCGATCCCTTGTAGGGCACCTGACCTTCTATCCCCTCGGGAACCAGCTTGTCGCTGGCGGCATCCTTTTGGAAATAGCGGTCAGCCGAGCCCCGCGCCATCGCACCCAAGGACCCCATTCCGCGATAACTTTTGAAGCTACGCCCTTGATACAAAATGACTTCTCCCGGCGCCTCATCGGTGCCGGCGATCGCCGATCCGACCATTGCACAAGAGGCGCCCGCCGCGATCGCCTTGGCGAAATCACCCGAATACTTGATCCCGCCATCGGCGATGATCGGCACATCGCCCGCGCCCGAGGCCGCATCCATGATCGCGGTCATCTGCGGCACGCCGACGCCCGCGACAATCCGCGTGGTGCAGATCGAGCCCGGCCCGATGCCCACCTTCACCGCATCCGCGCCCGCGCCGATCAGCGCGCGCGTGGCTTCGGCGGTGGCGACGTTGCCGGCCACCACCTGCACCGAATTCGACAGCGCCTTGACCCGCGCCACCGCGCGCGCCACCCCTTCCGAGTGGCCATGCGCCGTGTCGATCACGATCAGATCGCAACCCGCATCGATCAGCGCCGAGCTGCGCTCGAAGCCCGCATCCCCCACCGTCGAGGCGGCCGCCACCCGAAGGCGGCCCAATTCATCCTTGCAAGCCAAGGGGTTGAGAACCGCTTTTTCGGTGTCTTTCAGGGTCAGAAGCCCGGTCAGCTTGCCCGAGCCGTCTGTCACCAGCAACTTCTCGATCCGGCGCTCTTTCATCAGGTTCTTGGCGGCCTCCAGATCGGCCGGCTCGGTCAGCAGCGCAAGGTTCTTCGAGGTCATCATCGCGCGCACCGGGGTGCGGTCGTCGCAGGCAAAGCGCATGTCGCGGTTGGTGACGATCCCCACCACCTTGCCGGCCACATCGACCACCGGAAAGCCGGTGACGTTATAGCGTTCTTGCAGCGCCTTGGCATCGGCCAGCGTCTGATCCGGCCTCAGGGTGATCGGGTTGAAGACCACGCCCGATTCAAACCGCTTGACGCGGCGCACCTCGTTGGCCTGCTCTTCGACACCGAGGTTGCGGTGGATCACCCCGATCCCGCCCGCCTGAGCCATGGCAATCGCCATGCGTGCCTCGGTCACGGTATCCATCGCCGAGCTGAGCAAGGGGATGTTCATCCGAATGGACTTGGTCACGAAAGTGGCGACATCGGCCTCGGATGGCAGCACCGAAGATGCGGCCGGAACCAGTAGGACGTCGTCAAAAGTGAGTGCCTCTCGAATCTGCATGGGGGTCCTCCGCGGCAGTGTTCGTTTGGCGGTTCCCTGTTTCACGGGTGGCGCCGATTGGCAAGACCCAATGACCCGTTCAGGCGATCGCGGCGTTTGTTTTTACCGCAAGCTGCCCCTTGGCCCAGAGCTTGACGACCTGAATCGCGATCGGAATGACGATCAGCGTGGCAGCCACCAGCACGAGCCCACCGGGAATCCGCCACCCACCGCCCAGCGACAGCCAGAAACTCGCCGTCGCCGCCAGCGGGAAGGTCAGCGCCCCCCAAAGTGGCGAAAAACCCGCGCGCAAAAGCCAGCGGCCAGCCAGACCCAGCGCCGCCAGAAGCACCGCCGACACAACGCCAAACCCCAGCGCCAGCCCCGGCATTCCCTGTCCCAGCGCAACCTCGCCCAACAGCGCGGCCGGTGCCAGATGAATGGCCAAAAGCGGGCGCAGCGGCGCGGGCACGCGTTCGCGCCGGAACTGATCGGCGCTGGCCGCCCAGATCAGCACCGCGACCGGCAGCGACACCCAAAACAGCGCCGCCGTGAGGCCGCTCAGCCCTAGCCCCTGCGCCACCAACGCGGCGACGACAAAACCGGCAAAGCTGAAGTGCCAGACCGGCGTCACGTGCCGTTGCTCGGGCGGTCCGGCAACCAACTGCCGCAGCAACAGCGCCACCAGCGCCAGATGCAGCACCAGCGAAAGCATCAGCACCGGGCGGGCCTGATCGGCGGAATAGGGCGTCAGGACACCGGCAAAAAGATAGAGGCTCAGCACCCCCGCGGCGAGGCCCACGCGGCCCGGCAGGATCTTCAGATCCTCGGCCACGACCCCGGGTCTGCGCATGAACTTCACAACGTAAGTCAATGCCATGAAAAGAAAAAGCAGCGTCACGGCGCCCAATAGTGCATCCGCGATCGCCTGCGGCAGGCCGAACTCTCCGGCGCCGCGCCGCCACGCGAGCCCCAGCCCAAGAAGGCCCAGGACAGGCGGAAAGATTGCCGGAGGGGTGCGTCGCCACAGCCCTTTGGGCGCCATCGCCGGAGGTTTGAAAGCCATCTCGTTCTCCTGTCTTGCGGCCCTTCCTGCCTGCGTTGCGCGGCAATTGCCAGCGCCCGCTTTGCCGCAGGAGGTCGGTTTGCCGCCCGGACGGGCCCCGACGCTCAGGATGGCAGCACAAGGCAGCTCGCGCCAAGCGGTTTTGCCACCGCGCCGCAACCCAGCTTGAAATGCGCCAGCCCGGCGGCGGTTTCGTCGTTCACATCGCCCAGATCAAGCCAGCCGACGCCCGCCGCCCGCAGCCCCTGCACCGCATGCCACAACAGCAGATTATGCGCCGACGCGGCACGCCCCTCGGGGCCGGACCAGCCCAGATGGTAACTGGCCCCGGTGCCGTGGCGCAAGAACAGCATCCCCGCCAGCGGCACGCCGCGCTGCGCGATCTGGCAGGCAAGGACACCGCCCGGTTCCGCCTCGTCCCAGGCCAAGACAAACCCCGCAGGCAAGGCGCGATAGCGCCGCTGGGCGCGCAAACTGGCCTCGGCCTCGATCAACCAGCGCCACTCGGCCGGGCGGTGCAGGTCGGTGGGGCGCAGGCCTGACGCCTCGGCACGGGCCAGACGATTGCGCCATTTGCCCGCCATCGCCGCCCTGAGCACCGGCAGATCGGCGCGCAGATCCAGCACCGCGTGATGCCGCGGCGTTATCAACGGCACCACGCCGCACCCGGTAATCGCCTGTTCCGGCGTGGCCAAGAGGCACAGCCTGCGCCGCGCCAACGCGCGTAACCCCGCCCGCCGCGCCTCGGCCGAGACATCCGCCAGCCAGACCGGGCCGCGCAACAGAACCGTCAGGCCGCGGCGACGCAAAAGCTGCGCCACCCCGATCATTGTGCCGCCCTGCCAAAGCGAAAGCCGCTCGACCCGGGCGCCTTGGCTTTCGGCGACCCGGCCATAGGTCCAATGCTGCTGCAAGGCGGCCGCATGGCCCGAAAGCCGCCCGTCCCAATCGGCGCGCGTCACGGTATTGGTGCGGATCTCGACCCTGTCCATCAGGTGTTAATCCGTGATTCACCTGAACAAGCGATTAATGATGCCATGAGTCGCCCCCGCCCCAAGCCCCTTCCCGCCCCCCGGCTGACCCGCTGGGCGGCGCTGCTTTTGGCGCTGGCGCTGTCGCTGGCCTATCTCATGGCGCTGGCGCTCTGGCATTTTCTGCGCTGAGCAGCGGGCATCGGGCTGGACTTTGCGCTGACCGCTTGCGATGAAATCGCATCAATCGGGGGGTCAACATGCCGCAACAGTCACGCCCTCTGGCTGCGGCCTTGTGGATGGCCGGGGCAATCACCGGCTTTGTCAGCATGGCGGTGGCGGGCCGCGCGGTCGCGCCGGTGCACGACACATTCGAGATCATGACATGGCGCTCTTTGGTGGGGATCGTGCTGGTGCTGGGCGTTGCGCTGCCGACCGGGCATGGCCGCGACATCCGGGTGCGCCGCATCGGGCTGCATTTCACCCGCAACCTGTTTCACTTTACCGGGCAGAACCTGTGGTTTGCGGCGCTGACGATGATTCCGCTGGCGCAGCTATTCGCGCTCGAGTTTTCCTACCCGATCCTGGTTGCGCTGGCGGCGCCGTTCCTGCTTAGCGAGGTGCTGACGCGGCAAAAACTGGTCTCGGCGCTGATCGGCTTTGGCGGCGTGCTGATCGTGGCCCAGCCCTGGGCCAGTGGCGGGTTGGGGCTGGGCACCGCGCTGGCGCTGATGGCGGCGGTGGGGTTTGCCGGCTCGACGCTGATCACCAAGAAGATGACCCGCGTCGCGCCAATGACCGAAATCCTGTTCTGGCTGGTGGTGTTTCAGTTCTGCTTTGGGCTGATCCTTGCGCTGGCGGACGGCAAGATGCGCTGGCCGACGGCGGCCAGCCTGCCCTGGCTGGTGCTGATCGGAATTGCCGGACTGGGGGCGCATTTCTGCCTGACGCAGGCGCTGCGTCTGGCGCCGGCCTCGGTCGTTGCGCCGATCGACTTTCTACGCCTTCCGATCATTGCCCTTGTGGGGGCGGTTTTTTACGGTGAACCGTTGTCGGTGGCGCTTGTCTTGGGGGGCGCCGTCATCCTGTTGGCCAACTGGAACAACATTCGCACTGAAAACCGCGGAAAACGCATTGCAACGCCGCAACAGGACGCGACGTAACGGGCGGAGACTTATTGATATGCAACGGACCCATGCTAGGCTCGCAACACAGATATAATGAGCACGCAGGGATGAGGGTCAAATGAGACGTGTCTTAATGACGGCAAGTACGCTTGCCATGGGGGTCGGCGCCGCGCATGCCGGCGGGATCGAGCGGTCATCGCAATCGGTCGGGATCCTGTTTGAAGAGGGTCGCTATGCCGAGCTGAACTTCGGCGCCTTCAGCCCCGACGTCAGCGGCACCGTTGCCGGGGGCGCTGTGGCATCTGGCGACATGGCGCTTGGCTATGGCACGCTGTCGCTGGGCTACAAACAGGCGATCAACGACAAGCTTGATGTCGCGCTGATCTTCGACCAGCCGATCGGGGCCAAACTGGACTACAAGTCCGCCTACGCGCCCTACCCTTTGAACGGGTCCGACGCGACGATCAGTTCGAACGCGGTCACCGCGTTGTTGCGCTACAAACTGCCCAACAGCTTCAGCGTGATCGGCGGCCTGCGCGCGCTGAGCACCGAGGGTGACGTGTCGCTGTTCAACGGCGGCTACACGATGACCAGCTCGAAAGAGACCGATTTCGGCTATGTGCTGGGCGTCGCCTGGGAAAAGCCGGAAATCGCGGCCCGCGTTTCGCTGACCTACAATTCGGCGATCACCCACAACTTTGATGCCACCGAAATGGGTGCGCTGGCGACGACGTTCGAAACCGAGGTGCCGCAATCGGTCAACCTCGAGTTCCAGACCGGCATTGCCGCCAACACGCTGCTGTTCGGGTCGGTCCGCTGGGTGGACTGGACGTCCTTCGACATCAGCCCGCAAGTCTATGTCGGCAGCTTCGGCTCGCCGCTGGTCGAATATACCAACGACGTCGTCACCTATAACCTGGGCGTCGGGCGCAAGTTCAACGAAACCTGGTCGGGTGCCGTCATTTTGGGGTACGAGCGAAGCACCGGCGATACGACCGGCAACCTCGGGCCGACGGACGGGTTCAAATCCGTCGCGCTGGCGGCGACCTATACTCGCGACAATATCAAGGTCACCGGCGGTCTGCGCTATGTCGATATCGGCGATGCGACCACCAACCCGCCGGTCAGCGGCTACTTCTCTGGCAACTCGGGCTGGGGCGCGGGTTTGCGCGTCGGCGTCACCTTCTGATCCCGCAGCGTCGGTGATTTGAAACCCCCACCCCGCGCAGATGCTGTGCGTGGCGGGACAAGATCGAAGGGTCGGCGTCCGTCGCCGACCCTTTTCATTTGGCCTTCGCCGGCCCGAGCGCGCCTCTGCCCACGGCCACCGCGCGCGGACCACCGGCCAGATCGCGGCCACCCGGCAGATCCTGGCCGCCCTGCAACGCCCGGCCAGCACCAAATCTCATCCGCCGCCAATTCCCGGCCAGCGCTGAAACTGGGCCATCCCGCGCCGGGAACGACGTCCATCATCCCGAGAGGGGCGGACCCGGCCGCGAGGTTGACCGGCGATGCGCAGAGCCTCGCGGACGCGCCCCCTGCCAGTGGTCCGGCGCCTTCAGCCCCGCCAGCCCATAGCGCCCGCCGCCGCCCGCCGCCGCCCGTGCCGCCCGAGTCGCGCCGACCGCCCAGCTCCAAGCCAGCGCCAGATCCCGGCCACTGGCCAGATCCGGTGCGCTGATTGTATTTGGCACAAGTTCCGGGTGGCGAAGGGCCGCCGGGCGACCTACTGCTGGGCCATGAGCCCGCAACCTCGCCCCGACCAGAGACGCCCCACCGCCAGACCCGGCGCGGCCCAGACCCGCATATCCGCCCGCGCCTGGGTGTTGCTGGCGTTGCTGGCGCTGATCTGGGGCGGCTCGTTCCTGTCGAACCGCGCGGCGCTGACCGAGGTGCCGGTGGCCACGGTGGTCGCGATGCGGGTTGCGGGTGGCTGCGTGTTGCTGTGGCTTTGGATCTGGTATCGCCGCCTGCCGCTGCCCAAGACACCGGGCCTTTGGAAGGTCTTTCTGGGGATGGGGGCGCTGAACAACGCGATTCCGTTTTCGCTGATCGTCTGGGGCCAGCAACATATCGACAGCGGTCTGGCCTCGATCCTCAACGCCTCGACGGCGATCTTTGGCGTGCTGGTGGCGGCGCTGGTGTTCAGCGACGAACGGCTGACGCCGCGCAAGGCGCTGGGGGTGACGATCGGCTTTGCCGGGGTGGTGGTGGCGATCGGTCCGGCGGCGCTGCTGCGGCTGGATCCGGGGTCGCTGGGGCAGTTGGCGGTGCTGGGGGCGTCACTGTCCTATGCCTTTGCGGCGGCCTTTGCGCGGGCGCATGTGCGCGACCTGCGGCCCGAGGTCGCGGCGGCGGGCATGCTGAGCGGCGCAAGCCTGATGATGGTGCCCGCGGCCTTGGTGCTGGACGGGGTGCCGACGTTCGACTGGTCGGTCTCGGTCTGGGCGGCGGTGCTCTGGCTGGCCGTCGGCTGCACTGCGCTGGCCTATCTGCTCTATTACCGGGTTCTGGCGCTGGCGGGGGCGGGCAATCTGGGATTGGTCACGCTGCTGATCCCGCCGGTGGCGATTGTCGCGGGCTGGGCGGTTTACCACGAGGCCCTGCCGCCCCGCGCCTTTTTCGGCTTTGGCGTGCTGGCGCTGGGGCTATTGGTGCTGAACGGGCAGTTGCGATTGCCGGCCCGGCGCGCGGCGGGCACAAAAAACCCGTGACGCCCCCCCGGCGGCACGGTAAACCCGGTGCCAGCAAAGGACGGGCAGCAATGATCTACAATTCGGCGGCGGAATGGCTGGCAGCACCTTCCCGGCAGGTTCTGCTTTTCGGCATGTCGGGCCTTGGCAAGACGCATGTCGCCTCGATGCTGCGCGGTGCGGGCGGGTGGTTCCACTACTCGGTCGATTATCGGATCGGCACGCGCTACATGGGCGAATACATTGCCGACAACTTCAAGCGCGAGGCGATGAAAGTGCCGCTTCTGCGCGAATTGCTGATGACGGATTCGGTGCATATCGGGTCAAACATCACCTTCGACAATCTGTCGCCGCTTTCGACCTATCTGGGCAAGCCGGGCAACAGCCAGAAGGGCGGCCTGCCGTTTGACCACTACATGCGCCGGCAAGACCAGCACCGCGCCGCCGAACAGGCCAGCCTGCTGGACACCGCCTATTTCATCGCCCGCGCCCGCGAGATCTATGGTCTGGCGCATTTCGTCTGCGACAGTGGCGGTTCGATCTGCGAAGTGGTGGACCCCGAAGACCCGCAGGACCCGATCTTGCGGGCCCTGTCGCAAAACCTGCTGATGGTCTGGATCGAGGGTTCAGAGGCCCATACCGAAGAGCTGATCCGACGTTTTGACCGCGCCCCGAAGCCGATGTATTACCAGCCCGAGTTTCTGGAACGCGCCTGGGTCGAATACCGCGTCCAGAACGGCCTGACCGAGACCGAAGTGAACCCCGATGCCTTCGTGCGCTGGACCTATGCGCGCGCGTTGGCGCACCGCCAGCCACGCTATGCCGCGATGGCGCGGGGCTGGGGGATATCGGTCAAGGCCGAAGACGTGGCGCTGGTCAAGACAGCCGCCGATTTTACATCGCTGATCGCCCGCGCTCTTGACGCGCGTGCCTGACGAACCGGAGAGACCATGCCGATTACC
Source organism: Rhodobacteraceae bacterium UBA6197 (assembly GCA_002422085.1). GTDB lineage: Bacteria > Pseudomonadota > Alphaproteobacteria > Rhodobacterales > Rhodobacteraceae > UBA6197. The sequence goes on from DISZ01000007.1 coordinate 72,776, forward strand.
CTGCCCGAGACGCTGCCTGCCTATGACATTCTCAGCAATGAGGGCGTCATGGTCATGTCGCCGGGGCGGGCCGCGACACAAGACATTCGCCCGCTGCGGATCGCGCTGTTGAACCTGATGCCGAAGAAGATCCAGACCGAGAACCAGTTTGCCCGGCTGATCGGCGCGACACCGCTGCAAATTCACTTCGACCTGATCCGGATGACCGATCACGCCGCCAAGAATACCGCCGCCGAACATATGGAGGCGTTCTACCGCCCCTTTGCCGAGGTCGCCGCGACGGGCGAGAAATACGACGGGCTGATCATCACCGGCGCGCCGATCGAACATCTGCCGTTTGAAGAGGTCACCTATTGGGACGAGCTGCGCGAGGTCTTTGACTGGACCCAAAGCCATGTGCAATCGACCTTTGGCGTGTGCTGGGGCGGCATGGCGATGGCGTATCACTTTCACGGCGTGCAAAAACACATGCTGGCCGAAAAGGCCTTTGGCTGCTTTCGGCACCGCAACTGTGCGCCCGCCTCGCCCTATCTGCGCGGCTTTTCCGATGATCTGCTGATCCCGGTCAGCCGCTGGACCGAGATGCGTCAACCCGAGATCGACGCGGCACCGGGGCTGAAGACGCTTTTGGCCTCGGACGAGGTCGGCCCCTGTCTGCTGGAAGACGCGGGCCACCGCGCGCTTTATGTGTTCAACCATTTCGAATACGACAGCGGCACGCTGAAAGAGGAATACGACCGCGACGCCAAGGCTGGAAAGGCGATCAAGGTGCCGGTCAACTACTACCCCGGCGATGATCCGACCAAGGTGCCGATGAACCGCTGGCGCAGCCATGCGCATCTGCTTTATGGCAACTGGATCAATGACATCTATCAATCCACCCCCTACGATCTGTCGCTGATCGGCACCTGACCGGGCCCGCCGCAGGGGCGAAATTCAAGACGCGGGCCGCGGCTGCACTGTCTCTGGCCCTTGCCCGCCGAACCCGCCATACTGGCCCGACAACACCCGCCATGCCGTTACCGGAGACCCCGATGAGCACCGAAATCCCCTTTGTCGGCGAGATCACCAAATTCCTGCGAGACGAGGCCCCCAAGGACATTCGCAAGGCGATCGAAAAGGCCGGGCGCAAGGACATTCTGGCCGAGGATTTCCCCTACTCGGACGAACTGAAGGGCAAAGACTACGACCGGCACATGGCCGCGCTTCAGGTCGAACTGGTCAAGATGCTTTGGGATCTGCGCGACACCGGCAAACGGCTTTGCGTGCTGTTCGAGGGCCGCGATGCGGCGGGCAAGGGCGGCACGATCGAACGGATGCGCGAAAACCTCAACCCGCGCTCGGCCTATATCGTGGCACTGCCGAAACCGACCGACCGCGAGGCGACGCAATGGTATTTTCAACGCTATGTCGACTGGCTGCCCGCCGCCGGTGAAATCGCGCTTTTTGACCGCAGTTGGTATAACCGTGGTGTCGTCGAGCATGTGTTCGGGTTTTGCACACCCGACCAGCGCGAACATTTCTTTTCCCAGCTTCCGGGGTTTGAACAGATGCTGGTCGAAGAGGGCATCGTGCTGGTCAAGCTATGGCTGAACGTCGGGCGCGCCGAACAGTTGCGCCGGTTTCTGGACCGCGAGAATGACCCGCTCAAGCAATGGAAGCTCAGCTGGATCGATGTCGAGGGGCTGAAGAAATGGGACAGCTATTCCGCTGCCATCGCCGAGACGCTGAAACGCACCGATAGTGCCCATGCGCCGTGGACGGTGATCCGTTCGGATGACAAGGACCGCGCCCGCATCGGCGCGATTCAGACAGTGCTGAACGCGGTCGCCTACAAGGGCAAGGATCGCGACGCAATCGGCGCGATCGACAAGAAGATCGTCGGCGGGATCGACCTTTGGAATGACTAAGCAGGGCTATCACCACGGAAACCTGAAACAGGCGCTGGTCGAGGCGGCGCTGCGCCTGATCGAGACGCAGGGCCCGACCGGCTTTACCCTTTCAGAGGCGGCCAAGACGGCGGGCGTGACTCCGGCGGCCGTCTATCGCCATTTCGAGGGGCGCGAAGACCTGATCGCGGAATGCGCGCGTCAGGGCTATGCGATTTTCGGCGATGTGATGGAACATGCGTGGAATGGCGGCGCGCCCTCGGCGCTGGCGGCCTTTGGTGCGACGGGGCGGGCCTATCTGGCCTTCGCGCGCAAGTTTCCGGGGCATTACATGGCGATGTTCGAAAGCGGCATTTCGCCGAACCGCACGCCAGAGCTGGCGCAGGCCAGTGCGCGCGGCGATCAGGTTCTGATGCACGCCTGCGACGTGCTGTCGCGCCATATCCCCGAGGGGCGGCGCCCCCCTGCGGCGATGTTCTCGGCCCATATCTGGGCGATGAGCCATGGCGTGGTCGAGCTTTACGGCCGCACCGCGCCCGGCACGCGCACCCAGTTCGCCCCCGAGGATCTGCTGGAGTCGGGGATCGGTATCTATTTACGCGGCCTTGGCCTTGTGCCGCCCGACGCGTGAGATTTCACAATGGAGACAACAATGAAACTGGCAGCGCGCGTGGCGCAAATGACCGGCAATGGGTCGGACGGATGGGGCATTCTGTTTCGCGCGCGCGACATGATCGCGGCGGGCGAGACGGTGACGATGCTGACCATCGGCGAGCCGGACGTGCGCACCGACCCCGAGGTTCTGGCGGCGATGGCGGCGGCGGCGGCGGCAGGCAATACCGGCTATACCGATATCGCGGGCCAACGCGCACTGCGGGACGAAATTGCGGCGCGGGTCAGCGCGCGCACCGGACAGCCGACCAACGCCGCGCAGGTCGTGGTCACGCCGGGCGGTCAGGCCGCACTTTTCGCCGCGCATATGGCGCTTCTGGACGCGGGCGAGACCGGGCTTTACATCGCGCCGTTCTACCCGACCTACCCCGGCACGATCCGCTCTGGCGGGGCGATCGCGCGGGCGGTGCCGGCGCGGCCCGAGGCGGGGTTTCAGCCCGACGCCGCGGCACTTGACGCCGCCGCCGCCGAAACTGGCGCGCGCACGCTGCTGATCAATTCGCCCAACAACCCGACCGGGGTGATCTATAGCCGTGACACGATGGAGGGCATCGCCGAGGTCTGTCAGCGCCGCGACCTCTGGCTGATCTCGGACGAGGTTTATGACACACAGGTCTGGGAGGGCCGGCATCTCAGCCCGCGCACCCTGCCCGGCATGGCCGAGCGCACCGTGGTGATCGGATCGCTGTCGAAAAGCCATGCGATGACCGGATCGCGGATCGGCTGGGTCGTGGCACCCGAAGCGGTGGCCGACGCGGTGCATGCGCTGGCGATCAACACGACCTATGGCGTGCCGGGGTTCATTCAGGACGCGGGCCTGTTTGCGCTGCGTCAGGGCGCGCCGCTGGAACAGCGGATCGCGGCGCCGTTCCACCGCCGGCGCGATATCGCGGCGCGGGTTTTGGCGGGCAGTCAGGCGCTGCGGCTGATCCCGCCGGCGGGGGCGATGTATGTGATGGCCGACATTCGCGCCACCGGCCTGTCGGGCGAAGAATTCGCGACGCGGTTGCTGGACGAAAAGCGCATCGCGGTGATGCCGGGCGAGAGCTTTGGCGCGCCCGCCGCGGGGCATCTGCGGATTGCCCTGACGCTGGAGGATGGGGCGCTGGAGGCCGCGTTGGTTCGGCTGCGCGCCTTTGCCGAAGGGGTGATGCGCGAGGCCGGGCGGGCATGAGTATTTAAGCCAAAAAGAAGCCCGATCAGTGCAGGCCCTGGCTGAGCGCCCAAAGGCCAAAGCCGCCCATCATCAGGCTTGAGAGCCGCGCCGTCCACAAGCCAAAGCCGGGGGGCAGACGTTTATGCGCCAGCGTGACACTGCCTGACAGAAAGCCCCACCAGAGCATCGAGCCTGCGAAGACACCCGCGACCACGACAAGCGCCGCGCCGGGGCTGGCGTCGCGGGCCAGCCCGAGGCCTGCGAAGATCGCGGCAAAGCTGAGGATCGTGGCCGGGTTGGCCATCGTCAGGGCAAAGGTGGTGGCGATCGTGGCCCACAGGTCTTGTCGGTCGCCGGGGTCTGGCGTTGCGGTGGAACGGGTGTTGGTGTTGGCAAGCGCGCCGCGCGGCCAGGCGCGCCACGCCAGCCACAGCAGGAACGCGCCACCGGCAAGGCCAAGCGGCGCGGCGACACGGTCAAGGAACGTGGCCAAGCTGGCAAAACCCGCCGCAGCGAGGCTGGCGTAAAGCGCATCGGCCAGCGCCGTGCCCAAGCCGCCGACGAGTCCGGCGGCAAAACCACGTTTCAGGGTGCGCTGGATGCAGAGCGCACCGATCGGGCCAAGCGGGGCGGCGATGGCCAGCCCCATCGCCAGCGACTTGGCGAACAGCTCGATCATTGCGGCCCCCGAAAGCGGAACGGCGGCTCGACCACCGAAGAAAGCGCCAGCACGGTTTGCGAACCTGCGAGCCAGCCGTCCTGTTTGAGGCTGGAGAGAAAATCCTCGACCCCGGCAAGGTCGGCCGCGCGGATCTGCAACAGATAGGCCCAAGCGCCGGTGACATGATGGCAGGCGGTGATCGCCGGGTGATCGGCCATGGCCACGCGGAAGGCGCCCTCGTCGGCCGCGGCCGCAAGGGCGACCCAGATGAAGGCGGCGACCGGCAGGCCGAGCGCCTCGGGGGCGGTATCGGCCATGATCCGACGGATCGCGCCGCGCTCACCAAGGCGCCGGATCCGCTCGTTCACCGCCGAGGGAGACAGGCCCACCAAGGCGCCCAGAGTGGCCAGAGGCTGACGGGCGTCCTCGGTCAAATGGACAAGAATCATTCTGTCTATTTCATCCATCACCGCATTATTTCCTGTCGATATCCATATTTCCAGCATATTATTTGGTTTACCTGAGGCCGGCAAGATCAGAACCCGGCCGCGCGGTTGCAAAAACCTGTCGCCGCCTTTGCCGGAATTCGGGCCATTCCGGCGCAGGCCGGCCGGTGGGCTCTGAGGATTTGACGACACCACGGCGACTGTGCCTAGATGTGGCGAAACCTGAGGGAGCCTTGTGATGAAACGCCTTGTTGCGCTGTTGTTGTGCCTGTTGCCCTTGGCGGCGCTTGCCGACCCCTACCCCGGTCATGACAGCCTGGAGGTCACTGACCTTGCCGGGGTGATCGACGCCGACGGCAAGGCGCGGATCGCGGAGGCACTCGCCACCCTGCGCACCGAAACCGGAGTCGAGGCGACGGTGCTGACGATCGCCTCGCGCGCGGATTACGACGCCTCGGACAGTCTTGAGAGCTTTGCGACGGGGCTGTTCAATGACTGGGGTATCGGCAACAAGGAACGCAACGACGGGATCCTGATCCTTGTGGTCGCCAATGACCGCGAAATGCGGATCGAGTTGGGGGCGGGGTATGGGCCGCAATACGACATTCCGGCGCAAGACATCATCAACGCGGTGATGCTGCCCGCCTTTCGGGCCGGGGACCTTTCGACAGGGATCGAGGCCGGCACAAACGCCGTCATCGACCATATTGCACTTCGTCATGCCGGGCTTGATCCGCGCGCCGGGGCGACCGCGCTGCCCGAGCCGGGCACCGGCGACAGCTTTCCGGGCGGATGGATCGCGCTTCTGTTTGGCGGTGCATTTGCCGCGCTGGTCGCGCGCGGGCCACTTGGCCGCCTTCTGGCGCGGCTGCGGGCCTGCCCGAAATGCGGCCACCGGGGGCTTTCGGTCACCGACCGGGTCGAGACCGCCGCGACACAGTATCAACCGGGTCAAGGGATGCGGCTGATCCGCTGCCCCGAATGCGACTGGCACAGTGAAAAGCCCTATCGGATCAGCACCAAAAGCAAGGACGGATCGGGCGGCTCTTTTGGCGGCGGGCGGTCTTCGGGCGGGGGTGCCAGCGGGCGCTGGTAGCGCCTTTTGCTTGCGCGGTGCGGGTCGGCGGGGTAGTTTCTGAACAAACGTTCAGTTACCGGAGGGCCCAAAGATGAAACTGACCGATTGTGCCGCGATTGTTTCGGGCGGGGCCTCGGGCTTGGGGGCGGCCACGGCGCGCCATCTGGCCAAAGCCGGCGCGCAGGTGACGATCCTTGACCGTGATGTCGCACGCGGCAGCGCCCTGGCCACCGCAATCGGCGCGGGGTTTCAGCCGGTGGACGTGACCGATGAGGCCAGTGTGCAGACCGCGATCACGGCGGCAAAGGCGGCAATGGGCGGGCTGAACGCGCTGGTCAATTGCGCCGGTATCGCGACGGGCGAGCGCGTCGTGGGGCGCGACGGGCCGCACCGGCTGGACAGCTTTCGGCGCACCGTCGACATCAATCTGGTCGGCTCGTTCAACACCGCCCGCCTTGCCGCGGCGGAAATGGCCGCCAACCCCGGCCCCGAGCGGGGCGTGATCGTCAACACCGCCTCGATCGCCGCCTTTGACGGCCAGAAGGGTCAGGCCGCCTATGCCGCCTCGAAAGCCGGGATCGCGGGGATGACGCTGCCGCTCGCGCGCGATCTGGCAACGTTGGGGGTGCGGGTCTGCGCCATCGCGCCGGGTATCTTCGCCACCCCGATGCTGGCGGGCCTGCCGCAAGAGGTGCAAGACAGCCTTGCCGCCGAAGTGACCTTTCCGCGCCGTCTTGGCGACCCGGCGGAATACGCCGCACTGGTCGGCTTTATCCTGACCTGTGGCTATCTGAACGGCGAGGTGATCCGGCTGGACGGCGCGCTCCGGATGCGCTGACCGGGCCGCCCCCCCCACGATTTGGTCGAAACGGCAGACCTGCGGCTGCCCGCTGCCGTGCGGCGCCGGGCCGGTTGTGCGCGCCTGCCTCAAACGGGTCAAAGTTCCTGACTGCGGATCCGCCGGGCGACGGCGGTCCCTAGCGCGCGCGAGGTATCCGTGAACACCGCATCAAAACCGGCAAACAGCGCCTTGGTCAGCGCCCTGCCCGGCTCGGAGGTGGAAAAGGCGATGACCTCTTCGACCTCGGAATCGCTCAGCGGCGTATAGGCAAGAAACAGGTAAGCGCTGAGCCAACTGTCCATTTCAGCCCGGATTTCAGGCTCTTGCGCGGCGACATCGGCCAGCATGTCGGCCTCGGTCACCTCATAGGGAAAGGCGCCGCCGGTCACCATGGCACGGTAGAAGGCAAGGTTGGTGTTCATCCCGCCGACCACGTTCGGTTCCAGCAGATCGGCGCTGTCGATCAGCCGGTAGATCGCCTCAAGGCGCGGGTTGTGCGCATCGAAGGCGGTATCGCGCGCCTCGATCGCGGCGTTCTCGATCTCGGGGCTCAACATCGCCTCGCGGGCCGACAGTTCCAGCGTGATCACGCGCTGGCCCAGATCCGAGCGGTAGAACGACTCGAGAGGGGCGGTATCGGTGCCGTCCAGCGCGTCGAGGAAATCCGCCTCGAAGATCGGGCGCAGACGTTCGGGCGCATGGATCCGGGCGACCTCGGCCTGCCAGAGGGCACCGCCCTCGTCGGGGAACAATTCGGCCTCGAGGTCGGCGCCATAGGCCTGACCCTCGTCGCGCAAAATGCCCAAGAGCGTGTCGATGCGCAGTTGTGTCGTCAGATCACTGACCCCTGCCCGCGCCCCGAACACCAGCCCCGAGATCAGGCACAGCGCCACCAACAGAGTTCGACCAAGGTTCATCCTGCGGCTCCGGTTGTGGCGCGCCGGGCTTGCCCCGCCCTGCCCCAAGACCTACCCCGCCCGCAGCCGCTTGCCAAGCCCGGCGCGTATCACGCCTGCCCCGTGCCGCACCAGCCTCGGCGCCGTCCCGCCACTTTGATCCGCGCGAGCAAACTGCAAAGAGCACGCAAAAAGCGGTTGCAACCCTCCGATGGGCAAGCTAAATCCCGCCCACGACGACCCCCTACGCGGAGAGGTGGCAGAGTGGTCGAATGCGGCGGTCTCGAAAACCGTTGTCGGTGAGAGCCGACCCAGGGTTCGAATCCCTGTCTCTCCGC
>DISZ01000001.1 GCA_002422085.1 Rhodobacteraceae bacterium UBA6197
TGCTGGTCGATCGGATCGTCTGACCTTGGCCGGGCCATCTATCGCAAAGCAGGGACAATGGTTTTACCCGGTGCACGCCGGGGCCGCAGCGCAGGGCTATGGACTTTCATCTTGATATGCAGGACATCAACTATGACTCTTTCGATACAGAATCAATTCTTGCGTGGAAAGCCGAAATGATCACCTCCGCACAACTGCGGGCTGCCCGCGCGCTGCTCGGAATCGACCAGAAAACGCTGGCTGGAATCGCGGGCGTATCTGTTCCGACGGTCCAACGGATGGAAGCGAGCCAAGGCAATGTGCGCGGCGTCATCGAAAGCCTGACCCGGATCGTCGAAGCGCTGGATCGCGCCGGCATTGAACTTATCCCTGAAGGTGCTGCAAGCAGTGCCGGAGGGCGGGGCGTGCGATTGAAGCACAGCGCCGAGCAAGCCTCGGCAAGGGCGTTGAACGTGGATAACGGAACAAATAATGTCGGCGGTTGACTTCACACTCCTGATTGCCGCGGCCCTTCTGGCGCTTGGGCCGACGGCAATTTTCATCCGGCGACTGTCGTGGGCCGCGACGTTTATCTACGCCTCAGCGATCGTGATGTGCGGGCTGTTTGCCCTGATCGGGTTGGCCGGGCTTGCCGGGTACGGGATCGGGTCTAGCCAAGTGTTGCCTCTAGGCTTGCCCTGGATCGGGGCAAACTTCCATTTCGACGCGCTCACCGCCTTCTTTATGGTCATCCTTGGGATCGGGGGCGGTGCCATCAGCCTGTATGCCGTCGGCTATGGTCGGCACGAACACGCGCCAATGCGGGTTTTGCCATTCTACCCGGCGTTTCTGGGGGCGATGGCGATGGTGCTTCTGGCCGCCGATGCCTTTACCTTTCTTTTGTCGTGGGAAGTGATGTCGCTACTGTCCTGGGCCTTGGTGCTGACCCATCATCAAGAGGAAGACACCCGAAAAGCGGCCTATGTCTATCTGCTGATGGCGGGTTTTGGCACCATGTCGCTGCTTCTTGCGTTCGGCCTTCTTGCAGGGCCGGACGGGGCCTATGGCTTTGCCGCGATGCGCGGTGTGACGCGCACCCCTGTGATGGCGGCGGTGATCCTTGTGCTGATGCTGCTGGGTGCGGGATCAAAGGCTGGGCTTGCGCCGCTGCACGTCTGGTTGCCCCTGGCACATCCCGCCGCACCAAGCCACGTCTCGGCGCTGATGAGCGGGGTCATGACCAAGATCGCCCTTTACGGGTTCATCCGCGTGGTTTTCGACCTGCTTGGCCCGTCGGCATGGTGGGCAAGCCCGGCGGTGATCCTCTTGGGCGCGGTGACGGCCGTACTGGGTATTCTGCTGGCCATGATGGAGCGCGATCTCAAACGCGCGCTGGCCTATAGCACGATCGAAAATATCGGGGTGATCTTTGCCGCGCTTGGCCTGACAATGGCGTTCCGCGCCAATGGGATGACGGCGGCCGCGGCGCTGGCTTTCACCGCGGCACTGTTCCATATCTTCAATCACATGGCCTTCAAAAGCCTTCTGTTCATGGGCGCGGGTTCGGTTTTGAACGCAACGGGGCTGCGCGATCTGGACGGGCTTGGCGGTTTGATTCACCGGATGCCGGTCACCAGCTTTCTGGTTCTGGTAGGCGCCATGGCGATTTCTGCGTTGCCGCCGCTGAACGGCTTTGCGTCGGAATGGTTGCTGTTTCAGGCTGTATTGTTGAGCCCGCAGATCCCACAGGCCGGATTGCAGCTGATGATCCCGGCTGCGGGTGGTTTGCTGGCGCTGGCGGCGGCGCTGGCGGCGGCGGCTTTCGTACGGATCTATGGGGTCGGATTTCTGGGCCGGGCGCGCAGCGACGCGGCGCGGTGTGCGGTCGAGGTCGATCGTTTTTCCCTTGCCGCCATGGGCCTGTTGGCGGCCCTGTGTGTTCTGGTCGGCGTGCTGCCCGGAATCGTCATTGACGCAATTTCTCCGGTGGTCGAAGCGATCCTTGCCGGCAGGCTTCCGGATCAAGGGCAAGACGCCTGGTTCACGATCATTCCGATTGCCGAGGCGCGCAGTTCCTACAACGGGCTTCTGGTCATGGTCTTCGTGGCCCTTTCCGCATCGCTCGCGGCGTGGGCGGTGCATCGCTATGCGTCGCGCCAACTGCGGCGCGCGCCAGCGTGGGACTGCGGCTTCCCGAATGCCGATCCGATCACGCAATACAGCAGTGGCGGTTTCGCACAACCGCTGCGGCGGGTCCTCGGCGTCAATCTGCTGGGGGCGCGCGAAACGGTGGTCATGCCATTGCCCGGCGACCGAAGCCCGGCGCGGCTGACGGTCGAGGTTGGCGATCCGGTCTGGGGGCGGATCTACGCGCCGATCGCGGCGACAGTCAGCACTGTTTCAACAAAGATGAATCGTCTGCAATTCCTGACCATCAGGCGCTACCTCAGTCTGGTCTTCTTGCTGCTCATATTCCTGCTGTTGGGGTTGATGATATGGATCTGATCCTCGGCCTTCTTGTCCAAGGCATTCAAATGGTGCTGGTTGTTGCATTGGCGCCGTTGCTTGTGGGGATTGTGCGCAAGGTCAAGTCCCGGCTGACGCGGCGACAGGGCGCGCCGCTGATCCAGCCCTATCGCGACATCCTGCGCCTGATGCGCAAGGAAGTGGTTCTGGCCGAGAACGCATCCTGGCTATTCCGGGTAGTCCCTTACATGGTTTTCGCGGCCACCTGGGTTGCGGCGGCGCTGATACCGACTTTCGCCACCGGGCTTCAGTTCAGCTGGACAGCGGATCTTATCGCCATTGTGGCGTTGCTTGGCAGTGCGCGATTTTTTCTGGCGCTTGCCGGGATGGATGTCGGCACAAGCTTTGGCGGGATCGGATCAAGCCGCGAGATGATGATCGCCTCGATGGCCGAGCCGGCAATGATGCTTACGGTCTTTTCACTGGCGCTGGTTGCCGGATCGACCCAGCTTTCGACTGTTGCCGACTACCTTGCATCGCCAGAGGTGGGGCTTCGTGTCTCGCTTGGGATGGGGCTTGTGGCGTTGGTGGTCGTGGCGCTGGCCGAAAATGCCCGGATCCCTGTGGACAACCCCGGCACTCATCTGGAAGTGACGATGGTGCATGAGGCGATGGTTCTCGAATATTCCGGCCGTCATCTGGCAATGATCGAACTTGCCTCGGCATTGAAACTCTTGCTCTATGTTTCGCTTATCGGCTGCGTCTTCTTCCCGTGGGGAATTGCCGGTAGCGACGACGGCATTGCCGGGTATCTTCGGGGCGCCGTGCTATATCTTTCCAAACTGGTCATCGCCGGGGTATTGCTCGCAGTTTTCGAGACCTCAACGGCAAAGATGCGTGTTTTCCGGGTCCCTGACTTTGTTGGCATCGCTCTGATGCTGGCGCTGCTCGGCACCTTGCTTCTATTTGTCTCCAGGAGCCTTTGATGGACAGGATTGCGTTTGACATCGCGCATCTTCTGGCGGGCGGGCTGTTGCTGGTCAGCTTCATGATGATTTATCAGGACCGAATGTTCTCCCTGCTGCGTGTGTTCGCCTTTCACGCGGTCGTTCTTTCGCTGTCGGTCGCCTGGCAGGCCTATAATCAAAACGCGCCGCATCTTTACATTACTGCGGCCATCGCCTTGATATTCAAGGCTATCATCATTCCCGGCGCGCTGCGCAGGATTGTCCTGCAACTTGATATCCACCGCGAGGTCGAGAACGTCGTCGGCATTGGCGTGACAATGCTTGCCGGTATTGGACTGTCGGCCCTGTCGATCGTTCTGATGTTGCGGGTCACCAATACCGCCGACGCCTTTGCCCGCGAAGACATGGCGTTTGCCCTTTCGGTCGTCCTGCTTGGACTCTTGATGATGGTGACGCGCCGCAATGCCGTCAGCCAGATCGTTGGCTTCATGTCACTTGAAAACGGCATGATCCTGGCCGCTGCGGGTGCGAAGGGCATGCCGCTCGTGGTCGAAATCAGCGTTGCCTTTTCGGTCCTGGTCGCCTTCATCGTGATCGGCGTTTTTCTGTTCCGTATTCGCGAGCGGTTCGACTCGGTGGATGTCAACGTCATGGACCGGCATCGTGGAGACCAAAGGTAATGGCGCTATTTTCGAATCCGGTGCAATTGATCCTTGCCGTGCCAATGATATCTGCCGCCGTGCTGGCGATATTGCCCGGCTACAAACTATCCTCCCGGATCAATGTTCTGGCCTGTCTGGTAACGTTCCTGGCGGCGTTCTCGTTGTTTTTCATCGCCCCCCCGGCCCCCGGCACCTATTTGCTGATCGACGAGCTGAACATCGTTTTCATCGTGCTCAACACGTTCGTTGGCTTCACGGCTTCGACTTTCTCGGCCAGCTATATCGCGCACGAACTGGAAACCGGGCGCTTGACGCCGATCTATCTGCGCTTTTACCACGCCATGTATCAGGTGATGATGTTCGGGATGAACCTGGCGCTGACGACCAACAATATCGGTCTGATGTGGGTCGCGGTCGAGATCGCCACACTGTCGACGGTCCTGATGGTCGGGATCTACCGCACGCACGAGGCGCTGGAAGCGGCCTGGAAATACTTTATCCTGGGTAGCGTCGGCATCGCGCTTGCGCTGTTCGGAACGATCCTGGTCTATCTGTCGGCGCAACCGGTTCTGGGCGAAGGGCCGCCGGCGATGATCTGGACCAACCTGCAGGCAAACGCGGCACGTTTTGATCCGGCGCTTTTGAACCTTGCCTTCATCTTCCTGTTGCTGGGCTACGGGACCAAGGTCGGCCTTGCCCCGCTTCACGCCTGGTTGCCCGACGCGCATGCCGAGGGCCCGACACCAATTTCCGCCGTCTTGTCGGGCCTGTTGCTGAACGTGGCGCTCTATGCCGTCTTGCGGTTCAAGATGCTGATGTCGGCCAATCCAGGTGCGTTGGATCCTGGCCCGATGATGATTGCAATGGGGCTGGTTTCGCTGATTTTCGCGGCACTGATGCTTTATCGCCGTCGCGACATCAAACGGTTGTTCGCCTATTCTTCGATCGAGCATATGGGCATCATCGTCTTTGCCTTCGGAATTGGTGGCCCGCTGGCGAATTTCGCCGGGCTGCTGCACATGGTCATGCACAGCCTGACCAAATCGGCGATCTTTTTTTCGGTCGGACATATTGCGCAGATCAAGGGCACCCAGAAGATATCTGAAATCAGGGGGCTGACCCAAAGCCACCCGGTGCTGGGCTGGGGGCTTGCGGCAGGTGTGCTGGCAATTGCCGGCATGCCGCCGTTCGGCGTGTTCATGAGTGAATTTCTGGTCGTAAGCACGACATTCGATCGCCAACCGATCCTGGCGTTGCTTCTGGTGCTTGGCCTGCTGCTGGCCTTTGGGGCGCTGTTGTTGCGGCTTACGGGTTTCATCTTTGGCGAACCCACGGGTTCATTGAAACCGTCCGAGGCATCCTATGTGCCGCTTATCGCGCATATGAGCCTGGTTTTGATGGCAGGGGTTTATCTGCCTGGGCCGATGGTCGCCTGGTTTCAGGCGGTTGCACGGCTATTGGGATAGGGGGGCAGATGTCAGAGATCGCGCAAGAATTGACCGTCACAGCCGCCGCGTTTCGCAGCGGGGCAATGCCCGTCACAAAAGTGACACGCAAGCTTTGGCAGCAGGCGGCAGGTGATCTGTCGCGGGGCCTGATAACCCTGCTCAGCCTCTGGGCCGACCACAAGGCCGTCTACATGGCCCTGCTGAACGAAGATACGAAACACATTGGCGTCCTGCGGCTTGATATCCGGCGCGACGATTTTCCGTCGGTCAGTCAGTTCCACGCCCCGGCCGGGCGCCTTGAAAGGGCCATTTCCGATCTCTTCGGAATAAGGCCCGATGGGGCCGATGATACCCGGCCCTGGCTTGACCACGGTCGTTGGCAGATATCGCATCCGCTGGGCGCTACCGAGCCCGCCGAAGGGCCGGTCGTCTATGAATTCTTGCCAATTGAAGGCGAAAGCCTGCATCAGGTCGCCGTTGGCCCGGTGCACGCGGGCATCATCGAACCGGGGCATTTTCGCATTACCGTCCAAGGTGAAACCGTGGTTCGGCTGGAAGTGCGGCTGGGCTATACCCACAAGGGCACTGACAGCCTCATGGTCGGAGCGGCGCCCGAGCGCGGTGCAATGCTTGCCGCACGCACGTCGGGTGACAGCACGGTGGCCTACGGTTGGGCCTTTGCCCAGGCGGTCGAGGCGGCGCTTGGCACCGAGGTGCCGGAACGCGCCATTTGGTTGCGCGCCCTGATGGCCGAGCTGGAACGGCTTGCCAACCATCTGGGCGATATCGGCGGCATCTGCAACGACGCCGCCTTTGGCATGATGCTGGCCCAATGTTCGGTCCTGCGCGAGCGGGTATTGCGGGCCTCCATGCAAAGTTTCGGCCATCGCCTGATGCGCGATATCATCATTCCGGGCGGCGTTGCGCGCGATCTTGATGACGAAGGGCACCGCGCCCTGCTTGCACTCGTCGCCAGCATACGCGCCGCTTTTCCGTCAATCGTGGCGCTTTATGACCGCACGGCCTCGCTTCTGGATCGAACCGTGTCCACGGGGGTGTTGAAGCCCGCGCTCGCCCGCCGGTTCGGCGCAGGCGGTTACGTCGGACGCGCCTCGGGGCGGGATTTCGATAGCCGGCGGGATATTCCTTATGCGCCCTATGACCGGCTGACCTTCGAAGTCCCGAAACGCGACGAAGGCGATGTGGATGCCCGTATCTGGATTCGGATACGCGAAGTCGAACAAAGTCTGTCGATAATAATGCAGATCCTGCACCAGCTGCCCGGTGGCCCGATCCATACGCCTGCGGTTCCGGTTGGTCAGCCGCGCCAAGGCTTGGGATTGGTTGAGGGTTTCCGAGGAGACATCCTGATCTGGGTAGCGCTGGATGCCAAAGGCCGCGTCGCTCGTTGCCACATGCGAGATCCGTCCTGGTTTCAATGGCCGCTGCTGGAAGCGGTGATCGAAGGCAACATCATCGCCGACTTTCCGCTCTGCAACAAATCCTTCAACTGCTCTTATTCCGGCCACGACCTATGAAGGACCAGCCATGCGCAAATTCCTGATAGACGGCCTGACCCGCCGCCCCCTGACCGAGCCGAAGCCTGATCCGGTCGACGCCGCGATCGAAGAGCTTGGGCAGAAGATCCACAACCATCTCTATCGCCGTCTCGGCCGCAGCCTGTCGATCCGGCTTGTGGATGCCGGATCCTGCAATGGTTGCGAGTTGGAGATCAACGCGCTGAGCAATCCCTTCTATGATCTGGAGCGGTTCGGCCTTCGGTTCGTCGCGTCACCACGGCATGCCGATGTTCTGATGGTCACTGGGCCGATCACCCGCAACATGGCCGAGGCGCTCCGGCGAACCTTTGACGCGATGCCTGAACCCAAATGGGTTGTGGCGATCGGCGATTGCGCGCGCGATGGCGGTTGTTTTGCCGGAAGCTACGCAATCGTTGGCGGACTGGATGCCATCGTGCCGGTGGATCTCCATATTCCGGGCTGCCCGCCGAACCCGACGGAATTGCTGCAAGGACTGTTGCCCTTGCTCGAAAGCGTTGAGGCGGGCTGAGACGGGACAGGCGCAACTGGTTTCGATTTCCAGGATCTGCTTTGGTCACCGGATGCCTTCAGCCCGTGGTCGTCTGCCAAGTAGCCGTCGCAATATCTGCCCGAACGGGCATCCGTCGGTCCATGCAAAGCGACACCAAGGACACAGCCGCAAATGCATCGACTTGCCTGACGTGGGCCACTGTGCGTGCGGCCTTCTTTCCGGCGCGCCGGCATGGGGGCGGATAGGCCGTCGAACGCGTGTCGGCAATAGCATGCCGCCGCTGCCGGTTCTTGTCAGCCGGTCAATATGGGCCGAAGCGCATCAATTTCCCGCAACACGAAATCGAAGAATGCTGTGATACGACGGGTATGGCGCTGATCCGGATGGGCCAGAATCCGCCAGGCGCGAGTCAACTCCGGGATTGGGCCCAAAACGCGTATCAGGTCCGATTCGAAATCTCCCAAAGCCATCGGCAACGCCGAGACGCCGACGCCGGCCTTGGTCGCGTAGATCAGCCCCAGAACGCTGGTGTTGCGCGCCACATAGTAAGCGTTCGGCGCGACCTCGTGAAGCCAGGTTACCGCGCGATGCTTGGTCATGCTCTCTTCGAAACCGATCAGGGGATGATCGCCGATTTCTGCGATGCCTGACGGGGCGCCGTGGCGCTCGACATAGTCGCGGCTGGCGTAGATCGCCCAAAGCGAATCCGCGATCTTGCGCCCGACCAGAATGTCGTCATCGGTGTCGCCGGACCGCAATGCCACGTCTGCTTCGCCGTGGGTCAGATCGACGTAGTGATCGCTGAGCACGAACTCGACCTTGAGGTCGGGGTGTGCATCATGAAACCTCTCCAGAAACCCCGTTTGCGTCAGGCGAAATGCCACCGGCTCTGGACAGGTAAGTCGGATGATCCCTAGCTGCGCGCGCGCCAGATCGCTGAAATTATTCTCAAACACAGTAGCGGCGGCCTCCACCGTTCGTGCGAACGGCAGGACTGCATGCCCAAGCTCTGTCATTTGGTAGCCGGTCGGCAACCGCTCGACCAGTCTTTGGCCGAACTGCTTTTCGAGGTTCAGCAATCTGCGCTGGACGGTCGACTGATTGACCCCCAGAGCACGACCCGCAGCAAGCGTGCTGCCGTTCTGTGCGACCGCGATAAAGAACTTGAGATCGTTCCAGTCGAACATTTTGAACCTCGCATCTCTACGGCCCCGTTATGCAAACCTGCGGCTTCCGGGCTGATATGAACAGGCGTAATCTGGCGTTGCAGGGACTTGCCATGGTTTCAAGCAACACTAGCCTTCATTTGAAGGCGATACCTGCCCAAAGCGCCATGCCCCTGCAGTCTCATGCCAAGGGCACGGTTTGGTAACCCCAAAGCGTCGGAGATGTCGAAATGACAACGGAAATCAAGCAGCGTGATTCTGCTTTCAAGTCGGGCATTCGTGACCAGTGGGATCAGGCCGCCGCAGGCTGGAGCAATTACAGCCCCCTGATCCGGAAATGGCTGCAGTTGCCGACACAGGCGATGCTGCGCATGGCAGGCATCGGCCCCGGTCACAAGGTTCTCGATGTGGCCGCCGGCGCGGGCGAGCAATCTCTGGAAATCGCGGCCTGCGTCGGCCCCTCGGGCGAGGTCAAGGCAACGGACATCTCCAGCCAGATACTTTCTTGCGCGCGCAAGAACGTCCAGCAGGCCGGTGTCCGAAACATCGCTTTCCTCGTGGCCGATGCCGAAGACCTGCCGCTTGAGCCGGCAACTTTCGACAGCGCCGTGTGCCGGTTGGGGCTGATGTTCCTGCCCAACCCGCGTGCTGGCCTGTCCGAGATCAGAAGGGTTCTGAAACCCCGCGCCCGGTTTTGCAGCATGGTATTTGCCGCGCCCGACACCAATCCTTGTATCCGCATCCTGATGTCGACAGCCATGCGCCACGCGCGCAGTCAGCCGCGCGATCCCTTTGCACCGGGTTCCCTTTTCAGTCTGAGCAAGCCCGGCCTGATTGACGCGCTGTTTGCAGACGCCGGATTCAGTCAGGTTGCGACAACCCGGATGGCCGTACCCTTCGCAGCGAACACGACCCAAGAGTATCTGGACTTCATTCGCGCGTCGGCGGCACCGATTGCCGAAATTCTGTCACCTCTTGACGAAAGCGCGCGCGCGGCGACCTGGGCCGACATCGCAGAGCAGCTTGAAGTCTACCAGACGGTCGACGGTTGGTTTGGCCCGAACGAGATGCTGCTGACGGCAGGCGAGGCCTGAATGAAATCGCCGGAGACAGCTACACGCCAGTCCGAAAGGCGCTTTGCCAGACGGCAGATCGTCGGGGTGGTTTGCGCTGTCGCGGTGGTGGTGTTGGCGGTTATGGTCTGGCCCCATTTTGCCGACCATCTGCCACACCTGTCTCAGACGATGGTGCACGATTTTGTTGGCCGCGCCGGAGCCGCCGGTCCGCTGGCGCTGATCGGGCTGATGATTCTGGCCGTGGTGGTCAGTCCCATTCCCAGCGGCCCGATCGCGATAGCGGCCGGTGCGCTGTATGGTCCGTTCTGGGGCGCGATCTTTGCGATTGTCGGCGGCTATCTTGGCGCGCTCTGTGCCTTTGGCATCGCCAGATATCTGGGCTACGACGCCGTCCGAAAATCCGAGAACCGCGTGTTGAAATATATCGTCGCACCCCGTTCGCGGCGGGCACTGATGATAGTGGTTTTCGCGTCCCGCCTGATCCCTTTCATCTCGTTCGATGCGGTCAGCTATGGGGCGGGCCTCACATCGCTGTCTGTTTGGTACTTTTCGCTTGCGACGATTGTCGGGATTGTCCCCATCTGCTTCGTGCTGGCCGCACTTGGTGCCGGTCTGGTAGGTGCCGACAACAACTGGCTACCCCTGATCGCGCTTTGCGGTTCGATCACTCTGCTGCCGTTCGTCGTGCGTTGGGTATGGGTGACGGTTCGGGCGGCAAGAAACTGAGATCAGGATCTGCCGCGCCCCGTGTCGCTCCGCAGATCTTTGGCGCGAACCTGCCTGTTGCAGCGACGACGCCGGGGGGTCTTGGTCTTGCCGGGATATTGCTTCGGGCAAGGCCACGAAATCGCCGTCGAAAATCGACCCGATCAGAACGGCCACGGCCCACCTCAGGGCGGATCGCTGACAGAGGTTCGCCACAGGAGGATCGAACCAATGAAGGCGAAGCGCGGCGCGTTGAAAGGGGCCACCTCGCCTGATGGAATGGCCTGCCGCAAAGCGCTGCAACCGATCATCCGCTTCCGGGCGTCATGTGCCCGTCGGGTCCGTATCAGACCGCGTTTGTTCCGGGTCTTGCCGTATGCCAAACCGTCGCCAGCCTTGATCCCGAGGGCAAGCAAAGCAGCATCTCAGGCCCGCGCTTTCCCAAAGCCGGATACCGGCACCGATGGCCAGCAGACCAATCTCGATGAAGACGCAAAGGATGACTTCTCCGGGGGCAGCAAAGACACTGAAGAAACGCGCTGGCAGCTTCAACGGTTGCACATGCTTCAGCCCAAACAGGGCCAACCCCGTCTTCCCCGCCCTGCGTGACCCCTGCCCCGCACTTGTCATCCGTGAAAATGAAACGGGGCCATCTGGGCCCCGTTTCCTGTCGCAAAGTTTCTTCTTACTGCGTTGCGCAAGCACGGATCTTTTCGATATCCGGGCCGTTCGGGTTGCGGCCCAGGTTGAACGGTGCCGAGGCCGAACGCCAGTTGGTGTAGTCCTGCAGGTACTCGAGCTGGCTCAGATAGACCTTGGCCGAGCTGGGGTTTTCGCAAGCGACCTGTTCGATCACGGCGTTGGCCATGGTCTGGATCTTTGCAAGCGCTTCATCGTCCATGCGGGTGATCTCGTTCACCTCCTTGAACTGCTTGTAGGCGTCATTCGCGCGCCGCTCGGTGAACGAAAGCGACCACAGCAGGTTCGCCTCGGCCGCGATCTGCAGCTTTTCCTGCGTTTCGGGGCTGAGGGCGTCCCACGCCTGCTTGTTGATCATCACGCCAAAGACCGAGGCCGACTGGTGCCAGCCCGGCGTCGCCCAGTATTGGGTGACTTGCTGGAAGCCGCCCGACCAGTCGACGTTCGGGGTCGAGAATTCAGCCCCGTCAATCACGCCACGTTCCAGCGACTGATAAATCTCGCCGCCCGCCATCGACACTTGCGACCCGCCCAGCTCGTTCAGCAGACGGCCCTGTTCCAGCCCCGACAGACGCAGGCGCTTGCCCTGAAGGTCGGCGATGGTGCGGATGGGTTCCTTGGTGTGAAAACCGGATTCATTGTTGGTCACTGCATAGGGCAGGTAGACCATGCCGAATTTGCCGTAGACCTCGTTGTAGAGCTCCTTTCCGCCCCATTCCTGAATCCAGTTCACGTAGTCAATCGCGTTGAACAGGCTGGCGGTGGTGGCCAGCGGCGAGAAGGCCGCATCGCGCCCCGCCCAATAGCCGGGCCAATCGCCGCCCGCTTGGATCGTGCCACTTTCGACCGCGCCGAACACCTCGCCCGCAGGAACCAGACTGCCGCCCTCGAAGAATTCGATCTTCAGATCGCCGCCAGTCAGCTTGTTTGCCACTTCGACGAAGTGCTTGTCCATTTCGATCAGTTCAAGCGAGCTGGGCCAGGTGGTGGTCATCTGCCAGCTGGTCTCAGCTTGCGCGGCCACGCCAGCGCCCGCCAGTGCAAGCGTAAACAGTCCGGTTTTCAAAGCTTTGGTTTGCATAAACTTCTCCTCCTTGGTCATGCGTTTGGTTATTTCGTATTGTAGAGCGTATCGGGCAGCCAGGTGACCAGCTGCGGGAACATCGCGATCGCCAGCGCCATCATCACGATCAGTGCGATGAACGGCATGACGCCCAGGATGATGTCCGAGGTCTTGACCTCGCGCGGGGCCAAGGCGCGCATATAGAACAGCGCATAGCCGAACGGCGGCGTCAGGAACGAGGTTTGCAAAACGACCGCTGTCAGCACAACGAACCACAGCTCGCTGATGCCCATTTCCTTCACCACCGGCAGAAAGATCGGGAAAGACAACAGCACGATCCCGGTCCAGTCCAGAAACATCCCCATCACGAAGATCACGAACATCATCATCGTGATCAGCATCCAAGGCTCCATATCCAGCCCGCGCATCAGATTTTGCGCCGCATGCAGACCGCCGGTAATGTTGAACACTCCGGTAAATGCCGTCGCCCCCACCACTATGAACAGGATCATCGCCGAGGTCCGCCCGGTTTCCCAAAGCGCCGAAGCGAAGGTTGCCCATTCGAAACGGCCGCGGGAAATCACGATCATCAACGCTAGGAATGCGCCGATTGCCGAGGCTTCGGTGGCGGTCGCGATGCCCGCCAGCATGGTGCCCAGAATGCCGAAGATCAGCACCAGCGGCGGCATCGCTTCCAGCAAGAGCATCCGCAGCAATTGCGACACCGGCACCCGCTCTTCCAGCGCCACGGGAGGGGCCAGATCGGGGCGGATCAGCGCGATCAACGCGACATAGCCCGCATAAAGCAGCCCCAGGATCACCCCCGGCATCATCGAGCCGGCGAAAAGTTCGCCCACCGACAATGACGAATTCGACGACATCAGGATCAACATGATCGAGGGCGGGATCAGAATGCCCAGACAGCCGGAGGCCGCGATCAACCCGCTCGTCAGGCGCTTGGAATACCCGTATTGCAGCATTGGCTTCAGCGCCATCACCCCCATCACGGTGATTGAGGCGCCGATGATACCCGTCGTTGCCGCCAGCAGGATCGAGATGAATACAACCGCAAGCCCAAGCCCTCCGGTCACCCGCCCCATCAGCAGGCGCAGCGTCTCGAACATCCGGTCGGTCACGCCGGAATCCGACAGGAACCGCGCCATCAGCACGAACAGCGGGATGGCGATCAGGATATAATTGTCCAGCACCTCTCCGAAAATGCGGTTGATGACGATGCCCAGCACCATCGGCTTGCCCGCAATCAGCGCGCCCAGCACCGCAGTGCCGCCCAGAACAAAGGCCAGCGGATGGCCCATGAACAGCCCCAGCAGCAACAGCCCGGCCATGATCAGGCCGATTACCTCACCCGACATGGCCATGCTCCTGCTTGTTCAGCGCCAGCTTCAGCACCTCGGAAACGCCTTGCAGCAGCAAAAGCCCTGCGGCGATCGCCATGGCGATCTTGACCGGATAGACTGGCAGCTGAATGGCACCGTAGGTCGTTTCCCCCTGCGCCAGCGACCGCATGGCAAAATCCCAGCTTTTGGTGACGAACACCCAGGCGAAGGGAAAGAAAAAGATCACATAGCCGAGAATTTCAACTACGCGACGCAACATGGGCCGCAGCGTCTCGGTCAGAAGATCGACGCGCACATGCGACTGATGGCGCAGCGCGTAGCCGCCCAGCAAGACGAAGTAAAAGCCATAGAGTTGTTTTGTGAGATCGAAGGCCCAAAGCGTCGGTGCGTTGAAGCCATAGCGCAGGATCACGTCATAAATGATCATGCCGGCAAAGATGACCGCAACGAAGGACACGACACGGCCAACGATCTCGTTCAACCCGTCGATGAGACGGATCAGCATCATTCGATTTCCTCCAAATATACGGCAGCCCGGCGCGACAAACGCAGGCTCCCACTCCTTGCGCGGATTAAATGATGGGATAAGTCGGTTTGACAGAGGCAAAGATGCAGACGTAAGTTGCAAAAATGCAGGCAAATTTTGACTGGGACGATCTGAAGTATTTCCTCGCACTGTCTCGGCTCAAGCAGATGACGGCGGCGGGGCGTGCGCTGGCCATTGACCAGACCACCGTGGCGCGACGGATCCGGTCGCTGGAGAAGTCGGTGCATGCGCAACTCTTCATTCGTGACGAGGCCGGATATGCGCTGACAAAGGCGGGTGAACGGCTGCTGCCGATTGCCCTCGAGGTCGAGCGCGCAAGCATCCGCGTGCACGAACAGATCGCGGGTGAGGCGGGCCGTCTGGCTGGCACCGTGCGGATCGGCGCGCCCGACGGTCTGGGCACCTATGTCGTTACCCCGTTGCTGGCCCGCTTTCAGCTCGACAACCCCGATGTCGACGTCGCACTGGTGATCCGGTCGCGGCAGTTCCAGATGTCGCATCAAGAGGTGCATTTGTCGCTGGATTTGTCTTTGCCAACAAGCGGAAGACTGCTGGCACGCCGGATGACGGATTACCACCTGCACTTCTTCGCCGCGCCAGACTATCTGCGCCGCTACGGCCACCCCGAGAAGCTGCGCGACCTGCGCCATCATCGGCTGGTCGGTTACATTCCCGAAATGCTGTTTTCAGAGGAATTGCGCTACCTCGAGGAACTGGGCATCACCACTTCGGTCGGCTTTGCCTCGACCTCCATGATCGCGCAGCGCGAGGCGGTGCGCGCGGGCGCGGGGCTGGCCATTCTTCCCCGCTTCATGGCGATGGACGACCCCGATCTGGTGCCGATACTGACCGACGATTACGTGCTGACGCGCACCGTCTGGATCCTGAGCCATCAAAGCACCGAAGACCTTGCCCGGGTGCGGGTCGTCTCGGAATATTTGCAGCAGGTCGCCCGCAAGGAACGCGCGCGCTATTTGATCAGCTAGACGCCTGACACCCAAATTGGGTTACCTAGCGTCAACTTATTCGACGATAGACAACCTCCCTGCGAAACCGTTCAGCTTGTGGCGAAGCAGGACGATCCGGCACAGGATCGTTAGAACGACGGAGGAAGTAATGCTGACCTGCAAGGAAAGCTATGTCGCAACTGTGTCGGCATTTCAGTGGGATATTCCCACGCAATACAACATTGGCAGCGATGTCTGCGACCGCTGGGCAGAGACAGAGCCGGACCGGGTCGCCCTGATCGAGGTTGCCGAGGATGGCTACGGCCCGGCCCGCAAGACCAGCTTTGCCGAGCTGCGTGCAGGCTCCAACCGCTTTGCCAATGTGTTGCGGGGGCTGGGTCTGGGCGGCGATGGTGTAACCGCAGGCGACCGCGTTGCGATCTTGCTGCCGCAACGGCGCGAAACGGCCATCGGGCATCTTGCGGCGCTCAAGGCGGGCTGCGTGACGCTGCCATTGTTCACGCTGTTTGGCCCCGAGGCGCTGCTGCATCGGTTGCGCGACAGTGGCGCGCGGGTGCTGGTAACCGATCACGCCAGCCTGCCCGTGATCGCCGAAATCCGCGCCGAATTGCCGGATCTGCAGGTGATCTTCACGGTCGATGGCCCAGCCAAGGGCGCTCAGGATTTCGACGCAGCATTGGCGGGTGCATCGGACGCTTTCACGCCCGTTCCCAGTCAGGCCAATGCCCCCGCAATCCTGATCTATACCTCGGGCACGACGGGCAACCCGAAAGGCGCGCTGCACGCGCATCGGGTGCTGCTGGGCCATTTGCCGGGGGTCGAGATGAGTCACGATTTCCTGCCGCAACCCGGTGATTGCATCTGGACGCCCGCCGACTGGGCCTGGATCGGCGGGTTGCTGGATGTGCTGCTGCCCGCGTTGCACCATGGTGTGCCGGTGGTTGCCTGCCGGTTTCGCAAGTTCTCGGCGCGGGCGGCTGCCGATCTGATCCGCCGCTTTGGGGTGCGCAACGCGTTCTTGCCGCCTACGGCGCTGAAGATCATGAAGGCCGACCCGGACAGTGCCGGCTGGGCGCTGAAGATGCGCTCGGTCGCCTCGGGGGGCGAACCGCTGGGCACGCAACTCTTGGATTGGGGGCGGCAGGCGTTGGGCGTGACGATCAATGAATTTTACGGCCAGACCGAATGCAATATGGTTATTTCCAGCTGCGCGGCACTGGCGGAACCCGAAAACGGGGTGATGGGCTGGCCGGTGCCGGGCCACCGCGTCGACGTGATCGACGAGGCCACGGCCCAGCGCCTGCCCGACGAGACCGAGGGCGCCATCGCTATCTTGTCGCCAGATCCGGTGATGTTTCTAGGGTATTGGAAGCAACCTGTCGCGACGGCTGCGAAATTTCTGATCGGCCCCGAGGGACGCTGGCTGGTGACAGGGGACCGAGGCCTGCGCCGTCCAGACGGGCGGCTGGTGTTCAAGGGGCGCGACGATGACATCATCTCGACCGGCGGCTACCGCGTTGGCCCGGCCGAGATCGAAGATTGCCTGCTGTCCCACCCCGCCATCGCCATGGCCGGGGTCGTCGGCCAGCCCGATCCGCTGCGCGGCGAAATCGTGGCGGCCTTCGTCACGCTGTGCACCGGCCACAGCGACACCCCTGCCCTGCGCGAGCAAATCGCCGCCCATGTGCGCACGCGACTGGCCGCCTATGAATACCCACGCGCGATCTATGTCGTGACTGATCTGCCTCTGACGACAACCGGCAAGATCATCCGGGGCGAACTGCGAAAACGCCTCCTTGAGGAAATTACGCAATGACCGCCCTGCCCGTTCGTTTTGAAACCCGTGGCGCGGTCGCCCTTGTCACCCTGGACCGCCCCGACCGACGCAACGCCATTGACGCCGCTTCGACCGACGCTCTGCGCGACGCGCTTGCCCGGTTCGAGGCAGACCCGGATCTGCACGCTGGCGTTTTGTGCGGCGCGGGGCCGGTATTCTGCGCCGGAATGGATCTGGCCGCCTTTGGCACCGGTCAGGTTGAAGCTGTGCTGTTTGGCCCCGGCGGTTTTGGCGGGCTGACCGAACTGCGCCGCACCAAACCGCTGATTGCCGCCGTGCATGGCGCCGCGCTGGCTGGCGGTTTCGAACTGGCGCTGGCCTGTGACCTGATTGTCGCCGAAGAGGGCAGCCGCTTTGGTCTGCCCGAGGTGCTGCGCGGTCTGGTGGCCGGAGCGGGTGGCGCATTGCGTCTGGCCAGCCTGATCCCGCCGGCGCGCGCGAGAGAGATCTTGTTGACCGGGCGCATGATCGACACCGCCGAGGCGTGGGATCTGGGTCTGATCGCGCGGCGTGCCAGCGTGGGCGCAGCCCTCGACACTGCGTTGGAATTGGCCGCAAGAATAGCGGCCAACGCGCCGTTGGCGGTGGCCGAGACCCTGCGCCTGAGCCGCGCCGCCGAATCCGCGCAGTTGGCCGCACTCTGGCCCGAGAACGCCCGCACCCTGCGCGCGATCATGGCCAGCGACGATGCGCTGGAGGGTGCCCGCGCCTTCCTTGAAAAGCGCGCCCCGCAATGGCTGGGGCACTGACTAGGCACCGCTGGACACCAACCACTATGGTATCGCCCGACAACATAGGCGTGGGCCTGTCGGCCGCGACACTTAGGGCAAGGAACACGCGCCGAGCCGCAAAGCTCGGGGCGCGCATGCACGCAAAATCGGGTGGAATTCCCGGACGATTGCGCCGAGTTGGCCGCAACCGCGCGGAAACGGCGCGAGAATGCCTCTTGGATAGAGATTTCGCAGCACGGCTTTCGGGCGCCCTGCATACCCTGCCACCGCGATCAGATCACCTGTTGTCGCCATCTGGGTTTTGGCCCCGGCAACCCAAGGAACGCGCCGCGTCGAGCCCTTTGCGTTTCACCAGCTGGTCGGATCACTGGCGCCCAACGGTGCTGTTGGCCGCGCAGCCATCCATTGCCAACAGGTGACGGCAATGCGATTGCCGAGAGGGCCGCGCAATCTGACATCAGGTGCTGCCCGGTGCTCTCACTTTGGCCACACAAGACATCCGTCTGACGCTTGCAGCACTGCGCTGCCGGCCGAAGAGTCAGGGCTTTTCACCTCGCAATACGCAGGATCGGCACGCTGAAGGTGCGCCGCGCAAAGCCGACCGGACCCTCGGCCGCGCCTTTGGCAATGCATTTGCCGGACCGGCCATGGTGGCCATGAAGGAACTCGTGTGACAGAAATCCGTCGAACAGCATGGGTCGCTTGCGCCTGCCTGCTGGCATGCTCGTCATCACAAGGCACCGATCGTTGCCGCAAAAACCGACCGCAGCACCCGCCTGAAATGCGCAATGGCATGGGCAAGCCCGTTGATCCAGGCCGAAAATCGTAACCACCGCAGGCGTCAGGCTTTCGTCAGCGCGTCATAGGCTTTGATCGAGATGGCCCGCAACGTTTCGCGCGGCAGATCCCCGATCACGGCGCAGCCCAGGTCATCCTCGATCCACCAGAACCCCTTTGCGGTGCCCTTTTCGGTGAACCGGAATTCGGATTCCGACCCGTTTGGTGCCCGCGCCACATAAAGCGTGATGCGCCGGCCGATATCGTCCTCATACATCATCATCGCCGCCGCGCCATTCGTATCGGGCACCACACGCCCGCCCATCAGCCTGAAGCCGTAGAGGTCCAGATCGGGTGCAGCGATCCGATGTCCCAGGCGCTTGGACAGCCATCCCACAAGATGCGCCTCGTCTGAGGCCGGCACTTCAATCGGATGCGCGACCTCGACCACATAGGTTGCGTAGGTGCGCAGGGCTACGTCGGCAAGGCTGCTGCCCGTCTCGGCCACCCGCCCGATCCGCGCGGCAGCCCACCCACCGGCACCACCGATCGCGAGCAATCCCGCCACAGCGGCCGCGCGCGCCAGCAGATACAGCCCCGACCTGGCGGGCGCCGCGGCGCTGTCAAGCAGATCCCGGTGCCGTTTCGGAACCGGCTCGTCAAAAACAGGGCCATAGAGCGCACGCAGGGCCGCGTCTTGCCCGTCCCACTCGGTCAGCCGTTGCCGCACAGAGGTATCAATGCCCGCAAGCGCGGCCAGTTCTGCCATTCGCGCCGGGCCGCCGTGGCGCAGCCGCACAAGGGTTTCGTCGTCGATGGGCCTGCGATCGGTCACGGGCACACTCCTTTGTCATCCGCGGGTCGATTGCCGGCCCGCCCTGTCATCTGGCGCAGCGCGGCTCTGGCGCGGCCGAGCCGTGAGGCCAGTGTGCCTTCGGGCAAACCCAGAACATCCGCCGCCTCCGAAAGGGTCATCCCCTCCAGCGAGACAAGCAAAAGCGCGGCACGCTGGTCTGGCGGCAGCCGTCCCATCGCCGCATGCACCTCGGATAACTCGAGATGCACGTTCTGCCCGCCGGATTGGCCAAGTTCCGGCACCGTGTCGATGGAGACCAACTGCGCGCGCGAGGCCCAACGGCGGCGGTCGTCGCGAAAGCGATTGAGGAGGATCCGGAACAACCACGCCCGCACCGGCCCGTCCCCGCGCCAGTGACGCTGTCGCGAAAGCGCGCGCTCCAGACAATCCTGGACAAGATCCTCAGCAGCATCGCGGTCGCGCACCAGTGAATGGGCGTAGCGGCGCAAGGCCGGTATTGCAGCTTCGATCTCGTCCAGAATCGGCATCGGCCCGCGTCAGCCTTGCGGGGCGGCAACGTGCCAGGCCCCGCCCACGCCATCACCGGTCACATCCCCGGGTTTGGCGTCATTTTTCCAAAGATAGAGCGGTTGGCCATAATAGGTCCATTGCATCGAGCCGTCCTGACGCTCGATCAGGCCGAAATCATCTTCGGGCATCGCGCCCGCGGGGGCGAGAAGCGGCGGCCAGTTTTCCGCGCATTTATCATAGCAGGCGGATTTTCCGTCCATATCCTTGTCGTATCTGTAAAGCGTCATGCCATCGGCGTTGGTCAGAACCTCGCCGACGGAACTGTTTGCCGTCATGATGCCGGTCTCGGCGTAGGCGATGGCGCTGCCAAGCACGAAGGCGGCCAGTGTCGCGGGAACAAGTGTCAATCGGGATTTTGTCATGGTTCATTTCTCCTGTCAGTCATAAGGCGCCGGGTGGTGCGGCAGGGCCCGATCAAGAGCACCTGTGGAGATGACGCAAACTCGCCGGACTCCATCCGCCTCAAAGGGCAAAATCGCGAAATCGTGAAGGGCACATACGACGGCTGATCTACCTCACGATTCCGCGAGCCCCGCCGCGATGACGGATGAAATACATCCCGGGCGCGTCATTATCATATCACGCATCGGGTCCGGGTTTTTGCCTCGAGGTAGAATCCACCGGATAGTGTTTGGAGGGGTGACATGACAATCAAGCAAAATTGGCGCGTCCAGATCAACCTTGCCTTTCTGACCTTGTGTCTTCTGGCATTGGCATTGTGCGCGATGCCCACACAGGCCGCGACCCGCACTTACAGCATCGACGCCGAAGGCTCCCTCGTTCAATTCTCCTGGGATTTCGGCAAGACCGAGGTTCGCGGCCGCATGCCGGTGGTCATGGCCGACGCGAGCATCGACTTTGAAAGACTTGGGCGCTCGAATGTCGCTGTCGCGCTGGATGCCGGCAACGCCGAGGCCGGATTCGTGTTTGCGACACAGGCGATGCGTGGGCCGAGAGTGCTCGATACCAAGGCGTTCCCACTGATCAGCTTTGTCAGCACCAGCGTCACGCGTACCGCGCCAACCAAAGCCAGAATCGACGGCAACGTCACCATCCGAAACGTGACCCGGCCGATCCACCTGTGGGCGGAAATCTATCGGCAGCGCGGAAGCGATCAGACCGACCTGTCGAACCTCACGATTCTGCTGACGGGCACGGTCGAACGATCGGAATTTGGCGCCGACGGGTGGAGCGACATGGCAGGTGACGAGGTACGCTTGCATATTCTCGCCCGGATACATCGGGTCGATTGAGATGGGGGCACGCAACACGGCAAGCGGATACGGCTGGGTGTCACGCCTGCTGCACTGGGTCATGGCACTGGCGATCCTCGGCATGATCGGGCTGGGAACCGTGATATCCCGGATGGAGCCGTCATTTGCCAACCTGTGGCTGTTCGGTTTGCACAAATCCATCGGGATCAGCCTGCTTTTCGCCGCCTTGCTCCGTCTGGTCTGGCACCGGGTCAGTCCGCCACCGGCACCGCTGACCGACCGCATCCCGGTGTGGCAGCAGCGTGCCGCCCGACTGGTGCACAGAACAATGTATTTGCTGCTTTTTATCGTACCCGTGACCGGATGGGTGGCAAGTGCCGCCACCGGAATCGACGTCGTCCTCTTTGGCCGGATCACCTTGCCGGCGATCGTGCCACCCTCCGAGAGGCTCGACCAGACTTTTTTCGCGGCGCATTCGATCCTTACAAAGATCTTGGCCGGGCTGGTGGTGTTGCACGTTGCCGGCGCATTGCATCGCCACATGGTGCATCACGACCACTCGTTGCGCCGAATGATTTTCGGGTAAGTCGGGATGGGGCCCGCTTCGCGCCCTCCGCATTCAAGTGCCGACCGTCGCTCCGGCTTTTCAGGCACAGGGGCGTCACGGCGGTGCGCGCCATGGTCGCTTTTCCGGGGAGCGGTCCCGTGAGACCCGACCAGAGGCCCGGAAGCGCACTGAGGCGTGCTTGATCCATTCGTTGGGATGGTCGCAATCGGATCGTGTCTGGCGCACCTGCGGCGGGCAGAGAGAGGTGCGGAGGCCCGAGCGATCCCGCAAACGGCATCGTGTCTTGCGGAAATTCCCGGCAGATCCTAGATTTCACCGTCTTTGTGCTGACGGGGTCGCTTTCTGCTGATGGGATCAATGCCGCGATACCTTTGTTCCCTTTTGCTGGTGATTGCCTTCGCGTTGTTCGGCGTTCTTCCGCACGCGGCGATGGCTGCGGATCCGCAGAAAATGGCGGTGCCATGTCACGCTGAGCAAACTGTCACGAGTGGGCGCGCCGACGCGATTGCGCCTTGTGGCTCGGTCGATCATTCGATGTCCGGCGCCTGCGCAATTGCCTGTCTCGGAACCATGGCGACATGGTTTGCGGCACCGGACCCGTCGCCAATGGCCTATCGCCCGGTCGCGTACTGGGCCGCAGATTCCCTTGTCTTGAATGGACGGACCGACGAAACGGCCGACCGCCCCCCCGAATCCATCTGAACGCCTGACGAGCGGAGCCGGACAGCGGTTCCAGACCGATACGCGCCCATCTGGGGGCACGATGGAATTTTTGCACGATGAGACATGTTCTGACACGTCGCGGCTTTCTGGCCGCATCCGCAGCCATGGCTGCCACAACCACCTTGCCGCACCTGGCCTTCGCGCTGGACACGCCGCTTTCCCTGACTGCCGTAACGCGGGTGATCGACGTTGGCGGCCGCGCCGCCACCGTCATGGGCCTGACCAATGGAACGGGCAAGCAGGGCCTTATCCTTGATCCCGGCCAGCGTTTCCGCGTGGAACTGACCAACGCCCTGCAGGAACAGACGATCATTCACTGGCATGGCCAGATCCCACCCAATGTTCAGGACGGCGTGCCGAACCTGCCGATGCCGCTTTTGAAGCCGGGTGAGATGCGCAGCTACGACTATGCGCCCGCACCCGGAACCTACTGGATGCACAGCCATGTGCCGGTGCAAGAGATGGGCCTGCTTGCCGCCCCGCTGATCGTGCGGCGACCCGAGGATCTGACGGCCGACCGGCAAGAGGTCGTGATGTTCCTGCACGACTTCTCGCACCGGCCTGCCGCCGAGGTGCTGGCCGAGATCACCCAGGGTGCCGCGCATCACGACATGGCGACCATGGAAGCCGCCGCGCAGAACCTGAGCGGCATGTCCGGCATGGATCATTCGGGGATGGCGATGCCCGGCAGGATGGCGGGCATGGCCGGAATGGCGGGCGCCGGCGAAATGGCGATGGACCTGAACGACTTCGACTTTGACGCCTATCTCGCCAATGATCGCACGCTTGCCGACCCCGAGGTGATTGCCGTCGAACGCAGAGGTCGCATCCTGCTGCGGGTGATGAATGCCGCGGCGGCCACATCTTTCTGGATCGACACCGGCGGCGTCACCGCACGCCTTGTGGCGGTGGACGGTCACGCCGTTGAGCCGATAGCGGGCACACGCTTCGGTCTGGCCATGGCGCAAAGGCTTGATCTGGAACTGGACCTGCCGGATGCAGGGGCCTTTCCGATCCTCGCCCTGCGCGAAGGCGCGCGAGAACGCACCGGGCTGATCCTTGCCACGGCAGGTGCAAAGGTGCGCCGGATCGAAGATCTGGGGCAGACCGAGAGCGGCGCGTTCGATCTCGATCTGGCGCAGGAGGCATCGCTGCGGGCCGCAAGGTTGGATGGCGTGCCCTTGCTCGCGCCGCGCCCGGTGGATCGGTCCCACACGATCATGCTGGGCGGCGCGATGCAGCCGTATCTCTGGACCATCAACGGGCAGACTTGGGGCAATCACACGCCGATTACCGCCAGAACCGGTGAACGTGTGCATCTGACGTTCCACAACATGTCGATGATGGGGCATCCGATGCACCTGCACGGCCACGTGTTCCAGGTGGTGAATATCAACGGACGCAGCCTCGACGGCGCGATCCGCGATACGCTCTATGTGCCGCCGATGTCGATGGTGACGGTTGCGCTTGACGCAGGCGAGGCCGCGCGCTGGATGCTGCATTGCCATCACATGCCACACCTGTCCACC
This sequence comes from Rhodobacteraceae bacterium UBA6197, assembly GCA_002422085.1. GTDB lineage: Bacteria > Pseudomonadota > Alphaproteobacteria > Rhodobacterales > Rhodobacteraceae > UBA6197. The sequence continues at coordinate 23,924 of DISZ01000001.1, forward strand.
GGCATGATGACCGAATTTGCCGTCACCGCCTGACACTTGGTCACCAGAGAGGAACACCTCTCTGGTTGGCCAAACTCATTCACCGCGCGCCTCACCGGGACGGCCAGAAGCCGACGGCAAGAAGGCCGCGCCACCGCCGCACGGTCGGCGAAAACAGATTGGAGATCGTCTCATGAACAAGAAACTCAGCGGCGCATTTGTCGTCGTCCTCATCGCAGCCGCAGGCTGGTATCTGACCCAGTCACTGGCCACCGAAAACCCCGTTTCTGCCGTCCCGTCGGGCGCCTCGAAAGCCGTGGCCGGCGCACCGTTGGCGAACGTCGTTGTTCCGGCAGAGCTTTCGGCACGCGCACAGCAGGGCGAGAAATACTTCAATTCGGTCTGCGCCTCTTGCCACGGCGCCAACGCCGCCGGGCAGGACGGTGTCGCGCCGCCATTTGTCCACCGCATTTACGAGCCCTCGCACCACGGCGACATGGCGTTCATTCTGGCGGCACGGAACGGTGTCCGGGCGCATCACTGGCCGTTCGGCGATATGCCACCGATCGAACAGCCCCTGACGGATGCCGTGCTGGGCGCAATCGTTTCCTACGTGCGCGAATTGCAGCGCGCCAACGGGATCAACTGATGGGGCGGATTGCCGGCCCTGCCCATGGCACTGCGCCCGGAGAACGGACATGAGGCCCGGCATCCTCCTCTTCCTGGCAGCGGCCCTTGTGGGAACCATCGGGGCCGCCATCCATATGTTTGCCGGCGACAATACCGCGGCGGCGCGCGGTCGCATCCTCTACGACGCGAACTGCGCCGCCTGCCACGGCGGAAATCTCGAGGGCCAACCCGACTGGAAAACTCCCGGGTCTGACGGGCGATTGCCCGCGCCCCCCCATGACGCCACCGGCCATACCTGGCATCATTCCGACACCGACCTGATCGCCTACATGACCTTGGGCGGCCAAAAGGCGCTGGCGCAGATGGGCGTGTCCTATGACAGCGGCATGCCGGCATTCGGTGACGTGCTGAGCACGACGGAGATCGCGGCAATCCTTGCCTATATCAAATCCCACTGGCCCGAGCGCGAGCGCCGCTATCAAGCAGAGCGCAGCGCGACCGGCGGCGGATGACAGGGTGGATCCGGTCGGGGCTGCACGATATCCGGCCTTGGCCAGCGCCGCCTGAACATGCGTCGCATCGGTGCTGCTCTTGCCCGAAACCTGCCGCGCCGCCGCGCCAATATTGGCGCGTGCCGCCGCGTCGAGGGCGTGGATCGTCTTTTCAACCGTCGCCCTGCATTGGCCACAGCTCTTGTCGGGAATGGGGTAGATCAAGGGTCGGATTTTCCATTGGGCTTGCCTATAGATCCACGCGCCGCAACCGCAATGCATTGGAAATGACGGAGACCGAGGACAGGCTCATCGCCGCTGCGGCGATCATCGGCGACAACAGCAACCCGGTGACGGGGTAAAGCAGCCCGGCCGCAATCGGCACGCCAAGCGTGTTGTAGGCGAAGGCGAAAAACAGGTTTTGTCTGATGTTGCGCAGCGTGGCCAAGGCCAGTTTGCGCGCCCGCACGATGCCCATGAGGTCGCCCCCCAGAAGGGTGATGCCGGCGCTTTCCATCGCCACGTCGGCGCCGGTGCCCATGGCGATGCCGACATCGGCGGCGGCCAAGGCGGGGGCGTCGTTCACCCCATCGCCCGCCATGGCGATCTTGTGGCCGTCGCGGCGCAACTGGTCGATCAGTTTCTTCTTGTCTTCCGGCAGGATGCCAGCGCGCACCTCGTCAATGCCAAGGTTGCCTGCCACCGCCCGAGCCGTGCGTTCGTTGTCTCCGGTCGCCATGATGATGCGCAGCCCCTGCGCATGAAGTTCCTTGATCGCCTGTGCGGTCGAGCCCTTGATCGGATCGGCCACCGCCACAAGGCCTGCAAGCGCCCCATCGACCGCGACAAACATCGCCGTTTTGCCGACCTTGCGCAGGGCGTCGGCATTTGCCTCTGCCTCATCCGTGTCCAGACCCATCTCGCGCATCATCGCCGCGTTGCCAAGCGCCACGGCACGCGCGCCAACTTTGCCGCGAACGCCCTTGCCGGTAACCGCTTTGAAATTCGCGGCGTCCTGACGGGCCACGCCTTGCGCCTCGGCGCCTTCGACGATGGCTTCGGCCAGAGGATGCTCCGAACCGCGTTCGAGGGCTGCTGCCAGCGACAGAATGTCTGCCTCGGTAATCTCACCAAGGGCCACGGTATCGGTCAGCCTTGGCTTGCCCATGGTCAGGGTGCCGGTCTTGTCGACGATCAGCGTGTCGACCGCTGCCATCCGCTCCAGCGCCTCGGCGTCCTTGATCAACACGCCCGCCTGCGCCCCGCGCCCTGCCGCCGTGGTGATCGAGATTGGTGTCGCCAGGCCCAGCGCGCAGGGGCAGGCGATGATCAGCACCGAGACGGCCGAGGCGATGGCAAAAACCAGCGCCGGTTCGGGCCCGAAGATCAGCCAGACGACGAAGGCGAAGATCGCCACCCCGACCACCGTCGGCACGAAGATCGCCGACACCCGGTCGGCCAGCCCCTGAATTGGCGCACGCGACCGTCGGGCGTTCGACACCATCGCCACGATCTGCGCCAGCACCGTATCGGCGCCGACCTTGCCCGCCTCGATCACGAGGCTGCCGTTCTTGTTGATCGTGGCACCAGTCACCGCATCGCCCGGACCCTTTTCGATCGGCATCGACTCGCCGGTCAGCATGCTTTCGTCCAGGTTGGACCGCCCCTCGATCACGGTGCCGTCCACCGGCACGGCATCACCGGGGCGCACCCGCAGTCTGTCGCCCGCCATGATGTTCTCCAGCGGCGCGTCGTACTCCGACCCATCGGGCAGGATGCGCCGCGCAGTCTTCGGCGCGAGATCAAGAAGCGCGCGGATCGCATCGCCGGTGCGTTCGCGTGCCCGCAGTTCCAGAATCTGGCCCACGAAGACCAGCGCCACGATCACCACGGCGGCCTCGAAATAGGTGCCCACGCCTTGGCCCATTCGATACTGCTCGGGAAACACACCCGGCAGGAAGGTGGCGACCAGCGAATACAGATAGGCCGCCGCCACGCCGAGGCTGATCAGCGTCCACATGTTGGGGGATCGGTTCACCACCGAGTCCAAGCCGCGTTTGAAGAACGGCAAGGCAGCCCAGAGCACGATCGGCGTCGCCAGCACAAATTCCAGATAGCTGGCCGTCTGATGCCCGATCCAGTCGCGCACAGGCAGGGCGACGAACTCGCCCATTGTCAGCACGATCAGCGGCACCGCCGCCGCCGCCGAGATCCACATCCGGCGGGTGAAATCCGTCAGCTCATGGCTGGGCTCGTCCGAGGGCAGCATCGGTTCCAGCGCCATGCCGCAGATCGGACAGGCCCCCGGCGCGTCGCGGATAATCTCGGGGTGCATCGGGCAGGTGTACTGGACGTTTGCAGGCGCTGCTTTCGCGCGGCCGGCGGCGCGGCCCGAGGCGTAGAACCACGGATCGGCCTTGAATTTCGTTTGGCATTTCTCGGAACAGAAATGGAAGGTCTTTTCCTCGAACATCGCGGCGCGTGTGTCGGGCGTCAAGGTGACCGACATGCCGCAGACCGGGTCGATGGCCTGTGGACCGGCTGCCGTTGCGGACCTGTCGTTGCCCGGGGCCATTTCGGGCCCCGAATGGGTATGACCTTTATGCGGACCGACGACGGGCATTTCTTTCTCCTTTCGAAGTCTGCATCGCGCAAAGGCCGATGCCCAAGCCCCCTGTGATCGGGCCCCCCGCACTCAGGCCTTTGGTAGCGGTGTGCTGCGTCCCGGAACTGGAACAGCAGCGCAGAAAGTCGCGGTGCGCCTGTTCAGATCGCCTTGACGGCCTCTGCCAGAAGATCGCGCACCTGACCTGCGATCGCCTGTAGCGCCGGGTTGCGGATCGCCTGCATGGAGGCAACAGGATCAATGGCGCCGACCTCGATCCCGCCCTCGACCTCGCGCAGGATCACATTGCAAGGCAGCATTGCGCCGACGCGCGGCTCGATTTCGATCGCCCGATGCGCCATCTGCGGGTTGCACGCGCCAAGGATGCGATAGGCCGGCATCTCGACATCCAGCTTTTTCTTCATCGTCGCCTTGACGTCGATCTCGGTCAGGACGCCAAAGCCCTTGTCGGTCAGGGCTGCCCGGGTGCGGACATCCACCGCGTTGAAATCCGCATCCGTTATCAGGCGATTGATTGTGTAATCCATTGGAACCCCTTTCGATTCATTTTCGCAGGTATTTTATCAATGCCGCGATCGCGAGGCCGACCAGCACAAGGATGACGATCATCCAGAGCCAGCCAAAGCCCATGCCCAAGCCCATACCATATCCGTTCATTTTCGTTGCCTCCTGATCCGAAACCGCTTTGCGCGCGTCAACCGGCACATGGTCCGATTGGCGATGAAAAGGCGCGCGTCAGTTATTGTCCATCATGCCCTGTCCCTAACCCGGCATGCCGCCCTGCTGCCCGCCCATATGGCTTTGCATCATCGCGGCCATGGCGGTCATTTCTGCTTTCGCTACCTGTGCATCTCCGTCTGCATTGTGCATCTGGAAGGCGCGCACACTCATCGGCCGAGTGTGGGCCGCGTGCATCACGGCAAACTCGTCCAGCGACAGGCTGCCGTTGGCGTCGCTACCATTGGCCGCAAGTTCGGCCTGAATGCCGGCGGTCATTTCCTCGGGGCTGAGGGCGCCGTCCTTGTTGGTGTCGAACGTCGCCATGGCATAGCTTTGACCTGCGCCCATCATCATGCCCATGCCACCACCCATCATGCCGTCATGTCCCCCCATCATGCCGCCATCCATCATTTCGCGGCCGCCATGCTGTCCAATGCCTTGCTCGGCCTGATGGGCGATCACCGGCACCGCCACGGCGCCAAGACCAAGGGTGGCAAGGCGGCAAGGGCGAGTTTGGTTGCACGTTTTATTCTGTCTCTCCTGAATTGGATCGTGATGTAGCCAGTCTGGAGATCAGATGTCCCACAGGTTTGTCAGGCGGGCCGGTGTTTTGTCTCAATCTGTCGCAATCGGCGGCATGGTCAAGGATTGCGACATTCTTCTGGGCGCGCGGCTTGCAGGTTCAGTTCGTATCGGCGTCAGGAGACATGATGATATCGCAACCGCCCCAAATTCTGATCGTCGATGGCCACCGCGAGATCCGCGAAGCGCTGGTCAGGCATTTGAAGAAGAGCGGCATGCGCGCGACCTCTGCGGCAGACGCTGTGGCCATGGACACGGAATGAAGGTCGGGCCGTTCGACCTGATCGTGCTGGATCTGATGATGCCGGGCGAAGCTGGCCTGTCGGTGTGTCGCCGCCGGCGCACGAAGGGCGGCATCCCGATCCTGATGTTGACCCCCTTGGGCGATGAAACCGATCGCATCGTCGGGCTGGAAGTCGGCGCCGATGGCGGGGCCTTCCGAGGTGCGCGAGACCACCCAAGCATTCAACCGGATGAAAGGCCGGCTGACGCGGTTCGTGAACGAACGCACGCATATGCTCGCCGCCCTCGGCCACAACCTGCGCTCGCCCCTGACCGCGATGCGGCTTCGGATCGAAATGCTGGACGAAACCGACGGCAGCATCCGGCTGAAGGCGCTGGTCGAGGAACTGCAGTCCATGGTCGAGGCCACGCTGGAGTTCGCGCGAGGTGTCGCCAAGGCAGAGCCCGCAGCCACGGTTGGCCTCGCCGAGTTGCTGGGCGATCTGGTAGGCGATGTGGATGAGCACAGGGCCACCCTTGCACCGGCGCAGGCGCTGCCCGCCACCATCCGCCCGCAGGCCCTGAACCGCGCGCTGCGCAACCTGACGACAATGCGGTGCGCTATGGCGGTCTAGAAAAGGTGACGCTGAAACAAGAACCGGGAACCGCCGTCATCACCATTGCCGACACGGGACCGGAATTGCCCGAGGATCAGCTTTGGGCCATCTTTGAGCCCATTGTGCGTCTGGAAGGTTCAAGAAGCCGTGATACGGGGGGGGGGGGCGGTCTGGGCTTGGCCATCACCCGAACCGTCATTCAGGCACATGGCGGGACGGTGCGGCTTGGCAACCTGCCCGGCGGCGGGCTGCAAGCAGTTGTTTGCCTGCCGACCGGATAGGCGCGATCATACCGGCGCTGGCCCTGACGTTGGTTCGGACCCAGTGGCGGCGAGTCACGGCACGGCCGAGGTCTATTGATCTCATTTGATTTTTTTCAAACAAGGTTCGACGATAGCGCCGCCCCCTTCACGTTGCGATCCACGTCCATCCGGGTTTCGTCCCGCCGTTTCCCCTCGCCTTCCGGGCTGCGTCCTTCCGGCCGCCAAATCCGCACAGCAGCGTCCGTGGGGCGGCTTCCGAAAGATGCCTCGGAACGCACCGGCATGCGCGGCCGCCGGGGCGCAGGCGCTGCGGGACCCGCTCCACCGTCCGTGGCAGTCTTCACCTGTTTCGACGACAGAATTTGCGACCGTTCGCCGCGGCAATGGATCCAGAGAGAGACGCACACGCGAAGTGTGCCGGTTTCCGCCGACCGAAAGCGCATGCTGGTGCGTCACATGCGGCCCGCCCTTGTCGACGGTCGGCGGGCGGCGGACATCAGAGCCGCGGGGCCGCACGTGCAGGGAACGAAGGCAACGACACGCTCGAAAAACGAGTGCTGCGGCGCAAAGATTCACCGGTCTGGCGCGCGGTGCCTTGAACGCCAAAACCGGATTTCAAACGGGCCACGGATAGCGGACGCAGAACGGCCGTCACTCGGCCAATGTCAATTGCAGCCCGTTTGAGGCGCGATAAACGCCTTCGGACTGGCTGATGAATGTCAAACACTCGTCGACCTTGCGAGGACCGGTTTCGAGTTTCACGCAAAGCTGATCGCCCGACATCGTCCAATGGCCCTGTCCGGTGCCAAGGGGCGATCGCATCGTTACCGTACCATCCCGATCATAGCGCAACGCCACCGAAAGGATGCCCTTGCGGCCCTGAAAGCCATGCCCCACGATCTGGCTTTCGATGTCCTTCGCCGAGAGGAATTGTTCCGAATTGGCCCCCGTCCCGAACGCAACCAGGGTGCCGACAACAAGAGCCGTGATTTTCATGCCGTGAAGAAGGTTTCGCCTTGGCGCTAGGGTCGGCAATCGTCTTGACGCGGCGTGGGATTTGCTCGCCGTTGCCGGCAGGAGGTGACGCGCCGGAAATCCGCGCTGGCCACAATTCAGTTCTTTTGTCATCGGTTTTGCCTTCCTCGGTTGTATCGGCGCCGGTTCAGCTTTTGGACGCGGGCGGTTCCGCCGGCGCGAAACCTTCCGTGATAATTGATCCATCCCGGCATCAGGACCGCGCTGCGGCGCGCGGCGATGCTACTCGGACGACCCCCGGTGCTGTGGTTCTCAAGGGATCGGTGCATGGCGGGGCAATGTGCGATTCCTTCCGCTAGAGAGCCGCGGGCGACCAGTAGCCGGGGAAATCCGCGCCGCGCTGACGCCACCGGGATCGCGATGCGCCAAAGCCGGCTTCCTTTCGCGCAGGTCCGGAAACTCGTCGGCCCAACGTTCGGCCATCAGATCCCGGTTGTCCTGCGGTGCCAGAAAGTCCTGCGAAAAGTGTATGTCGTGGATCTGCGGCGCCGGTTTGCCGTCGCGCGCGTCATCGCCGGCAACAAGGGCACTCGGGCTGTCCTTGTCGGCGATCTCGACAAACGGCATCTCTGTGTGCAAAAGGACCTGCCGATACGGAGCCCGAACGGCAGAGACCGGCTTTGCGCCCTGCGCCGACGCCAAGGCCGCAGCGCCGACAACCGGAACGGACACCGGCCAGAACAAGAGACGTCGGTTGCTTCGAGGGATTTCAGGTTTCACAGACATTCCGGGCAATCCCTTGTTTCGTGTTTCGAGCCTTTCCCAATGACAGCCATCGTTCAAATGGCGATGTGTCGGCAATGACTCTGATGTCGCAAAGCCACGACGGATATCAGGGCCCACACCACCGTGCGCAGGCTCATCGCGCCCACCGTGCGCATCTCGTAGGCACCGCCCACAAGCACATGGATGCCGAAGGACACCAGAACCAAGGTGGTGCCCGCCAGGATGCCGATCGAAAGCCACACCGCCCAGCGATGCCGCAAGATCAATCCGATCCCGGCCAAGACATAGGCAAACCCGGCAACAAAGTTGAACCACAGCACAAACGGCACCGCATTCCCCATCGCCGCGCGGGCCTCGGCCCCACCGAACAGGGCGCGCCCGCCCGAAAAGATGGTCAGCACCCCGAACAACAGCGCCACGATGGCTGCGATCAGCAGGCCAGTATTTCGATTGAAGCTCATTTGCCATATCCTTTGATGTGAGGCACTGCGCTACGGCGGCACCTACTTTTGCAACACATATGTGCCCGGCGCATCGGCGAGGATCGGGCAACCGGCCCTTGGATTGCCCATGGCGGGTGGCGCCGTCGGGTCCCCGGAATGGCCATCAAGCCAAGCCACCCACGCCTGCCACCATGATCCGTCGCGTTTGTCGGTCTGGCTCACCCATGTCTGCGGATCGATGTGGCGATCCAAGGCATTCTTGGTGCGCATTTGATAGGATCGACGTGGATGGCCGGGTTCGCTCACGATGCCGGAGTTGTGCCCGCCACTGGTCAGCGCAAAGGTTACGTCGGTATCGGCAAGCGCCGCTATCTTGAAGACCGAGGGCCAGGGTGCGACATGATCCTTGAGCGTGCCGACCGCGAAGATCGGGGCGCGGATATCGGACAACGCAACCGGGCGACCCTCAACGTCAAAACGACCCTCAGCCAGATCGTTGTTGAGGTAAAGCTTGCGCAGATATTCCGAATGCATCGCATAGGGCATCCGCGTGCCATCCGCATTCCAGGCCATGAGGTCGTTCGTTCGGGGCTGCTCGCCCATGAGGTAGTGTCGGATAACGCGGGACCAGACCAGATCATTCGAGCGCAGCATCTGGAACGCGCCGGCCATCTGCGTCGTGTCCAGGTAGCCCTGTTTCCACATGATACTGTCCAGAAAGGAAAGCTGGCTTTCGTCGATGAACAGCTGCAATTCGCCGGGTTCCGTAAAATCGACCTGACTTGCCAACAGCGACAGCGACGCAAAAGGATCATCCTCGCCACGGGCAATGGCGGCTGCGGCTATGGTCAGCAAGGTTCCGCCCAGACAATAGCCGGAGGCATGGATCTTGCGGTTCGGAACGATCAACCGGATCGCATCCAGCGCGGCCATCACGCCAAGTTGGCGATAATCCTCCATCGTCAGGTCGCGGTCGTCTGCATCCGGGTTCTTCCACGAAATCATGAAAACCGTGTATCCCCGGCTCACGAGATACGTCACCAGCGAGTTCTTCGGCGAGAGGTCGAGAATATAATATTTCATGATCCAAGCCGGAACAATCAGGATCGGCTCGGGGCGCACAGTATCCGTGAGGGGGGCATACTGAATTAGCTCGATCAATCGATTGCGGTAGACGACCTTCCCCTTTGTCACCGCCACGTCCCTGCCCGGCTGATAGTCCCCGGTGCCTTGCGAGGGGGCGCCGGTCATCGTCCCTTGCATGTCCTTCAGGAAATTCTGTGCCCCTCGAACCAGATTCAGACCCGCCTGATCGCGCGTATTTCGCAGTATCTCGGGGTTGGTGAGCAGAAAATTGGACGGCGAGACCGTATCAAGCAACTGCCGCGTCAGGAATTGCAGTTCGCGCTCGTGCTGGGCGGTGACGCCGGGAACGCCAGTGACTGCGTTGTGCCACCACTGCTGCTGCAACAGAAAACCCTGATAGATCAGGTTGAACGGCTTCATCTGCCATGCATCGTCGCTGAACCGGCGATCCTGTGGCAATGGCTCGATGCAGGGTTCGGTCTTGTCGGTCGACCGTGCGGTGTCGAGCGCATACCGATAGTGGCGACGGCTCTTTTCGACGGCTTTTTCGGCAAGTTGCAAGCGTTTACCCGGCGCGGCAATGATGTGCGTCGTCCAGTCGAACCACGCGCCCATCAGCGCGGCAGGGGATAGCCCATGCGTGAAACGGGCAAGCGACGCATGCATGGCGTGATCAAGGCTTTCGTGAAGACTGGCAGCCGTATCAGCGCCTTGGACAGGTTGCGGCGTTTGCGCAACTGGGTCACCCTCTGGCAGTGGTGGTGTATTCTGGATCTGACCAGCGGTGCCACTGGCGGCGGTCGGCGTCCGGCCTGTGTTGCGACGCGACGCCGCCTTGCCGGGTTCTTTCTTGTCCCCAACCATGCGCGGGGTCATCGCCGGTGCTGCGGCTTTCTCATCCATCACTCAGGCCTCCAAAATCCACGACAGCGCCGGTCCGACAGAGGCGATCAGTTCGATCACATGCTGCGCCAGAATCGTGTGAATGCAAAGATAGTAATTGATTACTTTCTAAAATCAAGCCATGCTGAAACGTGACGCGTCCCCCCTACCGGCAACAACAAAAGGTCGACATCATGTTCACCGGCAAAACCAATATCGCGACAGGCTTCCTGTTTCTCACGCTTTTCATGCTCTATGGGTTTATCCTGATCCTCCTGCGCGACTTTGCGCCAGGTAAGGAACAGTGGATCGCGGACTATGGCGTCGGGAAACACTTTGAGTCCCGTTTGGCGCATGTGCACGGCAACCTCTTCGCGCTAATCAACATTGCGGTTGGCCTTGTTCTGCTGCGCCTTCCCCTTTCTGCTGTCTCGACCCGATGGGTTTCCGGGCTGACGCTGGCGGGCCTGTTGATGCCGCTGGGCATACTCTCGGAGGTGCTGTTCGGGGTGCCGCCAATACTCGTCATCGCGGGTGGGCTCTCGATGGTGCTGGCCATGGGGTGGCTCGCTTTCGCGGTTTGGAAGTTGGAAATGCGTTCATGAGAAGCGGCACTCGTCCCAAGAATCTTTCTGCGGACGAACGGCGCAGCGCTACCGTTGAAGCGGTGGTTGACCTTGCCGCCTTGACCAACCCTGCCGAGATCACCACAGCGGCGATCGCAAAGCATATGAACCTGACCCAAGGCGCACTGTTTCGCCACTTTCCCAACAAGGAAGCGATCTGGCAGGCGGTAATAAAATGGATGGCCGTGCGCCTGATGGTCCAGATCGAGAAAGCCGCTGAAGGGATCCGTTCGCCGCTGGAGGTCATGCAGGCGATGTTTCTTGGCCACGTCGATTTCGTCGCCGCGCATCCCGGCGTGCCCAGAATGTTGTTCGGTGAACTTCAGGGGGCGAAAACAACACCCGCAAAACGACTGGCGCACGCGATGCTGAAACAGTATGCGACCCGCCTGAACGCCCTGATAGAGACCGGCAAATCCTGTGGCGAACTTCCTTTGGAATTGGATAGCGACGCGGCAACCACGCTATTTATCGGCACGATCCAGGGGCTTGTCATGCAGTCCTTGATCGCCGGCGACATGGCGCAGATGCGCGCCGATGTGCCGCGCGTCTTTGCCATCTATCGGCGTGGCATCGCGACGGCGCAAGTGGACAAGGGCGACAGGTAGAGCCATTCTGAAAGCTGTTTTCTGCGGCCTTCCGACGAAGTCATCGGCGCCAGCCTGCAGATTGCAACAAAGGTTTGCGGTTCCCGGTCGATCGCGGGCCGGTTCGCCCACCAGAGTCTGGCCTGCCGGGGGCGACCTCGTGAAAGACAGTTTTTGCACCGAGGCCGTCCAGAACACATTGGTCGCTCTGGAAAACCGGGGCCTTCGACATCGACCCGCTCTGTCAGTTCACCTCAAGCCGCGTCATCGAACTACTGGCCAATCGGCAGATCAAGATCGGCATAACGGAAAAAGGCGTCTTGTGCGGCTACGTTTCAATCGAGAGCCTGTGACCCATCGCCAACCGCAAAGAGATGTGTTTGCGCCCCCGCGCCAGCGCCTCGGAAGCCGGTGCCGTCCTCCGAGGATTCGCGGTTTTTTGCAGCAGCCTACACGCCACTTTTTTCTTGGCGGAAAAGTCCCGGTCTGGCCCGATTCAACCAGATGTCGGCGGTATTGGCGGCAACATCGGCAAAATTAAACACCCATGCGGCAAGCGGCCAAGGCCTGTTCTGCCGAACCAAACCACCTCTTGGGCACTCGCGCCAATGTCGCCATGGAAAGGGCGGCACAGCCATAAATCGGGACATTGGCGCATTCACTTAGCTGAAAAGACGTGGCGATAGCGGCTTGCGTCAAATCAACGCAATTGTCGGGACTGGTATGAAAGTTCTTGAACACATGCCGATTTCCGATAGTAAGTGAGTAATTGCTTTCCATTGAGGCGCCGATGATCTCTCGTACCAAGCACCTCCCGTCCGAAGAGCGCCGCATCGAGGCAGTCGAAGCGGCCATCGACCTTGCCGCGCGGACAAACCCCGAAGAAATCACCACCTCGGCGATTGCCACGCGGATGAAGCTGTCCCAAGGCGCGCTGTTCCGGCATTTTCCGACCAAGGATGCGATCTGGCTGGAGGTGACGGGGTGGGTCGCCGAGCGGCTCTTGTCGCGGATCGACAAGCTGGCCGGAGCGCAGTCCGACCCTCTGGCGGCGCTGGAGGCGATGTTTCTTGGCCATGTCGATTTCGTCGCTGAACATCCCGGTGTGCCGCGAATGATGGTCGGTCAGCTGCAAAGCGGCGCAATGACTCCGGCCAAGTGCATGGCGCAGATTTTGATGCAGAACTACGACACCCGGTTGCGCCGGATACTGTCGGAGGCCCGCACCAGCGGCGCACTGCCTGCCGATCTGGACGAGGCGGCGGCAGCCACGCTGTTTCTGGGCATGATCCAGGGCCTTGTCGTGCAATCGCTGCTGCAGGGCGACACCGCGCAGATGCGATCAGATGCCCCACGGGTCTTCGCGATCTATCGCGCCGGGCTGTTGCAAACTCGAACCGGAATGGAGCAGGACACATGAAATTAACCGTTCTAGGCGCGGCGCGCGAAGTCACCGGATCGTGCTATCTGATCGAGACGACGTCGGCGCGGTTCTTGGTCGATTGCGGCATGGTGCAGGGAGGGCGCGCAGCAAAGCAGCGCAACTACCAGCCTTTCGGTTTCGATCCGGCAAATCTGGATTTCGTGCTTCTGACCCATGCGCATATCGACCACAGCGGGATGTTGCCGAAGCTGGTCAGGGATGGCTTTCGCGGGCCGATCCTGACCACCGACGCCACCGGCGATCTGCTGGAGGTGATGTTGCCCGACAGCGCCCATATTCAGGAAGCCGACGCCGAACGAGCGGCGCGCGGTCATCACGGCACGTCAAAGGCGCGGCAAACCCCGGTCGCGCCGATCTACACGATGCGCGATGCCGAAGCCTGCCTGCGCCAAGTGCGCCCGATGCCCTATGACAAAAGCTTCGCGCCGCATCCGGACGTGGTTTGCGCCTTTCGGGATGCCGGCCATATCCTTGGTTCGGCGATCATCGAACTGTGGGTTACCGAGGCCGGCGAGACGGTGAAACTGGTGTTCAGCGGTGATCTGGGCCAGCCCGGCCGGGCGATCCTGCGCAATCCAACCCTGATTTCCGAAGCCGATATACTGGTGATGGAATCGACCTATGGCGACCGGGCGCACCGCGATCAGGCGGCGACGATTGACGAGATGGTCGAGATCATCAACCACGTCAGTCCGCGCGGCGGCAATATCGTCATGCCCGCTTTCGCGGTGGGGCGCACGCAGGAAATTCTGTATCACCTGCATTGCCTCAGTCGGCAAAATCGGTTGCACGATCTGTCGATCTACGTCGATTCTCCGATGGCCGACCGCGCCACCCGCATCACCACCAGACATCTTGAACTGTTCGACGAAGAGGCGCACGCACTGGCCGATTGGCATGATGCGGGCCGGGGTCTTCCTGCCTTGCATTTCACCGCCAGCGTTGAAGAATCGAAGGCGCTGAATCAGGTTCGTTCCGGCGCCATCATCATTTCGGCCAGCGGCATGTGCGATGCCGGGCGCATCCGCCATCATTTGCGCTGGAACCTGCCGCGCCCGGAATGTGCGGTGCTGATCACCGGCTTTCAGGCGCAAGGAACGCTGGGGCGACGCCTCGTGGACGGGGCTGAACGGGTGCGGATCTTCGGTGAGGATATTGCCGTGCGCGCCTCGGTGCATACGCTCAACGGCTTTTCCGCCCATGCCGATCGACCGGCACTGCTGGCTTGGGCAGCCGGGTTCAGCAAACCGCCCGCACAGGTCCTGGTCACCCATGGAGAGGCGGCCGCCGCCCAGTCCTTTGCCCAGGCCCTGCGCACGGATCTTGGCTGGTCCGTTGTGGTGCCCGAACTCGGCGCGACGCTGGACTGGCCTCCGGCCGCATCAGGAAAGACCGACCAATGACAGGCTCGATCGATCGCGCAGCGCTTCAGGCGGCAATCCTCGCCAGCCCCTCCTACAGGCTGGCGCAGAACGATTCCGATCTGATGGCCGAGGACGATATGCGCCCGCTGCGCCTTCAACTGGAACTGCTCAAGCCTGAACGCGCCTTGACCCAGCATGGCATCCGCTCGACCGTGGTGGTGTTCGGCAGCGCCCGCATGGCGCCACTCGACACGCGGCCCGCGACCACGCCCGAGACGGCGCGCAAGCAACGTCAGGCGCGCTATCTTGACGAGGCGCGGCGTTTCGCGGCGCTGGTGTCGCAGCGCTTTCAGCAAGAGGGGCGGCGGGATTTTGTTGTTGTCACCGGGGGTGGCCCGGGCATCATGGAAGCGGCAAATCGCGGTGCCTGGGAGGTCGGGGCACGCTCGGTTGGGCTCAACATCACCCTGCCGCACGAACAGACGCCCAATCCTTTCATTACCCCCGATCTGGCCTTCCGGTTCCACTATTTTGCGCTGCGCAAAATGCATTTTGCGATGCGCGCCAAGGGGATGGTATGCTTTCCCGGCGGCTTTGGCACATTCGACGAGTTGTTCGAGATTTTGACGCTGGTGCAAACGGGCAAGATGGCGCCGATTCCGATCGTGCTGGTCGGGGCCTCCTTCTGGCGCAAGGCGATCAATTTTGACTTCCTGATCGAAGAAGGCATGATTGCCGCGGCCGATGCGGCGCTTTTTACCCTTGTCGATACCGCTGAAGAAGCGGTTGCTGCCTTGCAGGACTTTTATCATGGCAGGCCACCCGACTGACCGTGCTGCAAACTTTTCAGATGCTTTGCCCTTCCGGACTACAAGGAGACAGGACCGATGTCCCGCAAGATTTCCATAACCATCGTCGTCGCCGCGTTGCTCGGCCTGTTGGGGTTCGGGGCCTGGACGGTGCTGCTCAAGCCGTCAGGTCTGCCGCCCGAAGGCTTTGCCCGTGGCAACGGCAGAATCGAGGCGGATCAGATCGACATTTCACCGCGGCTGGCCGGACGAGTGGCAGAAATCGCGGTGCGCGAGGGTGATCTGGTGGCCGCGGGTGACGTGTTGGCGGTGATGGACACGGCTGAATTGCGCGCGCAACTTGCGCGCTCCGATGCTGCGGTGGCCAGCGCCAAGGCGGCTGTCGGCGTAGCGACGGCGCATGTCGCCGAGGCCCGCGCCCGACTGGCCCTGGCGCAAAGCGAACAGGTCCGCGCCGAAACGCTCAGCGAACGCGACGTGCTGTCGCGCGCTAATCTGGATATCAAGCGCACCGAAACGCAACTGGCCGAAGCCGGGCTGGCAGCCGCCGAAGCCACCAAGATCGCGCAAGAACGCAGTGTCGAGGCCGAAGCCGCCGCTCGGGCGGAAATCGCCGCCCGTATTGCCGATGCCACTTTGTTCGCGGCTGGCCCGGCGCGGGTGCTCTACCGGCTGGCGCAACCCGGCGAGGTGATTGGCAGCGGCGGCAAAATTCTGACACTTGTCAGCCTCGAGAATGTTTACATGGAGTTTTTCCTGCCTGCGACGGACGCACCAAAGGTGCGCATCGGCGATGACGCGCGGATCGTGGCCGATATCATGCCCGACATGGCAATTCCCGCGACGGTTGCTTTTGTCTCGCCGCAGGCCCAGTTCACTCCCAAGCAGGTCGAAACCCAGACCGAACGCGAAAGCCTGATGTTCCGTATCCGAGTCAACATCCCGCCAGAACTGATCGCGGCGCGGATCGATCAGGTCAAGACCGGGGTGCGCGGCGTGACCTGGGTGCGGCTGGTGGCCGCCGACGGCAGCCTGCCTGACTGGCCTGATGGGTTGACCCCGCCCCTAGCGACGCTGCCGCCTGCTGCGGCCGCAACCGTAACCCAGCCATGACCCCAATCATGCCCGCAGCCATGTCCACAGCCGAACCTATCGCCCGACTCGACCAGGTGTCACACCTTTTCGGCAAGGTCGCGGCGCTGAACGATGTTTCGCTGGCCTTGCCCAGCGGGCGCATGGTCGGTCTGATCGGCCCCGACGGGGTCGGCAAGTCAACGTTGATGGGGCTGGTTGCCGGGGCCAAACGGTTGCAAGACGGGCAGGTCTGGGCGCTTGGTGGCGACATGGCGGATCCGCGCCACCGCGCCGCCGTGGGCGGGCGCATTGCCTATATGCCGCAAGGGCTTGGGCGCAATCTCTATCACGACCTGTCACTGCGCGAGAATCTGGAATTCTTTGGCAAGCTGTTCGGCCTGGGCCGGGCAGAGCGCGCCCGACGCATTGATCGGTTGACCCACGCGACGGGGCTGCACCCTTTTCTTGATCGCCCGGCGGGCAAGCTGTCGGGGGGCATGAAACAGAAGCTGGGCCTGTGTTCCGCACTGATCCATGACCCGGACTTCCTGCTGCTTGACGAGCCGACCACCGGCGTTGACCCGTTGTCGCGTCGCCAGTTCTGGGATCTGATTGATGCGATCCGCGCCGACCGACCCGAGATGAGCGTGCTGGTTTCGACCGCGTATATGGAAGAAGCAGCGCGTTTCGACCATCTGGTGGCGATGATTTCCGGTCGGGTGTTGGCCGAGGCCAGCCCCGATGAACTGATGGCGCGGACCGCGACCACCTCGGTTGGTGCGGCCTATGTCGCGCTGATGCTGGCCGATGCCGGAGCCGACAACCCGGCGAGCGTAGCGGCACCCACAGCGCCCGAGGCACGCACCGCGCCCACGACGACCACCTCCGAGGCTCCCGCAATCCGGGCCCGGAATCTGACCCGGCGCTTTGGCGATTTCACCGCAGTTGACAATGTCAGCTTTGATATCGCGCGCGGCGAGATCTTCGGTTTTCTCGGCTCCAATGGTTGCGGCAAGACGACAACGATGAAAATGCTGACCGGGCTCTTGCCTGCCTCCGAGGGTGATGCCTGGATCTTTGGTCGCCCGGTCGATGCGCAAGACCCGCAAGCGCGCCGCCGCGTTGGCTTCATGTCGCAGGCGTTTTCGCTTTATGGCGAACTGACCGTGCGCGAAAACCTCTGGCTGCACGCGCGGCTGTTCCATCTGAGCCGGGAATTGACCGAACAGCGCATGGACGATCTTGTGCCACGCTTCGGACTGACCCCTTACCTTGACCAGCATGCGGACTCGCTGCCGCTCGGCCTGCGCCAACGGCTTTCGCTGGCGGTGGCGGTGATCCACGCGCCCGAAATCCTGATCCTGGACGAGCCGACCTCGGGTGTCGATCCGCAGGCGCGCGACGATTTCTGGCATCTGTTGCTGGACTTGGCGCGAAAGGATGGGGTGACAATCTTTATCTCGACGCATTTCATGGACGAGGCGCTGCGCTGCGACCGCATTTCGCTGATGCACGCGGGCCGGGTTCTGGTGACGGACCGCCCCGAGGACATCATCGCATCCCGCGAGGCCGCGTCACTCGAGGACGCGTTCATCGCCTACATCTCGGCCGAAATCCCGCCCGAACCCACCAGCAGCGCCGCATTGGTCGCGGATGCCTCTGGCGCCGCTGCGGATACTTCGGGCTTCAGCCTTGGCCGTCTTCTGGCCTTCACCACGCGCGAGGCCATGCAGGTTCGGCGCGATCCGGTGCGGCTGGCCTTTGCCTTTCTGGGCAGCGCCTTGCTGCTGCTGATCATGTCGTTCGGCATCTCGCAAGAGGTCCGCAATATCCCCTTTGCTTCACTTGATCAGGACCGCAGCCCGGAAAGCCGCGCCTATCTTTCAACGTTCGAGGATTCAGTCTGGTTCCAGACCCATGCGCCGATCCTCGACGACGCGGCGATGGAGCAGCGCCTGTCGAGCGGCGAGTTGTCACTGGCCTTGCAAATTCCGCCAGGATTTGGTGCCGACCTGCGGCGCGGTGCCGCCACTGAGGTGGCAGCCCTGATCGACGGCGCCGATACCGGACGGGCAGGCACCATCGAAAGCTATGTCACAAGCGCCCATGACGCGGTTTCCGCCGATGCCGGCGGCGCATCCCCGGCGCTTGACATGCTTCGTCCCGCCACGTCCCTCGTCCAGTTCACCCCGCGGTTTCGCTACAACCCGGCGATGGAAAGCCTGCCGTCGATCGGACCTTCGATCCCGCCACTACTGCTTTTGCTGTTCCCGGCAATCCTGATGGCGGTCAGTGTGGCCCGCGAAAAAGAGATCGGCACGATCACCAATTTCTATGTCACCCCCACCGGCCGGATCGAGTTTCTGATTGGCAAGCAACTGGTCTATATCGGCATCACGCTGATAAATTTCGCGATCCTGACGGCGCTGGTGGTGCTGGTGCTGGGGGTGCCGATGCGCGGCGATCCTCTGTTGCTGTTGTTGGCTTCGCTGGTCTATGCGGTTGCTGCCACCGGCTTTGGCATGCTGGTGTCGATGATGTCGTCAACACAGGTGACGGCGGTTTTTGCCAGCACCGTGCTGTCGGTGATGCCGACGCTGCAATTCTCCGGGATGATGACTCCCGTTTCATCGCTGGAGGGCCCGGCGCGCATATTGGGCAGCCTCTGGCCGACGACCTGGTATATGGCGATCAGCGTCGGCACCTATACCAAAGGGTTGGGACTGGCGGACCTGAGCGGCGCATTGCTGCGGCTGGCCATATTCGGCCCGGTGTTCACCGGGCTGACCATCCTCGCCCTGCGCAAACAGGAGCGTTAGGATGCAACGGCTTGAAAACATCTTCTGGCTTGTCGGCAAAGAGCTGAAAAGCGTGTTGGGTGACCCGGTAATGGTGATCCTGATTCTGTGGTCTTTCGTTGTCGCCGTGATGCTCGAAGCCAGCGGTGCCGGCGACACGGTGAAGAACGCCGCCATCGCGATCGTGGATGAAGATCGCTCGACCCTGACGCGGCAGATCACCGATGCGCTGATGCCGCCGTGGTTCCAGACACCGGTCGAGATGACCTCCGATCAGGCAAATGCCGCGATGGACCGCGGCGAGATCATGTTCGCGCTGGCCTTCCCGCCAAGTTTCGCCGCCGATGCGGTCGCAGGCAAGGCGCCAGTCGCCCAGCTTCTTGCCGATGCCACCGCGGTTTCGCAGGCGCAACTTGGCACCGATTACATCCGAAGCATCGTGCAGGCGGAAAGTCTCATCTTCCTGACCCACACCCCCCAGGCACCTGCGCCAGAGCTGCAACTGGAGTTGCGCCGCGCCTTCAACCCCAATGGCAACCCGGTCTGGTTCAAGGCGATGTCCTCGCTTCTGAACCAGCTATCGCTGTTGACCATCGCGCTGACCGGGGCCGCGATGCTGCGCGAGCGCGAGCACGGCACCATTGAACATCTGATGGTGATGCCCCTCACTCCGGTCGAGGTGGCGCTGTCGAAGGTTCTGGCGACGATGCTGGTGGTGCTGGTCGCCTTCATCGGCTCCCTGCTGGTCGTGGTGCAGGGGGTGTTGCGGGTGCCGGTCGCGGGCTCCGAGCCACTGCTTGTGGCAGGGGCGGCAGTCTATCTTTGGGCGGCTGCCGCGATCGGAATGCTGCTGGGCACATTGGCGCGCAGCATGGCGCAGTTCGCGCTGTTGGTGATCATGGTCATCATCCCGGTCATCATGTTGTCGGGCGGCATGGGGGCGGTCGAAAGCCAACCGGATCTGGTGCAGCGTCTGACCCTCGCGCTGCCATCGCGCCACTTTCTGGCCTTTGCCAAGGCGGTCGCCTTTCGGGGTGCGGGCCTTGCCACGGTCTGGCCCCAACTGGTGCTGATGGCAGGGCTGGGGATCGGGTTCTTCGCGGGAAGTCTGGCTCTCTTTCGCCGTTCGATGAGCCTCACCGGGTAATTGCATCCTGCCCACTGCAACATCGGCAGAAACCCTGTGACCAGTATTCCCGCCGGTCCCGCGCGGCCGTGCGGTCTTGTGTATGGGGTGCCGCGAGCCCGCCCTGCCAGTCAAAGCCGCGCTGAACGACAGCGGGCGCATGTTCTGCGCGCCCCACGGCTTGCGCGGATGGCCGGTCGAGACCGCCATGCCCTTGGCGTGTCAAGATCGTCGAGCGGACACCAGAGCCAGCCGCATCTGGCATTCTCGGTCCGGTGAACGCGGCACCGCAAGGTTTACGCCCCGTCTTGCCCGGTCTGGCACACCCGTTTGCACAGCGCGCCTGCCCGCCGGTGGCCCTTCGCAGGCGCGTCGACGGCACCGTGACGCAGGTTCCTCTTGATCGCTGGAAATTCAATCGGACACCTTGAAGCGAAGGGTATGAAACGCGCCGGCGGCGCGCCTAGGGCGCGCGCGGCGCGCCGGCACGAGGCCGTGCTGCACGCTGCCGAACCGTCTCGCCAAACTGGCGGCAATAGGCGCGCGCCAACGTAGAGGGCGACGCGAACCCGGTGCGCGAGGCAATTTCGTATAGCGTCAGATCGGTCTCAAGCGCCAGCGCGCGGGCGTGCGCCAGCCGGATCTGCCGGTAGTAGCGACCCGCCGACATGCCCAGATAGGCGTGGAACAGACGATCCATGCTTCGCGCCGACAGGGCCGCGCGTTCGGCGATGTGCGGCAATGGCAGCGGCTGCTCGGCACTTTCGCGCATCGCCACGATGGCGCGGCGCAGCGCGGCGGGCAACGCACGGTCGCTCATTCGGCTGGGCGGATCGGTCTGGGCCATTTGCGGCGCCCGAACTTCGCTGCGGCCGAACATGTTGGCCACGTCGTAGCGCAACGCCTCGCCCCCCTGCGCACCGATCAGATCAAGCGACCAACTCAGCACATTCTGTGCGCCGCCACAGGTCAGGATATTGCCGTCGGAAACATAGGGATCGTTGGTGACGATGATCTCGGGAAAGGCCTCGGCCAGCGCCTCGCGCTCCATCCAGTGAATCGCGGCGCGGCGGCCGGCCAAAAGCCCCAACTGCGCCAGCAGCCACGCCCCGGTATCAAGCCCACCGATCAGCGGCAAGCCGCGCGCCTTGCGCAGCACTGCGGCGGCGGCCTCGCGTGGCAGGTGTTCGCGCATGCCATAGCCAGACACAAGGATCAGGCCATCCGTCGCGCCGACCCGGTCATGCGACTGATCGACAGCAATCGCCATGCGCGACGAACTGGTGACCGGCGCGCCACTTAGCGAACAAATCTGCCACGAAAAGTGCCGCTTGCCCGACAGGTCGCGCGCGGCCCGAAGCGGTTCGATGGCGCTGGCAAGCACCATGTTGGAAAAGCCGTTGAACAGCAAAAAGGTCAGATGCAGAGGCGATTTTGGCGACATTCGCAAATTATAGGGCGAATCATGCAAATGATGCCAGTGAATTCCCTGTCACGCTCGACCCAATCCAGACACTATCCGGAGTTCACGAATGAATCGCGACGTCTTCATCACCTGTGCGGTCACGGGGTCGGGCCAGAGCCATATGAAATCCGATCTGGTGCCAATCACCCCCGCCCAGATCGCCGAGGCTTGCATCGAGGCGGCCAAGGCAGGTGCCGCGATTGCGCATGTCCATGTGCGCGATCCGCTTACCGGTGCACCCTCGCGCGACCCCGCGCTTTACCGCGAGGTGGTCGAACGGGTGCGGTCGGCCGATACGGATGTGGTGCTGAACCTGACCGCCGGTATGGGCGGCGATATCGTGCTTGGCTCGGCCGAGGCGCCGCTGCCGCTTTCGCCGCAATCGGACCTTGTGGGGGCGACCGAACGGCTGATGCATGTCGAGGAACTGCTGCCCGAGATTTGCACCCTCGATTGCGGCACGATGAATTTTGCCGAAGCCGACTATGTGATGACCAATACGCCCGGCACGCTGCGCGCGATGGCGGCGCGGATTCAGGCTGCCGGTGTGCGCCCTGAGATCGAAGTGTTCGACACCGGGCATCTGTGGATGGCCCGGACACTTGTCGAAGAGGGGTTGATCGACGATCCGGTGATGATCCAACTGTGCATGGGCATTCCTTATGGCGCGCCCGCCGACCCCAACAGCCTGATGGCAATGGTGAACAATATTCCGCCCGGCTGGGTCTACTCGATGTTTTCCATCGGACGGATGCAGATGCCCTATGTCGCGCAGGCAGCGCTGGCGGGGGGCAATGTGCGCGTCGGGCTCGAGGACAACATCTGGCTCGACAAGGGCGTGCTGGCGCGCAACGGCGATCTGGTCGAACGTGCCGCGACAATCCTGACCGGCATGGGCTGCCGAATTCTCGGCCCCGACGAGGTCCGCGCGAAACTGAAATTGACCCGGCGCTGAACGCGGCGGAAAACTACGCGAAAGACCGGAAAACGGTCGCACTGCAACAGGGAGACTGAAACGATGAACGGCATGAAAAACGGAATTTCCCGGCGCGGGTTGCTGGCCGGGGCGGCGGGGATGACGGCTGCGGGGCTGATCCTGCCGCGCGGCGCCTTTGCGCAAACGGCCAAGCGCGGCGGCACGCTGCGCATCGGCCATGCCAGCGGCGCCACCTCGGATTCGCTCGATCCGGCCACTTTTGCTGCGGGTCCGATCGTCACCGCGATGCTTGCGGTCTGCAACAACCTCGTCGAAATTGACGCCAAGGGCCAGGCCGTGCCCGAGCTGGCCGAAAGCTATGAACCCGACGCCGAGGCCAAGGTCTGGACCTTCCGACTGCGCGATGATGCTACCTTCTCGGACGGGCGCAAGGTGACGGCGGCCGATGTCATCGCCTCGTTCAACCATCACCGCGGCGCGGATACGAAATCCGGCGCCAAAGGCTCGCTGGATCAGGTCGTCGATATCCGCGCGGATGGCGAAACCGCGGTGGTGTTCGAGCTGTCTTCGGGCAATGCCGACTTTGCCTATCTGACCTCGGATTATCATTTCGTGATCATGCCCGCGAAAGCGGATGGCACCCTCGACTGGGAATCGGCGCTCGGCACCGGCGGCTATGTGATCGAGAATTTCGAGCCCGGCGTGCGGATCTCGCTCAAGCGGCGCGACGACTATTGGAAGGCCGAACGCGCCTGGTTCGACGAGGCGGTGTTGCTGACCATCAACGACCCGACGGCCCGACAGAACGCGCTGATGACCGGCGAGGTCGATGTCATCAACTCGCCCGATCTGGCGACCCTGCACCTGTTGCAACGGCGTCCGGGTCTGAGCCTCGTCGAGGTGACGGGGACCGCGCACTACACGATGCCGATGTTTTGCGACGTGGCGCCCTTCAAGGATGCCAATGTGCGCAAGGCGCTGAAATATGCGGTGAACCGGCAAGAGATCCTCGACAAGGTGTTGCGCGGCCATGGCCAGATTGCCAATGACAGCCCGATTGCGCCCGCGAACCGCTACTATGCCACCGATCTGCCGCAGCATACCTATGACCCGGACCGTGCGAAATTCTATCTGAAAGAAGCCGGCATGGAGGGACTCAAGGTCGAGATTTCGGCGGCCGATGCGGCCTCGGTCGGCGCGCTTGACATGGTGCAGCTGTTCCAGCAATCGGCGCAGGCTGCGGGGATCGAGCTGACCGTCAAACGCGAACCAGACGATGGCTACTGGTCGAACGTCTGGCTGAAGAAACCTTTCTGCGTAAGTTATTGGAATGGCCGGCCGACCGAGGACGACATGTTCAGCCTCGTCTATGCCAAGGGCGCCGAGTGGAACGAAGGCCACTGGGAAAACGACCGTTTCAATGAACTTTTGCTGAAGGCGCGCGCCGAACTCGATGACAGTCTGCGCCGCGAGATGTATCACGAGATGCAGGGCCTTGTCAGCGAGGACGGCGGCACGATCATTCCGATCTTCGTCAATTATATCGACGTGGCCAACGACAAGGTGGCACATGGCGAGGTGGCCTCGAACCGCTTCCTCGACGGCTGGAAAATTGTGGAACGGTGGTGGCAGGCATGAAGATTGCGGCAATTGGCGGTGGCGTTATCGGTGGCGGCTGGATCGCCCGGTTCATTCTTGCGGGGCATGACGTCGCCGTCTTTGACCCGCATCCAGACGCCAAGCGTATCGTCGGCGAAGTGCTGACCAATGCCTCCCGCGCCTGGGAGCGGCTGTTTCAGGCGCCGCTGCCTGTGCCGGGGCAGATCACCTGGGTCGGCTCCATCGCCGAGGCCGTGGCCGGTGCGGACCATATCCAGGAAAGCGTGCCTGAGCGGCTGGATCTCAAGCACCGCATCCTGGCCGAGATCGAGGCCAGTGCTTCACCCGAGGCCGTCATCGGTTCGTCCACCTCGGGGTTCAAGCCATCAGAACTGCGCGCGGGGTCCAAACACCCCGAGCGCATCCTTGTCGCGCATCCGTTCAACCCGGTCTATCTGCTGCCGGTGGTCGAGATCGTCGGCGGCGGCGCGGCCGCAGATCGCACCTGCGCTCTGTTGACCTCGGTTGGCATGAAGCCGGTGCAGATCGCGCGCGAAATCGACGCCCATATCGGCGACCGGCTGCTTGAGGCGGTCTGGCGCGAGGCGCTCTGGCTGGTCAACGACGGCATCGCCACCACCGAAGAAATCGACGACATCATCCGCTTTGGCTTTGGCCTGCGCTGGGCACAGATGGGTCTTTTCGAGACCTATCGCATCGCCGGTGGCGAGGCCGGAATGCGGCATTTCCTCGGCCAGTTCGGGCCGGCGCTGAAATGGCCCTGGACCAAGCTGATGGATGTGCCCGATCTTGATGACGCGCTGATCGATCGGATCGCGGGGCAATCCGATGCGCAATCGGGGGCGCATTCGATCCGCGAACTGGAACGTATCCGCGATGACAACCTTGTCGGCATCTTGCAGGCGTTGAAAGCCAATGACTGGGGTGCGGGGCAAGTCGTGCGGCAGATGGAGGACGGGTTCTATGCGCGCGAGGGCGTACCCGACACAGGCTATCCACTGCACTTGCATCGCACGCGCGTTTCGGGCGGCTGGATCGACTACAACGGCCATATGACCGAATTCCGCTATCTTCAGGTGCTTGGCGACGCGACCGACGCTTTCATGATTCACATTGGACTCGACGCCAACTATCGCGCGCAGGGGTGTTCGGCCTATACGGTCGAAACCCATATCCGGAATCTGTCCGAGGCGAAGGCCGGTGAGCTGCTGAGTGTCGAGACGCGGCTGCTGGGCCACGACTCCAAACGCTTCCGTCTGCATCACGAGATCTTGCGCGAGGATGGCAGCACGGTGGTCACGGGTGAACACATGCTGTTGCATGTCGATACCAAAGCGGGCCGCGCGATGGCAATGCCCGCGTCGCTGATCGCATCACTTGATGCCGTGGCACGTCAGGAAAGCGCCGCACACCCCGAACACGCCGGCGCGGGGATCCGACGGATCGGCCAGCCGGAGAAGGTCGGTTGAGCGGCGCGCCTGCGGGCCAACGCCATCCGCTGCTGCGGATGATCGCGGCACGGCTGGGGATCGGGGTGTTTACCCTGTTCGTGATCTCGACGCTGATCTTTCTGGCGATCAGCCTGCTGCCCGGCGACATCGCGCAGCAGGTGCTTGGCCAGTCGGCGACGCCCGAAACCGTCGCCGCCTTCCGCCGCGAACTGGGGCTCGATCAGCCGCTGTTCTGGCGTTACCTCGACTGGATCGGCGGCGTGCTGCACGGCGATTTCGGCCAGTCGCTGGCCAATGGCCGCCCGGTCGCGGCGCTGCTGGCGGCACGGTTGGGCAACACGATGTTCCTGGCCGCCTATGCCGCGCTGATCGCGGTGCCTCTGGCGGTGACGCTTGGGCTTTTGTCGGCGCTCTGGCGGGGGCGGATGTTCGACCGGATCACCAACGTGCTGACGCTTTCGGCGATTTCCCTGCCCGAGTTTCTTATCGCCTATATCCTGATGTTCTTGCTCGCGGTGCGGATGGGCTGGTTTCCTTCGATCGCCGATCCGGGGGCGTCGCCGGGGTTTGGCGAGATGCTGAACCGCACGTTCCTGCCCGCGATCACGCTCGTTCTGGTCGTCACCGCACATATGATGCGAATGACCCGGGCGGCGGTGGTGAACGTGATGGGCAACCCCTATGTCACCATGGCGCGGCTCAAGGGCGCCTCGCGCTGGCGCGTCGTCACCCGCCATGCCCTGCCCAACGCGCTTGCCCCGATCGTCAATGTCGTGGCGCTGAATATCGCCTGGCTGATTACCGGAGTCGTCATTGTCGAGGTGGTCTTCGTCTATCCCGGCCTTGGCCAGTTGATGGTCGACAGCGTGACCAACCGCGATATTCCCGTGGTGCAGGCCTGCGCGCTGATCTTTGCTGCGGTCTATATCCTGCTCAACCTGCTGGCCGATGTCGTGGCGATTGCCGCGAACCCGCGCCTGTTGCATCCGAGGTGACGCCATGACCCGCCTGGCAAAGCTGCTTCGCACCATGCCGCCGACCGCAGTGTTCGGCCTGATCGTGATCGTGATCTATCTGGTGGTGGCGCTCAGCGCGCCCTTGTTCGCGCCCCATGGTCAGGCCGAGATCGTCGGCGCCCAGTTCGAGCCCTGGGGCGAAGTCTATGCCCTTGGCACCGATGCGCTTGGGCGCGACATGCTTTCGCGGCTGATCTGGGGCGCGCGCAATACCGTCGGCGTGGCGCTGGCCACCACGGCCATCGCCTTTTCATTGGGCGCGGTGGCGGGGCTTCTGGCGGCGGCGCTGGGCGGCTTTGTCGATCTGGTTCTCTCGCGCGCGGTAGATGTGATGATGGCGGTGCCACCGCTGATCTTGACGCTGCTGGCTCTGTCCGCATTGGGCCCCGGCGTGCTCAACCTGATCCTGGTCGTTGCGCTGCTTGACAGCACCCGTGTCTTTCGCCTCGCGCGCGCCACGGCGATGAATGTCATGGTGATGGACTATGTCGAGGCCGCCCAGTTGCGCGGCGAGGGCACGCGCTGGATCATCCTGCGCGAGGTGCTGCCCAATATCTCGGCGCCACTGATCGCTGAATTCGGGCTGCGCTTCTGCTTTGTCTTTCTCACCATCTCGGCGCTCAGCTTTCTTGGCCTTGGCCTGCCGCCGCCGATGGCCGACTGGGGGGCAATGGTGCGCGACAATGCCGCGCTGATAACCTTTGGCGATATCACCCCGCTCTTGCCTGCCGCCTGCATCGCGGTGCTGACGATCTCGGTCAATTTCGTCATCGACTGGATGCTGCATCGCGCCTCGGGGCTGAAGGAGTAACCATGCTGCTCAATATCGAAAAGCTGAAGATCGAGGCGAAGGGTGAAGAGGGCTGGACCCCGATCCTGCACGGGGTCGACCTGCGCGTCGATCGCGGCGAGGTGGTCGGACTGATCGGAGAATCCGGCGCGGGAAAATCGACGCTGGGGCTTGCCGCGATGGGCTTTGCCCAGCCGGGCCTGCGATTTTCCGGTGGTCATGTGCGCTTTGATGGCACCGATCTTCTGACGATTCCCGAAAGACAGCGACGGGCATTCCGGGGCCGGCGCGTCGCCTATGTCGCGCAATCGGCGGCGGCCAGCTTCAACCCCGCCTGGCGGCTGATCGAACAATTTTGCGAGGGGCCGGAAATTCACCATACCGCCGACCGCGCCGCCTCGGAAGCCTTCGCGCACGAGCTTTACGCGAAAATGCATCTACCCGACCCCGAACATTTTGGCCTGCGCTTTCCGCATCAGGTATCGGGCGGGCAGCTCCAGCGTGCGATGGTGGCGATGGCAATGGCCTGCAAGCCCGACCTGATCGTCTTTGACGAACCGACGACCGCGCTGGACGTGACCACGCAGATCGGCGTTCTGGCGGCGATCCGACAGGCCGTCGAGGCGACCGGCGCGGCGGGGATCTACATCACGCACGATCTGGCCGTGGTGGCGCAGATGGCCGACCGGATCAAGGTGATGCGCCATGGTCGCGAGGTCGAGGAAGCGCCGACGCAACAGATGATGCAAGCACCGACGCAGGCCTATACGCGCTCGCTTTGGGCGGTGCGTGACTTTCGCCGCCCGGTGCGGGCAGTGGATCGCGCGGCCACCCCCACACTGCGCATCAAGGGTATCACCGCGGGCTATGCGCAGCACAACGTGCTCAATTCGGTCAGCTTCGATATTCCGCGCGGGGCCACGGTGGCGGTGGTGGGCGAATCCGGATCGGGCAAATCGACGACGGCGCGGGTAATCACCGGCCTGCTGTCGCCCAGCGCGGGCGTCGTCGAACTCGACGGTCAGATCTTGCCGCCACGGTTGGCGCAGCGCTCGCCCGATCAGTTGCGCAAGGTGCAGATGATCTACCAGATGGCCGACACCGCGCTCAATCCGCGCCAGACCATCCGCCAGATCCTGTCGCGCCCGTTGCAATTCTATCGTGGGCTGACGGGGCGGGCGCGCGACGTGCGGCTGCATGAATTGATGGAGCAGATCGAGCTGACGCCCGACACGTTCCTTGACCGCCTGCCCGGCGAGCTTTCGGGCGGGCAGAAGCAACGCATCGGCATCGCGAGGGCGCTGGCCGCCGACCCGGATTTCATCATCTGCGATGAGGTGACAAGCGCGCTCGACCAGCTCGTGGCAGAGGGTATCTTGCGCCTGCTCAGCCGGTTGCAGGATGAAACCGGGGTCTCCTACATGATTATCACCCATGACATCGCCACCGTTCGCGCGATTGCCGACGATGTGGTGGTGATGAAAAACGGGCAGGTGATGGACAGAGGGCAGCAGGCCGAGGTGCTTGATCCGCCTCGCCATGCCTATACGCGGGAATTGCTGGCCTCGGTGCCGCAGCTGGACCCGGACTGGCTGCGCCGCCGCATCGCAGAGGGTGTCGAATGATCTCGGATCCGCAGGTTCTGGCCTTCATCGCCAAGACCGAGGGTGCCTATCCGCCCGAGGCGAACGGCGCGAGCGCGGCCGACAATCGTCGCGACTATGATGCGATGTGCGCGCAGTTTCGGGCGCCACGCCCGCCGGGTCTTGCCGTCGAGGACCGTCCCTTCGGCGGCGTGCCCTGTCGGGTTTATGGCAGTGAAACGCCGGTCGCGGTGCTTTATCTGCACGGCGGCGGCTTTGTCGTCGGCGGGCTGGACAGCCATGACGATGTCTGTGCCGAGATCAGCGACGCCACCGGATTGCAGGTGATCGCGGTCGACTATCGTCTTGCGCCCGAGAACCGCTGGCCCGCGCAGATCGACGATGTTCTGGCGGTCTGGGCGGCAATCGACCGCCCGGCGGTCGTGGTGGGTGACAGCGCGGGGGCGATGCTTGCCGCGGCCCTGTGTCTAAGCCAGCAGCGCGCGCGCCAGCCTCTGGGGCAGGTGCTGATCTATCCCGGGCTTGGCGGCGACCGCACCGCGCCCTCGTATCGCGTGAATGCCCGGGCGCCGCTGCTGCGCACAGTCGATCTCGACAGCTATCACAATGCGCTGCATGGCGCGGGCGTCGTGACCGATCCGCGCGCACAGCCGCTTTGCGCCCCTGATCTATCGGGCCTTGCGCCGGCTTTCATCGTTTCGGCCGATGTCGATCCGCTGCGCGACGACGCCTCGGCCTATGCCGGCCGGTTGCGCGCCGTGGGCGGACACGCCGAATGGCGCAACGAGCCTGAATTGCCGCACGGCTATCTACGGGCGCGCCGCACAAGCGACCGCGCGCGGCGCAGCTTTCACGCAATCATTGCGGCAATCCAGCGGTTCGCGACGACAGGTTGAAAGCGTGGCGCGCCCGGCGACTCCGGGACCGCACCTCGGAACCACCCCCGCGAACAGATCAAAAAACCGTCGGCCGTGCCGGCCGGATCGACATTCGGCAACCTGCGAACGGGTCGCCCGGATGCGCTGACAGTTCCTGATTGCAGAAGGCAGGCACCGCACCAATTTTGCCAGCCCGGCATCCACAAGGGCACACCGCGGCGCAACCGAGACGGCGACGGCGACGGGCGCAAGTGGAATGGTCGCTTGAAAAGCCGTCCTCGGGTGCCTCTTGACGACAGCCGCGCCCAATCGGGCCACCGCTCTTTTGGCACCGGCGCTGCGTTCGACTTGACATGGATCAGTTATGCCCCGACTTTCGGCTGCTAGCTTTCGGCTGACAATCGTGTCTAACGCCCGATCCGTTTCAGCAGGAGGCTGTCATCTGCTCGCCGCCCGTGTTTGCTGACCTTCAGTCGTTCCAGGACTGGATCGACACCCAAGCCGATGCGTTGCGCATCGCCATGCCTTGCTGCGAGCCCCATCAAGAAACAGCGGCGAAGATCAACATGCTGCCAGGTGGCATGCCAGAACTGCCGTTTCATCGGTTGGCCCCCAAGCGTGGGACCGCACCGCCCGGGGCTGCGCGCGCCGAACCCGGTGGCGATCATACTGGCCTTGGGATCGCGCAACAGACTTTCCCGGCAATGCAGGTCACCGCCCCCCGCTCTCGCCGTGATCCGCGTGATCCGCCCACCGCGAATTGTCGGCCACCAGCGACCATTGGCGAAGTGCGGGTCAATCCAGCCCTTCTGGTGATCCGCCAGCGAGTCCTCGCGCGGCCCGAGGTCTTGCCGCCGCCCGAAGCCTGCCCTCACCGCAGGACGGGGGGGGCGATCGACAAGCGCCATTTGGGTCAGCCGCACCGGTTGACAAGCCCGCTCTGGCGGGAAGTGCCGCAGGTCAGCAGCAACACCTTGCGGGGCGTCATGAATGCCCGGATCAACGCCTGCGGCCCGGACGACATGGCATCGGCGTTGGCCACGAAGTGCGCCCCCCGCCGCGAACCCTTGGGCCAGAGGCGCGCGCAGATGGGCGACCTCGGCTTGGATTTGCCGCTTGAAGGGTTGGCGGGCCAGCGAGGCTTCGCTGCGGTCACCGGGATCAGCAGCAAAGCAACGCGCGGACGGGATCGCGCGATGGCGGCGTCGCCGCAAGCCGAGGCTGCGGCAAAAGATCGGCCAGCGCGGATCGGTGCCGTGGCATGAGCGGAGTTGTGGGCGCGTCAGGGGCATCTGGTAGCGTGCGGGCACGGACCGTGGCCGCGCGGCGCCCTGGTGACACTCTCGTGCGCTCCACCACCGCTGCTCACATCAAGAAGCGTCTTTCGCAGATCAACCGGGCGTGTGCGGCACCGCTGGCGCAGCCGGGCAAGATGACGACAGCAAACGCGGTGGCATGGGTTTTCCTGATGCTGGCGCCGGTCTTCTGTTTGCGCCCGGGATCAATTGCCAGAATCATCAACCAGTTCGCGGTCCGGTCGGTCGATCCGCTGCGAAGTGCACCGGCGCAAGCGCCCCATTGGGAAGGACAGGGCAGACAATGAACAACAGCGATCCGCGCGGCACGTCAGGCTTGATCGACCGAATCCTTCATCCGGACGTCAAGTCGCTTTCTCCGGCCTATTTCGGCATGGTCATGGCCACCGGCATTGTGTCTCTGGCGGCCAATCAGGTCGGGCTGAGGTCGGTCGCCTGGGGATTGTTCGCGATTGCGTTGGCGACCTATGCGATCCTCTGGTGGCTGACGATCCTGCGGATCTGGCGCTACCCTCGGCTGGCCTTTCTGGATGTGATCGACCATCTGCGTGGGCCCGGGTTCTTCACCATGGTCGCCGCCACCGGCATTCTTGGAAGCGGCTTCGTGATTCTGGATGGATGGGTTGCCATGGGGTTTGCCTTGTGGTTCGTGGCACTGTTTCTCTGGCTGGTGCTGACCTACACAATCTTCACCGCCTTCACCGTGAAGCAGGAAAAACCCACCCTGGACCGTGGCATCAGCGGCGCCTGGCTATTGGCCGTCGTGGCGACTCAGTCCATTGCCGTTCTGGCCACATTGCTGGCCGCGCATACGCCGCAGCCGCATCGGCTTGACCTGAACTTCATAGCCCTGTCGATGTGGTTATGGGGCGGGATGCTTTACATCTGGATGATGTCGCTGATTTTCTACCGCTATACCTTTTTTCCCTTTGCCCCGGGCGACCTGTCGCCGCCTTACTGGATCAACATGGGCGCGATGGCTATTTCCACGCTTGCGGGATCGCAGTTGATCGTGAACGCCGAGGACGCGTGGTTCTTGCAATCAATCGCGCCCTTCATGAAGGGCTTTACGATCTTCTATTGGGCGACCGGAACATGGTGGATCCCGATGCTTGTGATCCTTGGTATCTGGCGCCATGTCTATCGCCGCTTCCCACTGACCTATGACCCGCTTTATTGGGGGGCGGTGTTCCCGTTGGGCATGTATGCTGTCGCCACCCATCAGATGGCTCAGGCGCTGAACTTCGGCTTTCTTGAACCGCTGCCGACCGCTTTTGTCGTGATCGCCATGGCAGCATGGACGCTGACATTTGTCGCGCTGATACTGACGCTGCTGCGCCGCAAGAAGGGTTGAGAGCACGCCAAGACGCCATCGGCCCGAAGATGAGGTGAGCCGGGTTTCCCGCAAGGCTGCGCCCCGGATATCTTGGTGACGCGTGGGGCCAGGCGGGCAAACACCTTTGCCCGGATCAAACGCCGGGTGCCTCCGGCGGGGATATTTCAGCGAAGATGAAAGACGAACTCAGGCTTGTTCCAGAGGGATGATCCCGGCGACGATCACGGCGGTGCCCGTCTGGACACCGGGTCCGCGCAGTGCCAACGCGTTCGAATGCACACCGGCGCGGGAAAGATCCCCCGGTCCCGCCGCCGCCAATCGGGTGCCCGGTTTCAGGCGTTGAACAAGAAGTGCAGAACGTCGCCGTCCTTGACCACATAGGTCTTGCCTTCGATGCGGAACTTACCCGCCTCGCGTGCGCCGGCCTCGCCGTTGCCGGCGATGTAGTCGTCATAGGCGATGGTCTCCGAGCGGATGAAGCCGCGCTCGAAGTCGCCGTGGATCACGCCCGCGGCCTGCGGCGCCAGGGTGCCTTTGCGAATGGTCCAGGCGCGGGCCTCTTTCGGACCGATGGTGAAATAGGTCTGCAAGCCCAGCAGGTCGTGCCCCGCGCGGATCAGCCGATCCAGCCCGGCCTCGTCCAGCCCCATTTCGGTCAGGAACATCTCGGCCTCTTCATCGTCGAGCTGGCTGATCTCTTCCTCGATCCGCGCCGAGATCACCACCATCCCCGCCCCCTGAGCGGCGGCCATTTCCGCGACCCGCGCGGTCTGGCTGTTGCCCGAGGCCGCCGAGGCCTCTTCGACGTTGCACACGTAAAGCACCGCCTTGGCGGTCAGCAATTGCAGCATTTGCCATTGCTTGCGGTCATCATCGGAAATGGTCAGGGTGCGCGCGGGCTTGCCCTGCTCCAAGGCGGCCAGCGCGGCCCGCAGCAGCCGTTCCTGATCGACCGCATCCTTGTCGCCACCCTTGATCTTGCGGGCGATCCCGGCAAGGCGCTTTTCGATGCTTTCCATATCGGCAATCATCAACTCGGTCTCGATGGTTTCGGCATCGGCCACCGGGTCGATACGGCCTTCGACATGGGTGATGTCGCCATCCTCAAAGCAGCGCAGCACATGGGCGATGGCATCGCATTCGCGGATATTTGCCAGAAACTGGTTGCCCAAGCCCTCGCCTTTCGAGGCGCCCTTCACCAGCCCCGCGATATCGACAAAGGTCATCCGCGTCGGGATGATCGCTTTCGACCCGGCAATCGCGGCCAGCTTTTCCAGCCGCGCATCGGGCACCGCCACCTCGCCGACATTGGGTTCGATCGTGCAGAACGGGAAGTTCGCAGCCTGCGCCGCGGCGGTTCTGGTCAGCGCGTTGAAAAGAGTCGATTTACCGACGTTCGGCAAGCCGACAATGCCCATCTTAAAGCCCATGACCGATGCTCCTGCGAAAAAGGTTCGCCGCTACATAGGCAAAGCCAATGCGCAGGGCAAGCGGCCTGCCGACGGCCGCGCGAACGGATCACCTGAACGGATCACCCGCGCGCAAGCCCCGGCAGTGTGGTAAGATGCGCCGCAGGGAGGACGTAGCCATGACATTCACACCCTATCTGCACTTTCAAGGCACCTGCGCCGATGCGATGGAGTTCTATGCCGGGATTTTCGGCGCCAAGGATCTGACCCTGATGCGCTATAGCGAGGCCCCTGCCGAGGCCGGGCCGATAACACCCTCGAACCGGGTGATGCACGCACAACTGGTGCTGCCCGGCGGCGCGATCCTGATGGGCTCGGATTTTCCCGATGGCGTGCCGGGCGAGCCGCAGGCGGCGGTCTCGATCAGCCATGCGGTGCCCAACGTCGAGGCGGGGGCGAAGCTGTTTGACCGTCTGGTCAAGGGCGGCACCCCGGTCATGCCCTTTGGCCCGACATTCTGGTCGCCCGGTTTTGGCATGCTCAAGGATCGCTTTGGCACCCATTGGATGCTGGGGGTCTGGACCGGCTAGGCCCCGACCCCATTGATTTTCCCCGCCTCATCGCGCAAACCCGGATCAAAGACAGGGATGGGGCGGCAGATGACCAGAATCGACACCACTTTCGCGCGGCTCAAGGCCGAGGGTCGCAAGGCCTTTGTCACCTATATCATGGCCGGTGATCCCGATCTGGAAACCTCGCTCGAGGTGATGAAGGGCTTGCCTGCGGCAGGGGCCGACATCATCGAACTGGGGATGCCCTTCACCGACCCGATGGCCGACGGCCCGACGATCCAGCTTGCCGGTCAGCGGGCGCTGGACGGCGGCCAGACCTTGCAAAAGACGCTCGATATGGTGGCCGCGTTCCGCCAGACCGACACCACCACCCCGATCGTGATGATGGGCTACTACAACCCGATCTATTCGCGCGGCGTCGAACGTTTCCTGACCGACGCCACGGCCGCTGGCATCGACGGGTTGATTGTCGTGGACCTGCCCCCCGAAGAAGACAGCGAGCTGTGCCTGCCCGCGCAGGCCGCCGGGTTGAACTTTATCCGGCTTGCCACCCCCACCACCGATGACGAACGCCTGCCCAAGGTGATGCAGAACACCTCGGGCTTTGTCTATTACGTCTCGATCACCGGCATCACCGGCGCCGCCGCGGCGCAGGCCGCCGATGTCGCCCCGGAGGTCGCCCGGATCAAGGCCAAGACGGATCTGCCGGTGATCGTGGGCTTTGGCATCACCACCCCCGAAGCGGCACAAAGCATTGCCGCGATCGCCGATGGCTGCGTGATTGGCTCGGCCATCGTCAAGCTGATTGGCGAGGGTCGCACCCCCGCCGAGGTTCTGGCCCGCGTTGCCGATCTGGCAGCCGGTGCGCATCGCGGCTGACGCACCAATCTGCCGCGAGAGGGGCGCCAAGACAGATTGCAAAAACGTCCCAAAATTGGTAATGGATTATTACCAATATAGTCGAAGGGACCGTTTCATGCCTGTCATCACCTGCATAGAAGACCTCAAGACGTTGCATCGGCGGCGCACACCCAAGATGTTTTACGACTATGCGGAAAGCGGTTCCTATACCGAACAGACCTTCCGCGAGAACAGCTCGGACTTTGCACAGATCCGGTTGCGTCAGCGGGTGGCGGTGGATATGTCCGGGCGCTCGACCGCCTCCGAGATGATCGGTGAAAAGGTGGCAATGCCGGTCGCGCTGGCGCCGGTCGGGCTGACCGGGATGCAATCGGCAGACGGCGAGATCAAGGCCGCCCGTGCGGCCGAAAAATTCGGCGTGCCCTATACGCTGTCGACAATGTCGATCTGTTCGATCGAGGAT
This sequence comes from Rhodobacteraceae bacterium UBA6197, assembly GCA_002422085.1. Lineage (GTDB taxonomy): Bacteria > Pseudomonadota > Alphaproteobacteria > Rhodobacterales > Rhodobacteraceae > UBA6197. The sequence goes on from DISZ01000001.1 coordinate 59,772, forward strand.
GTCGCGGCACAGACGCAAAAGCCGTTCTGGTTTCAGCTATATGTCATGCGCGACGAGGATTTCGTCGATGGGGTGATCGCGCGCGCCAAGGCGGCGACCTGTTCGGCACTGGTGCTGACGCTGGATCTTCAAATCCTCGGGCAGCGCCACAAGGATCTGAAGAACGGGCTTTCGGCCCCGCCCAAGCTGACGCTGCCGACGCTGATCAATCTGGCGACCAAGTGGCGCTGGGGGTTGGGGATGCTGGGCACCCGCCGGCGCACATTCGGCAATATCGTCGGCCACGCCAAAGGGGTGGGCAACATGGGGTCGCTGAACTCGTGGACCAACGAGCAGTTCGACCCGCAGCTTGACTGGTCCAAGATCGCGCGGATCCGCGATCAGTGGGGTGGCAAGCTGATCCTGAAGGGGATTCTGGATGCCGAAGACGCACGGATAGCGGCGGATTTCGGCGCCGATGCGATCGTCGTGTCGAACCACGGCGGGCGTCAGCTTGATGGGGCGCTGTCCTCGATCCGGATGCTGCCCGAGATCGTCGCGGCGGTGGGCGACCGGATCGAGGTCCATATGGACGGCGGCATCCGCTCGGGGCAGGACGTGCTCAAGGCCTTGGCGCTGGGGGCAAAAAGCACCTATATCGGGCGGGCCTATATCAATGGTCTGGGCGCGATGGGCGAAGCGGGCGTGACCAAGGCGCTTGAAGTGATCCACAAAGAGCTGGACATCTCGATGGCGCTTTGTGGCGAGCGTGATGTTACCGCGTTGACCCGCGACAACCTGCTGATCCCGGACGGGTTTTTCGACCGCTACCACTAGGCGGTCGCGCCCCCCGCGCAAGGGGACGTGCGGTGCCGGGCGGGCCAGGTTGCGGGGCGTCACTGATGGGTCGCGCCAACATGATCCACTGCCTGGCGGAGTCGGGCAAGACCGGGCGGGACAGGCCGCGCGGGGCACAGGTCAAAAACGGGCGGACGATGCCGGGCCAGACCGGACAATGGCGATGGGCGGGACCGGCGGTCTGGGCCAGCCCACCGCCTGGCGCCGAACGATCGGAAGGTTTGCTGCCACTGGAGGGATCGTCCCCCCAGTGGTGATGCAAAAGGGCATTGGCGGTGCGCCCAACGCCTACGACATTTTGAAACAGAAGGGGACAGCAGATGGCTACGCAAAAATTGACAACCGCCCCGACCTTGGCCAGCCAAGACGGGTCGTCGAAGACGATGCCGACATCCTCCCCGAGTATTTCCGACGAGAATCGGTATCCGCTTCTGACGCTGGAGGAAATGGAAGCGCTCGAGGAGCGTCACGCAACGGCAGCCTTCGAGCGCGCGAAGGCGCGGCTGGCGGCAACGAAGGGCTGAGCCCTGGCGGCGATCTCGCCAATATATCCGATACCAAAATCAGACCGAGCACCGCCCCGGACGCGCCAGAGGTGACGATCCGTGACGTGCCTGATGACCTTGAGGCCGACCGGTCGCCGCCGGACCGGATGGCATCTTGCATGTTGAAGGGGGCACCCAGATGAACTTTGACGCATGTCTTCAGGCGGCGATTGCGGCGGGCGAGGCTGACCCGGCGCGCGGCAGGCTGACGCAGGATGAACATCTGGATCTGGTCTGCGCTGGTGGTCTGGCGTTTCGGCAGCCGGGTATTTGGCAGCCGGGTATTTGGCGGCCGGTGCCGGTGCCCGCGTCGTGCGCTTCGCGCTAGCGCCGGCGCACCAGACGCCGCAACCCCGGCAGGATCAGCGCCATGGCGCAAGCCACCGCAACAAACGACCAACGCAGGCCCACGGTCTGCGCGATCAGCCCCATCCCGACCGGGCCAATGAAAAACCCGGTGAATCCGATCATCCACGCCCGTGAGATCGCATAGCCGCACTGCGCGGGGACCACCGCCCGGCCCAACAGCGAATTGGCCGAGGGCACCACCACCGCCACACCCAGCCCGATCAGCGCCACCCCGAGCAGCGCCATGGGTTGCGACGGCGCCAGCGCAACGATCAACGCGCCCAGAGATCCCAGCACCGCCGAACCCGCAACCAGACGCGCCTCGCCCAGACGCGCGGCCAGAAACTGCCCCGACAGGCGCCCCACGCCCATCATCATCCCCAGCATCGCCGGGCCGAACGAACCTTCGCCCTTGGCCCCGCCCAAGGTCCTTTCGATATGCAGCGCCGACCAGGTCTCGGTCGCGTTTTCCGACACGAAGGCGGCAAAAAGAATGGCCGCCGCAGGCAGGATTGCCCCCCAGGGCGAGCGACGCGCCTCGGGCGGGGACGCCTCTGGCGGGGCATCGGCGCGCTCGATCATCAGCACCGCCAGCGCCAGCAACACCAGCGCCAGCAGGGGGGCGACCAGCGAAGGGCTCCAGCCTGCCTTGCGCGCCAGCCCGGTGCCAAAGGCCGCCAGTGCGAAGGCAAAGGAAAACAGCGCGTGATTGAGGTTCATCAGATGCAGCGCAAGGCGATCCTCGAGCAAGGATATCCGCACATTGGCCGCAATATCGAGCGTCGACATCGCCGCCCCCATGACCAGCAACACCAATGCCAGCGACCACAGGCTGCCGATCCAGAGCGGCAAGAACGCCACCCCCGCCACCAGCATCGCGGCCAAAGGCAGCGTCCGATGCGCCAGTGCCGCACTCAGCCGGGGCGAAACCGCCATTGCCGCCATCCCCCCCGCCGCCGAAAGGATCAGCACTGCACCAAGCTGGCTATCTGTCGCGCCCGCCGCGACCTTGTAGTCCGGCAAGAAGGCCGCGAAGCCACCCCAAAAGACACCCACCGCCGCCAGTCCCGCCCCGGTCGCCCGTGATGCCCGCAATTCTGTCCAAATCGCCATATCAGCCTGCCTCAAAGCGGTTTGAATACCTGTGCCCGGCTGATACCATGGCCTTGGGCGTCGGGCAATTGGTGCTGACGGGAGCCTCCGGCGGGGATATTTGGACGAAGATGAAGCGCAAGGCCGCGCCGGTGGCAGCGATGGCAATTTGCGACGATTGGCATGAGCGGGGGGCTTCCCATCCGGAGGGATGTCTGCTAAGCGGGCCGCCTTGCGGGCGTGCACCCTTGGAGGATGCCCGATAACCTATGGACTAATGGAGATTACCAATGGCCAAAGAGATCGAGAATCTCGACGCTGTGGTGCGGACGGGGACAGGCAAGGGGGCCGCTCGTCAAGCTCGTCGTGAGGGCTACGTACCCGGCATTGTTTACGGCGACGGCAAAGACCCGCAGCCGATCAATGTGGACTTCAACAAGCTGCTGACCCGGTTGCGTCGCGGCCGCTTCCTGTCGACCCTGTTCAACCTCAAGGTTGAAGGTCAGGAAGATGTGCGCGTGATCTGCCGCAGCGTGCAGCGCGATGTCGTCCGGGACATGCCGACGCATATTGACCTGATGCGGGCGCACCGCGCTTCGCGGATCAGCCTGTTCATCCACGTCACGTTTGAAAACCATGAAGCAGCCCCGGGCCTCAAGCGTGGCGGCACGCTGACCGTGGTGCGGCCGGAAGTGGAACTGGAAGTGCTGGCCGGGGATATTCCGGACCACATCACCGTGGACCTGACCGGCAAGCAGATCGGCGACGTCATCCACATCGAAGATGTCACGCTGCCGCTCGGTGCCAAGCCGACGATCGACCGCAACTTCGTCATCGCCAATATCGCGGCGCCCTCGGGCCTGCGGTCGGCCGATAACGAAGAGGAAGCCGAAACCGACGCCGAGTGATCGGTGGCTGAGAGATGAACGCGGAGGGCGCTGCTCTCCGCGTTTTTTGTTGCCTTGAAGGGCGGCGGGCGGCGCTTGCGCGTTGGCGTGGCGGGGCCTAGTTTGGCCCGGACCAGAGGATGGGGCGATGAAGCTTTTTGTAGGGCTGGGCAATCCGGGCGCGAAATATGCGGGCAACCGGCACAACATCGGCTTCTTGGCGGTAGACCGGATCGCCGAGGACCACGGCTTTGCGCCCTGGAAGACCAGGTTTCAGGGCCTGGTCAGCGAGGGGCGTCTGGGCGACGAACGCGTGGCGCTGCTCAAGCCCGGCACGTTCATGAACCTGTCGGGGCAGGCGGTCGGCGAGGCGGCACGGTTCTACAAGCTGGAGCCAGCCGATATCGTCGTGTTCCACGACGAACTGGATCTGGCGCCGGGCAAGATCCGCGTCAAGCAGGGCGGCGGCCATGCCGGACACAACGGGCTTCGGTCGCTCCATGCGCATATTGGTGAGGCCTATGGTCGGGTGCGTCTGGGGATTGGCCATCCGGGTCACAAGGACCGCGTGGCGGGCTATGTGTTGTCGGATTTCGCCAAGGCCGATCAGATCTGGCTGGACGATCTCTTGCGCGGCATCAGCGACGGGGCAGTGGCCCTCGCGGCGGGCGACGGGGCAAGGTTCCTGAACGCGGTGGCGCTGCGGGTCAACCCGCCGCGCGCGTCCAGCGGCACGCAGACCGGCAGGGCACACGGCGGCGGCAAAGGCGCGGCGGCGGCGGCCGAGGCGGCGACAGGGAAGGCGCCACCCTCTTCGCCCCGGATCGACCCGCCAGAGGCCGTCGCGCCGGATAGCCGCTCGGCGATGGAAAAGCTGATGGATCGGTTCCGCCGCTAGGGCGTTTGCGCCGCAAATCCCCGCAAGACCCCTTTGCCCGGCCGCACTGGCGCGACGGCAGGCTTGCGGCGCCGCCGCCGGCATGGTTCCTTTCGCGCAGGAGGAAATCTCATGCGGTTCATACGTCTTGCCCTGCGCGGGCTTTTGGTTCTGGTGCTGGTGCTGGCGGCGGCCGCGCTTTGGAAGCGCGAAGAGATCACCCGCCTTCTGGCCGTCAACAGCCTGTTCACCGCCGAAAAGATCACCTCGAACTTTTCGCATATGGATCAGTTGTTCTTGACCCGCCCCTTGCCGCGCGGCGCGGCCCCCGCCTCGGTGTTGCCGAAGGGCGCGCCGATCACCCTGCCGCAATCGATGCCCGCCTGGATCGAGGCGCGCTGGGTGACGGCGATGGTGGTGCTGAAAGACGGTCAACTGGTGCATGAAGCCTACTATCGCGGCACCGCGCCCGAGGATCTTCGGATCAGTTGGTCGGTGGCGAAAAGCTTTCTATCGGCCCTGTTCGGCACCCTCCACGCCGATGGCACGATCCCGGATCTGAACGCGCAGGTCGTGCAATTCGCGCCCGTGCTGAAGGGCTCGGCCTATGACGGCGCGACGATCCGCGATGTGTTGACGATGTCGTCGGGCGTTGCCTTCAACGAGGACTACCTGGACTTTGACTCGGACATCAACCGGATGGGGCGGGTTCTGGCACTGGGCGGGTCGATCGACAGCTTTGCGGCGGGCTTGACCGGGCGCGAGGCCGAACCGGGCAGCCGGATGCATTACGTCTCGATCGACACCCATGTGCTGGGCATGGTGATTGCCGGTGCGACCGGGCGCGATCCGGCGGATCTGCTGGACGAACGGATCATCCAGCCTCTGGGGCTGGAGCGCGCACCCTACTACCTGACCGACGGCGAAGGCGTGTCTTTCGTGCTGGGCGGGCTGAACCTGACCACGCGCGACTATGCCCGGATGGGGCAGTTGTTCTTGCAAGACGGCCAGTGGCAGGGCCGGCAACTGGTGCCCGCCGATTGGGTGGCGCAGTCGACGGCCTTGCAGGCGCCGGGTGGGGCGGGCTACGGTTACCAATGGTGGGTGCCGGTCGATAGCGCCGACCATGGCAACGACTACTTCGCGCATGGGATCTACGGCCAGTATATCTACATCAACCCGGCCCACGCGGTGGTGATTGCGGTCAATTCCGCCGACCGCAGCTTCAAGGAACCGGGCGTCGAAGATGGCAATCTGGCGCAATTGCGCGGCCTGGCGGAAAGTCTGTAACTGGGGGACGCGATGGAAAAGCTGCCTGCTGTCAATGTCTTGGGGGGCATTCTCGAACCTTGCTCGTATAGCCCACGCACCGGGTTTTTCCGCGACGGGCTCTGCAATACCTGTTTTGAGGACCGTGGTAGCCATACCGTTTGCGTGCTGATGACGGCAGAGTTTCTGGCATGGTCGGCCTATGTCGGCAACGATCTGAGCCGCTCGCGCCCAGAGTTGGGCTTTGACGGCTTGCACCCCGGCGACCGCTGGTGCCTGTGCGCCACCCGTTTCATGGAGGCGCATGACGAAGGCTGTGCGCCCCAGGTGCTGTTGGCGGCGACGCACCGCGCGGCCCTTGACGTGGTACCGCTGGAGGTGCTTCGCCTATACGCCTATCAGAAATGAAAAGCCCGCCGGCAAGGCGCGGGCCAGCGTCAGGGTGAACCAGTGCGGGGCAGGGCAATGTCAGGACGGGGCAACGTCAGGGCAGAGCATTGGCGGGACGGGGCGATACGACCGCCAAACCGTGGCCAGCGCCCGAAAATCAGGTCTTGCGGACGCGGATCACCACATCGACACGCGTGATTTCGGCACCTTCGGGCGCTTCCGGCAGGCGCGAGATCTCAAGCTCTTCGGCAGGCGCGTCGGTGATCTCGGCGCTGTCTTCCCAATAGTAATGCGGGTGATCGTCCATCCGCGTGTCGAAATAGGACCGCACCCCATCGACCGTGATTTCGTGCATCAAACCGACTTCGCAAAACGCGCGCAGTGTGTTGTAGACCGTTGCCAACGACACCGCTTCGCCGCTGTCGCGCGCGGCGGCATAAAGCCCTTCGGCCGTGACATGACGGTTGTGCCCGTCGCCGATCAGCAGCGTGGCCAACGACAGACGCTGCCGCGTCGGGCGCAAACCGCCCCGCGCCAACCATCCCTGCCCTCGCTCTGCCGCAATGGCCTTCATCGTCATATGCACATACTCCCTGCGGCACTATAACGCCCCCCCGGCGGGCAATTCAATGCCTAACTCCGCGGCCCTTCGGTGCAGACTTGTCCAAGGCATCTGTCGTAGTGAAACCCTGCGGCCTTGCCTCGGATCAGGGGCGGATGATAGAGGATTGGAAAAGCAAAAGCCAATCACGGGGGGATGAGGTCCGATGGCAGGGTATCCGACGCGCTTCGAGCGGGAAGATCTGTTGAAATGCGCGCGCGGCGAGATGTTCGGCCCGGGCAATGCCCAACTGCCTGAACCGCCGATGCTGATGATGGACCGCATCACCGATATCTCGGCCGATGGCGGGCTGCACGGCAAAGGCCATGTGGTTGCCGAATTCGATATTTCTCCCGATCTGTGGTTCTTTTCGTGCCACTTTCCGGGCAATCCGATCATGCCCGGCTGTCTGGGTCTGGACGGTTTGTGGCAATTGACCGGGTTCAACCTGGGTTGGCGCGGCTGGCAGGGGCGCGGCTATGCCTTGGGCGTGGGCGAGGTCAAACTGACCGGCATGGTCCGGCCGGACCGCAAGATGCTGACCTACAAGGTTGATTTCACCAAGGCGATCCAGACCCGGCGCCTGACCATGGGCGTGGCCGACGGTATTGTCGAAGCCGACGGCGAGGTCATCTACATCGTCAAGGATATGAAAGTCGCTCTCTCCGAGAGTTGACCAAAGCAAGGAGGCCGCTCATGCGCCGCGTCGTCATTACCGGGCTGGGGATCATCTCGCCCATCGGCAATAGCGCCGAAGAAGTCACCGAAAGCCTGCGCACGGGTCGCTCGGGCATTGTCGCCGCCCCCGACTACGCCGAACACGGCTTTCGCAGCCAGGTCAAGGGCCAGCCCAACATCGTGCTCGAGGACCATATCGACAAGCGCAACCTGCGCTTCATGGGGCCGGGCGCGGCCTACAACTTCTTGTCGATGGAACAGGCGATCCGCGACGCGGGGTTGGAAGAGGCCGATATCTCGAACCCGCGCACCGGGCTTGTCATGGGCTCTGGCGGCCCATCGACCAGCAACTTTTTTCTGGCGCACCAGACAGTTATCGAAAAAGGCGCGCCCAAGAAGATGGGCCCCTTCATGGTCACGCGCTGCATGAGCAGCACCAACTCGGCCTGTCTCGCGACGCCGTTCCACATCAAGGGCGTGAACTATTCGATCACCTCGGCGTGCTCAACCTCGGCGCATTGCATCGGCAACGGCGTCGAACTGATCCAGATGGGCAAGCAAGACATCGTCTTTGCCGGCGGCGGCGAGGAACTGGACTGGACGCTGTCGTGCCTGTTTGACGCGATGGGCGCGATGTCGTCGAAATACAACGACACCCCCGAAACGGCCAGCCGCGCCTTTGACGCCAACCGCGACGGCTTTGTCATCGCCGGCGGCGGTGGCGTGGTGGTGCTGGAAGAACTGGGCCACGCGCTGGCCCGCGGCGCCAAGATCTACGGCGAAGTCACCGGCTACGGCGCCACCTCGGACGGGCACGACATGGTCGCCCCCTCGGGCGAGGGCGGCGAACGTTCCATGCGGCTGGCGGTGGCGACCCTGCCCGAGGGCCGCAAGGTCAGCTATATCAACGCGCATGGCACCTCGACCGTGGCCGGCGACGTGACCGAAGTCGAGGCCGTCCGCCGCGTCTTTGGCGAGGGCAATGTGCCGCCGATCTCGTCCACGAAATCGTTGACCGGGCACAGCCTGGGTGCCACCGGCGTGCATGAGGTGATCTATAGCCTGTTGATGATGCAGGGGAAATTCATCTGCGCCTCGGCCAATGTGACCGACCTTGACCCGGCGATCCGCCCCGAGGAAATTGCCACCACCCTGCGCGAAGGCGTAGAGATTGACAGTGTGCTGTCCAACAGCTTCGGCTTTGGCGGCACCAATGCGACCCTCGTGATGAGTAAATTTGAAGGGTGATCCGACATGGCTGATCTGATGAAGGGCAAACGCGGCCTGGTGATGGGGGTCGCGAATGAACGCTCGATCGCCTGGGGCATCGCTTCGGCGCTGCGGGCCGAAGGCGCCGAGCTTGCCTTTTCCTATCAGGGCGACGCGTTTGGCAAGCGGGTCGAACCGCTGGCCGCCTCGGTCGGGTCGAGCCTGCTGGTCGATGTCGATGTGAATGACGACGCCAGCCTTGACGCCGCCTTCGCGCGGCTAAAGGCCGAATGGGGCACGATGGATTTTCTGATCCATGCCATCGCCTATTCCGACAAGAACGAACTGACCGGCCGCTTCATCCACACAAGCCGCGATAACTTCAAGAATTCATTGGCTATTTCGTGCTATTCCTTCATCGACGTATCGCGCCGCGCGGCCGAGATGATGCCCGACGGCGGGTCACTGGTGACGCTGACCTATGGCGGCTCGAACCGGGTGACGCCGTTTTACAACGTCATGGGTGTGGCCAAGGCGGCGCTGGAATCCTCGGTTCGCTATCTGGCCAACGACCTTGGACCCGACAAGATCCGCGTCAACGCTGTCTCTCCGGGGCCGATGAAAACGCTGGCCGGGGCGGCTATCGGCGGCGCGCGCAAGACCTTTCGCCACACCGAAGCCAACGCCCCGCTGCGCCAGAACGCAACGCTCGAGGCAGTGGGCGGTGCGGCGGTTTTCCTGTGCTCGGATTACGGCAACTGCACCACCGGCGAAATCGTGACCGTGGATTGCGGCTATCATGTTCTGGGCATGCCGCAACCCGACAACATCTGATCGCCAGATCCACGGAAAGGGGGCCAGTTGGCCCCTTTTTTATTTCCCGTCGTCATGGCACCCTCGGCGCATCAGAGGGGAGAGAACATGGCCATATCGCTTTGCGTCTTTGACGCCTACGGCACCTTGTTCGACGTGAACGCCGCCGCGCGCACCGCCGCCGCCGATGATCCGCGCCTGATCGCACTCTGGCCGAAGCTGGCCGAGGATTGGCGCAAAAAACAACTGGAATACAGTTGGTTACGCGAAATCATGGGGCAGTATGCCGATTTCTGGCAGCTGACCGGCGAGGCGCTCGACTGGGCGATGGAGGCCGCCGGGATCAGTGACACGGCCCTGCGCGACCGGCTGATGGCGCTTTACGGCGAACTGCCCGCCTACCCCGAGGTGCCGCAGGTTCTGACGACGCTGCGGGCCCGCGGGCTAAAGACCGCGATCTTGTCAAATGGCGCGCCCGGGATGTTGGCCGACGCGGTTCGTTCGGCCCGGATCGGCGGGCTTCTGGATGCGGTCCTGTCGGTCCACGACATCGCCCGGTTCAAGCCTGCGATGCCGGTTTACGCGCTGGTAGCACAGCGTTTTGGCACCCTCCCGGACGAAGTTTTGTTTGTTTCGTCAAATGGTTGGGATGCGGCGGGTGCGACGGGTGCGGGGTTTGAAGTCGCTTGGGTCAACCGCGCCGGCCTGCCGATGGACCGCCTGCCCTACCGGCCCGCGCATCAGTTGAGCGACCTTGGCGCCCTGCCCGGCCTGTTGTCGGCCTAGTCGTCGTCAGACGGTGGGATGTGCTTGCGAAGCGCCGCCCGCAACGCCTCTTGCCGGGTCAGATAGGCCTCGGCATCGCCAAAATCGACAAAGTCCGGGTAATGCCGATGCGCCCCGGCCACGCGGCGTGCATGTTTGATCGGGCACCAGTATTGCTCGGTCCGGGCAGCCACCTCGGTGACATAGGCCAGCAGCCCGTTGCCATAGCCGCAGTAGACGCAGTTCAGCTTTTGAATACCGTTGAGATAGCCCAACTGCTGACGATCAATGACGATGTAGTCGCGCCGCCGAACCTTGGGCACCCGATAGACAGGAAAGCAGATCGCCTGATAGGCGCTGACAAAAATATCCAATAAAACGAATGGGATAATCAGAGAGTAGATCACCGGGGCAGTCAGCGCCACCAACAAACGCGTGCGCCGCAAGAACACCCAAAGCCGCACTCGGGCCGCGCGGTGGGCCTCGCGGACGCCCTCTTCAAAGATCACGCGGCCCTTCTCGACGCGGTATTTCAACGCCGCGCGGCGGGTCTCGAAAGCGGTCTCCAACTCGTCTTGCAACGCGCGCAAGCGTGCCAATACTGTGTCGATCTGAGGGGCCATGGTGATCTCCGTTCGCAGTGATATGACCACAAACCTGAGGCCAGCCCAAGCCCCTTCCACCGGACGCCGCGCTGTGGCAGGTTTCGCACGACACGTCAAAGGACCGCAGCATGAGCCAGAGCCATTTCACCGCCGCCGACGGCGCCCGCCTTGCCTATCGCGACGAGGGCGCGGGAATGCCGGTGATCGGCCTTGCCGGGTTGACGCGGACCGGCGCAGATTTCGACTATTTGGCACCACATCTGGTAGATGTGCGGCTGATCCGCCCTGATTATAGGGGGCGTGGCGGGTCGGATTGGACCGGCGCGGCCAGCTATACCGTGCCGCAAGAGGCCCGCGACGTGGTCGCGCTGATGGACCATCTGGGGCTGGAAAAGGCGGCGATCATCGGCACCTCGCGCGGCGGGCTGGTCGGGATGCTGATCGCCGCGACCGCCAAGCCGCGGCTACTGGGCCTGTGTCTGAACGATGTCGGCCCAGAGATCGAGCGCGCCGGGCTGGAGCGGATCTTCGACTATGTCGGGCGCAATCCGCGCGCCAGAACCTATGACGAACTGGCGGCCCGGCTGCCCGATCTGATGCCGGGGTTTGCCAATGTCCCCCCCAGCCGTTGGGCCGAGGAGGTGCGTCACCACTATATCGAGGATGCCTCGGGGTTGCGCCTTACCTATGACCCGGCGCTGCGGGCAGCGTTTCTGGCCGCGTTCGAAGGCCCCGAGGTGGACCTGTGGCCGCTGTTTGACGCCTGCGCCGGCCTGCCGCTGTGCCTGATCCGGGGCGCGAACTCGGATCTTCTCGGCCGCAAAGCCACCGCGCGGATGCGCGCCGAACGGCCCGACATGGTCTTTGCCGAAGTCCCCGACCGGGCGCATATTCCGTTTCTGGACGAGCCCGAGGCGGTGGCCGCGATCCGCACCTGGCTTGGGGCGCTAAGAGGTTGAATTGCGGAATATTATTTCCATCATATCGGCATCATAAACGCCTCATATGAAATTGTGACGGGTGGGGCGCGCGCCCCCCCACTTACCGCCGGCGCCCTAGCCCCAGACGTCGTCGAATTCGCGCCACTCGCCCTTGCTCATGCCCGAGGTTTCTTGCGTCACCGCCTCGCCGGCAAGCCGCCTGCGCAAGACCTCGACCGCCTTGCCCGACAGGTTCACCCCGCCCAGACGGTAATCCTCGAAAGCGCCATAGGCGAGCGGCACCCAGTCTTTCACGATCTGGCACATCGTTTCGGCATAGGCGCGGATTTCGTATTGCGCGTGGCTGTCGGCACGCAGCCGCAAGAAGTGGAAGAGGTTGTGCAGATCGCATTTCCAATACCACTGGGTATAGACGTTGGCGGGCAGGTTCATCCGCGCCAATTCGCGCGCAAGGCCCTTCTGACCGTCCTGACTGAGCATGTCTTCGTAATGGTCATAGCTGCGCATCGCGTCTTCGCGCAGCAGGTCCAGCACACGGGCGGCCTCGTCGCCTTGCAGCACTTCGCCGCGGCCCTGATTGTTGATCGTCGATTGCGCCGCCAGATGTTCGGGCGCGGGAATGTAGAATTCGCGATCGAGGATCGAGTAGCGCGCCGAGTATTCGTTGACGTTGGCGGTGCGGTGGCGGATCCACTGGCGCGCGACGAACACCGGCAGCTTGACGTGGAACTTGACCTCGCACATCTCGAACGGGGTCGAGTGCCAGTGCCGCATCAGATAGCGGATCAGGCCTTCGTCATTGGTCACCGCCTTGGTGCCGCGCCCGTAGGACACGCGGGCCGCCTGACAGATCGCGGCATCATCGCCCATATAGTCGATGACCCGGACCAACCCGTGATCGAGCACCGGGTGCGCGGTATAAAGCTGCGCCTCCATTCCCGGCGCGGTGGCGCGCAGGGTGGGCTGGGTCTGGCTGCGGGCCTCGGCGATCTCTTGGGTTTGTTCGGGGGTAAGGGGCATGGCGTTCTCCGGGGCAATCGAATCGCGAGAACTATATCTGGGATAAGCGTTTCACGAAACAACGAGATACTGTGGCATAGGTGCAGAGTAGGCACAGGGCCGGCAAAACATGGGCTTTCGGGGTTAAACATTGACTTTTAGTCGCATTTTCTGCACTTTTTGGCCTGAGGCTGGTTCAGTGAAAGAAACAAAAATGTCGAGATATGCCCTGCCGCTGGCGGCACTGCTTGCGTTGGCGTCCTGTGACGGGGCGGCGATCATCAAGGCCGGCACCCCGGATCCCGATCTGACGACAGAATTGCCGCCGGGAACGACAAACCCCACCGCCTCGCGCGGGATCAAGCGTTATGAGGCGGAGACCACGGATGGCAGCGGCTATGCGCAGGATTTCACCTATAACGCGGCCGCCGACACTTTCACCGTCGATAACCTCGCATTTGACGGCGACAACACCTATACGCGGCTGACCGCACTGGGGGCGCTGAACCCCGGACCGTTCCGGGTTTACGAAGGCCCGGCAAGCACCCCCGACAGCGTTACCGGTGCTGCGATCCCGCAATTCTTGCACCGCGCCATTCTGGGCACCAGCACCAGCGGCGAGGTCGAATTCGCAATCGTGCGGACCGGATCTTATGTGAACTATGGCTTTGGCGGTTTCGTTTACAGCCGCAAGGGCAAGGTCACTTTGCCGCTGCCCTCGACCGGGCAGGCCCGGTTCGAAGGAGACTATCTGGCGCTGCGCGACTTTACCGGCCGCAGCGGCATCGAATACGCCACCGGCGACATGACGGTCGATATCGACTTTGCCGACTTCAACGACGGCCGCGCGGTCAAGGGATCGGTCAGCAACCGCAAGGTCTATGACGTCAACGGCACCGATATCACCGCGCAAGTGGTGGCCGGGATGCAGGATACCTTTGACAACCCGGCCATCTCTGTTCTGCCGACGCTGGTCTTTGCGGTCGGGCCGGGCCATGTCGACAACGCCGGCGAAATCGCGGGTGATCTGGCCAGCCATGTGCGCAACGGCGACGGGCAGGACGAGCTTTACGAAAGCGGCAACTATTACGCGCTGCTGTCGGGCGAGGGCGTGGACGAGGTGGTGGGGATCATCGTCGTGACGGCCGAAGATGCGCGCTACAAGAACGTCACCGTGCGCGAAACCGGCGGTTTCATCCTGACCCGCCCCTAAGCGATGCATCGGCTTTTTGCCATGTCGATACTGCTGGCGGTGCTGCTGGCCGGAGCCTTGCGCGCCGAGCCGGTAGTGCTGGGGCCGCAGGATCTGCGCCGCACCGGCGAGATCGCGCTGCAATCGGGCAAGCCCGGCGCGGCGCTGGCGATCGCAAACGCGCTGCTGGGCCGCGACCCGCTGGACTGGAACGCGCTGTTGCTGAAATCGCGCGCGGCGCGGGATCTGGGCGATTATGCAACCGCGCGCGCGGCGGCCAGAGCGGCCTGGCGCAGCGCGCAAACCCCGGCCCAGCGCTATGCCGCGGCGCTGGCGCGGGCGCAGGCCGACGCCTCGGACAACCGCCGCACTGCCGCGCAATTCTGGCTGCGGCGCGCAATTCAGGTGGCGCCGGACGACCGCGCCCGGCAGCTTGCCACGCGCGACTTTCGCTATGTGCGCGCCCGCAACCCATGGCAGTTTTCGGTAAACGCGGGGCTGGCGCCCTCGTCCAACATCAATGGCGGCAGCTCGTCCGATGTGTTGATGCTGGGCGCGATCCCGCTGGAATTATCGCCTGATGCCAAGGCGTTATCGGGTCTTGAAGGGCGGCTGACGCTGACCGCCGGGCGCCGGATCTGGGAAACCGCACGCAGTGTGACGGAACTTGGCGCGCGTCTTTCGGGCCGCGCCTACCGGCTGTCGGACAGCGCCCGCGCCAAGGCGCCGATGGCGCAGGCCAGCGACTATGCATACGGCGAGCTTGAAACCTACGCGCTGCACAAACGCCGCACCAGCGACGGCGGCGAGGTCGAGACGCGGCTGACGCTGGGGCGCAACTGGTATGGCGGCAGCCCATTGTCGAACTATGTGCAGGCCGATCTGAGCCGCAGCTTTACGCTGTCGAACCGGTCGGTCGTGCAACTGCGCGGCGGGGTTGAGCGGCAGTGGCGACTGGATCAAAGCGCGCGCTCGGCCAATGTGGTCTCGACCGGGTTTGGCTATCAAAAGGCCTTTGCGACGGGGCGGTTGAGCCTCGATCTGGACTGGCGGCGGGTGCTTTCGGACTCGATCAGCATCGACCATTCCGCGGCGGGGGTGACGCTGGGCTACGGCTTTGGCAAACCGGTGCTGGGGGCCGAGGTCACCGCCTATCTGAGCCTGGACCTGAGCGACTTTGGCGCCTCGCCCTATGCGGTGGGCGGTCGGCAGGACCGCCGCAGCGAGGCCGGGGTGTCGCTGTTTTTCCGCGACTTCGACTATCTGGGTTTTGCCCCGGAACTGGGCCTGCGCGCCAGCCGCACCGAGTCCAACATCAGCCTCTATGACAGCCACGATCTGGGGCTGACGCTGGGATTCCGGTCGGCCTTCTAGGCGATCGCGCCGCGCGGTGCTATGATGCCCCGAACGATGGAGGATTTGTGGTGAAGCTGAAGTACTTGCATACGATGGTCCGGGTGCTGGACCTGGAAAAATCCATGGCCTTCTACCGGCTTCTGGGCCTTGAAGAAACGCGGCGGATCGATTCGGAAGCGGGCCGTTACACGCTGATCTTCATGGCGCCGCCGGGCGACGAAGACTGCCCGCTCGAACTGACGTTCAATTGGGACGGCGATGCGGGCCTGCCCTCCGACAGCCGCCATTTCGGCCATCTGGCCTATGGCACCGACGACATCCATGCGCTCTGCACGCATCTGGCAGAGAATGGCGTGACCATCAATCGCCCGCCCCGCGACGGTCGAATGGCTTTTGTGCGCAGCCCCGACAACATCTCGATCGAGCTGTTGCAAATTGGCGATGCCCTGACCCCGGCTGAACCCTGGCTCAGCATGGAAAGCTCCGGTCACTGGTAAGACCCGTCAAGACCCGCGCCGCCGGACGCGCGGCGCATCTGCGCCCTGCCCTGCCCGCCCGTTTCATCTTCGTCAAAATATCCTCGGGGGGGCGCCGCTCAGACCTGAGCGGCGTGGGGGGCAGACAGCCCCCCTTTCGGGGCGCTCCAGCCGGTCGTTTCTGGCACGACGGTGCCACCTAGTAGATATAGCGGATCTGGTCGGTCCAGTAGCGCTCCATCCGGCGCAACATCTGGTTCACCTCTTCCATCCCTTCAAGACCGATGATCCCACGCCCCTCCATCCCAGCGGCATGGCGCGCGAACAGCTCTGAGACGGCATCGCGCAGGCTGCGCCCTTTCGGCGTCAACCTGACCCGCACCGAGCGCCGGTCAATCTCGCAGCGCTGGTGGTGCATGTAGCCGGTCTCGACCAGCTTCTTGAGGTTGTAGGACACGTTCGAGCCCTGGTAATAGCCGCGCGTTTTCAGCTCGCCCGCCGTCACCTCATGTTCGCCGACATTGAACAGCAGCAGCGCCTGCACCGCGTTGATTTCCAGAATGCCCAATCGCTCGAATTCATCCTTGATCACATCCAGCAGCAATCGGTGCAACCGTTCCACCAGTGCCAGACTATCAAGGTAGCCTGCCATGATCCCGGCCTTCGGGGCTTCCATCAAAGGGGTCTGCAAAGTCATTCGTTTCTCCGCCTAGTCGCTGCCCGATTGCGATCCTGGCGGAGAAATCCGAAATTTCAGTTAATCAGAACAAATAAAGATCAAAACAACGACAAATCAGGATCAATGCGGCGCATTGTGCAGCCGCGCAAAGGCGCTGATCCGCGTCAGCAGGCCCAGATAGGGTGCCGGCGTGGGGTGGGTTCCCGTGATCCAGGTATAGATTTCCTGATCGTTTTCACCAAGCAAGCGGTCATAAAGCGCCAGTTCGGGCGCGGATAGCTCGGCCAGATGCAGATCGGCGAAGGGGCCGAGGATCAGGTCCATCTCTTTCATCCCGCGCCGCCAGCTGCGCATCGTCATGCGTTTGAGCCCCGCTTCCGCCGTCTCTGTCATGCCGCCTCTTTCCGCGCCCTCGGGCGCATATCCACACCGCGCGCCACAAGGCGCATCTTCACACCGCGTCACACCGCGCCCGCAGGCGCCGCCAGACCCTATCGTGCGCCCTTCGGCCGGTCGACAGCGTCTTGCGTCGAAAGCCGTGCCTCGAGCCGCTCGAGCCGCCCATCCAGCCCCGAAAGCCCCGCCCTGAGCGCCCGCACCTCGGCCAGGATCGCCGTGCCGGTCAATGGCGCCCGCGTGGTCTGCGGCCCCGTAAGCCCGTCACCTTCGCCGGTCAACAGCCACATCAACGAAACATTGAGCATCCCCGCCAGCATTTGCAGCCGGTTCGCGCGCGGATCGGCCGCATCGCCCTCCCAGGCCTGCAGCGTGGTCAGGCGCACCCCCAGACGGCGCGCCAGCGCTTCCTGGGTCATGCCCGCCGCTTCGCGCGCACCCTCAAGACGGTCGCCAAAGGTCGCGGCTTCGGCACTGAACCAACCGGCTGAGGTTTCCGCATCCGATTTCTCATCCATCGCATTCTCCTCTTCAGGCTTGATCGCCCGGCGCACCCACCCTAAGACTTTGCCCCGGCAGATACAAACCGGAGTTCCGCAATCATGGCCTTCTTGTCCGACACGCTTGCGCGCGTAAAGCCCTCGCCGACGATCGCCGTGACGCAAAAGGCGGCCGAGTTGAAGGCCGCCGGGCATGATATCATCGGCCTCGGCGCCGGCGAACCCGATTTCGACACCCCCGAGACCATCAAGGCCGCCGCCAAGGCCGCGATCGACGCGGGCCGCACGAAATATACTGCCGTCGATGGCATCCCGGAACTGAAGGCCGCGATCTGCGCCAAATTCGCGCGCGAAAACCGGCTGACCTACAAACCCTCGCAGGTGACCGTCGGAACCGGCGGCAAACAGGTGCTTTACAACGCCCTGGTGGCGACGCTGAACCCCGGTGACGAGGTGATCATTCCCGCGCCCTATTGGGTCAGCTACCCTGACATGGTGCTGCTGGCCGGCGGCACCCCGGTCATCGTGACCGCCCCGATCGAGACCGGCTACAAGATCACCGCAGACCAGCTTGAAGCCGCGATCACGCCCAAGACCAAATGGCTGATCTTCAACTCGCCCTCGAACCCCTCGGGCGCGGGCTATTCGGCAACCGAACTCAAGGCCCTGACCGATGTGCTGATGCGCCACAGCCATGTCTGGGTGATGAGCGACGACATGTACGAACACCTGGTTTTCGGCGATTTCGAATTCGCCACCCCCGCCGCCGTCGAGCCGCGTCTTTACGACCGCACGCTGACCTGCAACGGCGTCTCCAAGGCCTATGCGATGACCGGCTGGCGGATCGGCTACGCCGGCGGCCCCGAGCCGCTGATCAAGGCGATCGGCAAGGTCCAGTCGCAATCGACATCGAACCCCTGTTCGATCAGCCAATGGGCAGCGGTCGAGGCGCTGAACGGACCACAAGACTACATTCGCGACAGCCGCGCGGTCTTTGAGCGCCGCCGCGATCTGGTGGTGGCCGGGCTGAACGCCTGCCCGGGGATCACCTGCCCGACCCCCGAAGGCGCCTTTTACGTCTACCCTTCGATCGCCGGCCTTCTGGGCAAGATCACCGCCGCCGGCACCCCGATCACCGATGACGAAACCTTCGCCACCGCGCTTCTGGAAGAAACCGGCGTCGCCGTGGTCTTTGGCGCCGCCTTCGGGCTATCGCCAAATTTCCGGATCAGTTACGCTACCGCCGACGCAGCCCTCGCCGAGGCCTGCAACCGGATCAAAAGCTTTTGTGAAGCAATGAGATAATGACCGCAAAAGCGGTCGAACAGGGGGCACCATGGCAGGCGATCTGCCCGAGTATTATTTCCGCATACGCGAAAACGGCGCTGCGGTGTTTCGGGTCGATACCGAGAACCGCCAGCGCCGGATCGAGATGGACCAGATCGCCCTGGTCAACGTCAAGAACGGCGAGATCAAGCCGCATGGCGATCGCGCCCTGTCCGAGGCCGACCTGACCGAGATCCGCCGCTGGCTGGAACGGCGCGTCGCGCTTTTGGCGCTGCGCGACATCGACGACATCCACCGGACGGTGGATCACCTGAACCTGACCACGCAATGGGCGCAATCGAAGGCCAGCGAAGCGCAACTGGAAGAGGTCACCGACACGCTGTTGCTGGCCATGCATGATCTGCGCACGGTTCTGGTGCGCAAAAAGGCCGAATGGCTGATGAAGGGCCAACCCGAGCCCGAGGACGACTAGCCCCCGCCCGGCACCACGCGGGTGCCGCCCCGTCCCCCGCTCCCGGACGACCCAGACCGCGCGGCGATCTCGCTGCGACCGATCTCGCTGCGACCGATCTCACTGCGACCGATCTCACTGCGGCCAATCTCATTGCGGACGAACTGGCGCGGCCAATCTCATTGCGACCGAACTGGCACGACCGATCTCACTGCGGCCAATCTCATTGCGGACGATCTCATTGCGGACGAACTGGCGCGGCCAATCTCATTGCGACCGATGTCAGTGCCACCGAACTGGCAGCCCCCGAGCTTCGCGCAAGCTCCCGGCCTCCTCCCCAGCCCCTTCATCTTCGCTGAAATATCCCGGGGTGAGCGCGGCACGCGCGAGGGGCAGCGCCCCTGCCCTTCGCTCCCGGCCCACCGCGCCCGGCCCACCGCATCCAGCCCACCGCGCCCGGCCCGCAGCTAGCCCCGACCGCGCCAGAACCGCGTCATCAGCAGCACGCTGGCCAGCGCCAGTCCGACCACCAACCCCAACCACAGCCCGATCCCGCCCATTCCCAGCGGAAAGGCCAGCACATAGCTGGTCGGGATCCCGACCACCCAGTAGCTGAACGAGGCCAGCCACATCGGCACAGCGGTATCTTGCACCCCGCGCAACAGCCCCAGCGCCATCGCCTGCGTCGCGTCAAAGACCTGAAACAGCGCCGCCACGGTCAAGAGCCGGGCGGCGAAAACCACGATCCCGGCGCTTTCAGGCTTGCTCAGGTCCAGAAACAGCCCGACCAGAAACTCGGTCGCGGTCAGGAACACCACCACCGTCAGCAGCGCGAACCCCAGGCTCAGCGCCACCGCCACCAGTGCGGCATCGCGCAGCCGCACCTCGTCTCTGGCCCCCATCGCGCGACCGACCCGCACCGTTGCCGCGTTCGACAAGCCCAGATGCACCATGAACGACAGCGCCGTGATCTCAAGCGCGATGCCATGCGCGGCGAGCGCCTCGGTGCCGATCCAGCCCATCATCAGCGCCGAGGCCTGAAACAGCCCGCCCTCGGCCAGCCCGGTCAGCCCGATGGGCCAGCCCAGCGCGAAAACCTGCCGGAACGCCGGCCAGTCGGGGCGCCAGAACCGCTGGAACAGGTGGAAATGGCGCAAACCCGGGATCCAGCCCGCGTAGATTGCCAGCGCCACCGCCGTCAGCGTCTGACACACGAGGCTGGCCACGGCCGCGCCGCGCACGCCCATCTCGGGCGCGCCCCAGTTGCCAAAGATCAGCGCCCAGTTGAGCACCCCGTTCAGCACCACCGCCGCCAGCGTCACCCAAAGCACGACCTGCGTGCGTTCGTTCGCCGCCAGATAGCTTTTGAGCACCATCACCAGAAGCGCCGGGATCATCCCGAAGCCGGCGATGCGCAGATAGTCTTGCGCCAGCGCCGCCACCTCGGGCGTTTGTCCCAGTGCCAACAGGATCGATCCTGACCACCACATCACCGGCAAGACCAGCGCCCCGTAAAGAATGGACAGCCACAGCCCCATCCGCGTGTCGCGACGCACCTGCGCCTCGTCGCCGCGCCCCAGCGCCCCCGCGACCATGCCCATCACGCCGATCGCGAACCCCGAGCCCAGAATGAACACGATGAAGAACCCCGAGGCCCCCAGCACCACCGAGGCCAGTTCGGTCACCCCATACCAGCCCAGCATGACGGTATCGGTGACATGCAGCAGCATCTGCGCCAAGTGGCTGCCGATCAGCGGCAGCCCAAGGCTCAGCGTGGCGCGGATATGAGAGGCGGTGGTTAGACGATCTGTCGCGGTCATGGCGACAGGATTACGCGGCTTGCCCGACCGCGGCAAGGTGTCGCGCGGGATCTTGGTCACCGGGGAGGTTGGGCAACATGGGCGGGGGGAAAGGGGCGCTGCCCCTCGCGCGTGCCGCGCTCACCCCGGGATATTTCAGCGAAGTTGAAAGGGGGAATGAAGGGGTGAGGGAAGGTTAGGGGTGAGGGGAACGGGCGGCGGGCAGGAGGGGGTGGCGGAGTGATGGGGCGGCGGGGAGGTGGCGCGACGGGGCGGCGGGGTGAGGCGACGGGGGGGCGGGGTGGCGGCGGGGCGGCGGGTGGCGGGGTGATGGGGCGGCGGGATGGCGGCGGGGTGGCCCCGCTCGAGAGCGTCAGCGCTCTGCGGCCTGGCTGTCTTTGCGCACCGTCTTCCAGCCCGTCAGCATCGGGGTCAGCAGGTCTTCGTGCTTCCAGCGTTTGTAGTAGCCAATGACCGCGACATGCAGCCCGACCATCGCCAGCAAGACCCAAGCCAGAAGACCGTGCATCGCCAGCGCCCAGCGGGCCCAGTCGATGCCGACCGCCCCGGCCAATGGGCCGGTGTTCACATAGTCTTCGGGGTCGGCCATCAGCCCGGTCGCCACCTGAGCCGCCAGCACCGCCAGCAAGGCGATCACGAAGGCGCCGCCCATCGGGTTGTGACCGCGCCAGAAACTGGGCGCGCGGCGGCCGAAGTCGCGCAGATAGGACCAGAACGCCCGTGGCCCGTAAACGAAGGTCGCAAAGCGTGCCGGGCGGGGGCCGATCAGCCCCCAGATCAGCCGAAAGGCCAAGAGCCCGGCCACCCCATAGCCCACCCGGAAATGCAGCGTCATCTGGTCTGGGCCGAACTTGCCAAGGCCCCAGGCCAGGCTGACGGCCGCGGCAAGCGTCCAGTGAAACAGCCGCAGCGGCAGATCCCAGAGTCGCAGGCGTTCGGTCGCTCGCGCGGCAGAGGCAGAGGCAGAGGCAGAGGCAGAGGTCGGCGCCGCGTCACGGGCCGGCGCGACGGCGGAGGCGGAAGTGAGGCTGGCCGGAGCATTCATGGATCAGAAATCCTTGGCGCGGTAGTCGTCATGGCAGGCCTTGCAGGTGCCACCCAGCTTGCCCACCGCCGGGGCCAGTGCCTCGGCCCCGGTGCCGGCAACCGTGTTCAGCGCGACCACGGCGTCGCGATAGGCCATGCCCTTTTCCTGAAACGCGGCCAGGTTTTCCCAGATCGCGGGCAAGGCGCGGGTCTTGCCGGGCAGATCGGCGTTCGAGGTGCCGGGGGCAAAGGTATCGTCATGCGAATAGCCGCTCAGCGCCAGAAGATCGGCAGCATGGGCCTGGGCTTTTTCGGCGTCGTAGGGTGCCTCGCCCTTGGCCATGGCCGAGAGGCCCGACATTTCCAGACCGACCAGTTTGTAATAGCCGATCCGCGCAGCGGCGGCCTCTTCGGCGGGGGTAGCCAGGGCAAGGCCCGGCAGGGTGACGAGCAGGGCTGACAGCAAAAGACGCATGGGGTAGCTCCGAATGTGAAGGATTTCGCGACGTTTCAATGCCTGTAAAACGTCATGGAGGCGGAAATCCGTCGAAAAAAGTTGCGCGCGCGCCTGCGACAAACTGTCTTTCAGGGGGGGGCGGACCAAAGGCCGGTTCGGGCGCGATCAGGGTTTGCGGGCGACCAGATCGACCAAGGCGGCGCGGCCCTGGTGGCCGGTGCCCTCGGCCAGATCTGCGTCGTAGTCGGCCTGATGCAGCAGCTCCCAGCCCGGATAGGCCGCGCGCAGCCGGGCGAGCGTGTAAAGCTGATCGGGGTCGCCCGGCCCGCCCGAGCCATAGCCCGGCTGGCGCAGGGCGAACCCGTGCAGCATCACCAGCCCGCCCGGCACCAGAGCGCGCGCGATACCCGCATGGATCCGGGCCTGTAGCGGCGCGGGGGCGAATTGGATGAACACCCCCAGCACGGCGTCGAAACCCGCCTCGGGCCAGTCATAATGCGCCAGATCGTGTTGTTGCCAATCGACCTGCACCGCCTGCGACAGGCCCAGCGCCCGCGCCTTGGCCAGTGCCACCTCCGAGCGTTCAAGCGCCGTGACCCGCGCCCCCAGCCGCGCCAGATAGACGGCGTTGCGGCCCTCGCCCTCGGCCAGCGACAAGACCCGTGCGCCGGGGGCCAGACGCCAGGCCTGACGCGCCACGAAGTCGGCGGGTGCGGTGCCGTAGAAATAGCCCTCTGCCGCGAAACGCCGATCCCATTTCGTTGTCATGCCTGTCTCCTGCCGATTGCGACTACGGGCCAGAGCATGGGCCCGACGCGGCTGCGGTTCAAGACGAACAGTGCCCGCGCCGGGGCCGATGCGCGGCGCCGATGCGCCGGGCCGAGGTGCCGGGGCCGAGGTGCCGGGCTGATGCGCCGGGGCCGAGGTGCCGGGCTGATGCGCCGGGGCCGATGCGCGGCGCCGAGGTGCCAAGCCGAGGAGCCGGGGCTGGGGTTTGCTCAGGCCCTGCTATCGGGCTTGGCAGAGGGCTTGGCAGAGGGCTTGGCCAAGGGCTTGGCCTTGGGCGCGGTCGAGGTCTTGCGCCGCTGCTCGGGGTGCAGCGAGGCGCCCAGAATATGGTCGGCCTGATGCACCACGTGTCTCGCATGGCCCACAATCAGCGGATCGGGCGCGGTGGCGATCGACAGATCCTTGTCGGGATAGTCCAGCGTCGACAGGAAATGGCGCATGCAATTCAGCCGGGCGCGTTTCTTGTCATTCGACTTGACGATCGTCCAGGGCGCATCGGCGGTGTCGGTGTAAAAGAACATCGCCTCTTTTGCCTCGGTGTAGTCGTCCCATTTGTCGAGGCTGGCAAGGTCGATCGGCGACAGTTTCCAACGCTTGAGCGGGTCGGTCTCGCGCGATGTGAAGCGGCGGTGCTGTTCTTCGCGGGTGACCGAGAACCAGTATTTGTAAAGCCGGATCCCCGAACGCACCAGCATCCGTTCCAATTCAGGCGTCTGGCGCATGAATTCAAGGTATTCGGTCGGGGTGCAGAACCCCATCACCCGTTCCACCCCTGCACGGTTATACCAACTGCGGTCGTAGAACACCATTTCACCGTTGGTCGGCATATGGTTGACGTAGCGCTGAAAATACCACTGGCCGCGCTCTTCGTCGGTGGGTTTGTTCAGCGCGACGACACGGGCGAAGCGCGGGTTGAGATGTTCGGTAAAGCGCTTGATCGTGCCGCCCTTGCCGGCGGCATCGCGGCCTTCGAACAGGATCACGAATTTCTGCCCGCTTTCCTGCGCCCAAAGCTGCACCTTGAGCAACTCGGCCTGAAGCATGGCCTTTTCGGCCTCGTAGGCCTTGGTGCCCATCTTGTGCGGATAGGGGAATTTGCCGGTCTCGAACGCCAAGCGGATCGCGTTCGGGTCGATCCGCGGGAATTTCCGCGGACCGGCGGCAGCAGCATCGGCAGGCGCCAAAGGAAGGGGCGTCTTGGCCGCGGTGGCCGGGGCCGCGCCCGCCGCCGGTTTCGCAAGTGCCACCGGCTTTGAAACCGTCTTGTCGGGCAAAGTGGCCGGCGTGATCTGATCTTCCATGCGCTGTTCTCTCCCCATGTCCTTGTCCCTTGTGAGTCTAGGGCAATCCGTCGCACTCTGCCATGATACGTGTCAAAAACCGTCGCTTCGGGCGCGGGGGAGGAAAACAATGCTGACGCTTTACGGGGTTTACCGGTCGCGCGCGACGCGCAATTTCTGGCTGTTGAACGAGTTGGGGGTGGCGGCAGAGATCCGGCCGGTGATTCAGGCCTACCGCCTGAGCGATCCTTTGGCCAGGGACGCGCCGCTGAACACGCTGTCACCCGAGTTTCTGGCGATCTCGGCAGCGGGGGCGATTCCGGTGCTTCGCGATGGCGCGCTGGTCTTGACCGAGTCACTGGCGATCAACCTCTATCTGGCGCGAAAGTTCGGCGGACCGCTGGCGCCCGCGGATGAGGCGGAAAACGCGCTGATGACGCAATGGGCGCTTTACGGCGCCACCGCGATCGAGACCGCCGCGCTCGAGATTTCCTATGCCTATGCGCGCGGCGAGGTCGGCACCCCGCAGGGCGATGCCACCCTTGCCGCCGCCGAGAGCAAGCTGGTCCGCCCGATGGCCGCGCTTGAGACGCATCTGGCGGCCGAGCCCCATATGGTCGGCGGTCGCTTTACCGTGGCGGACATCAACATGGCCGAGATCGTCCGCTATGCCCAGCCGCATGCGCCGCTGATGGCCCGCGCCCCGCATGTGGCGCGCTGGCTAAGCGCCTGTCAGGCGCGGCAATCCTTTCGGACGATGTGGGCCGCACGCGAGGCAGAGCCGATTTAGGCAAGCTTTCCATAGCTTACCCAAAAGGTAAGGAATAACGCACCTAGCCCCTTGGGGAATTGAACCGTCACCGGGCCGGGCGGTATTCTTGCGCGCATCCGATCTCATCAGAGGGAGACTGACGATGACGGGCCTTTGGGGCTATGGATTGTGCTTTGGCGCCACGCTGGTCATGATCCTTGGCGACTATGCGATCAAGCTGGCGGCGGACCGCGGCACCATGCTGCAATCGCCGCAGTTTCTGGTCGGTGGTGTGCTTTACGCGCTATCGGCGGTGGGCTGGTATCTGGCGATGCGGCAGATGACCCTGGCCCAGACCGGCGTTGCCTCGGCGATCTTTTCGCTGCTGGCGCTGTGCGCGATGGGGGTGCTGCTGTTTGAAGAAACGCTGGCGGCGCGCGAATATCTGGGCATTGCGATGGCGGTTGGCGCTTTGGTGCTGATGACCCGCAGCGTCTGAGCCGGTCGGGATCGGGCTTTTTTGCAAGGCGCCCTGGACGGCGCGCGCACCCGGCGGGAGCCTTGCAAAAACGTGCCGTCGAGAGAAGAGGGGCAAGGTGGCACCCTGCCCGGTTGGCGGCACCCTGCGCGGTTGGCGGCATGTGCGGCGGTCGGGGCTATTGCGCGGCGGCGCGTCGCCACAAGAACCCCGCGCGCCCCTCTGTCGCTCGTTTCTTGATCGCCTGTTCCTTGGCACCCGCGCCCCTTGTCCCGCGCCCGTCAGCCGCCCGCCCCTTGGCCGCGTGCCCCTTTGGCACCGCGTCCCTTGGCACCATACCTCTTGGCACCATGCCTCTTGGCCGCGCACCTCCTTGGCGCCGTGCCTCTTGGCACCGTGCGCTTGGCCCGCCCGACCGCATACACCCCGTTGCGCATCCCGTGACCGCCCTTGACCACCCGGCCCCGCACAGGCTTGTTCCTTTGGCCGCCCGGCCCCGCACGCCCTGACCCCACCCGGCCCCGCCCCGGCCCCGGCCCCGCGCGCCCCGGCCCCGCACGCCCCGGCCCCGCGCCGATTTGGCGCGTGCGTTGCGGCGTGCCGGAGGCTCTGCCCCGCTTGCGCGCCAACCAGTGCCCCTCATGCCTTGCCCCCGGCCGCCTGCATGGGCTATCCCTGCGCTGACCCGTCAACAGGAATGAGCAGCGCAATGGCCGACGACCTTCTGTCCTCCAAGCCCGAGACCTATGACGCCTCGTCGATCGAGGTGCTCGAGGGGCTGGAGCCGGTGCGCAAACGCCCCGGCATGTATATCGGCGGCACCGATGAACGCGCGCTGCATCATCTGGTGGCCGAAGTGCTGGACAACTCGATGGATGAGGCGGTGGCCGGTCATGCCAGCCGCATCGAGGTCGAACTGGCCGCCGACTACAGCGTCACCATTCGCGACAATGGCCGCGGCATTCCGATTGATCCGCACCCGAAATTCCCCGGCAAGTCGGCGCTGGAGGTGATCTTGTGCACGCTGCACGCGGGCGGCAAGTTTTCGGGCGACAGCTATCAGACCTCGGGCGGGCTGCATGGCGTCGGCGCCAGCGTGGTGAACGCGCTGTCCGACAGCATGGTGGTGCAGGTCGCGCGCAACAAGGAGCTTTACGAGCAGAGCTTTTCGCGCGGCATTCCGCTGGGCCCGATCGAAAAGATCGGCGCGGCGCCCAATCGGCGCGGCACGACAACGACCTTTCATGCCGACGAACAGATCTTTGGCCATCACCGCTTCAAACCGGCGCGGATGATGAAGATGGTGCGCTCGAAAGCCTATCTGTTCTCGGGCGTCGAAATTCGCTGGAAATCGGCGATTGACGATGGCGAGACCCCGACCGAGGCGGTGTTCCACTTTCCCGGCGGGCTGGCCGATTATCTGACCGAAAGTCTGGGCAAGGCGGTGACCTATGCCGAGCGGCCCTTTGCCGGCAAGGTCGGGTTTCAGGAAAAATTCGGCGTGCCGGGTTTCGTGGAATGGGCGATCAACTGGACGCCGGCGCGCGACGGGTTCATCCAAAGCTATTGCAACACCGTGCCGACGCCCGAAGGCGGCACCCATGAGGCCGGGTTCTGGGCGGCGATCCTGAAGGGCATCCGCGGCTATGGCGAATTGGTCAAGAACCGCAAGGCCGATCAGATCACCCGCGACGATCTGGTCGCCGGCGGCTCGGCGCTGGTGTCGTGTTTCATCCGCGAACCGGAATTCGTCGGCCAGACCAAGGACCGTCTGGCCTCGGTCGAGGCGGCGCGTCTGGTCGAGGGCGCGGTGCGCGACCATTTCGACAACTGGCTGGCCAGCGACAACAAATCCGCCGGGGCGATTCTGGACTTTCTGGTGCTGCGCGCCGAGGAACGGCTGAAACGGCGCGCCGAAAAGGAAACCCAGCGCAAGACCGCGACGAAAAAGCTGCGCCTGCCCGGCAAGCTGGTCGATTGCAGCGCCACCAACCGCGACGGCACCGAGCTGTTCATCGTCGAGGGCGACAGCGCCGGCGGCAGCGCCAAGATGGCGCGCGACCGGACCAATCAGGCGCTGTTGCCGCTGCGCGGCAAGATCCTCAACGTGCTGGGCGCGGCCAGCGCCAAGATGGGCACCAACGCCGAGATCAACGATCTGTGTCAGGCGCTTGGGGTCGGGCTGGGCACGCGTTTCAACGTCGAGGATCTGCGCTACGACAAGGTCATCATCATGACCGATGCCGATGTTGACGGCGCCCATATCGCCAGCCTGCTGATGACCTTCTTCTTTACCCAGATGCGGCCGATGATCGACCGGGGCCATCTGTATCTGGCCTGCCCGCCACTATACCGGCTGACGCAGGGCGCGCGCCGGCTCTATGTGGCCGATGACGCCGAAAAGGCGCTGTGGCTGGAGAAGGGTCTGGGCGGCAAGGGCAAGATCGACGTGCAGCGTTTCAAGGGTCTGGGCGAAATGGACGCCAAGGATCTGAAGGACACGACGATGAACCCCGCCAGCCGCAAGCTGATCCGGGTCAGCATCGACGAGGACGCGCCCGGCGAAACCGGCGATCTGGTCGAGCGTCTGATGGGCAAGAAACCCGAGCTGCGGTTCCAGTATATTCAGGAAAACGCGCAGTTCGTCGAAGAGCTGGATGTGTGACCACGGCGGCGCTGGCGGCGTGACGCGGGGGAGGTGCGGGCGGTGCCTCAAAGATAGCCGCATTGCGGGAAGGCGCGTTTGACCCATCCAGCACGGGGGGGGCCTTCGCGCACGATCGGCGCGCAGGCACGCGCAAGGTGCGACGGGCGTGGTCAAGGTGCCACAGTTGGTGACCAGAGGGGCTTTGCCGAACGGTTGCATTCAGGGCGACCTGATGGCCGCCCTGCCATCCAGTTTACGACCAGTCAATCCGTGTCGTGCCGTCGCCCCTGTCGCGCAATTCGAGGATCAGCACCCGCCCCAGTGGGGCGTGGCCGAAAATGCGCCGCAGTTCCGGGGTATCGCAGGCAAAGTCCTTGCCGACGGCAAGGGGGCCCCTGGACGCGATGATCGCCTTCAGATCTTCCAGTTTCACGAATGTGGTGTTCATCTCATTCACCTTCTCGGGTTTCATCGATTCGAACATTGGCCTCTATCGACCGGCCGGCGCGGCGAGCGTTGTTCCGGCCGATCGTCCACCGGGCCTTCTTGCAAGAAACGACCAGAGCGGCCCGGTGGTCAGTTCCGGTCTTTGACGCGAGAGGACGGGGTCCGAATTTCCGGGTGAGGCGGGCGAGCGGTGCATATGGGCCGGAAAACAAGGGCGCCAAAAGCCACCAACAAGCCGCGATGCGGGCAGGTCCATGTTTTGCAACCGCGAGGGTGGCGGCGGGATCATCGGCCAGACAAGGGGCACAGAAGGCCCGAAACAAGCGCTATTTGCGCGCCTTGACCCCCAGCGCCTCGACATAGTCGCCCAGCTGCGCCAGGCGCAGCGGGGTCGGGGTGGCGATGCCGTCGCCGGTATCGACCAGAACCATATCGCCCTCGAGCAGCGCCGCGAAGGCGGGCATATTGGCCGACGGGGGGGTCTTGGTATAGCCCCAGATCTTGCTCATCACCCGCGCCTTGGGAAAGGTGCCGCCGTTTTGCGCCGCCAGCATGGTCAGATCGGTGGGCTTCAGGCCCATGTCGGCGGCCACCGCGCCATCGCCCTTGCCGCTGACACCGTGGCAGACGGCGCAGAAATCGGCGTAGTCATCGGCGCCACTGGGGGCCGAGACGGCATCCTTCAGCGGCAGGCAGGCCGCAAGCGCGACCATCAGGCCCGCGCAAAGCGGCAGGCCAAAGGCAAGAGGCAGGGCACGGGGCTGTCGCATGGGCGCTCTCCAAATTCAGGGGCCACGCGCTCAGGCTACGCCGGGATGCGGCGGGGCGCAACGACCTGTCCGGGGCCGGTAGTGGGCTACCTCGACCGATTGTTTCAACAGGCCGGCAATTTGGCACCCCTCGGAATGGCCGCGCGTCGAGGGCCTCGCCTCATCGTCACGTTGAGCTTCGTCGTCCTGACAGGGAGCCACGGCTCCGGCTTGGGCAAGAGTGCCGGGTTCGACGAAGCGCCGGACGTTGTGGCGGACCGAGAAGCCGCGCGAAAGCAGGCCGAAGATCAGTTTGCCGCGCGCCAGACCAAGCGGACACCCAAGAACGATCTGCGCGTGTCCGTCATGAACGGACCGCGACCTCTCGGGCCACCGAGTCCGATTCGCATAGCCTCCCCCCTGATCCGGGCGCAGCATAAGGGCCGTTCTTCGCATGATCGTTGCGGGCCGAGAGCGGTCAGGTTCTTCGCCATTGCCTTGCGATGGTCCGGCCGCGCCTCTTGCATCAGGATTTCCAGTCACGGCGGCCTGCGCAGCCCGGCTCCGGCGCGCTTTACCCGGCACGCGCCCCGCAAGGCGCGTGCGGAACCGCCCGGCAAGCACAGCGTCCTGCATCACGCGCGTGCTTTTGCCCCCTCCCCCCGCGCCTTGCTCTGCACGGGCCTGCCCCACGGGCGTCACAGGCGGCGGCCGCCCGGGCCCGGCGTCAACCCAGCGCCACCAGATGGTTGTCCCAGGCCACGTCGGCGCGGGCCAGAGGCGCAAGGCGGCCCTTGGCAACCGAAGCGATCAGGCCGGCGCCGTCGGTCACCACAAAGCCCGTGCCCGTGCCCAGATCAGGACCAAGGCCGCAGACATCGGCGCGGGCAAGGCTCCAGATCTCGAGACCCTCGGCGTCATAGGCCTGCACCCGACCGCCGCGCGGCGAGGTGATCGCCACCTCGGCCCCCGAGGCGCAAAAGGCGATCGAGCCGGCATAGCCCTGCATCGCCAGCGCCTCGGTTTCGACGGGCGGGCAAAGCTGCACCGCCGCGCCGCGCCGGTGCAGGCCCAACAGCGGCACCGCCTCCGCCAGATCGCCCTGCCACTGCATCGCAAAGGCCACCAGCCCGTCGGCGCGCACCGCCAGATGCCGGATCGAGTTCTGCGCCAGATCGGGCAGCTCGACCATATCGAGCAGCGCACCCTCGGGCGAAAGATAACTGAGGTTCGGGCGCATCTCGGTCAGGTTCAGCGGCGTGCGGTCCGACGGATCGGTCTGGATGCCGCCATTGGCCACGACCAGCATCTCAGAGCCGGGCAGCCGGCGCAGGTCATGCGGGCCGATCCCGTTCGAGGCGAATTCGCCCAGCCGCAGATAGCCGCGCGCCGCATCCCAAAGCCCGACCCTGCCGGCCGAGCCCTCGGCCACCACCTCGGAGGTGTAAAGCACGCTGCCATCGGCCGAATAGGCGCCATGGCCGTTGAACTGGCGGCCCTCGGGCGGGGTCAGCCGGGCCAGAACCGCGCCGCTGGTGCAGTCGATGACCAGTGCAAAGACACCGGGGCGACGGGCAAAGGCCACCGCCTCGGGGCGGGTCGGATGGGCGGTGGCGGCGTGACCGCGCGCCGGTAACGGCAGTTGAAACAGCGGCGCGCCCGCCGCCGTCAGCCCGAACAGCGCGTGGCCTCCCGAAGGGTCGCGGGCGGCGGCCAGAAAGGCCGGGCTGCCGACATCGGCCCAGCCAAGGCGGGGCAAGGCGGTGGCCGCGGCGAGACTGGTCAGAAAATGGCGGCGCTGCATCCTAGTCACCGTCAACGGCGTTGAGGCCCTTGCCGACGCCGAGGCTGGCACCGATCTCACCAAGGGCGGCGTCGACCGTCGCCTTGACCGCCTGTTGCAAGATCTCGACCTTGAGCCGGCCCGAGGGATCGGCCACGCCGCCGAGCAAGGGGTCCGGCAGCGCCTCGGCCAGCGTGCGGGCGCGGGTGAAGGCGGCATCGGTCAGCGGCGCGGGGCCGCCCAGCGCATCGGCATAGGCCTGCAACGCCGCCAGTGACAGCGCCACATTGCGCAACGGGCGACCCGAGGCCAGCGCCTCGGCCCGTTCCGGGTGGGGGTTGTCGAAAGTGCCCAAGGGGCGGCCAAGCCGTTGATCGGCCACGAATTCCAACCCGGAAATCAGCTGCGTGAACAGCGCCTGACGGGACTCGGTCAGGGTCAGGAAGGTCAGGTTTTCCGGCGCCGGGGCGCTCAGCAGCAGATCGGCATAGCCGCCCGAGCCCGCGCTGCCCCATTCCGCCGCCACCAAGGCCGCCGTCGCTGCCAGATCCTGCGCCATCGCCCCGGCCAATGCACAGTCGTAACTGTCGGCGCCGTAGTCCGGGCCGTAAAGCAGCCGTTCAAGCCCGAACAGCCCCTTGGCCGCGACCGAGGCCTGCGCCATGCCCTCGGGCGTGGTCAGGCCGGGGTCGGCGGCGGCTTGCATCTCGGCCAGTTGCCGCGCGCCGATCGCCTTGGGGTCGGGCCAATAGGCGATCGCCAGTGCCCGGCCCTGGGTCTCGACCGGGCCAAGGCGCAGATGCGCGACCCCGAGCCAGGCGTCAAAGGCGCCATTCCATGCCGGGCGCAGCGCCGGCGCGCGGCAATCTTGCGCCGCCACCTCGGCAAGCGCCGCCGTCGCCTCGGCAAAGCGGGCATAGCCGGGCAGGATATCCTGCGTCACTGCCTCGGCCACATCGGCGCGGGTCGGCGCGGCGGCCAACAGCGCGGCGGCGGCGGCGGTCGCAAGGGTCAGGGCAAGGATTGGTCGGGTCATGTCGAAGTCCTGTTGTCGGGCAGCAAGGGGCAGGTCCGCGACACCATCGCGCATCACGGGTGGCAAGGACAATCTCTTACCGAAATAGTCATCTTTGTAAATCCGAAATTTCTTCAGGCCGCAAACGGCTGACTGTCCTGCCGACACAGCCGCAGTGCCCGAAGCAGCGCCCCGATGATTTCTGGCGCGGCACCTTGGCCTGCGCCAGAACAGGGGGGTCAGGGGCTTGCGAAACAAGAAAGGCCGCACCCACGGTGCGGCCTTGATCCTTGCGGGATGGGCTTGATCTTACTTGATCTTGCCTTCCTTGTATTCGACATGCTTGCGCACGACCGGATCATATTTGTTCACGGTCATTTTTTCCGTCATGGTGCGGGCATTCTTCTTGGTCACGTAGAAGTGCCCGGTGCCCGCCGTCGAGTTCAGACGGATCTTGATCGTCGTCGGCTTCGCCATAATCAGTCTCCTAGAGCCGGGCGATCACCGCCCGAAAAATCCTTGAAGCCCGCCTTTTACCCATGGCCCGGCCCGAGTCAACACCAATCGCACCAAATCTGGCGAATACTGGCGCGCGGGTGACGCCGCGCGCGTGCCCGCTGCGGCCAGCGGCGATCAGACCAGCGGCTTGCCCATCCCGGTATGGATCTGCGCGACGGTGGCGGCCTCGAGGCCCAGCGCCTGCGCCAGATTGCGCAGATAGACACGCTCGGCATCGGTATCGACCTTGATCGCCATCAACGAGGCGGAATAGACCTGCGTCTTGAGCGTCTCGCCCGCCGCCGAGGCCAGCGCGGACACATCCAGCGGCGCGTCCAGTTCGCCCTGCACGAAGGCGATTTCCGCCTCGGAGGCCTCCTTCAGATGCGACAGGATCTGCGCGCGTTCGTCGGCGTCGATCTGACCGTCGGATTTCGCCGCCTGAATCATCGCCCGGATCATCAGCTGGGCGTTTTCCTCGGCCAGTGCGTCGACCGGAGTGCCCGCCGTCAGGTTGCCCCAAAGGTCGCCCATCGACTTGGCCCCCGCCCCGGCGGCGCCACTCATCGCCGCGACAAGGCTGCCCAGACCGGCCTCGGTCGCTTCGGTCGCGCCCGCCGCCGCGCCGCCGAACTTGGTGAACATGTCGCGCACCGCGTCCTTGCCGCCCGGCACGCCGAACTTCTCGGCCATGTCGCCCACCTGATCGGCCATGCCGCCCGGCGCACCCGCCCCGCGCAGCGCGTCCTTGACGCCATCCATTCCGCCCAGTTTGCGGTATTTATCCACCCCACGTGCGGCGGCAAAGCCCACGGCAAGCATGGCAAGGGTTTTGACAAAACTCATGACGGTCTCCTTTTGACAGGTTGGCCTCATGCGCGGATGAGTCCGCGCCTGTCCTGATACTTGGGAAAGGTCGTCGATCCGACAAGGGGAAACCCGAATTTTTCGGCCGAAATCGGTGCGCGGATGGCCTGTAAGCCGGATTTTGTTCCGGGGCCGCTTGCGCAAACCCCTTCGATGACCATTCCTCTGGCCCCGCCGTTGCCGACGGGATCTAGCTGCCAACCCGGGCCTCTCGGGTCGAAGTTCCCTGCGGCGGTATCGGTTGCCCGACCTGCCCCGCGCGAGGCCCCTATTCGGCGTTGCTCCCGGTGGGGCTTGCCGTGCCGGTCCTGTTACCAGGCCCGCGGTGGGCTTTTACCCCACCGTTTCACCCTTGCCTGCCGCAAGCGGCGGGCGGTTTCTTTTCTGTGGCGCTTTCCCTGGGGTTGCCCCCGCCGGGCGTTACCCGGCACCGTTTCTTCATGGAGTCCGGACTTTCCTCGCGCGCCCCGGTTTCCGCGAACGGACCCTTGAACGCACGCGGTCATCCGGCCATCCGCGCGCAGGCGGCTTACGCGCCGCCGCGCCCCACGTCAACGCAAATACCCCGAACCATGGAGGGCGGTCAGCGTCTGAAGGTGAGTATTTGAGCCAAAAAGAAGCGGCGGCAGTCTTTGCGTTTCTGTTTTCCGGCCAAGCGGCGCGGCGCGGGGCGGGGCGGGCGTCGATGCCGGGCCGGATTGCGGCGGCGTGCGCGGCGCAGGCAGGCCGGCTGTGGGGATCGGGCGCTGTCAATGTGATCGACGGCCAGACACGCGGCACGCGGGGGGGGGGGCCCTTTGGGGGGCCTTTTTTGCAAGAAGGCCGTCGCAAGCTTGCCTATGGGTTGAGATCAGATCCAATATGCCGGCAACAGGCCGAAGGGCCGAAAAGTGCCCGACGAAACGCGACGCCTTTGAGCGGGCCACAGCGGAGAAGAAGATGCGCAGCACAAAGGTCATTCATGTCGTCTCGTGTCATGCCGAGGGCGAGGTCGGGGATGTCATCGTCGGGGGTGTGGCGCCGCCACCGGGAGAGACGCTTTGGGAACAGCGCAAATGGATTGCAAAGGACGAGACGCTGCGCAACTTCGTGCTCAATGAACCACGCGGCGGGGTCTTTCGTCATGTGAACCTACTGGTTCCGCCCAAGCATCCCGAGGCACAGGCCGCCTGGATCATCATGGAGCCCGAGGACACGCCGCCGATGTCCGGATCGAACTCGATCTGCGTGGCGACCGTGCTGCTCGACAGTGGCATCATTGCGATGCAGGAGCCCATCACAGAGATGGTGCTCGAGGCGCCTGGGGGGCTGGTCCGGGTGAGGGCCGAATGTGCCAACGGCAAGGCCGACCGTATCCATGTGGAGAACCTGCCGTCATTTGCCAGCCGCCTTGCCGTGCCGCTTGAGGTGCCGGGGCTGGGGACGATCCGCGTTGACACCGCGTTTGGCGGGGACAGTTTCGTGGTTGTGGATCCCGACGCGCTTGGGGTCGCGCTGGTGGCGCAAAACGCGCGCGACATCGCCGAGCTTGGCATCCGGATCACCAATGCCGCCAATGCGCAGTACCGTTTCGAGCACCCCGAAAAGCCCGACTGGGGGCATCATTCCTTCTGCCTTTTTGCCGGCAGGATCCTGCGCGAGGGCAACCAGCTGCGCGCGCCATCGGTCGTTGCGATTCAGCCCGGCAAGCTGGACCGTTCACCGACCGGCACTGCGGTATCGGCGCGCATGGCGATCTTGCATGCGCGCGGGGAAATGGGGCCAAAGGACCGCTTTACCGGCGTGTCGATTATTGGCTCGGAGTTTCACGGCAAGATACTGGGAACGACACGGGTTGGCGATCTTGACGCGGTCCGGCCCGAGATCAGCGGCCGGGCCTGGATCACGGGAACGCATCAGCACATGCTGGACCCCAGCGACCCCTGGCCCGGCGGCTACCGTATCGCGGACACCTGGCCGCGCCTTTTTGGATAGGGGCACCGCCTGCCAGAGACGCGGCCTGGCAGCGATATGGCCTGACAGCGACGCGGCCCGCCAGAGATACCGCCCGCCAGAGACACGCGGTATCTGGCAGGCCGTTTCCCGGTCAGAAACGCCGCGGGTCGAAGGCCGTGAGCGCGATTTCCGGATCGCGCCGCGCGGCGAGGTCGGCGACAAGCCTGGCGGTGCCGGCCGACTGGGTCAGGCCAAGATGGCCGTGGCCAAAGGCGTAGATCACGTGATCCGACTTTGGCGAGCGGCCGATCACCGGCAGGCTGTCGGGCAAGGAGGGCCGGAACCCCATCCACTGCGTGCCGCCGCGCGGATCGAAACCCGGCAGGAATTCGCTGGCCTTGCGCACGAGGATCTCGGCGCGTTTGTAGTTCGGCGGCAGCTTCAACCCGCCAAGTTCGACGGCACCGCCAACCCTCAGCCCCTCGCCGATACGGGTAACCACAAAGCCGTGGTTGCTGAAGGTCAGATGCGTGCGCAGATCGAAGCTGGCGGTCGGAAAGGTCGTGTTGTAGCCGCGCTCGGTTTCCAGCGGGATCCGGTCGCCAAGCGTGCGCGCAAGATGATGCGACCAGGCGCCCGCCGCGACAACGACCTGAGCCGCGCGGCGTGACCCCGCGCCGGTGACCACATCGACCCCGCTCAGATGCGGCGTCACGGCCCGGATGTCGGCGATCTCGATCACCCCGCCTGCGTCAACGAAACGCCGGGCAAGGTGGTTGGTCCAAAGTGCCGGATCGACGGTATTCATCCAGTCCGGCGTAAAGCCCGCATGGGTAAAGCGCGGGTGCACGCCCGGTTGGATCCGGGCGATGGCATCGGGGCTTTCGAGCAATTCAAGGGCGATCCCGTGGCGGCGGCGCAGCTCCCACGCCGGCAGGCTTGCCTCGAACTGCGCCCGGCCTTCATAAAGCTGGAGCTGCCCCTGACGGCGCATGAGCGGCTCGCCCGAAACCTCGACGATCAGCCGCTCGAGCGATTGGCGCGACAGGCGCATCAACGCGGACTGGGCGGTGACCGACGCGTCATAGCGGTCTTGCCAGCTCGCGCGCCAGAAACGCAGCATCCACGGCGCGATCCTTGCCGCATAGGCGGGGCGGAGCGACAGCGGCCCAAGCGGATCCAGCAGCCATTTCGGGGCCTTGCGCATGATGCCGGGCGTCGCCAGCGGTTCGATATCGGTAAAGGCAAAGGCCCCCGCATTGCCGCACGAGGCCTCGGCGGCAACGCCCTTGCGGTCGAGAATGCGGACCTTGTGCCCATCGGCCTGAAGCGCAAGCGCGGCAGTGACGCCGATGATCCCCGCCCCGATGACAAGGATTTCAGTTTGATCGGATTGCGCCATGGCGGGTCTAGTTCCTGTTTGAGGCTATTGGTGAAGGACAGGTTTGGTGCCTTGCTCGCACCGGGCGACGGGGATCACCGGGCAAGTGGGAACACAGGGCGGCGCGGAACGCGGGACCGCAGGGAACACGGGGCGACAGGAAACACGGAGCCGCAGGGAACACCGGGCGGCGCGGAACGCGGGGCGACAGGAAACACGGAGCCGCGGGGTTCACAGGGCGATCCCTTTTCTGAACGGATCCTGCGCCAGAAAAAGCAGTTCGCTTTCGGCCATGACATAGGCCTTGCCGGTGATCGAGGGGATCACGCCGCCGTTCGGGCCCTTGCGGTAGGACAGCCGGTAGGTGCTGCCGATGACGCTTTCCTGCACGATCTCGTCGCCCTCGCCAAGCCGACCATCCGCTGCGAGGCAGGCGAGGCGCGCCGAACAGCCGGTGCCGCAGGGCGACCGGTCGTAGGCGTCATCGGGGCAAAGCACGAAGTTGCGGCTGTGCCCCTCGGCGGTTTCGGCGGGGCCGTAGAAGATCACATGATCGACCGGCGTGCCGGTATCGCATCCCACGCCCTTGGCCCAAAGCGCCGCACGCACCGCGACCGTGACCGTGGTCAGTTGCGCGATGTTCGACGCGGTGACGGGGATCGGGCTGGGGTCAACTAGGTAAAAGCAGTTGCCGCCATAGGCCACGTCGCCGGAAATCGTCCCGAATCCGTCAACCTCGACCGACACCGCCTGTTGCGTGCGCCGACTTTCGACATTGGTCACCGTCACGGTGTTCGGGTCGATGACATCGACGGTGACGACACCCACCGGGGTCTCGATCTTGTGCAAGCCCAGACCGATGCGCCCCATGTGCACAAGCGTCGCGGCAAGGCCGATCGTGCCATGCCCGCACATGCCAAGCACCGCCTTTGAGTCAAAGTAGATCACGCCGGTCACGCAGTCGGGATCGACCGGCGTGACCAAGAGGGCGCAGACCATCGCCACCTGACCGCGCGGCTCGAGGATGACCGAGCGGTAGAAATCGTGATGTTCGCTCGCAAGCCGGCGCGCGCGATCGGCCAGAGGCCCGGACCCCAGATCCGGGCCGCCGTCGAGGATCACCCGGGTGGGCTCGCCTCCGGTATGGCTGTCGATCACATGCATTCGGCGATCACTCCGCCCTGCTTTGACCAGTTCGCGAACCAGGCGTTGAACTGGTCGAACTGGGCCGCGCAGAACCCGGCCTGAGACGGCGACAGCGCATCGGTTTCGTTGATGTGCAGCAGGTACTGATCGTCGCCCCCCAGAACCATGAGATGTTTGAAGTAAAGCACGAGATCGACGCCCTCATCGAATTTCGCCAGCACTGCAAGGGCGCTTTCAAGTTCGCGCGCGCGCAGATCGGCTTCGGGGTCGCCTTGGGCTGCGCGCTTTGACAGCGCCACTTGCAACAGCGCCTCTTTCGGCAGGATCGAGCCGATGCCGGTGATCGCCCCCACCGCGCCGCATTTCACGAAACCGTGGTAGATCTCGGTATCCACGCCCACCATCAGGATGACATCGTCATCTTGCGAGGTGATGTGTTCGGCGGCGTAGCTGAGATCGGCCTTGCCGCCGAATTCCTTGAACCCGATCAGGTTCTTGTGCTCGGCGCGCAGGGCAAAGAACAGGTCGGCCTTGGTCGAGTAGCCATAGTAGGGGCTGTTGTAGATGATCGCGGGCACGTCCGGCGCGGCGTCGAGGATCGCCTTGAAATGGTTGCGCTGTGCGGCGACCGAGAGGCCACGCGACAGAACCCGCGGGATCACCATCAAACCAGCCGCACCAACCTTCTGGGCGTGCGCGGCATGGGCCACGGCGGATTTCGTGTTGATCGCGCCGGTTCCGACAACCACCGGCACGCCGGCTTCGGTCAGACGCGCGACACCTTCCATGCGCTGCGCGTCGGTCATCAGCGGCCAGTCACCGCAAGAACCGCAATAGACCACGCCGGACATGCCCGCCGCGATCAGCTCCTTGCCCTTGCGCACCAGTGCGTCGAAGTCGGGTTGGCGATCGGGCGTGCAAGGGGTCAGCAGCGCGGGGATCGTGCCGAAAAACACTTCTTTGTTCATGGGGATGGCTCCGTTGGTTGTTCTATTGGGGGTAGGCCGCGTCGGGCCGCCGGGTCGCGATCAGCGATCAGGGCGCATCGCCGCGGGAAATCCAGATCGGCGGCGACGCGGGCGCGCGGCCGCTGCGCGCGGACTCGGCACATTGGGCGAGCGCGCCGAAACGAACGGCACGGTTGCTCAATCCGGGCGCGTAATGCGCGTATTTGCCGGAATTGGTCATCAGGACCTTGGCCGAGGGCGGGAACACCGGTTCCGAAATCGAGCACCAGCACAGATCTGGAATGATCTTGACGCCGGCGGCCTCGAGCCGCGCCTTCACACCGTTGGCGGCAATGGTGGCCAGCGTGCCGCGCCCGAGGGTGATGATGGCCGTCACCTCCGGATGGGTGTGCGTGCCTTCCATCAGTGCGGCAAAGGCGGCGCATTCAGGTGCCGAGAAGTGGGGGCTTCCCAAGGCGACGAGGTCAACCTTGTCTGCGCCCTGATTGAACTCGGCCCAAAGCCGGGCGAAATCCGTGGCGCCAAGCGTGACGTGATCCGAACCCGGTGCCGGCGCAAGGTCGGCCTCGGGGGTGATGCCTGCGATGTGCAGCATCGGTGCGGCGGATGTGGTCCCGTAGGCCGCGCAGAGTGCCTTGAGGTCATCCTCGGACGGATGGGTCTTTTCAAGCCCGCGGATCAGCGGAATACATTCCGGCGCGGCTTGGCCGACAAGCCACCCCAGCATGGGCCAGAAGGCATCATCCGCGTCTTTGGGCATGGTCACGTCGATGATCCGGCGCGGCACGCGGTTTTCGGCAAGATAGACGCCCGCGCACGCCGCACGACCGGTCAGCGCGATGCACAGGTCCATGAAGTCGGCATGCTTGACGGTGCGCGCGCCAAGCACGCTGTTGGCATAGACCACCGCGTTGCTTTCCGCCCACGCGATGTCTTCGCCCACCGTCGGGCAGTCCTCCAGCAGATAGGGCGCACAGGTAAAGCTGGGCCTTGCCCCCATCTCGACATAGGCATCCGCCAGACCGGCCGCCGGAACGCCGAAGTCCTCGGCGACACCCTGAGCGCGCCAGTTGGCATGATCCACCGAAATTGCGTTCATCGTCGTCGGCACCCGCACGCGCCCGCCCTTGTCAGCCATCGCACGGGCGAAGGTCAGAAAGGCCGGGCTGGCGTAGATACACCCGTCGATATGGACCCGGCTCACGTCGATAAGGCGGCTGGCGCCTTGCGCGATCGCCATGGTGGTGATGATTTCCATCGCAAGCCGGGCCGCGTCGCCGTGTTCCCCCGCAAGCATGGCGCGGTCGGCGTCGCTGAGGGCCAGCGGCCGGGCCTTGACCGGCACCAGCGGCCATTCGAGGTCGCCCGCCTTCAGCGACGTTTCGGTGATCGTTGCCGATTTTTCCCGCGCCAGCGCGTCATATTCTACCGCCGACAGGCGCAGCACGGCGATTTCACGATCGAAAAGCCGCCCCGCGACCAAGGCGCCAAGGGTAAGGATGTCTTCGTTTTCCTTGAAGATCAGCGCCCTCGGCGCGGTGCCGGCAAGGGCCAGACCCAAAAGCACACCGCTACCGGTGCAAGAGCCGCGGCTGGTCGGCATCAAGACGATGTGGCCCGACAGCGAACGGCCATGCTGCGGATGGTGCGCATCAATGATCTCGCCCGTCGCGGGATTGACGCCACCCCAGACGCTCAGGCCTTCGTCGCACACGAGCAGCGGCCCCTGAGCGCGCGCGGCTATGATGGTGGTCGCCATATCTCGTCTCCTGTCGGTCAAGTATCCGGCATTTCGGACATTTCACCCCGATCAGAGTTAGAAAGGGCCGACTTTTGGATA
The DNA here is from genome assembly GCA_002422085.1 of Rhodobacteraceae bacterium UBA6197. Classification (GTDB taxonomy): domain Bacteria; phylum Pseudomonadota; class Alphaproteobacteria; order Rhodobacterales; family Rhodobacteraceae; genus UBA6197. The sequence goes on from DISZ01000001.1 coordinate 100,842, forward strand.
TCCTTGGTATTTCATTGCTTGCTAATATTGCACTGTCTACAAAAATATGCTTAAACGATCACAACTGGTAAGAAAAGAAAAATATGTCGCAAATAGAAAAATCTTCCCACGACGCCGTCGATGCCGAAGCGGCGACCGACGGCTGGGAAGCCGAGCGCCTGCAACTGCGCACCGACCTTGGCAGCCGGATGAAGGCCGTGCGTCAGGCCTGCGGCTTTACGCTTGAAAGCGCGGCGCATCGGACCGGGCTTGCGCTTTCGACCATCCACAAGATCGAAAACGGCCGCGTCTCGCCAAGCTACGAGAACCTCGTGCGGATCGCACGCGCCTACGACATCGGCATGGAGCGGCTGTTTTCGTCGGATCACGAAGCGCATCAGACCACGCGGATGACCGTGACCAAGGCCGGGCAAGGGCGCAAGGTGCGTTCGAAGAATTTCGAATACGAGGTGCTTTGCAACGCCCTTGCGGAAAAGAAGATCATCCCGCTGGTCACGCTTGTCGAGAAACGCGCGCCGCTGAGCCATGACGATCTTGAATCCCATGACGGGGAAGAAACGCTTTACGTGCTGAGCGGGCGGGTCGAACTGGTCGTCGAGCACTACCAGCCGGTCGTGCTGGAACCCGGCGATTGCGCCTATTTCGACAGCACGATCAAGCACGGCCTGCGCGCGCTGGATGATACCGAGACCAAGGTGTTCTGGGCCTGCACCTATATCGACGTGGACAAGTAGGGCACACCAGATTTCGTGCTTTTCCACCGAATGCTGCCGCAAGGGAGACTGCCAAGCATGGCCATGCCAAATGTCATTTCCGTCGATGCGCTGCTTGCGCGTGTCCAGAAGATCTTTGAAAACAGCGGCGTGCGCCCCGAAAGCGCCAAGACCGTGGCGCGGGTGATCGTTGCCGGTGAACGCGACAACTGCAAATCACACGGGCTCTATCGGATCGAGGGATGTTTGCGCGTCATCGCCGCCGGCAAGGTCGCGCCGGACGCGGTGCCCGAGATCCATGACGCGGGCAAGTCGGTGATCGAGGTTGACGCCAAGGGCGGATTCTCGAACCCCGCGTTCGACGCCGCCAAGCCCCTGCTGGTGGCGCGCGCCCGCGAAACCGGGCTGGCGGCACTGGTGATCCGCGATTGCCTGCATTTCTCGGCGCTTTGGCATGATGTCGAGGCGCTGGCCGAACAGGGGCTCGCGTCGCTTTCGATGTGCCCGAGCTATTCCTTCGTCGCGCCGGCGGGTGGCAAGGTGCCGCTGCTTGGCACCAACCCGATCGCCTTTGGTTGGCCGCGACTGGGCGAGACCCCCTATGTGTTCGATTTCGCGACCAGCATGGCGGCGCGCGGCGAGATCGAGCTTTGCCGTCGTGCGGGCAAGCCGATCCCGGAAGGCTGGGCGGTCGACCGCAATGGCAACCCGACGACCGACCCGGAAGCGGCGCTTGACGGCGCGATGTTGACCTTTGGCGCCCACAAGGGCTCGGCGATCTCGACCATGATCGAACTGTTGGCCGGCGCCATGCTGGGCGAATTCATGAGCAAGGAAGCCCTTGACTTCATGGGCGGAACAGACCTGTTGCCGCGCCACGGGGCATTGGTGCTGGCGCTGGATCCGCAGGTCTTCGCGGCGCGCAGCGGTCGCGATCCGATCGTCGAGGGCGAAAGGCTGCTGGACGCGATCAATGCCCAAGGTGCGCGCCTGCCCTCGCAGCGCCGGTTCGAGGCGCGCCGGAAGGCCCTGCGCGAGGGAATTGTCCTGAGCGCGGCAGAGATGGACCAACTTGACCGGTTCGAGAAACTCGGCCTCGCGGCGATTAGCGGTTAGGCTGGTCTCTGGCAGGCTGGTCTCTGGCAAGAATGAAGGTGCGGCTCGAAACCCGCGCCTTTTCTGGTTTGCGCCGCGCGGCGGTCAAGGCGCCCCCCTGCCTCGGGCCGGCAGTCAGCGCACGCTGGCAAGAAACTTTCTGGTTTCCGGGTGCTGCGGGTCGCCAAAGATCTGCTCTGGCGCGCCGATCTCGGCCATGACGCCCTGATGAAAATAGGCGACCCGCTTGGACACGTCGCGGGCAAACGCCATTTCATGCGTCACGCAGATCATCGTCATGCCTTCCTCGGCAAGCATCTTCAGCGTTTCAAGCACTTCGCCCACAAGCTGCGGGTCCAGCGCCGAGGTCACCTCGTCAAACAGCATGTAGTCCGGCGCCATGGCAAGCGCGCGGGCAATCGCCATCCGCTGCTGCTGGCCGCCCGACAGCCGCGACGGATAGGCCAGGAGTTTGTCGCCAAGCCCGACATGCATGAGCTGCCGTTCGGCGATCGCCTCGGCCTCGGCCTTGGCCATGCCAAGCACCTTGCGCGGCGCAAGGGTCACGTTTTCCAGCACGGTCAGATGCGGAAAGGCGTTCCACTGCTGAAACACGATGCCGATCTTTCGGCGCAATTTGTTGAGGTTGGTCGATTTGGCATGAACCTCGGTGCCGTCGACCAGGATCTTGCCGGAATTGATCGGCTCGAGCCCGTTGATACAGGTCAGCAGCGTCGATTTTCCCGACCCGGAGCCGCCGATCACGGTAACCACTTCGCCTTTCTGGACGACCAGGTCGATACCTTTGAGCACCTCGAGCTGGCCAAAGGATTTGTGGACGTTCTGGATTTCAATCATTGGACGACCTTTTTTCGAGATAACCGCCGAAACGGGCAAGCGGGAAGCTGATGATAAAGTAGAAAGCGCCACAGATTAGCAGCAGGAACAGCGGCTCTTGCAGGCGCGTAATGAGGATCTGGGTCGATTTCAGCAGTTCGGTCACCTGCACGACATAGACAAGCGCCGAGTCCTTCATGACCCCAAGCGCAAGCCCGATCCACGACGGCAGCGCAACACGCGTGGCCAGAGGCAGGACAATGTAGCGCATGTCCTGAGCCCAGCTCATGCCCAGCGACCGCGCCGCGCGGCGGGTAATTCCCGGCACTGCGTCAATCCCGCCCCGCACAAGTTCGGCGCAATAGGCTGACGTGTAGAGCGAGAGCACCATGCAGGCGACGAAGAAGCCCGACAACTGAAGCTTCAACACCATGCCGATGAAGGAATTGGCCAGCACCAGCTGGATCAACAGCGGCACCGAGCGGAAGATATCGAGAAACAAGGTCAGCGGCGCCGACAGGATCGGCCCCAGTTGCACGCGCAGCACACCAAACAGGATGCCAAGGACCGTTCCGATCACCACGGAAATCGCGGTCACGACGATCGTGATGCCTGCGCCCTTGGCAAGGAAGATCAGATCGGCGGCCGAGAGGGCTGTCTCAAACATGGTCGGTCCTCCCTCAATACCGGAACAGGCGCGACGCGATGATGCGTGCGCTCAGCGTGATGAATTTGGTGATGACGTAGAAGATCACTCCGGCGATGGCGAAAAGCTCGAACGTGCGGAAGGTCAGCGCGTTCAGGTCTTGCGTGACCCCGTAGAGGTCGGAATTCATCCCCACGGTCACACCAAGCGACGTCATCAGGATGGCCCAGACCATCTGGTTCGTCATCGGCAGGAACGAGATGCGCAGCATCTGCGGCAGGATAATGTAGCCGAACGCCTGGATCTGCGACATTCCCAGCGAACGACCAGCCCGCGCCTGCGTATCCGGAATGGCCTTGAGCGCCCCGCGAAAGTTCTCGGCCAGATAGCCTGCGTTGTTGAACGTGATCCCGATGAGAAGGGACACGAACGGGCTGAAATGGATGCCAAAACTCGCCACCCCGAAATGCGCCATGTAGATCTGGAACAGGGCGGGGGTATTTCGCGCGATCTCGATCCAGCCGGTCGCGACGGCCTTGAGAGGGCGCGAGCCGGAAAGGCGCAGGATTGTCAGGATGATGGCGAGCGTGATGCCGATCAGCATCGACAGCACCGCGACCTCCATCGTCACCAAGGCACCGTCCAGCATTTTCGGCAGCCGGACCAGAACCTGGTTCCATTGGAATGTGTAGTCGAACATGGCCGTTTCGCCCCGGTGAACATCGAAGGGAATGGCGGCGCGGGTCTGCCGCGCCGCCGTTGGTGCCGGGCCCGGATCAGCGATAGGCGTTGGGAACCGTCAATGTCGGAAGATCGCCGCCGACCCATTTCTCGTAGAGTTCCGCGTAGCGGCCGGTGCGGATCTGCTGGTTCACGAACAGGTTGAGATAGTTGAGCAGGCCATAGTCCGCGCGGTTCGCGAAAAGCGCAACGTAGTCGGTGTCGAACGGCGCCTTGCCAACCACCGAGATGCCTGGAAAATTGCCGGTTTTCACGTTCGCCATGGCGACGGTCGAGGTCGAGACGGTTGCCTCGAGCTGGCCCTGGCTCAGCGCAAGGAACACGTCCGCCTGGGTCTGGTAGGGGCGGAATTCGCCCTCGCCCCATTCATTGACCTGTTTTTCAAGGGCAATGGCCTCGAAGGTCCCGGCAACGGCGCCGACGGTGTGGCCCTTCATGCTGTCAAAGGACGTGATCCCCGACTTTTCGTTGGCGGTCACGGCCATCTCGAAGGCGAAATAAGGGATCGAGAAACCGACGGTCTTGGCACGCTCGAGCGTGTCCGAGGTCGAGGCGACGCCCACATCGACGCGGCCCGACATCAGCGCCGGGATGCGTTCGGGGAAGGGCGTCTCGACGATTTCGGCGGTCACGCCAAGCGCCTTGGCGAGGTCGTTGCAGTAATCGACATCGAAACCGATCGGCACATTGTTCTCATCGCGCATGCCCATCGGCGGAAAGTCGAGAACAACCGCGCAGCGCAATGTGCCCGAGGCGATGATGTCGTCGAGCTTGTCGGCATGTGCGACGCCCGCGATTCCGGTAGCCGCGACGAAGGCGGCGGTCAGGGTAAGCATTTTCATTTTTATGGACCTCTCTGTTGATTCCCGACCCGACCATGTGCGGATTTCTTTTTTTTTGCAACAAATTTTCCTATAAGAAAAATACTAGCGGAAAAAGAAAAGTTCCGTTAGGACAGTTCCGGAACGCAAATGGCTGATTTCCGGCGCTTGAACCAAGCCCCCAAAGCGCGGTTCGCGCCCAGCCGGTGGCATCGTCGCAACCGCCCTGTGCTGAACCTGCAGCCTGTCGGCATCACAAGGAAGGGTCCCACATGACATTTACCCCCCACGGCAAGCACCTGATCAACGGCGAGTGGATCGGAACCGAACAGACGTTCCTGTCCGAGCCGGCCCATGGCACGCCGCATGCATTTTCGGTCGGCACGCCGGAACTGGTGGACCGGGCGGCAAAGGCTGCCGAGGCGGCGTTCTGGAGCTATGGTTATGCGACCCGCAAGGAACGGGCCGCGTTCTTGCATGCCATCGCCGACGAAATCGAGGCACGGGCCGAAGCGATTACCCGGATCGGCACCGAGGAAACCGGCCTGCCCGAGGCGCGGCTTCAGGGCGAGCGCGGGCGGACGACGGGCCAGCTGCGGCTATTTGCCGAACACATTCTTGCCGGCGACTTTCTGGATCGACGCCACGATGCGGCGCTGCCCGACCGCCAGCCATTGCCACGCCCCGACCTGCGCATGATGCAGCGGCCGATCGGCCCGGTGGCCGTTTTTGGCGCCTCGAACTTTCCGCTCGCATTTTCGACCGCGGGCGGGGATACGGCCGCGGCATTGGCCGCCGGTTGTCCGGTCGTCGTCAAGAGCCATGGCGCGCATCCCGGCACCGGCGAGATCGTCGCAGAGGCGGTCCACGCCGCAATCCGGAAATGCGGCATGCCGAACGGGGTGTTTTCCTTCGTGCAAGGCGGCAAGCGCGATGTCGGGCAGGCCTTGGTCCAGCACCCGCTGATCAAGGCGGTGGGCTTTACCGGGTCCCTTGGCGGTGGTCGCGCGCTCTTTGATCTTTGCGCCCAGCGGCCCGAACCGATCCCGTTTTTCGGCGAGCTTGGATCGGTGAACCCGATGTTCATGTTGCCCGATGCCCTTGCCAACCGCGGCGCCGAGCTTGGCCGCGGCTGGGCGGGATCGCTGAACATGGGGGCGGGTCAGTTCTGCACCAACCCCGGCATCGTCGTGGTGATTGACGGCGCAGACGCCGACGGTTTCATCGAAGCCGCCCGTGCGGCGCTTGCCGAATGTGGCGCGCAGGTGATGCTGACCGACGGGATCGCCAAGGCCTATGTCTCGGGCATGACCAGACTGGGGGCGCAAACCGGGGTTCAGGAACTGCTGACCTCGATGTGTGACCGGCGCGAGGCAAAGCCTTTCCTGTTCAAGGTTTCGGCCCACGACTGGCTGGGCAATCACGCCTTGTCCGAAGAGGTCTTCGGCCCGCTTGGGCTGGTTGTCGTGGCGAAGGACGTGGCAGAGATGGAGCAGATCGCCCGCAGTTTCGAGGGCCAGCTGACGGCGACAATGCACATGGACGCGGGCGACACGGCGCTTGCCCGCCGCCTGCTGCCAGTGCTGGAACGCAAGGCGGGCCGCGTTCTGGCGAACGGCTTTCCGACCGGGGTCGAAGTCTGCGACAGCATGGTCCACGGCGGCCCCTACCCCGCCTCGACCAACTTTGGGGCAACCTCTGTCGGCACCCTCTCGATCCGGCGTTTCCTGCGGCCTGTCTGCTACCAGAACATCCCCGAGGGCGTTCTGCCCGCCGATCTGGTCTGAGCTTTGAAAGCGGTCATCGGCGCCCTTTGATGACCGCTTTCGCACCGATTGCCGCGCCTTTGGCGGCGCTCAGGTGCCCGGGGCAGGACGGGCGCTGGGGTGGTGACGGGCGAGGCTGTCGATCCGGCGCAGATCCTGCACCGAAAGCGGGCCCTCTGCCCAAGGACGAAAGCGCGCCCGGAACGCGGCAAGCAGCGCCTCGGGCGCGGCATCGGGATAGCCAAAGGCGCTCGCCGCGCGGCGAAAGGCGGCGGGCAGATCGTCTGGAATATCCTTGGCGGCATCGCCTGCGGCTTCGGCGCGGGCAGCGGCCGGGGTATCGCCGTCGGGCCAGACCGACAGCCCGGCCAGCGCAAGGCGACGCCAATCAAAGCGCGGACCGGGGTCGCGTTTGCGCGCAGGTGCCATATCGGAATGGGCAATCACGCCTTCGGGCGGAATGTGCCAGCGCGTGAGGATCTGCCCCAGCAGGCGCTCAAGTGCGGCCATTTGCGGTTCGGGAAAGGGGGCATCACCGGAATTGGCCAGCTCGATCCCGATCGAACGCGAATTCACGTCGGCCGCCCCGCCCCATGCGCCGGCCCCGGCATGCCAGGCGCGCAGCGACTCATCGACCAGCGCCTCGGGGGTGCCATCCTCGGCAATCAGCCAATGCGCCGAAACCTCATGCGCCGGATCGCAAAGCCGCGCGCGGGCGGCAGCGCAGCTTGGCATTGCGGTATAGTGGATCACCACCAGCGCCGGCACGGCCCCGCCCCGGCGCGCGTTGAAATTCGGCGAAGTCGGGGTCGGGTCGGCGGGCGCGTGCGGCATGGCTGCTGGTGGCGCTACTGGCGCGCGGTCTGAAACGGCGTCGGATCCCAGAAGCAGGCGAAACCGTCGCCATCCGGGTCAAGGTTGCCGGGGTCGCGTTGCGGGCCACCCTTGGTCAGGAAGGCAATCTGCGCCTGATCGAGCGAGGCGAATTTCGCGCAAGCCCGGTCGTGATTGACCAGCGACAGGCCGCCGCGCTTCCAGACCGGCTCGCCCAGACGGTTGCTGGCTTGCAGCGCATAGGCGGCAAGGTTCGGCCCGGTGTCACCGCTGCGCGCCGGCAAGGCACCGGGCTGGACCTGCTGATAGGCGGCGCGGTTGGCCTCGATCCGGGCCTTGTCGCTGGCGATGGTTTCGCGCGCGGCGACGGCGTCAAAATTGTTCTCGTCGGACATCACCGCGCCCGAGGCGGTGCGCGGCAGCGGCGTGGCATTGGCTTGCGCCACCGCCGAGGGGCCGCTGGCGGTGGCAGCCGAATCCAGGCCCATCGCATTCAGCGGCGCGCCCGGATTGGCCCCGGTGCCGCTGCGCGGCGGCAGCGTCGCCCCCAGCGACGTCAGCGCCACCGCGCCGGTATCGGGGGCGCCAGTCTGCAGTGTGGCGGTCTGCGGTGTGGCGGTCTGCGGTATGGCGCGCCCGTCCGAGCGGTAGCCGGTCGCGGCCAGAAAAGGCGCGTCGGGGGCCGCGCCCTGACCTTGAAGCGCGGCTTCACGCTGCGCGAGATAGCTGCTGTAATCGCCAAAGCCGACGCCGCCAACGGCGCCGCTATTGGGCACCGCCGGCTGACAGGCCGTCAGCGCCATCACCGGCAAAAGAAGAACGAGCTTGCGCATCATGTCACCATCCAAGCGGGGCACCCCCCTTACCACCATTTGCCCGGCTTGGACACGAAGCCCGCCGCGCGTTCCAGCACATAGGCGTGATTGAGCAGATCGCCCTCGGCCCAGGGCCGCCCGATCAGTTGCAGCCCCATCGGCAGCCCCTTGGCATCCAGCGCCACCGGCACCGCGATCCCCGGCAGACCGGCCAGATTGACCGTCACCGTGAACACGTCATTGAGATACATCTCGACCGGGTCGGCATTGGCCATCTCGCCCAGACCGAAGGCCGACGAGGGCGTCGCGGGGGTCAGGATCGCGTCGATCCCGGCCGCGAAGGCCAGATCGAAATCGCGTTTTATCAGCGCGCGGACCTTGCGGGCACGGTTGTAGTAGGCGTCGTAGAAACCCGCCGACAACACATAGGTGCCGATCATCACGCGGCGCTGGACCTCTTTGCCAAAGCCCTCGGCGCGGGTCCGCTCATACATTTCGGTGATGCCGTCCCCCGCGCCCAGTTTCGCGCGGTGGCCATAGCGCACCCCGTCATAGCGCGCGAGGTTCGACGAGGCCTCGGCAGGGGCGACGACGTAATAGGCAGGCAGCGCGTATTTCGTATGCGGCAGGCTGATGTCGACGATCTCGGCGCCGGCATCCTTCAGCATCGCGGTGCCCTTGGCCCAAAGCGCCTCGATCTCGGCGGGCATGCCGTCCATCCGGTATTCCCGCGGAATCCCGATCTTCTTGCCGCGGATATCGCCCGTCAGCGCGGCCTCGAAATCAGGCACCGCAAGGTCGGCGCTGGTCGAATCCTTCGGGTCATGGCTGGCCATCGTCGCCAACATGATCGCCGCGTCGCGCACCGATTTGGTCATCGGGCCGGCCTGATCGAGGCTTGAGGCAAAGGCCACCACGCCCCAGCGGCTGACCCGGCCATAGGTCGGCTTGATCCCGACGATACCGGTAAAGGCGGCGGGCTGGCGGATCGAGCCGCCGGTATCGGTGCCGGTCGCGGCAAGGCACAGATCGGCGGCCACGGCGGCGGCGGACCCGCCCGAAGACCCGCCCGGCGTCAACTGCCGGCCATCCACCTTCCAGGGGTTGACGGCATTGCCATAGCAGGCGGTCTCGTTCGAGCTGCCCATGGCGAATTCGTCCATGTTCAGCTTGCCCAACATCACCGCGCCCGCGTCCCAAAGGTTCTGCGTGACGGTGGATTCGTATTCCGGCCGAAAGCCCCGCAAGATGTTCGACGCGGCCTGCGACGGCACCCCTTTGGTGCAGAAGAGATCCTTGATCCCCAAGGGAATACCGCACAGCGACGGCGCCGCGCCGGCCTTGATCCGCAGATCGGCAGCGGCGGCCTGCGCGCGCGCGATGTCGGGCGTGAGATGCACAAAGGCATTCAACGCGCCGGCACCCTCGATCGCGGCAAGGCAATCCTCGGTCAACTCGACAGCACTCAGCTCACCGGCGCGCAGCGCATCGCGCGCCGCCGAGATCGTCAGTTCATTCAGCGCGCTCATTCGACCACCTTCGGCACCGCAAAGAACCCTTCGCGCGCATCGGGCGCGTTCGACAGGATCCTGGCCTGATAGCCGCCATCCGTCACGACATCCTCGCGCCGCTTCAGGCGCATCGGCGTGACCGAGGTCATCGGCTCGATCCCGGTCACATCGACCTCGTTGAGCTGCTCCATGAAGGAAAGAATGCCCGACAGCTCTCCGGCAAGGGCCGGAAGCTCGGCTTCAGGGACCGCGATGCGGGCCAGATGCGCGACTTTGCGCGCAGTGTCGATGTCGATGGACATGAGGGTCTCCGGTTCTGTTGGCCCGGGTTTAGCGCCCCCGCCCCTTTCGTGCAAGACACGCAGGCAGCAGGCGCCGCGGCGCGCAAGGAAAGGGGTGGCAGAGACGCGCGCCCTTCCCTTCGGCGCCACACGCGCTAGGCTTTGGCAGAGTCCACAACAGGAGAAGACAATGAAACTGACCTGGCTTGGCCATTCGGGTTTCCGGCTGGAAATCGAAAGCGCGGTGCTGCTGATCGACCCTTGGCTGACCGGCAACCCGATGTTCCCCGCGGACCGCCGCACCGAGGCGTTGGCAGGTGCGACCCATCTGCTCATCACCCATGGCCACGGTGACCACGCCGCCGACTCGTTGGCCATCGCCAGGACGCAGGGCCTGCCGATCGTCTGCATCCATGAACTCTCCGAGATCTGGCGCGCGCAGGAAGGGATCGAGACGATCGGCTTTGGCAAGGGCGGCACGCTGACCCTTGGCGGGGCACGCGTTACCATGGTCAACGCGGTTCATTCCGCCAGCATCGACTATGAAGGCGGCCGACCCCAGCCCGCCGGCAGCGCCGCGGGCTTCATGATCGCGGGCGAGGACCATACGACCTATGTTTCGGGCGACACCGACATCATGGCCGACATGGACTGGATGGGCGACTACCACAAACCCGACATTGGCATCCTTTGTGCCGGCGGGCGTTACACCATGGACATGAACCGCGCCGCCTACGCCGCCAAACGCTATTTCAACTTCAAGACCGTGATCCCTTGCCACTACCGCACCTTCCCGATTCTGGAACAAAGTGCAGCGGCGCTGATTGCGGGCCTGCCCGGGGTGCGGGTGATCGAACCCGAGGTGATGAAGCCGATTGACTTCTGATCGGTTTCTTTTTGGGGGAAATACTCCCGCCGGAGGCTCCCGGACCAGACCGCAGGAGCCTCCGGCGGGAGTATTTCCCCCAAAAAGAAACGCCATCAGCGCCTTGCGGCGAAGAATTCCTTCAACAGAGCCTCGGCGTCGCGCGCGCAGATCCCGTCATAGACCTCGGGAACGTGGTGGCACTGCGGGTGGGTGAAGATGCGCGGCCCTTGCGCGACGCCGCCGGATTTGGGGTCGGCGGCAGCGTAATAAAGCCGGGCGATACGAGCGCTGGCCAAGGCGGCGGCGCACATCGGGCAGGGTTCGAGGGTGACGTAGAGATCATGGCCCGGCAGTCGTTGCGAACCCAGCTCGGCGCAGGCGGCGCGCAGGGCGAGGATCTCGGCATGCGCGGTCGGGTCGTGCAATTCCCGCGTGCGGTTCCCGGCGCGGGCGACGATCCGCCCGTCAGGGCCGACGATCACCGCGCCCACCGGCACCTCGCCGCGCGCGCCAGCGGCGCGGGCTTCGGCAAGGGCTGCGCCCATATGGCTGCGAAACGGGGTCATGCGTCTGTTGTGGCCTTGGAAACCGCATCAGCGCAAGGTGCTTTCACTTTGCGCCGCTTGGCTGTAGAGAGGCGCCTTCCACCCGGTCAGGAGCACCCGCCATGGCATCCGAGAAAGTCACCCCCTCCCCCGAGGCCGAGCGCCCCGGAACCGAGCGTATTGCAAAGGTGATGGCACGATCGGGCATCTGTTCGCGCCGCGATGCCGAAAAGATGATCCTTGCCGGGCGCGTGACGGTCAACGGCAAGGCGATCGACAGCCCGGCGCTGGATGTCAGCGCCCGCGACAAGATCACGCTGGACGGCAAGCCGATCGACGCGCCGCAAGAAACCCGGGTCTGGCTTTACTACAAACCTCTGGGGCTGGTGACTTCGGAAAAGGATGAAAAGGGCCGCCAGACGGTGTTTGACACCCTGCCCGAGGGCATGCCGCGGGTGATGAGCGTGGGACGGCTTGACCTCAACTCGGAAGGGTTGCTGCTGTTGACCAATGATGGCGGGTTGAAGCGGCGGTTGGAGCTGCCCGAGACCGGCTGGCTGCGCAAATACCGGGTGCGGGTGAACGGGCGTCCCGACAATGCCACCTTCGACCCTTTGCGCCGCGGCATTATCCTTGATGGCGAGGAATTCCAGCCGATGGAAATAACGCTGGACCGGCAGCAGGGCGCCAACGCCTGGCTGACGGTGGGCATCCGCGAGGGCCGCAACCGCGAGATCCGCCGCGCGATGGAAGAAGTGAAGATGGTGGTGAACCGTCTGATCCGGGTCAGCTATGGTCCGTTTCGCCTGAATGAGATGGAGCCGGGCGCGGTGGTCGAGGTCAAACGCAAGATCCTGCGCGATCAGTTGGGCGAGCGGTTGCTGACCGGCAACGAAGACGCCCCCGAGCGTGCGCCTCGGGGCGACAGTGCGGATCGGGGTGGCGAGCGGGGTGGCGAGCGGGGCGCCGGTGCGCGGCGCCCGCGTGACGAGGGCGGCCGGGGTCAGGGCGGCCGGGGTGAAGACGGGCGGTTCAATGCGGGCGACCGCAAGCCCTATGGTGACCGGCCGCGCGGGGATGGCGACCGCAAGCCCTATGGTGACAAGCCGCGCGGGGATGGCGACCGCAAACCCTATGGTGACAAGCCGCGGCGCGACGACGGGGGGCGCAGCGAGGCTCCGCGCAAGCCTTACGGCGCGCGTGCGGACGACCGGCAGCAACGCGGCGAGGGCCAGCACAAGCCCTTTGGACCGCGCGGCGACGCCCCGGCAGATGGCTCGCGCAAGCCACGCTGGAGCGCCGACAAGCCTGCGGGCAAGGCCCCCGGCGGCGCCGGTTCTGAAAGGCGCAGCTTTGGCGACAAGCCGTCTGGCCGCGGGTATGGCGACAAACCGGCTGGCAAACCCTATGCCGACCGTGCCGAGCGTGCCGAGGACCGCAGTGGCGGCGACCGATCGGGGCCGAAAGCGCCGGGGTATAAAACCCATGCCGGGCGCTCGGATGACAAATCAGCGGGCAAGCCTTATGGCGACAAGCCGCGCAGCTTTGGCGACAAGCCCGGCGGCAAATCGGCCGGGTTCAAGTCACATGGCGGTGGGGCCGGTGGCGGACGCTCGACAGGGTTCAAATCGCACGGCGGCGCCGGCAAGCCCGCCTCGGGGGCGCCCAGAGGCGCGGGCGGCGGCAAGCCGGGGCCGCGCGGTCGCGGCTAGGACCGACGGGCAGCGCCGCCACCTGCCTCGGGTCCGGATTGCCTGCGGCACGGCACGACAAAGGCGCACTCCGGCCAAGGGGGGAAACCTGCACCGTCTTTCCCGCCCCGCGCCCGCCTAAACACTGGCAGCGCGGCCTTAAAACCCCTATAACATCAGGGCCGGAAAGAATTTCGCCGGGTCAAAACCTCGGGGGACCAATGTCTCAGACCGCAGTGCGGCGCATCGCATTTTACCTCATGCTGGCGCTGACCTTGTCAGTTGCCCTGACGGGCAACGTCTGATGGCCGAACGTTTCGGCGGGAAATTCAGCCCGCAAGATCGGCCGCACTCCGAACCCGCCGACACACCGCCGGGATCCCTCGGCAAGGGTCGGCTGATCCAGGGCGCGCCCCGCCACAAGCTTGAAGGCCGACCGTTCTGGACCGTGCTGGCGGCGGCGCCGTTCCTGCTCGGCGCCTTTGGCGACGGGCCTTTGGTGCTGGCCTACAGCCTGTCGGCCTTTGCCGCGATTGCCGCATCGGCGTGGATCACCCGCGAAGGGTTGCGCGCCGAGGCCGCCTATGACGCGCGCCGGACCGCCCGTCGCCCGGCCCTGCCGCGCAAGGCGCTGGGGGCGGTGCTGTTTGGCGCCGGGATCGTGCTGGGGGCCACGCAGGTTGGCTGGGGCGGCGCGCTGGTGCTGGGCCTGATCGCGGTGGTGCTGCATCTGCTGGCTTACGGGCTGGACCCGACGCGCGACAAGGGCATGGAGGGGATCGACCCGTTCCAGCAAGACCGCGTCGCCCGCGTCGTCACCGAGGGCGAAAAATACCTGGCCGCGATGAAGGACGCGATCCTGCGCGCCCATGACCGCCGCCTTGAGGCGCGGGTGGACCTGTTCGCCGCGACCGCGCGCGAATTGTTCCACGCGGTCGAAAACGACCCGGCCGACCTGACCGCCGCGCGCAGATACATGGGCGTCTATCTGATGGGCGCACGCGACGCGACGGCCAAGTTTGCCGACCTCTGGGTAGCCACGCGCGACCCCAAGGCGCGCGCTGACTATGAAGCGCTGCTGGCCGATCTTGAGACGAATTTCACCGCGCGCACCCAAAGCCTGATTTCCGGCGGGCGCGAGGATCTGGACGTGGAAATCGACGTGCTGCGCGACCGCTTGGCGCGCGAAGGGGTAGTAACCCGTGACAGTGGAGATGTGAAATGACCGAGACTACCCGCGAAAAGGCCATGCAATCCTTGGCCGAAATCGAAGCCGTGACCGCCGTGGTTCTGGCGGAGCCAGGGGCCGAGATCGTGCCACTGGCCGCCGCCGCCGCCCCGCTGGCCAGCGAGATCCGCACGCGCATGAACGAAATCGACATGGGCGATACCGGCTCGATCGTCAATTTCGGGTCGCGCGCGCAGGGCGAATTGCAGATCATCAGCCAGGCGATGCTGGCCGATGTCAAGAACAAGGACGTCGGCCCCGCGGGCGACAGCCTGCGCCAGATCGTGACCACGATCCGGGGCTTTTCGGTCTCGGAACTGGATGTGCGCCGCAAGCGTAGCTGGTGGGAAAGATTGCTGGGCCGCTCGGCGCCCTTTGCCAATTTTCTGGCGCGGTTCGAAGATGTGCAGGGGCAGATCGACAAGGTCACCGATGATCTGCTGAGCCACGAACACAAGCTTCTCAAAGACATCAAATCGCTGGATATTCTTTACGACAAGACACTGAATTTCTATAACGAGCTGGCGCTTTACATCGCCGCGGGCGAAGAAAAGCTGCGCGATCTGGATAGCGGCGTGATCCCGGCAAAAGCGACCGAAGTGGCCGCCGCCGCCGAGGCCGACCAGGTGATGCGCGCGCAGGAACTACGCGATCTGCGCTCGGCGCGCGATGATCTGGAACGCCGGGTGCACGACCTGAAGCTGACGCGTCAGGTAACGATGCAAAGCCTGCCCTCGATCCGGCTGGTGCAGGAAAACGACAAGTCGCTGGTGACGAAGATCAACTCGACTCTGGTCAATACGGTGCCGCTTTGGGAAACCCAGCTGGCACAGGCGGTGACCATCCAGCGCAGCGCCGAAGCCGCCAAGGCGGTGCGCGAGGCGAACGACCTGACCAACGATCTGCTGACCGCGAACGCGAAGAACCTGCGTCAGGCCAACCAGATCGTGCGCGAGGAAATGGAGCGCGGCGTGTTTGACATCGAGGCGGTCAAGACCGCCAACGCCGAGCTGATCGCCACCGTCGAAGACAGCCTGCGCATCGCCGACGAGGGCAAGCGCAAGCGCGCCAGCGCCGAGGCCGATCTGAAGAAGATGGAGGCCGAGCTGCGCGACACGCTGGCCTCGGCCCGCGCCCGCGCCGACAAGACCGGCGCCACCATCGGTGGTGCGGTCTGACCATGCCGCGACCACCCGCCCTGCCCTTGCTGCGCGCCGCCCTGACCCGGGCGGCGGGCGCCTTGGCGCTGGCGGGCAGCTTGGCGGGCTGCGACGGGACGACGTTTCTGGGGGCAGGCGGGGGGGTGTTGTCGGCGCCGCGTCCACCCACGGCCCCCGGCACCAGCGCCATCCCGGTGCCGCCCTCGGCGGAAAGCAATATGATGCGCGCCTATTATGCGCAAATTGATGCGGCGCTGCTGGATCAGGGTCTGCTGCGTCAGGATCTTGCGCCGCGCGATGCGCCGTTTTCAGCACGGCAACTGGTCGACAACTTTGTCCGCATCGCGCTTTATGACGAATACACCACCCAGGGAAACGTGATCATTGCCCGCCAAAGCGTCAGCCGCCTGCGCCGTTGGGACCAGCCGGTGCGCATGGCGATCGAATTTGGCGCCTCGATCCCCGAGGCTCAGCGCGCGCGCGACCGGGCCAGTGTCTCGACCTATGTCGGGCGGCTGGCGGGGGCGACGCGCCATTCGGTGCGCCTTGCAAGCCCGGCGAATTTCACCGTCCTCGTGCTGAACGAAGACGAGCGCCGCGCCATCGGCCCGCGTCTGGCCGAACTGGTGCCCGGCATCGATGCCACCGCCACGCGCGCCATCACCGACCTGTCGCCCGCCACATTTTGCGTGGTCTTCGCCTTTTCCGAGGGCAACGCCCCCACCTATAGTCGCGCCGTGGCGGTGATCCGCGGCGAACACCCCGACAATCTGCGGCTTTCGTGTCTGCACGAAGAACTGGCGCAGGGCCTTGGCCTGGCCAATGACAGCCCACGCGCGCGGCCCTCGATCTTTAACGACGACGAGGAATTCGCGCTGCTGACGCGCCATGACGAACTGCTGTTGCGCATCCTTTATGACCCGCGCCTGACCCCCGGCATGACCGAAGCCGAGGCGCGACCGATCGTTGAAATCATTGCCGCCGAGTTGTTGGGCGGAGACAGTTGACCTTGAGAGGGACCAGCCATGGGTATTCTTGATTTTCTGACCGGCGAATTCATCGACGTCATCCACTGGACCGATGACAGCAGTGACACCATGGTCTGGCGGTTTGAACGCGAGGGTCATGCGATCAAATATGGCGCCAAGCTGACCGTGCGCGAGGGGCAGGCGGCGGTTTTCGTGCATGAGGGGCAACTGGCCGATGTCTTTGGGCCGGGGCTTTACATGCTTGAAACCAACAACCTGCCGATCATGACGACGTTGCAGCATTGGGACCACGGTTTTCGAAGCCCGTTCAAATCCGAGATCTATTTCGTCAACACCACCCGTTTCAATGATCTGAAATGGGGCACGAAAAACCCGATCATCGCGCGCGACCCCGAGTTTGGCCCGATCCGTCTGCGCGCCTATGGCACCTATACGATGCGGGTTTCGGACGCGGCGAAATTCATGTCCGAGATCGTCGGCACCGATGGCGAATTCACCGCCGACGAGATCAGCTTTCAGATCCGCAACGTGATCGTGCAGGAATTTTCGCGGGCGATCGCCGGGTCCGGTATTCCGGTGCTGGACATGGCTGCAAACACCGCTGACCTGAGCAAGCTTGTCACCCGCGCGATTGACCCGGTGATTGCCGCCTACGGCCTGAGCCTGCCAGAGTTCTACATTGAAAACATCAGCTTGCCGGAAGAAGTCGAGAAGGTTCTGGACAAGCGCACCAGCATGGGCATCGCAGGGGATCTGAACCGCTACATGCAATTCAACGCCGCCGAAGCAATGGCGACAGGCGGTGCCGGGGGCGCGATGGGGGCGGCGATGGGCGCCGGCATCGGCGCCGGGATGGGCATGGGGATGGGTCAGCAAATGGCGCAACCGGGGCCATGGGGGGTGCCGACCGCGCCGGCACCTGCGGGCGGCACGATCACCGCGGCCGCGCCGCCACCGTTGCCTCCGGTCGAAAAGGTCTGGCATCTGGCCGAAGGCGCGGTGGTGACGGGCCCCTACGGGCGCGGGCATCTGGGCCGGCTGATCACCGAGGGTGGATTGAAGCGTGACACCTTGGTCTGGACGCCCGGGCAAGACGGCTGGAAACCCGCCGAAGAGGTCAGCGAACTGGCGCAGCTTTTCACCATCGCGCCGCCGCCCCCCCCCGTTCGCTGAGGTCCGACGATGGCGCGTGCGCCCAATGAACACCACTACCCGTGCGAATCCTGCGGGGCGGACCTTCGGTTCGCCCCCGGTGAAACGCGACTGGTCTGCAGCCATTGCGGCCATGTGCAAGACATCCCCCGCGCCACCGGGCGCGGCACGGCACGGCTGGTCGAACTGGATCTGGCCGCCGCCTTGCGCGCCGATCTGCCGGATCTGGAGGTCGAAGAACATCGAACGCTGACATGTCCGAATTGTGGATCTTCGATCGCAATGGATGGGGCGATTCATGCCAGTGAATGTCCGTTTTGTGCTACTCCGGTCGTGGCCGATACCGGCACCAGACGGCTGATAAAGCCGCAGGGCGTGGTGCCCTTCGTGCTGGCCGAAACCGAGGCGCGGGCGGCGCTGGGGCGTTGGATGCGGGGCTTGTGGTTCGCCCCCTCGGGGTTGACCGAATACGCCCGGCGCGGGCGCAAGATGACCGGAGTCTACGCGCCCTACTGGACCTTTGATGCGGCCACGCAGTCGCAATACCAGGGTCAGCGAGGCGATTATTACTATGTAACCGAATCCGTCATGGTGCAGGTGAAAGGCCACAGCGAGCGGCGTCAGCAGCAGGTCCGCAAGGTGCGCTGGCACCGGGTCGGCGGCCGCGTGGCCCGCGCGTTTGACGATGTGCTGATCTATGCGGCGCGGTCCTTGCCCACACGCTTTGTCGATGCGCTCAGACCTTGGGATCTGGCGCAACTGCGGGACTACCGACCGGATTATCTGGCCGGGTTCGAGGCCGAGGGCTATACGGTCGAGCTGCGCGAAAGCCACTATCTGGCGCGCGCCGAGATGGCCCATGTGATTGCCACCGACGTGCGCCGCGACATTGGCGGTGACGAACAGCGTGTCGAGCGGATCGACACCGAATATTCAGACGAAACCTTCAAGCATGTCTTGCTGCCGATCTGGACCGCCGCCTATAAATACCGCGGTCGCAGTTTCCGTTTCGTGGTCAATGGACAGACCGGCGCGGTTCAGGGCGAGCGGCCCTGGTCGGCGTGGAAGATCGGGTTTGCGCTGGTGCTGGCGGCGATCGTGATCGGGGTTGCGATCTATTTTGGCCAACAGCAACAGATGTAGCGCGGCGCTCGGGGGTTGGCTGCGCCTGCCAAAGATATTCTGGCCAAGGCGAAAGGCAGGATTGCCCTTTGGGGCGGGGACGCGGTAGGAGCCGTTAGCGATAACACAAGGCTGATTGATCGGGGAGGCTGAGATGATCCTGAGTTGTGGCGAGGCGCTGATCGACATGCTGCCGCGCGAGACGCTGGCGGGTGAGGCGGCGTTCGCGCCCTATCCGGGGGGCGCGGTATTCAATACAGCGATTGCGTTGGGGCGGCTGGGCTGCCGGGCGGGGTTTTTCTCGGGCCTGTCAACGGATCTGTTTGGCGAACTGCTCGCGGCGGCGCTCGGCAACTCGGGGGTGACGGCGGGGCTGGCGCACCGATCGGCGCGGCCGACGACCCTGGCCTTCGTGAAGCTGGTCGAAGGCCACGCCTCCTACGCCTTTTACGATGAGAACACCGCCGGGCGGATGCTGAGCCCGGCCGATTTGCCGGACTTGCCGGCCGAGGTGCGGGCGCTGTTCTTTGGCGGGATTTCACTGGTGGCCGAACCCTGCGGCAGCGCCTACGAGGCGCTTTGTCGGCGCGAGGCGGGCGCAAGGCTGGTGATGATCGACCCCAATATCCGCCCCGGCTTCATTGCCGATGAGCCGGCCTATCGGGCGCGTCTGGCGCGGATGATCGCGCTGGCCGATATCGTGAAACTGTCGGATGAGGATCTGACCTGGCTTGAGGGCAGCACGGATCTGGACGCCATGGCGCAGGCCGTTCTGGCGCGCGGGCCGAAGCTTTTGTTCGTCACCGAAGGGGCCAAGGGCGCGCACGGGTTTTCAGTGCGCGACCGGGTCTTTGCGCCATCGCGCCGGGTGACAGTGGCCGATACCGTCGGCGCGGGCGATACGTTCAACGCGGGCGTGTTGGCCGCGCTGGACCGGGCCGGAATCTTGGCGCAGGACGGGGCCTTGGCGAAAGAGGCCGTGGCCACCGCTGACGCCGGCTTGATCCGCGCCTGTCTGGACCTTGGCGTGGCCGCCGCCGCCATCACCGTCAGCCGCGCGGGCGCGAACCCGCCTTGGGCGAGCGAGCTGTCATGAGGGCACTGATCCAGCGCGTGGCCCATGCGCGGGTCGAGGTGGCGGGGCGCGTGACCGGGCAGATCGGGCCGGGGCTATTGGTGCTGATCTGCGCCATGGCGGGCGACACCGAGGCCGAGGCCGACAAGTTGGCCACGCGGATTGCAAAACTTCGGATCTTCAAGGATGCGGACGGCAAGATGAACCTGTCGCTGCGCGATACCGGCGGCGCGGCGCTGGTGGTCAGTCAGTTCACGCTGGCCGCCGATACCTCGCGCGGCAACCGTCCCGGCTTTTCGACCGCCGCCGTCCCGGACGAGGGTGAACGCCTTTACCGCTATTTCAGCGACCGGCTCCGCGCCGAGGGTTTGACCGTCGAAAACGGCGAATTTGGCGCCGACATGGCGGTCAGCCTGCTCAACGACGGGCCGGTGACGATCTGGATGGATAGCGCCGACCGGGGGGCGGGGGCAAAAGGTCATAACCCTTGACATTTGCCCCGCGCGGCCTCATCTGACCTCTAGCCGACTTCTGCTGCCGCGTGAGCAGCCGTGCAAAACTGCACCCGGATCCGGCCAATCAGGTTCCCATGTCACGCGGGGGTCCAGCAGATCCGTGATCTGCGCCCCGCCCCTCGGCCCCGATTTCTCGGGGCCATGACATATTTTGGCGCGCAAAGTCGCGTCACACAGAAAGACGACACTTTGGATAATTTCGACAATCTGGGGCTTGCGCCCCAACTGCTGCAAAACCTGCCCGCGATGGGCCTGTTGAAACCGACGCCGATTCAGGCGCAGGGCATCCCGCATATCGTGGCCGGGCGCGACCTTCTGGGCCTGGCCCAGACCGGCACCGGCAAGACGGCGGCCTTTGGCCTGCCGATGCTGACCCGGATTCTGGCGCATGGCAAACGCCCTGCCCCGAAAACCGTGCGCGCGCTGATCCTTGCGCCGACGCGCGAACTGGCGACGCAGATCTCGGACAACCTGACGGCCTATGCCGCGGGCGCCCCGGTGCGGATTTTCCGCGTCGTCGGCGGCGCGTCGATCAATGTGCAATCCGAGCGTCTGGCGCGCGGCGTCGATGTGCTGATCGCCACGCCGGGCCGCCTGCTGGACCTGCTGGACCGGCGCGCGCTGACGCTGGAGGAAACCAAGTTTCTGGTGCTGGACGAGGCCGACCAGATGCTGGACATCGGCTTTATCCATGCGCTGCGCAAGATCGCCCGGCTGATCCCGGCGGACCGTCAGACGATGCTGTTTTCGGCGACCATGCCGAAGCTGATGGAAGAGCTGGCCGCAAGCTATCTGAACAACCCGGTCAAGGTGCAGGTCGCGCCTCCGGGCAAGGCGGTCGAAAAGATCGAACAGGGGGTGCACTTTACCACCCAGGGCGAAAAGGCGACGCTGCTGGCCGAGTATCTGGCCAAGCACCCGAAAGAGCTGGCGCTGGTGTTCAACCGCACGAAACATGGCTCGGACAAGCTGACCAAGCTGCTGACCGCCTGGGGCTTCAACGTGACCGCGATTCACGGCAACAAGAGCCAGGGGCAACGTGAACGGGCACTGGCCTCTTTCCGCGCAGGCGAGATCGAAGTGCTGGTGGCCACCGATGTCGCGGCGCGCGGGCTAGATATCCCGCAGGTCGCGCATGTCTATAACTTCGATCTGCCGAACGTGCCGGAAAACTATGTGCACCGGATCGGCCGCACCGCGCGGGCAGGCCGCGATGGCAAGGCCGTCGCCTTCTGCGCGCCGTTGGAGATGGGCGATCTGCGGGCGATCGAAAAGGCGATGAAAAGCGATATCCCGGTCGTCGGCGGTACTCCGCATGTCAATACCGGCGAGCCGGGGCGCAAACCGGGGCAAAAGCCTTCGGGCGCACGGCCGCAAGGCCGCCCGAACCTGAGCAAACCGAACGCGAACAAACCCGCTGGCGGCAAGCCGCAGGGCCAGAAATCGCACGGCCAGAAGTCAGGCGCAAAGGCCGATGGCGGCAATGCCCGTCCGGCACGGCGCCCGTCTCGCCGGCCCCGGCGCGAACAGGCTGCGTGAATGACAAAGGGGCGCCCTCGGGTGCCCCTTTTGCCCTGCGGCGGGTGGTGAAACCCTAGTGGGCGGTTTCGTCCTCAAGATGCAGCTTCACATCCAGCAAGACGCGCTGGATCGCCTGAGTCTCGGTCAAGAGGCGTTTGGCCTCGTTGATGGTGATCTTGCCGTCTTCAATCGACTGGTTGTATTCGGCCATCAGCAACGCGAACCTTTGGCTCAGCGCCACCACATCGGAATTGATGCCCCCCGCTTTGGCGTTGCGCTTCTTTTCATCATAGGACAGCGTGACACCGCGCAGATCGGCCAGCGCAGTGGTCACATGCGGAAACCGCGCCGCGCCTTCAAGACGCGCCACCACGTCGATCGGCATGAAGCGTTCGGCATGGTCGGGGTCGGCGGAATAATAACGCCCCAGTGTTGCTTTCGACTTGCCACAGACGGCCGCAGCCGCCTCGACGCCGACATCCTTCACCAGTGCTTCGGTGTGTTTTCTAAGATAACTGCCGATCTTGTCCGTCACGACTGATACTCCAACTTGGTCGCTACGCTGAAATCCGGGGAAAAGCGTCCTGCCTTTCCCATTAATCACACGTGCAAGATTTGTCATTCATAAAGCGTCCCGGGCAACCGGGTGTGTGAGTGGCCGGTTTCCCAAGACCGGATTGGGTGGGGCCCCGCGCTTCTGTCGCGTTGGGAACACAGAGCCGGTGCACCCGGCAGCCGTGCGGTGGCCCTTTCGATGGTGTAACGATCACGCCGCCCTGTCAGCGTCTGGCGCCGCGGGGCGGAGCTTTCCGGCTGTTTTGTCTCCGGCGGGGTAGCAACACATCGTGGCCATCGGGCGGGCCGGGGCTCTACCCGACTCCGGCCCCCTACCGTCAGCCCGGCGCAGGCAGTGGAGGGCTTGATATGCCCCCTCGCCCCGGCTATTTCGGGCCATGGCCAAGCTGTATTTCCATTTCTCGACGATGAACGCCGGCAAAAGCACCAATCTTTTGCAGGCGGCGCACAATTACCACGAAGGCGGGATGCGGACCTATCTGCTGACCGCGCGGTTCGATGATCGCGCCGGGGCCGGACGGATTGCCAGCCGGATTGGCATCGGGTCCGAAGCCGATACCTTCACCCCGGACACCGACATGTTCGAAAAGGTCAATCTGCGCCTGCAAGAGGCCCCATGCGCCTGCGTTTTCATCGATGAAGCGCAATTCCTGACCAAGGATCAGGTCTGGCAACTGGCCCGCGCGGTGGACGATCTGAAGGTGCCGGTAATGTGCTATGGCTTGCGCGTGGATTTTCGCGGCGAGCTGTTCCCCGGCTCGGCGGCATTGCTGGCGCTGGCCGATGAAATGCGTGAGGTCCGCACCATCTGCCATTGCGGCAAGAAGGCCACGATGGTGGTGCGCCGTGCCCCCGACGGCACCCCCTTGCGCGATGGCGCGCAGGTTCAGATCGGTGGCAACGAAACCTATGTGTCGATGTGTCGCCGCCATTGGCGCGAGGCCGTCGGGGACATGCCCGCCTAGCCCGACAGCGCCCCCTGGACGGCGTTCGGCAAAGCGCGCCCCTCGGCGAAGGCGGTCAGGTTTTCAACCGCCATCAGGCCCATCGCATCGCGCACCTCTTCGCAAGCGGTGCCCAGATGCGGCAACAGGGTGACATTGTCCAAAGCGCGCAGCGTCTGGGGCACCTCGGGTTCATGTTCATAGACATCCAGCCCGGCCCCGGCGATTCGCCCAGCCGTCAGCGCCTCGATCAGCGCGACCTCGTCCACGATTTCGCCGCGCGCGATATTGATCAGATGCGCATGAGGGGACATCTGCGCCAGTTCGCGCGCACCGATCAGATGCCGCGTCGCGGCCCCGCCCGGCACCGCCAGCACCACGAAGTCGGCGGCCAGCGCCTGCCCAAGGTCCACTTGGCGCGCCGGCACCCCCGGATCGGCCAGAGCCGAGCGATTGCAGAACACCACCTCCATGCCAAAGCCGAAATGGCAGCGCCGCGCGATTGCCCGGCCGATCCGCCCCATGCCAACGACCCCCAACCGTTTGCCCGTGACATGCTGGCCCAGCATCTGCGTCGGCTGCCAACCGGCCCATGCACCGCCGCGCACCAGCCGTTCGCCCTGCGCCGCGCGCCGCGCACTCATCAAGATCAGCGTCAGGGCAATGTCGGCCGTGGCGTCGGTCACGGCACCGGGGGTGTTGGTCACCGCCACGCCGCAGGCGCGGGCCACCGCCACGTCGATATGGTTGTAGCCCACGCCAAAATTGGCCAAAAGCCGCGCCCGCACCGGCCCGCGAAATGCCGCCGCGCCAAAGGCGTCACCCAGCGTCGGCAGGATCGCGTCATGGCTGGCAAGCGCGGCCTGCGCCTCGGCCAGCGTCAGCGGTGCCGGATCGTCGCGCAGCACGACATCGAAGCGCGCCCGAAGTGCCGCCTCGACGCGCGGCGTCAGCCGCCGGGTCACCAGCACCCGCATCAATAAAGCCGCCCGCCCAAGGGCACCTCGTGGCCCGGTGCGATCAGCACCACTTCGCCGGCCGGATCGGGCACGCCCAAAACCAGCACCTCGCTCATCACTTTGCCAATCTGGCGCGGTGGAAAATTGACCACGGCCAAGACCTGTCGCCCAACCAGTTCATCGCAGCTGTAGTGGGCGGTGATCTGCGCCGAGGACCGTTTCTCGCCGATCTCGGGGCCGAAATCGACCCAGAGCTTGTAGGCGGGTTTGCGCGCCTCGGGGAAAGGTTCGGCGCGGGTAATCTGACCGACGCGGATATCGACTTTCAGAAAATCGTCAAAGGTGATGCTCATTTGCCCAACTCGCGTCCGCGGTTCGCCGCTGCCTTGACCGCCCGACGCAACAGCGGCGCAAAACCGGTGTCTGGCGCCATCAACACCTCGAGCGCTGCCGCCGTGGTGCCGCCCGGCGAGGTGACATTGATGCGCAGCTCGGTGGGCGTCTCGTCGCTGGCCTCGGCCAACGCTCCCGCCCCGGCGACCGTTGCCCGGGCCAGTTGCAGTGCCAGCGCGGGTGCCAGGCCCTCGGCCTCGGCGGCGGCGGCAAGGGCCTCGATCAGGTGAAACACATAGGCCGGGCCCGACCCCGACACGGCGGTCACGGCATCCATCTGGTGTTCAC
The DNA here is from genome assembly GCA_002422085.1 of Rhodobacteraceae bacterium UBA6197. Lineage (GTDB taxonomy): Bacteria > Pseudomonadota > Alphaproteobacteria > Rhodobacterales > Rhodobacteraceae > UBA6197. The sequence goes on from DISZ01000001.1 coordinate 125,928, forward strand.
CCTCAAGCCGCACCACCTGCCCCACCGCCGACAAAAGCCCCTCGGCCACGGCCAGATCGGCGATCGTCGCGGCGGCGTTGCCACATATCGCGGTAATGCCCCGGCCAATCGCCGCCGGGGTGTTGGGCATGGCGCGCACCACCGGGGTCGAGGCGCCCAGAACCGCCTCGTAGGTGGCGATCGTGGTGCCCGCCGCCACCGTCACGAACAGCGTGCCGCCCCCGCCCATCGCCGCCAGAGAGGGCAGCGCGGCCCCCATCATCTGCGGCTTGACCGCGACCAGAACCACTGCCGGTGCGGCAGGAAGCGGCGCGTTCACCCGCACGCCCTGCGCCAGCACCCATTCCGACGGGTTCGGATCGATGACCCAGACCGCCTGAGCCGCCAAACCGCGCTTGAGCCAGCCCGCCAGCAGCGCAGAGCCCATCTTGCCGCACCCCAGCAACACCAGCCCGCGCGTCGAAATGTCGTGAAAATCCATCGTATCCCCCATCGCTTTGGAGGGCAGATTAGGCGCGGCCGTAGGCCTCGGCAATGGCGACCTGCATCGCTGATTCAGGGGCCTCGTTGCCCCAGCAGGTCAATTGGAACGCCGGATAGTAGCGCTCGGCGGCCTGCACGGCCGAACTGATCAACCGATCAATCTGCTCGGGGCCTGCGATCTGCCCGCCCGACAGCACCAACCCGTAGCGCCAGACCATCAGCCGCTGTTCAGCCCAATAGGTAAAGGCCCCGGTCCAGACCTGATCGTTGATCCGATTGAGCAGGTCATAAAGCGCGCCAAGCCGGTCGCTTGGCGGGTCCATCTCGAAGGTCGAGATCAGCCGCAACGTTTCATCCTGCGCCGACCAGGCCAGGGTCAGCGAATAGGTCCGCCACTGCCCCTCGACCGCCATGGCGATCTGATCATCGGTGACGCGATCAAAGTCCCATTCGTGATGTGCAGCCAGCGTCTCGACGATGTCGATCGGGTGCAGATCATCAGAGTGGAGGAAGTCCTCACTTAACGCCATGCCCGCTCTCCTGCCTGTTCCCCTGGATTTAACCCCCAAGGTTAGATGCCCTTACAAGGTTCGGCGGTTTTTCGCCTTACCATTACAATATATGGTGGGCGCATTGGCCCGGCCTGTAAAGGGAATTTTGCCCGTCACGGGTGCTGCTGGCGCAGAAAGCTGGGGAAAACTCGGGGGCGAAGGCCCGCCGGGGCGCGCCGCGCCGGATCTTGCAAGCGATGACCCCCACCGCAGGCCGGGCGTTGGCTCGTTGAGGCTCTGGCCGGATCGCCCCCGTCGCGACCCCTCAGGTATTCTCGGCGTCCTCGCGATCCGCTTTTGGGCCATGCAGAACGCGTTGCAATGGGATCAGGCCGAAAAACGCAAGCATGGCCAAGGCCGCCCCGGCCAGAAAGGTGCCATTCGGCCCCACATTGTCCCACAAAACCCCCGCGATTGCGCTGGCCAAAAGGATCATCGCCCCGGTCATCAAGTTCAGCATGCCAAAGGCCGTGCCGCGCAATTCAACCGGTGCCGCGTCTGCCACGAGGCTCGAAAACGCGCCTTGGGTAAACCCCATGTGCACGCCCCAAATGGCAAGCCCGACAAACACACCTGTCAATCCGGGGACCAGGACAAAGGCAAGATCAGCGACGATCAAAAGACCAATTCCGAAGGCCAGCACGCGCAGGCGGGTGCCATTGTCGGACAAGACGCCGGCGGGATAAGCCGCAACGGCATAAAACAGGTTCATGACCACCAGCACGAGCGGGATCAGACCTGTGGGTGCGCCTTCGGCATGCGCCTTCAGGATCAGGAACGCTTCGCTGAACCTTGCGAGCGTAAAGACCGAGGCCACGGCGACCACCCCCCAGAACGCACGGCCCAGGCGCTTCAACTCGCGCAGGCCAAGAGGGGATTTGACGACTGGCAGGCCGGCAGGTCGCTCGGGTTCGGGCACGAGGGTGACAAGCAACAACACAGAGATGAAGCCCGGAATAACCGCCAGCCAGAAGACGACAGGGATATTGTCCGCGGTCAGCCACATCAGGAATACCGCGACGACGGGCCCAAGAAAGGCCCCGGCTGTATCAAGCGCCTGACGCAGGCCGAAACTGGCCCCGCGCAGGCCCGGTGGCGAGATATCCGCGATCAGCGCATCACGCGGCGCGCCGCGTATACCCTTGCCGACACGATCGATGAACCGTGCCCCGACCAGCCAGCCGATGGTCGGCGCCAGCGGGAATATCGGTTTGGTCGCAGCGGCAAGCCCATATCCGATGACCGCAAGCCCCTTGCGCTTGCCCAGCCAGTCGCTCAGCGCTCCGGAAAAGACCTTTGTCATCGAGGCGATGGCTTCGGCTGACCCTTCGATGAAGCCGACCGTCACCATCGAGGCACCCATGTAGGTCACCAGATAGACAGGCAGCAGGGCGTGGATCATCTCGGACGAAACATCCATCCAGAGAGATACAAGCCCCAAGGCCCATATGCCGCGCGGCAACCGGCGTAGCGTGGCACGATCCAACTTTGGTTTCTCGGTTCTAGTGATCTGGGCACCTGTCGCTTTGGCCTCAGGAGACCTGCCTGGCATGTTTCAGAATGATGGCAGCAGATTTAAACAAGGCAGGTTGAATTCAAAGCAAATTCGAAAGCACCTCCAAAGTCCACTTCTGGCGTTGGACGCAACCTCGCAGCGCCAACCGGCACGGGTTTCGGACATGCCCCGACGGTTCGAATGCGGTGGCCTGACGCGGTCGGCGCGGCGCCGCCGTTGCCGTGGTCATATTGCCCAGAAGCCCCAGTTCCGCTGACGACAAACTGCGCCATGTCTCAGGCCGTTGGCCCCGAGCGGGAGATCTGCGCGCAGATCCGCGCTGCAATTGTGCCCTTGGTTGTCAGGCCAGCAGGATCGGGCGGGCAGCAGGTCGGATCGGCGGTCACAGCCTCAGTCGCGCGCATCAACGGCGCGGCCACCGCTGACTTGCCCACGTCACATAGCAACTTGGCCCAGACCACTTCGGGGAACGCCAAGACCGTTTCGGCAGCGATCTCACCCTGAAACACTCTGACATGGCGCTGGGCCTTGGACTTTGTGACCACGGTCAGCCGCTTGCGCGGATGCGACTGCGCCAACCGAAAGGCAAAGCGCATGATCCGCTTGACGCCGGGGCGGGCAAGGATCGCTTCCCAAGCAGCAGGCTGACGCGGCTGGCCACGATGACGTCGCCCGCCCTGCCCGGCATGTTTACCTTGGTTTTTCGCGCACGCTTTCCCTATCCACCCTGCCAGCCCAACATCTGCAAGCGCGTTGGAAATCACCGAGGGGATGCGCGTGGGCGGGACGTCGGTGCCCTGACCGCGCCCCTGACAAATTGCCAGCGCCAGCCCTCAATGGGGAATGGGATCGGGCAGGTCGGGCGCCCTGACCGCGCCGAACGGGATCGCGTCATGGGACAGCAGACCCTGCACCCCGCCATCGGACATCAGCGCACCCTCGCGGTGGAAACCTTCAATGCGCCCGTCGAACCGGCCCACCTCACGCCGCAATGAGGTGGTCTGTCGGCTGCGATATCGAGCACCACCAGCGCCGCCGCGACCACCTCGGGGCCGATGACGTCGCCGGGGATTGCGGCAATGTGGGAACTTTGGGCCAGCCTCACTTTTTCAGCCATGCCTTGAAGGCCTCGCCATAGTCCGGGTGCCAGCGCGATAGCGGCGGGCGGTTCGCGACGATATCGCCGGCGGCCCAGAGGATGCGCTTTTCGTCGGTCGGGCGATCGACATCATTGTCGGGACACAGGATGTAGAAATCGCCCCGATCAATGGCCTCGAACAGGTAGTCAACGACCTGATCGGGGGTCCAGGCACCCGCCGGTTTTTTTGTCCGGCCTCTTGCGGTCAGCGGCGTAAAGACGAAGCCGGGGATGAACAGCCGCGCCTCGACCTGACAGCCCGGGCGGCCGCGCAACTCGTGTTGCAATGCCTCGGTAAAGGTCTTAACGCCCGCTTTCGAAATATTGTATGCCGGATCACCGGGCGGGGCGGTGATGCCTTGTTTCGATCCGGTATTGATAATCATGCCCGGCGCGCCGGAAGCGATCATCCGCGGCGCGAAGATCTGGGAACCTCGGATGACCCTTCCCAAATTGACCTCGAGAATCCGTTCCCAATTGCCCTCGACATCAAAGATCGAGCTTCCGGGCTGCATCCCGGCATTGTTCATCAGCACATTGACCGGCCCGAACCGCGCGTCCACCGCCTCGGCAAGCGCTGTCAACTGGGTGCGGTCGGCGACATCGGTTGCCATCGTCATCACATCTGCCTCGGCGGCGCCCGCGCCGATCAACGCAGCCGGAGCGGCGTCAAGCAACGGGCCTGCAAGATCGGCGATGCACACGCGCAGGCCGAGCCCGGCCAGATGACGGGCGGCGGCAAGGCCGATGCCCGAGGCACCGCCAGTGACGACGGCGACATTTCCCTTGCCGAGAGCGGGATGCATGGCGGTCTCCTTCTGGTCTTTGGCCGGGCCCGTAGTCAGGCAGTGGCGCCAACAAATACGTCGAAACCGGTGTCTCCGGGGGCCGGTCACCGGGGGCGTTCTGGCAAAGCAAGCTCTTCGTCAATCGCCCGCTTGCCGATCAAATAGCGCTACGGGCGCACGGTCGACAAGGGTAGCGGTAGTTCCTCGCCGCTGTCGAGCCCGTTGAATCCGAATATCGCGAACGGGTCGGGCATGCGGATGTTCTTGGAACGGCAATGAAACACCGCACCCACCGCCATGTCGTCATTGGAATGGGCTGCATTGGAATGGGCTGCGACGTCTGCCTGCGGTGCGGCCGCGCGCGGTGCGGTGGTCAGGACCCGCCCGGCGACAACCGCATTTGGCCCCTCGGCAATCGCGTCGGCCTCTATCGACAGGCCGGATCAAGCGAGCGCGTCGCACAATCCGTCATGGTGCAGGCGGGCGCGGCGGTCGGCATTCCAGTCCTGATCGACATAACCAAAATGGCGATACCCGCGCGCCATCAGAGGGCGGCCGATCGCGTGACCCGCGCGCCGATGCAAGGTGCCCATGGCAATGTCGATCGGCGGCAATCGATCGCCATCACCTCGACGACACGGATCTGGCTTTGCACCAGCATCTTTCGGGTTGCCTCGGATGGGCCAAACCCGGCCGACCGAATGGCCGCCGGCTTCCACGACGCGATGCCGCACGCCTGCAGTCGGCGGTCGAAATCTCTGGCTGACGATCGCTTTCAGCCAGCCCGGCCCGAACCCCTTGCAGCACCTCGGGAAAGGCAATGTCGGGCGGCGAAGGATGACCACGCCAATCCGGAAGGAATGACCGCAACCAGCAAGCCCGCGCTCCGGCCGGGCACATCCCCCTCGCGCGCACCGTCGCCATCACCATCGCGCGGGTAGCATCGGCCAGCAGCCCCTTGCCGCGCACGATGCACGAGGTTCGGCTCGCTGACATTGGCACGGCGTGCGACCTCGCGCGCCGTGAATTTGCTTTTGCGGTCCGGCAAGTGTTGCCTGGATCGCGTTGTGCCTGTTCTTCTGACTCTGCCCGGACCTGGGCGCCCAAGGCAAGACATGCGCGCTACGGCGCCACCTGACCGGGGCGTCCGGGCAAGGGGAGTATCCCGCCGCCCTCGCGCGGCTTAAAGCTTGACGTAGTTGCGCCACGGATGCGCTTCCTTGAAGCCGAGGACCTCGCGCGCCTTGCGGTTCGATATCGGCGCCTCATCCGGCCCCATTTTCCGGGTGAACGGGGTGTTGGGGCAATATTTCGCAAGGAACTCCGTCGTCGGCATGTCAGCCGTAATGGTGTCGTTCACCGCATTGAACACCTGATAGCCCAAACCATCCTTCTCGATGCAAAGATGCACGATCTCGCCCAGATCGCGGGCGTCGATATAGCTCCAGGCGTTGCGTTTGCGACTCATCGGGTCGGCCATGAACTCGTTGAACATGCCGTATTCATCCGGCGCGATCACATTGCCGATGCGCAGTGCGTAAATATCGGCGCCGTAGCGGGCGGCGAAGGCGCGCGCGGTTTTTTCGTTGCACAGTTTCGACAAGCCGTAGCTGTCCATCGGATCGCTGTCATAGTCCTCGTCCAGCGGGAAGCTGTGAAAGTCCTTGTCCCCCTCGGCAAAGCAGACACCGTAGGTCGTCTCTGACGAGGCGATAATCACTTTGCGCACACCCAGTTTCATCGCGGCTTCGAGGACGTTGTAGGTGCTCATGACATTGGTCTGAAAGGTAACGTTGTCCGGCTCGATCAGAACACGGGGAATTGCCGCAAAATGCACAATCGCATCGGGGGCCGAGGGCGGCGCGCCCTTCTCGAACCCGTCAAAGCCGTAATGGGTGGTCAGCGCGTTGAACACTGCGCCGCTATCCGTCACATCGGTGATCAGCGTATTCACGCCCGGCAGGTCGAGCGGCTTGAGATCAAGGTTAAGCACCTCGTAGCCCTTGCTTAACAGATGTGGCACCGCGTGGCGCCCCGCCTTGCCGGTTCCGCCGGTGAATACTACTCGCTTAGTCATGTCCGTCTCCGTTTGGTTCTTCAGTTTCGCGCGTGGACCGCCAGCCTTGGCCGGTGGCCGCGAGCCCTGCGCCTTCTTGCATAGCCTTTTCGCGGGTCAGCGGGTCTGACAGCCAACCGCTGAACAGTTTGGTGTCGCGTGTGCCAACCGGCCGACGCGCGCCATCAGGCAGCAGGTGCAGTCGCAAGAAACCGACACCGGCGCGCGCTCAAAGAAGGCAAAGGCATGAACGTGCCCGTCAAGCCTAACTTCGGAGGGCGACGCAAGATAGGCTGGAACGTACCGGGCATCGCCGTGCGGCAGATCGACGGCAAGAAATGGGCCTTGTGTTCAGCGCCGCCGATGATGACCACCGCCTCGCCAAAGTCGACCCCTTGCGTAACTTGGCGGGTGAAACAGTGGTCACGACATTGCGCAGCCACTCCGTTCGCGCGTGCGCCAGCCATTCACTGCATAGGTGCCGCCACCAGTAGTCCCATGCCCATCGCGCAACCGTTCCACCCCGCTTGGCGGTGTGACGTTGCTTGCGATTTCGGTCCCGATCCTTGGCACGCCCGACATCGACGTTTTTGGTTCACCCATCCAGCTTCGACTGTTTGATCTTGGCCTTGCGCCTGTATCCCGACGGCACCAGGAAAATCAGCGCCTTCCTGACACTGTCGCGCGAAATCCAGGATTGCAACGCGGTCTCTCTCGATGGAAAGCCGCGACTCAGGCCCGGTCTTTCCCAGCCGAGCTTGGCAGTTCGCGGTCAAACCTGCTTTCGACCGTGCAGAGGTTGCAGGCTCGTATGGATGGGACCAGAAACCAAGCCGTCAGTTTGAAAGCCGGCGCGGATTGGCGCGATCATCCGTCGGTCACAAGGGGCAAATGACAGGTTGCCGCCCACCATGGCCCCGCGCCGTCCAGAACCTGTTGGAGGGCTGGGCGGAAAACGCCGCTCGGGTTCCCGGTAAAAGACATACCTTCAATACTTCAAGGGGAAGATCTGGTGGAGCAGAGGGGGATCGAACCCCTGACCTCGTCATTGCGAACGACGCGCTCTCCCAACTGAGCTACTGCCCCAGACCGAGGCGGTGTTTCGCCCAAGGCGGTGCGATTGTCAAGCGAGGCCGTGGCGCAAGCCAGCATTTTTCCTCGCGCCGACGCGTCCGACCGGTTCAGGCCGGGATCGGTAGTATCTTTTTGACAAAACCCACCATATCGGTTGCTGACCGCGCGCCCGATGACCGCGCCACTTCGCGCCCGTTGTGAAACAGGATGAACGACGGGATGCCCCGGATCTGATAGCGTATGCTGGCATCCGGGTGGCTTTGCGTATCGACCTTGGCCAGACGCACATGGGGGGCCAAGGCTTGCGCCGTCTTTTGAAACTCTGGCGCCATCGCCCGGCAGGGCCCGCACCAAGGCGCCCAGAAATCGACCAGCAGGGGTAATTCGTCGCCCTTCGCGGCCTTTTCCAAGGTCTTGAGGTCCACCTCCGCCACCTTGCCGCTGATCAGTGCCGCGCCGCAAACGCCGCATTTCGGCGCATCCGCCAACTTCGCCCGCGGCACCCGGTTGGCCTGCCCACAGTCGAGACAAATCAATTTCACCGCGTCCGCCATTTCGACCTCCAATCAATCCACCGTCAGGATATCGGCTTGGCGCATGCGACATTCAACCTGTGACCCGCCGTGGCAAAATGTCCCGCCAGAGGCATCCGCGATCGACAGCGGCGCGTCTGGCGAGACGGGGGATCACGCCACGGGCGCTATTGGTAGTCGCCCAGCGGCGGGCAGGTGCAGATCAGGTTCCGATCCCCATAGACGTTGTCGACGCGACCCACCGGCGGCCAATACTTGTCGACCCGGAACGAGCCGGGCGGAAAACAACCCGCTTCGCGCGAATAGGCGCGGTCCCAATCGGCGATCAGATCTTCGACCGTGTGGGGGGCGAAATGCAGCGGGCTTTGGTCGGCGCTGATCCGTCCTTCGGCCACGTCGCGGACCTCTTCGCGGATCGCCAGCATCGCGGTGACAAAGCGGTCAAGCTCGGCCTTGGTTTCCGATTCCGTCGGCTCGACCATCAGCGTTCCGGCCACCGGCCAGCTCATCGTGGGGGCGTGAAAACCGTTGTCGATCAGTCGCTTTGCGATGTCATCCACCGTGATTCCGACGTCACCGAATGCGCGGGTATCCAGAATGCACTCGTGCGCCACCCGGCCACGGTTGCCCATGAACAGGATCGGATAGGCCGCCTTCAGCCGGGCAGCGATATAGTTGGCGTTCAAGATCGCCACCCGAGTCGCCTGCGTCAGACCCGCCCCCCCCATCATCAGGCAATAGGCCCATGAAATCAGCAGGATCGAGGCCGAACCATAGGGTGCCGCAGAAACCGGCCCTTCTGCCCCGCCGGTCTCCGAATGGCCGGGCAAATGCGGCGCCAGATGCGCTTTCACCCCGATCGGCCCCATGCCGGGACCGCCGCCGCCATGCGGGATGGCGAACGTCTTGTGCAAATTGAGATGCGACACATCCGAGCCGATCTCGCCGGGTTTCACCAACCCGACCAACGCGTTCATATTGGCTCCGTCCAGATAGACCTGACCGCCATAGGCATGGGTTATCTCGCAGATCCGGCGCACGGTTTCTTCGAAGACGCCATGCGTCGAGGGGTAGGTGACCATGCAAGCCGCCAGCCGATCCCCGGCCTCGGCGGCGCGGGCCTCGAAGTCTTCAAGATCCACGTCGCCATTGGGCGCGGCCTTGACCACCACCACCTGCATCCCCGCCATATGCGCCGAGGCCGGGTTCGTGCCATGTGCCGACACCGGGATAAGGCAGATGTCACGATGTGCCTGCCCCTGCGCACGGTGATAGGCAGAGATCGTCAGCAGCCCGGCAAATTCGCCCTGCGCCCCCGAGTTGGGTTGCATTGAAAACGCATCGTAGCCGGTGATTTCACAAAGCTTTGCCGACAGGTCGGCAATCATCTCGCCATAACCCTCGGCCTGCGCGGCGGGCGCGAAGGGATGCAGGGATCCGAATTCGGGCCAGGTAAGTGGCATCATTTCGGCGGCGGCATTCAACTTCATCGTGCAAGAGCCCAGCGGGATCATCGCCCGATCCAGCGCCAGATCGCGATCCGAAAGGCGGCGCATATAGCGCATCATTTCGGATTCGGCGCGGTTCATGTGGAATACCGGATGGCTCAGGTAGTCGCTCGTGCGCAACAAGGCCTCGGGGATCGCAGGCACGGTCGCGTCGGGGGCCATGTCCTGAATGCCAAAGGCATCAAGGACGCGTGCGATCACGTCATCATCGGTCAGCTCATCGACCGAAATCCCGACATGCGCATGGCCCACCTTGCGCAGGTTGATCCCGCGGTGTCGCGCAGCCGCCATGATCCCCGCCTGCCCGACGCCGACCTCAACAGTAAGCGTGTCAAAGAACGCCTCGGGGGCCACCTTGGCCCCGGCCGCGACCAGCGCGTCGCGCAACCGCACGGCGTTGAAATGCACCATCTCGGCAATCGCGCGCAGCCCCTTCGGCCCATGAAACACCGCATAGAACGAGGCCATCACCGCCAGCAACGCCTGCGCGGTGCAGACGTTCGAGGTGGCCTTTTCGCGGCGGATATGCTGTTCGCGGGTCTGCAGGGCCAGCCGGTAGGCCATGTTGCCCTTGGCGTCGACCGACACGCCAACAATCCGCCCGGGCATGGCGCGTTTCATTTCATCCTTGCAGGACATGAAGGCAGCATGCGGCCCGCCATAGCCCATCGGCACGCCAAAACGCTGCGCGGATCCAACAGCGATATCGGCCCCCATCGCGCCCGGTTCCTTCAAGAGGCACAGCGCCAGCAGATCGGTTGCCACGACGGCGACCGCCTTGGCGGCGTGAAGCGCGGCGATATCATCGGTGAAGTCACGCAGATGCCCATAGGTGCCCGGATACTGGAAGATCGCGCCAAAGACCTCGGTCGGCACCAGCGCCTCGGGCGCCCCAACGACCACCTCGACCCCAAGCGGGCGCGCGCGGGTGCGGATCACGCCAATCGTTTGCGGATGGCAGTTTTCATCGACAAAAAACACCCGCGCCCTGGATTTTGCCACGCGTTCAGCCATTGCCATTGCCTCGGCGGCTGCGGTCGCCTCGTCCAGCAGGCTGGCGTTGGCCACGGGCAGACCGGTCAGATCGCACACCATGGTCTGATAGTTCAACAGCGCCTCGAGGCGGCCTTGCGCGATTTCCGGCTGATAGGGAGTATAGGCAGTATACCACGCCGGGTTTTCCAGAATGTTGCGCTGAATTGCGGGCGGCGTGACAGTGCCGTAATAGCCCTGCCCGATCAGGCTGGTCATCACCTCGTTGCGTTCGGCCACGCGGCGCATTTTCGCCAGCAACGCGTGTTCGGTCAGCGGCGCCCAGGACAGGGGCGCCGACTGGCGGATGCTTTTCGGCACCGTCTCGTCGATCAGCGCATCAAGGCTTTGCGCCCCCACGGCCCGCAACATTTCCGCCATCTCAGAAGGCGACGGCCCGATATGGCGGCGGTTGGCGAAATCGTAGGTGTCGTAGGTCGTGCGGGTAAAAGCCATGATATCCTCAGCCGATAAGCTCTTTGTAGGCGTCTTCGTCCATGAACCCGTCCAGAACCGACAGGTCATCGACCTTCATCTTGAAGAACCACGCGACCCCCAGCGGGTCTTCGTTCACCAGACCGGGATTGTCGGTCAGCGCATCATTCACCGCGACAATCTCGCCATCCACCGGGGCCAGAATGTCCGAGGCGGCCTTGACGCTTTCGATCACCACCACCTCATCGCCTGCCGCCGCCATGGTTTCCACCTCGGGAAGCTCGACGAAAACAACATCGCCCAGCGCCTCCGAGGCGTGTTCGGTAATGCCAACGACAACAAGGTCTCCCTCGACGCGCAGCCATTCATGATCTTCGGTATATTTCATCGGGACGCTCCTCAGCGCTTGTAGGTTGTGGGTTGGAAAGGCATCGCGGTGATCCGTACGGCCAGACGTTTGCCACGCACCTCACCGTAAACGGTTGTTCCTTCGGGTAAATCGGCGGGCAAATAGGCCATCGCCAGCGCCGCATTGATCGACGGCCCAAACCCGCCCGAGGTCACCACCCCGATCGGGGTCGGGCTGTCCGGGCTGGCAAAGATCTCGACTCCTTCGCGCATTGGCGCGCGGCCTTCAGGCGCAAGGCCAACACGTTTGCGTGCCGCCCCCTCGGCCAGTTCGCGCATGATACGCGCGGCGCCCGGAAACCCGCCTTCGCGCTGGCCACCGCTGCGGCGCGCCTTCTGAATGGCCCAGGTCAGATTGGCCTCGACCGGGGTGGTCGTGGTGTCGATGTCATGCCCATAAAGGCACAAGCCCGCCTCGAGCCGCAAACTGTCGCGCGCGCCCAGCCCGATCGGCGCCACCTCGGGCATCGCCAAAAGCGCCTCGGCCAAGGCAACCGCTTGCGCTGCGGGGACCGAAATCTCGAACCCGTCCTCGCCGGTATAGCCCGACCGCGAAACCCAAAGCGCCACGCCGCCCCAGTCCAGCACGGCGACATCCATGAACCGCATCGCCGCGACTTCGGGCACCAGCCGCGCCAACGCCGTCTGCGCGGCCGGCCCTTGCAACGCCAAAAGCGCGCGGTCGGTGATTTCGTTGACCTCCAGATCCAGATGCGCGCGCATATGGGCGATGTCGGCCCCCTTGCAGGCGGCATTGACCACGACGAACAGATGATCGCCGCGATTGGCCACCATCAGATCGTCCAGAATCCCGCCCTCGGCATTGGTGAACATCGCATAGCGCTGCCGGCCCTCGGCCAGCCCCGCCAGATCCACCGGCACCAGCGCCTCCAGCGCCAGCGCCGCATCCACGGCCCGGCCCGAAGCGGCACGCAAGATCACCTGCCCCATATGCGAGACATCGAACAAGCCGGCTTCGGCGCGGGTGTGCAAATGCTCTTTCAGCACGCCCATCGGGTATTGCACGGGCATCTCGTAGCCCGCAAACGGCACCATCTTGGCACCCAAACGCAAATGCAGGTCGTAAAGACCGGTGCGCAACAGGTCGGCCATTGCCGCCCCCCTTTTCTATCAGCCGGTCCCCCGGCATCGCTTCCAAGGCGGATGACCCGCCCAAACCGATGCCCCCTCTGTCCCCACCCCAAACCGGGGCGCCTGAGATCATTATCCCTTCGGCGGGCGCGCTGCGCCTCTCTCCAGAGTCCTTCTGCCAGAACGGTCCCTTGTGCCTGAGAGTTTACCGGGGCGGTTGCTCCTTCGGCACCGATGGGGCCATCGCCCCGCCGGATTCTCCCGATCCTGACGATCCTAGCTAGCGCAGCGCAAAGCCGGCTGGCAAGCCCCAATTCCACAACCGACACCTCAAGCCCGAAAAACGACAGGATCGAGGTCGCAAACTGCGAACTTGCCTTCTGTTTGGGAAAAATACTCTCGGGGGGAAGCCGCTTTCTCAAAAGCGGCGTGGGGGGCAGAAAGCCCCCCTGCCGGCCTCAAGCCTTGGCGCGGATCTTTTGCAAAAGCGGCATCAACTCGGCCATCTCCGGCCCATGTGCCTGACCCGTCAGCGCCTTTCTGAGCGGCATGAACAACCCCTTGCCCTTGCGCCCGGTCGCTTCTTTCACGGCAGCGGTCCATTCACCCCAGGTTGTCTCGGAAAACGGCGGATCGGGCAGCATCGACAGCGCTGCGGCAACGAATTCAGCATCTTCCGGGTCGATCACCGCCTCGGCCCCGTCCAGCACCAGTTCCGCCCAGTGCGCCAGATCATCCAGCGTGTCGATATTCTTCGAGGCAACCGCCCAGAACCTTTCAGCCAGATGCGCCGGCACACCCAGACCATGAACACGCTCGGCCACAGCAGCAAAGGGCAGGTGCTGGTTGCGTTCGCGCGTCAGCGGGATCAGGTCTTCCGCATCAAACTTGGTGGGGGCGGCACCAAACTGGCCCAGATCAAACCCCTCGGCGATTTCATCAAGGCTCATGCGCAGCGCCACCGGCTGACTGGACCCCAGCCGCGCCATCAGACTCAGCAGGGCCTCGGGCGCGATGCCGCGCGCGCGCAGGTCGCGCAGGCTCAACGTGCCCAAACGTTTCGACAATTCCTCACCACCCGCCCCGGTCAACAGGCTGTGATGGGCAAAGGCCGGCGGCCGGCCGCCCAGCGCCTCCATGATCTGGATCTGCGTCGCGGTATTGGTCACATGGTCGGCCCCGCGCACGATATGCGTGACCCCCATCTGGATATCGTCCACCGACGAGGCAAAAGTATAGAGCACCTGTCCGTCACCACGGATCAGCACCGGGTCCGACACCGAACCCGCGTCGATCGAGATCGGCCCCAGAATCCCGTCGTCCCACTCGATCCGGTTCTGATCGAGCAGAAAGCGCCAATAGCCATCGCGGCCCTCATCGCGATATTCGTCTTTTTGCTCGCGCGTCAGCGTCAGGCTCGCGCGGTCATAAACGGGCGGTTTATGCATGTTCAACAGCTTCTTGCGCTTCAGATCCAGCTCGGTCGGGCTTTCAAAGCACTCGTAGAACCGGCCCAGACGGCGCAGGCTTTCGGCGGCGGCCTCGTAGCGGTCCATCCGCTCTGACTGTCGCTCGATTCGATCCCAGTGCAGCCCCAGCCACTCCAGATCCGACATGATCGCATCGGCATATTCCACCTTCGAGCGTTCGCGATCGGTATCATCGAGGCGCAAAATGAACTGACCACCGGTTTTCTTGGCAATCAGATAGTTGAAAAGCGCGGTGCGCAGATTGCCAACGTGAATATAGCCGGTGGGCGAAGGGGCAAAGCGGGTGACGGTGGTCATGGCGGTTCTCCTGTTGGCCCCGCTCTTTCACAAGGCGGCGGTTTTGTCCATATCGGGGAGATCAGGAGGGGATGACATGGACCATTGGACAAACCGCACTGCCCCGGGCCCCGAGGTGATCGAGGCTCTGGCCGAAACCGCGCGCGCCGGCCTGCCCGCCGCCTTTGGCGCGCTTGCCGCCCAGGTCGTGCTTCGGGTCGAGGATTTTGCCTCGGATGCGCTGCTCTCGCAGATGCAGATCGACGACCCGTTTGAGCTGACCGGCCTTTATGAAGGCGTTCCACTGACAGAAAAATCGGTGATGGACCAGGGTGGCGGGCCAGATGTGATCTGGCTGTTCCGCCGCCCGATCCTTGACGAATGGGTCGCACGCGGCGATGTCACGCTGGCGGATCTGGTCGAGAATGTAATGGTGCACGAACTGGCCCACCATTTCGGCTGGTCCGACGATGATATCGCCCGTATCGATCGCTGGTGGGAATAGCCCCGGCTTCCTTGGCCGATTGCTGGCCTCTCGGACGGCATCTCCTCGCGAAAGACAGGCGCCCGACCGTCGACCTTCGGCTGCCGCCGCTGGCGGGTCGACCGCATCCCCCTTTGGTGGCGACGCGACCCCATGCCAAATCCGCGCCGATCACATCACGCCGCAGGCAGGATATCCATCCGCACCATGGTCTGATTCAAAAGGATGTAAGCGATTTCACCAAACGTGACAGGACCGGTGAAGTTGCCGGTCCGCTGGCCTTCCAACTCGCCATAAAGGTAGTTCAGGATACAGTTGCACGAATACTGGCCCAAACCCTCGCCCGCTGCGGAGGTCGCGAAAGCCTGAGCATAATTGCCCAATGCGCGGGCCTGGCGATATTCGACCCCGGCCAGCACCGGCGCGTAAAACGCCACCTCGCCCTCATCCACATCTACAGACCGGATCGAGACATTGACCATCGCCCCCGCGTAATTGGCGACCAAGGGCAGCCGCGTGTCGATGCCTTTTTCAGAGATATATTGCGCAAAATCCACTTCCTGCCCATTGACCACGGCCCTTCGCGTCGAAAACCCGCCCTCCGGAAAAGAGAAGGCCAACTCCGGCGCGTCGCCTTGCGCAAAGATATTGAGAATGTCGAGGTTGACCGATGCCCCCTCAGGCAGCGCCACATGCAGCAGCATCGCGCCTTCGTCGTGGCCCTGCCCGGTTGCCCCGTCAAAAACCATCGGGGCGCGGGTGCCGACCTCGTCCAGGTGCACCCCGGTCACCCAGCCCAGCAACGGCTGGTCGAACAGGCCAGGGTAGTTCTGCCCCTCGACAGCAAAATCGGAATGCGCGACCGAAAAGGCCGGAACCATGATCATCGAAAATCCACCAGGGTGGTATCCTTTGGAAATCAAAGGCAGATCTTCGACCGTAACATGGCGCGGGCTGGCCCCGATCGCCTCAGAGAGGCTGGTGCAAAACAGCCGGTCGCGCACGACTGCACCGCCTGTGTCGGTGACGAAATAGACCGTGGTGCCTCCGATCCACGCTCCTCGCGGCAACTGCGCCAACAGATCTTCGGACCCCGCAATCACCATCACCGTTCCCGCATCGATTCGCTTGGATGCCTCTGCAACAGTCAGCATTTCGTTTTTCATGTGTTTCTCCTCACGGGTCAAAAGCGGGCCAGATCGGCGTGGGCAAAGCTGTTCTTTTCGATAAATCCGCGCAGTTCCAGGATCTTGGCCGCAAGCGTCGCCGGGCTGGCGCGAACCTCCCGTCGCAGGCGTGAAATCAGGATCCGCGTTGCCAGCGATGCCGATGCCAGATCGCTTTCGGTGGTCAGAACCCGCGCCCAACGCGGATCAGTCTTTTCGGGTATCATCAGAGTTCTCCTTGGCCTCGCCGTCTGGTTAGGCAAAACTTCTTAAACTTCCGTTTGCGCGCGATACTTGTTAGCGCAAACCCTTGGAACCCGCCGCCGGCTCTGGCACAGTGGGCCGCAAAACACCGGAAGCACCCATGACCGCGATCCTGACCATCACACTCAATCCCACCGTCGACATCGCCACCGAGGCCGACACGGTCGAACCCGAACGCAAGCTGCGCTGTAGCCGCCCGAAGACCGATCCGGGCGGTGGTGGCATCAATGTCAGCCGGGCGATCACGCTGTTGGGAGGGCACTCCACCGCTTTCGTCGCCGTGGGCGGCCCGCTCGGGGACAAGCTGGTCCACCTTCTGGCCGAGGCAGGTATCGGCCTTGCCCCGTTCCCGGCCCCGGGCGAAACCCGGCAGAGCTTTTCGGTGACCGATCAGTCCACCGGGGCGCAATACCGTTTTGTCATGCCCGGTCCTCTCTGGCCCAGACGCAGCGTCGACGCGGCGCTTTCGCGCATCGCCAGAGCCGCCCCCAAGGGCGGAATCGTGGTGCTTTCCGGAAGCCAGCCCCCCGGTGTTCCGGTCGACTTCCCGACTCGCCTGACCAGCCGCATTGCCCGCGCCGGCGCGCGCTTGCTCCTCGACACTTCGGGCAAACCACTGCACCACCTGTGCCGGGCAAGCGCCCGACCGGCCTATGTTCTACGCATGGATGAGGACGAAGCCGAGGGCCTCGCGGGGCGCCCGCTGCCCTCCCGTGACGCCAGCGCCGATTTCGCCCGGTCGCTGGTCACACGCGGCCTTGCCCAGATCGTCATCATCGCGCGCGGCGCCGACGGCTCGGTCATGGCCACCGCCGATCACCGCTGGCATTGCGCCGCCGCCAAGGTTCCCGTTGTCTCCAAGGTCGGCGCGGGTGACAGCTTCGTAGGCGCCCTTGCGCTGGCACTGTCACGGGACGACGAATTGCCCCGTGCTCTGCAATTTGGCGTTGCCGCCGCCAGCGCCGCCGTGATGACCGAAGCCACCCAGCTTTGCCGCCCCTCGGATGTGCGCCGCCTGCTCTCGCAGTGCATTGTCACCGCCCTGTGACCTCCGGCTTCTTTTTGGCAAAATACTCTCGGGGGAAGCCGCTTTGAAAAAGCGGCGTGGGGGCGGAAAGCCCCCGACTGCACCGCCCGGTTGCGCGCTCAGCTCCGGTCGCGCCAGCGGTTCACGATTGGATAGCGACGATCCAGCCAAAACGCGCGGGTGCTCAGCCGAGGCCCCGGCGCCGACTGGAACCGCTTCCACTCGGAAATATAGACAAGGTGCTCAATCCGGCTCACCACCGCGCGCTCGAACCCCGCAGCCACGACCTCGGCCACCGACTGGTCGCCCTCGATCAACCGCTCAAGGATCGCGTCCAGCACCTCATAGGGAGGCAGACTGTCCTGGTCTTTCTGGTCGGGGCGCAGTTCGGCCGAAGGCGGTTTGTCGATGATCCGTGGCGGAATCACCTCGCCGGCCGGCCCCTTCATCCAGGGCCGATGTTCGCGGTTGCGCCAGCGACATGTTTCAAAGACTCTGGTTTTATACATGTCCTTCAGCGGGTTATAACCGCCAGCCATATCGCCGTAGATCGTGCAGTAGCCAACCGCCACTTCGGACTTGTTGCCCGTGGTCAACAGCATCTCGCCAAATTTGTTGGATAGCGCCATCAGCATCAGACCGCGCAACCGCGACTGGATGTTTTCTTCGGTCACATCGGGCCGGGTCCCCGCCAACAAAGGCGCCAGCGCCGCCTCGACCGCATCCCGCGCGCCCTCGATGCTGACCGTCTCCAGCCGGCACCCCAGCCGCCCCGCCGCATCGGCCGCATCGGCCAACGACGCCGCCGAGGTGAATTCCGACGGCAGCATCACACAGCGCACGTTTTCCGGCCCCAGCGCATCGGCAGCGATGGTCGCCACGATCGCGGAATCGATCCCCCCCGACAGCCCCAAAAGCACCTTCGAGAACCCTGATTTCGCCAGATAATCCCGCAAGCCCAGCACCATCGCGTGATAGTCCTGCTCCCACACGTCTGGCGGCACGTCACGACGACCGGGCAGCGCGTGCCAGCCATCTGGGCCATGCGCAAAATCGACATGGCACACCACTTCGTCAAACGGCGGCAGTTGCACCGCCAGCGCGCCGTGCGGGTTCAAGACAAAACTTGCCCCGTCGAACACCTGATCGTCCTGCCCCCCGACGGCATTGAGATAAACCAGCGGCAGCCCGGTCTCGACCACCCGCGCGACAGTGACGTTCATCCGCAGGTCCAGCTTGTCGCGCCGATAGGGCGAGCCATTCGGCACCAGCAATATCTCGGCCCCGGTCTCGGCCAATGTCTCGGTCACGTCTTCATACCACGCGTCCTCGCAGACCGGCGTGCCGATACGCAGCGGACCAACCCGATATGGCCCTGAAATGGGGCCGGAATCGAACAGCCGCACCTCATCGAACACATCGTCATTGGGCAGGTGATGCTTGAGCATCCGCGCTTGCACCTGCCCCCCCGAAAGCACCCAGTAGGCGTTGTAGAGGCCGCTTTCATCGGCCCAGGGCCCCCCGATCCCCAGCGTGGGGCCATCGGCGCAGTCGGCCGCCAAGGCCATCATTGCGGCAATCGCCTCGTCGACGAAGGCCGGTTTCAGGATCAGGTCCTGAGTCTGATAGCCGGTCAGAAACATCTCGGGCAGCGCCACCATGTCGGCACCCGCCGCACGCCCCTCGGCCCATGCGACGCGCGCCTTGTCGGCATTGGCCGCCAGCGCACCCACCGTCGGGTTCAACTGCGCCAAGGTCAGGCGAAATCTCTCGGTCATCGCGCGTCTCCGTGGTTCCCGCGCTTCGGTTTATCAGAACAGCCGCCAAGGGAAAGCGCTGCTTGGCAAATTCCTGCCCGCCACCGGCCCGCCTTTGGCTTGTTTCTGCGTCCTTGCGCCATTAGTCTTTGACCTGCGCCGCTTGGCGCCGTTTCGGGGGATGAGTGACTATGACGCGCTGGCTTGGCAATGGCATCGGATTTGCGGTGGTTCTGACGGTGCTTGGCCTTGTACCGGCAACCGCACAAGAAGTGGTGACCAAACAATACGAAGACGGCGGCCTTTACGAAGGCACTTTCAAGGACGGCAAGCAACACGGCCGTGGCACCTATCGCCTGCCTTCGGGCTATGAATATGAAGGCGACTGGGTGATGGGCGAAATCCTCGGTCAGGGGCGCGCCAAATTTCCGAACGGCTCGGTCTATGAAGGCCAATTCGCACGCGGCAAACCGAATGGCACCGGCAAGATCACGTTTTCCGATGGCGGCACCTATGAAGGCGCATGGGTGAACGGCGAGATCTCGGGCGAGGGCACCGCGCGCTATGCCAACGGCACAAGCTACACCGGCACCTTCAAGGGCGCGTTGCATGACGGCAAGGGTGTCATGGAAAGCGCCGACGGCTATCGCTATGAAGGCGACTGGCGCGGTGGCGTCAAACAGGGCAAGGGCAAGATCACCTATCCCGACGGCGCGGTCTACGAAGGCGACATGCTGGCGGGCCAGCGCGCCGGACAGGGCACGCTGACCATGGCCGACGGGCTGACCTATACGGGTGCGTGGAAAGAGGGCCAGATGAACGGCATGGGCAAGCTGACCCAGGCCAATGGCGATCTTTATGAAGGCACGCTGGTCAACGGCAAGCGTGACGGCACCGGCAAGGTCACCTATGCCAGTGGCGATACCTATGAGGGCGGCTTTCTCAACGACAAGCGCCACGGCAAGGGCGTGTTCAAGGGCACCGACGGTTATATCTATGATGGGGAGTGGGCCGAGGGCCGGATCGAGGGCATGGGTCGTGTCACCTACCCCGAGGGATCGGTCTATGAAGGTGCCTTGGCCAACGATCTGCCCGAAGGTCAGGGCAAGATCACCTATCCCGACGGCTCGACCTATGAGGGTGGCTGGGTTGCCGGCGTGATCGAGGGAAAAGGTATTGCACGCTACGCCAACGGGTTGGTCTACGAGGGCGACTTCGTCGGCGCGAAAAACCACGGCTCTGGCAAGATGACCTATCCTGACGGCTATATCTATGACGGCGGCTGGGCCGAGGGTCAGCGTCAGGGTCAAGGCACCGCCACCTATGCCGACGGCACCGTCTACGTTGGCGCCTTCAAGGCCGGCCAACGCGAGGGGCGCGGCAAGATCACCATGCCAGACGGATTCATCTACGAAGGCGACTGGAAAACAGGCGAAATCGACGGTCAGGGCATTGCCACCTACTCCAACGGCGACATCTATGAGGGCAGTTTCAAAAGCGGCAAGCGCCAAGGCAAAGGCACCATGCGCTACAATACAGGCGAGATCGCCACGGGCAGTTGGTCGGAAAACACCCTGACCGAGGAAACCGCGCCAGAAACCGCGCCGGCATCAGAAACCCAGACCGGCGCCGCCACACCGCCCGCGGGTGATGACGCCGTTGTTCCCGCGGCCGAACCCGCCGGAAACTGAACCGCTCCGAGGTCTGGCGGGGTCTTGTCTCGCACCGCCGCCCAGTGCACCGCCGCCCAGTGCACCGCGACCCAGTGCACCGCGACCGGGCCGAACGCGGCGATGACCTGTCCGCGCCACTTTGGCCCACGAATTCGCGCCCCGAGTCTTGGCCAATCGACGGCCATCAGGCACGCCCAGAGGCACCCCCGAGCCGTCAGCCCCCGTTGCATCGACCAATCGGATCGGCCGCCGCCAGGTTGCCCGCCAAGGTCCTTCGGGCCTGCGCGCAAAGGAGGGCTACCCCAGCCGCCCGCACGACCATGTCGGTCACGGCAACAATATGACCGTTCCAGACCTTTGCGCCTCGGCGCAGCGCCAAGCCGCGAACGGCGTGGCTCAAGGCGCCCGCAGCGCCGCAAGACGGCCTTTTTGAAACCCGTCGCTTGCCAAGGTAAACTGGCGTTCGCAGCAACGCCCGCACCGGATCGCAAGCGACCGCCGTCTGGGGGCCGGATCACGGTTCAGGCCCGCGCCGCCGCGCCCGGCGCATGGTGGTTTTGGCCTTCGCGCGCCGGGGCCCACAACTAGGCCGCACGCCCGCTTTTTTGGCTTTTCTTTTCCGTCTTCGACCCTATAGTTGCCCCCATGACACGGATCCAGCATATCCTTGCAGACTTGGACGCACCTCGCGCCCGGTCGAACCGTGCCCTGCTTCTTCTTAGCTGCCTCTGAGCGTGCACTTGGGTGCGACCGCTCGGAGGTGACCAGCGCCCTATCCCACAGCTACAGCTAAGGACAAAAGAGAGATTTCCTCATGACTATGACCGCCAAGGACCGAGTCCTGATTTTTGACACCACGCTGCGTGACGGGGAACAATCGCCCGGCGCCACCATGACCCATGACGAGAAGCTGGAAATTGCCATGCTGCTTGACGACATGGGCGTGGACATCATCGAAGCGGGCTTTCCGATCGCCTCGGAAGGCGACTTCGAGGCCGTTTCCGCGATTGCCAAAGCCAGCAGGAATGCAGTGATCTGCGGGCTGGCGCGTGCCAACTACAAGGACATCGACCGCTGCTGGGAGGCCGTGAAACACGCCGCCCAGCCGCGCATCCATACCTTTATCGGCACCTCCCCCAGCCACCGCGACATCACCAAGCTGGATATGGACGAGATGGTCGTGCGCATCCACGAAACGGTGACCCATGCGCGCAACCTGTGCGACAACGTGCAGTGGTCGGCGATGGATGCGATCCGCACCGAGCGCGACTACCTGTGTCGCGTGGTCGAGGCCGCGATCGCGGCCGGGGCCAGCACGATCAACATTCCCGATACCGTCGGTTACACCCTGCCCGACGAAAGCGCCGCGATCATCCGCATGCTGCTGGAAAAGGTGCCGGGCGCGGATGGCGTGATCTTTGCCACGCACTGCCACAACGATCTGGGCATGGCGACGGCGAACAGCCTTGCGGCGGTGTCGGCCGGGGCGCGGCAGATCGAATGCACGATCAACGGTCTGGGCGAACGCGCTGGCAACACCGCGCTTGAAGAGGTGGTGATGGCGCTGAAGGTGCGGCGCGATCTGATGCCGTTCACGACCAGAATCGACACCACCAAGATCATGAACCTGTCGCGCCGGGTGTCTCAGGTGTCGGGTTTTCCGGTGCAGTTCAACAAGGCGATCGTCGGCAAGAACGCCTTTTTGCATGAAAGCGGCATCCATCAGGATGGCGTGCTGAAAAACGTCGAGACCTTCGAGATCATGCGCCCGGCCGATATCGGCATCACCGAAACCAACATCGCGATGGGCAAGCATTCGGGCCGCGCGGCGCTGCGCTCCAAGCTGTCGGATCTGGGGTTTGATCTGGCCGACAACCAGCTCAACGACGTTTTCGTGCGCTTCAAGGCACTGGCCGACCGCAAGAAGGAGATCTACGACGAGGATCTGGTCGCCCTGATGGCCGACAGCGCGGCCAACACCGGTCAAGACTACCTGCAGGTGAAATGGCTGCGGGTGATCTGTGGCTCGGAAGGGCAGTCGGCAGAGCTGAAACTGCTGGTAGACGGCGTTGAACACGACGCCGACACCTCGGGCGACGGGCCGGTGGACGCCGCCTTTCGGGCGGTGGATCAGATCTACCCGCACAAGGCACGGCTGCAACTTTATCAGGTGCATGCCGTGACCGAAGGCACCGACGCGCAGGCCACGGTTTCGGTGCGGATGGAGGAAGACGGCCGTATCGTCACCGGCTCGGCCGCCGACACCGACACGATCCTGGCCAGCGTCAAGGCCTATGTCGGCGCGCTGAACCGGCTTCGGGTGCGGCGCGAAAAGACCGCGCCAGATGCCGATATGAAATCGGTTTCTTTCAAGCTCTGAGAAGGGTTATGTCTTTCCCGCCCGGAGACAGACCGGGCGGGAAAGATGTCACCAATGTGATCGCCGACCCGGCGGATTGCTGCCGGGCCAGCCTTCATTAGCACTTCCGCCACATCGCGCCGGGGCCTATATGGTTGACCGGCCAAGACTCAGGGCGCTGAGTCGGGGCGGTTCGGTATTGGGCAACGAAACGGAAGCAGGATACAAATGGTGGGTTTTGGCGGGATCTTCTCCTCCGACATGGCAATCGACCTCGGGACGGCGAACACGCTGGTTTACGTCCGGGGCAAGGGCATTGTCCTGAACGAGCCTTCGGTGGTGGCCTATCACGTCAAGGATGGCAAGAAACAGGTTCTGGCCGTGGGCGAAGATGCCAAGCTGATGCTGGGCCGCACGCCGGGCAGCATCGAGGCGATCCGCCCGATGCGGGACGGCGTCATCGCCGATTTCGACAGCGCCGAAGAAATGATCAAGCATTTCATCCGCAAGGTGCACAAGCGCACCACCTTTACCAAGCCCAAGGTCATCGTCTGCGTGCCACATGGCGCAACCCCGGTGGAAAAGCGCGCGATCCGTCAATCGGTCCTGTCGGCCGGCGCGCGCCGTGCGGGCCTGATTGCCGAACCTATTGCCGCCGCGATCGGTGCCGGCATGCCGATCACCGACCCGACCGGCAGCATGGTCGTCGATATCGGCGGCGGCACCACCGAGGTGGCCGTGCTCAGCCTTGGCGACATCGTCTATGCCCGCTCGGTGCGGGTCGGTGGCGACCGGATGGACGAGGCGATCATTTCCTTCCTGCGCCGCAACCAGAACCTTCTGGTCGGCGAATCCACTGCCGAACGGATCAAGACCACGATTGGCACCGCGCGGATGCCCGACGACGGGCGTGGCGCCTCGATACTGGTGCGTGGGCGTGATCTGTTGAACGGTGTGCCGAAAGAGATCGAGATCAATCAGGCGCAGGTCGCCGAGGCGCTATCGGAAACCGTGCAGCAAATCTGCGATGCGGTGATGCAGGCGCTTGAGGCGACACCACCGGATCTGGCCGCCGATATTGTTGACCGGGGCGTGATGCTGACCGGCGGCGGCGCGCTGCTGGGCGATCTGGACCTGAGCTTGCGCGAACAGACGGGCCTGTCAATCTCGATCGCCGATCAGTCGCTGAACTGCGTGGCCCTGGGCACCGGCAAGGCCCTGGAATACGAGAAACAATTGCGTCACGTCATCGACTACGACAGCTAAGCGCCCCTCGGCGCCTGATACGAGGCACCCTTGGCAAAAGACCGCGACGACACCGACTACGCAGGGCCCGTGCGCCGCATCCTGATCGCGATGCTGGTGCTGGTTCTGGCGTTCACCTTTCTGGCGTGGCGGATCGACAGCCCAAGGGTCGAACGCTTCCGCGCGGCTTTCATCGACCGTTTCGTGCCAACTTTTGACTGGGCCATGGTGCCGGTGACCAAGGTCATGGGTATGGTCGAGGGGTTTCAGTCTTACGCGCGCATCTATGCCCAAAATCAGGAACTGCGGCGCGAATTGCAGCAGATGAAATCCTGGAAAGAGGCCGCCGTCCAACTGGAACAGCAAAACGCAAAGCTTCTGGCGCAAAATCAGGTGCGGCTGGACCCGAAGCTGACCTCGGTTTCCGGTGTGGTGCTGGCCGATAGCGGCAGCCCGTTTCGTCAATCGGTGCTGGTGAACGTCGGCTCGCGCGATGGTATCGTCGATGGCTGGGCGACGATGGACGGGCTGGGGCTGGTGGGGCGGATCTCGGGGGTGGGGAATTCCACAAGCCGGGTTATCTTGTTGACCGACACCTCCAGCCGAGTGCCGGTCACCATTCAGCCCTCGGGACAACGCGCCATTCTTGCGGGCGACAATTCGGCACTGCCGCCGATTGATTTTCTTGAACATCCCGAACAGGTGCGCCCCGGCGACCGGGTAATTTCGTCCGGCGATGGCGGAGTGTTCCCGGCAGGCCTGTTGGTGGGGCAGGTCTTGCAAGGCACCGACCGGCGCCTGCGGGTGCGCCTCTCGGCCGACTACGAACGGCTGGATTTTCTGCGCGTGCTGCGCAGCCACCCGGCAGAGCAGTTGCGCGACGCGGGCGTGCTGATTCCGCCCGCTCCGCCGCTGCCGGCATTGCCCGAGGGCGCCCCGATCCCCACCCCCAAGCCACCGGGGGCCAGCGATGGTTGATCCGCTGACCACCAAGCGCCTGTCACACCGCGCGCTTTATGTCGTGCTGGCTGCGGTGATCCTGTTCTTGCAGCTTTTGCCGCTGTCGAATGGCACCAGCCGCCTGCCCGGCCCCGATCTGACGTTGGCGCTGACTCTGGTCTGGGTGCTGCGCCGCCCCGACTATGTGCCCGCATTGCTGATCGTTGCGGTGTTCTTTCTGGAAGACCTGATGTTCCTGCGTCCGCCCGGTCTATGGGCGCTGATCGTGCTTTTGGCGACCGAGTTCCTGCGTTCGCGCGAAGAGTCGCTGCGCGAATTGCCCTTCGTGCTCGAGTGGCTGATTGTCGGCGCGCTGATGGCGGTGATGCTGTTGACCTACCGACTGGTTCTGGCGGTGGTGATGGTTCCGCAAGCGATGCTGGGGCAGGCACTGGCGCAGATGCTGGCCACGCTGGCCGTCTATCCGCTGGTGGCCATCGCCTCGCAATTGGCGTTCGGGCTGCGCCGCGCGGCGCCGGGTGAGGTTGATGCGCTGGGGCACCGACTATGAGACGCTCTCCCAAAGACGCGTTGGAAAGCGCGCGCGGCATCACCCGGCGCGCGTTGATGCTGGGCGGCGCACAGGTGTCCTTTGCCGCCGTGCTGGCGCTACGGATGCGCCGGATGCAATTGGAGCAGGCGGATGAGTATCGCCTTCTGGCCGAGGGAAATTCAGTCAAGATCCGTCTGATTCCGCCTGCGCGCGGCCTGATCTACGACCGCAATGGCGTGTTGCTTGCAGGAAACGAACAAAACTACCGTGTGACGATCACCCGCGAAGATGCCGGCAATGTCGACTCCGTGCTGACCGATCTGCGTCACCTGATCCCGATCTCTGACGACGATGCGGCCGCGCTTCTGGCCGAATTCAAACGTCGCAGCCCGACCACGCCGATCACCGTTGCCGATCGGCTTTCCTGGGAGGAATTTACCCGCGTCGCGGTCAACGCCCCCTCGCTGCCAGGCGTCACCCCCGAAGTCGGGCTTAGCCGCATCTACCCCCGCGCCGCCGATTTCGCCCATGTCCTGGGCTATGTCGGCCCGGTGTCGGACTATGACCTCAGCCTGATCGAAAACCCCGATCCGCTACTGGGAATTCCGAAATTCCAGCTGGGCAAGCTTGGGGTCGAGGCGAAGCTGGAGAACCGTTTGCGCGGCAAGGCCGGCACGCGCCGGGTCGAAGTCAACTCGACCGGGCGCGAGATGCGCGAATTGGGCCGCCAGGAAGGCACTCCGGGCGACAACCTGCAACTGACCATCGACTATCAGCTGCAAAACTACGCGCTGGCACGATTGGGCAACGAAAGCGCCGCCGTGGTGGTGATCGACGTGCAAACCGGCGATCTGCTGGCGATGAGCTCGGCGCCGTCGTTCGATTCCAACTTGTTTGTGCGCGGGATTTCCTCGGCCAATTACCGGACCTTGACCGAAGACGACCACCGCCCTCTGGCCGACAAGACGGTGCAAGGGCTTTACCCTCCCGGATCGACCTACAAGATGGTCACAGCGCTGGCGGCGCTGGATGCCGGTATCATCTCGCCAGAAGATACCGTCCGCTGTCCCGGCTACGTCGAGCTGGGGGGGCGCAGGTTCCACTGCTGGAAGCACTCGGGGCACGGCCGTCTCAATCTGGTGCAAAGCCTCGAACAGTCTTGCGACGTGTTTTATTATGACGTCTCGCAGCGGATCGGGATCGACAAGATTTCCGAGATGGCGCATCGGCTTGGCCTTGGCATCCGCCATGACCTGCCGATGTCGGCGGTTGCAGAAGGGCTGGCGCCAACCAAGGCGTGGAAGCAGGAACGCTATGGCAAGGACTGGGTCATCGGCGACACGCTCAACTCGGCGATCGGTCAGGGGTATGTGCTGTCCTCGCCGCTGCATCTGGCGGTGATGACGGCGCGTATAGCCTCGGGGAAGGCGATCACGCCGCGACTGGTGCGGTCGGTCAACGGGGTCGAGGTCGAAAGCCCCGAAATCCCCGATCTGGGCCTGAACCCGGCGCATCTGGCGGCCGTGCGGGCGGGGATGACCGCGGTCATCAATTCCGGACGCGGCACGGCCAACGGCAGCCGCATCGTCGCGGCCGATTGGCGGATGGCTGGCAAGACCGGAACCAGTCAGGTTCGCAACATCTCGGCGGCCGAACGGGCGCGCGGCGTCATTTCCAACAACGACCTGCCGTGGGAGCGGCGCGACCACGCGCTGTTTGTGGCCTTCGCCCCGGCCGAGGCACCGCGCTACGCGGTTTCGTTGATCGTTGAACATGGCGGTGGCGGGTCGGCCGCCGCGGCCCCGATCGCCCGCGATATCATGTTGTTCGCGCTGAACGGCGCGCTGCCCCCGCTAAGCGCCTACCCCGAAAGCCAACGTGGCCGGATCAAGTCGCAGCAAGACACGCTGGATCTTGTCGCCCCCGAAACAGCCTCCGGCGGAAAGACCCGCTCATGAGCTATCTTGAACATAACCTGAAGGCCGTTCCGACCGGCTTTCGCAAGATCTTTTACCTCAACTGGCCGCTGATCGTGCTGCTGACGGCGGTTGCCTGCGTGGGGTTCTTGATGCTCTATTCGGTGGCCGGCGGCACCTTGGACAAATGGGCCGCACCGCAGATGAAGCGCTTTGGCGTGGGGATGGTGGGGATGATCGTCGTCGCCTTCGTCCCGATCTGGTTCTGGCGCAACCTGTCGACGCTGGCCTATGTCGTGTCTTTCCTGCTGTTGGTTGCTGTCGAGTTTTTCGGCTCGATCGGCATGGGTGCGCAGCGCTGGATCGAAATCGGGCCGCTGCGGCTGCAACCTTCCGAGTTGATGAAAATTGCGCTCGTGATGATGCTGGCGGCCTATTACGACTGGCTTGACGTATCGAAAACCTCACGCCCGCTATGGGTGGCGATTCCTGCGGCACTGATCCTGGCGCCAACCTTTCTGGTGCTCAAGCAGCCCGACCTTGGCACCGCGATCCTGCTGGTGATGGGTGGGGGCCTTGTGATGTTTGTCGCGGGGGTCAGCCTTTGGTATTTCGGAACCGTCCTTGCGGCAGGAGTCGGGCTGATCTGGCTGACATTTGAAAGCCGCGGCACGAGTTGGCAACTGATCAAGGACTATCAGTTCAGCCGGATCGACACCTTTCTTGACCCCGGCTCTGATCCCTTGGGGGCCGGCTACAACATCACCCAGGCGCAAATCGCGCTGGGGTCTGGCGGGTGGGCGGGGCGCGGCTTCATGCAAGGCACACAGTCGCGGCTGAACTTCCTGCCTGAAAAGCACACCGATTTCATCTTTACCACCCTGGCCGAGGAATTCGGCTTTCTGGGCGCGTTTTCGCTGTTGGCGCTTTATATCGGGATCATCGCCTTTTGCCTTCACTCGGCGCTGACCAACAAGGACCGGTTCGCGGCTTTGGTGACACTGGGGATCGCGGGGACGTTCTTCTTGTTCTTCGCGGTCAATATGTCGATGGTGATGGGGCTGGTGCCCGTCGTTGGCGTGCCTTTGCCGCTTGTCTCTTATGGCGGCACCGCGATGATGATCCTGTTGATGGCCTTCGGGCTGGTTCAAAGCGCACATGTCCACCGCCCGAGGTAGCCGATGATCACCGTTCTTTTTGCTGCCAAACCAGAGCTTTGGCCCGACTATGCCGGGCCTCTGGCCAAAAGCTTTGCCGAGGCAGGGCTTGAGGTCACGATGGCCGATGCCAAGACCCCGCCCGAACAGGTGGACTATATCATCTACGCCCCGAATGGCCCGGTGCAGGACTTTACCCCCTATGTCCGCACCCGCGCGGTGCTGAGCCTCTGGGCGGGGGTCGAACGGATCGTCGGCAACGCCAGCCTGACCCAGCCGCTGTGCCGGATGGTCGATCCCGGCCTGACCGAAGGCATGGTAGAGTGGGTCACCGGTCAGGTGCTGCGGGCCCATCTGGGGCTTGATCGCCAGATCCAGCATCAGGACGGGATCTGGCGAAATGCCGAAGTTCCGCCGCTTGCGCGCGAACGCGGGGTCAGCGTGCTGGGGCTTGGCGCATTGGGGTCGGCCTGCGCCAGTGCGCTTGCGGCGCTGAACTTTCGGGTGACGGGCTGGAGCCGCACGCCAAAGTCCATTGCGGGTGTGACCTGCCTGTCAGGCGACGCCGGCCTTGATCAGGCCCTTGCCGAGGCTCAGATCCTTGTCACGATTCTGCCGAATACCCCCGAGACCGAAAACCTGATCGACAGCGCAGCACTGGCCCGGATGCCGAGGGGGGCGGTTGTGCTTAACCCCGGCCGTGGCACGCTTATCGACGATGCCGCCCTGTTGGCGGCACTGGACAGCGGCCATATTGCCCAAGCCACGCTGGACGTGTTTCGTACCGAGCCCCTGCCCGCCGAGCACCCCTTTTGGGCGCATCCCCGGGTGACCGTCACGCCGCATGTCGCGGCGGATACGCGTCCCCCATCGGCCGCCCGCGTGATCGCTGAAAATATCCGCCGCGATCAGGGCGGCGCCGCGCTGTTGCACCTTGTCGACCGCCAGAAGGGCTATTGAACGACAGGCCCCATGAACGATCGGCCCAATGGCTGGCAAGACAGGATGCCTCCGGCGGGAGTATTGGGGCCAAAAAGAAGCCGCAAGATCAGCGCAGGATCGGCGGTTTGCTGGGGTCCATACCGGGGGCGGAGGGCGCAAGGATCTGCACCTTGTCTTCGACGGGTTCGGGCAGCGCCAGTATGAGCGCCTTTTCCAGCAGAACCCCGGCGGCAGCGTCATCCGGGGTCAGGAAGATCACGTCGATCTCGCCGGCTTCGAGCCCTGAAAACACCAGCGCTTCGATCACCGCCTTGGCCAACGCCGGTTCAGAGCTTGGCGCGGCGCCCAGAAAGGCCAGCACATGGCCGCGGCGCCCGTCTTCATAGCTGACACCGCCCAGCAGCGCGTGGCTGGCCAGACCGGCCATATGACTGAACTTGGTGTCGAAAGCGGGCAGCAACGCGGCCAGGACCGCAGGCGGCAGCGCCGGCGCGTGAAAGGCTGTAGGTGTGCCCGTCGCCTCGGTCGGGGTATGGGTCAGCGTGTCGGTAAGCCAGTCGAGCGCCTCGGGCGGCAGCAGCATCGCCGAGTCGGCAACACCAAGGTTGATCCCGAGGCCGATCCCTTCCCCTACCAGATACTGGGCGATCACCCGGCCCGGCAGCGCCGCATAAGGAGCGGGGCCTTGGGTGAAGGCGGTCAGGCGTTCCTCGAGATCAAAGGCCAGAACAAAGTCACCGTCTTCGGTTTCGAACACCTGTGGCGAGACATCCGCGCCCTCGGGTTCGGATTCGAGCAGCACGAACAGTTCAGCGTCGGCCAACCGATCATAAAGCGCGAGGCGCGCGGCGTCATCGTCGGGAGCTAAGTCCATGGCGGCATGGGCGCGGTCGAAGGGAGTCATGTCAGCACCTCTGTCAGGCGGGCACGCAGCGCGGGCAGCAGCTCGGCGGCGAACCATGGATTGCGTTTCAGCCATCCCGTATTGCGCCACGACGGATGGGGCAAGGGGAACACACGGGGCGCGGTGTCGCGCCATGCCGCAACTGTGGCAGTAACGCCAGCCTTGGTGCCGAGATGCCACCGCATCGCCGCGCCGCCGATCAAAAGCGTCAGCGGCATTTCGCCCAGCGCGGCCATCACCTCGGCGCGCCATGTGGTGGCACACAGCGCGGGTGGTGGCAGGTCGGACCCCGCCCGGTCAAGTCCCGGAAAGCAAAAGGCCATCGGCACGATGGCGATCCGCCCGCGATCATAGAACGTTGCCGCATCAAGACCCATCCAGTCACGCAAACGATCGCCCGACGGATCGGTAAAGGGCCGCCCGGAGGCATGGACCCGCACCCCCGGCGCCTGCCCCGCCACCAAGACCCGTGCACCGGGGGCAAACCACACGACCGGGCGCGGTGCATGGCCGCTGGCGGTCGCGGCAAATCGCTTTGCACAAAGCGTGCAGGCGCGAATCCGGCGGCTCAGATCAGTATCCAGGATATCCATCACACAGGTTTACTCTGTTGCGCGGCCGACGCAAAACCGGTTTTCGTTTCGTTACCAGAAACAAACGCCCAAGCATGGTATACCTTTGTGACAATCGGACATAATGTTGCCGGAAATATCCGATAGCGTTTTTGTTAATCAAAAGCCTGCAAGATAGGGCAAATCCGGACAACCGGAACGAGGCAAGGGGCGAATGCTCGAATTCGAGAATGTCAGCAAGTCCTTCTGGACCGGGAAACAGCGCAAGGTCATTCTGGACCAAGCCTCTTTCCGGGTGGAGCTTGGCAACTCGTTGGGGATTCTTGCCCCGAACGGCACTGGCAAGACGACAATCATCAACATGATGGCCGGGCTGGAAAAGCCCGACGAGGGCACGATCCGGCGCACCTGCCGCGTATCGTTTCCGCTGGGTTTCATGGGGGGGGTCGTCAACAAGCATACGGCGCGCGAAAACGCACGCTTCATTGCGCGGCTTTACGGATTGGACCCTGACTATGTCGAAGCATTCTGCCGCTGGCTTTGTGGCATCGAAGAATACTTCGACATGCCGGTCGGCACCTTCAGCCAGGGGATGCGCGCGCGCTTCACCTTTTCGCTGCTTTTGGCACTGGAATTCGATATCTACCTGATCGACGAAGGCATGCCCTCGACCACCGACGTGGAATTCAACCGCAAGGCGGGATCCATCTTGCGCGATCGATTGACGGAATCAACGGTGGTGGTGGTTTCGCATCAGGCAAAGACACTGGAAAAATTCTGTCGTTCGGCGGCTGTATTGCGCGATGGTCGCCTTTATATGTTCGACACTTTGGAAGAAGCGAAGCGAGTATATGACTACGACTCCCAAGGCTAAGAGATTTCGCATCCGTCGCACCAATCCGGTGTTGGCCGCCCCACGCCCTGCCGCAGACCCGGCCGGATTGTTCGAGCCCCATGACGATGGCTTTGGAGACGAACGCTTCCCCACGGCGGCGCCCGACATGGTGCTTGGCCCGTCCGAGTTGACCCCGGAAGAAGAAATCGCCGCAATTCGCGCGGAAGGCCTGACTGGACGCCAGCTTCGCATGGCACGGCGCGTGGCTCATCGCCACGGCATCGAAGCAACGTCAGACTTTGAGGCGGTGCGCGTGCTGCGCCGCCGGGGGCTTGACCCGTTCGACCGAGGCGCGGTGTTGCAGATGGTGCAGCCCGACGACGATAGCGCGCAATTGGACAGGCCGCAGACCGCCGAACGCGAGAACCCAGAGACCGGCAAGACCCAAGGCGGGATCGGGGGCGCGATTTCCAGGGCTTTGGCCAAAATTGACGGTCTGGGTGCCGACACCCGCGTGCAACTGCCCCAGACCACACGCCAGTCTGCGAACTTGCCGGCAACCCATGTCTATGACGAAGACACGCGCGCCCGCGAAATTGTCCGCATTCAACGAGACATTGCCAAACGTCGGCGACGCAAGCTGCTGCTGTTGATGTCGCGCTTGGCCTTCTTTGTGTTTTTGCCGACGCTGATGGCCGGGTGGTATTATTTCGCCATGGCGACGCCGCTTTATGCCACCAAGGCCGAATTCGTAATTCAGCAGGCCGATCAGGGGCTTGGGGGGGCCGGCGGCCTCGGAGGGATGCTGAAAGGCACGGGCATGGCCACGAGTCAGGACTCGATCACCGTGCAAAGCTACCTCAATTCGCGCGATGCGCTATTGCGGCTGGATCATGACATGGGCTTCAAAGAGGCTTTCTCCAACCCCGATATCGACGTGATTCAGCGTCTCCCCGAAGGGGCGACCAACGAAAAGGCCTACAAGCTTTTTCGCCGCAATGTGAAAATCGGCTATGACCCGACCGAGGGCATCATCAAGATGGAGGTGATCGCCCCCGACCCGCAACTGTCGGTGAAATTCTCGGAATCGCTGATCGGCTATGCCGAAGAGCAGGTTGACCAATTGACCCAGCGCCTGCGCGAAGACCAGATGCAGGGCGCGCGCGACAGCTATTCCGATGCCGAAGCCAAGGTTCTGGCCGCGCAGGAAAAGGTTCTCGTGCTGCAAGAACAGCTTGGCATTCTGGACCCGGTCACCGAAACAAACGTGGTCATGAGTCAGGTTTCGACCTTCGAGATTCAGCTGCAAGAAAAACGACTGCAATTGCAGCAGTTGATGGACAACGCCCAACCCAACAAAGCCCGTGTCGATGGCGTCAAGGGCGACATCGACCGGCTTGAAAAGCTGATCTCCGAACTGCGTTCGGCACTTACGCAGGGCACTGGCACCGGCACCTCGCTTGCCTCTATCACCGGCAAGCTGCGCATCGCCGAAGCCGAGTTGCAAACGCGCCAGCTTCTGCTGAGCGGCGCGGCGCAACAGATGGAGATGGCCCGCATCGAAGCCAATAAACAGGTGCGCTATCTGTCGATGGGCGTGCGGCCCGTGGCACCCGACGAACCCACCTACCCGCGTTCGTTCGAAAGCACACTACTGGCATTTCTGATCTTTTCCGGTATCTACCTGATGTTGTCCCTAACGGCCTCGATCCTGCGCGAACAGGTCTCGTCCTAAAACCGGAGAACTCTGATGCACGACGTCACAATCGGCGGCCTGACCGTCGGCAACAACCGCCCATTGACGGTGATCGCCGGACCATGTCAGCTTGAAAGCCTTGACCACGCCCTGATGATTGCTGGCACGATGGCACAAATCTGCACCGATACGGGCGCGCAATTCATCTTCAAAGGCAGCTACGACAAGGCCAACCGCACCTCGCTATCAGGCAAGCGTGGGTTGGGTATCGACGCCGGCCTGCGGGTTTTGGCGGACGTGCGGACCGAGTTTGGCTGCCCCGTCCTGACCGATATCCATGATGCCGAACAGGCCCGAATTGCGGGCGCGGTGGTCGACGTGATCCAGATCCCGGCGTTTCTGTGCCGCCAGACCGACCTCTTGGTGGCGGCGGGCGATACCGGCGCGGTGGTCAACATCAAGAAGGGCCAGTTTCTGGCGCCATGGGACATGCCCAATGTCGTCAGCAAGATCGAAAGCACTGGCAACGCGCGGATCATGCTGACCGAGCGTGGCACCTCGTTTGGCTACAACACACTGGTCGCCGACATGCGGTCGCTGCCGACGATGATGAAAACCGGCTATCCGGTCATCATGGACGCAACCCATTCCGTGCAACAACCCGGCGGCCTTGGCGGTGCAAGTGGCGGCCAGCGGGAATTCGCGCCCGTGATGGCCCGTGCCGCCGTCAGCCTTGGCATTGCCGGCGTTTTCATCGAAACCCACGAAGCGCCCGACACCGCCCCGTCGGATGGGCCAAACATGATCCCGCTGGTCGAAATGGCCAGGCTGATCGAAACGCTGATGGGCTTTGACGCGCTCGCCAAGGCCAACCCGATCCGGCTTTGATTTCAGGAAATGCCTTCGGTGAGGATATTTGAACGAAGATGAAGCCGACTTCTCTTTGGAAAAATACTCAATGAACGGCGCTGGTTCGGCGCGCAGGGTTCAAGCGACTTGCCCTGCCGCCCAGCCAGATGACCATGCCCACTGGAAGTTATAGCCGCCAAGCCAGCCCGTCACGTCAACCACCTCGCCGACGAAATAGAGCCCGGGCACCGACTTCACGGCCATCGTCCGCGCATCGAGCGCCGCGGTTGAAACGCCGCCCAAGGTCACCTCTGCGGTGCGATACCCTTCAGAGCCGACGGGCCGCACCTGCCATTGCTTGACGGCCGCAGCAAGCCGATCGAGCCTAGCGTTGCCCAAATCGGCCAACCGACCCGACAGGCCCGCATTTTCGACCAGAAAGGCCGCAAGCTTGTCAGGCAGCATCCGACCCAGCGCGTTATGAATGGCGATGCGGCCGCTTTCAGCGCGCATTGCCTTCAGGTGCGCGGCAATGTCGATGCCGGGGGCAAGATCGACGATCAGCGGCGCCCCCTCGCGCCAATAGCTTGAGATCTGCAGAATTGCCGGGCCCGAAAGCCCGCGGTGGGTAAACAACAGTGCCTCATTGAAACATGTGCGCCCCGCATGCACGCAGGCCGGAACCGCCACGCCCGCCATCTGCGCGGTGCGCGCCAGATCCTGTTCGGCAAAGGTCAGTGGCACCAGTGCCGGGCGCGTTTCGGTTACGGCAACCCCAAAGCTCTCTGCGATGCGATACCCAAGCCCGCTGGCCCCCATCTTGGGGATCGACTTGCCGCCGCTGGCGACAATCAGGCTTTCGGTGTGGATCGAACCGACAGAGGTTGCGACCTCAAAACCGTTGTCACGCCGGATTGCCCCGATCTCGACACCGAGCCGCAATTCGGCACTGCAGTCGCGCAGATCTTCGACCAGCATCCGCACGACCTGGGTGGCCTTGCCATCGCAAAAAAGCTGCCCCAATGTCTTTTCATGCCAGCCAATCCCCGCCCGGTCCAAACGTGCGATAAAGTCCCCGGGCCTGTATCGGCGCAAGGCCGACAACGCAAACCGCGGATTTTGCGACAGAAAAGCCTCTGGGGCGGTGGAAAGATTGGTGAAATTGCACCGGCCACCGCCCGAAATTCGGATTTTTTCTCCCGGTGCCTGTGCATGATCGAGAATGACCACGCGCCGCCCACGCCGCCCGGCCTCGATGCCTGCGAACATGCCGGCGGCGCCGGCGCCAAGGATCAGAACATCGGTTTTCTCCATCCGCTCGCCTTAGCGCGCGCTCTGGGGCGGGTGCAATCACATTTGCCGCTTTTTTCTCTTGCGGCCCCTGATCGCCTTGGCTAAACACCGCCCCAAGTTGGGGCGTGGCCAAGTGGTAAGGCATCGGTTTTTGGTACCGTGTACCGTAGGTTCGAATCCTACCGCCCCAGCCAATTTCTTAGAGCACCAGTTTCCGCTTACCCTGTTGCGTTTGCGTGCTGTGGTTTGGAACAGGATTGCCCCAGAGGCTGCCCCAGTTTCGGGCGCGCCCTACCAACCCTAAATGTCAAAAAGTGTTGCCCCCCCGCGAGAGGCCTCGGCGCTCTTGTAGGCCCCCAATATGGCAGCGATGGCGTCATCAGGTAGCGGGTCAGCCAGCTTGGCCCCGTTGAACTCTA
The DNA here is from genome assembly GCA_002422085.1 of Rhodobacteraceae bacterium UBA6197. Lineage (GTDB taxonomy): Bacteria > Pseudomonadota > Alphaproteobacteria > Rhodobacterales > Rhodobacteraceae > UBA6197. Next base: position 162,358 of record DISZ01000001.1, read on the forward strand.
GTACGCGCAGCACACGACGATTCTTGGGCTTTCCTCGAACGAGCTGATAGGCCCATTGCACGGTGAGCCTATCCAAGCCCTCGAAATGCAACTCCTTCCGACGTATCCGCCCCCAGAACTCTGCATCCTCGACAACGAAAAGGCACTCGCGCCGTATCGAGTCTTTCCCCTGCCACATACGGGTGTTCTGCTTGTCTTGAGACCAGTTTGGTGAGTTTACGTAGATGCTTTCCTTGGCAACAATCCACTCCGGCTCTTCCTCTTCTTTCTCTTTGCGCTCAGGTCGCTGCGCACGTGCAGGGAAAGAACTACGAGGAATAGGGAAGTCATCCTCAGGGGAAAAACCAATCTGCTTGACCTCTGGATTTTTGATGCATGCTTCATAAAAGTCAGCTCGGGCATCCATAGCATCGGGGAGGTTGCCCGCTTCCATCCCGATCTTCTTGAGGGCTTCTGGCTCGCCCTCGAGGATCCCTCGGGTCATTGATGTGACGAGCCGCGTCACCCGCTGGCACGTCCTTGCGTCTCTGTCCGATAGACGCTCTTGCGGGGATGTTTGGGAATCGCCTTCTGTTTTCGATTTGGTTTCCCGCGTCTCTGGCTTTTCCAAACTTTCCAGAGCAGCCCGGTGATCTTTGCCAAGGTCCTCTGCCCACTCTGCGGGTGACTTGCCTGTCAGTCCTTCGATATAAGCAGCCCCGACGTCGCTTTCCGTGAGGTTTATGGCCTGATCTAGGAGGGCGCCAGCGCCTCCCAGCAGGACCCCTGCGCCAGTCAGAAACACGCCCAATCGAGTTAGGAAGCTGCCCTCTTCAGGCGGCATGACGATAATTTCGAACGCCAAGTCACCCTGGAAGAAAGTCTTATCTAACGCCTCTACGACCTTGCGAGCACTTTCTGCAGTCTGAATGAAAGTGTCGAGGCTAAGGAAGTGGTCCTCAACGTCAAAGTGAATATAAAAGTGGTCAGTGCGATCGTCGAATCCCCAAGGCAGCACATCTGGCATCAAGTCACCCCACCCCACAACCCCTGCGTGAAGAACCTAGGATGATGATAAACGATTGGCAAGTTTAGTAGCCAACGGTTCAGTGCCACCCCCCTTCAAATAAAGCTAAGGGGAATAGGTAAAAGTAATGGAGGAGGAGGGGGAGAAGAAGAACGATTGAATAGCCACAAGTTTGGGGTTGTCGTGCACGAAGATCCAGCCATGGCGCATTTGGCTTGTCGGCTCGTTCACGCGGATCGAACTGCGCACGATGCACTCCGACATGGGCACAAGGTTTCGCGGCGCGCGGAAGATTTCCGTATTTGGCGACGCGGGATTGAAGCGGGCCGCGCTTGCGGCATTGGCCGACGCCGCCGCGCCGGCCCCATGCTCGGCCACAGTGCCGACGGTCTGGTCGCCCGCGAAACCTGGCCGCGCCATCGTCCGCCCACAGGCCGGGCCGGACTCTGACCGCGGATGAACAAGAGATGTCGTATCAGGTCAGGCACCTACGCCAAGCAACGCCCGACATGGCACCTGGTTTCTCCAGATGCCGAAGGTCGCCTCTCAGGTAAACGAGTCTTTTCGCTAGACGCCCGTCTCCAGACCGCATTCCGGAACGCTCATACCCAGCACCGGATCGGTCGCTTGGCATTCATTGCCGCTTACAGGATATTTCCCCTGTTCGGCACATCCCAACAGACCCAAGGTTAAAGAAAACAGCGTAATTTGCACAAGTCGTTTCATGGTCTTGCCTTTCTCTGAACGGTTGCAGGCATTGTTATGGATTTTAGTGTCGTCAATCAATCGGCTCAATGCGTTGATGCAGAACAATCAATGCGGTTGACCAAGCGTAATCGGCAGGGAAGCGCTTTCACCGGTACCTCGGTCTGGCCCGTCTGACCGCCTCAATGAACCGTGGCCATGGTCAGCCGGAAACGCCTGAGGGCGACAAGGAGAAACACCCCGCCAAGCACCGTCATGACAAGCATGTTCGGCCAGACCGTTTCAAGCCCGGCGCCGCGATACAAAATAGACTGCGAAAAGGCGACAAAATGCGTCGAAGGCGCCAACTGCATCACATACTGAAGCCAGACCGGCATGCTCTCCATCGGGGTCGTGCTGCCCGAAAGAAGGTTCATGATCACCAGAACCGGCAACGCCAGCAACCCGAATTGCGGCATCGAGGTTGTAAACGTGGCCAAGAGAATGCCAAGCCCGGTTACCGACACCAGATACAGCACCGCGCCGCCAATGAAGAGCGGAATCGAACCTGCGATGGGCACCTCCAGAAGGATCTGCACCACAAGCCAGATTGACAGGATCGCCGCGACAATGATTGCGAGCCCATTTGACCAGATCTTGGCGACCATGATCTCTGACGGGGTTACCGGCATCACCAGCAGGTGCTCGATCGTTCCATGTTCACGTTCGCGGATCAGCGCAGCGCCGGTCAGCAACACCGACAGGATCGTGATGTTGTTGATGACCTGCATGACGGATGAAAACCAGACCGAGTTGAGGTTCGGGTTGAACTTGGTCCTTACGACCAGGTCGATCGGCAGCTCTGTCGCAGTGTCATCGCCAGCCACGAATTTCGCAACTTCCGCACTGATGATCTGCTGAAGGAAAACCGATCCGTTCCCGGCCTGCGCCATTGCCGTGGCATCGACGTTCAGCTGGATCTGCGGCTTTTGGGCGGTCAGCACATCGGCCTCGAACCGAGGCGGGAAAGTCAGCACAAAAACAAACCGGCCGGCGTCCATGACACTGTCGATCTGATCCGCCGGTATCTCTTGTGGAGGGTTGAATTGTGGCGGCAAAATCGCCGCCAAAATACGCCCTGTCAACGCCGATCGGTCCTGGTCCACATATGCCACCGACGCATTCTCGACCTCCAGCTTGGCCCCGGTTGCCACCGAATAGACGGCAAAGCTGAACACATAGACGATCAGCAGGATCAGCACTGGATCGGTGCGCAGGCTGCTTAGTTCCTTGCGGCCGAGGCGGAAGACATTGGAAATCCACTGTCTCATGTCATTTCTCCTGTTTGCTCAGCACCATGATCGACACGGCAATAAACAGGACCGCAAAGCCTGCCAAAGCGGCATGGTTTTGCCAAAGCTCGACAAACCCGAGACTTTTGGTGAAGGTTCCGACGCTGATCTGCTGATACCAGGCCGACGGAAAGGCGAGCCCGACCACGCGCCCACCGCCCGAAAGCGACGACACCGGAACCAGCAGACCCGAAAAGTTGACCGCCGGGATGATCGAGATGACCGCAGCCGCGAAGGTTGCGGCAACCTGCGTTCGTGTGAAGGTCGAGATCAACACACCAAACCCGGTGGTCGCAAGAACATAAAGCAGCGTGCCCAGAATGAGCGCCGCGATCGAGCCTTTGATCGGCACGTCGAAGACACCGTAGGATACCAAGATCAGGGTGAAAAAGCTCAACAAGGCGATGGCGACATACGGCAGTTGCTTGCCCAGGATGAATTCTGTTCGCGTCACCGGTGTAGAATGGAAATTGGCGATGGAACCCGTTTCCTTTTCCCGCACGACCCCCATCGCCGCCATCATGGCCGGAATCAGCACCAGCATCAGCATGATGACCGAAGGGATCATCGAAAACACGCTCTTGAAAGATTGGTTGTAGCGAAAGCGCGTCTCGACGCTGGCTGCGGCAAGATCGTAGGCGCGGCCATAGGTCCGCTCGAATTGATCGCTCATGTAAGAGACCGCGAGGCCTTGCAGATAGCCACGTGTCGTCTCGGCCCGAAACGGCATCGCACCGTCAACCGAGACGCGGATCTCTGGCCGGTCACCCTGTAGCAGCGCCTTGCCAAAACCGGATGGAATCTCAAGCCCGACCACCAGTTCGGCGCTTTTCATGCGCGCTTCCAGCTCGGCCACGCTTTTTGCCGGAGGTTGCTCGGCAAAGTAGCGTGAACCCGCAAAACCCTCCATCAGTTCGCGGCTTTCGGTAGTCTGGTCGCGGTCGAAAACAGCATAGTGGAGGCTTTGGACATCGAACGAAATACCATAGCCAAACGTAAGCATCAGAATGATCGGACCCAGAAAGGCGAAGGTCAACCGCATCCGGTCGCGCAAGATCTCGATCGACTCGCGCCGTGCAAAGGCCCAGAGGCGTGCAGGGTCGAACGCCCTGCGCGCGACCGGACGTGGTGCCGGCACCTCGATGGTTGGCTGTGGCGCGGCGACAATGGCGTCAACGTCAACGGCCTCTTGCAGATACGCGACAAATGCCTGCTCCAAGGTGTCGGCGCGCTTGTCGCGTGCCAGATCGGCAGGGACCCCGACCGCCAAAACCTTGCCCGCGTGCATCAGCGAAATTCTGTCGCAGCGTTCCGCCTCGTTCATGAAATGGGTAGAGACAAAGATCGTCACGCTATCGCGGCGCGACAGGTCAACCAGATGCTGCCAGAATGCATCGCGCGCAACCGGATCGACCCCCGAGGTCGGCTCGTCGAGGATCAGGACTTCGGGCGAATGGATCAGTGCAACGGCAAGCTGAAGGCGTTGTCGGACACCCAGCGGCAACCCATCGGGGCGCCTGTCGGCTTCTTCGATCAGATCAAAGGTGCGCAGCATCTCGTCCACGCGCGCGGCACGGCTGTCCGCTGGCAGCTGATAAAGTTCTGCGTGCAATTCCAGATTGCGGCGCACGGTCAGCTCGCTGTAAAGCGAAAAGGATTGCGACATGTAGCCGACACGCTTGCGGGTCGCCATGTCACCCGGATCAAGCGTTTCGCCAAACAAGAGCGCCTCGCCTTCGCTGGCCGGCAAGAGCCCGGTCAGCATTTTCATCGTCGTGCTCTTGCCGCAGCCGTTTGACCCGAGAAAGCCGAAGATCTCGCCGCGCTCGATCCGGAAATCCACGCTGTCTACCGCCGTGAAATCGCCAAACCTGCGGCTCAGGCCGCGTGCCTCGATGGCGGGCGGCCCTTTCGAGACCTGACGTGGCGGAACGACGACGTCGCGATGCCCGATCCGTTCTTGTTCGGGCAACAACGCGATGAAGGCCTTTTCCAGCGTAGGCTGCGCGACGCCATCGCGGATTTCGCTGGGCGCACCCGTCGCAATCACCTTGCCCGCAGACATGACCGCCAGCCAGTCGAACCGCTCCGCCTCGTCCATGTAGGCGCTCGCGACGATGACACTCATCGCTGGGCGCTGCCTGCGGATTCTGTCGATCAGATCCCAGAACTGCTGGCGCGACAAAGGATCAACACCGGTTGTTGGCTCGTCAAGGATCACCAGATCGGGGTCGTGAATCAGCGCCGAACAGAGCGACAGCTTTTGCTTCATCCCGCCGGAAAGCTTGCCAGCCGGGCGGTTCGGAAAGGGATCAAGCCCCGTCGCCCGCAGCAGATCGTTGATGCGCGCACGGCGCTCGGCGTCTGGTTGACCAAACAATCGCCCAAAGAAATCGAGATTCTCGTAGACCGTCAGCGTCGGATAAAGATTTCGGCCCAAACCTTGCGGCATATAGGCGATGCGATGGTTGCACGCCCTCAGGTGCGCTCCGTTGCGAATGTCACCATCCAGAATGTTCGCATCGCCCGATTGCAGCTTTCGCACCCCCGCAATAAGCGCAAGCAACGTTGATTTCCCCACGCCGTCTGGTCCGATCAGGCCCGCCATGCAGCCCGCAGGTATGTCGAGCGACACATCCCTCAGCGCGAAAGTGGCGCCGTAGCGATGCGTGACCGACGCAAGGCGTGCAATCGGCGCACGGGTCATTGCGGCAACTTCACCGCAAGAATATCGGGCCAGGCAACGGTTTCATCCAGGCGTACATACCCGACACCCGCCACGCCCGCCTTTGCCTGTTCCTGGTATTTCTCCAGCAATTCCGGCGGAATAGTCAATTTCACGCGAAACATCAGCTGATCTCGCTCTTCCACGGTCTCGACGGATTTCGGCGTGAACTGGGCGGTGCTTGCGACGAATGTCACGGCGGCAGGGATCACGTAATCCGGGATCGGATCAAGAATGATCCGCGCGTCGGACCCGATGGCCAACAAGCCGGCGTCACGAGCGGGCAGGAAAATCGTCATGTAGATGTCGGTCAGATCGTTCAATGTGATGACCCGGCCGCCGGCCGCCACAACTTCGCCCGCCTTCGCCAGAACATATTGCACGCGCCCGCCACGGGGCGCCGTCAGATCCGCGTCGATGCGCACGCTTTGCAATCGCTCGACCGAGGCAGTGGCCGCCTCGATCGTGGCAATGGCCAGATCGATACCGGCTTGCGCGGCAGAGACACCAGCGTCTGCGGTGGTCAAGACGGTCCTGGCTTGATCGACCTGCTCTTGTGTGGTGTGGCCGTTGGCGGCAAGCTTTTCGCTTCGAGAAAATTCCGCTTGGGCAAACTGTTGCTCTGAAAGCCGCTGTTTGAGCAATGCCTCGGCCTGAATCTTTTGTTGCCGTGCCTGGACGACGAATGCCTCGGCCTGACGCAGCTGAGCGTCGATCTCGGCGGAATCCATACGCGCGACAAGGTCGCCCGCCTTGACCCACTGACCTTCGGAGACAAGGATTTCAGCAATGCGTCCAGGCAGCTTTGCGGCCACATCGACCCGTTCGGCCTCGATCCGGCCATTGCTCATGACAATGCCTGCGGGGATCTCTGATGTCTTGCTGTTCAACCAGACTGCATACGCACCGCCCGACAGCACAACAATAGCGGCCGCAATCATGCCAAAGCGATTCCATTGCATTGGTCTTTTCTCCAATAAATCAAGCTCGCGAACGCGAACACTTCTCAAGAACCTATCATCGCTGCAATGCAGCGTAAACACGTGCGATCACATGGCACGAACATACCCGAAATGCCACATTTGCGCGTGCCGGATCGTCAGCGCGCCATCAAGGACCGCAAAAAGTGCAACGCCGCGCAAAATCTGCACCGCACTCGACACGTGGATCATGGGCCGCCACCTTGGCACTTTGGGCACCTGACCAACGCCTTCTCAAGGAAGGCCGCCAAGCACGTTCGCGCGGTCGCATTGCGTATCCTGCACGACAACTTTTGCCGCACCCACAAGACGCCGCGTATACCCCCCGCCATGGCCTCGGACGTGACGGATCGTCTCTTGAACGTTCAGGATATCGACGCGCGGATCGAGAAGGTCGAGGCAGAAGCAGAGCCGAAAACTCGAGCCTCTTGCAAACCCCGCAAAAAGACAATTCGATCTGACCCACGTCCCTGCCGTGCGGATGCTGCTTGGCGCAGAGGGTTCCAGCGGCAGCCTAGGCTGGGCTGGCGCGAATCGCGTCCAAGGTCTGCCGGGATGCCTTTGCCGCAGCCAACGATTTGCGCCCTCAGCGTCTCCTCGGTGTTTCGGGCCTGTTGCGCGCGACAAGGGCGTCGGCTGCGATGCTGGTGACAACAGGGCGACGATAGGAATTCGGCATTTCATCCGTAGGGCTTTTAACCGGTGGGCGCGGCGTGGCTTGTCAAAAGAGCCAAGCCGCGCCACACGCCCCGTGTCTACCTTGTGCCGTTCACTCCTGATGCACGTAGTCGCCCGGCGCGTCGCACAGGGGCTTGAGCCCCGCTTTGGCAGCACCCATCGCCGGTGGCGGCACCGGTGTGCCCGACCGTTCGGCCAGCCATGCGCCCCACGCTGTCCACCACGACCCGTCATGCGGTTCTGCGACCTCAGCCCAGTGGTCTGCGCCGACATAGGCTTCGCCATGGCGTGATGTATGAATACGAAAGTGTCGGTGCGGGTGCCCCGGCTCCGAGACGATGCCGCCATTGTGCCCGCCGCCGGTCAAGGCGAAGGTCACGTCCACGTCGCTCAACCGTTGGATCTTGTAGACCGATTTCCACGGCGCAACGTGATCGCGTTCGGCTCCGACCGCGAATACCGGCGCCTTGATATCGGTCAGCGCAACGGCCCTGCCCTGCACAACAAGCCGCCCTTCGGCCAAATCGTTGTTCAGATAGAGTTTACGCAGATATTCCGAATGCATGCGGTAGGGCATCCGTGTGGTATCGGCATTCCACGCCATCAGGTCATTCGGCTCGCCACGCTTCCCGAGCATGTATTCGCGCACCATCCGGCTCCAGATCAGATCATTCGATTTCAGCATCTGGAAGGTGCCCGACATCTGCTCGGCCTTCAACACGCCTTGCCGCCACATCATGTCTTCCAAAAGCGCAAGCTGGCTGTCGTTGATGAAAAGCCCAAGCTCGCCGACTTCGGTAAAGTCGACCTGCGCCGCCAACAGGCCGAGTGAGGCGAGCCGATCATCGCCGTCCCGTCCCATCGCTGCGGCCGCGATGCTCAAAAGCGTGCCGCCAAGGCAATAACCGGTCGCGTGAACCTTGGCGCCGGGGACAATCTTGCCAATCACGTCCAGCGCCGCCATCACGCCCTGTTCGCGATAGTCATTCATCCCCAGATCGCGGTCCTCGGGATCGGGATTGCGCCACGAGATGCAGAACACCGTAAAGCCCTGCCCCACCAGCCAGCCGATCAGCGAATTCGCGGGCGACAGGTCGAGGACGTAATATTTCATGATCCAGGCTGGCACGATCAGGATCGGCTCGGGCCGCACCTTGGCCGTCGTCGGCGCATACTGGATCAGCTCGATCAGGTGATTGCGGAACACGACTTTGCCGGGCGTCGTGGCAAGCGTCTTGCCGACGACAAAGTCCTCCATCCCGGCGGGGCGCTGACCTGTCGCCGTATGCAACACGTCTTCGCGCAAATGCTGCATGCCTCTGACAAGGTTCTGCCCGCCCTCGCGGAACGTCTCGCGCTGCACTTCGGGGTTCGTCAGGATGCTGTTGGCCGGGGCGGCCATATCAAGCAGCTGCCGCGCCGCAAAGGTCGCCACCCTTTCATGCGCCGCCGACACGCCCGGCAGCCCGGTGGTGACCTCGGACCACCAGTCTTCCTGCGTCTTGTGAGCCGCGGCAAGCACGTTGAACGGCCATGCCCGCCATGCCGGATCGCGGTAGCGGACATCATCGACGGCAAGGTCACCCTTCGTGACGTCGCGGGCAAGCGCTGCCGCCTTCTTGCCTGCGCTGACGGCCAGTTCCATCTGCCGCCCCGGCGATGCTGCAAGATGCGCGGCCCAGTCCCACCACACCTGCCCAAGGGCGATAGGTGACAGCCCGCCGGTGCGTCGGGCGATATTGGAATGGATCATCCGGTCGAGGGTCCAGGCAAAGGTATGCAGCTCGCTCGTGGGTCGATCTGTCGGAACACTCGGCGCGATTTCTGATTTTGTCTTGCTCATCTGGACATCCTTGCGTTTCTGATCAGCTTCGATCTAGCCCCGAAGTATGCTGCGAACAGGTGAAATTGAATGCGGCAACTTGTGTTTTTTCTGACGCCGCGTGATTTTGCCCAACCCTCTCGACGAACGGAAGTGCCGCCCGATCTGGGTGATCCGCAGTTCGCGTCCTGACGTCGATTGGCGCCGTGTCGATGATATCGTGAAACTCCGGCCGGGTTTTCAGCCGCGCATGGCGCCCGGCTTCGCTTGTTCCTGGCTTGCCAAGCGCGGCTATCGTTCGCGAATACGCACGGCGCGCGCGCATGGCCGCTGTTCCGAGACGGGTGGCACAGACATCCGGCGCGACCGGATACCAGCCCTGCCAACCGTCGCGATCCTGCCGGCCTGCGCGATGCCTCTTTCGCTGATGCTGGCAATCCTTGCAGCCTTGGAGATGGTCGCTCTGCAACGTGGCATTCTTGTCAAAACCCTATACATTGCGCAGTGATATGTCTGCCATGTTCAGTCGCAAGCAAACGAACGGGTCATCAGATTGCCGAAGAATGCCTTCACGATCCGCGGCCTGACCAAGGTCTATGGCGAAGGTCGCTCGGCGGTCCACGCATTGCGTGGCGTCGATCTGGAGATCCCGGCGGGCGAAATCGTCGTGCTGCTCGGCCCTTCCGGCAGTGGCAAATCGACGCTTTTGAACATCATCGGCGGGCTCGACCGGGGCAGCGAAGGGACCGTTCATTTTGGCGACCAGAACCTGACCGAGATGTCTGACGCCGCGTTGACCCGTTATCGACGCGACCACATAGGATTCGTCTTTCAATTCTACAACCTGATGCCAAGCCTGACCGCACATGAGAATGTGGAACTCGTGACCGAGATCGCGCGTGCGCCGATGGACGCCGATGATGCGCTGGCGCTAGTCGGCCTCAAGGAACGCATCGATCACTTTCCGGCGCAAATGTCGGGCGGCGAGCAGCAGCGCGTTGCCATCGCCCGCGCCGTCGCCAAGCAGCCGGACGTTCTGTTCTGCGACGAGCCGACCGGGGCGCTGGACAGCAAGACCGGCCGCGCGGTGCTGAACGTGCTGAAGGACGTGAACGAAAAGCTGGGCGCGACCGTTCTGATCGTCACCCATGCCGCCAGTCAGGCGGCGATGGCCGACCGCGTGATCCACTTTGCCGATGGCAACGTGCGCGAGGTTATTGTGAACAACACGAAGCGCGCGCCCGAGGAGATCGAGTGGTGAGCCCGCTTGACCGCAAGCTCTTGCGCGACCTCTGGCGCATGAAGGGCCAAGCCTTCGCGATCGGCATGGTGGTCGCCGTGGGCGTGATGATGCTGGTGATGATGTCGGGACTCGTCACCTCCTTGAACGAAACACGCAACGCCTATTACGAACGCTATCGGCTGGCCAACATTTTCGCCCCCGTCGCCCGCGCGCCCGATCGCCTGCTTGCGCGGCTGGCCGCCATTGACGGTGTCGGTGCGGTCGAGGGCCGCGTGCAGGGCGGCGCCCTGATCGACCTTCCCGACACCAGTCTGCCGGTTCAGGCGCAGGCGGTATCGTTACCCGATCTGCACGAACCACGCCTGAACGCGGTTTACCTGACCGCCGGGCGCCTGATCGACAGCAATCGCACCGACGAGATCTTGCTGCTCAAAAGCTTTGCCGAGGCGCACGGGCTCACGCCGGGAGACATGCTTTCGGCCACCATGAACGGCGCCCGACGGACATTCCGCATCGTCGGCCTCGCGCAAAGCCCCGAGTTTCTCTACACCACCGCCCCCGGCGAATTGGTCCCCGACGACGCGCGTTTTGGCGTGATCTGGATGAGCAACGCGGCGCTCGCGGCGGCCTACGACATGGCGGGCGCGTTCAACGAGGCGCTGCTGTCGCTGTCGCGGGGCGCAAACGAGGCGGCCGTGCTGGCGGCGGTAGACCGAATCCTCGCCCCCTATGGCGGGCTTGGCGCCTATCCGTTGGCGGATCAGAACTCGAACCGCTTCATCAGCGAAGAAATCAGCGGTCTGGAGGCTGCCGCGGTCGGCGTGCCACCGGTCTTTCTCGCGGTTGCGGCCTTTCTTCTTTACATTGTCATCAGTCGGATGGTGCAGTCCGAACGCGAAGAAATCGGGCTGATGAAGGCCTTTGGCTACACCAACGCCGAAGTTGGTGCCCACTATTTCAAACTGGTGTTGGCAATTGCGCTTGGCGGTGCCCTTGCCGGATGCCTGTTCGGCATTGCAGCGGGACGGGCGCTTATTCAGGTCTATACCGCTTATTTCAAGTTCCCGTTCCTCGTGTTTCAGCTTGAACCGTCATCGTTCATCACCGGCGCAACGGTCAGCGTGCTGGCGGCGTCGGCCGGCGGACTGTTCGTATTGCGGCAGGTATTTGCGTTGACACCGGCCAACGCAATGCGGGCCGCCACCCCACCGGATTTCAGCCGCACCGGCAGAATTGGACAATCGATCAACCATCTGCTCGATCAGCCCAGCCGCATGGTCCTGCGCCGCCTGACCCGTCAACCGGGCCGCATGGCTGGCGCCACCATCGGAATCGCCTGCGGCATGGGGCTGAGTGTCGCCATGATGACGATCTATGCCGGCTTCGACCGCACCATCGATCTGACCTTTTCCGTCATCGACCGCAGCGATGTCGCTGTCACCTTCACCAACCCGGTCTCTGACAAGACGATCTACGAACTGCGCCGCCTGCCCGGTGTCAGCTATGTCGAGCCGGTCCGCCTTGTTGCAACCGTGTTGAGAAACGGCCTCGACAGCTATCGGGGTGCCATCAACGGACTAAGCAACGACGCCCGCCTCAACCGCGCCATCGACAGCGGCCTCGGCACGATCCAGATGCCCAAGGACGGGATCATCCTCGCATCCGCACTGGCCGATATCTTGCATGTCTCGCCGGGCGACACGCTTACCGTCGAGGTGCGCGAAGGTCGTCAGCCGGTGCTGCAACTGCCGGTGGCGGGCATCGCCGAAAGCCTGCTGGGGTCGCCCGCCTATATGGAGCTTGACGCCCTGAACAGCGCCTTGCGGGAACCGAACCGCGTTTCGGGCGCCTATCTGTCCATCGATACCGCCAAGGCCGAGACGATCTACCGCGCGCTTCAGGACATGCCAAGCGTGGCTGGCGTCAGTCTCAAATCCGACGCCCGAAAAGCCCTCGCCAAAATGATGGATCAGGGTGCCGGGGCGATACGCTATGTCATGGGTGCCATCGCTTTCGTCATCACCTTCGGCATCATCTATAATTCCGCCCGCATCGCCTATGCCGATCGCGCGCGCGACCTGGCAAGCCTGCGCGTCATCGGCTTTACGACCGGAGAGGCGGGCTTCGTTCTGCTGGGGGAACTGGCCGTTATCACACTGATCGCCGTGCCGATCGGGTCGGTGCTGGGCCATTACCTTTCCTTCAGCATTGCCGACGGGTTTTCCACCGACCTGTATCAGATACCTGTTGTCTTCAGCCCCGACAGCTATGGCCTTGCCGCGCTTTTCGTGCTGGCCGCGTCGATCACGTCCGGCTGGCTGGTGAAGCGCGACATTGATCGGGCCGACCTCGTGTCAGCCCTGAAAACGAGGGAATAGCCGGTCATGGCGAAAAAGAAGAAACGATCCCAGCTTTATCTTACGGTCGGTGCCGCCATCTTCGTTGTCGCAGGTCTGGCCGCCGCTTTCTGGCCACGCCCGACGATGGTGGACATGGGCAAGGTCACCCGCGGAGAACTGATCGTGACCATCGACGAGGAAGGCCGCACCCGGGTCCGCGACGCCTATGTCGTCTCGACCCCTATCGCCGGCCGCTTGCAACGTGTCGAGGTGGAACCGGGCGACCCGGTCGAGCGCGGCAAGACCGTCGTCGCCCACATGTTGCCAACCAACCCCGCCGCCCTTGATGTGCGCACCCGCGAACAGGCGCTTGCCGCCGTCACCGCCGCCGAGGCGGCCCTGCGTGTCGCCCGTGCCGATCTGAACGCCGCTCTTGCCAATCGCGACGGTGCGGACAGCGAACTGGCGCGCGCGCGCCAGCTTGCCGAACGCGGTGTCACCAGTGGTGCGGCGCTGGACCGTGCGCAGCAGGCCGCGCGTGTGGCCGCCGCCAATGTCGACACTGCCGATGCCGCGATCGCCATGCGACAGGCAGAGGTTGCAAATGCGCGCGCCCAGCTTATCGGGTTCGACGACAAGGGGCTGGCCGCCGCCGTCGAAGCCGCCGGCTTGCACCAGATTCCGCTCTATGCGCCCGCCAATGGCCGCATCTTGCGGATCATGCAACAAAGCGAGACGACCCTGCCCGCCGGCACCCCGATCATGGAAATCGGCAATGTCGGCAACGATCTCGAAGTCATCGTCGAGCTTTTATCCACCGATGCCGTTCAGGTCTCGGCCGGCGACCGCGCGATCATTGACGACTGGGGGCGCCCGAATACGCTCATGGGCAAGGTCGAACGGGTCGATCCTTTCGGCATTTCCAAGTTCTCGGCACTTGGCGTCGAGGAACAGCGCGTGACGGCCGTGATCCGCTTTACCGGCCCCCCCGAGGCACACCAAGGCCTCGGGCACGGTTTCCGGGTCGAAACGCGGATCGTCGTCTGGGAAGATCCTGACACGCTGATCGTGCCATCCAGCGCGCTTTTTCGCAGTGGTGGCGACTGGGCCGTATTCCGCGTTGAAGGCGGCACCGCGCGCTTGTTGACGATCACGCTTGGGCGCAACAACGGCACCGAGGCGCAGGTTCTGGACGGGCTTGTCGAAGGCGACCAGGTGGTCCTGTTTCCCTCGTCCGGGTTGACCGACGGGATGCACGTCGCGCAACGCAAGGTCGAGTAGTTCAGGAAAATCACTTCTGCCCGATTTCCCCCCAGAGGTCTGATTATTTCCGGAAATGGCGCAATTTGCGCATGGGGTCGCAGATCAGTTTCAGTATCCCGCCTTCACTGCCTGCGATACGGGAGGCGGTCCGGCGCGTTTGCGCACCGCTGCGTGGCGTAAAAGGATTGGCGGTTGGGAACCGCGCAAAGGGTGAGGCTGCCCGATCAGGGGGCCGGGCCGGCCTTGCGCAGTTCCTGGCAATCACTAAGCTGCCATTCACCGGAGGCGCCATGGATACTGTTGATTGCATCGTCGTCGGGGCGGGCGTTGTCGGCCTAGCCTGCGCGCGCAAACTGGCCTTGTGCGGCCTTGAGACGATCATCCTCGAGCGCGCCGATGCCTATGGCACCGAAACCAGCTCTCGCAATTCCGAGGTCATTCACGCCGGGATCTACTACCCGCAGGGCAGCCTGAAGGCGCGGCTTTGCGTTGCCGGGCGATCGCAGCTTTACGATTATGCCGCACGCAAGGGCGTTGCGCACCGGCGCTGCGGCAAGCTGATCGTCGCGACCAGTGCCGATCAGGACGCCCGCCTGAAAACCATCGCTGAAAAGGCCGCCGCCTGCGGTGTGACCGATCTTGCGCTGCTGGACGGGGCCGAGGCGCGGCGGCTGGAACCGGCCTTGGCCTGCACCTCGGCGTTGCTTTCGCCGTCAACCGGGATCATCGACAGCCACGGCTTGATGCGGGCCTTTCTGGGCGATGCCGAGTCGGCGGGCGCGATGCTGAGCCTCAATAACGAGATGGTGGCAGGCCAGATTGACGGCGGGCAGTTCGTGTTGCGCACCCGCGACACGAAAACCGGTGCGGAATTCTCGTTGGCGGCACGGCATCTGGTGAACGCGGCCGGGCTTTGGGCCGGCGGCGTCGCCGGCGCGCTGGCCGGTCTGCACCCCCGCCATGTGCCGCAAACGCGCTATGCCCGCGGCAGCTATTTCGCGGTGCCCGGACGTGCGGCGTTTTCGCGGCTGATCTATCCGGTGCCCGAACCGGGCGGGCTGGGCGTGCATCTGACACTGGATCTGGGCGGCAACATGCGTTTTGGCCCCGATGTCGAATGGATCGAGTCGATCGACTACCGCACCTCGGCCGCACGGCGCGACCATTTCCAGACCGAGATCCGCAAATACTGGCCCGCCCTGCCGGATGCCGCGCTGGAACCGACCTATTGCGGGATCCGGCCCAAGCTGTCCGGCCCGGATGAACCGGCGGCGGATTTCGTGCTTGATGGGCCGGCGGAACACGGCATCAAGGGGTTGGTCAACCTGTTCGGCATCGAAAGCCCCGGGTTGACGGCCTCGCTGGCGCTTGCCGAGGTGGTGGCACAAAAACTGAACCCCGATCTGCGCGAGAGAGGCGCGCGCGCCTAACGCGCCGCCCGCTGAACCGGCCAAACCCCCATCATCTGGCGCAGCATGATCGGCAGGATCAGCGCGATGCCCAAGGCCGTTGCCACCAGATCCGGTGCCACCAGCAACAGCGCAGCCAGAACCAGCACCAGCCGCTCGATCGCGTGCAGCGGCGCAAACAGCCAGTTCGACACCGCCGAGGCCAAGGCCCAGATCCCCAGAACCGCGCCCCCTGCGGCAAGGAAGAACGCCCCCCAGGTGAACCCGTCCGTGACCAGCAACAGCGATGGCGAGAACGCAAAGACAAATGGCACCAAAGCCTTGCCCATTCCCAGCCGGAACGCCGTATTGCCGGCCTTGAAAGCATTGGCCCCGGCAATACCCGCCGCAGCATAGGCCGCCATCGCCACAGGGGGCGTGATGTCGGCCAGCACCCCATAGTAGAACACGAAGAAATGCGCGACCAAGGGCTGCACGCCCAACAGCCCCAGAATCGGCGCGGCCACCGCCACCATGATGATGTAATTGGCCGTCGTCGGAATGCCGCAGCCCATCAGGATGCACACCACCGCCGTCAGCAGCAGCGTGAACAAAAGCGTCAGCGAGTCGACGCCGATCACCTCGAACGGCAGCACCGACAGCCACCCCGAGACCGATCCGGCCCAATCCGCCGCAACGCCCGTCACCATATAGGCGATCTTGAAGCCGACGCCGGTCAGCGTGACCACACCGATCACCACCCCCACCAGCGCCGCCGCCGCCGTTACCGACAACGACTGTTTGGCACCCAGCACGAAACCGTCCAGAATGTCCTGCGCCGCACCGCGCAGCCCATGTTCCAGCCCCAACCCGCGCAGTTTTTGAACCAACAGCACCGCAATACAGGCGCTGATCGCCCAGAAGGCGGCGGCAAAGGGCGTGCGCCCGCTCAGCAGCACCACCACCAGCAGGATCAGCGGCACCGTTGACAGCCAACCCGCCTTGAGCACGCGCCAGGCGTTGGGCAGCTCGGCCCGGCTCAGGCCACGCAGTCCCAGACGGCGGGCCTCAAGATGAACCTGCACCAGTACGCCAAAGAAATGCATGAAGGCCGGCACCAGCGCTGCCGTCAGGATCGTCGTCAGCGGCACGCCCAGATATTCGATCATCAGGAAGGCCACCGCCCCCATCACCGGCGGCGTGATCTGACCGCCGGTAGAGGCCGCGGCCTCTACCGCTGCCGCAAAGTGACGCGGATAGCCGATACGGATCATCGCCGGGATGGTCAGCGCCCCGGTCGTCACCGTATTGGCGATCGACGACCCCGAAATCGACCCCAGCATCGCCGAAGACAGCACCGCGACCTTGGCAGGCCCGCCCGCGTAGCGCCCTGCCAATGCCGAGGCGAGGTCGATGAACAATTGGCCCAGTCCGATCTTTGTAGCCATCACCCCAAACAGCACGAAATGGAACACATAGGTCGCAATCACCCCCAGCGCCGTGCCATAGATCCCTTGCGAGGTCAGATAGAGGTGGTTGACGATGTTCGACCAACTTGCCCCCGGATGCACCAGTATCCCCGGCATCGAGCGCCCGTAATAGGCATAGGCCATGAACAGGATCGCGATCACCGGCAAGGGCCAACCCATCGAGCGGCGCGTGGCCTCGAGCAGCACCACGATCATGATCGTGCCCATGACGACGTCGATCGGCAGCGGGTTGCCGACGCGAAACGCGAGCTGGTCATAGATCCACGGCACATACATCGCCGCCACCGCGCCCGCGATCGCCAGCACCCAATCCGCCAGCGGCAAGCCCAAAGGCGCCAGAACCCCGCTGCGTGCGGGACGGCTGGGAAATGCCGCGAAACTGAGAAACACCAGAAACAGCGTCACCGCCAGATGCGCGCCGCGATGCGTGGTGGCGCGCGGAATACCATAGCCGGCAGTATAGTAGTGATAGCACGACAGCAAAAACATGATCGCCGCCGACAGCACCGCAAGCGACCGTCCAAGGCTGCGAAAGCGCATCTCGGGGTCGAATTGCTCTTCCAGTTCCGCCAGTTCCGCTGCGGTCAAGGAACGCGGCTCATCCGCCGGCTCGGTCACTTGGTGCTGGTCGCTCATCGTGTCACCCCTGAAAAAGAGAGCGCAGGGCCACCGGTTCGGCCGCCCTGCGCATCCATATCGCTTTGGCGCCGTTATTTCAGAAGACCGGCTTCCTTGTAAAACCGCTCGGCACCCGGATGCAGCGGAATCCCGACGCCGGCAAGCGCGGTTTCGGCCCGGATCTGCTTGCCCTTGGCATGGCCCGCGTCAAACTGCTTGCGGGTGTTTTCGTTCCACAACGCCTTGGTGATGCCGTAGATCAGCTCTTCCGGCTGGTCGGCACTGGTCACCCACTGCGCCCCGACCGACAGGGTCGGTGTATCGGCAGCGACACCCTCGTAAGTGCCACCAGGCACCGTGTCATTGGCAAAGAACGGGTATTTCGCGCAGGTGTCGCCCGCGTCGGCGCAGCTGATCGGCACCAGCGTGATTGCGTGCTGGCTGGCCAGTTCGGCAATCGCACCCGCCGGGTAGCCGCCCACAAAGAAGAACGCATCCATCGCGCCATCGCGCATCCGGTCGGCGGCCTGATCGGGTTTGAGGAACTCGGCCTGAATGTCGCCTTCGCTGAGGCCATAGCCCTCGAGGATGATCCGCGCATCAACCAGCGTGCCCGAGCCCGGCTCATCCATCGAGACCTTCTTGCCCTTCAGATCGCCAACGCTGGCGATGCCCGCATCGGCACGCGCGACCAGATGGATGCTTTCGGGGTAAAGATTGGCAATCGCGCGCAGCTTGTCGACCGCGGGTTTGCCTTCCCAGATGCCAGTGCCGCTATAGGCCCAGCTTGCCACGTCGGATTGCGCAAAACCCGATTCCAGCGTGCCGCCGGCAATCGCGTTCACATTGGCGACCGAGCCATTCGCCGCCAGCGCCGATGCCACCAGACCCGGCACGCCGCACGATCCGCCCTTGTCGCATTCACGCGACCCCGGCGGGTTCGAGATCGCGTTGGCGATCAGCCCGCCGATCGGGTAATAGGTGCCCGCCGTGCCGCCCGTGCCGATCCGGAAAAAGGTCATGTCCTGTGCCATCGCGGCGCCCGTCGTCAGGCCCAGGGCCATCGCAAGGCCCAAGATGGGTTTGAAGCGTTTCGTCATCGTCCTTCTCCCGTCGTGTAATTGATTGATGTCACTTTGACGGGCAACTTTAAGGTCAGCCCTTGGCAAGGCGCAACCCGATTTCGCGCGGCGTTGTGCCGCGCAGTCAGCCTGCCGCGAACCGCGCCAAGACCGCCCGGACCCCGGCGACCCCTTCGGCAACCCGCGCCGCATCGCCCTTGGCCTCGACATTCAGCCGCACCACCGGTTCGGTATTCGAGGCTCGCAGATTGAAGCGCCAATCGGCAAAGGTCAGGCTCATGCCATCCATGTCCTCGACCGTCAGCGCCTCGGGCGCATAGGCTGCGCGCACCGCAGCCATCGCCGCCGTCGGGTCCGAAAGCCGAAAGTTGATCTCGCCCGACGAGGGAAAGCGCGCCCGCCTCTCGGCCACCAGATCGGCAAGGCTTGCGCCGGTACGGCCCATCAACTCGGCCACCAGAAGCCATGGGATCATGCCGCTGTCGCAATAGGCAAAATCGCGGAAATAGTGGTGCGCCGACATTTCTCCGCCGTAGATCGCGCCGGTTTCGCGCATTTTCTGTTTGATGAAGACATGTCCCGTGGCCGACAGGACCGCCCGCCCGCCCCCGCGCGCCACGACATCAAGCGTGTTCAGCACCACCCGCGGGTCATGGACGATCTGTTCGCCGGGGTGCTTTTCCAAGAACGCCGCCGCGAGCAGCCCCAGGATATATTCGCCATCGACGAAACGGCCCGCAGCGTCAAAGAAAAAGCAGCGGTCGAAATCACCATCCCAGGCCACGCCCATATCCGCGCCATGGGCGCGCACCGCATCTGCCGTGATCGGCTGGTTTTCGGGCAAGAGCGGGTTCGGAATACCGTTCGGGAAGGTTCCATCGGGGTCATGATGCATCCGCACAAAGCGCAAGGGCGCGCCGCGCGCCTGAAGTGCGGCTGCCACCGCATCAAAAGCGGGGCCTGCCACACCATTGCCGGCATTGACCAGAATGGTTAGCGGCCGCAGCGCCTCGGTCTCGACAAAGGACACCACGGTTTGCACATAGGCCGCGCGCACCGCGCTCGCGTCGCGACGCACGCCGCCCGATACGGGCGCGGAAAAATCGCCGCTTTCGGCCAGTTTGCGCATCACGCCCAACGTCTTTTCGGGGTCGATCGGGGTGGCATTGGCCCCGACCAGCTTCATTCCGTTGTAATCGATCGGATTGTGCGAGGCCGTGACCTCGATCCCGCCATCCGCTGCCAGATGGTGCGTGGCATGATACATCTCTTCGGTGCCGGCCAGACCAATATCAAGCACTTCCACGCCGCTGGCCAAAAGCCCCTCGATCAGCGCTTCGGCCAACGGGGTCGAGCTTTCCCGGCAATCGCGCCCGACAACCACCCGACGCGCCGAAAGCACCTGACAAAAGGCCCGCCCGATACGCGTGGCAATGGCGGGATCGAGATCCACACCAACGCGGCCCCGAATGTCATAGGCCTTGAAACATGACAGGTTCTGCATGGCGTCCCGCCCCCGATCTTACCGCAACGAAACCGGTTTCTCCGGCCCGGATTGCAGCCACCATAGCCTCGGCCCAAAGCCATGGCCAGCACCTTGGCTGCCGCACTCAGCCCATCAGGCAGGGCGCGGTCTCGGCGGAGTTCTCGGCCGTTTGATGGCCGCAAATGCCCTGCGCACCCGGATCGTCCCCGATTTGCACCACGATCCAGACCACCGGCAAATCGCCGCCATTTTCGATCTGCACGAAACCGGGGGAGGTGATTTCGACGGATTGGCGCGGCTCGATGCGGTGCCAAGATCCACCTTGCAGGGCCCGCGCCACCCCCGACACCAGTTGCCATGTTTCGACCCGGCCCGGCAGGCCTTGAACGCCCAGCGTGCCGCCCGGGTGCAGTATCACCCGCTGCACCATGAAACCTTCGCCCGATACCAACGTTTCAACCGTTCCCCAAGCCCGATGACGCAGCGCGAAACTGTCGGCTTGTGGCGCACCCGTCAGCCGCAGCACATCAACCGCCCGCCGCACGTCTTGGGCGCGCGACCGATCGGCAACCAGAACCGCGTCGGGGGTCGCCACGACGATGACCCCCTCAAGCCCGATCCCGATCAACACCTGGCCCTCATCTTCGGCATGCAGCAAGGTATCGCGGCATCCCAAAGCCTGCGCCGGCCCGATCGTTGCCACCCCCGCCGCGTCGGGCGAAGCTTCGCGCCAGACCGCCTCCCAACTGCCCAGATCCGACCAACGCCCGGCGTAGCGCACCACCGACAGGTTCCTTGCGTGCTCCATCACCGCATAGTCGATCGAGATAGCCTCGGCCTCGGCCCAAGGTCCTGCGGCCAGACGCAAGAAACCCAGATCGGCACGTGCCCCCGTCAAGGCGGCCCGAACCGGCGCCACAAGTTGCGGCGCATGGGCGCCAAAGGCCGCGATCATCGCGCGTGGTGTGCACAGGATCATTCCGGCATTCCAAAGGTACCCGCCCGAGGCCAACATTTGTTCGGCCTGCGCGATCTGCGGTTTTTCAATGAAACTGCGAACCCGGCCCAGCCCCGAATCGACCGCCGTTTCCAGATAGCCAAAGCCGGTTTCCGCCCGATCCGGCGTAATACCAAAAACCACCAGATCACCCGCCAAGGCTGCGGCTTCACCCTCGGTGACAGCGGCACGGAACGCTGCCGCGTCGGGCATGACCTGATCCGAAGGCAAAATCAGCATCAATTGGTCGGGGTCTGTCGCGCCGAGGTGCAGCGCAGCCGCCAGAACTGCGGGGCCGGTATTGCGCCCCTCGGGCTCTAGCAGTATCGGGCCGGGATCAATCCCGGTAGCGACAAGCTGCTCGGTCACGATAAAACGGAAATCCGCGTGGGTGATGACCAATGGCGCCGCAAACCGCACGTCGCTTGATCGGCGCGCAGTCCGCTGAAACAGGCTTTCATCGCCAAAAATCGCTGCAAATTGCTTGGGATAGCTTGTGCGCGACAATGGCCAAAGTCGCGTTCCGCAGCCACCACACAACAAGACCGGCGTGATGTTCTGCATCGTCATCCCCGTCCACCAATGCGCTTGTCGCACAATAGCGGCTTCGGCAGCGGGCACAACCAAAACGCGATCAACCTTGGTACGGCCGATTGGTGAGGGGAAGAGTGGTACAGCTTCCCCGGCTCGAACGGGGGACCCCCAGATCCACAATCTGGTGCTCTAACCAACTGAGCTAAAGCTGCACTGCGCGGGGATTTAGCCCCAGTGCGATCTGATTGCAAGGGTCTATGCGCCGCGCAGGCCCAATCAGCCCTCCTCTTGCCCGCACCGCAAAGACAGGCTAACCCGCCTGAAACCGCGCCCACATCGCGGCACCAACACGCCCGCAATTCGGGTGGCTTTTTCTGCATCGGAGAACATGATGGGCATCGACAAGCAAAGCGACATCGCCGCCAACCTGCAAATTGGCCCCACCACGCTGGGCATGGTGCGTCTGTATATCGAAGCAGAAGGCATTGAATTGCCTTTGGATTTCGAGCCGGAAGAGGCTGAGGAAATCGCCGAAGAGCTGCGCGCCGCCGCCGAGGCCGCCCGCGCCATGACCGAAGGCGCGATGAAATCTAAGCCGAAGAAATAGCCGAAAAGCCGGGGTCGCGCAGGCCGTGCAACCGGCGTGCGGCAGCACGGGCGAAATCGCGGACCAACACCTTGCGGCGCGCCGGCGGAAGCAGCGTTTCAGGCCCCATCCGCAGCACCTCCGCACCAAAGCCATCGGCTAGAATCACGCCGGTCTGGTCGGGCAGAAGATCGGTCGGAAAATCCGCATCCACCGCCCAGAAGAACCGATCACACCACGGCAGATAACCCTGCCACTTGCGGTCGGTCTGAAAATCGGCGCGGCTTGATTTACATTCGACGATCCAGATTTCTGCCTTTGATCCCATGCACATAAGGTCCACGCGCAGACCCGGCGCAGGAATGAATTCGGGCAAGGACACGAAATCGAACCCCAACAAGGCGCGCGCCACGCCACGGGCCAGACTCTGGCCCGGTTGCAGTAGCGGCGAAGGCGTGGGCGAAATCATCCGACAATGATGAACAAAGCACGAACATTGTGCAAGCCTTGCAAGCGCCTCTCGCGAAGCCTATCTGTGTGGGCGGCAGGTTCTGCTCTTCTCGTGACCGGCACTTTTCCAGTGGCCGATAAGCAACTCCGAGGCGGCTGGCTCTGCCAGGACCCTGGTCCTGGTATCTGGCTACCACCTGGTATCACCAGGCTCTCGGGAAAACACGCCCGGCACGGCCGCTGCGGATCCTGCCACCGCCCCCCTGCCGCAGCCCATCGCACCGCAGCCCATTGCACCGCGCGCTCTGCCGCAACTCATTGTCGTCGTGATCTATTTTGCGCGCTTGCCGGCCATCGCCTGCACGTGGACCAATTCACCCGTAACCGGAATTTCATCGTGCTTGCCGCCCTGCCCGCCGTCTTCGGGTTCGGCCATGCGCATCACGGCAATGGCGAACTGCACCCCTGAAAACACGATAGTGTTGAACACCACCAAAAGCGCCACCGCGATCAACCCCACGTCCGAGGTCGAGATCAAATGCCACAAATTGCCGACATTCAGCCACAAGAGCAGCGCGACAAAGGCAATCGACAGGCCAAAGCCGATGGCGATATTACGCAGATACATGCGGACAAGCAGGGGCATTGGGTCCTCCGGGATCGCAACAGGATGCGGCCAAGACCCACGAAATGCAACAGGCATCGGGTCGCAGGGGCCGTCCCGCACTTGCGCGCGCCGACAGAAGTTGGCGCGGACAGTCGCAGACAACAGGTATCAGAAGGCCTCGGGCCGGAACTGGCGCGCCATATGGTCCAACACGGCGTTGACGAACTTTGGTTCTTTTCCTTCGGGAAAGAACGCGCGCGCCACATCGACGAATTCGTTGATCACCACCTTGGGCGGGGTCGCCGGGGTTATCAGTTCGGCCCCGGCGGCACGGAACAGCGCACGCAGTGTCGGGTCGATCCGGTCAATCGGCCACGCGGCCAATAGGGCGCCATCGGTCGCCTGATCGATCTTGGCCTGCCACATCACCGCGTCGTCCAGCAGACGCCGAAACAGATCAGAGTCGCCTTCGGCCATTTCGTCGCCCTCATAGACCGCGCCGAAACGGTGGCTCTCGAATTCGTTGCGCACGCGGTCAACGCCCTGCCCCGAGGCCTCCATCTGAAACAGCGCTTGCACGGCATAAAGCCGCGCCGCTGATTTGCGTTGGCGCTTTTGCTCCAGCGTCAGCTTGCGCGGCGGGGCGGGTTCGGCGGTCGTCATGCGCTCGGGTATCCTTCTGCGTCTCCGGCCAAAAGGATCGTCTCGCCCGAAGGACGAAACCCGATACCCTTGGTCCGGCCCGCCCATTTGCGGGAAAGCGCGACCAGATGCAAGGCCGCAGCGGCGGCCCCGCCACCCTTGTTTTGCGCGGCCGGGTCAGCACGAACTTCGGCCTGGGCGCGGTTTTCAACGGTCAGGATACCGTTGCCGATGCAAAACCCTTCCAACCCCAGCAGCGCCAAGGCGCGCGAGCTGTCGTTGCAGACCGTATCGTAATGGGTCGTTTCCCCCCGGATCACGCACCCCAGCGCGACAAAGCCGTCATAGTCGGCCATCCGCGCGGCCATGGCGATGGCAGTCGGAACTTCGAGCGCGCCGGGCACCTCGATCAGGTCGGCAACGGCGCCGACCTCGGCGGCCACGGCACGCGCCCCGGCGACCAGATTGTCGGCAATATCCTTGTAGTAGGGCGCCACCACGATCAGCAGGCGAACTGGCTTGGCAAACGTCGGCAACGGCAGGGAATAGTGGGTTTCGTGTCCGGCCATGGGTCAGTCCTTCTTGGCGGTGTAGGCCGTCGGTATCGGGCGGGTCGACTCGATCGTCAAACCATAGGCTTCAAGCCCGACAATCTTGGGCTTGCCCGAGTTCGACAGTAGCACAAGTCGCGACAGCCCCAGCGCCGAAAGGATCTGCGCCCCAAGCCCGTATTGGCGCAGCGTTTGCGGGCTGACCTCGCCGGGTTGGACGATCTTCATCGCCGTATCGCGCAAAAGCACGACGACGCCGCGGCCTTCGTCGGCGATCATTTTCATCGCGCCGGGCAACTGGCCCGCATGATCGGGGTTCAGGCCCAGAACGTCGTCCAGCGGATCCAACGCATGCATCCGCAACAAGATTGGCTCGGGCGAGGTAATATCGCCCATGGTCAGCACGATATGCTCGGCCCCCTGAGTTTCGTCGGCAAAGACCCGCATCGCCCAGTGGCCGCCATGAACCGACGTCACCGACCGCTGCGCCACTTCGTTCACGAGGTTGTCGTAGCGGCGGCGATAGGCGATCAGGTCAGAAATGGTGCCAACCTTCAACCCATGCCTTTGCGCAAAGGCCACAAGGTCAGGCAGGCGCGCCATGGTGCCGTCTTCATTCATGATCTCGCAGATCACGCCCGCAGGGTTCAGCCCCGCCAACCGGGCCACGTCAACCGCCGCCTCGGTATGGCCTGCACGCACCAACACGCCGCCGTCGCGCGCCCGCAAGGGAAACACATGGCCGGGGGTGGCGATGTCGGCGGCGCCCTTGGTCTGGTCAATCGCCACGGCGATCGTGCGTGCACGATCATGCGCCGAGATGCCGGTAGTGACACCTTCACGCGCCTCGATCGACATCGTGAAGGCGGTTTCGTGACGCGAGGAATTCTTCGGTGACATCAGCGGCAGGCCCAAGGCATCAATCCGCTCGCCCGGCAGCGCCAGACAGATCAGCCCGCGCCCGTGCATCGCCATGAAGTTGATCGCATCCGGCGTTGCCATCTGCGCCGGGATCACCAGATCACCTTCGTTCTCGCGATCCTCATGATCCACCAGAATGAACATTCGGCCGTTGCGCGCGTCTTCGATGATGTCTTCCACCGCCGAAATCGCATCGCTCCAGTTTTCCTCGACTGGGCCCGGTTTATTAAAGGTCATGCTTTCCACTCCGCCAGCCGCGCGACATAGCGCGCGAGCGTATCAATTTCGAGATTTACCCGATCGCCCGCCCGGGCCGAATTCCAGGTGGTCACGGATTTCGTATGCGGGATGATATTCACCCCAAAGTCCGTTCCTTTGACTTCGTTCACCGTCAATGACGTGCCATTCAGCGCGATCGAGCCCTTGCACGCAATATAGCCCGCCAGCGCCCGTGGCGCCCGAAAGGTGAACCGGGTGCTGTCGCCCTCATCCGCCATCGCCACGATCTCGGCCAACCCATCGACATGGCCGGAAACGATATGGCCACCCAATTCGTCACCCACCTTCAGCGCGCGTTCAAGATTGAGCCGTTTGCCAATTTTCCAACTACCGATATTGGTGCGCGCCACGGATTCCGCCGAAACCTGCACCTCGAACCAGTCTTGCGGTTCTTGGCCTTTGGCGACCACCGTCAGGCAGACACCGTCACAGGCGATCGAGGCGCCGATGTCGATGCTGGCCGCGTCATAATGCGTCCCGATCCGCGCACGCAAATCGCCAGCACGGGTCAGCGCCAGCACCTCGCCCATATCGGTGATGATCCCGGTGAACATCCCAAGCCCCCAAGTTGCCTCTGCTCTGCCTAGCCCGCCAAAGGCGGAGTCGCAAGGGCCGCCAACGGACGCGCAACATTGCGACGGCCGGGCCCAACGTCACCTGCCGCCGTTAACCCTCGGGGCATCATTCTGCCCCATTGTTGACCAACACCTGCCGCCAGTGGGACTTATGGGGCAACTTTACCCGTGACAGAAGCGGCTTTTGTCGTCACATCGGGCGGCAGGTTAGGCAAGATCGTGAAGTACCCCAGACCAGGATCATGGAAACGGTGGCAACTGACAGAACCTTTTTGATGCTGCAAGGCCCGCATGGGCCCTTCTTTCATCAGCTCGCCCAGATGCTGCGGCAGGCTGGCAGCACGGTTTGGCGGGTCAGTTTCAACCGCGGCGATGAATCCTTCTGGTTCCATTCTGCCAGCCTGATCCGCTTTACTGACCGCGCCGAGAATTGGCCCGACCGGATTGCCACCCTGATCGCCGAAAGGCGGGTGACCGATCTGGTGCTCTACGGCGATACCCGCCCCATTCACGCAGCCGCCATTGCGGCCGCAAATGCGGCGGGCGTGCGGGTGCATGTCTTTGAAGAAGGCTATTTGCGCCCCTATTGGGTGACGTATGAACGTGGCGGCACAAACGGTCATTCGCGCCTGATGGAGATGACCGTAACCGGGATGCGCGCCGCGCTGGCCCAATCTCAGATCGAACAACCCCTGGCTCCGGCCCATTGGGGCGACATGCGCCACCACATCTTTTACGGCGCGCTCTACCATTTCTTCGTGATGGTCCGAAACGGGGCCTACCGCAGCTTTCGCCCGCATCGTGGGATCAGCGTCTTTGACGAGTTTCGCTTGTACTTGCGTCGGTTTACGTTGCTGCCGCTTCATATCACCGAACGCCGGTGGGCAACGATGCGGATCCGATATGGCGGATTTCCATTTCATCTGGTGCTGATGCAGCTTGAACACGACGCAAGCTTTCGGATGCATTCTCCCTTTGCCTCGCAGACCGAGTTTGTCGAGATGTGCATTGAGGGTTTTGCCAAAGGCGCGCCGCGTCACCACCATCTGGTGTTCAAGGCCCATCCACTGGAAGATGGCCGCGCCCCGCTGCGCCGCGCGATCCAATCCGCCGCACGCTCGCACGGGGTTCTCGATCGGGTGCATTTCGTGCGGGGCGGCAAACTGGCGGGGCTGCTCGCGCAGGCAAGATCGGCAATTACAGTGAATTCCACCGCCGCACAGCAGGTGCTTTGGCGCGGGTTGCCGCTTCGGGCATTCGGCCGCGCAGTATTTGACCACCCCGAATTCGTCTCGCACCAACCCCTGCCAGAGTTCTTTGCCGCCCCCAGCCGCCCCGATAGCCGTGCCTACCGCGATTACCGGCACTATCTGCTGGAAACCAGTCAGGTTCCGGGCGGGTTTTATTCGGCGCGGGGGCGTCGGCAACTGATGCGCCAGGTCATCGACTTGATGCTGTCCCCCGAAGACCCCTATGACGCGTTGACGGCAGGCAAAGCGGCACCACGGCAACAGTTGCAGGTCGTGAAATAACCCCGCTGGATTTTTTCCACGCGTTTCTGTAGGTTTGCAGGCAAAACTTGAGGCAGTTTCCCGGCAAGAGGAGCCCGAGCAGTGAAAGTGTGGACATATCGGGGCGCGCGTGTCGTGGCCCTTATGGTGCTTGTGATCGGCGTTGGCGCATGCAGCCTGCCCCGTTCCGGGCCCAGCAAACGCGAGATTTTTTCAGGGTCGGTGCTGCAAAAGGGCGACGCTTTCGTCGTCTCGGTCAACGATCATGTAACCCGCACGACAGCGGTTGTGCCCGCGCTCGGGTTTTCGTCATCATTCCAGAACGCAGGCATTGTGGGGTCTGATGACATTCGCCCCGGTGACACGCTGGGTCTGACGATCTGGGAAAACGTCGATGACGGGTTGCTGGCGGGCAAGGGCGCGAACTCGACCCAGCTGTCAGAAGTGCAGGTCGATGGCGCAGGCTTTATCTTCGTGCCCTACGCCGGGCGGATCAAGGCAGCAGGCAATTCGCCCGAAGCCCTGCGCCGGGTGATCACCTCAAAGCTCGACGCGCAAACGCCGGACCCGCAAGTCTCGGTGCAGCGGTTGGCGGGTGATGGGGCGACCGTGTCGGTGATGGGGTCGATCGGCGGCCAAGGTGTCTATGCCATCGAACGGCCAACCCGAACGCTGTCAGCGATGTTGGCACGCGCCGGCGGGGTTTCGATCAAACCAGAGATCGCCACCGTGACGGTGAAACGGAACGGCCATTCAGGCAAGATCTGGCTGAAGGATCTTTATGAAAACCCGCGAATGGACATTGCTTTGCGTCCGGGCGATGTGATTCTGGTCGAAGAAGACACCCGCGCCTTCACTTCGCTCGGCGCGACCGGCGCCCAGGCACGGGTGCCCTTTGACACCCAGTCCCTTAGCGCGATCGAGGCCATCGCGACGGTGGGCGGGCTTCAAACCAATCTCGCAGACCCGACTGGCGTGTTCATATTTCGCAACGAGCCGGCCGAGATCGCCAACGCGGTGCTGGGGCGCAACGATCTGCAAGGCGACCAGCGCATGATCTATGTGCTGAACCTGACCGAGCCGAACGGCATGTTCATGGCGCGCGATTTCGTGGTGCGAGACGGCGACACCGTCTATGTCACCGAAGCGCCCTATGTGCAGTGGCAAAAGACGCTCTCGGCGCTGACCGGGTCATTGGGCACGGCCAATACGATAAACTCTCTCGCCGGGAACTGATGCGCGCGAAAGACATGGATCAGGTCGCTGGGACAGGCTCCCGGCGACTTTTCTTTTACAACGCCGGGTTCTTGCGGCAATCGAGGCTGCGCCGGATTCTGACCTTGGCGGGGTATCAGTTGCGGCTGGGTCTGCCCGGACCCGAGGACCAGGTGGTGGTCTGGGGCCGCAGCCCCTATGCCGCGCGGGGCGAAGCGATCGCTGCAAGGCGGGGCACCGGGCTGGTGCGGCTAGAGGACGCGTTCTTGCGCTCGCTCCGGCCCGGACGGTTGAAAGAGCCGCCGATGGGCCTGTTGATCGACCCGAACGGCGTTCATTTCGACAGTGCCTCCCCTTCGGGGATCGAACAGCTTCTGGCCAATACGGCGCTGGACGATTCAGCCATTTTACAACGCGCACGCGATGGAATGGCGCGACTACAGGCCCTGAACTTGTCGAAATACAATAATTTTGACGAACGGCTGCAACCGCCTCCTCCGGGCTACGTGCTGGTGATCGACCAGACCGCTGGCGATGCTTCGATCCAGCACGGTGGCGCCACGGCGGCGACATTTCGGGAAATGCTGGCCTATGCCCAGATCGAAAATCCCGGCGCGCGGATCGTGATCAAATCCCATCCCGAAACCACGTTGGGGCTTCGCGGCGGTCACTATGGCCCCGACCATTGCGATGGGCGAACCTCGCTTTTGACAGAGCCGGTCTCGCCCTGGGCGCTGCTGGAAGGGGCGATCGCGGTTTACACAGTCTCGTCGCAGCTGGGCTATGAGGCGATCCTGGCCGGGCACAAGCCACGTGTCTTTGGTCAGCCGTTCTATGCGGGCTGGGGTCTAAGCCAAGACGAAAATCCGGTGGCGCGGCGCCGGCGCGTTCTGACACGGGCACAAATATTTTCTGTGTCTCATATACTTGCACCTGTCTGGTATGATCCATGCCGCGACCGGCTTTGCAGCTTTGAAGAGGCGGTGGACCAGTTCGAGGCCGAGCTGCGCAGCTATCGGGCAGACCGCGCGGGTCATGTGGCCGTGGGCATGCGGCTTTGGAAACGGAGGCCGCTGCAAAGGGTCTTTGGCCGCGAAGTGCCTCTGATCTTTGCCCGGGATTCCGCCGCGGCGGTGGCAAATGCGCGCGCGTCCGGTCGCGGTATTCTGGTATGGGCAGGCAAGGAAAGCCCTGATCTGATGGCGCAGGCCGAAGGGCTGGCAGTGGCGCGCGTCGAGGACGGGTTCTTGCGCTCGCGCGGGCTGGGGGCAAACCTGGTGGCACCGCTTTCGCTGGTCACGGACCGGCGTGGCATCTACTACGACCCGACGCGGCCCTCGGATCTTGAGGAACTGATCGCCACCCCGCTGTCCGGCGCGCGCAGGCAGCGCATCGAGCGGTTGCTGACGCGGGTCCGGGCTGCGGGCCTGTCGAAATACAACCTGTGCCACGACACCTTGCCGCCTTTGCCCGAGGGCGTGCGGATTCTGGTGCCAGGTCAGGTAGAAGACGATGCGTCGATCAAGCTGGGCACCGATAAGATCAGAACAAACCTTGCACTGTTGAAGCTGGTCAGGGCCAAAAACCCGGACGCAATTGTCATTTTCAAACCACACCCGGATGTCGAGTCTGGATTGCGCCCAGGTGCCGTGGCCATTGAAGTGGCTCGGGACCATGCCGATCTGGTGGCGGAAAATGCGAACCCTGCCGCGCTGATCGAGGCCGTGGACGAGGTTTGGACAATGACCTCTCTGCTGGGCTTCGAGGCGCTTTTGCGCGGCAAGCGGGTGACCTGCCTTGGCACGCCATTTTATGCCGGCTGGGGGCTGACACAGGACCTGGGGCCAAAACCTGGCCGGCGCGAGGCGCGGGCGGATCTGGCGCAATTGGCCTACGCCGCCCTTATCGCCTATCCACGCTATTTTGACCCGATCAGCGGCCGCCCCTGCCCTGCCGAAGTGGTCGTCGAGCGGCTGGCGACGGGGCGCGTGGGGCGCGCCGGGCCGGTCAATCGAACCCTTGCCAAGCTGCAAGGTGCCCTTGCCAGCTTTGCCCCGCTTTGGCGCTAACCCCCGAGATACAATCCCAAAAGCCCAAGCATATAGAACGCCAGCACCGTCTCGAACCCGCGGCGCCAGAACGGCGCCTGAGCAAGGCCCAGATATTGCTCAAGAATAATCCGGGCCTTGACCCAGCCAATCGTCAGTATCAGCGCGCCGCCCACGCTGACCATCGCGCCGCTTAGCGCACCATGTGCGACCGCAACCGAGAGGACGGTGGAAAGCGCAGACAGCACAACCAGCCCTATCCAGGCGCGGATCAGAGGGTCTTTCATCGTTACCTCAGCAGGTAGATGACGGGGAAAAGCAGCACCCAGACCAGATCAACCATATGCCAGAAGGCGACGCCAACCTCGACTGTGCGCGGCGCGCAGCGGTATCCGACGATGCCAAGGATCAGGATGCCAAAGACCACATGGGCCGCGTGAAAGCCCGTCAACAAATAGTAGAAGGTAAAGAACGGGTGCGTCTCAACCCCGATGCCTTGGGCGTATTTCCCGGCATATTCGACGCCTTTGATGATCAGAAACACCACGCCAAGCATCGCGGCAGCCAGCAACATTGCGCGGGTCCGCCACACCTTGCCCAGATGGGCCGCCCGCGACGCAAGTGCCGCCAGAAAACCCGAGGTGACCAGCACGAAGGTGTTCAGCCCCGCCCCGGCGCGGAAAAGGTGATCTTGCGCCGCTGAAAAGCCCTCGGGATCGGTGATCCGCACCCCCAGAAAGGCCCCAAGCCCGGCCCCAAAGACCAACAACTCAGAGATGATCAGCACCCACATCATCAAATCACCCGGAAGTTCATCCAGAACAGAGGGCGTTTCAGCGGAAGACGATTGCGATTGTTCGGTCATGCGCCCACCAGTTGACGATAGATTTCAGGCAGCGCGGCTGTCAGGTGGTCGGGATGCGGGATCAGTGCGTAACCGCCCCGCCCAAACATCCGCGGAAACCAGGACTTTCCGTGCCGATCGACCGTGATACCAAAGACGGCATGCCCGGCGCGGCGCGCCTCTCGAACCGCCATGCGGCTGTCTTCGATCCCGTGGCGCCCCTCGTAGTGGTCTAGGTCATTAGGTTTTCCGTCAGTGATGACCAGCAGCAACCTGCGTTTTTTTGTCTGGCGTGCCAGACCGGCGCTGCTATGGCGGATCGCGGCACCAAGCCGGGTATAGAAACCGGGCTTGAGCGAGGCGATACGGGCCTCGACCTCGGCGTTCATGGGCGCCCCGAATTCTTTGCAGGCCAACATATAGACCCGGTCACGGCGTAACGAAGAAAAGGCATGAATGGCGAAATCATCGTTGCAGGCGTCAAGGCCCCACGCCAGCGCCGTCAATGCTTCGCGTTCGATATCAATGACCTGCCGTCCCGTCACAGCACTTTCTGTCGAACGGGACACGTCCAGCAAAATCGAGACCGCAAGGTCGCGCGTTTGCGGCCGGGTCTGGCGCCAGATCCGTTCGCCCGCCTGCCCGGTGGCCAAAAGATCGGCCCGCGCCCGCACGGCAGCTTCAATATCCAATTCGTCGCCATCAAGGTGGCCCGAAGTCATGATCCGACCGGGGCGCAGCGCCTCGAACTGGCGCTTGACAGCGCGGATACGGTGCGCCGAGCGCGGATCAGCGCGAAAATCGGCACCTGCGGTTCCCGCTTCCTGCGGGCTGGCCAGAACGCGGGTATGATCGGGCATATAGCTGCCGGTGCGCACATCCCATTCGGGGTAGATATGCACCCCCGACAGCGCCTCGCGATCAACGTCTTCCGGCGCGAGATCGAGGTGCAGCTTCAGCCGCGTGGCGGGCGCTTTCGAGACCTGCCCAAGACCGATTTCGTCCTGGTCGTCGGCGGCTTTCTTGGCATCGTCATTTTCATCATCTTCAACGCGCCGATTGAGATTGAGGAACTCGGCCCAAGACAGGATTGCCTCGAACTTGTGCAGGATGAAGCTGTCGGCACGGTTTGCCTGATCGGCATTGCGGCGGCGCGCGCGATGGGTGCGCTCAGAGGCCGAGCTCTCTTCGGGCGTGCCGTCGGTATCGCGGCTTTCGACTTCGACCGCGGCCGAGGTCATCAATTCGCGCAGATCAGGCCAGAGCGGCACCGGCCGGAATGGCTGATAGCCGGTTGGCAGGCGTAGGGCGGTGAAATCGTCGGCATCCACCGCGGCGCGGTAGGTTTCGGCCAGATCCGAAAGCGGTGCCGGGTCGCCCAGATCGTGCCGGATAAGCGCCTCGAGCGCAGCCTCGGCATAGGGCAGTTTCGGTTTGGGGCGCTGCGCCAGATAGGCGCCGCAGAGATCCCGGTATAGCGGGCGCAGACCCGGCGCGTTTGCCAGTGTGGCGGCAACCGTCGCGCGGGCAGTGGCCAAAGCGGCCAGATCGGCACGCAGGAGGTCGGCCCCGCCAACAGTGCCGGTGGCGTGGGCCGCGCTGGCCGTCAGCCACAGATAAAGCGCGGCGTTGGCCGCGCGTTCGGGATACACCGACAGGCTTTCGGGCAGGCGCAATGCCGCCCCATCAAAACTGGCGCGCGGCGTGTGTTCCTCGGCAGCGCCAAGGCGGCGCAGAAACGATAGCCGATGACGGCTGATTTCCGGCGCCACCGGTTTGATCTCGACCGCAGATGCGCCGCCGAGGCCTCGGAAAAAGACTGCCAACCGTCCGCCGATCTCACAAAGATCGACACGGGCTCCATCGTGCACAAGCGGTGCATCCAGACGGCTGGCAAATGCGTGCCACAGTTTCCCGACAGATTCTTCGGGTTCCCATGGCTCGAAATCGATCTTGCCCACGCTCGGCCTCACCCGAATACGGCGGTAACAAGATCGAGGAGCCCGCGTTTCACGTCCGCATCATCGCTGAGCGGCTCTATCATCGCGGCAAGAATGGCGCGTTCGACCGGCATGCCTTTTGCAATCAGCGTGGCCGCATAGACCACAAGCCGGGTCGAGACACCTTCCTCCAGATCCTGGCCCTTGAGCGCGCGCAGTTTCCCCGCGAGCCGGACCAGAGGGCGCACCTGTTCCTCGGAAAGGCCGGATTCACGGGCCACAACGGGGATTTCATGTTCAGGGCGCGGAAAGTCGAATTCGATGCTCAGGAACCGTTGCCGGGTCGAGGGTTTGAGCGTCTTGAGAATGTTCTGATAGCCGGGGTTATAGGACGCCACCAGCATGAAACCGGGCGCGGCTTGCAGCTCTTCGCCGGTGCGGTCGACCGGCAGGATGCGGCGATCATCGGTCAGCGGATGCAGCACCACCGTCACGTCCTTGCGCGCCTCGACCACCTCGTCAAGGTAACAGATCGCGCCTTCACGCACGGCGCGCGTCAAAGGCCCATCAACCCAGATGGTCTCGCCGCCTTTCAGCAGATAGCGGCCGATCAGGTCGGCCGCGGACAGATCATCGTGGCAGGCCACGGTATACAAGGGCCGGCCCAGCTTGGCGGCCATATGCGCCACAAAGCGGGTCTTGCCACAGCCAGTCGGGCCCTTCAGCAGGATCGGCAGATCATTGGCATGGGCAGCGGCAAAGACGTCACATTCGTCGCCCTGCGGCAGGTAGAAGGGGGCTTGCGCCCCCTCCGAGAGTTTATGGGATCCATCCATCTGCATCATTCCGCCGCGATATGTTCAGCGTCGATCCGGGCTTGTTCGACCGGACCGGCGGCGATGACTTCGCGCCGGGGCACCATCACAGAATAGATGAACAGGATTGCACCCAGAACAACCGCAACCCCCGAACCAAAGCGCATGGCGTAGAAGATCCAAAGCTGATCTTGCACTTCCATGAACGCCTCGCCGTTGACGCGCTGCAGGTGGGTTTGCAAAGCGCCCGCGAAGGTCAGCGTGACCGTCATGAACACCATGCCCGAGGACATCAGCCAGAACGACGCCATGTTCAGCACCTGGTTATAAGGATCGCGCCCCTTCAGAACCGGCATCGCATACGAGATGATGGCAAGGTTGAGCGAGACATAGGCACCAAAGAATGCAAGGTGGCCGTGGGCTGCGGTGATTTGGGTGCCGTGGGTATAGTAGTTCACCCCGTGCAGCGTGTGCAAAAAGCCCCAGACACCTGCCCCGAAGAAAGCCAGCGTGGCACAACCAAGGCTCCACAGCAGTGCTGCCTTGTTCGGGTGATCGCGGCGGCCCTTCCAGACCATGACGAAGGCAAAGGCCATCATCGCAAAGAACGGCACCACCTCAAGCGAGGAGAAGACAGAGCCGATCCACTGCCAGTAGCCCGGCGTGCCGATCCAGTAGTAGTGGTGCCCGGTCCCGAGGATACCCGAGAAAAGCGCCGCGGCGACAATGACGTAAAGCCATTTTTCCACGACCTCGCGGTCAACGCCGGTCAGCTTCAGCATCAGGTAGCCAAGGATCGCGGCCATCACCAGTTCCCAGGTGCCTTCGACCCAGAGGTGCACGACATACCACCAGTATTGCTTGTCGAGCGCGAGGTTGCCCGGATTGTAGAAGGCAAACAAGAACAGCAGCGACAGGCCCCAAAGCCCCAAAAGCAGGATATTGGTGATCGCCGTCTTGCGACCCTTCAGCACCGTCATCGAGACGTTGTAAAGGAAGATCAGCGCCGCGACGACGATGCCCGCCTTCACCCATCTGGGTTGTTCAAGGAACTCGCGCCCCTCTTTGCCCAAAAGGAAGTTTCCTTCGAAGAGGTTGAAGGAATAGGTCAGCACCGCCCCCAACGCACCGATCACAAAGATCGCCAGTTGAAGGTAGGCCAGTTTGGTCGAGTGGATTTCCCGCTCGGCCTCTTCCGGCACAAGATAGTATGCCGCGCCGAAAAAGCCCAACAGCAGCCAAACGATCAGGCTGTTGGTGTGCAGCATCCGCACGATGTTGAACGGCAGGATATCCGTCAGGAAATTTCCGTCGACATAGATCCAGCCCATGATCAGGCCAAACGAAACCTGCAAGGCGAAAAGCGCCATGGCCACAGAAAAATAGGCCAGCGCGATTTTTTGGGATTGATATTTCATGGCGTTACTCCTCAGCCCGCATCATTCGGGGGCCAGTCCTGCGCACGGATCGTATCGGTCCACTGCAGGAAGTCGCTCAGTTCGTGGTATTCTTCGTCAGTCAGATTGAATTGTGGCATCTGCCGGCGGCCTTCGATGCCCGACGGCATGGCATCCATCCAGCCCTTGAGCGCCTCGAACCCGGCCTCCTTGTCACCCAGAACGCCCCAACGGGTCATGACGTTCGCCAGTTCGGGGGCGAAATACGCGCCCTCGCCCAGAATTGTGTGGCAATTCACGCAGCCGTGCTTTTCCCACAGATGCTTGCCCGCCACAACGCTATCGGTCAGCGTTGCGCGGTCTGTCGAGGTGTTGACGATATAGTAGTGGCTATTCACCGACAGCCCTAGAAAGATGACGATAAAGAACAGTGATCCGCCGTAGAAGATATTGCGGGCCATGCTCTTGGTCATGACTTCGCGCATGGCGCTTTCCTTTCGGAATTGTTTTCAGGTGCGCTCACAGAACCGTGTGCCGCGCAGACTCGCCTTAACGAAAGTCAACTGGTGACAAATTCAGTCAGAAAGTTCGCGATCAAATCCCCGGGGGGGTGCGTGGCAAGCGCGGCCCCAGAAGAACCGGGCCCATTGTGGCAAGATACAGCGTAAAGGCAATGATCCAGATCACCCCCGCCGCAAGCACCGTAGGATAGTAAACCTCTGGCCAGACCGACCCGGCCCATCGCAAAGCCGCCGCCAGTGCCACCAGAGGAAAGGCCGGCACCATCAACCCCGGCACGATCAACGGACGGCCGGTATGGCCAAGGCTCGCACGGCTCATCACCGCGAGGGTCATACCACCCGCGGCACCGATCCCCAGAAGGTGCAGCGCCGCCACCTCGCTACCGACATCAAAAGCGGCAAGGCCCAGCGCCAGATAGCCAAGCCCCAGCATCGCGAAGGCCAGATGCATCGACCACAGGATCGGAAAAGACCGCGCCCACACGCCGCGCCAACCTGCAAGTCGCGCCAGTGCCGCCGCGCCCGCCACGATTGCCAGCACAGCGATCAGCTTTTCAGGCAGGCCCAGCAGGTAGGCGGCCGGCAACGCGATGGCGCTGGCAATGGCGGCAATTTCCAAAGGTTGGTGCGAGATCGGCTGCCGGTCCTCGAACCCCATCCGCACCATCGCATTTCGGGTGAAGGCCGGTGTGATTCGCCCGCCCAGCACGGCAATCATCGCCACGACGCCCAGCAGTCCCGCGCGCAATCCTGCCCATGTATTCCCCCATGACCAGCCAATCCACTCGGCCTGGACCAACAGATCCGCAACCCAGATCAGCGCAAGAACCAGCAAGAACATCATGTTTTGCGGCTTTGGCCGCTTGATCAGTTGCAGCGCGATCTGGGCCCCCAGCACCGGTAAGAACGCAAGCTCCGCCAGCGCCACCCAACCGGCGGGCAAACTGCCCGAAGCCCAGACCGCCACCCGCCCCACCAGCCAGAGCGCCACCACAGCGATGATGAACAAATGCCTTGCGGCACGCGCCCCGGTCCAGCTCGGCACCGCCGTCAGAAAAAAGCCGCCCAGCGCGGCCGTCGCATAGCCAAAGATCATCTCATGCGCATGCCAAAGATGCGGTGCCGCCGCGAAGGGCATTTTCGTGACCATGCCGCCCGCCGCGTGAATGCCCAGCCAGCCCTCCCAGACGATCATCGTGAACACCGCGTAGAGCCCGGCGGCCAGAAAGAATACCCGAAATCCCTCGCCGAAAAAGCGGTTGAGTGCGGCAATCATGGATAGTCCTTTCACAAAAGAGGTGGTCGGCGTCAGTAGGATTTGTGGGCGAGGAATCGCCCGGCAGGCGTTCAGGGCGTGACGATAACCTTGCCGGTCATCCCGTCACTTTCCCAATGGGGGCCACAGAGGTCGCCATGGTCACCTGTCACATCAAAGGTCATCTCGGTGCCTTGTTCGGGGAAAAGGCGGGCGGATTCGGGTTTGCCCGCATCCCGAAACCAAGTGCCGTGCGAGGTGCGTTTGTCAATGTCGATCCAGCGCAGGGTGCTGCCCGGTGGCACGGTCACGGTCTGCGGACAGAAAGTAGCTTTGTTCATCGTCACCACGGTCACCGGCACTTGTGAGGAGGGGGGCCGAACCGCGCGATAGAGCGGGCCTCGGATTGCGCACAGACCGTGGCGATCTTTTCGGGGCAGGGCGGAGTCTGGGCGAAGGCCGCCCCTGCGGCAAGCGCCAGCACGGCAACAAGGGCAAGGCGTGCGACGCTGCACATGGGTCGTACTCCGACGTCGGGGCGCACAACTGGTAACCCTGTCGCGCGCGCCATGGTTCAATCTTTTGGCGTCCGGTCACATTGATGTCGGCGGCAGGGTCGTCAAAGCCCAAGTGATATGCCAGCGACACATGGTGGAAGCGTGCGGCAGTGTAGTCGTCATGGATGGCAAAGCCCACAGTGTAGGTCTTGCCGGGCTCCCGCACCACAACGACATTCAGCGGCTCCAATGCAAGGGCGTCGGCGATCACGAAATGCGGCGGCCGGTAACCGCCACCGATGACGTATTTGCCATCGCCCGACACCGACACAGCGCGCGCGTCATGGGCGATATCAACCTCGGCCACCAGCATCTTGTCGGCGGTCTGCCACAGGTCGATCTTGGTCATCTTGCCATCGCGGCCCATGGTGAACCGGAACCGGCGCGGCTTTCCCAATGCTCGGTGTTGTGGTGTCCCGAGGCTTTCACGACATGTACCGCATAGCCGGTGAGGATATCGACCAGCACTTCCCTGGTGTCGCCGTCGATGATGGCCACCTTGCCCAGGTCACGCTCGATCACGACAATGAAGTATTCCCGGTTGCGGTCGTGCAGCGCGTGGTCGGGGTAATCCGCCTCTTCGACATAGACCTTGCGCGAGGCTTTCATCTGCGCGAGCGACCGTTCCGGCGGCTTCGGCGCATCCATCTGGACATGGGTTGCCATATCCGTGATTTCCTGCTCGGATGATATATCCTAGAAGTTGTTCTTCCCGGCCTCGGTGCCGCAGGTGATGATCTTTTTAAACGTATTTCCACGGCAAGCGGGCGGAAAGTGTTCGAATGCCCGCGGGTTCGGGCGTTCAACATCAACCTTGGCTTTGCGCTGGACGTGCCGCGCCACGCGCTGCCCGACGCTGGGCCGGTCGATCTGGCCAAATCGCGCGCGGGCGATGCGCCCCCGATGCAAGCCTTGACCGAGGGCTGGCCCTTGGCACATGCGTCATTCGCGGCAATTGCCGCGCGGCTGGGCTGGACCGAGGCCGAGGTGCTGACCCGGATCGAGGCGCTGCAAGTCGCACGAATTCTGACCCGCGTTGGCACTATCGTGCGTCACCGCACATGGGCTGGCGATCCAACGCATTGGTCGTCCGGGATCTGCCCGAAGACCGAATCGCGGCGGCGGGCAAGGCACCGACGCGCCCTCCGGGTGTTCCGCTATGCTGTCAGCGCCGTCCGATGCCGGGGCGCTGGGCCTATGCGCTTTATTGCATGATCCATGGCCGCAGCCGCGCGCGCGCCGCCGGAACTGGCCGGGGCCACCCCCGAGGGGCTGTTTTTTCCGTGCGCTGC
This sequence comes from Rhodobacteraceae bacterium UBA6197, assembly GCA_002422085.1. GTDB lineage: Bacteria > Pseudomonadota > Alphaproteobacteria > Rhodobacterales > Rhodobacteraceae > UBA6197. The sequence goes on from DISZ01000001.1 coordinate 202,051, forward strand.
TTCAAACAGACCGGCGCGCTGATGCATCGCCCCCCGAGGCCCCAGCAGGAGATGCGCCCCCCTGCCCGATGACGCCCTGGACGCGATCGACCGGCACAACCTCAACGCACGGCAAGAGGGCTTTCCGATTTGCCCGCGGCCCTTTGCCGAAGCCGCGCAGGCTCCAAGCCTGCCCGGGGCCGACCTGATCGACCGACTCGGCCACCTGCGCGACATCGGCGCCATCACCCGTTTCGGCCCCTTCTTCAACGCCGCCACCATGGGCGGAGCCTTTTGTCCATGTGCAATGCATGTTCCCGCCGACCGCTTTGACGAGGTCATGACTTTGGTCAATGCGCACCCCGAGGTTGCGCATAACTATGAACGCAATCACCGACTGAACAGTGGTTCGTGCTGGCCGCGGTAGCTCCGGAAGGCATCGATATCATTGCAGCGGAGATTGAGGGGGAAACGGGGTTGTCCCTGCTCCGTTTCCCCAAGCTCCAACAGTTCTTCATCGGATTCCAGGTCAAGTCATGAACCTTGATGCAACCGACCGGGCGATCGTTCAGGCCACACCGTCCGACCTGCCGCTGGCACCCTTGCCCTGTGTCGAAGTGGCGGGCTGGCTGCATCTGACAAAGGCCGAGGTCATGGCCCTGATCGCCGCGATGCAGGCATGGGGCGTGACCCATCGCCTCGCGCTGGCGCCCAATCACTATGCGCTGGGCATGACGGCCAATGGCATGAGCGTCTGGGCTGTCGAAGACAACGCCGCCCAACGGTCCGCGATGATGGATCTTTGCGACCGCGAGGGGGGCGATAAATTCTACCTTTCGCATCTGGTCTACGCTGACCGCGGCGACAAACACCGTGGCGAAGATACCGACCACAACCGCACCCGCGACGCCATGGATGAGGTGATCGACCGCGCAGGTGTCGCCGTCGCCGAGGACATGCCGCTGGAAATCGCCACCGGCACCAATGACGCCGATGCGGTCTGGTTCCTGCCCCGGGTCGAACGCAACTTCGAGGTCGAGAAAGCCGCCCATCTGCGCCGCCACCTCGAAGCATGGGGCGGAAACTCCTCGGGCCTCGGCGCGGCCAATATCGACACAAAAGGGCGGACGCACCCCGACACCTGCTGGTCCGACTACACGATAGGCTCGATTCGCCAGACGCCCTTCTCGCAACTCTGGACCGGCGATGACGCACTGCTGGCCACGCCGCGCCAATGCCCACGCCCGCGCGCTGCGGGTTTCTGGCGACCCGTGGGCCGAAGATCCGGCCTGCAACCTGACCGCCGCCGAAATCGGCCTTGCCAACGTGACCGCGCGCCTGACCGTTACCCCGTTCCGGGGAAAAGGCCATGATCCGGCGCATCGTTTCGTCTGACCGTCTCGCCACGTTGCGCCTGAACGACCGCAGGACGCGCCGCGGGGGATACTTGAGCAAAGCGGAGTCTGGATTTCATCTTCGCACAAATATCCCCGCCGGAGGCATCTGCCGCATGTCACGGGCGCAGGTCGCCGGGGTCTTGCCGGCCATGCTGCCCCGGATTGGTCTGGCGCAACCGGGCGCGGAGGCGCTTCATCAAGCGCACTGTGCGTCGTGCCATGCCGATAGCCGTCTGGAAGGCACGGGGCCTGCGCTCATCCCCGAGACTTTGGGCCGGATCCATGGACCAAAGCTCGAGGCGCCGATTTCCGAGGGTCGTCCGGCGACACAGAAGGAATCGTTTGCCGACCGTCTGGCCCCGGACGCGATTGCAGCAATTTCGGCTTGTCTTGAAACGCCCTTGGCCACCGTACCCGAACGGGCCTTGCTTGGGATGCCGCGCCTTGGCACGGGGATCACCTGGGACTGGCAAAGCACAACGGTAATGGCGACGCCGCACCTGAAAGACATCACGATCTGTTTCATCAACATGAAGACCTGGACGACGATCAAGGTCATCGCGATCGACCGGCGAGGTTTCTTCGTGCGCCGCCACCCCAATTCGCGCTATGTCTGGACCGACGTCTTCTTTGGCCCGAACAAGGACGCGATGCACATCACTGACAACGAAACACTGAAAATCGTCCAGACGCTGCACCCCGAACCGGGGACCACGGTCGCGCATACGGAAGTCACCAAGGATGGCAGCCGGGCGCCGGTGTGGATCTGGGAAGAAGACGGGGCGGCAATCGTCTATGATGCAGTCAGTTTGCAGGAATTGCAGCGGTCACCGATGAAAAAACCCTCGGGGAAATACAATGTCTGAAACAAGATCACATTTGAAGAGGGCACCAGCCACTGAGTCCGCGCCCTGGCCGGTCTGGAAACTGGCAGTGCTGCTTTATCCTTTCGCGGCGGCGGCGGTTGCGATCAATCTGTTCCTGTTGTCGTTGATGTGGCAACGGCTGGGCTGGCCGGTGATCGCCCCGGTGCAGGCGGCTGTGCTGGCGGTGGGCCTTGGGGTGCCGGCGGCATGGGCCTCGGGGCGCTGGGTGCGGCACCTGATCGACGTCGCCGAAGGGCGCAAGCGCGGTTAGTGCGGTGGCGCTCCGCGCGGGAGTATTTGGGCCAAAAAGAAGCTAACGCGGGGCACGGTTTTCCAAGACCGCACGCAGGTGATCGGCGCGCGCCATTGGTGCCGTGCCGGTCTGTCTTGTCGATCGGACGTTTGGGGTTAGTCGTCACGCGGGGGCACTTTGAATGCGCGTCCAGTGATGCAGAACATCGCCGCCCAGCGTTTCGGTTGCGCTCAGCGCAAAGCGCGGGGCGGTGGCAAGCGCCCCCAATCCCAGCGCCCCGATGCCGGGGCGGGCGTCGGCACCGAGGATCACACCCGCAGTGACGCCGATCAGGTGATCGACCAACCCGGCGCCAAGAAGGCTGGCCGCAAACTGCCCGCCGCCCTCGCAAAAGACGCGCGTCAGACCTTTGGAACCAAGGGTTTGCAGCAGAAAAGCCGGATCCAGCCTCTGGTTTTCTTGCGGAATTTCGAGCAGATCGGCGCCAAGGTCTCGCCAGAAGGCGCGGGCGTCGGGCGGGGCATCGGCGCCATGGGCAAGCCAAAGCGGCGCCTCGGGCACCGAGGCGGCAAGCCTGCCGCGGGGCAGATCAAGGTAACGCGCGGCAATCACGCGCACCGGCTGGCGCGAAATGCCAAGACCGCGCACGGTCAGTTGCGGGTCATCGGCACGGGCCGTGCCGGCGCCGACCAGAACCGCATCATGGCTGGCGCGCAGAGCATGGACGCGCGCGCGGGCCTGCGGTCCGGTGATCCAACGGCTTTCGCCCGAAGCGGTGGCGATGCGGCCATCAAAGCTGCTGGCCAGTTTCAGTGTCAGCATCGGGCGACCCAGCGCAACGCGGGTCAAGAAGCCCTGTTGCAGGGCGCGCGCCTCGGGTTCCAGCACCGCTTCGGCAACTGCAATCCCGGCGGCGCGCAAGATCGCGTGGCCGCGCCCCGAAACACGCAGGTCCGGATCGGTCAGAGCGCTGACGACTCGGGTGATACCCGCCGCGACAAGCGCCTCGGCGCAGGGCGGGGTGCGCCCGTGATGCGCGCAAGGTTCGAGCGTGACATAGGCAGTGGCGCCGCGCGCCGTCGCACCCGCCTGATCCAGCGCCATCCGTTCCGCATGGGGGCGACCGCCCGGCTGGGTCCAGCCACGCCCCAGAATACGCCCGTTTTGCACGATCACACAGCCCACGGCGGGGTTTGGCCAGACATTGCCAAGGCCCCGACGCGCCAGCGTCAGGGCCAGGGCCATATAGCGTCTGTCAGTGTCGCTCACTCGCCGTCGGCGCCGCTGGGACGCAGTTCCGACACGAACTTGTCGAAATCGTCCGCTGCCTGGAAGTTTTTGTAAACGCTGGCAAATCTGACGTAGGCAACGGTGTCGATCCGGGCCAGCGTCTCCATCACGATCTCGCCGATCACCTTTGAGGGAATGTCGGTTTCGCCAAGGCTTTCCAGCCGCCGCACGATCCCCGAGATCATCTGATCGATGCGCTCCGGGTCGATCGGCCGCTTCTGCATCGAAATACGGATCGAGCGCTCCAGCTTGTCCCGGTCAAAGTCTTCGCGCTTGCCCGAGGTCTTTATCACGACCAGATCGCGCAGTTGCACACGCTCGTAGGTGGTGAAACGCCCCCCGCAGGCCGGGCAAAAACGCCGCCGCCGAATGGCGACATGGTCCTCGGCCGGGCGCGAATCCTTTACCTGGGTATCGACATTGCCACAAAATGGGCAGCGCATGGCGTCCCCCCTTTTTTTTCTGATGTTACCGCCTCATGTCGGGGGTGTTTCCCCCCGTTATCCACGAGAACTATAGGCGAGCCGCGATGCGTTGGGTAGTTTGTTTTTGCGACCACAAGATGCAGCAGTGCGGGTGTGGCGGCGAAGACTCAGCCCGTCGCTTTTCAATTGGGCGGGCCGCGCTATCTAAGGCGGTGATCGTGACACCAACAAGGAGATGTCAGATGACCAGACTGACGGCAAAGGATTTCAGCCCGGAGCTTCTGGAGCTTTACGACTTCTACGCGCATGGCAAGATAACCAAGCGTGAGTTTCTGGATCGGGCAGGGAAATACGCCGTGGGCGGATTGACCGCGGCGGCGATCTTGTCGCTGATGAGCCCGAACTACGCACGGGCCTCGCAGGTCGCCGAGAATGACCCCGAGATCGCCGCCAGCACCATCACCTATGCCTCGCCGCATGGCCACGGTCAGGTCAACGGCTATCTCGTGCGTCCCGCCGCGGCGGCGGGGCCGCTGCCAGCGGTCGTGGTGGTGCATGAAAATCGCGGACTGAACCCCTATATCGCGGATGTCACGCGGCGTCTGGCCAAGGCCGGGTTTCTGGCGCTGGCGCCCGACGGCCTGACCTCGGTCGGCGGCTATCCGGGCGATGACGACAAGGGGCGCGAGTTGCAGGCAACCGTCGATCCGACCAAGCTGATGAACGACTTTTTCGCCGCAGTCGAATACCTGCTGGCCGATCCGGGTTCGACCGGCAAGGTCGGCATCGTCGGGTTTTGCTATGGCGGGGGCGTGGCCAATGCCGCTGCGGTGGCCTACCCCGAGCTGTCCGCAGCCGTGCCGTTTTACGGTCGTCAGCCCGCGTCAGAAGATGTTGCCCGGATCAAAAGCCCGCTTCTGATCCACTATGCCGGCCTCGACAGCCGCGTGAACGAGGATTGGCCAGCCTATGAGGCGGCGCTGAAAGCGGCGGGAACCCGCTATGAGGCCTATATCTATGCCGATGTGAACCATGGCTTTCACAACGACACAACCCCGCGCTACGACGCCGCTGCCGCCGATCTGGCCTGGGGCCGAACGTTGGATTTTTTCCACCAGAACCTTGGCTAATGCCTTGAAACAAAAGGCCCCGGCGCAAGGCCGGGGTCCATCGCCCTATTGATCGAGAAAGCTGCGCAGCTTGCGCGACCGGCTCGGGTGTTTCAGCTTTCGCAGCGCCTTCGCCTCGATCTGCCGGATCCGTTCGCGGGTGACGCTGAACTGCTGGCCCACCTCTTCCAACGTGTGGTCGGTGTTCATGCCGATGCCAAAGCGCATCCGCAAGACGCGTTCCTCGCGCGGGGTCAGGCTGGCCAGAACGCGCGTCGTGGTTTCCTTCAGGTTTTCCTGAATCGCGGATTCCAGCGGCAAGATCGCGTTCTTGTCTTCGATGAAATCGCCCAGCTGGCTGTCTTCTTCGTCGCCGATCGGGGTTTCAAGGCTGATCGGCTCCTTGGCGATCTTCATCACCTTGCGGACCTTTTCCAGCGGCATTTGCAGCTTTTCAGCCAGTTCTTCGGGGGTTGGCTCGCGTCCGATTTCGTGCAGCATCTGCCGCCCGGTGCGCACCAGCTTGTTGATCGTTTCGATCATATGCACCGGAATCCGGATCGTGCGCGCCTGATCGGCGATCGAGCGGGTGATCGCCTGCCGGATCCACCATGTTGCATAAGTGCTGAACTTATAGCCGCGGCGATACTCGAACTTGTCCACCGCCTTCATCAGGCCAATATTGCCTTCCTGAATAAGATCAAGGAATTGCAGCCCGCGGTTGGTGTATTTCTTGGCGATCGAGATGACGAGGCGAAGGTTCGCTTCGACCATTTCCTTCTTGGCCTGACGGGCTTCCTTTTCGCCCTTCTGGACCTGATTGACGATCCGGCGGAATTCCTGGATATCGACGCCGACATATTGCCCGACCTGCGCCATTTCGGCGCGCAGGTCTTCGACCTTGTCGCGCGATTTCTCGATCAGCGCCTGCCAGCCCCGACCCGGCTTTTGCGACATCCGCTCCAGCCAGGCGGGGTCCAGTTCATAGCCGCGATATTCGTCGATGAATTCACGCCGGTTGATCCGGGCCGCATCGGCCAATTTGACCATGCCCGAGTCGATCGACATGATCTTGCGGTTGATGCCGTAAAGCTGGTCGATCAGCGCTTCGATCCGGTTGTTGTGCAGGTGCAGCTCGTTCACAAAGACCACGATCTCCGAGCGCAGCTTTTGATAGGCCGCCTCGTCCGCCAACGAAAACGTGTCGTCCTCATTCAGCGTGGCCGACATCCGCAGGTCCTGCATCTCGGCCAGCGTGATATAATCGCGCGCGATCAGTTCCAGCGTTTCCAGAACCTTGGGCTTCAGCGCGGCTTCCATGGCCGCAAGCGACATGTTCGCGCCCTCGTCGTCGTCGTCGTCGTCCTCGGCCGCGACGATCGGATTGCCGTCGGCATCCAGATCGGGCTCGTTGCTGGCGCCGGCCCGCGCCGCCGGCGCGGCGGTGGAGGCGGCGGTATCAAGCCCGTTGACCACCGGCTCGTCCATTTCACCGTCTTCGTCCAAGGTCCGCCCGAAGGTCGTTTCAAGGTCGATCACATCGCGCAGCAAGATGTCTTCGCTCAGCAGCTCGTCGCGCCAGATGGTGATCGCCTGAAACGTCAGCGGGCTTTCGCACAGGCCGGCAATCATCGTATTGCGGCCGGCTTCGATACGCTTGGCGATCGCGATCTCGCCTTCGCGCGACAACAGCTCGACGCTGCCCATTTCGCGCAGATACATCCGCACCGGATCGTCGGTGCGGTCCAGCGTTTCAGTGGTGGTGGTCGATACCGCCACCTCGCGCGAGGTCGAGGCTTCGACCAGTTCGCCGCCGGTTTCGCCCTCTTCGGCCTCATCGTTTTCGATCACGTTGATGCCCATCTCCGACAACATCGACATCACGTCCTCGATCTGTTCGGACGAGGCATGTTCGGGCGGCAGCGCGGCGTTCAACTGATCGTAGGTGATATAGCCCCGCTCACGCGCGTCGGCGATCATCTTCTTGACGGCGGCCTGGCTCATGTCGAGCGTATCGTCACCGTCCTGATCGTCTGGCTTGCTGTCGTCGATGTCTTTGGCGGCCATGGGCGCTCCTCGGGTCGAATGGGGTCACTGGGTCAGCGTCGGTCGGGCGGACAGAATCGAATCATGTCCTCGGGTTTTATCGAATCACACAGGCGAATCACAGAGGCTGCAAACCGGGGGTCTCATTCAGCATCAGTCCCGGCCCTTGTTCTTGCGCCAGACCTGACCGTCGATCAGGCTTTGCAAATGCGCCGATAGCGCCTTTCGGTCTTCGCCCATGTCACTCGTGTCGTCCAAACTGCTTCGGTCGGCCTGATGGCGGGCCTGCGCCGATTGCGCCAGGCGCCAAGTCACGCCCTCATCGGCAAGGCCGGTCAGATCCTCCATCGCGTCTTCTATCTCGGCGCGCGCGGCCCGGCGGGCATCCAGTTTGGCCAACTCCTCGGCCAGGCACATCTTGGCCAGATCAGGGTCGGCGTCCGGCTGCACGGGCGGCGCAATTCGCACATGGGGCAGATGCAGCAGCTTTTCAAGCGCAGCGCCCGCCTCGGCAAGGATCTGTTCACGGATCAGCGCCGGGTCGGCATGGGCATGGCTCAGCATCACATGGCGCAACGCCTCGTGGTCGGCTCCCTGCAGCACGATCGTTTCAAGCTGGCTTTCGAACCTTGCCACCAGCCCCGGATGGGCGGCGAAAATCGCAAGGATCATCGCCTCGCGCAGATGCTCTTCAACCCCCGACCCCGAGGCCGCGACCAGCATCGACGATTTCGTCGAGGCCAGAGGCGGCGCGGGCGGTGGCAACCATCTGCCGTTGCGGTCCTTGCTGCCGCGCGCCGAAAGCCCCCCTTGCCGGGTGCGGCGCGCGCCAAACAGGTCTTCGCGCAGTCGCTTGATTTCGTCGCCGTAATGCGCCCGGATCGACGGGTCGGTGATCCGCTTGATCGCGGCGCGCAGGCTCTTGTCCAGCGCCGCCTTGCGCTCGGGGCTGTCAAAGCTGCGCCCTTCGGTTTCGCGCTGCCACAAGAGATCGACCATCGGCCGCGCCCCTTCGATGACCCTTGCCATCGCCCCGGCACCCTCGGCGCGGATCAGATCGTCGGGGTCTTGCCCGCCCGGCAATACCGCAAACCGCAACCCCTGCCCGGCCTCCAGCAAGGGCAACGCCAGATCAATCACCCGCAGCGCCGCGCGGATCCCGGCGCTGTCACCATCCAGCGCGATCACCGGCTCGGGGTGAATGCGCCACATCATCCGCAACTGCTCCTCGGTGACTGCGGTGCCCAGCGGCGCCACCGCCCCGCCAAACCCCGCCTCGACCAGCGCGATCACATCCATATAGCCCTCGGCCACGATCAACGGCTGGCCCTTGCCACAGGCCTCGCGGGCCGGTCCGTGATTGTAGAGGCTGCGCCCCTTGTCGAACAATTCCGTCTCGGGGCTGTTGAGGTATTTCGCCCGCGCACTCGGGTCCAACGACCGCCCGCCAAGACCGATGCACCGCCCCCGCGCATCGCGGATCGGATAGATGATCCGCCCGCGGAACCGGTCATAGGGCTCGCCGCCGCCCTCGGGGCGCGCCGCCAGCCCCGCATCGACGATCAGATCGGGCGCAACCCCCTTGGCCCTCAAAGCCGCAAACAGCCCGTGCCGCTGGTCCGGCGCAAAGCCGATCTCGAACCGGTCCTGCGCCCGTTGCCCCAGCTTGCGCCGCGCCAGATAGTCGCGCGCCCCGGCCCCGGCGGCGGTCTGCAACTGCATCCGGTAGTGGCGCACTGCCTCGTCCATCACCTGCGCAAGCTCGGTCCGGCGATCGGCCCGTTGCACCGCCTGCGGATCGCGCGCCGGCATCTGCATTCCGGCCTCGCGCGCCAGAATCTCGATCGCCTCCATGAAACCGACATTCTCGGTCTCGCGGACAAAGCTGACCGCGTCGCCCTTCGCGTGACAGCCAAAGCAATAATAATAGCCCTTGCGGTCATCTACATGAAAAGACGCGGATTTTTCCTGATGGAACGGACATGGCGCCCACATGTCGCCCTTGGCCTGATTGGACTTGCGCTGATCCCACACGACCTTGCGCCCGACCACCTGAGAGATCGAGACACGGGTGCGCAATTCATCCAGAAAACCGGGGGGCAAGCTCATGCCCCTATATTGGCGCGTCCTCGCCAAGAGTCCATGGCCTGCCGCACCCGGACCTTGCACAACACCCCGGCAGGAACACTCCGGCCCGCGACGAAAGGCAGATCACCCGCCTTTCATCTTCGCCCAAATATCCCCGCCGGAGGCTGCCGACCTCAAAGCCCTTTCGAGCGGTAGCTTTGCGCGACCCGGTCGATCGCGACGATATAGGCCGCCATGCGCAGATCTGTGACCTCGGGGCGCGAATGCCAGACCTCGCGCATTGACTGATAGGCAATCCGCATCGTGTCATCCAGCCCCGAGCGCACCAGTTCCAGCTCGTCCGAACCCGTCAGGAAACGGCGCTTGAAGTCGGGCGACAGGGTCCAGCCCAGGCCCTTGTCGGCGCTCAGCCGCTCCAGCTCCTCGACCAGAAGCCGCGACCGCGCCTCTTCGGCGCGCCGCTGCATCCGGCCAAAGCGGATATGCGACAGGTTCTTGACCCACTCAAAATAGGAAACCGTCACACCGCCCGCGTTGGCATACATGTCGGGGATGATGACACAGCCCATTTGCCGCAGTATCTCGTCGGCGCCGGCAGTAATCGGGCCGTTCGCGGCCTCGATGATCAGCGGCGCCTGAATCCGCGCGGCATTGCCCAGATTGATGACGCCTTCCATCGCCGCCGGAACCAGGATGTCGCACTCGGCCTCCAGCAGGCTGGCGCCCGCCGCGACAAAGCTGCCCACCGGGCAGCCCTTGACCCCGCCAGTGGCGCGCAGATGGTCCAGCACCGCCGCGATATCCAGCCCCGCGTCATCCCATAGCGCGCCATCACGTTCGATCACGCCAACGACCTTGCAGCCATCTTCCTCGGCCAGAAACTGCGCCGCATGCGAGCCGACGTTGCCAAGGCCCTGCACCACGACGCGCTTGCCCTCGAGCCCGCCCGTCAACCCGGTCTTGGCCATGTCATCGGGGTGGCGGAAAAATTCGCGCAGCGCGTATTGCACACCGCGCCCGGTCGCCTCGACGCGGCCATGGATCCCGCCGGCATTCAAGGGCTTGCCGGTGACGCAGGCGCGGGCGTTGATGTCGGTCGTGTTCATTCGCGCGTATTGGTCCACGATCCAGGCCATTTCGCGTTCGCCGGTGCCCATGTCAGGGGCGGGCACGTTCTGGGCCGGGTTGATCAGGTCGCGCTTGATCAGCTCATAGGCAAATCGGCGGGTGATCTGCTCCATCTCATTGGCCTCCCAGGCCCGCGGATCGACGCACAGCCCGCCTTTCGAGCCACCGAACGGCGTCTCGACCAGCGCGCATTTATAGGTCATCAGCGCCGCCAGCGCCTCGACCTCGTCCTGATTGACGCCAAGCGAAAACCGGATCCCGCCCTTGACCGGCTCCATATGTTCCGAGTGAACCGAGCGATAGCCGGTGAAGGTCTCGATCTTGCCCCGCAGGCGCACACCGAACCGAACCGTATAGGTCGAGTTGCAAACCCGAATCTTTTCGACCAGACCGGGGCCGAGGTCCATCACCGCAACCGCGCGGCTGAACATCATATCGACCGACTGCCGAAAGCTCGGCTCTTTTGACGAAATCATGAATTCCTCCTCCAATGGGCCGCTGATGCCATTTTGCAGCGCTGCCTCATGCGCCCGCACTTAGGCAGATTCGTTTCGGCACGCCAAGTGAAACCAGCGAATCACCGGCCGCTTACGACAGTTTGCCGGCGGCCCGCCGGCCCAAGCCGGACCAATTTGCGTCGCAAATCCTAACAGACCGTGTCAGTGCGCTGCATATTTCGCGTCAACCCGCGCAACAACGTGGCCACACGCTTCGAATCGTTGCCTTTACCGCACTAATCAACCTGAACCCGCCCAGAACCTGCCTCAATTTTGCCTCAAGACATGCAATAAATAGGCATTGCGCGAGGTCTGCGCTGACCTTTGGTTCCTTCGTCGCCAATCTGGCGGCGGGGCAGCACCAAGGCCGCGCCGGAGAAGGATAGTACGATGACACAGTCCAAAGGTATGTTTGGCCCCCTGCAACCCCGCCGGCGCAATGCCGCTGCGAGCCCTGCCGTTGCCGGTATCCGCCGGTGCCACAGACTCGCGCGCTTTCGCCACGAGGAAGACGGGTCACTGCTGATCCTCAGTCTGTTCATCTTCGTGATCATGCTGATCTCGACCGGTGTCGCGATCGACATCATCCGTCAGGAGGAACGGCGCACCTTGATCCAAGCCACGCTCGACCGCGCGCTTCTGGCCGCCGCCGACCTCAATCAGACGCTGGAACCCGCCGACGTGGTGCGCGACTATTTCGACAAGAGCGGGCTGTCCTATCTGGATGTCACGCCGATCGTCAAAGAGGGCGACTACAAGGAATGGCGCTCGGTCGAGGCGACCGTCCGCGATACCATGCCGACGCTGTTTGGCGACCTTGTCGGGCTGGAATCGCTGCCGATCAAGACCCAGGGCCGTGCCGAGGAAAGCATCGGCAACGTTGAAATCTCGATGGTTCTGGACGTGTCCGGCTCGATGAACGATTCCGTCCACACCTCCAGTGGCACCACCACCCGGATCGCCCTGTTGCGTTCGGCGGCGCAGGACTTCGTGACCACCATGTTCAAGACCGTGCAGCCACCCGAAGCGACGCCGGGCAAGCTGAGCATCTCGGTCGTGCCCTACAACCAGCAGGTCACACTGGGCACGACGCTGGCCAGCCGCTTCAACATCAGCACCGAGCACGCGCAGAACTCTTGCGCCGATATCCCGCGCAGCACCTTCGGGGCGACCGGGATCTCGAATACCACCTTCCTTGCGCGGTCGATGTATGGCGACAGCTTCGACTACAGCGGCAACGGCTGGTCCGTTCCGACCAACGTCGGCATCGAAAACTGCCCCGACAACAGCAAGAACACCGTCTTGCCGCTGGCCAACAACGAAACCACGATCAACACCAAGATCAAGAACCTTGTCGCCGATGGCGACACCGCCATCGACTATGGCGCGAAATGGGGCGTGGCGTTGCTGGACCCGGAGGCGCAGCCGGTCGTCACCTCGTTGATCGGCAGCAACCTTGTCGCAAGCGAACTGGCCGGGCGTCCGTTCGACTATGGCGAAGCGCTGGCCACCTCTGGCGACTTGCGGTCGATGAAGGTTCTGGTCCTGATGACCGACGGACAGAACACCCGCACCTATTCCACCAAGATGGGCTACCGGACGGGTGACTCGCCGCTGGTGTCGACCAAATCGCATAACGATGGTTCGGATCTCGACAGCAAGTATCTCTATTACTACGACGACACGCGCTCGAAGCCCTACTACAGCTTCAGATACAACAAGTGGTATTACGCCAGCGCGATCACCGGCGACAAGACCGTGATCCCTTATGAAAAGCTCTGGGCCAAAGGCTGGACGCTGCAATATGTGCTCAAGAACTATCTCGGCAAACCGCTCAACAACGCCACGTCGCTCTACGCGGAAATGGCCGACCAGTCCGAGTTTTCCGACAAGGACACCGACCTGAACAAGCTGTGCACCGCCGCCAAGAAAAGCGGCACCGAGATTCTGATCTTCACCGTGGCCGTGGACGCGCCCTCCGAAGGCCAGAGCATCCTGGAAAAATGCGCCAGCGCACCGGCCTATGCCTTCAACGTCACCAGCAATGACATGAAGACCGCCTTTGCCAGCATCGCCTCGGCGATCAACGCATTGAGGTTGACCAACTGATGCGTGCCCTTGTTCACAGCGTCGGCGCCCGTGCCCGCCAGTTCTGGCGGCGCGAGGATGGGGCTTCGACAATCCCGGCGCTGATCTTCCTGCCGTTTTTCATCATGCTGATGTTCTCGGGCGTGGAAATGGGGATGCTGTTCTTGCGCCAGACCTTGCTGGACCGCGGTGTCGACATGTCGGTGCGGCTGTTGCGGCTGGGCGCGCCGATGCCCACCCACGACCAGCTCAAACGCTCGATCTGCAACAATGTCGGCTTCATTCCCAACTGCATGAATGACCTCAGCGTCGAGATCTTTGCCGTTGACCGCAGCAACTGGACCTCGACCGGCGCGGGGACCGCTGTCACCTGCGTGGACCGCGCCGCCCCTGAAGCGCCGCCTCCGACCACATTGGATCGCGGCGTCTCGGATCAGTTGATGTTGCTGCGCGCCTGCCTGAAGGTCGATCCGATGATGCCCACCACCGGGCTGGGCGCGGCATTGCCAAAGGATGGAAACGGTGCCGTCTCGTTGATCGTCACCACCGCCTTTGTCAATGAACCGAGGAAGAACTGATGGGTCCGTTCAAGCGCATTGGCCGTTGGCTTCGGGGCTGGCACGACGACCAGACCGGCTCGATGCCCATCGAGGGGATCATGGGCTTTTTGCTGATGATCGGCTGGTTCATGGTCGCCTTTCAGTTCTACGACGCATTTCGGCTGAAAAGCGTGAACGCCAAGGCGGCCTATACGGTGGCCGACATGGTCTCACGCGAAAAGGCACCGATCGGGCCCGCCTATGTGCAAGGCATGCAAAAGGTCTTTGACTTTGTGACCAACTCGCGCGGGCGCAGCTGGATCCGCGTCACCTCGATCCGCTGGGACGATGATCTCAAGAAGTATCGGGTGGAATACTCCCACGCGAGCAAATCCGGCATCGCGTCCTATACCGACTCCACGCTCAATGACCAAGCCTGGCGGATTCCGATCATGCCGGTGGGCGATACCGCGATCATCGTCGAAACCTCGATGCGCTACACGCCGATCTTTGCGGGCACCGAAAACGAACTGGCGATCGGTGGCACGGATGGCAGCGGCAACAAGCTGTTCACCCGGATCGGGCTGAATGACAGTATCCGCTTTTCCAACTTCGTCGTGACACGTCCGCGTGGCCCGCGCATCGTTTGGAACGACAGCTACTGATCCCGGCGGGCAAGCGGCGGCAAGGCCGGCACCCCGACCGCCTCGGGACTGCCGGACCTCCGACGGCGCCCGAACCTTCGCATGGCATCGGCACCGATGCCGCGGGTCGCCTCGAAACCGCAGAACCGCCGGGCTTTCGGCCCCCGTCCGCGCGCGGGGCTGTGGACGATCTGCACGGCAGCCTGCTGGCACCACGTCCCCGGCCCCGATCCGCACCGGGGCTGTGCAGGACGGCACAGCTGCTGTGAGGCCACCCGCCTTTGCCCTCTGGCCCCGCGACACTAGCTATGAGCCATCCGATCCAAGGAGGCTTCGATGTCGATCCGACCCGTTCTTGAAACCCGCCGCGCCGTGCCCACGCTTGAGGGCGCCGGCGTCAAGCTGCACCGCGCTTTCGGTTTCGCCGACCCGACCGAGGCCGACCCGTTCCTGCTGTTCGACGATTTTCGCGGCGACCGCCCGGCCGACTATCAGGCGGGTTTTCCCTGGCACCCGCACCGCGGGATCGAAACGATCACCTATGTTCTGGCCGGGAATGTGGCGCATGGCGACAGCCTTGGCAACGCGGGCAGCCTTGGCGCGGGCGATGTGCAATGGATGACCGCCGGGCGCGGCATCCTGCATCAGGAAATGCCCACCGGCAACGCCGCCGGCCAGATGCACGGCTTTCAGCTTTGGGCCAACCTGCCCTCGGCGCTGAAGATGACCGCGCCGCGCTATCAAGACATGAAAGGCGCCGATATCCCCGAGGTGATCGACGATGACGGCACCCGCGTCAAAATCATCGTGGGCGGGTTCTGGGGCCAGACCGGCCCGGTCGACGGCATCGCCGCCGAACCGCAATACCTTGATGTCTTTGTCCCCGCAGGGTTGAAAAAACGGTTCAAGATAGACACTTACCGCCGCGCTTTCGCCTATGTCTTCGATGGCTCGGCCCGTTTTGCCGATGCCAGCCAACCGCAGGGCGTGCTTTTGGAGAAAGAGGTGCGCGGCGCTGAGGTTGCGATCCGCGACCTTTCGGGCAACCGAACGCTGGTGCGTTTTGGCGCGGGCGACGAGGTGGTGGTCCAGGCCGGCGATCAGGGTGTGCGGATCTTGCTGATCTCGGGCGCGCCGATCCAGGAGCCGGTGGCCTGGCACGGCCCAATCGTGATGAACACCCAGGCCGAGTTGCAACAAGCCATGCGCGATCTGCGCAATGGCACCTTTGTCCGCCCGCCGCACTAGCCGCGCCCTTGCCGGACCCACGCGCCTTTTGCTAGGCTGGTCCTGCCCTTCGGGGCCAGCCGATTACAGAAAGGCACGCATGGCCTGCAACCCAGCGCCAACGAACCCAGCGCCAACGAACCGGTTTTTCGGGCGGCCCCTCGGCCCGTCCGACACGGCCGGAATGCACGTCTGGAGCGCTCGGGCTGCGGCCCTCATTCAGGGTCTGGCGCCGATATGAACGGATTCAGCGCAGAGACGATACACTTTCTGACCGGGCTGAGGGCGCACAACTCCAGAGACTGGTTCGCGGCGAACCGCGCCGTATATGATCAGGCCCTGCGGGCCGCCTCGGCCGCGTTCTGTGCCCGGATGGAGCCGCTTCTGGCGGCCACGACCGGCCTGCGCTACCGCAGCCGGGTGTTTCGCATCAACCGCGATCTGCGCTTTTCCCGCGACAAGTCCCCCTATAACACCCACATTCACATCGGCTTCTTGCAAGAAGGCCCGGGCGAAGACGCCCCCGCGTGGATGATCTCGCTCGAGCCGGGGCAGCTTTCGCTGGGAATGGGCAACATGACGCTGTCGCAAGCGCGGCTCGGCGCGTGGCGCGACCGGGTCGGCGGCCCCGAGGGCGCGACGCTGCTGGGTCTGCTCGAGGTAGCTCAAGGACAGGGCGCGCGGCTCAATCCAACCGACCTCAAGCGCGTGCCCGCGCCCTATCCGGCCGATCACCCCTGCGCCGGCCTGTTGCGCCGCAAGAGCCTGTCGCTCTGGCTCGATCATGACGACCCCTCGCTGGCATTCGGCCCCGACGGCCCCGCGGCCTGCGCCACAAGACTGCGATTGCTGGCACCGGTGCATGCTTGGCTGAACCAGCGCTAAGCGGTCCCGGCCGTCCTCAGGCCGCCACGGCCTTACGCACCATATCCCAATAGATACCCTCGACCGTGGCGCGGCTCAGCCGCCCCCCCTCGCGGAACCAGGTGTTGACGCCGGTCAACATGGCAATGATCGCCAGCGTCGCCAGCTTGGTATCGGGCAAGGCGAAACAACCCGCCGCCTGCCCCTCCCGCAAGATCGCCTCAAGCGTGTCTTCATAACGCCGACGCAACGCCTCGATGCAGGCAAAATTCTCGGGCGACAGGTTGCGCAGCTCCATATAGGACAGGAACACCGCCTGCGCGCGTTCCAGGTTGAAGCGGATGTGAAACCGCACAAAGCGTTCCAGTTGCGCGCGTGGGTCGGCCGCGCCCGTGGTGGCACCTGCTTGTGTGGTCCAGGCCGCCAGAAGCTCGTCCATATGCGTCTTCAACAGCTCGAACAGAAGCGATTCCTTGTCGGGCGTGTAAAGATATAGCGCGCCCGCCTGCACCCCTACCGCTGCCGCGATCTGGCGCATGGAGACAGCCGCAAAGCCATGCCGGGCGAACAACTGCCCGGCTTCGGCCCGGATCCGGGGGCCAGTGATTTCGGAATGAGAGCCGGTTTTGCGTGCCATGGGTCCACGCTATATGAACAGATGTTCAATATCAAACCCCGCCCGCCTCCGAAGGGGGTGCCCGATTGCAGCGGCGGCCGCTCCGCGGGGGAGTATTTACACCAAAAAGAAGCCGGGTTTTCAGCTTTGTTCAAATATCCCCGCCGGAGGCTTCCGCCCTGAGCAACCTTGCAAGACGTTGCCCTACAAGTCGCGGCCCTTCACCTCCGGCCCACCGCGCCATTGCCTATGGCCAAGCCCGGCGCCCCGCCCTATTGTCGACCCCGATCAGCCACGAGGCCCCATGTTCCGCCCTGCCCTTGCCGTCTGCGCCCTGTTGGCCGCCTGCGCGTCGCACCCCGAGACGGGCGCGGATGCCTACCCCAGCCTCCTGCCCATCGACAGCTTGCTGACCGATCCCGCGGCAGCGTCCGACCCGGCCACCGGTCTTGACGCCCGCGCCGCTGCCCTGCGCGCCCGCGCCGCTGCCCTGCGCGCGCCGGTCGTTCCCGCCGGCACCCCGACCGGCGACTAGACCCGCGAAGGCCCCTTCGGCGCGTTGCAAGCCTGCGCTCAAACCGCTAACACAGCCCAACACCTCTGTTTCAGGAGCACCCCATGTCTCAGCCCTCCGGCCCTGTCCAGCATTCTGGCGCCCCCTTGCGCCTTGGCATTGCCGGTCTGGGAACCGTCGGCATCGGTGTGGTCAAGATTGTCCAGCGCCACGCGGATCTTCTGGCCGCACGCACCGGCCGCCCGATCGCGATCACCGCGATCTGCGCGCGCGACCGCACCAAGAACCGTGACGCGGACCTGTCGGGCTACGCTTGGGAAGACAGCGCCGTCGCCCTCGCGCAGCGCCCCGATATCGACATCTTTGTCGAGGTGATGGGCGGTCACGAAGGTGCCGCGCGCGCGTCGCTTGAGGCCGCCATTGCCAACGGCAAGGATGTCGTCACCGCCAACAAGGCGCTATTGGCACATCATGGTCAGGCGCTTGCGCTTGCGGCCGAAAGCGCGGGCCGGATAATCCGCTTCGAAGCGGCGGTGGCGGGCGGCATTCCGGTCATCAAGGTCCTGACCGAAGGGCTGGCCGGCAACCGCTTGCGCCGCGTGATGGGGGTGATGAACGGCACCTGCAACTATATCCTGACGCGGATGGAAAGCGCCGGCCTGCCCTATGACCAGGTTTTTGAAGAGGCGCGGCAATTGGGCTACCTTGAAGCCGACCCCAACCTCGATGTCGGCGGCATCGACGCAGGCCATAAACTGGCGCTGCTGGCCGCTATCGCCTTTGGCACCAAGGTCAGCTTTGACGATGTCGAGCTTGAGGGCATCGGCCGGATCTCGATCGACGATATCCGCCGCGCCGGCGACATGGGCTACAAGATCAAGCTGCTCGGCGTCGCCCAGTTGACCGGGCGCGGGCTCGAGCAGCGCATGACCCCCTGCCTCGTTCCCGCCAACAGTCCCTTTGGCGCGCTGCAAGGCGGCACCAACATGGTGGTGCTTGAAGGCGATAGCGTCGGCCAGATCGTGCTGCGCGGCCCCGGCGCGGGCGAAGGCCCGACTGCCAGCGCGGTGATGTCGGATGTGATTGAGATCGCCCGCGGCACCCGCCTGTCCACCTTCGGCCAGCCCGCCGCCAGCCTTGCCACCCCGATCGCGGCCAAGGCCAACGCCCCGGCGCCCTATTACCTGCGGCTCGAGTTGCTCGACAAACCCGGTGCATTGGCCAAGGTCGCCACGGTTCTGGGCGATGAAGGTATCTCGATCGACCGGATGCGCCAGTATGGGCACGAGAACACCTCGGCCCCGGTGCTGATCGTGACCCACAAGACCACGCGCGACGCGATCACCCATGCGATCTCGCGCCTGCCCGGCACCAGCGTCGTGCAGGGTGAACCCGTGGCGATCCGCATCGAAGAGGTCTGACCGGCCGGTTTCGGTTGATGGCGCGTTGCCAAAGCCGCGCCACCGCCGCCTTTGGGACCGAACCGCCATAGGTGCCGTCGAATTTCGCCTTTCCGATTGCCCCGCATCGGCCAGGCATCGCGGCGCGCCGGGTCCCGATAGCCGAACCCTTGGTCCGGTCGCCGGTTGTCATGGCGGGTCTGGCCGGCGGGTCTTTCGCACAGGCGGCCTTGCGGTCCGCAGGTGCTTTTCGTTGGAACGCCTTTCGTCTGGCACCTGCTCGTCGGGCCGTCGGTCGCGATGTTGTCGCAAATGCTGCGCCGACACCCGCTGCGGGGCGCGCCGACCCGACCCATGGCCCGCCACGCCCAAAGTCCCAACACCCCGCACGCCCAAGCGCCCGGCCCCCCGCACCCTCGGGCAGAAAGGCAGAGCACCGAGGCCGACCAGACCCGTGCCCCGGGCCGCGACCTTTCGGAAATCCGTTAGCGCTCCCGTCCTTGCCCAAAGCCGACCAAGCGCGCTAGATGCCCCAAAGGCCCACCATACCCTACGCAGGACCCATAAAATGCCCAATTCTCAGGATTTCAACGACCGCATGCTCAGCCTCGGTCTCGCCCGCGTTTCCGAGGCCGCCGCCCATGCCTCGGCACGGCTGATCGGTCGTGGTGACGAAAAGGCCGCCGATCAGGCCGCCGTCAACGCCATGCGCAAACAGCTCAACATGCTCGACATCAAGGGCGTCGTGGTGATCGGCGAGGGTGAACGTGACGAGGCGCCGATGCTGTTCATCGGCGAAGAAGTCGGCACCGGCAACGGCCCGGCGGTGGATATCGCGCTGGACCCGCTGGAAGGCACGACGCTGACCGCCAAGGACATGCCCAATGCGCTGACCGTCATCGCCATGGCACCGCGCGGCACGCTGTTGCACGCGCCCGATGTCTACATGGACAAGCTGGCGATTGGGCCGGGCTATGCCAAGGATGTCGTCAGCCTCGAGATGTCGCCCTCGGAACGTGTCATCACGCTGGCCCGTGCCCGCGGCGTCAAGCCTGAGGACATCACCTGCTGCGTACTGGAGCGCCCGCGCCATGACGACCTGATCGCCGAGATCCGTTCGACCGGCGCCTCGATCCGGCTGATTACCGATGGCGATGTCGCCGGGGTGATCCACTGCGCCGAGGCCGACATCACCGGGATCGACATGTATATGGGCTCGGGCGGGGCACCTGAAGGGGTGCTGGCGGCGTCGGCGCTGAAATGCATGGGCGGGCAGATGTGGGGCCGGCTGCTGTTTCGCAACGACGACGAACGGGGCCGCGCCGCCAAGGCCGGGATCACCGATCTGAACCGGATCTATGCCCGCGATGAAATGGTGACGCGCGACGTGATCTTTGCCGCGACCGGGGTGACCGATGGCTCGATCGTGTCGGGGATCAAGCGCGAGCCGGGCTATATCACCACCGAGACGCTGTTGATGCGGTCGAAAACGGGATCGGTGCGGCGGATGATTTACCGCAACCCGGTAAAGTAAACCCGACTGAACGGCCGGGGGGGCTGTCTGCCCCCCCTNNCAAGGGGGGCTGTCTGCCCCCCTCGCGCCGCTTTTTCAAAGCGGCGCCCCCCCGAGAGTATTTTCGCCAAACAGAAGCAGCAAGCGGCGAGCCGGGTCTGGCCCCTCTGGCGGTTCCGGCGGAAATCGGCAATGAAGGGGGTATGAAAACGCCAGCCTTTTTGAATGTCGAGTGTTCGGCCACCGGGCGTCGCTGGGTAGGCCCCGGTGTTGAAGCGGATCGTCAGGCCGAGGCGATGGTGCAAGAAACCCATCTGCCGATGCCGTTGGCCCGGGTGTTGGTCGCGCGCGGGGTCGCGCCACAAGACGCCGCGCGGTTTCTCGGGCCGCAACTGCGCGACCTGTTGCCCGATCCGCATGGCCTCAAGGACATGGAGCGCGCCGCTGCGCGGTTTCTGACCGCCGTGAAGGCGCGTGAAAAGCTGGCGATCTTTGCCGATTATGACGTCGATGGCGGGGCTTCGGCGGCGCTGTTGATGACCTGGTTGCGAGCGATGGGACGCGAGGCGACGCTGTATATTCCTGACCGGATCGACGAGGGCTACGGCCCGAACGTCCCGGCCATGGCCGAGCTGGCGCGGGACCATTCGCTGATCCTTTGTGTCGATTGCGGCACCCTGAGCCACGATCCGATCGCCGCGGCCAAGGGCGCCGATGTGGTGGTGCTGGACCATCACCTTGGCGGCGAGACCTTGCCGCCGGCATTGGCGGTGGTCAACCCGAACCGTCAGGACGAAGATGGCGCCCTGGGGCATCTGTGCGCCGCCTCGGTGGTGTTCCTGATGCTGGTCGAGGCGAACCGGCAGTTGCGCGGCGAGGGCGTGCAGGGGCCGGATCTGATGGCGATGCTGGATCTGGTGGCGTTGGCCACTGTCGCCGATGTGGCGCCGCTGATCGGGGTCAACCGGGCGCTGGTGCGTCAGGGGCTGCGGGTCATGGCGCGGCGCGAACGCCCCGGCATGGTGGCGCTGTCGGATGTGGCGCGGATGGATCAGGCGCCCAGCACCTATCACTTGGGCTTCTTGCTGGGGCCGCGGGTCAATGCCGGGGGGCGGATCGGCGCCGCCGATCTGGGGGCGCGGCTTCTGGCCACCGCCGACCCGCACGAGGCGCAAGCCCTGGCCGAACGGCTGGACAGGCTCAACACCGAGCGGCGCGATATCGAGAACCGAGTCCGCGAGGAGGCCCTGGCCCAAGCCGAGGCGCGCGGGCTGGACGGGCCTCTGGTCTGGGCCGCCGGTGCGGGTTGGCACCCCGGCGTGGTCGGCATCGTCGCTGCCCGGCTGAAAGAGGCGACCAACCGGCCCGCGGTAGTGATCGGGCTTGAAGGCGGCATCGGCAAGGGGTCGGCGCGGTCGGTGGCCGGGGTTGATCTTGGGGCTGCCGTGCAGCGCGTTGCCGCCGAAGGGCTGTTTCTGAAAGGTGGCGGTCACAAGATGGCCGCAGGTCTGACGCTGACCGAGGCGCTGCTGGAGCCCGCCATGGCGCGGCTGGCCGAGTTGCTGGCCCGGCAGGGGGCGGGCACCGTGGGGCCGCGGGATCTGCGCCTTGACGGGTTGTTGATGCCCGCTGCCGCCACCGCCGGGCTGATCGACGAGATCGAAAAGGCCGGCCCGTTTGGTCAATCGGCCCCCGCGCCGCGCTTTGCCTTTGCCGCGATGGCCGTCTTTGCCCCGCGCCGCATGGGCGAGCAGCATCTGCGCTTCAGCTTTGGCGATGGTCTGGGCGCGCGGATCGACGCGGTGGCCTTTGGCGCCTTTGACGGGCCATTGGGGCCGATGCTGGCGCAGCCCGGCGCGGCACGTTTTCACCTTGCCGGGCGGCTGGAGATCAACAGCTGGGGCGGCCGCAACAAGGTGCAGCTTCGTCTGGAGGACGCGGCAAAAGCCTGAGATTGCTTATCTTTTCCTGCGGGTCGCAAAGTTTTGGAAAAATCGCAAAATCCCCCTTGCGAGTCACGCCCGGCTGGCCTAAACACCGCCCCACGCCAAGTGCGGCCCGTTCGTCTATCGGTTAGGACACCAGGTTTTCAACCTGGTAAGAGGGGTTCGACTCCCCTACGGGCTGCCATGGCTATCCCCCGACAGTGTTCAAATGAGCCGAGTCACGGCAGCTTGCCGGTATTTTTCTAGCCCGTAGGCCGCACCAACTCGCGCAAGAGCTTGGCGCGGATCGCCGCCGGATAGGCGCCAAGACCCCGCGCCATCATCACAAAACCACCCCGCGTTACCACCTGACGGCGAT
Source organism: Rhodobacteraceae bacterium UBA6197 (assembly GCA_002422085.1). Taxonomy (GTDB): domain Bacteria; phylum Pseudomonadota; class Alphaproteobacteria; order Rhodobacterales; family Rhodobacteraceae; genus UBA6197. The sequence continues at coordinate 224,838 of DISZ01000001.1, forward strand.
AGAAGGCGCTGATCGGGGACGATTGGCCCATGTCCTCGATCGCGATGGCGTTGATCGTGATCCCGGCCCGTTCGGCCACCCGTCGGGCCTGCGCCACGTTGAAGCCGGCGTTTTCCGGCCCGTCGCCGGATATGTCGATCACCTGATGACCGCAATCCGGCACCGCGTCGAACTGCGCGATCGCAAAGTCCAGCGCCTGCCCCACGGCCGTATCCGAGGCCGCAAACACCCTCGGCAACCGCCGCGCCGCCTGTGCAAAGGCCGCCACCTCGGCCGGACCGTGCATCCTTGCCCAAGGCAGAACCAGCGCCTGCTGTCCCGCCCCTGACCATTGCACCACCGCCAGCGCCGCCTGTCCTTGCACCAACGCCGAAGCCACCTCGGGTGCGGCCAGCGCCTCGGCAAGGCCCTGCACCTGCAGCGCATATTCCCCCGCGTCGATCGACCCCGAAATGTCGATCGCCAGCACCAGCGCGGTTTCGCAGCCGTGCGCCGGCGGCGTGGCCACCAACGCCAGACACAGGGCAAACAGAATGCGCGTCAACTCGCCTCCCCCTTTTCGATCCCCCGATGTCCGGCAATCTGTCCCGACGCGATCCCGCAGTGCAAGGCCGCCACCAGACCGACCCGAACGGCCGCGCCAAAGCAGGCCGCCACGCGCGGGCTCAAGCGGAATGGGCACCGGGCCACACCTCGCCGGACCCGGCCAGATCGGGCGCTGTCGCCTCAGTTCAGCGCGCGCAGTTCCGACAGCACGCCGGTATGCAGGCACCAGTCAGGGCACGCGCCCTCGGTTCCCGCACCCGACGCGAGAAACGCCAGACAGCCCTGCGTCCCGCTACAGCAGCGACACCGGGCAACCATCGCGGCAAGATCGGCCTGCGTCAGCAACCCCTCGTGCAGGACCTCGGTCAGGTTCACACCCATCCGCCGCGCCATGCCACGGGTAATCCAGAAATGAAGATCAACGTTGTCTTGCATGCCCATCATGGTTCTCCGTCACTTGACACCAAGGCGCCTCTTTCGGCGCGGTTCAACACCTGCAACCGGTCCAGCATCCCGGCGTTGTGGCAATAGACGGGCGCATAGGCGACCTCTGCACCATCAAGGCTTGCCAGCCTGCTGATGCAACGATCCGGCACATCGCAGCCGCAACAGCGCAGAACCGCGTCGCGCCAGGCCTCACCGTGCAGATGACCCGCGTGGATCGCTTGTGTCAGATCCACGCCCACGGTCTCGGCCATGCGGTTCAGCAGCGCGGCATGACGGTTCTTTGTGATCTCTCCGAACATCAGCCCGTCCTGTTGATGACATTGTCGCCCAAGATCCGCCCGCCGCCCACCCGGCGCCATGATTCAGATCAAGCCCGCGGTTTCGGCCAGACTCCGCCCCGCCGAACCCACCCCGCCTGACTCCGCCAAACCCGCCCCGCCTAAATCCGTCCGGCACGCAGATCCGCCGTGGTCTGGCGCACCACGTCCAGCCGCAGCGCATTGGCCGGATGCGTGCCCAACATGGTCCGCCCCGGATCCGGGATCCGGGTAAAGAACTGCGCCCCCAGCAGCGGGTCATAGCCCGCGTCCCAAGTCAGGATGGTGCCCAGCCGATCGGCCTCCAGCTCGTAATCCTTGGCCCGGCTGCGCGCGCCCACCGTCGCGCCGATATCCTGCGCCGACCGGATCGCCGTCGGATCTCCGCCGCCAACCGCCGCCAGGGTCCCCAGGATCAGCGCCCCCGTCATCGCGTCCTGCTGTTGGCGCGGGATATGCGCGGCGATGTGATGCGCCGCCTCATGGCCCATCACAAAGGCCAGCTCGTCGGCATTGCGCGCCTCGGCGATCAGCGCAAGGTTGAACGCCACCACCGGCCGCCCCGCCCCGTCCAGCGTCTGGAACGCATTGGCAGACTGGCCGGGCCGATCATCGACCACGATCTGATAATCGCAATTCTGCCCCTTGGCGCGGGCCCGGCACTCGGCCTCGATCAGCGGCTCCATCCGGCGCGCGACCGCCACAAAATTCGCCGCCGCGACTTCGGGCGATACCATCGCCGCCTCGGCCACCGCCTGTGGCATCGGCGCCGGCACGCCGCCGCTACCTTGGGAAACCTCGCACCCCGCCACCGCCGCGATCAGCGGCACCAACCAGACAAAACGCACCAAACGCGACGACATCGCAGGCTCCTTCCGGGCAATCGCCCGATCATATCGTCCCGCCCGCCGCGCGCAAACCCCAAGTCCCGGCGCTCACGCCAATGTTTGTGCTTTCCGCACCCCGATGAACGCGCTACCATCCCGGCATGTTCACCATCGAGCACGAATTCGACGCGACCGTGATCACCCTCGTGGACGAGGGCGACGACCCGAAGGATTACCTGCAAGAAGACGTGACTATCGAAGTCTTCGAAGATTGCGTCACCACCGCCCAGCTTGATACCCAGACCGAAACGGTGATGACCGTTACCTATTCGCACGCACAACTGCGCGAACTCGCCGCCGCCCTCAACCTGCCCGAAGGCGTCTACCGCCTCAGCCCCGGCAAGAAGACCTGACCCCTTCGACGGCGCGCAAAGGCCCTCGTCCTGCCCAAAGGCGTCTGCGGCCTTGGCTCGGGCAAAAACCTTCCCCCCTTCGCCTTCGCCCAAATATCCCCGCCGGAGGCAAACCGCCCAAAGGCGCGCGGCCACCTTCTGCACTGCGCGCAGAACGCGGTCCGGGCAGATCCAAGCCCGCCACGCTGGAACCGCCCTTGCCAGAGGCACAGAATAAATACAACGAAGTCAAGGTGATCTGCTTTCAGAACCGATCCCATGCCAAGCTCAACCGCCAAGCCGCAGGCTCGGCCCGGATCTTCGCCGCGACGGCATGCGAGGCCCAAACCACGCCCAGCGCAGGCAATGCCCCTTGCGTGGACAAACGCGCGTCCCGTGCCGCCCTTGGCCGCGCCGAAATCCTTTCGACCGCGGCAAGTATCGCCACCGCGACCGCGCGGCCGATCTCGGCGACGGCTTTGGCCCCGCACCCGAAACCCGCGCCCAGACCATCGCCATGGCCGGCGATCCGCGGCGGGTCGGCGGCGCGATCAAAGACCTGACCGGCCTGCCCGAGCGCCCGATCCGCCCGCCGCCCTGCGCCAACGCCGCACAAGAGGCATTGACCGGGCGCCGCTTTTGCCATGCCGCCAGGGCGCTGCCCACGCAGACCGCCAACGCCCCGATGTCGCAATGAAATCCCCGTTCCCGGCGGTGACCGGACAAGCCCCGCCACGCAGCCCCCGCGACGCAACACCTTGGCCGCCCCGCATCCGCCGCCGCCACGCATCCCCGCCGCCCGGCCGCCACGCATCGCCTGCCACTCGGCCGCCACGCATCGCCCGCCGCCCGGCCGCCACGCATCCCCCGCCGCCCGGCCGCCACTCAGTCCAGTCGAAAGACCTTGTCGCGCGAACTCGCACCCCGGATCAGCACCAGGCGGGTTTTCGCCACCCCCAGTGCCTTGGCCAGAAGCTTGACCACCGCCGCATTGGCCTTGCCATCTTCCGGCACCACGGTGACAAGCACGCGCAACCCCGCCTCGCCCATCACCACCGCATTGCGCGAGGCTTTCGGTGTGACCCGCACCGCGATCTCGGTGCCGGGTTGGGCCAGATGGGTCAGATCGTTCATGCGTATCTCCTCTGGTTCCCCTTCTAACGCGCCGCTAGAGTTGTCACCAGAGCGATCCGGCCAAAGCGCCGCCCCCTGTCGGAGACCACCATGCAAACCGCCTTTTTCCACGACGAGCGCTGCCTGTGGCACTGTGGTGGCAACTATGCCTTCACGCTGCCGGTGGGCGGGCTGGTGCAACCCGGCGGCGGCCTGCCCGAAAGCCCGGAAACCAAACGCCGTCTGGTCAACCTCTTGCGCGTCACCGGGCTGATGGCCACCATCGACGCAGGCTCCGCCCCCGAGGCCACGCGCGAAGACCTGCTGCGCGTCCACCCGGCAAGCTATCTTGATGCGTTCAAATCCGCCTCGGATACGGGCGGCGGCGAACTCGGCATGCGCACCCCGTTCGGGCAGGGCGGCTATGAAATCGCCGCCCTCTCGGCCGGGCTGGCCAAGGCCGCGCTGATGGCGGTGCTCAAAGGCCGCGCGCGCAATGCCTATGCACTGTCGCGCCCGCCCGGCCACCACTGCCTGCCCGATTTCCCGAACGGGTTTTGCCTTCTGAACAACATCGCCGTGGCGATCCGCGCCGCTCAGGCGCGCGGGCTGGCGCAGCGCATCGCGGTGGTCGATTGGGACGTGCACCACGGCAATGGCACCGAGGCGGTGTTTCTGTCGGACCCCGACGTGCTGACCATTTCGCTGCATCAGGACCGCAACTATCCGATGGATACCGGCGCCGCCGAGGTCCGGGGCGAGGGCGCGGGCCTTGGCAGCAACCTCAACATCCCGCTGCCCCCCGGCACCGGCCACGCCAGCTATCTTGAGGCGATCGAGCGCCTCGTGCTGCCGGCGCTGACGCGGTTTCGCCCCGAGGTCATCATCATCGCCTGCGGCTATGACGCCTCGGCGGTCGACCCGCTGGGGCGGATGCTGGCCACCTCCGAGACCTTCCGCGCGATGACCGCGATGCTGATGGCGGCGGCGGATGAGCTGTGCCAAGGCCGGCTGATGCTGACCCATGAGGGCGGCTATAGCGAGGTGCACGTGCCATTCTGCGGCCATGCGGTGCTTGAAACCCTTGCCAAAAACCCCATTTCGGCAGCCGACCCTCTGGCCGCCACGCTGGCGCTGCGGCAACCGGGGCCCGACTGGCAGGCCCATGTATCGCACCACATCACCCGACTGGCAGAGTATTTCTTCTGACCTCAAAACCCGGCAGCGCGCGCCCTGCCCCGATCCCGGCGCCAAATGGAGACCCGAATGCCCCAACCGAACCCCGCCGCGCTCGACTTTCTGCTGACCCGCCGCTCGCGTCCGGCCAGAACGCTGACCCTGCCGGTGCCCGACCGCGCCCAGCTGACGCAGATCCTGACCGCCGCCGCGCGCAGCCCCGATCACGGCAAACTCGAACCCTGGCGCTTCATCGTGCTCGGCCGCCCCGCGCTTGAACGTCTGGCCGGGCTGGCCCGCGTGCTGGCAACCGACAAGGGCCTGCCCGACGAGGCCATCGCCAAGGCCGTCTCGCAGTATGCCGACAGTCACCTGACCGTTGTCGTCGTCAAAGTGCCCCGCCCGACCGACAAGGTGCCCGATTTCGAACAATTGCTCTCGACCGGGGCGGTGTGCCTGTCGCTGCTCAATGCCACGCTGGCGGCGGGCTGGGGGGCGAACTGGCTGACCGGCTGGCTGTCGCGTGACCCGGTGTTCTGCGCGCAAGGGCTGGGCCTTTCGCCCGACGAGAGGGTCGCCGGGCTGATCCATATCGGCAGCGAAACCGCCACCCCACCCGAGCGCCCCCGCCCCGACCTCACCGCCATCACCACCTGGCTGGACACATGATCCTGACCGATTTCCTGACCGCGCTCAGCGACCTCTTCCGCGCCAGCGCGCTGCGCGTTCTGGGGCTGGGCGTGGCGTTGTCGCTGGTGCTTCTGACCGGGTTTTACGCCGGCACGGTGCATGTCGTCGACTGGCTCACCCCGGATACGCTGACCCTGCCCTGGATCGGCGAAGTCACCTGGATCAAGGATCTCATGTCCTGGGGCTCGCTGGTGCTGATGCTGGTGCTCAGCTTCTTTCTGATGATCCCGGTCGCCTCGGCCTTCACCGGCCTGTTTCTCGATGATGTCGCCGACGCGGTCGAGGCGCGCCACTACCCGCACCTGCCGCCGGCGCGCAAGATCTCGTTCGGCCAGTCCTTGCAAGACAGCCTCGGCTTTCTGGCGGTGATCGTCGCGGTCAATGTTGCGGCGCTGGTCTTGTATTTCTTCGTCGGCCCGGCGGCGCCGCTGCTGTTCTGGGCGGTCAATGGCTACCTTCTGGGGCGCGAATATTTCCAGATGGTCGCCCAGCGCCGGCTCGAGCTTCCCGCCGCCCGCACCCTCTACCGCGCCAACCGTGGCCGGATCTTTGCCGCGGGCGTGCTGATGGCGGTGCCATTGTCGCTTCCGGTGGTCAATCTGGTGGTGCCGGTGCTGGGTGCCGCGACCTTCACCCATCTGTTCCACCGACTTGAACGGCAAGCCTGACCTCCCCGCTTCTTTTTGGTGAAAATACTCCCGCCGGAGGCTCAGACGGATCCTGCGGGAGCCTCCGGCGGGAGTATTTTCACCAAAAAGAAGCGAAAGATCAGCGATTCAGTCGATTGAACCAGTCAATATCGGCCAGCGTGACCTTGCCCGACAGGATCACCCAGGCGATGCCCGACCAAAGCACGACCGCGATCGCCGTGGTGATCTTCGCCTTGCGGGCGATACGCGCCTCGGACGGGGCCGAGCGCGGCGTGCCGGGCACCACGCTGCCGGCATCCTCCTGACTTTGGAAGCGGATCGGCAGCACGACGAAGAACACCATGAACCAGATCACCGCAAATAGAATGATGCCGCCGGTGAGGTTCATCAGACCTGCTCCAGTTCGACAAGACAGCCGTTGAAATCCTTGGGGTGCAGGAACAGGACCGGTTTGCCATGGGCGCCGATCTTCGGCTCGCCGGTGCCCAGGACCCGCGCGCCCGAGGCCTTCAGCCGGTCGCGCGCGGTCAGAATATCGTCGACTTCGTAGCAGATGTGATGGATGCCGCCGGCGGGGTTCTTCTCCAGAAAGCCGGTGATCGGTGAGTTTTCGCCCAGCGGGAAAAGCAGTTCGATCTTGGTGTTCGGCAATTCGATGAACACCACGGTCACGCCGTGGTCGGGTTCGTCTTGCGGCGGGTTGACCTTCGCGCCCAGCGTGTTGCGGTATTGCGCTGCGGCCGCCTCGAGGTCGGGCACGGCGATGGCGACATGGTTCAAACGTCCGATCATGGGGGCCTCCGGTGATGATGCATCGGGTTTAGCGGCGGGGCGGGGCGGCTGGCAAGCGGCGTTTACCTATCGTTAGCCATTGTTGTGCTTGACTTGCCGGGTAGCGACTCAGGAGAGATGCCATGGCCGACGATCTGACCGACATTTTTGCCAACCGGCCAGCGACGGCCAACCGCCCGCTTCTGGGCCTGACCGTTCTGGTGGTTGAAGACAGTCGTTTCGCGTCCGAGGCGATGCGGCTCTTGTGCCTGCGTTCGGGCGCGCGGATCCGCCGCGCCGATTGCCTGCGCTCGGCGCATCGGCATTTGCAGACCTACCGCCCTGGCGTGGTCATCATCGACATGGGCCTGCCCGATGGATCGGGTGCCGATCTGGTGGCCGAGGTTCGGGCCATGACACCGCCGAGTCCGGTGATCATCGGCACCTCCGGCGATCCGGATGGCGAGCCGCTGGCGATGGCGGCGGGGGCCGATGCTTTTCTTGGCAAGCCTTTGGAAAGCCTGTCGGTCTTCCAACAGGCGATCTTGTCGGCGCTGCCGCTGGCGGGGCGTCCGCCGGGGCTTCATCTGGTGCCTGACGAACAGATCACGCCGGACCCGCTGGCGCTGCGCGATGATCTGAGCCATATCGCCGCGGTGCTGGCGGATGCGCCAAACCTGGCCGCGCTCGACTATATCGCGCAGTTCCTGTCGGGCATTGCGCGCAGCGCCCATGACCTGCCGCTGGAAGATGCCGCCGCGGCGCTGGCACGCGCCCGTCGAGTTGGTCCGGGGGCAGCCCCCGATCTGCGGCGCCTTTCGGGGCTGGTGCAGTCGCGCCTTGCCTCGGGGGCAAGCTTCTAGCCCGCCGGACGTCTAACCTTTGCCCAGAATCGGGTCCGAATTGACCCGCAACAACAAGGTCAGATCGGTCAGATGCTCGAACTGCCTGCCTTCCTTGTCGAAATTCGAGGGCGCGAGCCACGCCTCATAGGCGGCCTTCAACGCCGGCCACTCGTCATCGGTCGCGGCAAACCAGGCGGTATCGCGGTTGCGCCCCTTGATCACGGCGGCCTGACGAAACACGCCCTCATAGCTTAGCCCCAGCCGCTGCGCCGCCCGGCGCGAGTTCAGGTTCAGCGAATCGCACTTCCATTCAAACCGACGGTAGCCCACGCCGAAGGCCCAAGTGATCATCAGCACCATCGCCTCGGTCGCGGCTCGGGTGCGCTGCAATTGCGGCGCAAAATTGATATGCCCCAACTCGATCGTGCCCATCTCGGGGGTGATCCGCAGGTAGGACATCACCCCGCCCACCTGCCCGGTTTCAAGGTCCCGCACCGCGTAGAAATAGGGATCCCGGGTCACCGCCACATCGCTCAACCAGCGGACAAACTCCGCCTCGGTGGCAAACGGCCCGTAGGGCAGGTAGTCCCAGACCCCCGGATCCTCCGCAAAGGCACGAAAAAGCGCCTCGCCATGGCGCTCGGGGTCCAACCGCTCAAGCTGCGCGAAACGGCCGGTCATCACCCTTTTGTCGGGCACCGGAGGCGGCACGAAATCGGGAACCGCAAAACCCAGCCGTCGTTCAGTCATGGCGTTCTCCTTGTTGCGCCAAGCATATACGCCTTGGTGCGCCAAGCATATACGCCGGGACGCGGCGCAGCAAATGCCTGAAATGTGCACCAAACCTTCCGCAATCCCGCCGCATTTGGCCACGAAATTGGGCGCACTGCCACCACTTGGGGGATCACGATGAAACGCCGCCTCATCGACATCATCGAAAACGAGCGCCTGACCCGCGCCACACATTGGACCGTGTTCGGCCTCGGCGCGCTGTCGCTGAGCTTTTCGGTGGCGGCAACGGCCGTGCGCGTGCTGACCTCTTAGGCCAGAAAACCGGGGTTCGATCCCAGATCCAGCCCCGGAAAGATGCTGCGCTCGATCAGCCCGGCCTCAATCCCGAACATCCCCCGCATCGCCCAACCCGCCACCGCCCGCACATCCTGCGTCGGCATCAGGTCGCGTCCGGCATAAAGATCGGCCTCGCCCAGGCCCGGCCAGCGCCCGTAAACCCGGCCACCGCGCAACGCGCCCCCCGCCATCAGCATCGCGCCTCCGGTTCCGTGATCGGTCCCGCGCGAGCCGTTTTCCCGCGCGGTCCGGCCAAATTCGGTCATCGCCAGCACCAGCGTCTGGCCCCATGTCGCGCCAAGCCCGGCCCTGAGCGTCGTCACCACCTCGCTCAGCCGTGTCAGCGGGCCGCGAATGGCGCTGGCCTGACCGCGGTGCGTGTCCCAGCCGGTCAGCGAAAACGCCGCGATCCGGGTTTCCTCGTTCAGCCGCTCGGCGGTGAATTTCGCCAGCGCCTCGCTCGCCCCTGCAGCTCCCTTTCCGGCCAGCATCGGGCCGGCGCCGCGCGCGGTAATCTCCATCGCCTCGGCGGCCGCTTCGCGAAACAGCGCGTCATCGTGGTAAATATGGCCCAAAAGCCCGCGCGCCTGCGCGCTGAGCGTCAGCCATGCCTCGGGGGCCCAGGACATCGCCGGCGCCGCCCCGGCCAGAACATGCAGCTCTTCCGCGCCCACCGAATAGGCGGTTTCGGCCCGCGCGCCGGGCATCACCTGCAACAACCGGTTCAGCCAGCCATCGCGGACCATCGCCACCGGCACATCCATCCCGGTGCCCGCCTCAAGCATGTCCTGACCGTCAAAGTGGCTGCGCTTGTCGCGGTAAGGCGTTGAAACCGCATTGAAAAACCCAAGCTCTCCGGCGACCCACAGCGGCATCAAACCGGCCAGCGCCGGGTGTGCCGCATAAAACCCGTCCAGATCTGCCGCGCCGCCCTCTGGCCCCAGCGACAGCGTCTGGCGCAGGCCCCGCAGGCCCGCGTCACCGTAGGGCTGGACCACATCCAGCCCGTCCATCGCGCCGCGCAGGATGATCACCACCAGTCGTTTATCGCCCGGCGCCGAGGCCAGCGTCACCGTTGACATCAACGGATGCGCCGCCGCCGAACAGCCCAGCACCGCCGATCCTTGCAGAAATAACCGCCGATTCAGCATCTTGCCCTCACCGTCTGTTGAACTCGGGCGAGGCCAGCACCAGCCCGACCCCCTCGGCCCGGCTTTCGGCGCGCGGCACCGCAAAGCGCAACGCGTCGCTGGCGGCCTCGGCCAGGGCCGTGTCAATAAACCCGCGCGGGTCGGGCAGCGGCCCTACCAGCTTGGCCGGGGCGGTCATCGCCCACTCGATCCGCGCCGCCAAAAGCTGCGGCACGATCCAGTCCTCGGCCGCCTCGGGCCAGCCATCCGGCCCCCCCGGCGCGTTCCAGCGCTGCCCCATCAGCCGCAACGGGCCATACAGATAGCGCCGCAGATCGCGCGGACCCAGCGCCATCACGTCATCCCCGGAAAGCCCCAGCGCCCGCAAGGATGTCACAATGAATTCAAACGGTTGACGTACCTTTGCCGCCGGATCCATCGCCGCCGCCGGATGCGTGGCCAGCACCTCATAGACCGCCATCAGATCGGTATCGGCGGCCTCATAGGCCGTGGCCAGTGCCGCCACCAGCGCCGGATCGGGCCGGTCAGCGACGAAATGCACCGCCAGCTTGCGCGCCAGATGCTGCGCCGTATCGGGGTGGCGGGCCAGCGCCACAAGTGCCGCCTCGACATCCGCCAGCTTTGCCGGATCGCCGCCGAAGGTCTTGCCCAGCACGGTTTCCGCGCCCGGCTCGGCATAGTCGGGCAGGAACTGAAAGCCGCCGAATTCGGAATGCGTCATGCCGGTGAACAGCTCGGCCAGCTCGCGCACATCGTGCTGGCCGTAGCTGCCGCCGACCCCCAGCGTGTGCAGCTCGATCACCTCTCGCGCGAGGTTTTCGTTTAGCCCCAGCCCGCGATCCGGCCGCTTGCGGGCGCGCACCGACCCCGGCCCGATCGACACCGACTGGTCCAGATACACCACCATCGCCGGATGCGTCACCGCCGCCGTCAGCATGTCGGCAAAGCGTCCGGTCAGATGCGGGCGCACCGCCTCTTCGCCATGCGCGATCATCAGCCCCTGTTGCCGCTGACGCCGCGCGCGCACCGTGAAATGGTCGCGCCAGAACTGGTAGAGCCGTTCGCGCAGGCCGGTTTCATCGGCGACCGCGCGCGCCACCTGCGCCTGAAGCCCGGCGATGATCGCCGTGTTGATCGTCCGTTTCAGCGCCAAAAGCGCCTCGGCGGCGCCCGGCTCATTGGCGCGCTCGGCCCGTTTCAGCGGCGCGAAACTGGCCAGCATCCGCGCCCCCTCGCCCGGCGTGATCACCGGATAGCGCGCCGCCAGCGCGTCGGGTTCGCGCAAACCCGCCAACAGCGCGGCCGGGTCCTGCGCGCCGCGCGACAGCGGCGACAACCCGTATCCGAACCGCATCGCAGCGATGGTGGAAAACTGCATGACCGCCTCCTTCCCGCCATTCGGCCCGAGCGCCGCTGAAAAGAAAAGGCCGCGCAGGTTGCCCCGCGCCGCCTTCGGCTACACATTGCCGTCATCCCTGCCTGCGCCGCGCGGCCGCTAGTCCTTCGGCACCACCCGCAGCCGCAATTCGCGCAGCTGTTCGTTCAGCGGCTCTGACGGCGCGCCCATCATCAGGTCTTCGGCGCGCTGGTTCATCGGGAACATGATCACCTCGCGGATGTTTTGCTCATCGGCCAGCAGCATCACGATCCGGTCGATCCCGGCGGCGCAGCCCCCGTGCGGCGGGGCGCCATATTTGAACGCCTTGACCATGCCGCCAAAGCGTTTTTCCACCTCCGAGGCCGGATAACCCGCCAGCTCGAAGGCCTTGAACATGATCTCGGGCTTGTGGTTGCGGATCGCCCCCGAGATCAGCTCATAGCCGTTGCACGTAAGGTCATATTGGTATCCCAGCACTTTCAGCGGGTCGCCTTGCAGCGCCTCAAGCCCGCCCTGCGGCATCGAGAACGGGTTGTGGCTGAAGTCGATCTTGCCCTCGTCGTCCTTTTCATAGAGCGGAAAATCGACGATCCAAGCGAATTTGAAGCAGTTTTCCTCGGTCAGCCCCAGCTCGCGGCCGATCTCGTTGCGCGCCCGCCCGGCGACCGCCTCGAACTGCTCGGGCTTGCCGCCCAGGAAAAACGCCGCATCGCCAACCCCAAGACCAAGCTGCACCCGAACAGCCTCGGTGCGCTCGGGGCCGATGTTCTTGGCCAGCGGGCCGGCGGCTTCCATCGTGCCATCCTCGGCCTTGCGCCACAGGATATAGCCCATCCCCGGCAGGCCCTGCGCCTGCGCAAAGGCGTTCATCCGGTCGCAGAACTTGCGGCTGCCACCTGTCGGCGCCGGAATCGCGCGCACCTCGGTGCCCTCGTTCTCCAGCAGCTTCGCAAAGATCGCAAAACCCGAATCGCGGAAATGCTCTGACACCACCTGCATCTTGATCGGGTTGCGCAGGTCGGGCTTGTCAGAGCCATACCACAGCGCGGAATCGGCAAACGAGATCCGCTCCCAATCGGGGTAAACCGTCTTGCCGCCGCCAAACTCCTCGAAGATCCCCTGAATGACCGGCTCGATCGCGCCAAACACGTCTTCTTGCGTGACAAAGCTCATCTCGAGGTCAAGCTGGTAGAAATCGGTCGGGCTGCGATCGGCGCGCGGGTCTTCGTCGCGAAAACACGGCGCGATCTGGAAATAGCGGTCAAACCCCGCCACCATGATCAGCTGCTTGAACTGCTGCGGCGCTTGCGGCAGGGCGTAGAACTTGCCCGGATGCAGCCGGCTCGGCACCAGAAAGTCGCGCGCCCCCTCGGGCGAGGACGCGGTGATGATCGGCGTCTGGAACTCGGTAAAACCCTGATCCCACATCCGGTTGCGCAAACTGCGCACGACGTTTGAACGCAGCATCATGTTGTTGTGCAGCCCCTCGCGGCGCAGGTCCAGAAAGCGGTAGGTCAGGCGCGTTTCCTCGGGGTAGTCCTGCTCGCCAAAGACCGGCAACGGCAATTCGTCCGAGGCCCCCAGCACCTCGACCTCGCGCACATAGACCTCGATCTCGCCGGTCGGGATCTTCGGGTTTACCAACCCCTCGTCGCGCGGCTTGACCGCGCCATCGACCCGGATCACCCATTCCGCCCGCACCGTTTCCAGCGCCTTGAACGCCGGGCTGTCGCCATCGCAAATCAACTGCGTCATGCCATAATGGTCGCGCAGATCGATGAACAACACCCCACCATGGTCGCGCACCCGATGCACCCAGCCCGACAGCCGCACATCGGCCCCCGCATCGGCTTTGTTCAGGTCCGCACAAGTGTGGCTGCGATAGGCGTGCATCTTCATCCCCTTCCCGAGGCAAACAATCTTCGCGCCGATACACCGCGCCCGCGCGCCGAAGTCAAGCAGCCCCCCTTCATCTTCGCCCAAATATCCCCGCCGGAGGCCCCCGGCCCGCCTCTTGCGGCCCGCTGCGGCACCGCGCGCGGCGATTCCCCACCCGCGGGCCGCATAGGCTTGCCTGCGCTGCAAGGGACGGCGCCATGCCCGACCATGCCCCGTTGGCTTGGGGTGCGGGTCGGGCTGATGCCTGCCCGCCCTGCTGCGCTGGCGCCCGGCCACCGGGCTGCTTTTTCTGGCCGGACTGCCGTTGGTGGTGCCGGTCTTTGCCAGCTTCTCGCGTCTGCCATGGCCCACCGCCGGCTTCAACGGGACGGCGGGCGCGCGGGCCCTTGCCCTGCTGATTGCGCTCCCCCTCGCCCCGATCCGCGACCCGAACTGAGCGGCCGGTCATTTGCGGGGTTGCGCGCCGGCCTTGCCCGGCTATAACCCCAGCAATTTGCCGCCGCCCCGCCACTGGGCCGCGCGCGCATGCCGTGATGTCAAGGGGACGCCAGATGCCGAAGAGAACCGATATCAAATCCATTCTCATCATCGGAGCCGGCCCCATCGTCATCGGCCAGGCTTGCGAGTTCGACTATTCCGGCGCTCAGGCCTGCAAGGCGCTGCGCGAAGAGGGCTACCGCGTCATTCTGGTCAACTCGAACCCGGCGACGATCATGACCGACCCGGAAATGGCCGACGCCACCTATATCGAACCGATCACCCCCGAAATCGTCGCCAAGATCATCGAGAAAGAACGCCCCGACGCGCTTTTGCCGACCATGGGCGGGCAGACCGGGCTCAATACCAGCCTCGCGCTGGCCGATATGGGCGTGCTGGAAAAATACGGCGTCGAGATGATCGGCGCGAAACGCGAAGCCATCGAGATGGCCGAGGACCGCAAGCTGTTTCGCGAAGCGATGGACCGGCTCGGCATCGAGAACCCCAAGGCCACCATCGTCGCCGCGCCGAAACTGCCGAACGGCAAATATGACATCAACGCCGGTGTCGCCGAGGCCCTCGCGGCGATCGAATATGTCGGCCTGCCGGCGATCATCCGCCCCGCCTTTACCCTTGGCGGCACCGGCGGCGGCGTCGCCTACAACCGCGACGATTACGAGGCGATCTGCCGCTCGGGGCTCGATGCCTCGCCGGTGGCGCAGATCCTGGTCGATGAATCGCTGCTGGGCTGGAAAGAGTTCGAGATGGAGGTGGTCCGCGACCGTGCCGACAACGCGATCATCATCTGCTCGATCGAAAACATCGACCCGATGGGCGTGCATACCGGCGACAGCATCACCGTCGCCCCGGCGCTGACGCTGACCGACAAGGAATACCAGATCATGCGCAACGGCTCGATCGCCGTCTTGCGCGAAATCGGCGTCGAAACCGGCGGCTCGAACGTGCAATGGGCGATCAACCCGGTCGATGGCCGCATGGTGGTGATCGAGATGAACCCGCGGGTGTCGCGCTCGTCGGCGCTGGCCTCCAAGGCGACCGGCTTTCCGATCGCCAAGATCGCCGCGAAACTGGCCGTCGGCTATACGCTGGACGAACTCGACAACGACATCACCCGCGTCACCCCGGCCAGCTTCGAGCCGACCATCGACTATGTCGTGACCAAGATCCCGCGCTTTGCCTTCGAGAAATTCGCCGGCTCCAAACCCGAACTGACCACCGCGATGAAATCGGTCGGCGAGGCGATGGCGATCGGCCGCACCTTCCACGAATCGGTGCAAAAGGCACTGGCCTCGATGGAGACCGGCCTGTCCGGCTTTGACGAAATCGCGATCGAGGGCGCGCCGGAAAAATCGGCGATCATCAAGGCGATCAGCCGGCAGACCCCGGACCGGATGCGGCTGATTGCACAGGCCATGCGGCACGGGCTGAGTGATGCAGAAATCCAACATGCAACCGCCTATGACCCGTGGTTCCTGGCCCGGATTCGTGAAATTATCGAACAAGAGGCGCAGATCCGCGCCACCGGCCTGCCGATCACCGAAAAGGGCCTGCGCGCGCTCAAGATGATGGGCTTCACCGATGCCCGTCTGGCCATGCTGACCGGCCGCGACGAGGCGCAGGTCCGCCGCGCCCGCCGCAATCTGGGCGTCCACGCCGTGTTCAAGCGGATCGACACCTGCGCCGCTGAATTCGAGGCCCAGACCCCCTATATGTATTCCACCTACGAAGCCCCGGCGATGGGCGACGTCGAATGCGAGGCGCGCCCCTCGGACCGCAAGAAGGTGGTCATCCTTGGTGGCGGCCCGAACCGTATCGGTCAGGGGATCGAGTTCGACTATTGCTGCTGCCACGCCTGTTTCGCGCTGACCAGGGCCGGCTACGAGACGATCATGGTCAACTGCAACCCCGAAACCGTCTCGACCGATTACGACACCTCGGACCGGCTCTATTTCGAACCGCTGACGCTGGAACATGTGCTGGAAATCCTGCGCGTCGAACAGGAAAACGGCACCCTGCACGGCGTCATCGTGCAGTTCGGCGGCCAGACCCCGCTGAAGCTGGCCAACGCGCTTGAGGAAGAGGGGATCCCGATCCTTGGCACCACCCCCGACGCCATCGACCTTGCCGAAGACCGCGAACGTTTTCAACAGCTTCTGACCCGTCTGGACCTGAAGCAGCCGGTCAATGGCCTGGCCTCGACGCGCGATCAGGCCTTTGCCATTGCTGCCCGTGTCGGCTATCCGCTGGTCATTCGCCCGTCCTACGTTCTGGGCGGCCGCGCGATGGAGATCGTGCGCGACGACGCCCAGCTTGAACGCTATATCCGCGAGGCGGTGCATGTCTCGGCCGGCTCGCCGGTGCTGCTTGACAGCTACCTGTCCGGCGCGATCGAGGTTGATGTCGATGCGCTGTCCGACGGCAAGACCGTGCATGTCGCCGGGATCATGCAGCATATCGAAGAGGCCGGCGTCCATTCCGGCGACAGCGCCTGTTCCTTGCCGCCCTATACGCTGGACGCCGCCACCGTGGCGGAACTGAAACGCCAGACCGAACTGATGGCGCTTGGCCTCAACGTCGTCGGCCTGATGAACGTGCAATTCGCGATCAAGGACGGGGTGATCTATGTGCTTGAGGTCAACCCCCGCGCCTCGCGCACCGTGCCCTTCGTCGCCAAGGCGACCGACAGCGCCATTGCCTCGATCGCGGCGCGTCTGATGGCGGGCGAACCGATGGCGAATTTCCCGCACCGCGCGCCCTACCCCGAAGGCGTCGGCCCCGAAACGCCGCTGCCCTTTGCCGATCCGATGACCCTCGCCGACCCCAACACCCCCTGGTATTCGGTGAAAGAGGCGGTGCTGCCCTTTGCCCGCTTCCCCGGTGTCGATACGCTGTTGGGCCCTGAAATGCGCTCGACCGGCGAGGTGATGGGCTGGGATCGCAACTTCCCCCGCGCCTTCCTCAAGGCGCAGATCGGCGCCGGCACGATCCTGCCCGATGCGGGCTGCGTGTTCCTGTCGATCAAGGATTCCGACAAGACCGACGATCTGGCCGAGGCCGCGCGCACCCTGATCGACATGGGCTTTTCGCTGCTGGCGACCCAAGGCACCGCTGCCTGGCTGCGCACCCACGATGTCGCCAGCGAAACCGTGCTCAAGGTCTATGAGGGCCGCCCGAACATCGTGGACCGGCTGAAGAACGGCGATGTGCAACTGGTGCTCAACACCACCGACGGCTCTCAGGCGGTTTCCGACAGCCGCGACATCCGCGCCGTGGCGCTTTACGACAAGATCCCCTATTTCACCACCGCCGCCGCCTCGATCGCCGCCGTTGCCGCGATGAAGTCGCGCGGCGAGGGCGACATCGACGTGCGCCCGCTTCAGGCGTAAATCCGCCCAATCCGGCGCTGCGGCGGAAAACTGCCCACATGGCTAGGTTGACGGGTCCGGCCCGGCAACCCTAGGCTGATAGGGCAATCCATTCCTGGGATCCGCGTCTGGCGCGCGGCCGGGCGTTGCAATTGCGCCTCTGCCCGCCCGAGCGGCTACCCACAACGCAAGGGAGCCTGCCATGAAGACGCGTCTCTCCGCCCTCGCTTTCACGCTTGCCACGCTGCTCGCCCCCGCCGCCAACGCGGCTTTGGTGACCATTGGCAAGGATCAAGGACCAATCATCGACGCCTGTTATCCCGGCGCGCCCGGCTGCAGCTTTGACAGTTGGGACATGATCCAGAACGGCTTTACCGCCCAGACCAGCACCGCCTATTTCGACAGCAACGCCTTTTTGTATCTGCACGATGACGGCGGCATCACTGAATCGGTCTTTGCCTCGGTCGATGGCTACCACTTCGATGCGGTCATGGCCAATGCGCGCGCCTATTCGAACGTCTACCAGACCGCCGCCGACCCGCGCCCGCCAGGCGGCTTTGGCGACCCCGATTTCGACATCTGGGCCACCGGGACGCAGCCGGCCTACGGCAATGTCGGCTGGTTCGGGTATCGCGACGGGGCCGAGGTGGCGCAGATGGTTTACCATCAGGACGGTGACTACTCCGATCTCGCCTTCGGCACCGATTTCACCGATCTTGACCGACTGGTGCTGCGTTCGCTGATCCCGGCCGGGGCGCTTGACTATGTGTTGGGCGATGACACGCTGCTGGGCCAGCCCGGCACCTACTGGTGCGCCGAGTGGTGCGCCGGGGTCAAGCTTGCCACCCTCACCCTGAACGTCCGTGCGCCCGCGCCCTCGGCGGTGCCGCTGCCGGCCGGGTTTGGCCCCTTGGCGCTGGTGCTGATGCTTTTGGGTCTGTCGGCGGCGATCACGGGCCGCAAACGGCGCGCCCCCGCCGCCGCCCCGCGCCACGCCGCCTGACGCCGCGCGCGGGGGCCACCCCCCGCCGCCTGCCGCACATGGCGCGCCCAAGACGTCGCCCGCCGCGCGCGTGCCCCACGTCGCGCCCCCTCACCGCGCTTCCGCCTCGTGCCGAAGCCGCTCCAGCCGCTCGGCGACCGACTCGCGCGCGTCGCCCAGCGGCACCCCCGGCTCGTCGCTCATTGCCGGGCCCGCGCCGGGCACCAGCGCCTCCATCTCGGCCTGCACCGCGCCCCATCCGGGCCGCTCGCCCGGCGCGCGCAGATACTCCATCGTCTCGGCCCCCTTCACCACGCCCGCCAACCGCGCATGCATGAAGGCGCGCAGGACCGTATTCATCCGCGGTCCATACCCCAGCCCCATCGAGCGGAAAAACCGCAGCACATCCTCTTCGACCTGAATCGAGACCGTGACCTTCTTGCGCCGGCCGCGTTCGGCGGCGATCTCGTGCCATTCCGGCGGCACCCGGCGCGCGCTCAGGATCGTCTGGTGCAGGTCCCATTCCAGCCGCCGCATCGCGTCGGCCATATAGTGATAGTTCATCCGTTCGGTTTTGGTCATCGCCTTGCCCCTTTCACGATGCCAGCCTGCGCCAAACTGGTTAAAATCCGTCATATCGGGCGTATGGAGGCCGATATGACATCCGTATGAGGGGAATATTATTCCCCTTTTCAGTGGCTTGGCGTCGTGCCACTGTAGCGCCATGACACAGGATTTTATCATCATCGGCGGCGGCATCGCCGGCATCTCGGCGGCGGCGCGGCTGTCACATCTGGGCTCGGTGCTGCTGCTCGAGGCCGAAGAAAACCTCGCCCATCACGCCTCGGGCCGCTCGGCCGCGCTGTTCGAGCCGCGCTACGGGCTGGCGCCGGTGGTGGCGCTGTCGTTTGCCTCGGAGGACCATCACCGCCATGCCGAGGGCGGCGTTCTCAGCCCGCGCGGGATGATGATCGTGGCCCGAAAAGATCAGCGCGACGGCTTTGAAAAAGACGCCAACACCATGGACTTGCAAGAGATTTCCATCTCTGAAGCGCGCAACCTCGTGCCGATCCTGAACCCCGAAAGCGTGGCCTACGCGGCCCATGCCGATCAGGCTTGGGATATCGACACCGACCTCTTGCTGCAAAATTTCGCCCGCGAGGCACGCGCCAAGGGCGCCCGGATCGTAACCTCGGCGCGGGTGATCGGCGTGACCCGCACCGCGGCAGGCTGGAGCGTCCAAACCCCTGACAACACTTACGAAACCCGTATTCTGGTGAATGCGGCCGGGGCCTGGGTCGATGCGATCGCGGCGCTGGCGGGGGTTGAACCGCTGGGGTTCACGCCACTGCGCCGCTCGATGGCGCGCCTGCCCGCGCCGGGTGGCCTTGATGTCAGCCGCTGGCCGATGATCCTTGGTCAGGGCGAAAGCTGGTATGCCAAACCCGATGCCGGCGCGCTGATCGTGTCGCCCGCCGAAGAGCACCCGACCACCCCGCATGACGCCTGGGCCGATGACATGGTTCTGGCCGAAGGCCTTGCCAGATATGAAGAAATGGTCACCGAGCCCGTCACCCGCATGCTGGCCAACTGGGCCGGGCTGCGCACCTTCGCGCCCGACCGTTCGCTGGTGATCGGCCCCGATCCGAAGGTGCCGTCTTTTGTCTGGCTGGCGGGTCAGGGCGGCTATGGCTTTCAAACCGCGCCGGCGGCCAGCCAGCTTGTCGCCGATCTGATCGCCAGCCGTCCGACCGGGTTTGACAGCGCCACGCTGCACGCGCTTTCCCCCGCACGCCTGCGCTGAATCGCCCGATTTGGTGGTCGTTTGACTCAGGTCAAGGCTATCCGGCGCGCGCTGTGAAATCCCGGTCCCCGATTGCCTGAACAGGAGCTAACCCATGTCCTACAAAGAAAAAATCAACGAAATGCGCGGCGAACTGCGCGTCATGTATAAAACCATCCCCGAGGCCACGCAGGGCTTTTCCGCACTGTCAAAAGCGGTCAAGGACAATGGCCCGCTGGACGTGAAGCAAAAGGAATTCATCGCTCTTGGCATGGCCCTGGTGATGCGCTGCGAGCCCTGCATCCTGTTTCACACCGAGGCCCTGATGAAAGCCGGTGCCACCCGCGAAGAGCTGGGCGACGTTCTGGCCATGGCGATCCAGATGAGCGGCGGCCCCGGCATCATGTATACTGGTCATGCGCTGGCCTGCTGGGACGAACTGGCCGCCGGCTGACCGGCGCTGCGCTAAGCGCTTGTTAATCTCTGGCTGCGATACTGGGCGCGCCTGCCGCTTTCGGGCGCGTCCTCGCGCGCAATCGCTGCAACGCCGCCGCTGCGCCCGGCGGATCGGGGCCGCGATCCGGCTTTCCGGCTGGCGCGCGCTGCGACAAATTGGCCTCTGCCCGACGGACGCACGGACCTGCACCGTTCAATCGTCAGAACGGCTGAAAGGATCTGTCATGAAACGAATTGTTCCCCTCGCCATCGCCTTGGCCATGGCTGCCGGTTTTTCCCAAGCACAGGATCAACCCTTTGTTCCGGGTCAGGAATTCTTGCTGCAATGGGATCTGGACAGCGACGGAAAGGTGACGCTGGACGAGGCCCGCGAACAGCGCGGCAATATCTTTGCGATGTTTGACACCGACGGCAACGGCAGCTTTTCCGATGATGAGCTGGCCGGCATTGACGAACACAAGGCGATGCAGGCCGAATTTGGCAAAGGCCCCGGCCACAACGCCCCCGACGGTATGGTGCCGGGCCAAGGTCAGGGCATGGGTCAGGGCCAGGGCCAAGGCAAGGGCATGGGCCAAGGTCAAGGCAAGGGCCAAGGTCAAGGCATGGGTCAGCGTATGGGCTTTGACGCCTCGGCTTTTGACGGGATGATGATGTTTGACGCCGACAAGAATGGTATCGTTTCCCAATCCGAGTTTGTCGAGGGCGCTTCGGTCTGGTTCGCGCAGCGCGACCGAAATGGCGATGCGGTTATCACGATCGAAGACTTCGGCAACGGCAACTAGCCGCCAAGAACAGCCTCTGGCCCGCGCCACAAGCCGCTTTGTGGCGCGGGTTGTCCGTATTATGTGTTTGTTTTCAATATATTGCAGAAAACCCACGGATCTTTTGGCGACATTCAGCCAGCACCGGCCGGGTGCTTTGATCGCCCGGTGACAGCCCCCTTGTTTCCCGTCAGATTGTGCCGACAACGGTTTGGAGGGCGGAATGCGGGTTTTGGTGCGGGCAGTGATGTTGATCGGTTTGGTGGTGGCGCTCGCGTCCTGCGGCGGGCGCGATACGCCGCGCGTCAGGCAGGCCCGCATCCAGCACGCCGCCGGCATCCCGGCGCAGTTTGGCGATACCGCCCCGCATAGCTGGTCGGGCCGCGCGCCGGTCCACTATGGCGTGCATGGCATTGACGCTGCACGCTGGCAGGGCCAGATCGACTGGCGCCGCGCCGCCGCCTCGGGGGTGGCCTTTGGCTGGCTGAAGGCGACCGAAGGCGGCGATGTGCTCGACCCTGGCTTTGCGCAAAACTGGCGTGGGGCGCTGCGCGCGGGTGTGCCGGTCGGGGCCTATCACTACTATTACTTTTGTCGCCCCGCCGCCGAACAGGCGCGCTGGTTCATCACCCATGTGCCGCGCACGCCGGGCGCCTTGCCGCCGGTGCTGGATCTTGAGTGGAACCACCGCTCCAAGACCTGCCGGCTGCGCCCCGACGCCGCCACGGTTCGTTCCGAGGCGCGGATCTTTCTGTCGATGCTGACCGCCCATTACGGTCAGCGCCCGCTGATCTACACCACCGTCGATTTCTACAAGGACGCCGAGTTGGGCCGGCTTCAGGGGCAGGAATTCTGGCTGCGCTCGGTCGCGGGGCACCCGACGACGGTCTATCCGGGCCAGCACTGGACGTTCTGGCAATATACCGGCACGGGTCAGGTGCCGGGGGTGGCAACGCCGGTCGATCTGAATGTCTTTGCCGGATCCCCGGCCGATTGGGGCCGTTGGCTGGCGGCGCGCCGGCAGAACTAGCGCGCCGCCCGTTCCTCAGCCGTCCTGCCGGATCCGCGCATTGGTCGGGTCGTGCGGGCTGTCCTCGGTCACCACCGCATCCCATTCCTGCCGCAGGATCTTTACCTTCAGTCGGGTGCCGACCTCGGCCAGATCGGGGCGCACATAGCCCATGCCGATCTGCTTGCCGAAGGCCACCGACCAGCCGCCCGAGGTCAACCGGCCAACCTTGACCCCGTCATGGATCAGCGCCTCTTTGCCCCAGGGATCGGTGTCCTCGGGCCCGTCGATCAACAGCGTCACGCAGCGCGCGCGAATCCCTGTATCCAGCATCGCCTGCTTGCCCTGAAACTCTTTCGACAGGTCGACAAAGCGGTCCAGCCCGGCCTCGAGCGGGGTCGCATCGCGGCCCAGTTCGGTGCCGAAGGCGCGGTAGGATTTTTCCTGCCGGAGCCAGTTCTGCGCCCGCCCGCCGACCAGCTTCAGCCCGTGCTTTTCGCCCGCCGCCAGCAACAGGTCGAACAGGTAGTTCTGCATCTCGATCGGGTGGTGCAATTCCCAGCCCAGCTCGCCCGTATAGGCCACGCGGATCGCCCGCACCGGGCACATGCCCAGTTCGATATTGCGCATCGTCAGCCAGGGGAAGCGCTTGTTTGACAGCACCGTATCGGGGTTTGCGTCCTTGACGATATCGCGCAGGATCTTGCGCGAGTTCGGCCCGGCAAGGGCAAAGACGCCCCATTGCGTGGTCACATCATGGATGTCGATCCAGCCCATTTCCGGAATTTTGTCTTCGGCGCATTTTCTAAGGTAATCAGCGTCATAGGCGGTCCAGGCCCCGGCCGAGATGATGTAGTATTCGTTCTCGGCCAGCCGCACGATGGTATATTCGGTGCGCGTCGTGCCGGTCGGGGTCAGCGCATAGGTCAGGTTGATGCGGCCGACATTCGGCAGCTTGTTGGTGGTGAACCAATCCAGAAACGCCGTGGCGCCGGGGCCGCGCACGAGGTGCTTGGTAAAGGCGGTGGCGTCGATCAGCCCGGCGGTGGTGCGGATCGCCTCGGCTTCGGCGCGGGCGTAAGGCCACCAGGCGCCGCGCCGAAAGCTGCGCGCGCTGTGGTCAAAGTCTGCCGGCGCATCCAGCGGGCCATAGTAGTTCGGCCGGTCCCAGCCGTTGATCTGGCCAAACTGCGCGCCAAGCGCGGCCTGACGGTCATAGGCGGGGCTGGTGCGCAGGCCGCGGCAGGCTTCGCGTTCTTCGTCCGGGTGGTGCAGCACGAAGACGTGTTCGTAGCATTCCTCGTTCTTGCGCGCGGCATATTCGGTGGTCATCCAGTCGCCATAGCGGCGCGGGTCAAGGCTGGCCATGTCGATCTCGGCCTCGCCCTCTACCATCATCTGGGCAAGGTAGTAGCCGGTGCCGCCCGCTGCCGTGATGCCAAAGGAAAAGCCCTCGGCCAGCCACATGTTGCGCAGCCCCGGCACCGGGCCGACCAGCGGGTTGCCATCCGGGGTATAGCAGATCGGGCCGTTGAAATCGTCTTTCAGACCAACGGTTTCGGACGAGGGCAGGCGGTGGATCATGCTGAGATATTCGGCCTCGATCCGCTCCAGATCCAGCGGGAACAGATCGGCGCGGAAGGTTTCGGGCACGTCGTAAAGGAACCGCGCCGGGGCGCCGCGCTCATAGGGGCCAAGGATCCAGCCGCCGCGTTCCTCGCGCACATACCATTTCGCGTCGGCATCGCGCAGAACCGGGTGTTCGGGATGGGTCTTGCGGTATTCGACCAGCATCGGGTCGGGTTCGGTGACGATGAACTGATGCTCGACCGGAATTGCCGGGATCTTGACGCCCAGCAGCCGCGCGGTGCGCTGCGCGTGGTTGCCGGTGGCGGTGACGACATGTTCGGCGCGAATCTCGAAGACCTCTTCCGAGGGCACCAGATTGCCGCCGCGCTCGACCATCTTCGCGCAGGTCACGATCCATTCAGAGCCGGTCCAGCGATAGCCGTTGACCTGCACCTTGCGCACGATATCGACGCCGCGCTGGCGCGCGCCCTTGGCCATCGCCTGGGTCACATCGGCAGGGTTGATATAGCCGTCTTGCGGATGAAACAGCGCGCCCTTGAGGTCGTCGGTGCGCAGCAGGGGCCAGCGGTCCTTCATCTCGCGCGGGGTCAGGAATTCATGATAGACATCGGCGGTCTCCGCGACCGAGGAATACAGCATGTATTCGTCCATCCGCGCATCGGTCTGCGCCATGCGCAGGTTGCCGACCACCGCAAAGCCGGCGTTGAGCCCGGTTTCAGCCTCGAGTGATTTGTAGAAATCGACCGAGTATTTGTGGATATGGGTGGTGGCGTAGCCCATGTTGAACAGTGGCAAAAGCCCCGCCGCATGCCAGGTCGAGCCCGAGGTCAGCTCGTCGCGTTCAATCAGCATCGTCTCCCAGCCGGCCTTGGCCAGGTGATAGGCAACCCCGCAACCGACGGCGCCGCCACCGACAACCAATGCTTTGACATGCGTTTTCATGGGCGACTCCTGACCCTTGTGTTTTCACCGTTTTGCCAGAGCAGGCGGCAAACGGGCAAGCCGGGCCGACATTTGCCAGACGAAAACGACATGGGCGATTGGTGGCCGTCGAAAGGGGGGCTGTCTGCCCCCCACGCTGCCCCTTGCAGGGGCCGCTCCCCCCGAGGATATTTTCGCGAAGATGAATCCTAGAGCATCCCCGGCACCACCAGATCGGGCGGTCGGTGACCATCGGCGAAGGTCTTGATGTTGATGATGACCTTTTCGCCCATCTCGACGCGCCCTTCCAGCGTGGCCGAGCCCATATGCGGCAGCAAGACCACATTGGGCAGTTCGCGCAGGCGCGGGTTGATTTCGTGGCCGTGTTCGAACACATCCAGCCCGGCGCCGGCGATTTCGCCCGCGCGCAGCATCCGCGTCAGGGCGTTTTCGTCGATCACTTCGCCGCGCGAGGTATTCACGATCACCGCCGCAGGTTTCATCAGCTTGAGTCGGCGCGCGTTCATCAGATGGAAGGTCGAGGGCGTGTGCGGGCAGTTGACCGAGATCACATCCATTCGGCTGACCATCTGGTCGAGGCTTTCCCACCACGTCGCCTCGAGATCGTCTTCGATCTCGGGGCGCAGGCGTTTTCGATTGTGGTAGTGGATCTGCATGCCAAAGGCGCGGGCGCGTTTGGCCAGCGCCTGCCCGATCCTGCCCATGCCCAGAATCCCAAGCCGCTTGCCACCGATCCGCCCGCCCATGAAACCGGTCGGCGACCAGCCTTTCCAGTTGCCCGCCTGCATTACCGCCAGCCCCTCCGGGATGCGCCGGGTGACGGCAAGGATCAGCGCCATGGTCATGTCGGCGGTGTCGTCGGTCACCACCCCCGGTGTGTTCGACACAAGAACGCCGCGCTGGCGGGCGCTGGCGACGTCGATATGATCGACCCCGGCGCCAAAGTTGGCGATGAGCTTGAGCTTTTCGCCCGCCTGCGCCAGCATATTGGCGTCAATCGGGTCGGTGATGCAGGGCACCAGCACGTCGGCGCGGCGCATCGCGTCGCTCAGTTCGTCCCGGGTCATGCGCTCGTCTGTGTCGCGCAGTTCCACGTTGAACAATTCCGTCATCCGGGTTTCTACAACCTCGGGCAACCGTCGCGTCACGACAACACTCAGGCGTGGTGCGGGCATGGCGGGGTCTCCTCTCTTCCAAACTGCGTCGCTTGTGTGCAAAGTGCCGTGCAACGGGGCGCGGCACAAGGCCCTGATGGGGCAGGATCAAGCCTGCGGCGATTTAGGGCAGTATTGTCGCGGCGCGTGGGCAAGACAGGCAGGCGGTTGATATGGGTTTTCGGTCTTTACTGGTCGCAGCGGCGCTGGCCATGGCGCTAGGTCTGACAAGCGTGGCGCGCGCGCAAGAGCAACCTTTGGACGCGCCGCCAGAGGCGGTCACGACCCCCGGCGAGGTCTTGGCCAGCACGCCGACCTTGCGTGGCACGGTGACAAACCTGCCGCTGCCGCGGTTTGTGTCGCTGAAGGGCTCTGAAGGCAACGCGCGCCGCGGCCCCTCGCTAAGCCACCGGATCGACTGGGTTTTTCGCCACAACGGCATGCCCTTGCGGGTGACCGCCGAGTTCGGCCATTGGCGCCGGGTCGAAGACCGCGACGGCGCGGGTGGCTGGGTGCACTATTCGCTATTGTCGGGGGTACGCACGGTCATCGTGCAAGACGACATGACCGAGTTGAAGGTGCGCCCTGATGCGACGGCTTCGGTCGTGGCGCTGGCCGAAGCCGGGGTGATTGCGCGATTGGGTGAATGCAACCGCGATTGGTGCCGGATCTCGTCAGGGGGCGAAAAGGGCTGGGTGCCGAAAACCGCGATCTGGGGCGTGGAACCTGATGAGCTGCGCGACTAGCGCCGAGACCGGCGCCAGAGCACATGACAGCCCCGCGCGAGGGTGCTAAGAGCGCGCCCAATAGCCCGGAAAGGCATGGGACGATGCGCAACGAAACCACTCTCAACCTTTCTGCCGGTCTTGCCTCGGTCGCGGTGGCGCTGTGCCTTGTGCTGCTGAAGCTCTGGGCGCTGGCGCAAACCGGGTCGCTGTCGATCGCCGCCTCGCTGACCGATAGCGCGATGGATCTGTTGATGTCGGCGGCGGGGCTGACGGCGATCTTCTACGCCGCACGCCCGCCAGACGAAGACCACGCCTTCGGCCATACGTCGGCCGAGGATCTGGCGGCGTTGGGGCAGGCGTTGATCATTGTCGGCTTGGCCATCGTGATCGGTTGGGCCGCGTTGGAACGGCTGTCCGGCAAGACGCAATCGCACCTCAGCGCAGAGCAGTCGGGCATTTGGGTGATGGCGATTTCCGCAGCGCTGACGCTGGGGCTTGT
Source organism: Rhodobacteraceae bacterium UBA6197 (assembly GCA_002422085.1). Lineage (GTDB taxonomy): Bacteria > Pseudomonadota > Alphaproteobacteria > Rhodobacterales > Rhodobacteraceae > UBA6197. Next base: position 251,875 of record DISZ01000001.1, read on the forward strand.
GGCGTGGCAACGCCGTGTCGCCAGGCGCACAGGCAACCGCGTGGTGGCGGCGGATTCACTGCATTACGTCGGCGACCTGCTGCCTACACTTGGCGCGATCGTCGCCCTTTGGGTCTCTTCGCGCTTCGGGATCGAAAAGATCGACAGTATCGTTGCATTGATCGCGGCCACGATCATGGTCTTTGGTGCCGTCAACATCTTCGCCGGCGCCTGGAACGCCTTGATGGACCGCGCCGCGAGCCCCGAAACAATCAACGGCATTGCCCAGATCGCGCGTAACTGGCCCGGCGTCTATGGCTTCCACGACCTCAAGACCCGCACCGCCGGCAGTCGCATCTTTGTCCACCTGCATATCGAGTTGGACGGTGACCAACCCTTGCGCGACGCGCATGACATCGGCGCGGCATTGAAGCGCGCAATCGTCAAGGCGTATCCCAACGCCGATGTGATCATCCACCAGGACGTCGCGACCCGCGAAGCTGCGCATCCCGCCACCTCGGAATGAGTATTTAAGCCAAAAAGAAGTCCCCCTTCTGTTTGGTCAAAATACTCCCGCCGGAGGCTCCGACGCGCGCCGCTCTTACACCGCTTCGATCAGCCCACGCCCTTTCAGCAACGCCTCGACACCCGGCATCCTTCCACGAAACGCGGTGTAAAGCTCTTCGGCCGGGCGCGACCCGCCCGCCGAAAGGATGAACGTCTCCAATCGCTTGGCGATTTCCGGGTTGAACGCGTCGCCCGTCTCTTCGAATGCCGCGAAGGCGTCGGCATCCATCACCTCGGACCACATGTAGCTGTAGTATCCCGACGAATACCCGTCGCCCGAAAACACATGCGCAAAATGCGGCGTGGCGTGGCGCATCCGGATCGCGCGCGGCATCCCGAGCCCATCCAGCACCTGCGCCTGCGTCGCCATCGGGTCGGCAGGGGCCGCACCCTCGTGGAACGCCAGATCGACCAGCGCCGAGGCGACGTATTCCACTGTCGCAAAGCCCTGATCGTAGGTCGAGGCCGCCAGCAGACGCGCGCGCAGATCGTCTGGCATCGGCGCGCCGGTCAGGTGGTGGCGCGCGTGGCGGGCCAGAACTTCGGGCACCTCCAGCCAATGCTCGAACAACTGGCTTGGCAACTCAACGAAATCACGCGCGACCGAAGTGCCGGAGATGAACGGATAGGTCACGTCCGACAGCATCTGATGCAGTGCATGGCCGAATTCGTGAAACAACGTGCGCGCATCATCCCAACTCAACAGCGTCGGATCGCCCTTGGCGAAGTTGCACACATTGACCACGATCGGGCGCACCTCGCCGCCCAGTTTGCGCTGACTGCGCATCGCCGAGCACCAGGCACCCGAGCGCTTCGAGCCGCGCGCGAAATAATCCCCCAGAAACACCGCCAGATGATTGCCGCCGCGGGTTACCTCCCAGCCGCGCACATCGGCGTGGTAAAACGGCCCCTCGAGTGCGCGAAACTCCAACCCGAACAGCCGCCCCGCCACATCGAAGATCGCCCCCAGCATCGCCTCAAGCGAGAGGTAGGGCTTCAGCGCCGTCTCATCGAGGTCATGTTCGACCTTGCGCCGAGCTTCGGAATAATAGCGCCAATCCCAAGCCTCGAGATCGCCGTTCACGCCGTCGCCGTGCATTATCGCGGTCAGCACCCCGGCATCGGCATTGGCCTTGGCCCGCGCCGGTGCCCAGACGCACATCAACAGATCGCGCACCCGGCCCGGCGTACCCGCCATCTCAGGCTCCAGCTTGTAGTCGGCAAAGCTGGCATAACCCAGCAAACGGGCGCGTTCTTCGCGCAGGGCCAGAATCTCGGTCGCCAGCGCGCGGTTGTCGGTCACACCGCCGTTCGCGCCGCGGGCAACCCAAGCCTCATAGGCGATCTCGCGCAGATCGCGGCGCGGCGAGAACTGCAAGAATGGCACGATCAGCGACCGGTTCAGCGTCAGCACCGGGCCTTCGGCGCCGCGTTCGGCCCCGGCGGCACGGGCCGCTTCCACCACGAAATCGGGCAGCCCTTCCAACTCGGCCTCGCTCAGCGGGCGAAACCACGCGCGCTCATCGGCCAGAAGGTTCTGGCTGAAGGCCGTCGAAAGCACCGCCAGCCGCTCCTTGATCGCCGACATCCGGCCCCGGTCGGCACCCTTCAACCCGGCTCCGGCGCGCACGAACATCTGCCGGTATAGCTCCAATACCCGCGCCCGTTCCGCCGTCAGCCCCAGCCCCTCGCGCGCCGCCCAAAGCGCCTCGATCCGCGCGAACAGCGCCGCGTTCATCGTCACCTCAGACGAAAACGCCGCCATCTTCGGCGCCAGATCCCGCTGCAGCGCTTCGCGCGCGGGGGTGCTGTCAGCCCCGGCCAGATTGTAAAACACCCCCGACACGCGGTCCAGAAGACCCTCGGCCAGTTCCATCGCCGCAACCGTATTGTCGAACGTCGGCGGCTCCGGGTTTGCGCCGATCGCAGCGATTGCCGCGCGCGCCTCTTGCAACGCCCGATCGAACGCCGGCGAAAAATCCTCGTCGCGGATCGCGGCAAATGGCGGCAGGGCAAATTCCCCGATCCAGTCACTCAACAGCGGATTGGTCATGGCGTATCTCCTTTCGGCGAAACCTAGGACGCACGCGCCGAAAGCACCAGACCGGGCTTCATCTTCGCAAAAATATCCCCGCCGGAGGCACCCGCCCTAGCCGCGTTCGCCGCGGCTGCGCAATCGCGCCTCAAGCCGCCGCAAACCCAGCGAAAGCCCGATGGTCATTGTCAAATAGATCAGCGCCACCACGTTATAGGTCTCGAAATAGCGAAAATTCCCCGCCGCCGTGACCTTTCCAAGCTGCGTGATATCCGCGACCCCCAGCACCGAGACAAGCGAGCTGTCCTTGACCATCGCCACAAAGTCATTGCCCAGCGGCGGCAGGATCATCCGAAACGCCTGCGGAAAGACGATATGGCGAAACCGCTGCCAACGGTTCAGCCCCAGTGCCTCGGCGGCCTCGATCTGGCCGATATCCACCGCCTGCAAACCGGCCCGGAACACCTCGGCGATGAATGCCGAATAGGCCAGGATCAGCGCCAGAACCGCCCGCCACAGCAACGAAAAATCCCGCGTGCTCAGGGCGCCAAGCCGCAGCGGCTCGGCCAGCCAGTTCCACGCCGCGATCAGCGCGGGCGTCATCGCAAAGGCCACATACAACAGCAGCACGATGATCGGGATGCCGCGCATCACCTCGATGTAAAGCCGCGCCGCCTGCCGCAGCACCAGCCAGCGCGACAGCGTCGCGACCGCCAGCAAAAGCCCCAGAACCGAGGCCCCGAAAAACCCCACCAGCGTCACCATCCCGGTGATGCCGATCCCCTTGGACAGCGTCGCCAGCACCCGCGAATAGACCGGGTCGGCCTGAACCTGCCAGAACAGCCAGACCCCCGCCGCCACCAGCACCAGCAGCCACCACGGAAAGTCCTTTTCAGGGCGCGGGTTCGGCGCCACCTGCCGGAATCCGGCCTGCCCGATCCGCCCTACTGACCCATCTTGTAGTCAAGAAACCACTTGGTATTCAGCGCCTCGATCGTGCCATCGGCCTTCATCGCGGCGATCGCCTCGTTGATCGGCGCCACCAGATCCGAACCCTTGGGGAATATGAAGCCGAAATCCTCGGCCCCCAGCTTTTCGCCGACGATCTTCAGCCCGCCCCCCGAGGCCGCGACATAGCCGTTGCCCGAGGTGCCATCGGTCAGCACAAGGTCCACATCACCCGACCGCAGCGCCTCGACCCCGGCGCCAAAGGTCTCGAACATCTTGATCCTGGGGTTCGCCTCGTTCCCGTCCAGCACCTCGTAGACGCCGACATAGAACGGCGTGGTGCCCGGCTGCGCGGCCATCAACAGCGCCGGATTGGCGGCGAAACCGGCGGCATCGGCAAAACGCGCCTCATCGCCGCGCACCATCATCACCATCTCGGAACGCATGTAGGGGTCCGAGAAATCCACCTGCTCCTTGCGGTCATCGCGGATCGTGATCCCGGTCATGCCGATATCGAACTGCCCGCCCGAGACCGCCGGGATCATCGCATCCCAGCTCGAGTTTTCATAGCTGACCGCGATATTCAGACGCTTTGCGATCTCGGCCATGGCGTCATATTCCCACCCCACCGCAGCACCCGAGGCATCGACGAATTGCAGCGGCGGGTAGGCGTTTTCGGTCACCACAGTGACGGCGCGACCGGCCAGATCGGGCACTTCGGCAAGGGCCGCGCCGGCGAACGGCATCAGGGCAAGGGTGGCGGCAAGGGTAGCAGCGGCGGAAATCTTCATCGGTCAGGCTCCTGTCACTAGCGGTTTGGCCCGACATTAGGCCCAGCCGTCGCGCCCGTCCAGTTCTCGCGTGTGCCGCACACCACACAATCCGCGCGGCGTTTGACCGCGATCTGCCGGTTTTCGCCCCAAAGCGCGTCATAAATCAAAAGCCGCCCGCGCAAGGACTGCCCCGCGCCGGTGATTTCCTTGATCGCCTCGACCGCCATCATCGCGCCAACCACCCCCGGCAAGGCCCCGACCACCCCCGCCTCGGCACAGGCCGGCGCCAGACCGGCCGCCGGTGCATGCGGAAAGACACAAGCGTAGCACGGCGCGTCCCGGGCCGGATCATAAAGGCCAAGCTGGCCTTCCCACTGCGCAATCGCGCCCGAGATCAGAGGCTTGCCCACACAGACGGCGGCCTCGTTGACCAGATACCGGGTGGCGAAATTGTCCGACCCGTCAAGGATCAGATCATAGTCGGCAAACAGCGCACTGGCCTCGGCCTCGGTCAGGCGGCGGTTATAGGGCCGCACCTCGACAAACGGGTTCAGCGCCGCCAGCGCGATCTGCGCGGAAAACACTTTCGGCTGACCGATCCGCGCATCGGTATGGATCACCTGCCGCTGCAAGTTCGAATTCGACACCACGTCATCGTCGATCACGCCGATCGTGCCGACCCCCGCCGCCGCCAGATACAAAAGCACGGGCGAGCCAAGCCCCCCTGCCCCCACGACCAGAACCTTGGCGTTCTTCAGCCGCTTTTGCCCCGCGCCGCCAATTTCGCGCAACACGATATGGCGCGCATAGCGGTCAAGCTCGGTCGGGCCGAAACTTGCCGGCGCGCCCACGCCTTGCGCTGGCGCCGGGCTTTGCGGCGCCTTGGGCAGCGCCCGCGCCCGCAGCCAGGCCAGCCCCACCCGGTAAAGCTGCACCAGCGCCACCACCAGCCCAAGCGCGACCCATGCAAACAGCGTCCCGCCCGTCGCGCGGGTTACCGGATTGGGCTGCGGAAAGGTCACCAGATGCGCCCCGACCAGTCCCAGCCAGAACACCCCCAGCATCGCCCAAATCCCGCGCGACGGGATTTTGAACAGCAGGCCCACCCCGACCAGCATCACCACCAGGGAAAAGACCAGCATCCTACCCTCGACCCGTCGAGCCAAACCCGCCTTCGCCCCGCGCCGTATCGCCCAAGGCCTCGACCAGCTTGAAACGCGCCTGCACCACAGGCGCCACGATCAACTGTGCGATCCGGTCGCCATGCTGAACGGTATAGGGCTCGGCCCCAAGGTTGACCAAAAGCACCCCCAGAGGGCCGCGATAATCGCTATCGATCGTGCCCGGCGTATTGGGCAGCGTGATCCCGTGTTTCAGCGCCAGACCCGAACGGGGCCGGATCTGCACCTCGAACCCCCGCGGAATTTCCAGCCGAATCCCGGTCGGCACGATCGCCCGGCGCATCGGATCCAGCGTAAACCCCGACGCACGGTCTTCGGGCCGCAGATTGGCACGCACATCCGCCCCCGCCGCCCCCGCCGTTTCATAAGACGGAAGCGCAACCCCCGCATCCGCCCAGTCTTCGCGCAAAATCTTCAAGATCGGAGCCATCTTCCGCAATCCCCACCTTCAGTGCCGCGCTCGCCCACCACCCCGCAAGCGTCGCCCAACCAATTCGACCACGGCTTCTTTTTGGCCGCAATACTCCCGCCGGAGGCTCCCGTCCTCAACGCCCTGCCAGCGCCTCGGCGATCCGCACCGCCAAACGCCGCGCAACGGCATCCTTGCCCATCCGCGGCCAGCTTTCCGCCCCTTCGGCATCGATCACCGTCACTGCATTTTCCGCGCCGCCCATGATGCCGGTGTCGGGGCTGACGTCATTCGCAACAATCCAGTCACAGCCCTTGCGCGCGCGCTTGGCGCTGGCATGGGCCAACACATCGTTTGTTTCGGCGGCAAAACCCACCACCAGCGCGGGCCGGCCGGCGCGCATCTGGCTGACGGTTGCCAGAATGTCGGGGTTTTCGGCGAATTCCAGCGCCGGGGCGTGGCCTGCGGCGTCTTTCTTGATCTTCTGCCCGGCGGCATTGGCGACATGCCAATCGGCGACGGCGGCGGCAAAGACCGCAGCATCGGCGGGCAGCGCGGCTTGCACCGCATCCAGCATCTGCGCCGCCGTTTCCACCGGCACCACCGTGACCCCCGCCGGCGGCGGCACCAGTGCCGGCCCGGTCACGAAAGTGACCCGTGCGCCCAGATCACGCAAAGCGGCGGCCAGCGCGCTGCCCTGCGCCCCCGATGAGCGGTTGGCGATATAGCGCACCGGGTCGATCGGCTCATGCGTCGGCCCCGAGGTCAGCAGCACATGCCGCCCGGCCAAGGGCCCGCCGCCCAGCGCCAAAGCCACGGCCTCGACGATTTCGACGGGTTCGGCCATCCGGCCGGGCCCAAATTCACCGCAAGCCATTTCACCTTCGGTCGGGCCGACAAACCGAACCCCATCCCCGGCCAGCGTCGCGCGGTTGCGCTGGCAGGCCGGGTGTTGCCACATCCGCACATTCATCGCCGGCGCCAGCAGCACGCTTTTGTCGGTGGCCATCAACAAGGTCGAGGCCAGATCATTCGCCAGCCCCGCCGCCATCTTGCCGATCAGATCGGCTGTCGCGGGCGCCACGACCACAAGATCGGCGGCACGCGACAGTTGGATATGGCCCATCTCGGCCTCGTCGGTCAGATCGAACAGATCGGTATGACACTTTGCCCCTGCCAACGCCGACACCGACAGCGGTGTCACGAATTGCGCGCCCGCCCGGGTCAGCACCGGCACCACCGAGGCACCGTGATCCCGCAACCGCCGGATCAGTTCCAGCGATTTGAAGGCCGCGATTCCGCCGCCGATGATCAGGAGTATCTTCTTGTCCGCCAGCATCGCGCCCTCCGCTTTGCCTCAATCCTTAGGCGCGGGGCGGCAAGGGTGCAAGCGCGCGCTATTTCTGGAAGGCAAGACAGGGGTCTTCGCGCGGGGTCGGATCGGTCACGATCCACAGATCAAAGGGCTGTTCTGGCGCGGCCGGGCGCTCGATCTGGCCCAGTGCGACAACCGGGGTATGCGGCGCGGCAAGCCGCAACACCGCCGGCAGGCCGGTATCACTACGCGCATGCCCCGAGCCGGTAATCACCGCAACCGGGCCCCCCGTCGCCTTGAGCGCGCGCAGCGTGGCGCGGGCAAAGGTGGCATCGCGCAGGCGTTGCGCCTCGACCATGCCGGGCAGCATCTCGGGCGGAAGCGCGTTGCAATGGGCCTCCATCTGTTCGGACTCGAGCGCGGATTTCAAGGTGGGTGACAACGGCGCCTCGAGCCCGAAGCGTCCCGCTTCAGGGCCAAAAACGGCGGCGGCACCTTCGGTCAAGGCGCGGCGCACCTCGTCGCGCGAGGGGGCAGCGCCAACGATGATCGCATGTGGGGCGGCAGCGAAAATCGGGGCATAGAGCGCGAAATCGGGCCAGCCCGCCGCTTCCCAGCCAAAAGCCTTGCCCAAGGCTACCGGATCGGCGCGCAGCTTTGGCGACGCAAGTGCCGCCTGATCCTGAGTCAACATCTCGAAGACCAGCGCACGCGGTGCCAAGGCAGCCACGGCGCGGGCCTGATTGACGTGATGGGCGGGATTGTCATGCACCTCCCCCAAGACCACGATCTCGGCCGAAAGCCGATCCAGCGCATCGGCGGTCACCTCGCCTGCAATGACAGGTTCGGCCAGAACGGGCCCAGCAAGGACGGGCAGGGCGAAAAGGGCAATAGCCGCGATCAAGATCTTCATGCGAAGAACTGATGCACCTCGGGGCCGTGTGCTTCAAGGCTTTTGCGCATCTTGCCGAAGGCCTGCGCCTCGAGCTGGCGGATCCTTTCCTTCGACAAACCCAGCTCTTGCCCCAAGGATTCAAGGGTGCGCGGGTCATCCCGCAAGCGGCGCTCTGCGACAATGAACCGCTCTCGCGGGGTCAGCACATCCAGCGCCTGCCGCAGCCAACGGTGCATCATGGCGCCGTCATGCGCCTCGGCCACCAGCACGTCGGCACCCGGGCTGTCGTCTTCAAGCGCCTCGATCCACTCGCGCCCCTCTTCATCAGAAGACTGCGTGGCGTTCAGCGAAAAATCCGACCCCGACAGACGGCCCTCCATCAGCTCCACATCCGCCAGCGGCACGCCGATCTCTTCCGCGATGCGCTGGCGCAATTGATGGCCGTCCAGATGCGCGCCCTCGACCGCGGCCTCGCGTTCCAACTGTGCCTGCACCCGGCGCATGTTGAAAAACAACGCCTTTTGCGCACTGGTCGAGCCGGTTCGCACCATCGACCAGTTGCGCATCACAAAGTCCTGAATGCTGGCCTTGATCCACCAGACCGCATAGGTCGAAAACCGCACGCCCCGTTCCGGGTCGAACTTGTCGGCGGCCTTCATCAACCCCAACGACGCTTCCTGAATCAGGTCATTCATCGGCGCGCCGTAGCGGCGAAACTTCGACGCCATGGAAATGGCCAGACGCATGTAGGCCGTCACCAACCGATGCAGCGCAGCCTCGTCGCGCCGATCGCGCCACGCTCGGGCCAAGGCCACCTCGGTTTCGGCATCCAGCAGTTCTGCGCGCATCGCGTGACGCGGCAGCGTCTCATCGGTCATTCCGTCGAGTGCCATCTCAGCCTCCCGGGTCTCCCACCCATTGCTTGTGCTGCACTACCTTTTCAGTATGCCTGAATCACGGCGCCCTGTCTTGCGGATCACGCAAAAATTGATCTGGCGGCGCCAAGCCGCTGCGTGCACGATGGGCGGCAACGGCAGGGCGCGCGGCTTGCCGACAAAACCGAGGGGGATACCGCAATGGGCTATCAACTCGCGATCGGAGACCGGACCTATTCCAGTTGGTCACTGCGCGGCTGGCTGCTGTTCGAAAAGACCGGGATTCCGGTATCGGTCACCACGGCGCGGTTTTACTCGGATGATTTCAAACGACTTTTGACCGAATTCGCGCCTGCGCAACTGGTGCCGGCGCTGCGTTTGCCCGAGGGAATGGTGATCGCTGAAACGCTGGCCATCGCCGAGACGCTGGCCGAGCGACACCCCGATGCCGGGCTTTGGCCAGATGACCCTACCGCCCGCGCCATCGCCCGCTGGCTGACCGCCGAGATGCATGCCGGCTTTGGCGCGTTGCGCAACCATTGCCCGATGAATCTGAATGTCAGCTACACCGACTGCGCCCCGCCGGACGAAGTCTTGCTGGATTTGACCCGAATCGAAACACTTTGGGCGCAGGCGCGCGATCACTTTGGTGCCGACGGGCCATGGCTTTTTGGCGCGTGGAGCGTGGCCGACGCTTTCTTTGCACCCGTTGCGGCGCGCATCGCGGGCTATAGCCTGCCGGTCGGGCCACAGGCTGCCGCCTATGTGGCGGCACAGCTTGCCGACCCCGCCTTTCGGCGCTGGCGCGCGATGGGCCAGGCCGAGGGCTACGATCAGCCGTTTTACCGGCGCGACTGGCCGACACAGCCATGGCCCGGCCCCGCGCCGCTGACCGCGACGCGCAGCGATGGCCCCTCGCTCAACGCCACCTGCCCCTATTCCGGCAAACCCGTCACCGATTTTCTGGCCCTCGAAGGCAGGATCTGGGGCTTTTGCAATGCGTTTTGCCGCGACAAGACCCTTGCCGACCCCGAGGCGTGGCCTGCCTTCATGGCCATGATCCGATCGCATTAACCCTTCCTAAACCTTCTTCTCCTAGCCGTTAACCTCGATTGGGAAGCAGGTGAACCATGGTGGCGCGGGCCTATACGGTGGCCTTTGAAGGGGTCGAGGCACGGCTGGTCGAGGTGCAATGCGCCGTCGCACAGGGCATGCCGGCTTTCTCCATTGTCGGTCTGCCCGACAAGGCGGTCTCAGAGGCGCGCGAAAGGGTTCGCGCGGCCTTGAACGCGCTGGCGATCGCGCTGCCCTCGAAGAAGATCACCGTAAACCTTTCGCCCGCCGACCTGCCGAAGGAAGGCTCGCATTTCGATTTGCCGATCGCTCTGGCGCTTTTGGCCGCGATCGAGATCCTGCCCCGCGATGCGGTCGAGGGCTGCGTCGCGTTGGGGGAACTGTCGCTGGACGGGCGGCTGGTCGCAGTGGCGGGCGCGTTGCCCGCCGCGCTGGCCGCCGCCGAGGAAGATCGTGCCCTGATCTGCCCGCGCACCTGTGGTGCCGAGGCCGCCTGGGTCGGTGCAACCCCGGTTTTCGCGCCTGCCACACTGGCCGAGGCAATCGCCCATTTCACCGGCCGCCAACCGCTGCCCCCCGCCGAACCCGGCGAGGTGGCAGCCTTGGCGGCACTGCGCGACATGCGCGACGTAAAGGGCCAGGAACGCGCCAAACGCGCGCTGGAAATCGCTGCCGCCGGGCGACACCATTTGCTGATGGTCGGGCCGCCGGGGTCGGGAAAATCCATGCTGGCAGCACGAATACCTGGCATCTTGCCGCCTCTTTCGGCGGCCGAGGCACTGGAAACCTCGATGATTCATTCTTTGTCGGGATTGCTGTCCGAAGGCGGAATTTCACGACTTCGCCCGTTTCGCGAACCGCATCACACCGCATCCATGGCGGCGATCGTCGGCGGCGGGCGAGGCGCAAAACCGGGCGAGATCAGCCTCGCGCACAATGGCGTGTTATTCATGGACGAGTTTCCCGAGTTCCCCCGCGCGGTTCTTGAAACCCTGCGCCAGCCGATCGAGACGGGCGAAGTCGTCGTCGCGCGTGCCAATGCCCATATCCGCTACCCCTGCCAATTCCTGCTCGTAGCGGCGGCAAACCCTTGCAAATGCGGGTATCTATCCGATCCGGCGCGCGCGTGCGCCCGTGCGCCAAACTGCGGCGAAGACTATCTGGGGCGGATCTCGGGGCCGTTGATGGACCGCATTGATCTGCGCATCGAAGTGCCCGCCGTTGCCTACTCCGACCTCGAACTGCCGGCCACGGGCGAACCTTCGACAAGTATCGCAGCGCGGGTTACAGCGGCGCGGCAGCGTCAGACTGCGCGCTTTGCAAACCACCCCAAGCTGCGCGTCAACGCCGAGGCCGAGGGCGCGCTGCTGGAAGACATCGCCGCCCCCGATGCCGAGGGACGCGCCCTTCTTGCGCGCGTCGCGGACCGATTCGGGCTGTCGGCGCGGGGCTATCACAGGGTCTTGCGGGTCGCGCGCACCATTGCCGACCTTGATGGCGCCGACCGCGTGGCCGCGCCCCATATCGCGGAAGCGGTCAGCTTTCGGCTGGCATTGCGGATCGGGCGGTAGCGGGTTTACATCGCGGCGCGCTTGTCCTCGATCACCTGCCAGATCTGCGCGGCGACATTCACGCCATCAAACCGTTCCAGCTCCAGAATGCCGGTGGGCGAGGTCACGTTGATCTCGGTCAGCCAGTTGCCAATCACGTCGATACCAACAAACACCTGCCCCTTTTCACGCAGCACCGGGCCGATGGTGGCGCAGATTTCGCGGTCGCGCGCAGTCAGACCGATCTTTTCGGGGCGCCCGCCGACATGCATGTTCGAACGGGTCTCGCCTGCCGCCGGCACCCGGTTGATCGCGCCGACCGGATCGCCGTTGATCAGGATGATCCGCTTGTCGCCTTTCGACACATCCGGGATGAACTTTTGCGCGATCAGAGGCTCGCGGCTCAGGCTGACAAACAACTCATGCAGAGAGGCGAGGTTGCGGTCGTTCGGGTCCAGCCGGAACACCCCCGCCCCGCCATTGCCGTAAAGCGGCTTGAGGATGATGTCGCCATGCTTGGCCTTGAAGGCGCGAATCGTTGCCAGGTCGCGCGCGACCAATGTCGGCGGAGTCAGGTCGGGAAAATTGAGCACCAGCAGCTTTTCAGGGAAATTGCGCACCCAGAACGGATCGTTGACCACCAATGTCGCCGGGTGGATGCGCTCCAGCAGATGCGACGTGGTGATATAGCCCATGTCGAAAGGCGGATCCTGACGCAGCCAGACGACATCCCAATCCGCCAGATCCACTTCGACTTCATTGCCCAAGGTGAAGTGATTTCCCTTTTCACGCCGCACGGTCAGCGGCCACCCCCGCGCCAGAATGTGCCCTTCGCGGTAGGCCAGCTTGTCGGGCGTGTAGTAAAACAGCGAATGTCCGCGCGCCTGCGCTTCTTCCGCAATACGAAAGGTGCTGTCGGCGTCGATATTGATCGCACCGATCGGATCCATCTGGATTGCAACCTTCAAAGCCATGGGCACCCCCTTTTGTTAGCCCCTTGATGACGCAGGCCGCGCGGCGATGCAATCGCTCTGCGCGGCCTCACGGAGGGTCGGCCAGATCGGGCACGGTCGTGCAGGGATGACTACCAATTGACACACAAAATGGAACCTTGCCTGACAAGCGGGCACGGGCCTGGTCCGATTTACGGCGGAGGAAGACCGCAAAGGATGTGAGATTTACCAGTCCAGACCGAAAGCATTCTCCAAAACCTCGATCCGGCCTATCGAATCAACCAGCGCGACATCGAATCGCACCTCGGTCATCTGGCCTGCGGGTTCACCGGCAATGAATTCACTGGCCGACGCATAGATCCGGTTCATTTGGCGGCGCGACAGCCGCTCTACGGCGCGGGCATGACTGGCCGCCTTCTTGACCTCGATGAAGATCACCGCATCCCCGTCGCGCGCCACAAGGTCAATCTCGCCTGCGGTGCCGCGCCAACGCTGTGCCGCGATCTGTCGACCACGACGCTGATAAAGTGCCGCAACCTGCGCCTCGGCCGCCAGACCACCATGATAGGATACCGCACCACTCATTCGTCTCGCTCCATCGCCAAGGCCGACTGATACACCTCGCGCCGGGGCAGTCCCAGCAGCTCGGCCACCTCGCTGGCCGCGTCTTTCACACTCATCCGGCCCAACCGCTCTTTCAGCGCCGCGGCAACATCCTCGGGCCCGGCGCGGCGCCCATGCGCCCGGTCCACCACCACCACTATTTCACCCTTGACCGGCTGGCCCGCATAGGCTGCGGCCAAGTCGGTCAACGTTCCACGACGCACTTCTTCAAAGCGCTTGGTCAGTTCCCGGCATATCGCAGCCTGCCGTTCACCGCCCAACTCTGACACCAAATCCCCTAACATTTCCCCAATGCGTTTGGGCGATTCGTAGAAAATCAGGGTCGCGGGGATCGTGGCGAATTCGGCCAGCCATTTTTTTCGCGCGGATTTCGTGTTTGGCGGAAAGCCCGCGAACAGGAACCGATCCGAAGGCAACCCCGATACCGTCAGCGCGGCCAGAACCGCCGACGGGCCGGGCGCGGCATAGACCGCAAAACCGGCCTCGATCGCGGCGCGGCCCAATTGATACCCTGGGTCGGCCACAAGCGGCGTCCCCGCCTCCGAGGCATAGGCGAGGCTCTTGCCCTCGGCCAGCTGGTGCAGAAGAAAGGGGCGTTGCGCCTCACCGTTATGATCGTGATAGGCCACCACGCGGCGCCCGTTCAGCGGCACGCCGTGGATCTCCATCAGGTGTCGCAGGGTGCGCGTATCCTCGGCCGCGATCACATCGGCATTTGCCAGAATGTCCAGGGCGCGCAGCGTAATGTCGCGCGCCGCCCCGATCGGCGTTGCGAGAAAATGTAGCCCCGGGGCCAGCGTTCCCGGCAAAGTTCCGCCCGGACGTCGTTCGCCTGTCATTTCCGCCAATCCCGTGTCTGTTGCAAAGTTTACTTCGGGCCGCGAACCGCTTAGGGTTTGCCCGGTATTGCCCACTTGTATCCCCGACCCGAGGACTGTGCCATGTTTGCCCTTTTGCGTAACCCCCGCAAGCCTTTGCTGAGAATCACGGCGATCTTGTCGGCGCTCTGGCTTGCTGCGTGCCAGCCCGTTTCAGGCGTTGGCGGCAACTCCGGCCCCTCGATCAACACGGGTGCGGCGGTGCCGGTGGCACTGCTGGTTCCCGCTGGGTCAGGCAACTCGGGCGACGAAGTCCTGGCACGGGCGCTGCATCAGGCGGCCGAACTGGCAATCGCGGACCTGCATGGCGTGAAGATTGACCTGCGGGTCTACAACACCGGCGGTTCGCCGGCGCAGGCGGCAAGGGTCGCCACTCAGGCGGTGGACGAAGGCGCCAAGATCATTCTGGGGCCGGTCTTTGCCGAGGCGGCCAATGCGGCCGGCGTTGCCGTGGCCTCTCGCGGTGTGAACGTGCTGTCATTCTCGAACAACACCGATATCGCTGGTGGCAACGTCTTTGTGCTCGGGCCAACCTTCCCCAACACGGCCGACCGTCTGGCCAGATACGCCGCGTCAAAAGGCAAGCGCCGGATCATGGTGGTGCACGAACAAACCACCTCGGGCGACGTTGGCGCGCGGGCCATCGAGCGCGCAACAGCGCGATCCGGGGCGGTGATGGCGGGCTCGACCTCCTTTCCCTTCTCGCAACAGGGCGTGATTGACGCGATCCCGGCAATCGCCACCAAGGCCAAGAACGGCGAGGTCGATGCACTGTTCTTGACGGCAGATACGGCAGGGGCGCTTCCGCTTTTGGCGCAGATGCTGCCCGAACAGGGCGTCAGCCCCAACATGGTCAAGTTTCTTGGCCTGACGCGCTGGGACATTCCGCCCGCGACACTGTTGCTGCCGGGCGTTCAGGGTGGCTGGTTCGCGCTGCCGGACCCGAACCTGAACCAACAGTTCCAGTCGCGCTATCAGGCCGCTTTCGGCGAGCCGCCACACCCGATCTCGGGATTGGCCTATGACGGCATTGCCGCGATCGGCGCCTTGGTGCGGTCTGGCAATTCCGAAGCGCTGACACGCGGTGCGCTGACCCAAGGGGCGGGTTTTGTCGGGGTGAACGGCATCTTCCGGCTGCGCGCGGATGGCACCAACGAACGCGGTCTCGCCGTGGCCGAGGTCCGAAACGGCCAAGCCGTCGTGATTGACGCCGCCCCCAGAAGCTTTGGCGGCGCCGGGTCCTGACCCGGCGGCCTGCCCTGAACCGAGCCATCGTGACCCAAAGCAACACCGCCCCACAGGCCCCGCAGATCCTGGCCCCGGCTTCGTCCGGAGCAGACCCTTCCTTTGACCCCGCGACGCTGAGCCTCGGGATCGAGGCGGCGCTCGAGGGGGTCACTGACCACCGCGAAATCCGTGCCACAACGGTGCGTCTGCTGGCCAATGCCCGGCAAGAGGTGACCGAGACGATCGAGGCGCATTTTGCGGCTCACCCGCGGCGGGCGCGCTCGACCGTGCGCGCCTATTCGGCGCTGACCGATGCCACCGTCATCGCCGTGCTGAACGTGGCAACGAACTATTTGCACCGACCGCCGAACCAAACGGAGGTCGAGCAGATCGCAGTGGTGGCGGTGGGCGGCTATGGGCGGGCCGAAATGGCGCCGCACTCGGATGTGGACCTGCTGTTCCTGACCCCCTGGAAGGTGACACCCTGGGCAGAAAGCGTGATCGAAAGCATGCTCTACATGCTTTGGGATCTGAAACTGAAGGTGGGCCATTCGACACGCACGGTCGCCGATTGTCTGCGCCTTGGCCGCGAGGACTATACGATCCGCACCGCCCTTCTGGAGCACCGCTTTGTCGCCGGCCACGCGCCGCTTGCCGATGAGCTGCGCGACCGGCTGCGCCAGGATCTGTTTCGCGGCACCGGACCCGAGTTCATCGAGGCCAAGCTGGTCGAACGTGACGCCCGCCACAAACGCCAGGGCGGCCAGCGCTATGTGCTGGAACCGAACGTCAAAGAGGGCAAGGGCGGGCTGCGCGATTTGCAAACGCTCTACTGGATTTCAAAATACATCCATCAGGTTGATCGTGCTGCCGAACTGGTCGGCCTCGGCGTCTTTGCCCCGGAAGAGTATCAGAACTTTGCACTGGCCGAAGATTTCCTTTGGGCGGTGCGCTGCCATCTGCATCTGATTTCGGGCCGCGCCAACGACCAGCTGACCTTCGACACGCAAGTCGAGGTCGCCCGTCGGATGGGATATGAAGACACCGCAGGCCGCCGCGCGGTCGAGATCTTCATGCAAGACTATTTTCGACACGCGACCCATGTGGGCGAACTGACACGGGTGTTTCTGACCGCCCTCGAAGCACGTCACGTCAAGCGCCAGCCGATGCTGGAACGCATCTTTCGCCGGCGCCGCAAGCTGAAACCCGGCTTTCGCGACGACGGGAACCGGATGAACATCGCCGACACCAAGGCCTTCTTGCAAGATCCGCTGAACCTGCTGCGTATCTTTGAAGAGGCGTTGCGCACCGGGATGCTGATCCACCCCGAAGCGATGCGGCTGGTGGCCGCGCACCTTGACCTGATCGACGACAAGATGCGCGAAGACCGCGAAGCGACGCGCATGTTTCTGGATCTGCTGTTGAAACACGGCAACCCTGAACGCGCCCTGCGCCGGATGAACGAACTGGGCGTGCTGTCCGCCTTCATCCCTGAATTCGAGCCGATCGTGGCGATGATGCAGTTCAACGTCTACCACCACTACACAGTGGACGAACACACGATCCAATGCATCTCGACCCTCGCCCAGATCGAGCGCGGCGAGTTGATCGAAGAACTGCCGGTGACGTCGGGCATCCTGAAGGAAGGCATCAACCGCCGAATCATTTATGTGGCGTTGTTGTTGCACGACATCGGCAAGGGCCGCCCCGAAGATCACTCGATCCTGGGCGCGCAGATCGCCCGGCGGGTGGCGCCGCGGCTGGGGCTGAACGTCGAGGAATCGGAAACCGTCGAATGGCTGGTGCGCTATCATCTGCTGATGTCGGATGTCGCGCAAAAACGCGACCTGGCGGACCCGCGCACGATCCGCGATTTTGCCAAGGTGGTCAAAACCAAGCGGCGGCTGGATCTGCTGACGGTGCTGACGGTCTGCGATATTCGCGGTGTTGGCCCCGGCACCTGGAACAACTGGAAAGCGATGCTGTTCCGCCGTCTGCATTCGGAAACCGCCGCCGCACTGGAGACCGGGCTTGAGGCCATCAACCGCAGCCAGCGCGTGGACAAGGCCAAGCGCGCCGTGCGCGAAGCCCTGCCCGGCTGGGATCAGAAAGACCTTCGCACTGAACTGTCACGCCATTACCCGCCCTATTGGCAGGGTCTGTCGACCGCCACTCAGGTGGTCTTTGCGGGGCTTTTGAAAGGTCTTGGCGAAAACGAGATCCGGATCGACCTGCACCCCGACGCCGACCATGACGCCACCCGCGCGGCCTTTGCGCTGGCCGACCATCCGGGCATCTTTTCGCGGCTGGCCGGCGCCTTGGCACTGGTTGGCGCCAATGTGGTGGATGCGCGCACCTATACCTCGAAGGACGGTTACGCCACTGCCGTTTTCTGGGTGCAGGACAGCGAGGGCCACCCCTATGAGGCCGAACGCCTGCCCCGCCTGCGCGGCATGATCGAAAAGACGCTCGGAGGCGAGGTCGTTGCCCGCGAGGCGCTGAAAACCCGCGACAAGGTCAAGAAACGCGAAAGCCAGTTTCGTTTCCCGACGCATATCAGCATTGATAACGAAGGCTCGGAAATCTACACCATCATCGAAGTCGATACCCGCGACCGCCCCGGCCTGCTATATGATTTGACCCGCACACTGGCCAACAACAACATCTACATCGCCAGCGCCGTGATCGCGACCTTTGGCGCGCAGGTGGTCGATTCGTTCTACGTCAAGGACATGTTCGGCTTGAAGCTGCATTCCAAGCAAAAGCAGGCGGCGCTTGACAAGAAACTCCGTCAGGCGATCACCGAAGGCGCCGAAAGGGCGCGCAGCTGATGTCTCAGATCCGGCTGGTGAAGGGTTTTGTGACGGTCGGCGGCTGGACCCTTGGCAGCCGCCTTGTGGGCTTTGTGCGCGATGTGATGATGGCCGCCTATCTGGGCGCGGGCCCGGTGGCCGAGGCCTTTCTGATCGCGTTTTCGCTGCCCAACATGTTTCGCCGCTTTTTTGCCGAGGGCGCGTTCAACATGGCCTTCGTGCCGATGTTCTCGAAAAAGCTTGAAGGGGGCGAAGACGCCGAGGGCTTTGCCCGCGATGCCTATTGGGGCATGACCGGGGTGCTGCTGATCTTTACCCTTGTCGGGATGCTGACGATGCCGCTTCTGGTGCTGGCGATGGCTTCGGGGTTTCGGGGCGACGCGCGTTTCGGGCTGGCGGTGATCTTTGGCAATATCGCGTTTCCCTATATTCTGTTCATCTCGCTGACGGCGCTTCTGTCGGGGATGTTGAACGCGACGGGGCGCTTCATGGCGACGGCGGCGGTGCCGATCCTGATGAACGCGCTGTTCATCGCGGCGATGCTGCTGGCCGATCACTGGGACTGGCCGATGGGCATGACGCTGGCTTGGACAGTGCCGGTTTCCGGCGTGGCGCAGCTGTGGTTCACCTGGATTGCGGTGCGTCGTGCGGGCTATCGTCTGCGCTTTGAGTGGCCGCGCATGACCCCGGATCTGAAGCGGCTGGCGACCATTGCCGCCCCGGCGGTGCTAGCCGGCGGGGTGGTGCAGATCAACCTGATCGTCGGGCGGCAAGTGGCCAGCTTCACCGAAGGCGCGGTGGCCTGGCTGTCATACGCGGACCGGCTCTATCAGCTTCCGCTGGGGGTGGTGGGCATCGCCATCGGCGTGGTGTTGCTGCCCGATCTGTCACGGCGCCTGCGCGCGGGCGACACCGAGGGTGGTCGCGCCAGTTTCAACCGAGGCGCGGAATTCGCGCTGATGCTGACGGTGCCGGCGGCGGTGGCGCTGGTGGTGATTGCCTATCCGCTGGTCAGCGTGCTGTTCGAGCGCGGCGCCTTTGGCGAACAGGACAGCACCAATACCGCCTGGGCGTTGGCCGCCTATGGCTTGGGTCTGCCCGCCTTCGTGCTGCACAAGGTCTTGCAGCCGCTTTACTATGCGCGCGAAGACACCAAGCGCCCGTTCTACTTTGCCACGGTCTCGATGGTGCTGAACGCGGGTTTGGCGCTGGGGTTGATGCCGGTGCTGGGCTATCTCGCGGCGGCGCTGGCGACAACGCTGGCGGCTTGGGCGATGGTCGCGCAATTGTGGTGGGGCACCCGTCTGATGGGCGATGCGGTGCATACCGATGCGCGCTTTCGCACCCGCGTCTGGCGCATCGTGCTGGCCGCGCTGGGAATGGGGCTCTGCCTTTGGGGCGCAGCCGAGGTTCTGGCACCGATGCTGGCGCGCGGCGGGGCGCGCTATCTGGCGCTGAGCCTTCTGGTCGGTCTGGGCATGGTCAGCTATTTCGGGCTTGGCGCGCTGCTGGGGGCGTTCCACCTGTCGGATTTCCGCTCGGCGTTAAAGCGCGCGCCGCGCCACTAGCCGGTCAGATATCTTGCGCCACAAAGGCCGGTAGCGGCGCGGCCCCGCAGCCCCCCCTCCGCAGCCCCCAAAGCACCCGCCTTTGCGCGGCCTCAAAGGCAATGCCGGCCTACTGACGCCGCCTCAACCGTTCGACCGCCTTGGCCCAGCCACCGGGGGCCACGACAAACGAAAGGCCAAAGCCCGCCGCAAAGCCCGCAAGTTCAGCGATCCAGTCGGGCTGCGAGCCAAAGATCAAGCCGAACACCAGTTGAATCCCCAGCAAGAACCCGATCAGCGTAAAGGCGCGGGCGCGGTTGGCGTTGGTCATGCCAAGCCGGGTCCACAAGATCCAGGTGAACGCCCCGACCAGCCCATAGACCGCCGGATAGCCTCCGACCAGCGGCTGTGACAGGCCGGGCACGGCAGTATAGACCAGCGCCCCCATGATCGCCGCGCCAAAGAATACCACCAGCACCGCCCAGGCGCGAAACACCTCGCCCACCATCTTGCCCAGCGCCAGAATGAAGACCAGCACCATCAGCGCGTGGGTAAAGCTCATATGCACGAAGGGATAGGTGACGATGCGGATCATGTGCGAGGCCGGAAATTGCCCGGCCTCGATCATCGCGCGCAAGATATCGGGCGCAAAGGAAAACCGCTGCAAGGCGTCCAGCCGCCAACCCACCGCCGTCGGGCCGCCTGCCAACCCGATCTGCCCAAGCCCCAGCACCGCCTCAAGCGCCACGATCGGCAGCACCAATGCCCAGACTACCGGCGGCAGCGGATTGACCGGAGAGGTATCGTAACCGTCATGCATTGCAGTCTCCTTCGGGTAGCGGGCCACGCGCTTGGTTGACGCAGGCCCCGGCCAAAGCGATAAGGCAGCGCGCCGGGTTTTTCCAGCCCGGCCTTGTTTCAGGAGCCCGATCCATGACCGCCGTCAACGCCGCCTTCAAGCCTCGCATCTTTTCCGGCATCCAGCCTTCGGGCGGGCTGACGCTGGGCAACTATCTGGGCGCGCTGAAGCGGTTCGTGGAAAAGCAGGATGAGGGCAACGAAACGATCTATTGCCTTGTCGATCTGCATGCGATCACGGTCTGGCAAGATCCGCAGGCGCTCCGCCATCAAACCCGCGAGGCGGCGGCGGCGTTCATCGCGGCAGGGATCGACCCGGCGCGCTCGATCCTGTTCAATCAAAGTCAGGTTGGCGCCCATGCCGAAATGGGCTGGCTGCTGAACTGCGTGGCGCGGCTGGGCTGGATGAACCGGATGACCCAGTTCAAGGACAAGGCCGGCAAGAACAGCGAACACGTTTCGCTGGGGCTTTACGCCTACCCGTCGCTGATGGCGGCCGATATTCTGGTTTATCATGCCACCCTTGTGCCGGTGGGCGAGGATCAAAAGCAACATGTGGAACTGACCCGCGACATCGCCGCAAAGTTCAACCACGATTACGGCGTCGATTTCTTTCCCGCGCCGGTTCCGGTGATCGAAGGGGCGGCGGCGCGGGTAATGAGCCTTCGCGACGGCAGCAAGAAGATGTCAAAGTCGGACCCCTCGGATGCCAGCCGGATCAACCTGACCGACAATGCCGACATGATTGCCGGCAAGATCCGCAAGGCGCGCACCGATGCCGAGCCGCTACCCGAGACCCTGGACGCGTTGAAAGACCGGCCCGAGGCGCGCAATCTGGTCAACATCTATGCCGCTCTTTCGGGCGAGGCGCCGCAAGCGGTTGTCAGCCGCTTTGCCGGGCAGGGGTTTGGCACGTTCAAACCGGCGCTGGCCGATCTGGCGGTGGCCAAGCTCGAGCCGATTTCATCGCAGATGGCCCGGCTTATGGCCGATCCGGCAGAAATCGACCGGATTCTGGGTATCGGTGCGGAACGGGCCGACGCGATCGCCCGACCGATCTTGGAACGGACTTATGACATCATGGGGATGGTGCGGTCGCGACATCCGCGCGCCTGAAACCGTCGGGCGGGGCCAGCTCCGCCCGCCCACGGGCCTTGGTCGCCGTGGTCAAAAGGCGGCGGCTCAGGTCTGCCCTTTGGCCTCTGCGCGCGGATAATAGGCGGCCATCGTGACCCCGCGCACCGCATTCAGCACCATCAGCGCGGCCCACAGCCCGTGGTTGCCGAAAGCCGGAACCAAAAGCATGAGCGCCGCGATATAGACGGCGACCGACGCCAGCATGGCGTTGCGCATTTCGCGGGTCAGCGTGGCACCGATGAAAATGCCGTCAAACATCCAGCTGGCAATACCGATCAGCGGTGCGACGGCAATCCACGGCAAGAAGGCGCGGGCGGTCTGGCGCACCTCGGGGGCGGTCGACATCAGATCAATGATCGCAGGGCCCGCAATCCAGAAAGTCAGGCTTAGCACCACCGCGCCACCCGCACCCCATTGCGAGGTCAACGCAGCCGCGCGGCGCACACCCTGACGGGCTCGGGCGCCCACGGCCTGCCCCACCAGCGCTTCGGCGGCAAAGGCAAAACCATCCAGCGCATAGGCGGTAATTTCCAGAAATTGCAGCAGCACCTGATTGGCCGCCAGCGTCACATCGCCCTGCCCCGCGCCCAGAAACAGGAAGGTGGTGAAGCTGGCTTGCAGCAGCACCGAGCGCAGCATGATATCGGCGTTGACCCGCGCCATAAGCGCGACGCGGGCCCGGTGAAAGACCCGGGCCGCATCGCGCCAGTAGCCGCCCGCAAAGGCACTGCGCGCAAGCCAGAGCCCGAGGCCAAGCCCGCTCCATTCGGCGATCAGCGTGGCTGTGGCGACGCCCTCGACGCCCCAGCCAAGCCCGAGCACGAACCACAGATCCAACCCGATGTTGAGCCCGTTCATCCACAGTTGCAGCACCAGCACGCCTCGGGTGCGCTCCAGCGCGATCAACCACCCCGTCAGCGCATAAAGCCCGATCGTCGCTGGCGCCCCCCAGATCCGGATCGCCAAATAGTCACGCGCCATCGCCTCGACCTCCGGCGACGCCGGGGCAAGACGCATGGCGGCCGAAAACAGCGGCAGTTGCAACACGATCAGCCCCAGACCCGCCGCCATGGCAATCAGCAGCGCCCGCGACAGGCTGGCCGCGACCTCGGGCAGATCGCCTGCCCCCTGCGCTTGCGCGACCAACCCCGAGGTGCCCATCCGCAAGAAACCGAATACCCAATAAAGCGAGGCAAGGATGATCGCGCCCAGCCCGACCGCGCCGATTGGCGCGGCTTGACCCAACTGCCCTACCACCCCGGTATCGACGGCGCCCAGAATCGGCACCGTGGCATTCGAAATGACGATCGGCAGGGCGATCCGCAACACCCTGCGGTGGCTCAGATCATTCATCGGGCGCAAGCGGAGCCGGGGGCATCACGAAATGCCCCGTCCCTTGCGCAAAAAGTTTGGAGCGGTTGTCCTGCCACGCCTCGACGTGCACACTGGCATAGCGCCGCCCCGAACGGTTGACCCGTGCCCGCGCATAGGCGTCACGCGGTAAACCCGAGCGCAGATAATCGACGGTGAAATCAATGGTCTTGGGCAGGCGCGGCAGATGCAGCGGATCCAGCCGGGCAAGATCGATGCGACCGGCCTCGATGTCTTCCCACAGATAGCTCCAGCTCAGTTCGATGATCGCCGTCACCTCCAGAAAGGCCGCGGTGACACCGCCATGCAGCGCCGGGATCAACGGATTGCCGATCAGCTTTTCGTCGAACGGCAGAACCGCCGTCAGTTCGTCCCCGCGGCGGTCGAACTCGATCCCCAGAAACTGGATATAGGGCACACCGGTCACCAGCGCCTTGAGAGCCGCATCGCGGCGGGTCTTGACGACCTGCACCGATTCGGGGCGGTGGCGCTTTTCGTTGGGGTGGCTCATGACTTGCCCCCTTTCGGACGTTCGATGGTGAAGGCGCCGGTGGCGCTGGCGACAGGGCGGGATGGGTCGCCGTCATAGGCGGTGGCACGCACGAAGGCGACGCTGCGGGTGACGTGATAGCACGTCGCCTTGGCAATGATCCGGTCGCCGGGGGTGGCCGCACGCATATAGTCGATGCGCAGGTCAATCGTGGCGGTGCCCGAAGGGGCATCGGGATGGCTCATCACGGCGGCACCGCAGCAGGTATCCATCAGCGCCGACACCGCGCCGCCATGGATCACCCCGGTTCGCGGCTCGCCCACCAGTCGCAGATCATAGGGCATCGAAATCTCGGACGTGCCATCGCCGATCGCATCAAGCCGCATCCCCAACGCGCGCGAATGCGGTATCGCTTCGATGAACTGACGCGCGAACTGGGTCTTGGCATCGCCGTCGTCAGGGGTGTCGTGGGATTTTGTCATCGGCCTCTCCTGGCGGTTTCATCCGACTATTCCGTCTTGGCCGGACCGCCGCAAGGGGCATCGTGGCAACACCCCCGAATGACCCATCATCCGAGTTGAGTCCCGCGCGTCAACGCGTTAGCTTGACCCCGCAGGGAGGTCCCTATGTCCGATCAGTTGAGCTTCAAGGAAATGTGCGCGCGGTTCGACGTCACCCCCCGAACCTTGCGCTACTACGAATATATCGAGCTTTTGCAGCCGCAAAGGGATGGCCGCGCGCGCTGGTATGGCCCGCGCGAACAGGCCCGAATGACGCTTATCATGCGCGGGCGACGCTTTGGCTTTTCACTGGAAGAGCTGCGCCAATGGCTGATGCTCTACGATCAAAAGGGCACTACGGAACAGTACCGCGTCTGGGTTGAACTGGCCGACAGACAGCTTGAAACGTTGGAAAAGCAGCGCGCTGAACTGGATGTGACAATCGCCGATCTGCGAACCTTGCGTGACGATACTGCCGAGTCGCTGAAGCGCTAGGGCCGGCGGTCTCAAAGACACCCACGGCCACCGCCGCGTCAGATTATTGCGCTTCCCCCGCGTCAATCGTGCCTGACATTACGTCAGGAATTTTGTGACGCGACGTTACAGTGACGTGCACGTCAACTTCACTTGTATGCTGCCCTCACAAACCAGAATTATTTTCGGGTGACGCTAGGACAGACACCCGAAAGGTAATGCGATGAGTGACGACGTGATGACGATCCGCGAAATGTGCGATGCATTCGATGTAACGCCCCGCACCTTGCGCTTTTACGAGTCAAAGGAGCTTTTGTTCCCGATCCGCGAAGGACAAAAGCGCCTGTTTTCCCGGCGCGACCGTGCCCGGCTGAAACTGATCTTGCGTGGCAAACGCTTCGGTTTCAGCCTGGAGGACATCCGCCAGCTACTGGATCTCTATGCGATGGGCGACCAGCAGCATACGCAGATGGCCAAGACGCTGGTCGTCGCCCGCGAACGGCTGGCCGCGATGACACGCCAGCACGAAGAGCTTGGTCAGGCAATTGCCGAACTGAGCAACCAGATTGCCTGGGGCGAAAAGGAGCTTGCCCGCGGCGAAACGACCGCGCCTGCCACCTGAGCGCCTGATATGGGGCCCGCAATCGGGGCCCGTGAATAGGGAGAGAACGATGCCAAGCTATACCGCCCCCACCAAGGACATGCAGTTTGTTCTGCACGAGGTTCTGAACGTCACCAAGACCGGCATTCCCGGCTATGACGAACTGGAACGCGACTTCACCGAAGCCGTCCTTGAGGCCGCAGGCAAAGTGGCCTCGGAAGTGCTGGCCCCGCTGAACGTGGTGGGCGACACTCAGGGCTGTGTGCTGGAAAACGGCGTCGTGCACACGCCAGCAGGCTTTGACGCGGCCTTTGCCGCAATGAAAGAGGGCGGCTGGACGGCGCTTGACCTCGACCCCGAATATGGCGGGCAGGGCATGGCCTATGTCATGGGCACTGCCGTAGGCGAGATCTTTGTTTCCGCCAACATGGCCTTCAACATGTATCAGGGTCTGACCCATGGCGCCTACGCGGCGATCCACGTTCATGGCACCGACGCGCAAAAGCGCACCTACCTGCCGAAAATGGTCAGTTGCGACTGGACCGGCACGATGAACCTGACCGAACCGCATGCCGGAACGGATCTGGGGATGATGCGCACCAAGGCCGAACCGCAGGCCGACGGCAGTTACAAGATCACCGGGCAAAAGATCTTCATCTCGGCGGGCGAACATGATCTGACCGAAAACATCATCCACCTCGTGCTGGCCAAGGCGCCGGGCGGCGGTGAGGGCACCAAAGGCATCAGCCTGTTCATCGTGCCAAAATTTCTGGTGAATGACGACGGCAGCCTCGGGGCACGCAACGCGGTGTCGGTCGGCAGCATCGAAGAAAAGATGGGCATCCACGGCAACTCGACCTGCGTGATGAACTATGACGGCGCGACGGGTTGGCTTCTGGGCGACCTGCACAAGGGCATGCGCGCGATGTTCACCATGATGAACGAGGCGCGTCTGGGTGTCGGCCTGCAAGGCTATGCAGTGGCCGAGGCGGCCTATCAAAACGCCGTCATCTACGCCAGGGACCGTCTGCAAGGCCGCGCCGTGACCGGCACCGAAAACCCCTCCGGCCCGGCCGATCCGCTGATCGTGCACCCCGATATCCGCCGCAACCTGATGGATCAGAAATCGTTTCTGGAGGGCGCGCGGGCCTTCACCTTCTGGGCGGCACATCTGATCGACCGCAGCCACCGCGCGGACGATGCCGAGGCCGAAGGGCTGGTCAGCCTGCTGACCCCGGTGCTGAAGGGTTTCCTGACCGACAAGGGTTTCGAGACGGCGGTGAATGCCCAACAGGTCTATGGTGGCCACGGCTACATCGAAGAATGGGGCATGTCGCAATTTGTCCGCGATGCGCGCATCGCGATGATCTACGAAGGCGCCAATGGCGTGCAGGCCCTGGATCTGGTCGGTCGCAAACTGGCGCAAGATGGTGGCAAGCACGTGATGGCCTTCTTCGATCTGGTCAAAGACTTCATCAAGGAAAACGATAGCAATGCCGCGCTGAAAGAGGGCTTCCTCGACCCCCTGAAAGCGGCATCGAAAGACCTTCAGGCGGCGGGCATGTTCTTCATGAAGAACGGCATGAAAGACCCCAATGCAGCCTTGGCCGGTTCCTATGACTTCATGCACTTGTTCGGCCATGTCTGCCTTGGGCTGATGTGGGCGCGGATGGCAAAAGCCGCGCAAGAAGCGCTTGACGGCGGCACCTCGGACACGTCCTTCTACGAGGCCAAGATCGCCACCGGGCGCTACTATATGGCCCGGCAATTGCCGATGACCGCCACGCATCTTGCGCGGATCAACTCGGGTGCCGCGCCGGTCATGGCCCTTTCGGCGGATCAGTTCTAAGCTTTCCGGTGACGGCGACCGGGTCTTGGTCAAAACCCGACCGCCGCCCTCGCCAAAAAGGAGAACACGATGCCAAAACGCCTGCGCCTGACCCGCCGGTTTCCCGTAGCTCTCACCAATGACGCCTACCGCGTCTTGCTGCGCTTTGCAGGAGAGGCCGGAATCTCAACGGATGAAGCACTGACCTTCTTGTTCGAAAACTTTGGCTCGGTAACCGACAAAGACAACCTCGCCCACCGGCTTCGCCTGTTTCAGGCCGAGCTGGGCGATCGCAAAGCATAGGGCGGCAGGGCAGGTGGCAGATGGCGCATGAGTATTTAGACCAAACAGAAGCAGAAAACGCATCCTGGCCCCTGCCCCGGTCGGGCTTGAGTGGGCGCTCCACAGGGGGCCAGGATGGCTTCTCTTTGGGCGGCCATCGGCTCTCCAGCCTGTTCCGCACCTCGAAATGTGTCTCAACACGGTTAAGATATTCTTATTTTCGGGCTTCTTTTTGGCCCAAATACTCAAATCACCCGCTGCCATCGGGCGGCCGCATTGAAAGGCTGGCGCCATGACTGCGAAACTTTACTGCTTTGGCGAGTCCGGAAGTTCTTACAAGGCCGCGCTGGCGATGACGCTGGCCGGAATGGAGTGGGAACCGATCTGGGTCGATTTCTTCAACGGCGAGGCACGCAGCCCGCAATACCTGCAGATCAACGAGATGGGCGAGGTTCCCGTGCTTTTGGATGGCGACACGGTCCTGAGCCAATCGGCCGTCATTCTGGATTATGTCAGCTCGAAAACCGGCAAGCTTGGCGGCAAATCGGCGGCCGAGCGCCGCGAAATCCTGCGGTGGATGTTTTGGGACAATCACAAGCTTTCAACCGTGATCGGCTCGACGCGCTATCTGATGAACTTCCTTGTGCCTGAAAAACGGCCGACCGAGGTCATCCGGTTTCAGCAAGGCAGACTCAAGGCCGCGTATCAGGTGCTCGATCGCCATTTGGCCAAGAGCGACTGGATTGTCGGCGAGGCCGTGACCATCGCCGATCTGTCGTGCTGTGGCTATCTTTTCTACCCAGAGCCCTTTGGCTTTGATCGCGCTGACTGGCCCCATATCGACCGCTGGCTGGACCGCATTGCCGCCCTGCCCGGCTGGAAACACCCCTATGACATGATGCCCGGCAGCCCCGCTGACCGGACCTGAGGAGGACCCGATGACTGAAGCCTATATCTATGACGCTGTCCGCACGCCCCGCGGCAAGGGTCGCGCCGATGGCGCCTTGCACGAGGTAACGTCGGTCGCGCTGTCGGCGCGCCTGTTGAACGCGGTCAAGGAACGCAACGGGCTGGAAGGCCACGCCGTCGAGGATGTGATCTGGGGCAATGTCACCCAGGTCGGCGAACAGGGCGGTTGCCTTGCGCGCTCGGCGGTGCTGCTGTCGGATCTGGACGAGTCGATCCCCGGCCTTGCCATCAACCGATTTTGCGCCTCGGGGATGGAGGCGGTGAACCTGTCCGCGAACCAGATCAAGGCCGGCGCCGGTCAAGCCTATATCGCGGGCGGCGTCGAGATGATGGGCCGCGTGGCGATGGGTTCGGATGGGGCGGCGATTGCGGTCGATCCGTCCCTGGCGATGAAGACCTATTTCGTGCCTCAAGGGATTTCGGCCGATACGATCGCCACCGAATTCGGTTTCAGCCGTGAACAGGCCGATGCCTTGGCGGTGGAAAGCCAGCGCCGCGCCGCGGCCGCCTGGGCCGAGAATCGTTTCGCCAAATCCATCGTGCCGGTTCTGGACCAAAATGGGATCGTGATCCTCGACCACGACGAATTCATGCGGCCGCAGACCACGATGGAAACGCTTGGCGCGCTCAAGCCCAGCTTCAAGGACATGGGCGAGGTGATGCCCGGATTCGACAAGGTGGCGATGCTGAAATACCCGCATCTGGCGCATATCAACCATATCCATCACGCCGGCAATTCATCGGGCATCGTCGATGGCGCCGCCGCGGTGCTGATCGGCAACAAGGAGTTCGGCGTGGCCCATGGGCTCAAGCCCCGCGCCCGGATACGTGCCACCGCGAAGATCGGCACGGACCCGACGATCATGCTGACCGGCCCGGTGCCCGTCACTGAAAAGATCCTGCGCGACAGCGGCATGAGCATCAAGGACATCGACCTGTTCGAGGTCAACGAGGCCTTCGCCGCAGTGGTGCTGCGTTTCATGCAGGCCTTTGACGTGGACCCGGCATTGGTCAACGTCAACGGTGGCGCGATTGCCTTTGGTCACCCCTTGGGCGCCACCGGCGCGATGATCATCGGCACCATGCTGGACGAGTTGGAGCGCACCGGAAAAGGCACCGCCCTTGCGACGCTGTGCATCGCCTCGGGTATGGGCGCCGCCACCATCATCGAGCGCATCTGATGCCCAAGATCGACCTTGGCACCGCCCCGCTGAAGACGGGCAGCATCTACCCGGCGCCCTACGACGCCGAGGTTGCCGGTCGGTCTTCGCTGCGGCTGGGCGATGCGGGCGGACTGACGCAGTTCGGCGCCAATCTGGTGATACTCGCACCGGGGGCAAAGTCCAGCCTGCGCCACTGGCACCTGCATGAGGACGAATTCGTCATGGTCACCCAAGGCGAATGTGTGCTGGTGCAGGACGCAGGCGAGGTGCTGATGCGCACCGGCGATTGCGCGGCCTTTCCGGCGGGCGACACTGACGGGCATCACTTCATCAACCGCTCGGACGCCGAAGCGCGGTTTCTGGTGGTCGGCACGCGCGCCTCGCGCGAAGTGGCAACCTATTCGGACGTCGATCTGGTGGTCACGCTCGAGGCCGGGCGCGCCGTCTTTAGCCATAAGGACGGCCGCCTTTACACGGGAGGGAAGGGCTGATGCCAAAGCTGCCCGCTCGCCCCTTTGCCAAGGCAACCGCCGCGTTGCGTCCGGCCCTGAGGTTGGAACAACCCGGCTCCGGCCACCTTAGTCCGGGCGAGGTGGCGCTGATCGTGGACGACGCCCCCCTGCCTGGCCCCGGTGACATTGCCTGTCGGCCGGCGCTGCGGCCTCTGGACCAGTGCCTCGAGAACCGCCGCGACGCGCCCGCACCCCGTTTGACCCTCGGCAGCCGCCTGCCGAAGGACGTTATTCATCATCCAGATCACGACCTGATTGCGATCAAGGACGGCCCTGCCCGGCACTATTCCCGCGCCGACGGCACGCCCTACCCCCTGAGGAGGAAACCATGACCGACTTCACCTATGCCCTCGACGCCGATGGCGTTGCCACGATCACCTGGGATGTGCCCGGCAAGTCGATGAACGTGATGTCGCTGGCGGGCTTTGCCCTGCTGAGCGACATGATCGACACGGGCCTGGCCGATGACGCCGTCAAAGGCATCGTCATCACCTCGGGCAAGAAGGATTTTGCCGGCGGGATGGACCTGAACGTCATCGCCAAGATGAAGGCCGACGCCGGCGCCGAACCGGCCAAGGGCCTGTTTGAAGGCGTCATGATGATGCATGGCGTCTTGCGCAAGATCGAACGCGCCGGGATGGACCCGAAAACCCTGAAGGGCGGCAAACCGATTGCCGCCGCTTTGCCCGGCACTGCACTGGGCATCGGGCTGGAACTGCCGCTTGCCACCCACCGGATCTTTGCCGCCGACAACCCCAAGGCCAAGATCGGCCTGCCGGAAATCATGGTCGGCATCTTCCCCGGCGCGGGCGGCACGACGCGGCTGTCGCGCAAGCTTGGCGCGATGATGGCAGCACCGTTTCTGCTTGAGGGAAAGCTTTCCGACCCGAAATCGGCCAAGGCCGCCGGGATCATCGACGAGGTGGTCGCCGACCCGGTTGCCGCCGCCAAGGCCTGGGTTCTGACCGCGAAAGATGCCGATCTGGTCAAACCCTGGGATGCCAAGGGCTACAAGATGCCCGGCGGCGCGCCCTACCATCCGGCGGGCTTCATGACCTTTGTCGGCGCCAGCGCGATGGTGCATGGCAAGACGATGGGGGTTTACCCCGCCCCCAAGGCCCTGCTGAGCGCGGTCTATGAAGGCGCGTTGGTGCCCTTTGACCAAGCCCTGAAGATCGAGGCGCGCTGGTTCACCCATGTGATGATGGACCCCTCGTCCAGCGCGATGATCCGCAGCCTGTTCATCAACAAGGAAGCGTTGGAGAAAGGCGCGAACCGGCCGCAGGTCGCCGATCAGTCGGTGAAAAAACTCGGCGTGCTTGGCGCCGGGATGATGGGTGCCGGCATCGCCTATGTCGCAGCACAGGCCGGCATCGAGGTGGTGCTGATCGACGCCACCCAAGACGCCGCCGACCGCGGCAAGGCCTATTCAACGGGCATCCTCGACAAGGGGATTGCGCGCAAGAAGGTGACCGAGGACAAGAAGGCCGAGGTTCTGGCCCGAATTACCGCCACCACCGATTACGCCGCGCTGACGGGCTGCGATCTGATCGTCGAGGCGGTGTTCGAAGACGTCGGCGTGAAAGCGGGTGTCACCGCCAAGGCCGAAGCGGTGATCCCGTCGGATGCGGTCTTTGCAACCAATACCTCGACCCTGCCGATTTCGGAACTGGCCAAGGCCAGCGCGCGGCCCGAGCAGTTCATCGGCATCCACTTCTTCAGCCCGGTCGACAAGATGTTGCTGGTCGAGATCATCAAGGGCAAACAGACCGGCCCGGTGGCCGTGGCCAAGGCGCTTGATTTTGTGCGCCAGATCCGCAAGACGCCGATCGTGGTCAATGACGCGCGGTTCTTTTACGCGAACCGCTGCATCATCCCCTACATCAACGAAGGCATCCGCATGGTCGCCGAAGGGATCGACCCGATTCTGGTGGAGAACGCCGCGAAACTGGTCGGTATGCCACTGGGGCCGCTGCAACTGGTTGATGAAACCTCGATCGACCTTGGGGTGAAGATCGCCAAGGCGACCCGCGCGGCGATGGGCGATGCCTATCCCGATGGCGCGGTCGATGAGGTGCTGTTCTGGATGGCAGACCAAGGCCGAATGGGCAAAAAGGCCAGCGCCGGATTTTACACCTACGAGGCCGGCAAGCGCGGCGATATCTGGGACGGCATCGGCAAGAAATACCCCGAAGCCGACGCCCAGCCCGAGCTGACCGAGGTGCAACACCGGTTGCTGATGGCACAAGTTCTTGAGGCCGTGCGCGCCTTGGAGGAAGGTGTGCTGGAAGACATCCGCGAAGGCGACGTCGGCGCGATCCTGGGCTGGGGCTTTGCGCCTTGGTCGGGCGGGCCGTTCAGCTGGCTTGATATGCTGGGTGCCCCGCGCGCGGTCGAGATCTGTGATGCGCTGACGGCGCGTTATGGCGCGCGTTTCACCACGCCCGCCCTGCTGCGCGAAATGGCCGACAAGGGCCAAAGCTTCTATGGCCGTTTTGGCGCGACCGCCAAGGCCGCCTGACCGGGCACCCGAAAAGACCCGCGCCGGGCGATGCATGTCGCCCGGCGCCTTCTTCTTCCTCGGCCTGCTTTGGGCGGGACCTATCGACGGCTGTCTTCCTCGATCATTGCCAGAACCACGGCGCGCGCCATATCCAGCGGCAGGGCGGCATAGTCCGGCATATGCTCGCCCATTACATCGATCACACCTGCGGTTTCGGACGCGCAATGGATCAACCCGGCACCATTGGCGTAGACCACCTCATCCCCGGCAAATTGCACGATCACGACATCGACCTTTTGGTGCGGGGTGATCCGGTCAATGCCACGATACCCCGCAAGCGCCGCCGCCGGGATCAGCGCAAACGGATCGCCGAAAACCGCCTCGGCCAGATCGCTTTTCACCACGAGCTTCTGTTCTGGCAGCAACAACATCGGGCTGTCATTGGCCAGCGCCCTGGCCGGCACCGCCAAAGGCATCAGAATGCGCGGGCAATGCCCCTGACCGGCCCAAAGTGCTGCATGTTTGACCGCCAGCACCGGACACATCCCGTGATCGAAGGTCATCACCAAATCGCCGGGCGCGATCGCCTCGACCGGACGCCATCCCGACCTTGTCGCTACCCGGGTTCCGCCGACAATCCCTTCGGCCGGCCCACATCCGGGCTGCGGGTTGATCCGATGAAAGGCACCCAGCCCTTCGGGGGCATGATCGGACCCCCAAATCCGGGCGGAATTCAAACCGAACATCGCACCATCCCCTGTCCAAGTGGTTCCGGTGGCAGCCCCGAACCCGTTTCTCACGCGTCAGGATCAGGTGATTCAAAGGAAGATTCGGCGGCAGCTTTCGGGCCGAATAAAGGCATCGTTTCCGCTATGCTTGGCTATTCGCGCCAACGCCCCGGACTGTCGCGCACGGGTGTCGAAACCGACCCGGTATGTGACGGCCTAGAATGAGTAGTCAAAGCGCGCGATATCTTCGGCGCAGATTTCGCCAACCAACGCGGCATCCGCGTCGCTGTAATACCGCCGCCAGTCACGGCTGCGGTCCGAGGCATTGGCGGGCGCCAAAGGCGTCACCGCAAAACCCAAGTGTGCCTCAAGCGCGGCGGCGTCCTCGGCCAGATGCTCAAGGCGCAAGAACGCGCTGGCGCACTCGACCCCACCCGGTAGCCGCAGATAGCTGCCATAGGGCGCACGGGTAAATGCGGCCCGCGTCTGCGGCGCAGCCACAAAGGTGGTGAAATCGACCGCCTTGGCCAGAGCCACCGCCGGGTGGTCAAACCCCTGCGCCCGCAGCCAATGATAATAGCTGACCATCCGGTCCCAGGGGTTGCGCACCAGCGTGAAGGTAAAGAACTCGGCCGCTTCGGCAGGTGTAACCAGACCGATCACATCGGCCAACGTCGAGTGCTTCCACAGCCGGCCAGCCGTCTGCACCCCTTTCAGCCGACCGCGCCGCCGGCGTGCCTTGGGCGTGTCGCCGATCAGGATGTCGTCGGCCATCGCCCGCGCCTCAAGCGCTAGGCTTAGCGCGGTGCCGCCCGTCTTGGGTATATGCACAAAGATATAGCGGCGACCGCGCGAAATGATCATGCCACAGCTTACTTGCGCAGAAGTGCGATGAGTAGCCCCGCCGTGAAGATCAGCACCATCCCCAGAACCGCCACCATTGAAGGCACCTCGGACCAGATCAGCCAGCCCCAAAGCGCAGCGGCGGGCAGCACGACATACTCGAACACCGCCACCCGGCTGGCCTCGGCCAATTGATAGCCCCGAACCATCAACCCGACTCCAACCAACGACCCCAGCGCCTGCACGAAGACCCAAAACAGCACCGTCGCCGACGCGCTGGCGGGCCCGCGCAGCACAAACCCCGCCGCCCCCTCGGGCACCGACTGCGGCGCCAGTATCAAGACCGCCATCCCGGCCAGGCCAAACAGCCCCAGCGCCAGAAAAAACCCCAGCGACAGGGTCTCGGCGCTTTCACCCGTGCACCATTGTCGCGTCGCGATATTGCCCAGCGCATAAAAGAACCCGCCCAGCACCGGCAATACCGAGACCGGGCCGACAGCCGCCCCCTGTCCCGGCCCCAACACCATCAATATCCCCAAAAAGCCCAGTGCCACCGCGCCAATCCGTACCGGCCCGACCCGCTGGCCGTAGACGAAACGCGACAAGAGCAACACGAAAATAGGCGCGGTGAAGAGCCCGGCGGCCACCTGCGGCACCGGCAAGAACGCCAGCGCCCCAAAATAGAACATCATCCCGATGGCATGCACCAGACTGCGCGCCACCACCGCCCGCAGGTTTCGGGGCCGCAGTTTCAGTGTCAGGAACGGCGCCGACGCCAGCAAGATCAGGATGACGAACGCAGTCCGCGTCGCGTGAAACTGCCACAACCCGATCTCTTGGGCGATCACCCGGACATAGTTGTCGATAAACCCGATAATCACCGCAAATCCCGTAATCGCCGCGGCCGCCGCCAAGGTGCGGTTCGGCGCCGCGATCGGCACAAAATTGGCTGTCATCTGGTTTTGCTCCCTTTACCTCTTTTCAATTGGCGCGCCGCGCGCCAATAATCCCGCCCAGAAGCGACATATTTTCCGACATCACACGACGGGGGGGCAAGCATATGGGCTGGCTGGAAGACGAAACAGGTCTTGAAAAATGTGCGGCCAATTTCGTTCCCCTCACGCCTCTGTCGCATTTGAACCGCGCCCTTGAGGTGTTTCCGGACCGCATCGCGCTGATCTACGGCAAGACCCGGCGCAGCTATCTGGACTATCACGCCCGAGTCAGTCAACTGGCTTCGGCCCTGGCCGCGCGCGGGGTGCGCCCGGGCGACGTGGTGGCCACGATGCTCCCCAACACCGCGCCACAACTCGAGGCGCATTTTGCCATTCCCGCCTGTGGCGCGATCATCAACACGATCAATATCCGCCTAGATGCCGATACCGTCGCCTATACGTTTGAACATGGCGGTGCCCGCATGGTGCTGGTCGATGCCGCCTTCGTGCCGCTGGCCGAGGCGGCGATCAAACTGATGCACGGCCCCGCGCCACAAATCATCGAGGTGGCCGACCCCGAGGCCGGCATTGCAGCTTCGGGCCACTATATCGAATACGAAGACCTTCTGTCCGAAGGCGATCCGATGTTCACCTGGATCATGCCCAAGGACGAATGGGAATCGATCGCGCTCAACTATACTTCGGGCACGACAGGGCGCCCCAAGGGCGTGGTCTATCACCACCGGGGCGCCTATCTGGCGACGATGAGCAATCTGATCTCGTGGAGGATGCAGCTCTTTCCGGTCTATCTGACCATCGTGCCACTGTTTCATTGCAACGGCTGGACCCACAGCTGGATGGTGCCGCTGCTTGGGGGGACCGTAGTCTGCTGCCGCGATGTGACCGCCAAGGCAATCTATGATGCGATCGCCGACCACGGTGCCACCCACTTTGGGGGCGCACCGATCGTGCTCAACACCCTTATCAACGCCCCCGAAACCGCCCGCCGCCCGTTTGACCATATCGTCGAAGTCTTTACCGCCGGCGCCCCGCCCCCGGCAGCCACGCTGGCCGCAATCGAACCCCTAGGCTTCAACGTCACGCAGGTTTACGGCCTGACCGAAGTCTACGGGCCTGCCACCGAATGCACCTGGAAACCGGAATGGGACGCCAACACGGGCGACGCCCGTGCGGCGCTCAAATCCCGCACCGGTGTGCTGATGCCGATGATGGAGCAGATCACCGTCCACGACCACGGGCAGGAAATCGACCGGGACACCCGACATCTTGGCGAAATCGTCATGCGCGGCAATGCCACGATGAAAGGCTATTACAAGAACCCCCAAGCCACCCGCGAGGCCTTTGAAGGCGGCTGGTTCCATACCGGCG
Source organism: Rhodobacteraceae bacterium UBA6197 (assembly GCA_002422085.1). Lineage (GTDB taxonomy): Bacteria > Pseudomonadota > Alphaproteobacteria > Rhodobacterales > Rhodobacteraceae > UBA6197. Next base: position 288,101 of record DISZ01000001.1, read on the forward strand.
ACATCGCCTTCATGCACCCCGACGGCTACATCAAGATCACCGACCGTGCCAAGGACATCATCATTTCGGGCGGTGAGAACGTCTCTTCGGTCGAGGTCGAGGGCGTGCTGGCTCACCACCCCGCAGTCAGCCTCTGCTCGGTCGTGGCCAAACCCGATGAAAAATGGGGCGAGGTTCCGTGCGCCTTCGTCGAACTCAAAGAGGGCGCCGAGGCCACCGCGGCCGAGCTGATCGCCTTCGCCCGCGCCCGGCTTGCGGGCTTCAAGACGCCCAAACACGTCGTCTTCTGCGATCTGCCCAAGACCTCTACCGGCAAGATCCAGAAATTCGAACTGCGCGCGGTAGCCAAACTGCTTTAGCCCCTTCATCTTCGCGAAAATATCCGCGGGGGTCCGGGGGCAGCCAGCCCCCGGCCTTCCAGCGCCGGCGACGCGCGATTGACCCCCCCGCCCCAGTCGCTATCCTGCCGACAATGAAGAACAACAGACAGGCCCGCGCATGACGGCGCTTTCCGAATATCAGCGGCTTGAAAGCCCCGGCCTCTGGCGTGACCTCCCCGAGGCCCAGCGCCGTGCCGTCATCGTGTCCTTCGGCGATGCCACCCTGGTGATCTCGGATGACCGTTCGGCGCGGGCGCTGGCGCATTGGTCGCTGCCTGCGGTGATCCGGCTCAATCCCGGCAAACGTCCAGCCCTCTACGCCCCCGGCGATGAACCGGGTGAAGAGTTGGAGCTGACCGACGATGCGATGATCGCCGCGATCGAAAAGGTTCACGCCATCATCGAGGCACGTCGTCCACACCCGGGCCGACTGCGCAATGGGCTGCTGGCCGGATCCGCACTGTTGATCAGCGCGCTGGCGGTGTTCTGGCTTCCGGGGGCGCTGATCGCCCATGCGGCCTCGGTCGCCCCGAACGCCAAACGTATCGCCATCGGGCAAGCCGTCTTGGCCGAACTGGCCACTGTCACCGGTCGTCCCTGCAGCACGCCCGCTGGCGACAAAGCCCTGGAAAAGCTCGCCGATCGCCTTGGTCTTGGCGCTGTCGTCGTGTTGCCTCAGGCGCTGAAAGGCGCGCGGCAATTGCCAGGAGGAATTGCCGTCATGGGGCGCGATCTGATCGTGAACAACGATTCCGCCGATGTCGCGGTGGGCCACATTCTGGCCGCCGAACCAGGCGGCCCGGCCGAGGACCCGCTACTGGAGGTGCTGCGCTGGGCGGGTGTGCGCGCCAGTTTCCGGCTTTTGACAACCGGCAACCTGCCGCAAGACAGCCTGAACGGCTACGGCGCCGCCCTATTGGCGCAGCGCCCGTCCCGGCTGGCCGATGATGCGCTTTTGGCAGGCTTTTCCGCAGCCGGCGTCAGCGCGACGCCCTATGCCTATGCCATTGACCCCTCAGGGGAAACTGTCCTTGGCCTGATCGAGGCCGACCCGTTTCGAGGGGCTCCTTCACCGCAACCGCCGCTGGTCGATGCCGAATGGGTTGCACTGCAAGCCATTTGTGACGGCTGAAACAGCACCGCCCCTTCTCAGCGGGTGAATGCGTCGGTAAACCCCGCCTGGCGGGCGGTGCCAAGCGCGGCTCTCAGAGCGCGCTGCGAGCCGAACGGTCCGGCAAGAACGATCTGCAATTTCTGCCCGCCTTTCGCAAAACGCGAAGTCGCCACCGGCAGACCGGCCGCACGCAGCCGTGCCTTGGCAGCCTCGGCATTGGCAGGTTCGCTGAAGGTTCCCACCTGCACAAAGCGCCCCGCAACCGATGCGGCGACCGGCGCCTTGGGCTGCGATTTGGTCGAAACACGCGCAGCCGTCGGTGTCCCGGCCAAGCGCTGCGTCGGTGTCTGATCCGCGACCAGCCGCGCCGGAACCTCGTCGGTCCAAAGCCGCGCCATCTGTGCCTTGCCCGCAGCGGTTCCGACCCCGCGTCTGGGGTTCAGGCGGCCATCGTTCCACGCGGCCTTGTAGCCCTTGGGCACGGCGGGCGCGGCCTGCACCGCCACCGGAGCCGTGCCATAGGTCGCGGCATAGACTTGCGGCGTCACCGCAACGACTTGCAGACCAGGCACCTTGGCACGGTTGATATAGCCCACCGGATCCTCAATCTGCGGGCCGCAGCGCACCACGTGGCGCCCATCATTCAGCATATAGCGCTGCGCCACCGGCGACAGGTTCGGGCACGCGGTTTGCCCCCCCGAAACCGTTTGCGCGGACACGATCACCAGCCCTGCGACCGGCGTCGGCGCGTCCTGGTTGCGCCTCTGATAGGCTGACACATAGGCCGACGGCGACCCTGAGGTATCGGCCACGACAACTGGTGCCTGACCTGCGGGCGCCGCGACGACCGGCGCCAAACGACGGTTTGCCGCCAGCCCGATGGTCGGCATGCTTGTCGTCGTTGCAATCGTCTGCATCGGGCGCCCGACAGTCTGTGTCTTTGCAATGGCAGTGCCGGGCCGCGCCACGACCGGCGCCGGCTTGACCAAAACCTGCGGCGCGGTCACGACGGCCGTCGGCCTTGGCGCCGCCGCGGTCACGGGCACGGGTGCCGGCGCGGGTGCCGGCGCGGACTTGGCCACCTCCAGCACCGGGGCCGAAGGCCCGAAGGTGGGCTTGTAGCCGCACAGTTGCTTGCGGTCGCGCCCGACGCGCGCGACCCAGTTGACAGCGCCGCCATAGCCTGCGCGCACAAACACGCAGCCCGCGCTATCGACATACTGGCGACCTGTGTAAGTGGCGGGTGGAACCTCCATCGGGCCACTGATCTCCAGCCCGCGGGCGTCGGCAAGTCCGCTGCCCAGCACGACCGCCAACACTGTCGCGGAAACAATCCTACCCAATTGCATCGCCGTCCCCCTAGCAACTAGGAAGAAAATGCCGCAATTGACGCTCTGAGTAAAGCAATATTGCCTCTATTTAGTGCCAAACATACGGTCGCCCGCATCCCCTAGCCCCGGAACAATATATCCATGGTCATTCAAGAACTCGTCCACAGATGCCGTGACGATCGGCACATCGGGATGGGCCTCTTTCATCCGGGCAATGCCCTCGGGCGCCGCCAGAAGACACAGGAAGCGGATATTCTTTGCGCCTTTTTCCTTCAGCAGGTCGATCGCCGCCACCGATGAGTTTCCGGTGGCGAGCATCGGGTCCACGACAATGGTGATCCGGTCCTCCAACTCGGCGGGAACCTTGCAGTAATACTGCACGGGCCGCAGCGTCTCGGGGTCGCGGTAAAGGCCGATAAACCCGACCCGCGCCGCCGGGATCAGTTCAAGGATCCCGTCCAAAAGCCCATTCCCCGCCCGCAGGATCGAAATCAGCGCGAGCTTCTTGCCATCCAGGATCGGCGCGTCCATCTCGCAAAGCGGGGTCTCGATCCGGGTCGTGGTCATGTCCAGTTCGCGCGTCACCTCATAGGCCAGAAGCAGGCTGATTTCGCGCAACAAACGGCGAAAGCCCGCCGTCGAGGTGTTTTTGTCGCGCATCAGGGTCAGCTTGTGTTGGACCAGCGGATGATGGACCACGGTAAGATGCTCAGACATCAATATTCTCCAGCTTTTTCAATATTTTGTCTTTGGTTTTCGGGTCGCAGAACGCCGCTTGGGCCGAGCCGCGGGCGATGTCGCGAAACACCGCCTCATCCCAGTCGAACGCCCGCGCCAGCTGTTCGTATTCGCGCGTCATCGTGGTGTGGAAAAACGGCGGATCATCGGTAGAAATGGTCACCAAGACGCCGCGTTCACGCAAGGCGTTGATCGGATGCGCGCGCCAGTTCGGGTAGAGCCCCAGCGCGATATTCGAGCCCGGACAAACCTCCAGCACCACGCCCGCCTCGGCCAGCGCATCGACCAGATGCAAATCCTCAATCGCGCGCACACCGTGGCCGATCCGCTCGACGCGCAGATCCTGCCACGCATCGCGCACCGATTGGGGCCCGCCCCACTCGCCGGCATGGCAGGTCAGCCGCAGCCCGGCCTCGCGTGCAAGGTCGAACGACCAGGCGAAATCCTTGGGCTTGCCGATCTTTTCGTCACCCGCGAGGCCAAAGCCCACAATGAAATCGCCTGCCGTTTCGGCAGCGCAAACCGCCGTCTCGCGGGCCTTCTCGGGGCCGAAATGGCGGATCGGCGTGACAATGCCGCGCAAGGTGATGCCCAGATCGCGCTCGGCCTCGGCGGCAGCGTCCCGGATCGCGTGCAGATAGTCGCGCCACGCCGCCAGATCCCGGCCACCACAGAAATCGGGTGACAAGAAGGTCTCGCAGTAGATCACCCCCGAGGCGGCGCTTTCTTCCAGCACCGCGCGGGTCAGGCGGGCATAGTCGGCCGGTGTCGTCAGGGTCGAGGTGGCGGCCTCGTAGACCTTCAGGAAATGCCAGAAATCGCGATAGGCATAGCCCCCCGCGTCATCGAATATACCACTGATATCCATATGCTTTTCAGCAGCCAACCCGCGAATGAACGCGGGCGGCGCGGCGCCTTCCAGATGCAGGTGCAGCTCGACTTTGGGCAGCGTCACAGAAAGCTCCTTCCCGGCCCGATCTGTTGAAGGCCCAGATGCGTGGCGACCGAGGCCGCGATATCGACAAAACCCACCTGGCCCACCGCTTTTTCACCCATCCCCCAGCCCAGCACCGGCACCCTTTCACGGGTGTGATCGGTGCCTGTCCATGTCGGGTCATTGCCATGATCGGCGGTAAAGATCGCCAGATCGCCGGGGCGTAGTCGCGCCAGAAACCGCCCCACCCCGGTATCGAACCACTCTAGCGCGCGGGCATAGCCCGATACATCGCGGCGGTGACCATAGAGGCTGTCGAACTCGACAAAATTGGCGAAGGTCAGCGATCCGGTCTCGGCGCCGTCGGCAAGGACCATCAGGTGGTCGAACAGGTCCGCGTCGGATTTGCCCTTGTGCAGCGCGCCAATGCCGCGCCCCGAAAAGATGTCACCGATCTTGCCCACGGCGTGGGTCATCCGCCCGTCGGCGGCGGCCCAGTCCAGCAGGGTCGGCGCGGGCGGGTCGATGGCATAGTCGTGCCGGTTCGGCGTGCGGCTGAAGTTGCCCGGACGGCCGGTGAAGGGCCGCGCGATCACCCGGCCCACCTTCATCGCATGCAGCCGGGGCGCGATATCACGACACAGGCGCAACAGCCGGTCCAGCCCAAAGCTTTCCTCATGCGCCGCGATCTGAAACACCGAATCCGCCGACGTGTAGCAGATCGGCCAGCCAGTGCGGATGTGTTCGGCCCCCAATTCGTTGATGATCGGCACACCCGAGGCGTGGCAATTGCCCAAGATCCCGTCGGTTTCGGCCAGACGTGCCACTTCGGCCGTCAGATCTGCGGGAAAGGCGGGCACGGTTTTCGGAAAATAGGTCCAGTCCCACGGCACGGGAACCCCGGCCATTTCCCAATGCCCCGAAGGCGTGTCCTTGCCCCTGGAAATCTCGGTCGCCGCGCCCCAAAGCCCATTTGGCGCCTCGCCAAGCCCCGGCGCGCTGACCCCCGAGGCCAGCTTGATCGCCGCCCCGAGACCCAGCCTGTCAAGATTGGGCAAACGCAGCGGCCCGCTGCGGCCTTCCTCGGCCCGCCCGGCAGCACAAGCCTCGGCGATATGGCCAAAGGTATTGGCCCCGGTATCGGGCACCCCGTCATTGAAAAACGCCGCCGCATCGGGTGCGCCGCCAATCCCGGCACTGTCCATTACGACAAGAAAAACCCGTGTCATCAACCTACCCTTTCGTGAATCAGGGGCGGCTCGTCGGGGGCGCTATCGCCCAGCACATAGGCCGCGCGCACGGCCGCCTCGGCGGCTTCGGCGGCGGCTTCAGTGGCCGCATGGATCAGCACCATCGGCTCACCCTTGTCCATTTCCTCGCCCAGCGACGCAAGCCCGCTGAACCCGACCGACGGGTTGACCTTGTCGGTCCCGATCAGCCGCCCGCCGCCCAGCCGCACTACCGCATGGCCCAGCGCCTCGGCGTCAACCGATTGCACGAACCCCCGGCGCGATGCCAGAACCGCGCGCGTCACCGGCGCCGAGGGCAGCCGATCGGGGAAGCGTTCGACAAAATCGGCCGGGCCGCCCAATGCCGTGACCATCCGGCCAAAGGTTTCGGCGGCACGGCCAGACTCGAGCGCCTCGTCGATCATCGCGGCGCCCTCGTCCATGTCGGCCGCCAGCCCGGCCAGCGCCAGAGCCACGCCACCCAGTGCCGCCGTCACATCCCACAGCGCCTCGTTCACCGCGGTGCCAGTCAGCGTTTCCATCACCTCCAGCACCTCAAGCGCATTACCCGCCGAATGGCCAAGAGATTGATTCATGTCGGTAATCAGCGCCGACGTCTTGCAACCCGCGCCATTGGCCGTCTCGACCAGGGACCGGGCCAGCGCGCGGGCATCCTCGATCGTCTTCATGAAAGCCCCCGAGCCAACCTTCACATCCAGCACCAGAACCTCAAGCCCCGCCGCCAGCTTCTTGGACAGGATCGACGCGGTAATCAGATCAATGCTTTCCACCGTGCCCGAAATATCGCGCACCCCGTATAGCCGGCGATCCGCCGGCGCGATGTCACCGCTGGCACCGACGATTGCGCAACCGACTTCGGTGACCACACGGCGCAGCCCGTCGATGCCGGGATCGGTCTTGTAGCCCGGTATCGACTCCATCTTGTCCAGCGTGCCTCCGGTATGGCCCAGACCGCGCCCCGAAATCATCGGCACATAGGCGCCACAGGCCGCCAGCGCCGGGGCCAGCAGCAACGACACGCTGTCACCGATGCCGCCGGTCGAATGCTTGTCCAGCACCGGCCCCGGCATCTGCCAGTCCAGCACCCGGCCAGAATCGCGCATCGCCATGGTCAGGGCGACGCGGCCCTCGATACCGATCCCCTTCAGATAGACCGCCATCGCAAAGGCCCCCGCCTGAGCATCCGACACCGACCCATCGGCCAGACCCTGTGCAAACCAGCGTGCGGCCTCGGGCGTCAGCCCGTCGCCATCGCGCACTGCGGCGATGATTGCGCGGGCGTCCATCACGCGCGGCCCATATGCGATATATCAAACCTTCCCGGCAGCAGATCGCCCACCGTCGTTTCCATCCGCCCGCCCTCAAGGGTGGCCAACGTCACCGGCGCATCGTGGCGCGCAAACTCTGCCAGCTTTTGACGGCAACCGCCGCAGGGCGGCACCGGCGTGGGGCTGTCGGCAATGACGCAGACTTCGACCAATTCGGTTTCGCCTGCGGCGACCATGGCGGCAATCGCCCCGGCTTCGGCACAAGTGCCTTCGGGATAGGCGACGTTTTCAACATTGCAGCCTCGATAGATCATCCCCGATTTTCCGCGGACGGCGGCCCCGACCTTGAAATGGGAATAGGGTGCATAGGCGTTTTCGCGCACCTGGCGCGCAGCTTGCAGCAGGGACATCCGAGCCTCCGGTTCGATTTTCCCGATCCTGCGCGTTGCATGCCGCCGATGCAAGCCATGCCCCGGATTTCCCAGCGGAAACCGACGGCTATTTTCACCCGGTTAAAAATGGTTTAGGGCTAAACCAGTTTCAGGGAGAGACTCATGGACGAGGCACGCAACGACTCCACCCGGCAAGCTGCGCTGGACTACCACGAATTCCCCAAGCCCGGTAAGCTGGAAATCCGCGCCACCAAGCCGCTTGCAAACGGTCGCGACCTGTCGCGCGCCTATTCACCCGGCGTCGCCGAGGCCTGCCTTGAGATCAAGGCCGACCCTACCACCGCAGCACGCTATACCGCGCGGGCCAATCTGGTTGCCGTGGTGACCAACGGCACCGCTGTTCTGGGCTTGGGCAATATCGGCCCGCTGGCCTCGAAGCCGGTGATGGAAGGCAAGGCGGTCCTGTTCAAGAAATTCGCCAATATCGACTGCTTCGACATCGAACTGAATGAACCCGACCCGGTAAAACTGGCGGAAATCGTCTGCGCGATGGAGCCCTCGTTCGGCGCGATCAATCTGGAAGACATCAAGGCCCCCGATTGTTTCATCGTCGAAAAACTGTGCCGCGAGCGGATGAACATTCCGGTGTTCCATGATGACCAGCACGGCACGGCCATTGTCGTGGGCGCGGCGGTAACCAATGCGCTTTTCGTTGCCGGCAAGTCGTTTGACACGATCAAGGTGGTTAGCACCGGCGGTGGCGCGGCGGGTATTGCCTGCCTGAACATGCTTTTGAAGCTGGGGGTAAAGCGCGAAAACGTCTGGCTATGTGACATTCACGGTCTGGTCCATGAAGGCCGCGAACTGGACATGAACCCGCAAAAGGCCGCCTATGCGCAGGCCAGCGACAAGCGCACCCTGTCAGAGGTGATCGATGGCGCCGACCTGTTCCTGGGCCTGTCCGGCCCCGGCGTTCTGACCGCTGAAATGGTGTCGCGCATGAGCAAGCGCCCGATCATCTTTGCGCTGGCCAACCCGACGCCCGAAATCCTGCCGGACGAGGTGCGTCTGGTCGCGCCCGACGCGATCATGGCGACCGGGCGCTCGGACTACCCCAATCAGGTCAACAACGTGCTGTGCTTTCCGTTCATCTTCCGGGCGGCGCTGGACGTGGGCGCGACCCAGATCAACGACGAAATGCAGATCGCCTGCATCGAAGGTATCGCGGCGCTGGCCCGCGCCACCACCTCGGCCGAGGCGGCAGCCGCCTACCAAGGTGAAAAGATGACCTTCGGCGCGGATTACCTGATCCCCAAGCCGTTCGACCCGCGCCTGATCGGCACCGTCGCCAAGGCGGTGGCCAAGGCCGCGATGGAGACCGGCGTAGCCACCCGCCCGATCCCCGACCTGCCCGCCTACAAGGCGCGGCTCGATGGCTCGGTGTTCAAATCGGCGCTGCTGATGCGCCCGGTATTCGAGGCCGCGTCACAGGCGGCCCGTACGATCGTCTTTGCCGAGGGCGAGGATGAACGCGTGTTGCGCGCTGCCAACGCGATGATCGAGGAAACCACCGACAAGCCGATCCTGATCGGCCGTCCCGAGGTGATTGAACGGCGCTGCGAACGCGCCGGCCTGCCCATTCGTCCGGGCCGCGATTTCGACATCGTGAACCCGCAAGACGATCCGCGCTATCGCGCCTATTGGGAAACCTACCACGGGTTGATGGCGCGGCGCGGGGTCAGCCCCGATATTGCCCGGGCCGTGATGCGCACCAACACCACCGCAATCGCCGCCGTGATGGTCCATCGTGGCGAGGCCGACAGCATGATCTGCGGCACCTTCGGCCAGTATCTGTGGCACCTGAACTATGTCCGTCAGGTCTTGGCGCGAGGCGGTTTGCACCCGGTGGGGGCGCTGTCGCTGATGATCCTCGAAGACGGGCCATTGTTCATTGCCGATACGCATGTGCACCCGGAACCCACCCCGCAAGAGATCACCGACACCGTTCTGGGGGCCGCGCGCCATGTGCGCCGCTTTGGCCTTGCCCCCAAAGTGGCGCTATGCAGCCACTCGCAGTTTGGTAACCTCGAGACCGATTCGGGGCGCCGGATGCGTGCCGCGCTGGAACAGCTTGACGCACGCGAACCCGATTTTGCCTATGAGGGCGAAATGCATATCGACGCGGCTCTAGATCAGGTCTTGCGGGACCGGATCTTTCCGGGGTCACGCTATGACGGCGCGGCGAACGTGCTGGTCTTTGCCAATACCGACGCGGCCTCGGGGGTGCGCAACATTCTCAAGGCCAAGGCCGGCGGGCTTGAGGTCGGGCCGATCTTGATGGGGATGGGCAATCAGGCCCATATCGTCACCCCCTCGATTACCGCGCGCGGCCTGTTGAACATGTCCGCGATTGCCGGCACGCCGGTCGCCCATTACGGCTAGCGTCTACCCCCGCCGGAAGGGCTCTGGCGGGGGCCTTGGCTGAAATCAGCTGCGGATCCGACCTTTTGGGCTACAATCCGCGCGCCAAAAGGGTATGACGGCCAGACCGTGTATTCGCAAAGCTGTGACGGAAACTTTGCAAAGTCGCCCAAACTTCACCAGTTTTTCGGAATGTTTTACCAAGTTTGCAAAAGTTTGCGTCTGGCAAGTGGCCAAATCTGCAAATTTATGGCAGCAAACCGCCGTTGTGATCGGTAACAAACTTGCGGGAATCTGTGCCGCTGCGTAACAAGCGGTAAGCTCGTGGAGGAGGCATACGATGGCATACAAAGATACATACGCCGCATGGCAACAAAACCCCGAGGGGTTCTGGTTGCAGGCCGCCGAGGCCATTGATTGGGTCAAGGCCCCGTCAAAGGCACTTTTCGCCGAAAACGCTCCGCTATACGAATGGTTCAAGGATGCCGAGGTCAACACCTGCTGGAACGCGGTGGACCGCCATGTCGAAGCCGGACGTGGGGCGCAGCTGGCCATCATTCACGACAGCCCGATCACCCATTCGACCAAGGGCATCACCTACGCCGAGTTGCAGGCCCGCGTCGCCAGCCTTGCGGGTGCGCTGCGCGCCAAGGGCGTGGAAAAGGGCGATCGCGTCATCATCTACATGCCGATGATCCCCGAGGCGCTCGAGGCGATGCTGGCCTGCGCCCGGCTTGGCGCGATCCACTCGGTCGTGTTCGGCGGCTTTGCCGCACATGAACTTGCGGTGCGGATCGACGACGCCAAGCCCAAGGCGATCATCGCCGCCTCTTGCGGGTTGGAGCCGGGGCGCGTGGTTCACTACAAACCGCTGCTCGACAAGGCCATTGACGAGTCCAAACACAAACCCTCGTTCACCGTGATCTTTCAGCGCGAACAAGAAGTGGCCAAGCTGACCGAGGGCCGCGATTTCGCATGGCACACCTTCCAATACGGTGTCGAACCGGCGGAATGTGTGCCGGTTTCCGGCGACCACCCCGCTTATATCCTTTACACCTCGGGGACGACGGGCCAGCCCAAGGGGGTCGTGCGGCCCACGGCGGGCCATCTGGTCGCTCTGAACTGGACGATGAAGGCAATCTACAACATCGACGCGGGCGATGTTTTCTGGGCCGCGTCCGACGTGGGTTGGGTCGTGGGTCACAGCTATATCTGCTACGCGCCGCTTATTGCGGGGGCCACCACCATCGTCTTCGAAGGCAAACCCGTCGGCACCCCCGACGCAGGCACCTTCTGGCGGGTGATCCAGAACCACAAGGTCAAATCCTTCTTCACCGCCCCCACCGCCTTGCGCGCGATCAAGCGCGAAGATCCCAATGGCGAACTGATTGGCGAGTATAATCTGCGCAGCCTGACGGCGCTCTATCTGGCGGGCGAACGCGCCGACCCGGACACGGTGAAATGGGCGCAGCGTCTTCTGGACGTGCCGGTGGTGGACCACTGGTGGCAAACCGAGACCGGCTGGGCGATCGCCGCAAACCCCTTGGGCATCGAAGTGCTGGAAACCAAGATCGGCAGCCCCTCGGTGCCGATGCCGGGCTACGACGTGCAGGTGCTGGATGAGGGCGGCCACCCGGTGCCCTCGGGCACATTGGGCGCGATCGCCATCAAGCTGCCGTTGCCGCCGGGCACCCTGCCGGGTCTGTGGAATGCCGAGGAACGGTTCAAGAAGTCCTATCTGTTGCAATTTCCCGGCTACTACGAAACCGGCGACGCGGGCTTTATCGACGAGGACGGCTATCTTTATATCATGGCGCGCACCGATGACGTCATCAACGTGGCGGGTCACAGATTGTCGACCGGCGCGATGGAAGAGGTGCTGGCGAGCCACCCCGATGTTGCCGAATGCGCCGTGATCGGGGTGTCGGATACATTGAAGGGCCAGGTGCCCATGGGTTTCTTGTGCCTCAACAAGGGTTGCACCCGCACGCCGGCCGACGTGATCAAGGATTGCGTCAATCTGGTGCGCGACCAGATCGGCCCGGTTGCCGCGTTCAAGCTGGCCTGTGTCATTGACCGCCTGCCCAAGACCCGGTCGGGCAAGATCCTGCGCGCGACCATGGTCAAGATCGCGGACGGACAAGAATTCAAGGCGCCGGCCACCATTGACGACCCGGCGATCCTCGATGAGATCGCCGTGGCGCTGAAGGCCATGGGGTTCCCTGCGTCTTGAATCCAGCGCGCGCGGCGGCCAGACACCACTTGCCGCGCGCACTTTGCGCCTTCGTGAACTGCGCGATTTTCGCGCAGTTTTCAATGCGGCCTTGCAAAGCTGGCCACGGACCGGAATGATCCCGGTATAGGCCATGATGAACACACCCCACGCCCCCCGCACGTCTGCCTCAGCCGGAGGCCCATCGCAGATGCCGCCCGACGATGCGGGCATGGCGTCCCTTCTCGACCATGACCTGCGCGCCGCCATTTCCGACATCATCGGTGGGCTGCGGCTGATTTCGCACGCCGGTCTGGACGAGCCGACCCGCTTGCAACTGGAACGCGTCCGCGCGGCAAGCGAGGCCCTCGCGCGGCTCTTGTCGGATGGGTTGGAACTGGTCCCCGGGGGCGATGCCGCCCGTTGTGGCAGCAACCTGCAGATCGACCGTTTCCTCTATGATCTGGAAATGCGCTGGGCCGGGCGCGCGCGCGAAAAAGGGCTGAATTTTCATATCGCCTTGGCGGCCGACGTGCCCAAGGTCGTCAGCGTCGATCACACCGCATTAGACCGGGTGCTGTCCAACATCCTTGCGAACGCCATCAAATACACCGACTCTGGCGTGGTGCGCATGGTCGTCTCGACCGATGACACCGACCAGCTATGCTTTTCGATCCGCGATCAGGGTCCCGGGTTTTCGCCCGGCGCCCAGGCCCGGCTTTTTGAACGGGACGGTCATCCCGATGACGCCGAAAAGCCTGGTCATGGGGTGGGAATGTTCATCTCCAAGCAGTTGACCGGAAAACTGGGCGGTCAGATCTCGGTGCGCAACCTGCCGGATAGCGGTGCCGAGGTGCTTTTTGGTCTGCCGCTGACAGGCGCGCTTTACGAACCCGATGCCTCCGCGCGCGCAGCCTTGCCGAACCTGAACCGTCTCAAGGTGCTGGTCGCGGAGGACAGCGAGACCAATCAGGCCGTTATCGGCCACATGCTGACGCGAATGGGGGCGCAGGTCGAAACCGCCGCAGATGGCATCGCCGCGCTGGACTGGCTGGAGCGCGAGGATTTCGACCTCGCGTTGATCGACATCGAGATGCCGCGCCTGTCGGGGCTTGAGGTGATGCGCGCGTTGCGAGGACAAGCCCACCTGCGCCGAGACATGCCCGTCGTGGCCGTCACCGCCTATGTGCTGCGCGCCAATCGCGACGCGATCTACGCTGCGGGCGCCGATGCGATTGTCGCCAAACCGCTGATCGACATCGAAACCTTTGGCGAGGCGATCTCGCATGCGCTGAGGCGCAGCACGGCCGAACCGGCGGCCTTTGCCGCGGCCGCCCAAGATGCGCTGGAACTGAATCACGCCACCTTCGATCGCCTGATGGAGATTGCCGGCCCCGAGGGCGCGCCAGAGCTTCTGGATCGGCTGATCATTGACCTTACACGGGTCGAGCGCGGCATTGTCGGTGCCACGGCCACCGCCGACACAAACGCGATCCGCGCCGAAACGCATGTACTGGTTGCCGTCGCCGGCGCGGTCGGGGCCGAGCGGCTTCAGGCCTTGGCAGAGGCGCTGAATGCGGCAGCCCACCAGCAGGACAAGGCCAGTATCGCCACGACGGGGGCCGCGCTCCTGGGGCAGATCGACCGGCTGATCCACTATGCCCAGCAGGCCCTGATACGTCGGGGTCACCAGACATGACCCAACCCGACCCGCCCCTGATCCTTTTGATTGAAGACACGCCAAGCCTGCGCGCGATTTACGAGGCCATGTTACGCAACGCGGGCTTTTCGGTCAAAACCGCCGGCACGGCTGCCGAGGGGCGCGAGGCCTTTTTCGCCACCGGCGCGGGGATCGTGCTGCTGGATCTGCACCTGCCCGATGGCGACGGGCAGGATCTGATGGCCGACATGCTCGAACATCGCGCCGAGACGGCAGTGATCGTCATCACGGCAGATACCTCGATCAGCCGCGCCGTGCAGGCGATGCGGGCCGGCGCACAGGATTTTCTGGTCAAACCCTTTGAGGAATCGCGCCTGCTGGGTGCCGTCAAGAATGCCCAGACCCGGCGGATCGTGCCCGACGCGGCCGGCGTGACCGCACCCATGGGGGAATTCATCGGCACCTCGACGCTGATGCGTGAGGTCTACAGCCGTATCCGCGCCGTCGCCCCCTCCATGGCGACGGTGTTCATTACCGGCGAAAGTGGCACTGGCAAGGAAATCTGCGCTCACGCCATCCATGATCTGTCACCGCGCGCCAAAGCCCCTTTCATCGCGCTGGATTGCGGCGCGCTAAGCCCCGATCAGATGGATTCGGCGGTGTTCGGGCATTTGCGCGGCGCCTTCGTCGGCGCCTTGACCGACAAGATCGGTGCCGCCGCCCAGGCCGATGGCGGCACATTGTTTCTGGACGAAATTTGCGAACTGGACCTCAATCTTCAGACCAAGCTGCTGCGTTTCCTGCAAAGCTCGGAAGTTCAGCCGATGGGCGCGCCGCAACCGCACAAGGTCAATGTCCGCATCATCTGCGCAACCAGCCGCAACCCGCTGGACGCAATCCGAAAAGGCCAGGTGCGCGAGGACCTCTATTACCGGCTGCACGTGGTTCCGATCCACATGCCGTCGCTGCGCGAACGCAGCGACGACATCATCGACATGGCTGAAATCTTGCTGAACCATCTGGCGCGCGAAGAGAACCGCAAGTTCTGCGGCATCGCACCTCGCGTGGCCGCCGCATTGACCAGTTATCCGTGGCCGGGAAATGTGCGCGAACTGATGAATGTGCTGCGCTCGGTCGTGGTGATGAACGAGGGGCCGGTCATAACCTTTCCGATGCTGCCCGCCGATTTGCGCAACTACCGCCCGGAAATGATCAGCGCGCTGCCCACCAGGGTCCATGACGTGATGGCCGGGCATACGCTTGCGCAGATCGAGCGGTTGGCGATCGAAATGTCGTTGCGCCGCCACGACGGTTCGGTGCCACGCGCGGCGCGCGAACTGGATGTGGCGCCCTCGACGATTTACCGCAAGCTGAACGAATGGGCCGACGACAAGAGCGATCCCTGAGATCAGGCGAATTGTTCGCGCATCAGCCGTTCTTCAAGCCCGTGACCGGGGTCGAACAGGATCTTGTGGGAAACGCGGGGCTCGGACCGGATTTCAACCCAAAGCACGGGTTTCACCGATCGGCTGTCGGCATCGGCCATCACCGGACGTTTTTCAGGCTCCAGCACGTCAAAGCGCACCACCGCCGAGCGCGGCAGGATCGCGCCTTGCCAACGGCGCGGGCGAAAGGCGGCAATGGCCGTCAGCGCCAGCACATCCGAGCCGATCGGCAAGATCGGCCCATGTGCAGAATAGTTGTAGGCGGTGGACCCGGCCGGCGTGGACAAAAGCGCGCCATCGCAGGCCAGCTCTTCCATCCGCACCCGGCCATTGACCGAGATCCTCAGCTTGGCCGCCTGCGGCCCGGCGCGCAGCAGGCTGACCTCGTTGATCGCAAGGGCCTCGTGCAGCATGCCGTCGGCGGTCAGGGCGCGCATCGCCAGCGGGTTGATGACCGCCACTTCGGCGGCGGCCAGCCGTTCGGGCAGACCCACCTCGCCATAATCATTCATCAAGAACCCGATCGTGCCGCAATTCATCCCGTAAACCGGCAGATCCGTGGCCTCATTGAGCGTTTGCAACATGAACCCGTCGCCGCCCAGCGCAACGATCACCTCGGCGGCAGGGCGTGGCACCTGACCATGGCGGCTGACCAGTTTGGTCAATGCCGTTTGCGCCTCTTGGCTGTTTGAGGCGACAAAATGGATATTCAAAGGCTTGCTCACACCGGCGTCCTCCGCTTCATCTCAAGGTGTGACAAGCACCAAACGGAAACACAAGCGACAAACCCCGTGCGCTTTGCCGCGGCAATTCGCCATTTCGTCGTTTTGTGCGCTTTTCGCTTTGGGAATTCTGCGATAAACGGCCTCAAACCCCTTGCAGGAGATGCCCATGACCTCGCAGCGTGATGCCGGATTTTTCACCGAACCCCTTGCCACCCGCGACCCCGAGCTTTTCGGCGCGATCCGCGACGAACTTGGCCGCCAGCGCGACGAGATCGAGCTGATCGCCTCGGAAAACATCGTCTCGCGCGCCGTGATGGAGGCGCAGGGCTCGGTAATGACCAACAAATACGCCGAGGGCTATCCCGGCAAGCGCTACTATGGCGGCTGCCAGTTTGTGGATGTGGCCGAGAATCTGGCGATCGAGCGCGCGAAAGAGCTGTTCGGCTGCGCCTTCGCCAATGTTCAACCGAACTCGGGGTCGCAGGCAAACCAGGGCGTGTTCAATGCGCTTTTGCGGCCCGGCGACACGATTCTGGGGATGAACCTCGCCTCGGGCGGGCACCTGACCCATGGCGCCGCCCCGAACCAGTCGGGCAAATGGTTCAACGCCGTGCAATACGGTGTGCGCCAGCAGGACAACCTGATCGACTATGATGAACTCGAACGCCTCGCGGTGGAAAACCAGCCCAAGCTGATCATCGCGGGTGGTTCGGCCATTCCGCGCCAGATCGACTTTGCACGTTTTCGCGCCATTGCCGATCAGGTCGGCGCCCTGTTGATGGTCGACATGGCGCATTTTGCCGGGCTGGTCGCGGGGGGCGCGCATCCCTCGCCCTTCCCCTATGCCGATGTCGCCACCACCACCACCCACAAGACCCTGCGCGGCCCGCGCGGCGGCATGATCCTGACCAATAGCGAAGAGATCGCCAAAAAGGTCAACTCGGCCATTTTCCCGGGTATTCAGGGCGGCCCGCTGATGCATGTGATCGCCGCCAAGGCCGTCGCCTTTGGCGAGGCGCTGCGCCCCGAGTTCAAGGTCTATGCGCGTCAGGTCATCGCCAATGCGCAGGCGCTGGCGGACGAGCTGATGAAGGGCGGGCTTGATATCGTCACCGGCGGCACCGACACCCATGTGATGCTGGTCGATCTGCGCCCGAAATCGGTCAAGGGCAATGCCACCGAAAAGGCCCTGGGCCGCGCCCATATCACCTGCAACAAGAACGGCATCCCGTTCGATCCGGAAAAACCGACCGTCACCTCGGGCGTGCGTCTTGGCACACCGGCGGGCACCACGCGCGGTTTTTCTGAGGCCGAGTTCCGCCAGATCGGTCGTTGGATCGTCGAAGTCGTCGACGGTCTGGCCGCCAACGGTGAAGACGGCAACGCCGAGGTCGAGGCCGCGGTGAAAGCCAAGGTCGAGGCGCTTTGCGCCAAGTTCCCGATCTACCCGGCGTTGTAATCGGCGCAAGACCACACGTGCCAGCGCCAGGTTGAACACCGGCGCTGGTGCGACGATTGAAAGACTGGATGCCAGCGCCCGGCTGAAAACGCCCGGTAGGCCCATGTGTCGCCCCGGGTCGCCCTGTCCCGTCACGCTGCCCTGTCGCGCGGCCGCTACAAGGTGCCGCGCCGGACCATGAACCCGATCACCGCCGCCGCCGTGATGACCAGAACAAAGGCAATCGACGCCGCCACCGAACGCAGCATCGACCAGCGCCGCGCCCCGAGGCCGAGCGGCTGCAAGTAGCGCACCGCAATGTCGTAGGCCGCCGCGATCCGCTCCATATCGGCCTGACGGGCGATCTTGGGGGCGGCTGCCATGGCCTCGATCTCGGCAAGGTAGCTGACAGCGCGGCGCACCTTGCGCGGCAACGCGCGACCCCGCGCCCCAAGCTTCTTGTGCAAGCCTCGGCCCTTGGCGCCCAAGCGCTCTTCCATCAACTGAGCCACGCGCTCGGTCATCTGATGTATCGCGGTAAGGTTCATGCCGGCTCCTGCTTTTGCGCGACCCTAGCGTGCGAAATGCAACGGTGCAACGGCACTGGCATGGCGCGCGGCGCTGCGCTATTTTGCCGCCATGTTGAACACACAGACTCATGGCGCGCCCGGCGCGCACCCGCCCTTGCTGATCGTGCCGGGCCTGTTCGGATCGGCCCGCAACTGGGGCGTGATCGCCCGGCGTCTGGCCGAAGACCGTCTGGTCATCGCCGTTGACATGCGCAACCACGGCGACAGCAAATGGGACGACGCCCATGGCTACGAGGATATGGCCGACGATCTGGTGCGCCTGATCCTCGCACAGGGCGGTCGCGCCGATGTGCTGGGTCATTCGATGGGCGGCAAGGCGGCGATGCAGCTTGCGCTGACCCATGGCGACCGGGTGAACCGGCTGATCGTGGCCGATATCGCCCCGGTCGCCTATGGTCACAGCCAGAACCATCTGGTCGATGCCATGCAGGCGCTGGATCTGGCCGGCGTCACTCTGCGCTCCGAGGCCGACCGCCGCCTGGCAGTCGCTATCCCCGACGACGGCGTGCGCGCCTTTTTGCTGCAATCACTGGATCTGAAATCCAGCCCGCCACGCTGGAAACTGAACCTTGAGGTGCTGCGCGCCGAGATGGACCGCATCATCGGCTGGCCGAACACACCCGGCCGCTTTGACGGACCGACCCTGTTCGTGTCCGGGGCCCGCTCGGACTATATCCTGCCCCGGCACCACGCGGCGATCATGGCGCAATTTCCCGCCGCGCGCTTTGCTGAAATAGAAGGCGCGGGCCACTGGCTACATGCCGAGCGCCCGCGCGAATTCGAAGCCGTCTTGCAAGATTTCCTCAGTCCAGAGGGCGCTTCATCCGCACCATGAGGTTCGTTTTCAGGACGAACTGATGATAGAGCGCGCCCACCACATGTAGACCCACAAGAATCATCAAGAGCGTTGTCATCACCTCATGCGTTTCAGCTGCGGCCCGGATGTTGCCGAACCAGGCCAGACCGCCTGACACGACCAGCGCGATAATCAGCATGTAAAGCAAACCGTGCGTCGCCTGCGCCACCATTTGCAACGACGCCGATTCATTTTCGGGCGGCAGAGGGGCGCCCCGGCGCGCCCGTATCGCAATACGCCACACCACCAGCGCCAGGATCAGGATGCCGCCAAAAACATGCTGCGCAACCAAGGGGTTGAACGCGATTTCTTCGCCTTTGACAAAGGCGCGCCACGCTGCCCCAACCGCGTCATTCAACACGAATTGCAGCAAGATCAGCACCGCGACAATCCAGTGAAGCCAGATCTGGGTGACGGAATAACCTTTGGGTTGAGCCATGTTACCTCGCAGGGATAGACAAAGACGGGGCACCGCGCCCCCTGATGGTAAAACGCGGATACCCGTTGAATCCGTCGCGGAGATCAGGCGTTTTCATTCAGTTGTTTGGCAACATACCACGCGATCGGCAAGGCCAGAATGAAGCCCGAGGCCGCGGCGTAAATCATCGACATGTTGTCAAAACGGTTCATGGTCAGGGCTGCGGTGATGAAAATACCGGCAAGAGTGGGGCCAGCCAGCGCGTAGATAATGCCGAAAAGACGGATCATGGGTGCCTCCTTTGGGCGCGTTTCATGCGCGACAGAATCACGTTTTTGGCCGCAAATCATTGATCTGGGTCAGTTAAACGTCGCACTGCCCGGCGTCTGGGCTGCGGCATCGTGCCCCATGGGCCCGCGTCCGGCAGGACGCCATGGGCCACGCACGGCGGAAAAGATAGCGGGGCAGGCGAGCAGAGCTCAGACGGGGGTGCGTTTGCGTCCCCGCCCCTCAAGAACCCATGCCGCGACGCTCAGCGCCGCCGCAAGGACCAGCCAGGCCCAGGCCGGCAGTAGCGGTGCGATCTGAATATCGGTTGTCGCCGAGGCCGCGCGCGGGGTGATCCCGATCCAGCCGCGCCCCGAGGTGATCCGGTCATCGCGCAACCTGCGCACCGACGGCACCCCATCGGAAAGCCGCTGGAACGACCCGTTCGCCGCCACCACGGCCGCCGCCAAAGGTGCCTCATCGGCGATCGTCGCCTCAAATTCGCGCGGACTGGCCGGGCCCATCGCCACGACACGTTCCAGATCGCCCTGCACCAGCCGGTAAAGCCCGGCCTCGGGGGCAGTCCAACGCGCGGTAAACCGGCCCGGAGCGGTCTCGGTCAGTGGCACCGAAACCGTGCTGCCATCGGGGCCGGTCACGGCCACCGGCCCCGCCGTATCCGCCATCGTTCGCCGCACCAGCGTCAGCGTCAGACTGCCCGGTTCAAGATCGGCATAAAGCGCCTCTTCTTCCAGTTCGGGTTCCTTCATCGCCCAATGCGCGATCCGGCGCAGCAGTTCCAGCTGCGGCCCGCCGCCCTCATAACCCCGGTCCCAAAGCCAGGCCTGATCCGAGGCCAGCAGCGCCACCCGCCCCTCGCCCGCCCGATCCAGCACCAGCAAGGGCTTGCCCGCGACACTTTCCATCACCACCTGCCCCTTGGCCCCGCTCAGTTCCAGCTGCCGCAACCAGCGGCCCCAATGCGGGGCGGTCTCGTCCGGGCCGGGCGCACCCTCAAGCGCCGCCGTCACCGGATGCCGCGCGCCCTGTTTTGAGATGCGCGGCAGATAGGCACCCTCCAGCACCTTGCCGGTTGGCCGCGCCGGAAGGATTTCGCCCAAGCTGGTCTGATACAGGCTTTCTGCGGTGGCGAATTCCGGGCCAGCGGCGATCAGAACCGCCCCGCCTCGGGTCACATAGTCGCGAATATTGTCGAAATAGGCCGCCGGCAGGATGCCCCGTTCGCGGTAGCGGTCAAAGATGATCAGGTCGAATTCGTCAATCTTGTCAACGAACAGCTCTTGCGTCGGAAAAGCGATCAGCGACAGTTCTGCCACCGGCACCCCGTCTTGCTTTTCAGGCGGGCGCAGAATGGTGAAATGCACCAGATCCACCGCGCTGTCGGATTTCAGCAGGTTGCGCCAGGTCCGTTCGCCCGCGTGCGGCTCGCCCGAGACCAGAAGCACCCGCAGCCGGTCACGCACGCCGTTGATCTGCACCACCGCCGCGTTGTTGCGGTCGGTCAGCTCGCCCGCCACCGGGGCCAACGTCATTTGCACCACGTTCTGACCGCCATGGCCTAGCGTCAGCGGCAGTTCCAGATCTTCGTCCACCGGCACCTGATAGGTCGCGGCGGCTTCGCCATCGATGCTGATCGTCAGATCGGCCCGCGCTGCGGTATCGCGTGGCACGGCCCCCTGATCCTCGATCCGCAGCCGAATGGAAATCGGCTCTCCGATAATGCCAAAAGCGGGGGCGGTCTGCACCAGCAGGCGGCGGTCCCAGTCGTCGGGCTGGCCGGTCAGCAGCACATGCAGCGGCGCCGGAAGATCGGGGGCAAGGGCGGCGTCATGCGCCTGCCCGTCACTGACCACGATCACCCCGGCGACCCTGGCTTGGGGCTCTTCGGCCAGGGCTTCGGACAGCGCGGTCGCGATCAGCGTGCCGGCGTTTTCCACCCCATCGCCAACCCGGATCAACCGTGTCTCGGTGCCCGGCAGGGCGGCCAGATCGGCCGCGATCGCATCCATCGCGCGGCGGGTCTGATCGGGCCGGCCCGGCAGGGCCTGACTGGCGCTTTGATCCTCGACCAGCAGCACGATATCGGACAGCGGGGTCTTTTCCTCGCGCTGGACGGCGGGCTGCGCCACCGCCGCCAGCAGCACGACCGCCGCCAGCGCCCGCAATGCCCAACCGCGCAATCCGCGCCACAGCGCCACCGCCAGCAAGACCAGCGCCAGCGCCGCCCCGGCCCAGATCAGCGGCCACGGCAACAGCGGCGCAAAGATCACGCTCAGCCCGCTCATTGGCCCAACCTTTCCAGCAGCGCCGGCACATGCACCTGATCGGATTTGTAGTTCCCGGTCAGCACATGCATCACGATATTCACCCCGAAACGGTAGGCGATTTCGCGTTGACGTTCGCCGCCCAGACCGCGGCCCACCGGAAACATCGGCAAGCCGCGCGCGTCAATCGCCCAGGCCGAGGCCCAGTCGTTGCCGCCAATGATTACCGGCGTCACCCCGTCATTAAGGTTGCGAAACGGCATGCCCTCGGCCTGTTCCGCATCCGGCGGGGCGGCCTCGACCCAGATCGTGCGGCCCGAATAGCGGCCCGGAAAATCCTGAAGCAGGTAGAAGGTCCGGGTCAGCACATGGTCGGACGGGATCGGCTCCAGCGGCGGTATATCCAGCGGGGCGGCCAACGCCTGCAACCGCCGCCCGGTTTCAGTGGCGGTGCCAAAGCCCGCAATATCGGCGTCGCGCGTGTCAAAAAGGATCATCCCCCCCGAGCGCAGATAGCGGTTCAGCCGCGCATAGGCCGTTGGCGAGGGGGCGGGCTGATCGGGCGTCACCGGCCAATAGAGAAAGGTCAGTAGCGCCAGATCGTCATTTTCCAGATCCACCGCCATCGGCGCCGACGGCTCGACCGTGGTGCGCCGGAACAGCACATCCGTGAGGCCGCGCAAACCCGCCTCGGCAACCCGGTCAACCTCGACATTGCCGGTGACGACATGGGCCAGAACCACGTTCGAGGCCGCAGCAATCGCGCGCGCCTCGTCCATTTCAGCCTGCGCCCTTGGGGCCAGCGCCAACAGCGCCAAAACCACCACCGCGCCCGCCCGCGCCCCGCGCAGCCGCCCTGAAACCGCCAGCGAGGCCAGGATATCGACCATCAGCGCCACCAGCGCCGCCGCCAGCAGCGCCCCTTTCAACGGCGTCTCGCGCGGCGCATCAAAGCCCTCGAGCACCACGCTCGCCGGCCAGTCGGCGCGCGCCAGAACCCGGTCGGGTGCGATCACGTTCAGCGCCACGCGCCGCTCGCCGGCCGCATAGATTCCGGGCAAGACCTTGGGGCCGGGCACCCCCTTGGCCAGCTCTTCGCCGGGCACACCGGCGGCCTCGCCGGCATCGGTCAGCGTGCCTTGGGCGCTCAGCAATCGCTGCGCCACCCAGGTCACGCCCAGCAGATCCTTTCCGTCCTCTTCGGGCGGACGCGTCACCACCGACAACCGTTCAAGCATCTGCACGAACAAACCCGACAGGGGCAGCGACGACCATTCCGCATTGGCGGTAACGTGAAACAGCACCGTCCAACCCTGCCCCAGCCGCGCCCGCGTCACCAAAGGCGTGCCATCGGCCAGCGCGGCGATCGTGCGTTCAGCCAGTTCTGGCGCCGGCTCGGCCATCACCTGCGCGCGCACGGTCACATCCGCTGGCACCGTCAGACCCGCAAAGGGCGACCCGTCAGGAAACGGCGCAAGGCCGCGCGGCTCGCCCCAGCTCATCGTGCCGCCGACCGAACGCCCTCCGGCCCGGATCCGCACCGGCAACAGCGTGTCATTGCCGCTGTCCGAGGCCGCCAGCCGCGGCCCCGCAAAGCGGATCAGCACGCCGCCCTCTTCCACCCATTCCGCCAGCCGGTCGGACTCGGCCGGCTCGGCGACATCGGCAAGGATCACCACATCGGGTTTGGCCAGCAGCACATCTTCCAGCGTGCCGTCCAGAATATCGGCGGTCGGGGCCAGGGCCTGACGCAGGTAATGCGTCGGCGCCAAAAGCTCCAACCCCTCGCGCGCTGTGCCCCCGGCGATCAGCGCCACCTTGCGGCGCTTGACCGCGTCGTCGGTCAGCGCCACGGCCCCTGCGGTGCGGCTGCCCGCGATCTCGAACCGCGCGATGCGGTTGCGCAACTCGGGCGGCAGATCAAACACCGCCTCGGCCAGATCGGCCCCCTCGAAGGCGACCGTGACACGGGCCAGATCGCGGTCCACCCCGTTCGGGTCAAGCCCCATCGCCACCACTTCGGCGGTCTCGGCAGGCCCGGCACGCAGCACCGGAACCCTCAGCGCGCCATCTTCGATCCGCGCCGCACGCAAGCCCAGCACCGGCGTTGCCGGTTGCCAGACACGCACCATTCCGCGCGCCTCAAGTGCCGCCAGAAGCGGAGCGCGCATCGCCCGCGCCAGCCCGTCCGACAGCCAGAGCGTCTCGAACCGGCCCTCGGGCAGCACCGCCACCGGGTCGGCATCGGCGCCAGGTTCCCACGGTTTCGGCGCAAGGCCCGGCAGCGCCGCCTCGGCGGCTTCGGGGGTGCCAAAGACCAGCGGCTCGGGCGGCAGATCGCCCAGCGCCAGAACCGCCACCGGCCGGCCGGCCATCGTCGCCTCGGCCAGAGCCTGACGAAGCCGCTCGGTCCGGCGCGGCCAGTCCCGGGCCGAGGCCCAGCTTGCATCCGTGACAATCACCAAAGGCCCCGCCCCGGCCACCTGTAGTGTCGGGTTCAATACCGGCCCGGCAAAGCCGACAATGGCCGCCGCCAGTGCCGCCATCCGCAACAGCAGCAACCACCACGGCGTGCGATCAGCCTGCACCGCCTCATCGGTCAACCCCAGCAGCAGCGCCACCCCCGGAAACCGCCGCCGGATTGGCGCGGGCGGCACCGCGCGCAAGAGGATCCACAGGATCGGCAGCGCAACCAACCCCAGCAGCAGCAGGGGCGAGGCAAAGCCTATGGGACCAATCGCCCACATCAGCGCCGCCGCTCTAGCGCGGCATAAAGCCATAAAAGCGCGGCTTGCGCGGGTTGGCCGGTGTGATGGGTGGAAAACTGCCAACCCGCGGCATGCGCCAGCGTCGCCAACAGGTCGCGCCGCGCGTTCAGGCGGTCGCGGTAGCGCTGGCGCAGGTCTGCGGCCTGACGCGTCTCGAAGCGCAGCGTGCCACCGATGCTTTCAAAGATCGTGCGGCCGTCAAAGGGAAACTCCTCCTCGACCGGGTCCAGAACCTGGACCATCACCCCACTGACACCGCGGTCCGCCAGAACGCCCAGCGCCGCCTTGACCGGCGTCGGGTCGCCCATGAAATCCGACAGAAACACCGCGCGCGACCGCGCCAGAATGGCCGCCGCCTCGGGCGCGCCGTAGTCGGCGCCGGCGCCTTCGGCCGACAGCAGCGCGGCCAGTTGCATCAGTTGCGCCTTGCCGGGACGGGGCGGGGCCAGCGGCCCGGCAAGGCCCACCCTTTCGCCTGCGCGGATCATCAGCACCGCCAGCGCCAGCGCCAAAAGCCGCGCCCGCGCCGATTTTTCTACCCGCGTTTTCGCGCCTGAGAACCGCATCGAGGCCGCATCATCGACCCACAGATGCACCGATTGCGCCGCCTCTCGTTCGCGGTCCCGGATGATCTGAAGATCCGACCGCGCCGAGCGGCGCCAGTCGATCAGCCGCGCCTCGTCGCCGGCATGGGCGGGGCGGAACTGCCAGAACTCGGCCCCGGTCCCGGCGCGGCGGCGGCCATGGCCGCCCATCTGCACGGTCGCGGCCAGATGCTCGGCCGCCACCAGCAGCGGCGGCAGGCTCGAGGCGGCCGCCTCGCCTTCCCGGCGCAGTGCCAGTGCGGCGCCGATGTCGGGCGGTTGGCTCACGCGGCCGCCTCGCTGGTGCCGCTGATTTCGGCCGCGACGCTGGCAATGATCCCGGCCAGCGTCTCGCCACGGGCCCGCGCGGCAAAGGACAGCGCCATCCGATGCGTCAACACCGGACGGGCCAGCGCCAGAACATCTTCGCTTGAGGGTGCAAACCGGCCCTGCAGCAGCGCCCGCGCCCGCACCATCAGCATCAAGGCCTGCGCGGCACGCGGCCCCGGCCCCCAGGCGACCGCCTCTTGCACGACCGCGCGGGCTTCGGGCTCGTTCGGGCGGCAGGCGCGCACCAGATCAAGGATCATCTCGACCACGCCATCGCCAACCGGCATCCGCCGCACCAAGGCCTGCGCCGCGACAAGTTCCTCGGCGGCAAAGACCTGATGCGCGGTGTCGCTATCGGCCCCGGTCGTCGCCAGCAAGATGTCGCGTTCGGTCGCGCGGATCGGGTAATCGACGTCGATCTGCACCAGAAACCGATCCAACTGCGCCTCGGGCAGCGGATAGGTGCCCTCTTGCTCGATCGGGTTTTGCGTCGCCAGCACATGAAACGGCTGCCCCAGCGCGCGATGCACCCCGGCCACCGTGACCTCGCGTTCCTGCATCGCCTGAAGCAGCGCCGATTGGGTGCGCGGGCTGGCGCGGTTGATCTCGTCCGCCATCAGCAACTGGCAAAACACCGGCCCCTCGATAAAGCGGAACGCGCGCGACCCGTCGGTGGCGGTCTCCAGCACTTCCGAGCCCAGAATATCGGCGGGCATCAGGTCGGGCGTGAACTGGATCCGGCTGGATTTCAGCCCCATCACCGTCGCCAAGGTATCGACCAGCATTGTCTTGCCCAGACCCGGCAGGCCCACCAGCAACCCATGCCCACCCGACAAAAGCGCCGCCAGAACCAGCTCAACCACCCTTTCCTGTCCGATAAAGCGCCGGTCGATCGACACGCGGGCCTCAGCCAGCTTTTCGCCGAGGCGTTCGATATCGGCAATCAATTCGACAGTCTCGGCCATGACATCGGCTCCTTTTTCGTTATACTCCAGTCAAAGCAGATAACGTCCCAAGCACCAATGGCAAAGCCCCCATGGCACAGATCCCCACTCCACAAAAGAACGTGAAGCCCTCGGCAGACGGGCTGGTGGCCGCCGCTACGGCGGCGACAAAGAAAGGCCCGCCGCCGGTGCATCTGTGGAATCCCGACTTTTGCGGCGATATCGACATGGAGATCCGGCGCGATGGCACCTGGTATTACCTTGGCACACCGATCGGGCGGCAGCCCATGGTGCGGCTTTTCGCATCGATCCTGAAACGCGAGGGCGACAGCTATTTTCTGGTCACGCCGGTCGAAAAGGTCGGCATCCGCGTCGCCGATGCCCCCTTTATCGCCATTGACGTCGAGATCGCCGGCGCCGGCCCGGACCAGTGCCTGACCTTCACCACCAATGTCGACGACAGCGTGACCGCCAGCGCCGAAAACCCGCTGCGCGTGAGCCGTGATGCCTCGGGCGAGCCCCGTCCCTATGTGCATATCCGCCGTGGGATGGAGGCGCGGATCGACCGCAAGACCTTTTACCGGCTGATCGACGCGGCCAGCCATGGCATGCATCAGGGTGCCGACTGGCTGGGCCTGTGGTCCTCGGGCACGTTCTTTCCGATCATCCCCGCCGCCGAACTGCCTTGATGCCGAAATTTGCCGCGAACCTGACCTTCCTGTTCACCGAACGGCCCTTCATGGACCGCTTTCACGCCGCCAAGGTGGCCGGGTTCGACGCGGTCGAGGTGCTGTTTCCCTACGAATATTCGGCACAGGAAATGCGGGCCTGTCTGGTGGCCAACGACCTTGCCTTGGTCTTGATGAACGTGCCGCCGCCGAATTGGGCCGGGGGGGATCGCGGTTTTGCCGCCGTGCCCGGCGCCGAAACCCGGTTCCGCCATGATTTCGAACGCGCGCTGCGCTTTGCCGACCTGCTCAGACCGCATCACCTCCATATCATGGCCGGGCGCGCCGAGGGGGCAACGGCCCGCGCAACCTATGTGCAGAACCTGCACTGGGCGACCCGGCGCGCGCCGCACCACAGCCTGACGATCGAGCCGATCAATCCGGGCGACATGCCGGGCTATTTTCTGGCCGATTTCGACCTTGCCGCAGCGATCCTCGACGAGGTCGCGGCACCCAATCTTGGCCTGCAATTCGATGCCTATCACGCCCACATGATAACGGATGACGTGCGCCAGACATGGCAGGATCACGGGCCCCGCACCGTCCATATCCAGATTGCCGGGGCGCCCGGACGGCATGAACCCCAAGGCGGCGCCATTGACTACCCGGGTTTTTTCCAGAACCTTGACGCGGCCGGCTATACCGGCTTTGTCAGCGCCGAATACACACCCGCCGACACGACCGAGGCGGGGTTGGGCTGGCTGGCAGCCGCACGGGCAATGCAGGGGTAACCATTTGAAAAAGCAGATCATCTGCATCAACTGGGGCACGAAATACGGCCCCCGTTTCATCAACCGGCTTTACGCGATGGTGGCGCGCAACATCACGCCGCCGTTCAACTTCACCTGTTTTACCGACAACGCCAATGGCGTGCGCCCCGAGGTCGATTGCCAGCCGCTACCGGAGCTTGCGGTGACGATGCCGGTCAATACCAAGGGGATCTGGCCGAAAGCCCGGCTTTGGGGGCCGACCCTGGGCACGCTGACCGGGCCGGTGCTGTTTTTGGATCTCGATCTGGTCATCACCGGAAACCTTGACGATTTCTTTGGCTACGGTGACCCCGATCAGGTGATCTTGTCGCGCAACCCCGCCAAACCGTTCGAACGTCTGGGCCAAACCTCTGTGTTTCGCTTTCCGGTCGGCAAGCTCTTGCCCTTGCAAGAGAAATTCCGTGCCAACCCGCAGGCGGTGGCCGATGAATACCGCTACGAGCAACGCTTTGTGACCCAGAATGCCCCCGGCGGGATCGACCTTTTTCCGCGCCCCTGGGTACGCCATTTCCGCTACCAGTGCATGCATGTCTTTCCGCTGAACTGGGCGCTGACCCCGCGCCTGCCCAAGGGCTGCAAGATCGTGATCTTTCCCGGCGGCGTGCACCCCGAACACGCGATCAGGGGCGGCTGGCTGGGTCGCGAAGGTGCCAGCCTGTGGCAGCACATCAAGGCCGTCGGTCGGCGCGATCCGGCCGAGGGTTCGGCCTGGCGCTACCTGCGCCACTACATGAAACCCACCGCCTGGGTGCAAGACCACTGGCGCGAATAGATCCTGCTCCCTCGCATCCGCCAGATTGTGCAAGACCACCGCCCGGACAAACCGGCTGCCCTTCGAGAGCCGCAGGGTCGGCGCCGCAAATGCCAGATCACTCACCAGCGCCAACCCTGACAGCCAGAGCACGGTCCACCCGGCCACCTCGGGCGGCCGCGCACTCCGGCCCACGACCCCGACGGCTTACCTCAGCGCGACGATTACCCGCGTCACCCAAAAGATCAGCGCCGCCGCGGCCTCGACCCGTGCGCGGCCAAAGCTCCTGCACGCACCCGCCCCACGCGCCAGCTTGCGCGCCCCAAAGGCCAGCCCCAAGTCCCTCACGTCCGATAGGTAGAGCATCCCGCCCCCGATCGGCGCGACTGATCCCGCCATCAGCGCGCCAAACACCTGCGCCACGTCAGCGCACTGCTGACCGCCGCCGCAATTGCGATCCGCCGCCCCCGGCAGCGCTTGCTCCCTGCGCGTCATCTTGCCTGTGGCTGTGCCCGAGATGGTGCACCTGTGCCAATGCGCAAGCTGCCGTCCACCAAGACCGCACCAAACGTCCCTACCTGAATTGGGTGTCTTGCCGCCAGCACCCCGACCCAACCGCGCCTGGCTTCTGTTTGGCCGAAATACTCCCGCCGGAGGCTCCCGAAGCCGGCCTCAATGCGCCTCGGCCCAGTTGTCGCCCGACCCGGCATCGACAACCAGCGGCACCGTCAGATGCACCGCCGGGGCGGCGGCGTTCTCCATCACCTGGCGCGCAATGGCGGTCAGATCGGCAACCGCCTCCGCCTCGACTTCAAAGATCAGCTCGTCATGCACCTGAAGCAGCATCCGCGCCGGCAGACCGCCGACTGCCTCGGGCATCCGCACCATCGCGCGGCGAATGATATCGGCCGCCGCCCCCTGAATCGGCGCGTTGATCGCGGCACGCTTGGCAAAGCCCGCACCGGGGCCCCGGGCATTGATTTCAGGGGTGTTGATCTTGCGGCCGAACAGGGTCTGGACAAAGCCGTGGTCTTTGGCAAAGGCAATCGTCGCATCCATATAGCCACGAATGCCGGGGAACCGCTCAAAGTAGCGGTCGATAAAGCCCTGCGCCTCGGCGCGCGGGATCCGCAGGTTGCGCGCCAGACCAAAGCCCGAGATCCCGTAGATCACGCCAAAGTTGATCGCCTTGGCCTGCCGGCGAATATCCGGCGTCATCTGCTCAAGCGGCACGTTGAACATCTCCGAGGCGGTCATCGCGTGAATGTCCACCCCCTCGTGGAATGCTTGTTTCAGCGCCGGAATATTGGCGACATGGGCCAATATCCGCAGCTCGATCTGGCTATAATCCAGGCTGACGATCTTCATCCCCGGCCCGGCGACAAACGCCTCGCGAATGCGCCGCCCCTCATCCGAGCGCACCGGGATGTTTTGCAGATTGGGGTCGGTCGAGGCCAGCCGCCCGGTGTTCGCCCCGGCGATCGAATACGAGGTATGCACCCGCCCGGTTTCCGGGTTCACATGGGTCTGCAACGCATCCGTATAGGTCGATTTCAGCTTTGAAAGCTGGCGCCAGTCCAACACCCGGGCGGGCAGCGCGTGCCCTTCGGCGGCCAGATCCTCCAGCACGTCGGCGCCAGTGGCATAGGCGCCGGTCTTGCCCTTTTCACCGCCCGGCAACGCCATCTTGTCAAACAGGATCTCGCCCAACTGCTTGGGGCTGCCGACGTTGAAGGGCTGACCGGCAAGTTCGTGGATCTCGGCCTCAAGCGCGGCCATGCGCTGCGCAAACACGTTCGACATGCGCGACAGCGTGGCGCCATCAACCCGCACGCCCGCCATCTCCATATCGGCCAGAACCGGCACCAAAGGCCGCTCCAGCGTCTCGTAAACCGTGGTGACCTGCGCGCGATGCAACTGCGGTTTGAACAACTGCCACAGCCGCAACGTCACATCGGCGTCTTCGGCGGCGTATTTCACCGCCTCATCGACCGGCACCTTGTCAAAGGTGATCGCGGATTTTCCGCCCCCCAGCAACGATTTGATCGGGATCGGCGCATGGCCCAGATATTTCTCACTCAGCGCGTCCATGCCGTGCCCATGCAGCCCGGCATGCATCGCATAAGACATCAGCATCGTGTCGTCGAACGGGCCGACACGAATCCCGTGACGGGCGAAGATCTTGTAGTCATATTTCATGTTCTGCCCGATCTTGAGGATGCTGTCGTCCTCGAGCACGGGTTTGAGCAGCGCCAGCGCCTCGGCGATCGGCATCTGCCCCGGCGCCATTTGCGATGCGCCGAACAGATCGTCGCCGCCGGATTTGTGCCCCAGCGGCAGATAGGCGGCCTGCCCGGCCTCGACACAAAGCGACACGCCGACCAGCTCGGCGCGCATCTCGTCAAGGCTGGTGGTTTCGGTATCGACCGCCAGCCAGCCCCGCGCGCGTGCGGTGGCCAGCCAGTCGGCCAGCGTAGCGCCATCGCGGATGCAGACATAGGCCGCCGTATCAAAGGCTACCGGCGCCGGTCCGGGCTCTGCCGCGTGCGACGCAGGTGCCGGTGCCTCGGCGGGCACCTCGACGCCGAATTTCTCGGCTACGCGCCGGGTCAGGGTGCGAAACTCCATCTGATTGAGAAAGCCGATCAGCGCCGCCGGGTCGGGCTCTTTCACCTCCAGATCGGCCAGCCCGATCGCCAGAGGCGTTTCGCCGTCCAGCTGCACCAGACGGCGCGACAGACGGATCAGATCGGCATTGTCCACCAGACTCGCGCGGCGCTTGGGCTGGGTGATCTCTCCGGCGCGCTGCAACAGCGTCTCAAGGTCACCGAATTCGTTGATCAACAGCGCCGCCGTCTTGATCCCGATCCCCGGCGCGCCGGGCACATTGTCAACCGAGTCGCCGGCCAGCGCCTGCACATCCACCACCCGGTCCGGGCCAACGCCGAATTTTTCGACCACCTGATCGGGGCCGATCCTCAGCCCCTTCATCGCGTCCAGCATCTCGACTCCGCCACCGACAAGCTGCATCAGATCCTTGTCCGAGGAAATGATCGTGACCCGCCCGCCCGCCTCGCGGGCCTGACGCGCCAGCGTGGCGATGATGTCATCGGCCTCATAGTCCTCGACCTCGATACAGGCGATGTTGAAGGCGCGCGTCGCATCGCGGGTCAGCGGAAACTGTGGCCGAAGATCTTCGGGCAACTCGGGGCGATTGGCCTTGTAGGCAGGGTAGATATCGTTGCGAAAGGTTTTCGAGCCATGGTCAAAGATCACCGCCGCATGGGTCGGCGCATCATCGCCCTTGGCGTCTTCGATATATTTGAAGATCATGTTGGCAAAGCCGGCCACCGCCCCGATCGGCAAACCATCGGATTTGCGCGTCAGCGGCGGCAGCGCGTGATAGGCCCGAAAGATGAAGGCCGACCCGTCGATCAAATGCAGATGACAGCCTTTGCCAAAGCTCATGTATCGCCCTCCCTCAGGCGCCCTCCCTGTCGGGTGCGTCGTGCAGCGCCGGGCGCGTGCCGCCTAGTGGTCGTCGTGCGCATGCTCGCGGTCGATGACAAAGCGCTTGTCGCAATAGCCACAGTCCACAAAGCCGCTGTCGTGCGGGATCACCAGCCAGACGCGCGGATGCCCCAGCGCCCCTTCGCCACCGTCACAGGCCACTTTCCAACTGGTCACGATCTGGGTTTCGGGGGCGGTCAGGGTCATGGGTATCTCCGGGTTGCTTGTGGCGGCGCGCAATCCGCGCTTTAAGTTGCCCGCATGATAACGATTGGGCGCGGGTGGGCAAGGTGGAACGGCAGGCGATCAGGATTGAAGGGCTGCGCAAAACCTATGCGGCCAGCGGTCGGCAAGGCCCGAAGGAGGCCTTGAAGGGCATAGATCTGGATATCGCCGCGGGCGCGATCTTCGGGCTTTTGGGGCCAAACGGCGCGGGCAAATCGACGCTGATCAACATCCTGGCGGGGCTGGTGCGCAAATCGGCCGGCAAGGTGACAATCTGGGGCTTCGATCAGGACGTGAATCCGCGCCAAAGCCGCGCCGCCATCGGCGTGATGCCCCAAGAGCTGAACATGGACCCGTTCTTCACCCCGCGCGCCGCGCTGGAAATGCAGGCCGGGCTTTATGGTGTGCCTGCCCGCGAACGCTGGACCGATGAGATCCTCGACCTCGTCGGCCTCACGGGACAGGCCGAGGCCTATGCCCGCGCGCTTTCCGGCGGTATGAAACGCAGGCTCTTGCTGGCCAAGGCATTGGTGCACCGCCCGCAAATCCTGGTGCTCGACGAACCCACCGCCGGGGTCGATATCGAACTGCGCACAATGCTCTGGGCCAATGTGTGCAAGCTCAACCAGAACGGCACGACGATCATCCTGACTACTCATTATCTGGAAGAGGCTGAGGCGATCTGCGACGAAGTCGCCATCATCGACAAAGGCGCGTTGATCGTGCGCGACACCACGCGCCGGCTTTTGGCGCGGATGGACGGCAAGGCATTGGTGATCGAGCCCGAAGGCCCGGTGCCCGCCAGCATCCCCCTGCCGCAAGGCGTACGCATGGAACGTCGCCCCGACGGCCGTCTGGCCTTCATTTACCGCCGCTCGGAAACCGGCGCCGAGGTGGTGCTGGATGCAATCCGCGCCAGCGGTCTGCACATCCGCGATGTCGCCTCGGAGCAACCGGGGCTTGAAGAGGTGTTCGTCGCGCTGACCTCGCGCCACTGAATGCGCTCCGCGCGGGGAGTATTTCTGCCAAAAAGAAACCGGCGCTTCTGTTTGGTCGAAATACTCCCGCCGGAGGCCCCGGCCTGCCACGGGGCGCCCCGGCAAACCGTTTCAGGCCAGTTCCACCCGGCACTGATAGCAATTGTTGCGCGCCGAGCGGACATGCGCATAGGCCACGCGCGGATCCGCAAGGATCTCGGCCGCATAGGCAGGGATATCCGGCGTCGCCACCACCCGCCCGGTGCCATAGACGATCCGGTCGTCATCTGCATAGCCGCGAACAATATAGTCGGGTGCTGCCAGAATCTCGGGCAGCGCGGCGCCATCGTCCGCGCGCGCGCAGGGTTTTTCACACAAGAAGATAGGGCCGGTTTCGGCATAGGGTTGCGTCGCCGGAAATGGGCGATGTGCCAGTATCAGCATCCCGGCACCTTCCGGGATCGGCTTCAGGCAATGGCGACAGGGATTGCCCGTCCCTTCGGCAATGGCGCGTTCGGCAGGATGACCATAGGCATCCGGGCCGCCAGCCTGAAGCGCGCGCACCACTGCGCAGGGCAAGGCAGAAAAGCGAATTGCGGGTTTTGTCATGGCGGGGCTCCTTTTCATCTGGTGCCAGACTGCCCCTGACGCGGCGCATCGGCCACCCGAATGCTGTGCAAAGCGAAATGCCGCCCCGATGGGGCGCGGCGGGCGGGCGCGCTCAGGCGCGGTTCAGCATCCGGCCCAAGGGGCGGCCGGCGAGGATATGGAGGTGGTAGTGCGGCACGTCCTGCACCCCTGCCTCGCCCGAGTTGGCGATCGTGCGATAGCCGCCGCCGCCCTCGCCGGGCTGAATACCCAGCATCCGGCACACTTCGCCTGCGGCACGGATGAAATCGAGAACTTCCGCCTCCGGGGCCTCAAGTGCAAAATGGTCAAAGCAGACATAGGCACCCTTCGGGATCACCAGCACATGATCTGGAGCCTGCGGCTGGATATCGCGGAACGCCAATGTGTGGGCGGTTTCCAGCACCGTATCATTGGGGATTTCGCCCCGCAGAATCCGGGCGAAAATATTGGCGGTGTCATAGACATAGGCCATCGGCGGCTCTCCTCAGTCAACGAACAGATAGTCGGTTGCGGCGATGTCATGCGCGACCTCGGGGCCGATGTCCAGAAACTGCGCCAGCACGGCGGCGTTTTCCTCGGGGGTAACCGCTTGGCGCATCCGGTAGAACAGCGGAAAATTCGCGTCCCGGATCCGGTTGCTTTCAAAGCGCAAATCATAGCGGATCGTCGGCAACAGCCGGTCCACCACATCCTGCGGCGTACGCTCGCCCGCAAGGCCGACACGGCGCGCATGGCCGAGCAGATAGTCTTCTTCGAACTCGCAGTCGATCTCGAGGATCTTCGTCACCGCCTTGTCGGCGCTGAAATCCTGCATCAACTCGATCGCGGCGGGGTCAAGGCAGATCAGCAGCCGATCGGTCTTGTAATAGTCAAACAGCATCCGCATCAGCGCCCGCCGGTGCCGGTTGCGCTTGTCCAGCGTGGACTGGATACCGCCCAGATCGGGCAGGACCGTCTCGGCTTCGTTGAACAGGTATTCGATCACCGGAATATCGGTCAGCAGGCGCACCCGTTCAACCAGCCGCTTGGCGACGTGCCATTTCTTGCACACCACCATCATCAACTCGCGTTCATGCCCGAGACTGGCCTCGCTTTCCCAGAACCGCGCCGCAAAGCGCCGCCCGACCCGGCCGCGCCCCGACAGAAACTCGAACAGGCTGCGGCCCTCGTTCGAGATCGGAAAAAACACCCGCTGTTCCGCCCAAAGCTCGCCCAGTCGCGTCTTCAGTTCCAGCGCATCGGGGCTGATCTTGCGCGCGAACAGGTAATCTTGCGACAACAACAGGTCATACTGGTCGTTATAAAACGTCACCGGCATTCCGTAGTCGGTAAACATCAGGAAGGTCAGCGCCCGGGTGCGGATTTCCTTTTCGGGCACCACATGGCGCACGACAGTCTGGAAAAACGTCTCGTCCGGGATCCATGTCGTGCGAAAGAACCGCATCACATCGGGTCGATCCTGACAGAATTTCAGCACCCATTCGACCGTGCGGCGGCGCAGACACCACCACTGCGACCCGATCATCATCTGGATGTCCTCGGGGATCTTGCGCGTCAGCCCCAGCTTTCTTTGCCACTCGAAACTGGTGTAATACAGCCATTTCTGGGTGCGCTCGTTGAACCAGTGGCGGTAGATCAGCCGCTCTTCCTTCATCCCCGTCTTGATCCAATCCGAGGTGAAATAGTCAAAGCTTTCAATGTAATCTGCGTCATCTGCATCCAGAAACTGATGCGTGAATTCGGCCGTCTTGATCGGCATGCAGTCGCCCGACAGCATGTAGAAATGCGTGGCCTGAGGAAAGGCCTCGACGGCGGCCCGGACCGCTTCAAGGGTGGCGGCGACAAGGCTCCACTCGCCCCAACCGCATTTCAGCCGCTTGCGCGCAAAAGTCACCGAGCCGTTGTTCGCCAGAGCCGACTTGATCTTGTCGAAATCCGCCGGCTTGGCGCGCGCATCAAAATGGATCGCCACAAAATCGCCGGTAGCGGTCAATCGCTCGGCTTGACGGATGATCCCCTCCGGGTCCTTATGCGACAACAAGATGAAGGCGATTTTTGCCATTTTGGAAACGTTCACCGTAGTCTAGTAGCAACTATCCGCTAAATAGCGTTATCGGGCGTTGAAAAGACAGAGTTTCTTTGCTTTTTGAGGCCTAATTATTTCGCTCTGGTGCACAGAACCGCACCAAGAGCAGTTGGAGGTCAGTTTCATGGGGTTTCCCGGCACCTGGATGACGGAAAGCGAAAGCGTGCTTTACCGTGTGGTTCCGAAATGCGCTTGCTCGTCGATCGGACAGATCATGTTCTATTCCGATCATGGCAAATTCTTCGATGGCGATATTCACGATGCCACCGGCGGCCTGCACAAATGGTCGATCGAAGCCAGCCACAAGATCATCGAAGACAACGTCAAGCATCACAAGTCCTATGCCTTCACCTGCGTGCGCAACCCCTATACGCGGATCCTGTCGTCGTTCTTCGACAAGATCGCCGGCATTCAGCGCAACGGCAAACGTTACCGCGGCAATCTCGTGCCGCAGCTGGCGCAGAAATACGGCATCGACGTCGGCACGCCCGAAGACAACTTCGAATTCGACCAGATCAAATCCTTCCGCCGTTTCCTGCTGTTCGCGCGCGACACCATCCGCTGGCGTCGCCCGATGGAGCCCGACATCCACTGGTCGGCAATGTCGGGCCATATCTCGACCTTCATCGTCAACGGCGGGCGCTACGACAACATCTTCTTCACCGAGAAATTCGACGAGGGCATGCAAAGCGTGCTCGACGCGATCAAGACGCCGAAGAAGGTGAACCTGAAAAAGATCCCGAAATTCAACGAAAGCGAAGGCCACGGGCCCAAGCGCGCGCATCCGGTGTCAGAGTATTTCGACGACCTGTCGCATCACCTGATCTGGGAGATCTACAAGAAGGACTTCCAGCTGTTCCGCTACGACTTTGACAACCCCGACAACAAGATGCCCATGGGCGTGGTCGATCTGGACGAGGTCCACGCCAAGCTGGGCAGCTGACGCGCGGCAGGATCAAGGCCGAAACGGGGTCTGGTTTGACCATTGTCCACCCAAGCCCCATCTTGGCGCGACCGCATCGCGCAAGACCTGGGTGCCTGAACAGGGGTGCTACCGGGGGGCCCGGCCAAATCCGGGCCTTCACCGCCGCACCGTCTGCCGCAGCGCGGGTTTTCATTGCGGCCCTGCGCGCGCCTTGCCGCACCCGGGGGGGGATTCAGTCGTTTGACCACGCGCCCCGGTTCAACGCTTCAACCCGCCAGCAAGGCTTTTTGAACCGTCTCATCCCAACCCAGATAAAGCCTGTCCCGATCGCGAATTACCGGGCGCGCCATCACCTTGGGTTGGGCCAGGATCTGCGCCTCCGCCTCGGCGTTTTTCAGCCAGGTATTAAGCCCTCGGTAGTCGTTCGACTTGCGATCCACCAGCCGATCCCCGAACTCTGTGATCAGCTCGGCCAATTCGGCCTCGCTCAGGGGTTCGGCCCGAACGTCGCGGAAACGGACCTCCTTGCCCCCTGCCTCCAACGCCTTGCGGGCCTTTTGACAAATTGCGCAGGTGTTCAATCCGTAGATCATCATGTCGCAATCTCCCTTGGCGATGCTGGTGCAATTTCAGGCATCCAACCCGCCGGCGCAACCAATTCGATGCAGCCAGATTGCAGAACCCTGCCGGGTTAGCCAAAAACAGGCACCTCGATCGGTCTTTGGCCAGATGATGCGTGACTCGACTGCGGCGGATCGGGTATATTCGTGCCCATGAAACATGTCCCCAAGGAAACCACCGATGATGCGCTTATTCAGGAATTCCTGAACAAGGGCGGCAAGGTCAGCATCGGGAAAACCAAACCCCTGCCAAGCGAGTTGG
Source organism: Rhodobacteraceae bacterium UBA6197 (assembly GCA_002422085.1). Lineage (GTDB taxonomy): Bacteria > Pseudomonadota > Alphaproteobacteria > Rhodobacterales > Rhodobacteraceae > UBA6197. Next base: position 325,935 of record DISZ01000001.1, read on the forward strand.
GGTTGAGCAACAATGTCTGGAACAACAAACTGACCCGGGAAGAAAAGGCCGCGCGCGACAAGAAGTGATCGTGCACGGCGGGTGCCGATCTCTTTGCCCGCGAAAGGTGCCGCTTTCGGCCCTTGGCAATCCCTGAGCCATCGCCTTTTTCGTGGCGGCGCCAATTCCCCGGACGGGCAGTCGTGGCTTTCGCCAGAATCCGGCGCCGGGCGATAGCCGCTGTGCGAAACAAGGTCGCATCAGTTCCCGCTCAGGTCGCCTGAGGGTCATCGGGCAGGAACACAGCCGGGTCGATTCCACGCCGCTTGGCGCTGGCACGCACGGCTTGCTGCAGCGCAGGGCTGCGTTGCAGCAACCGGCGGAACCGCGCAGCATCAAGCACGAGAAGCGTTGAAGGGGCAATTGCGCGCACCTGCGTGCGGCGCACCTTATGCGTCAGGATCGCCATTTCGCCGAACATCTCGCCACGCCCGAGGCGCCAGATATGGCCTGCGCTCTCCAGTTCGACCGCCCCCGAGGCAATGAAGAACACGCTTTTTGCAACATCAGCCTTGTGCACGACAACTTCGCCGGAATTGACATAAAGCGTCTTCAGCGTGCGGCCCAGTCGCTTGAGCGCGGCATCTTCGATATCCACGAACAAGGGAAACCGCCGGACAAGCTCTGCCCGCTGAATTGCGATGTCAAGTGCCGGCCGGTCCTCGGTAGCGGCACGGCGCGCGACGTGGCCTTGCATCAGCGCTGTATAGACTTCTGCCCCGATCAGCCCGTCCTCGCGCATGGCGCTGTATTCCCGCTCTTCCAGACGCAGTGCCGTCCGCCGGATGAAACGACGCTCGAGTTCTTCCGCGTAGCCAGGGTATTGCAGGCGCAGCCCTTCCAGAGCGGTCTCAACCGTTTCGACGCGGCGTGCCAGCAGTTCGTGCAACAGATCCGCCACCCGTCGCCCGTGGATACGACGAATACGCTTGTCGATGAATGTGCCAAGATCACGCAAGATGAACCGTTGCGCGAGCAAAAGCTCGAACCGGTCGGCGGTCATGCCTGCCAGCGGCCTTGAAAACCGCAACCGTCGTTGCAGCGCCACACCCGCCTGAAATCCCCGCCCATAGGCGACGCTGCGCCGCGCCGCGCGCTGGTAGCCGTTGCGCCCGCCCAAGCGCGCACCTTCAATCAGCCGGTCCGCATCCGACAGGGCTTGCTCCGCCATCCGGGCCGAGATCGTCCGCTCGCGCACCCGAACGAGGATGGTGTCGCGTTCATGGCCTGCCAGCGCAATCAATCCCAGCGTGATCCGGTCCCGATCAAGAATTTCGGCACCGTCCTCGGCGGCGCCCACCGCCTGATCCAGTCGCTCGCCGAAATGCAGCGCCTCAGAGCGGATAATGTCACGGGCCAGATCATATTTCTCGGTGGTCCGGGCCACGTCCTCGCGCACGGTCTGAAGCGCGACGGCAACGACCTGCCGTGACAGGGCCTCGTCTATGGGTGACAACTTGTCGAGTCCAAGCCAACCGATAACGGACCTCAGCGTGGTGCCCTGCACGACAAGGGTAAAAAGCGTGAAGCCCGTGGCCAAGATACCGACCACGCGCTTGACCTCGATCGGCACGCGAAAGCTTTCAGTCACCGCCAGCGCCAGCGCCAGGGTCACCGCGCCCCTCAGCCCGCCCCACAGGATTGCAACCCGGTAGGGCCGCTCGACCGGGGGGGACGCCCGCAACAGGGTCAGCAGGGGCAAAAGGCCAAACAGGATCACGGCACGCGCCGCGATCGCGGCAAGGATCACCACGCCAATCAGGGCAAAGTCCGACACGCGGGTTTCTTCCAGCAGACGCGGAATCAGCAGGGCGGCGAGGATAAAGATCAGCGCACCCGCCCAATGGGCAAGCAGGTCCCACACGTCGCGCAGATTGACCCACGCTTGCGGCGGCAGGCGGCCCGGCCCGCTCAGGTTCATCGTAAGCCCGGCGGTGACAACCGCGATAACGCCAGAGGCGCCGATGCTCTGTTCCGCACCGATATACGCCAGATACGGCAGCGCGATGGAAACCGAGATCTGGGCGCGTTCATGGCGCGCGAAAAAAGCCATCACCCAGACGGCAAGCCGCGCCGCCAGCCATCCCGTCAGCGCGCCCCCCGCTATCAATAGCGGGAACCGCGCCAGCGCCTCGGCCAGCGTCGGGTTGGGCATACCCAACATCACGAACCCCATGAAAAGGCCAAAAAGCGCGATGGCGGCGGCATCGTTCAGCAAACTCTCTCCCTCGATGATCCGGGCGAGCCTGCGCGGCGCCGAAATCGAGCGAAAGATCGAAACCACTGCCGAAGGGTCAGTCGTCGATACGATGGCACCAAGCAGCAGACAGGCCGCAAGCGGCAGCGAACTTGCCCATGCCAGCGCATACCCCACGCTCAGCGTGGCGACGATCACCGCCACCACGGCAAGCACGAGTATCGGCACCCAGTCGTCCAGCATCCGGCGCAGGCTCATCCCCAGTGTCGCCTGGAAAAGAAGCGTCGGCAAGAAAACATAGAGGAACACATCGGACCGGATCGGCAGGCCAAGGATCGCCTCTGCTACCGGGTTGAGCGCATCTGTAAGCTCGGTGCGCAAGAAGAATATCGCGCCCGCACCGATCAGCATGCCCAGAATGGCAAGGATCACGCTGTAAGGCAGGCGCAGCCGTGCGGCCAATGGCTCGGCCGCGCCGATAACCAGGAAAAGCGAGGCGATTACTGCGGTGACCAAAATGATGCTCATCAAACTGAAGTAGCAGAAATCACAGGGCGAGGAAATTGGACTGAGATGCGGCATCCGTCGGCGCAGCCGCCATTGATGAAAGGGTCCGGCAAAACCCGACGGCTTTGCGGCTCTGCCAGCGTGCGTCCGGGGTCGACTTCATGCCGCAGGCGTCGGGCGCATTGCGCCAGGGTCTGCGTCGTCGGGGTCGTTTTGCAGCCCGGCTTGCGGCGATCAGCGCGGCGAGGTTGCGCAGACAAAGCGCCGCCACGACCAACTCTCAACGGCCCGGATCGGATCGCCCGCGCCCCACCCTGAGGCAATGGCAGTGGCAATCGCGACCGTCACCGTCGCCCTCACCGTCACTGTCGCCGCCTCTCCCCAAAAGCCTGAACTCCAACGAACTGCCAGCCGATCCAAGGGCTCTTTGGCACGTGGCGCGTCTTTCACCAGCCGGACGGACCCGGGCATCGGGGCGGTCTTGGCAGGGCCTGTCGCAGCACGGTCCAAAGGCAACGACCGTCGCCGTCTTCGTTTCACCAAATCCCGATACTGCCGCCAGCGACGTCGCCGCGCCGATCGTGCGCCCGACATCGCCCTGCGTTGCGCCAAGCAGCATCTCGACCCGAATAGCCACAAGGGCCGGGTTTGTTGGCAAGCCTGACATTATCGACAGCTTTGGCCTATCGGGCCATATTTCGCGCGAACCCCGGCAAAAGACGGATCAACATGACTCCAGAAAAATCCTTTTGGATCCGTGCGTTGCGCGCCAGTTCGATTGCCCCCGACGCTTCGTTCATGGGGCAATCGCCTCGGTCCTGTCAGAGAACAGGCGACCGACTTCCACGCTTTGGACTCCACCCGCCTCATCGCGCAAAAGAAAAAGGGCGTCGAATCCGCGTTGTCGCGCAAGCGCCGCGCCGCGGTCCGGGCCAAGCACCATGAGCGCGGTCGCCCAGGCGTCGGCCTCGGCACATGTCCGGGCGACGACGGTGACAGAGGCGGGCGATGTCGTCAGCGGGGCGCCCCGGCGCGGGTCCATCGTATGCGACAGGCAGCGGCCCTGAACCTCGACCCAATGGCGGTAGTCGCCAGAGGTGGCAACGGCGGCGTTCTCGAGGGTCAGAATGGAATGGGGGGTGCGGCGCGCCCGGTCAGGCGCCTCCACGGCGAGTGTCCACGGGCTATGATCCGGCTTCGAACCCAGCGCGCGCATTTCGCCGTCGATGCCGACAAGCCCGGAAACAACGCCAAAGCCGCACAGCGTCTCGGCCAGCCGATCCACCCCGTAGCCCTTGGCGATCCCGCTCAGGTCCAAGGCGATGGGCGCGGTCTTGCGGACCCGGCCCTTGCCTGCGTCCAACACGAGCCGCGCCTCGCCGCGCGCACGGGGCGCGGTCATCGCGGTTCGGATACGCTCGGGGGAGGCGGCATCAGGGCCAAAGCCCCACGCCGTCACCGCATCCCCCATGCCGATGTCAAAAGCGCCCTCCGAGGATCGCCCGATCTCAAGCCCGAGGCGCAGAACCTCGAAAAGCTGCGCTGGCACCGCCTGCCATTCATCGACCGGCGCGGCGTTCAGGCGCATCAGGTCGCTGTCGCGGCTCCATGTCGACATCTGCGCGTCCACCTCCGCGACAGACGCCTGAAGGGCGGCCCGGATCGGGGCCGGGTCAAGGCTCTGCGCGGCGTAGAACTGTGCCGACCAGCGGGTGTCCATCGTGGCGCCGTTCAAGACATGGCGGGTCAGATCAGTAGACATCTTCGACATACCGTCCCTCGGCTTTCAACGCGAGCGGCGTCAAACCGACAGGCGCCAGAATGTCCGCCAGCGCATCCGCCACACCATTGGCCATGTCCCGCCCGCCACAGACCATGACACGTGCCCCGTCGCGGATCAGCCGGGTGACCTCGGCGCGCTCGGCGCGCAGCGCATCCTGAACATAGCGCGGACGCGCATTGCGTGAGACCGCCTTGACAAGCTGCGCAAGCCGCCCCGTGTCCTGCCAATCCTGCATCTCGGCATCATACAGAAAATCGCTGTCCGGGTGACGCATCCCGAAAAACAGATAGACCGGGCGCCGCCGCGCATTGCTTCGGATGAACCCCGCAAGCGGGCCAATGCCGGTGCCGGCGCCAATCAGGATCAGCGGCGCAGTGCCCTTGTCCGCGTGGAACGCCGTGTTGCAACGCAAGAACCCCGTAACCATGTCGCCCGGCGCAAGCTCCATCAGCTGACCGGAACAAAGCCCGCCGGGGTGTTTCTTGACCACGATTTCAAGGAAACCATCCTGCGTGCCAGAGGCCAGCGAATAAAGCCGGGGGACGGCCGATCCTTCGGGCAGGATGCCAACAAGATCGCCCACCTGGAACCGACCAAACCCGCGCGCCGTCACGCGATGCCAGAACGAGGTCTTTGGTAGCGCAAAGCGCAGAATTGCGGTCGGGGCCTGCACCTCGGCGCCGTAATCGCGGCGCGAGATCAGCGTCAGGCTTTGCGACGCCGGTTGGACCGGGTGGTGGACCAGCTCCAACTCAAGCCCCATCGCGGCGCCAAGCATGCGGCCCCAGCGGGTGAATTCCTGTGGCGATTGGCGGTCCAGCGTGTGAATGGGAAGAAGCTCTTGCCATCCCTTTGACGCCGCGGTGGCCGCCACGGCCTGAGCATAGGCACAATAGGCCGCAAAGCTGCGATCCCCAAAACCGAGAACGGCAAGCGAGACATGCGGCAGGGCGTCAAGCTTCTCAAGCCGGCCCAGAAACCCCTTGGCCGAGCTGGGCGCGTCGCCATCGCCATAGGTGGCGGCGAGGATGATGATGCGTTTCGCGCCGCCATAGCGGGTCGGATCGAAGGCGGACATGGCGGCCGTATGGACGCTTTGCCCGGCCTCCGTCAGCGCCTTGTGCAGGGTTGCGGCAAAGCCCCAGGTGCTGCCGCCTTCGCTTCCGACCAGAAGGATCGTCTCTGCCCGGCTGGCAGGGGTATTGGCCCGGATGCGCGGCCTGCCGCGGCGACCTGCCAGCCAGACAAGGGTGCCCGTCACCCCCATGGCCGGCACGCCCAGCGCCATCAGCCCCAGCACCAGCCCCAAGACGGCAGCGCCCTGTCCGGTGTGCAACATATAGATGGTTTCGGTAAGGCGCGCCAAGGCGGTCTGGTCCGCCCAGCCAAGCAAGGCGCCGGTGCCCTGGTCGATGTAGCCGGTGCCCTGATCCGTCGTCAGGGTGAACACGTCGGTCGCGTCATCCGGGTTGGGAAAGCTCAGCTTGCGCAGCGTGGCGACCGGGGTCGTGGCCAGCGTCTCACTTTGTGCGAAAGCCACCCCCGTCGCGCCACTCGTCACGGCCGGAAAGGCCGGAGTCGCCTCTGCGTCGGGCAGAAGATCAAAGGTCGAGGCCGTCATCCACAGCGCCGTAAGCGATGACAGCACAAGACCCACCACGACGACACGGGCGATTTCGACATGGATCCGACCCGCCAGAGGCCCGCGCAAAGGCGCAAACCAGCGCCGCCAACCGCCGGTGCGCCGCACCACCAGAAACGCGCCCGAGATCGCAAGCACCAGCATCGCCGCAGCCCCGACGGCCATCACGATCCGGCCGCCATCGTCCAGAAAAAGCGACCGGTGCAGATTGGTCAGCCAGCGCAGCAGCTGATTGGGGTCGGCCGAGGCGGCGCTTTGCCCGGTGGCCGGGTCAATGACCGCCGCGCCCGGCGTGCCGGCCTCAAACCAGTAGGCCGTGATCTGTCCCGACGGTGCGCGTTTGATCTGTTCGACGCCGGGAAAGACACTTTGGATGCGCGTGGCAAGCTGCGCCACGCTAAGGCCGGTATCGGCCTGAGGTGCGGCGAGGTGTTCGGCCGCCGGAAAAACCGACAGCGCCGCCCCGCTGAGCGCCAGAATCGTGACGAGAACCAGAGCCAGAAGACCCGGCCAACGGTGAAGCGTGCGGATCATGGCCCTGCCTCCGGCTTACATGTCGTAGGTGAAATTCGAGATATATCGACGCCCGCTCACCGCAGCGCCTGCGCCCGCGGTCGTCAGCGGCACGGCAATCTCGTTCGGGCTTTCGCGCATGTTTTCGACGGCGGCGTCGATATGAAGCGTATAGCCCGCATCAAACAGCGCATCTGCCAGATCCAGCGAAATCTTGAGCGACCGCCCCGCGCCTACGCTTGCGCCGGTGATGCCGTTGATCTGGGCCGTATCGCCACCGGTAAACCGATACCAGTCGGTCAGGTGCTTGTAATATTTCGACTTGCCGCCCGCCATCCACAGGCTGCCGACATAGGCCCCCTGCGGGTCGGTGACATAAAGCGCAAGATAGGCCCCGTCGCCACCGTAATTGTTGAGCTGTGCGGTAAGTGTCACCGGGCGCGCCATCGCAAGACCGGGAAGTGTCAGCGCCGTGGTCAGCGCCAGGGTAGCAAGAACGGATTTCATCCGGGTATCCTCTTCTTTCAATTCTTCAACGTTTGGCGGCGGCATTTCCGCTGCAACGCGGCATCCGTCAATTCACCTGAACCGTCGGCGGCGTTCCTGTGCCGAAAAGCCCGTTCTTTGGCGGCGCAACGGTGCCCGCAGGCGTGGGGTTGCGCGCCGATCCGCGGCAGTTGTCGTCGTCATCACCGTGACGTTTGTCGTCGTCGCACCCGTCATCGTCATCGTCATCGTCATCTTCCCGATCAAAGAGACGGCGAAACCAACCGTGGTCCTTGTCATCGCTGGCAAGAACGATAGCCGGGGCGCCCCCTGCGTCCTTGAAAGGCGCCGCGATCACGACGGATGCGCCGCTATCGAGCGATTTCGGCGTGGCGCTTCGGGCGGGCAAACCGACAGAGGCGGTGAATGCCGTTGAGGCGGCAAGCAGGATAAGGGTCTTTTTCATGGGTGGCTCTCCATTGCTCAGTTTGGATGACGTTGAGGGTTTGACCTGAGCGTTTCCTGAAGGCGCAAGGCTTTCCGCTTCAGCTTGCCGTCAGGCCCCCAAGGATGGCCCGCCGGGCAGGCAGGGCCGAGGCAACACAGGGCACGGGAACCCGCTCGATCATCGCGTTACTTTTCCCGAACGTCGCGCGGATCTTCGTGCGCACGATGCTTGTCCGAATCCATGTCCGTATAGTCGAAATCAATCACCCGAAGCGTCGCCGGGTGCACCGTCACTTCGATGCTGCGCCCTTCGGCATCCGTGCCGTCAATCTCGTAACAGCCGTCATCGATCTTGATCCGTCGCACGGCCCAGTTGTTTTCCTGCGCCAGCCTTGCCACCGCTTCGCGGGGTTGCCAATCGACCATCGGCACAAAACAATCGTCCTCGGCCAGCGCCATTCCGGGCGGAAGAACCGCGAGAAAGCCAAGAATTGTCAATGTCTTCTTCATGGGCCAAACTCCGTGTTGCGGCCGATTTCATGAAACACTGCACGGCAAAGCTGAACGCAGCCTGAAGCACGTCATGTGTTTGCGTCAGTTTCGCGTCAGCCCGATCGGTCACACAGGCTTGTTCTTGGAAAAACGGGGCCAGACATGCGCATTCTGCTGATCGAAGACGATACGGTCTTGGGCGCCGCCGTGCGCGACCAGATTGCGGCAGATGGACACTCGGTGGATTGGGTCACAAGGCTCGATGCCGCGCAAGACGCGTTGAACGGCGCGGCTTTTGATCTGATCTTGCTGGATCTGATGCTGCCCGACGGCCGTGGCATCGACTTTCTGAAACGCCTGCGCGCGCGTGGCGAGGTGACGCCGGCGATCATCCTGACGGCATTGGATCAGGTCTCGGATCGGATCGAGGGGCTCAATGCGGGGGCCGACGACTATCTTGTCAAACCCTTCGATCTTGCGGAATTGTCGGCGCGGATCGGCTCGGTCGCACGTCGCTACACGGGCAATCCGAACCCGATCATCACCCATGATGCGCTTGACATTGATCTTGCCGCGCACAGCGTTCGTCGCGATGGCAAACAGGTCGCGTTGACCGCACGCGAATGGGCACTTTTCGAGGCGTTCCTGACGCGCCCCGGTCAACTGTTGTCCAAGCCGCAACTTGAAGAAAAACTCTATGCGTTCACCTCGGAAATCGAGAGCAACACCATCGAGGTTCATGTCAGCCGCCTGCGCAAGAAACTTGGCGCCCATATCATCGAAACCGTGCGCGGCATGGGCTACCGACTGGGCGCGCCATGAGACTGCCGCGCAGCCTTCAGGCTCGACTTGCGCTCTCGCTGGGGGTGTTGCTCACGCTTTTGTGGATCGCGGCAGCTTCGGTGACGGCGGTGATCCTGCGGCATCAAATGGACGTGGTGTTCGACAGCGCGCTACAGGAAACCGCGCAGCGCATCCTGCCACTTGCCGCGGCGGATATCATTGACCGGGACACCGATGGCGCAACCCGGCGGGTCGGCACAATTCGCGAACATGACGAGTTTTTCACCTATGTCGTCCGCGACGCGGCCGGGCACATCCTGCTACAGTCCCACGCCGCCGATCCGGCGGCTTTCCCGGCCTACGACGGGTCGGGTTTTCGTCAGACCGCAACCCACAGGCTTTACAATGACGATGTGATGCAAGGCAGCATCCGCATCACCATTGCCGAGGCTTTGGATCACCGCGCCAGCATGGCGCGCGACATCCAGATGGGCCTCGGATTGCCGCTTCTGATCGTGATCCCGGTTGCGCTGTTGGCCATTGTTCTGGTCGTGCGTGCCGGTCTTGGGTCCTTGCGCCGCTTTCAGGAAAAGCTTGGGGCGCGCGGCGCGCGTGACCTGTCTCCGGTTCCCGCAGAGGGCATGCCTTCAGAGATTGCCCCGATCGCGGCCACCCTGAACGACCTGTTGGCGCGTCTGAAAGGCGCGTTTGAGGCTGAACGCAGCTTTGCCGCCAATGCCGCGCATGAGCTGCGAACCCCGCTGGCCGGGGCCATCGCACAGACGCAACGGCTGCAATCGGAAACCGATAGCCCCGCCACCCGCGCGCGCGCCGCCGAGATCGAAGCAACCCTCAAACGGCTCACCCGGCTCTCTGAACGCCTGATGCAGCTTGCGCGGGCCGAAGGCGGGCGGCTGCGGACGGATCGACCGTCGGATCTGCGGCGTGTGGCGCAGATCATCATCGACGATATCGCCAGAACAACCACACCGGACCGCATCGTCCTGACGCTTCCGGCTGTGCCCGTGATGTCTGACCTTGATCCGGACGCATTTGGCATCCTGTGCCGAAATCTGGTCGAGAATGCCCTGCGGCATGGGTCAGGAACCGATCCGGTCGAGGTGACTCTGGCGGCAAACGGACTGCTGAGCGTTTCGAACGAAAGCCCGGTCGTCCCGCCTCGGGCCTTGGCCAGCCTGACGGGCCGCTTCGAGCGCGCGGGCGCGCACACCGATGGCAGCGGGCTTGGCCTTGCCATTGTCGCCGCCATTGCCGAGCGGATCGGCAGCTCTCTTGTTTTGGCCTCGCCCCGCCCCGGATCAGCAACCGGCTTCGAAGCGCGCGTCAGACTTGTTGCAACCGATACGATTTCAAAATCAGCGTGACGCGCAGCCCGCGGTGCCCGGTAGCGCCGTTCATGCCCCGAATGTCACTTTTCCGGCCCCAGTTCGGCACCGCCCGCGAGGAATGCGCCCGGCTACGGAAAGGCCGAAACGGAACCGCAACCTTGTTGTCGACCGGGACAAGGCGCGCAGTGTCGCGCGCCACCTGCCAGCCGATCCTCGGGCGCGGTCCAAAGGCGGGGTCGGCGACAAGGCGCGCGGATGGCAGGTCAGAACCGTCCTGCCCCGCCCCGGATCATGCGCACCGACCCGGCCTCGGCCTGCCGGATGCGCGGCTCGTACGGACACCTGACCGCGACAGCGAAGGCCTTGCGCCAGAAACCTGCACCACCCCGGCGATCCGCCTTTCGTCTCCAGACCATCGAAGGCATCCCTCAGGCGATATCGGGAAGGCTGGCAATTCGCGTCGATTGCGCGGGCTTGCCCACGTCAGGCCGTGCCCTCTCACCCGGAGTCGGGCCGAAAGGCAACCGGGTCCGGTCGGCGGCACCCCTTTGCCGGCGCGCCGCTGGCCGGGACCGGTTCAGATCAACCCATGCCCGCGAAACATCGCCTTGACGTCAACCTCGGGCCGCGCGCCGAAATGGCTGATCACTTCCGAGGCTGCAAGGCAGCCCATCTTGCCCGCGACCGCCAACGATTGCCCGGTGGCAAAGCCGTAAAGAAAACCTGCGGCGAACTGATCGCCCGCCCCGGTCGCATCGACCGGCACCACCCGATGCACCGGCACCTCGACGCGTTCGCCCCGACCGATCAGCACCACATCGGCGCCCGAGCGGGTGCACACCACCATGCCGCATTCCGACGCGGCCTGCGTCAGCGCGCTTTCCAGATCGGTCTGATAGAGCGATTCCCATTCGTGATAATTGCCGATCACATAGTCCATCTCGTCCTTGACCAGACGGCGGAAACTGTCGCGGTGACGGTCCACGCAGAACGGGTCCGATAGCGCGATCCCGGTGCGCCCTCCACCCCGGTGACAGGCCTGCGATGCCTTCAGGAACGCCGCCTTGCCGTGGTCCTTGTCGAAAAGATAGCCCTCCAGAAACAGGATCTCGGCGTTTTCGGCCACTTCCAGCGGCACGTCTTCGGTGCTCAGATCGGCCGAGATCCCAAGGTAGGTGTTCATCGACCGCTCGCCGTCGGGGGTCACAAAGATCATGCTGCGCGAGGTCGGCAGATCGGCGCCCGCAACCGGCGGATTGACGAACTCGGTGCCCTCGGCCGCCATCGACTTGGCGTAGAACCGGCCCAGCGCGTCATCGCGCACCCGCCCGATAAACGCCGTCGTCAGCCCCAGATTTCCCAGCCCGGCCAACGTGTTGGCGACCGATCCGCCGGGCGCCTGCGTGCGCTCGTCCATCGCGGCATAAAGCGTCTCGGCGCGCTCGCGTTCGATCAGCTGCATGATCCCTTTCGAGATCCCCATATGGTCCAGAAACGTGTCATCGGTCTGCGCCAGCACATCGACGATCGCATTGCCGATCCCGGCCACCTGATACTTCTTCACTGGGTCTTCTCCTCGTATTGGCAAATGTCGCGGATCGGACAGACCCCGCATCTGGGTTTGCGCGCGGTGCAGATATACCGGCCGTGCAAGATCAGCCAGTGATGCGCGTGGTGCTGATATTCGACGGGAACATTGTCTTCAATGGCGCGCTCGACCGCGTCCACATCCTTGCCGGGACAGATCCCGGTGCGGTTGCCGACCCGGAAGATATGCGTATCGACCGCCTGCGCGGGATAGTGAAACCAGATGTTCAAGACCACATTCGCGGTCTTGCGCCCCACCCCCGGCAGGCTTTGCAAGGCGGCGCGCGACGAGGGCACCTGCCCATCATAGTCATCGACCAGAATCCGGCTCAGGCGAATCACGTTCTTTGCCTTTTGCCGGAACAGGCCGATCGTCTTGATATGTTCGGTCAGCCCGGCCTCGCCCAGCGCCAGCATCTTTTCGGGCGTGTCGGCTAGCGCGAACAGCGCCCGCGTGGCGCGGTTCACCCCCGCATCGGTGGCCTGCGCCGACAGCGCGACCGCCACCAGCAGCGTATAGGCGTTCAGATGCTCCAGTTCGCCCTTCGGTTCGGGCTCGGCCGCCTGAAACCGGCCAAAGACCTCTTGCATGGAACGGTAATTCAACTGCTTTGTCATCGTCTTGGTATGCCCGCCGCCCGCCGCCCCGGCAAGAGCCCTGCGCATTTTGCGCCAAATTGGAGACAGTCTTTTTGCGTCATTAACCAGACATTTGCGCAATCCCGCGATGATCGGCCTTGGGTAAGGACGGTGGGAAAGGCAATTCGCGATGGAGTATGGCTATTCACCAAAAGCGGTGCACCATGATCCGATCCGGCGGCTCTGGTCACTTGCATTGGGCGCGGCCGCGCCCTGGCGCGTGCGCTCCAACCCCGAGACGACCGAACTGCGCGACGCGCGCCACCGTGTGCTGGCCCGCGGCAGGATGACCGCCGACGCGCCGGTGATCCTGAAGCGGCCGGGGGGCAGCACGCTGCGTCTTGACCCGGTCGAGATTGGCACGGGGTTTCACGCCATTCTCGCGTCCGAGCGGTTGCAACCGGGCGTGGTCTATTCGCAGGCCGAAACCGCCTTGGGCACGCGCCTCGGCGCCACACCCGAACAGATCGCGGATCTGCCCTGCCTTGCCACCGGGACGACAATTGCCACCGATGACGGGCCGCAGCCCGTCGATTGGCTGCGCCCCGGCGATCGGGTGCTGACCCGCGACAACGGCTACCAGCCTTTGCTCTGGCTGGCTCAGATGACCCTGCCGCGCGATTGCCCCGAAGCGGCGCGGCCGCTGACCATCGCTCCGGCCACCTTCGGGGCCGAGTTGCCCGCCGCCCCGCTGACGCTGACACGCGGCCAGCGCATCGTGCTGGCGGGGCCCGAACTTGACCTCTGGTTTGGCGACTCCGAGGTGTCGGCACGCACCGATGAATTGCTGGCGGCCTCGGCCAGGGTCGCCGATGGCCAACGCCATTTCTACAGTCTGCTGTTTCGCGCGCCCGAGGTGATTCTGGCGGAAGGGCTCTGGGTCGAAAGCATTCAGGCCACGCCCGACTATCTGGCGCTCTTGCCAGACCGCACCCGCCACGCGCTGGCGCGGCAGATCTCGCCCGGCCACGGGCAGACCGTTCGCGCTTGGCTGAAGGATTGGGAAACCGCCCTGTTCGTGGCCGAGACCAAGGCCGGCAAGGCGCGCCTAGCCGCCTGATCCGCCCGCCGACCAAACGCCACCGGACCCGCCCGACCCGCGCCGCCACCCGGCTCGCCCATCTGGCGCCGCCACCGGACCCGCCCGACCCGCGCCGCCACCCGGCCTGCCCATCCGGCGCCGCCACCCGGCCTGCCCAACCCGCGCCGCCACCCGGCCTGCCCATCTGGCGCGGCCACCGGACCCGCCCGACCAGCGCCGCCACTCCGCCCGCCCGACCCGCGCCGCCACCCGGCCACGCGACCCGCCCAACCCGCACCCCCGGTCACCCCCGTCTACTCCCACCCGCACAATGCACAGCTTTCGGGTCGCACACTGTGCCCCGAGCGCCTATCTTGCCCTCAGGACAGGAGCGTAGGCATGACCACACCCGAAGACAGCTATCATTACCAGGTGATCGCCCGTGCGCTGAACCGGATAGATGCCGCGGGAACCGCGCCGCTGCCTCTGGCCAGCCTAGCCGCCTCTCTCGACATGAGCCCGGCGCATTTTCAAAAGGTGTTTTCGGCCTGGGTCGGGGTATCGCCGAAACGCTATCAGCAATATCTCTCGCTCGACCTTGCGCGCGACCTCCTGGCCCAGCGTCTGCCGCTTGAGGCGGTGGCCGACCATGCCGGCCTTTCGGGTGCCAGCCGCCTGCACGATCTGTTCTTGCGGTGGGAGGCAATGAGCCCCGGCGATTACGCCAAGGGTGGCGCCGGGCTGACCATCCGCACCGGCTGGTTTGCGTCGCCCTTTGGCGAGGTGCTGGCGATGGGCACCACGCGCGGCCTCTGCGGGCTGGCCTTCGCCGCCGAACTGGGGCGCGAGGCCGCCGAGGCCGACCTGACCGCGCGCTGGCCCGCCGCCCGCTACACCGAGGACGCAGCCGCCCTTGCCCCATGGGTCGCGGCGGCGCTGGGTCAGCGTGGCGACACTGCGCTGCATCTGATCGGCGCGCCGTTTCAGATCAAGGTCTGGGAGGCGCTGCTGCAGATTCCCTCGGGCCATGTCACCACCTATTCCGAGATCGCCGGCGCAATCGGCCACCCGCGCGCGGTGCGCGCCGTCGGCACGGCGGTCGGGCGCAACCCGGTGGCTTTCCTGATCCCCTGTCACCGCGCCTTGCGCAAATCGGGCGGGCTTGGCGGCTATCACTGGGGCCTTCCGGTCAAGCGCGCGATGCTGGCTTGGGAAAGCGCGCGCCGCGAGGCCGGATAACGCGCCACTCGCGTTTGCATCGCTGCCTTGTGATAGGCGAAAACCCGCCCGCGCTTGCTCTGGCATGGCACATTCCCCACCAGCTTTGCTATGATCCGCGCAATATCCGGCAACGGATGGTCACAAACGAGGCATCGTAGATGAACGTGAAATTTCCCCTGATCCTGGCGGTAACCGGCCTGTTCGGCCTGTCAGCCTGCACCGACCCCTATGCCAGCGGCACCCCCACCGGCACCAGCCCGAATTCCAATGCCCAAGGCGGCGCCGTGACCGGCGCGCTGATCGGCGGTGTTTTCGGCGCCACCCGCAAGGGCGATGACAAGCTGGCCAAGGCCGCGGCCGGCGCCATCGTCGGCGGTCTGATCGGCGGTGCCATCGGCGCGCAGCTTGACAAGCAGGCGGCCGAGTTGAATCGCGACATCGGCGGCAATGGCGTCTCGGTCGTCAATACCGGCTCCGAGTTGATCGTGACCATGCCGCAAGACGTGCTGTTCGCGACTGACAGCGCCACCCTGCGCCCCGATCTTCAGCGCGACCTCTACACTCTTGCGGGCAGCATCAACCGCTACCCCGATACCCGCGTCGAAGTGATCGGCCATACCGACAACACCGGCAGCGCCTCCTATAACCAGCAATTGTCGCAGCAGCGCGCCAATACGGTGGCCAATGTTCTGGTCGGGGCGGGCGTTCCGTCGTCCCGCGTCGTATCCTACGGCCGTGGCGAAGATCAGCCCGTCGCCTCGAACCTCACCGCCGAAGGTCGCGCCGCCAACCGCCGGGTCGAGTTCATCATCCGCCCGAACCGCTGATCGGGATAAATACCTGAAAGGCCGGGCCGCGCGCCCGGCCTTTCCTGTTGTGCAGCCGCCAAGGTGGTCATATCTTTTGACCAAGGGGGGATGCCATGCCGTTCCAGAAAATCGAATCCGAAAAGCTTGCTCTGGCCGTCGTTCACCAGATCGAAGAACTGATCTTGCAGGGCATCTTGCGCCCCGGCGAACGCCTGCCCTCGGAACGTGAACTGTCCGAACGCCTTGGCGTCTCGCGCCCGTCGCTGCGCGAAGCCGTCGCCGATCTGCAAGAGGCGGGGCTTTTGACCACCCGCGCCGGGGCCGGGATCTTTGTCGCCGAGGTTCTGGGCTCGGCGTTCTCGCCGGCGCTGATCCGGCTTTTCTCGGGCAGCGAACAGGCGGTGTTCGACTATGTTTCCTTTCGCCGCGACATGGAGGCACTGGCCGCCGAACGCGCCGCCCGGCTGGCCTCGGACACGGACCTGATGGTCATCGATACGCTGTTCACCCGGATGGAGGCGGCGCATCAAAAGCGCAACCCCACCGACGAGGCCGAACTGGATGCGCAGTTTCACATGGCGATCATCGAGGCCAGCCATAACGTCATCATGCTGCACATGATGCGCGCGATGTTCGAAATGCTGCGCGAGGGGGTGTTTTACAATCGCGCCGCGATGTTTCGCCAGCGCACCACCCGCGATGACCTTCTGGAACAGCATCGCGCGATCAACACCGCCGTGCAGGCCCGCGACCCGATGGCGGCCCGTGCGGCCGTGGCGGCGCATATGGACTATGTCGAAGCCTCGCTGACCGATCAGCGCAAGGCTGACCGCAACGAATCCCTCGCCCGCTTGCGCCTGCGGCAGGAAGGCGATCGCAGCGCCTGACCGGCGCGCCCCGGAACAGAAAAACCCGGCCCCTCGCAAGGCCGGGTTCTTGATTTTCGGTCGGCCAGCGCCGCGCTTGGCGGAACTAGTGCAGACGCGTCTCGACGTCGCCGATGCTCGCGTCGATCAGGCCCGCCTGATCCTTCGCGCTCATCTGCTTGCGCAACAGCTCGCCCGCCGCAGCCACGGCCACGCTCACGGCGCGGTCCTTGACTTCGCGCAGCGCCGCGGCTTCGGCCGAGGCGATCTGCTCTTCGGCGGCTTTCAGGCGCCGCGCGATCGAGACCTTGAGGTCGGCTTTCGCCTGCTCGGCCGCCACGACCGCGTCGCGCTTGGCGACGGCGACGATCTGGCCGGCCTGCTCTTGCACTTCGCGCTGCTTGCGCTCGTAGCCCGACAGGATGCTCTGCGCTTCTTCGCGCAGCGCCCGCGCCGCTTCCAGATCCGACTTGATGCCCGCCGCCCGCTTGTCCAGCAGGCCGCCCAGCATCGCCGGAACCTTGAAATGGAACAGCACCGCGACGAACAGCAAGAACGCCAGCGTCACCACGAAATCGGTGCTGTGCAGCGAAAAGAACGGCCCCGTAGCGGCCAGGGCAGGCGATCCGGCCAGCATCAGGATGAAGGAAAGTTTTTTCATCATCTCACCCTTTCAACCGGGCCGAAACGGCGGCTGCCACGGCTTTGGCATCGACCTTGCCCCCCAGCGCCGCCACGATATCGGCGGCGGTGACCTTGGCGACGTTTTCCACCGCTTCCAGCGCGCCGGCACGAACCTCGTTGATCCGGGCTTCCGATTCCGCGGCACGGGCGCCGATTTCGGCATCCGCATGCGCGGTCGCAACGGCCAGATCCTTCTGGATCTCGGCCTTGGCCCCGGCGACGATCTTTTGCGCCTGCGTGCGGGCGTCGGCAAGGGCGCGTTCATACGCGGCCTCGGCGTCCTTCGCCTTCAGCTTGTAGTCTTCGGCAGCGGTCAGATCTCCGGTAATGGTGCCCTGACGATCCGCCAGCACCGCGCTGATGCGCGGCAGGGCGATGCGGGTCAGCACCCACCAGATTAGCGCAAGCGTGACCAGCAACCAGAAGATCTGGTTGGGAAAGCTTGCAAAGTCCAGCTGCGGCATGCCAGCGGATTGCGCTGCATGGCCAGCCGCCTCGGCGGCGCCATGCGCCACATCAGCCGCTACGTCGTGCGTTTCAGTTGCCATGTCGTCCCCCTGGACCCTTCAAGATACCGGATGGGCCCACCATGGGGGCCCACCCGACCGCAAGGATGCGTGAAAGGATCAGACGGCGAACATCAGCAGCAGCGCGACGAGGAACGAAAAGATCCCCAGCGCTTCGGCAAACGCGATGCCGATGAACAGCGTCGCGGTCTGGCCAGCGGCTGCCGACGGGTTGCGCAGCGCGCCCGACAGGAAGTTGCCGGCAACGTTGCCCACACCAACCGCGGCTCCGCCCATGCCCATGCAGGCCAGACCAGCGCCGATGTACGCACCCATTTGAACGATATCGCCTTCCATGAAAGTCACTCCTTGAGGTTGGAATTGGCTGAATTTGTAGTGCTGACCTTAGTGGTGCGGATGCAGCGCATCCTTCAGATACACGCAGGTCAGAATGGTGAAAACGTAGGCCTGGATAAAGGACACCAGGATCTCCAGCCCATACATCGCGGTGATCGCGGCGATGGACAGCGGCGAAATCACGGCAATCGCCGCAAATCCCGCAAACACTTTGATAACGGCGTGGCCGGCCATCATGTTGCCCGCCAGACGAATGGAGTGGCTGACCGGGCGCACAAAGTAGGAAATCACCTCGATCAGCGCCAGCACCGGGCGCAGCGCCAAGGGCGCCGAGGCCACCCAGAACAGGCCCAGAAAGCTGGCCCCGTTCTTGACGAAACCCAACACCGTGACCGACACGAAGACCATCAGCGCCAGAACCCCGGTCACCGCGATATGCGAGGTGGCGGTAAAGGCGCGCGGCAGCAGGCCCAGAAAGTTCGCGAACACGATGAACATGAACAGCGTAAAGATGTAGGGGAAATACTTCAGCCCATCCTTGCCGGCGACATCCTCGACCATCTTGTGGACAAAGCCATAGGCCAGCTCGGCAATCGACTGGATCCGCGTCGGCACGACCGCCCGCCCGCGGGTGCCAACCACCAGCACCAGAATGATCGCCAACACCGTCAGACCCATCCACAGGGTCACGTTGGTGGGCGTATACCAATGGATCGGGCCTTCGCCAAACAGCGGTTTGACGATGAATTGGTCCATCGGATGGAATACCAGACCAGTGCCTTCAGCTTCCGTCGCCACGTCTATTTTCCCTCTTCCCGCGCCGATTGCTCGGCCAGCCGATCCGCTTCTACTTCGCGCGCGGTGCGCAGCATGACCCGCACCCCCGCCGCCAGACCAAGGAAGGTGAACAGCACCAGAAACAGCGGTATCGTGCCAAACAGCACATCCAGCCCATATCCGATGCCAAAGCCGATCCCCAGCCCCGATACCATCTCGATGACCATCCGCCAGGCGATATTGGCCTGCGAATAATGCTCATCCGCACGCGGTCCCGGCTCCAGCGTCTTCTTCACCTCACGGATCCGCTTCTCGAGCTGCTTCAGCCGCTCGGGATCAGGCTCGTCAGAGGGATCAGAAGACATGGATCGGCCCCCGCTTACGTCTGGGGTTTCCTAAGCGTCACAACCGCGTGAGTCAACCCCGTTAGCGCCCCCACAACGCCAACGTAACACCCTGATACCAAAGGGTATTATTTCCAGCCCCCGGCGCCACCCCGCCGCCCCGGCCGATCTCGGACGCCAATTCGCCGCCCCGGCATATTCAACCGGATGGTTGACGATCCGCCCGCCCTGCCGCATCACTGACGCCATGTCACACGCACAGCCAAACCTCGACGCGATCTTCGCCGCCCTCGCCGACCCGACCCGTCGCGCGATCCTGACCATGCTGCTCGAGGACGACATGGCGGTGACCGATGTCGCCGCCCCGTTCACCATGTCGCTTGCCGCGATCTCGAAACACCTCGCCATCCTCGCCGAGGCCCGGCTGATCACCCAGGACAAACGCGGTCGCCTCAAATGGTGCAAACTCGACCCCGACGCGATGCGCATCGCCTCGATCTGGATGCAGGGCTTTGGCCAGTTCGACCCGGTCGATCTCGACGCGTTCGAACGCTTTCTCGAAACCGAACTCACCGCCGACCCCGCCCCCGAAGCCCGCAACGCCTGAGGCTTCTTTTTGGCCGAAATACTCCGGGGGTCCGGGGGCAGCGCCCCCGGCCTCACATCCCGTGACTGCGGTCATAGCCGTTGCGCGCCGCCGCTTCCCAGCCCAAAGGCGGCGCCTTGGGTCGAAACACCTCGACCAGCAACGGATGACATGCCGCCACGTCCGAGGAATGCTTGTCGGAACAATCCCCGCCGGGGCAGGCCGACAACCCGCCCAGCAGGTCGATCTGGGCAAAGAACTCCAGATAGTCGCCCGGCCGCACCGGGCTCGCCTTCATGAAATACTGCCCGGTATCGCGCGTAAAACCGGTGCACATGAAGACATTCAACACATCATGCACCAGCGCCTCGGCCGCCTGCAGCGTCATCCCCCGCGCCTCGGCCAGCGCCCGCGTCAGGTTTGAATGGCAGCAATGATGATACTGCCCGCCGCCCGACAGCAGGCAATGGGTATAGGGGTCGCAGCGCGTGCCGATCACGTCATGCACCGCGCCCCCAAAGGCGTCGAACCCATACCAGTCCAGCGTATCGTCGCTGATCACCGCCATCGGCCGCAACGCCGGAAACGAAGACCACAGCCGGTCGCCGGTGCTCAGATGCGTGCCATGCAAGGCCCGCGTCTTGCCCGAATAGAACCGCTCGCTCAGATCGGCGGCGTGCCACAGATTGAGGTCGCCCACCTGCGGCCCCTCGATCGACCGGATCCGGAAAAACCACCCCGCCGGCACCTCGAAACAGCGCGCCTCGCGCGGTGGCACCAGCACCTCGCGCACCTTTTCCCAGCCGAGGCGCGCGGCCCGGATGGCCGCCAGGTCCAGCGCCGGCAAGCCCTCGGGCGGATAGCAGATCACCGGCGCCACCGCCCGTCGGGCAGCGGCGTCCATCGGGGCCACATGTTCGGGCTGGTCGGGTTTCATCGCGGCTCCTCTGTTGGCGCGGCAAAAGCAAGGCTGGCGTCAGAATGACGCTCCGGCGCGAAAAGAAAAGCCCCAATGGCCCCCGCCCGCGCCGCCCTGCCCCGCCTCGCCCCTCAGCGGCCGTCCGCGCCGCCCGATCCCGCCTCACCCCTCAGCGCCCGCGCGTCGCCCGCCCCCGCCCGCCCCCGCCCGGTCCCGCCCGCGATCCCCGCTCGCACTGCCGCACCAGCGCCGTGCCCGAGCAAGAATCGCCCGCGCCCGAAAGCAAAAGGCCCCGGACATCGCCGGGGCCTTGCGTCTCGAACGGTTTGCGGCCGGTCAGACGATCCGATCGACCAGCA
>DISZ01000015.1 GCA_002422085.1 Rhodobacteraceae bacterium UBA6197
CACCTTCACCGGCACCGCGCCGATCACCATCCGGACCTCCGCCATGACGACATGGACCCCTATTACGATGAGATCATCGCCGAATTCGGGTCGCGCTCGGTCACGGCCGAGGACAAGGTGCCAAACCACAAGGCGCTGATGGGCGGCGACGGCCCGCTCGACCCCAAGGGTCAGCGCGAGCCGGCGGTTGGGTTGCTGCTGCCCGAAATACCCGGCAACCCGCGCAAGGTGACCACCAAACACGGGGTGGATCGGTATGAGTGCAACATGGAGGGTAACTCTTTTCTCGGCTCGGCTTCTGGGGCCAAGACGACGCTCGACTTCGCCTTTCTCTGGCCCGCCATGAAAGCCGGGTTGGATCTGCGCGATCTTTGCGAGGTACGTTCGATCCACAGCCTGCGCCGCTCTGGAAACGCCAACGGGCCCCGCTACGAGGTTCGGTATCGCGACCATAAGCGTCGGCGCAACTGCGTCCACGCGGCGCGCCACGTGATTGTCGCCGCCGGCGGCCTCAACACGCCGCGCCTGCTGATGCACAGCCGTGACGTCGCCAAGGGTCTCGACGGGATGCCGAGCCTAGGCAAGGGCGTAGGCGGCAATGGAGATTTCTTCGGCTTCTGGAAGGAAAACAGCAACGAGGATCTGAGCAAGGGCCTGCCGGTCGGTGCCGGTTTCAAGGCGCGCGGCTCGGCTCATGACGACGCCTATATCGTGCGGGCCGGCTGGCAAGGGCTCGACGACGCGCCTCTGCCGAAGCGTTTGAAACGTTGGCTGCGCAGACAGTCGATCATCATCGGTTTGGGTCGTGACGAAGCCAACGGCAAGAGCTGGTTCGAGGGGCGCAAATACATGCTTGCCTATGATCGCGACACCAATCCCGGCTACGATGCGATGGACGAGTGTATAGACGAGGTCGAAAAGGCCACGGGAACCAGGGTTTACAACTTCCGCACGCCTATTTCGGTCCACCCGATGGGAGGGGCCTGCCTGGGCGCCGATTCCGGCAGCGGCGTCGTCGACGCCAATGGCGAGGTCTACGGCCATCCTGGTCTTTACGTCTCAGATTCCTCGGTCTTCCCCGAAGCTCCCGGCGGCCCGCCCAGCATGACGATCAGCGCTTGGTCGGCGAATGTTGCCGACCGGCTGATCCGGCGGGTCCGAGGCCATGTGCAGGCACCCGCCGAAACGCAGGACAAGATCCGGAAAGTCGCGGCGCGCTGAACCGGCCCGTCCCGCCCGGCACAGCCGGACAGAGTACACCAAGGCAGGAGGCCTTGGTGTAAAGCGCCCCGCATTGCTCCGCGCGGCGTATCAACCAGAGAGGAGAAAACTCTATGAACGAACTGGCCAAGAAACCGATCGTGCTCGACCGTGTCGACAACGCCGAGGATTGCAAGCGCTTCCTCGTTGGCGTGCTGACCACTCCGGGCTTCAAGGATCAGGCCATGAAGCTGGTCGACCCCAAGGGCGGCTTTTTCAGCGATGCCATGACCGAGAGCACGCTGGAGGAATTCGTCAATGTCCAACAAGGCCCGATCATCGAGATGGTGCCCGACTTCACCATTCTCAACTGGCGCTACGCGATCGACAACGGCGACGTTGCGGTGCTGAAGTTCCAGGCCACGGCCTCGCACAAGGGCAAGCGGGCGACCTGGACCTGCGTCTGGATCTTTACCCTGAAGGGCGGCAAAATCGACCGTCTAGAAAAAACCTTCGATCGCGCGAGCTGGCACACCGCTCTGGGATTGCCGGCCTGGACCGAACTGCCGGTTCAGCCTCCGTTCGAATCCTACCGCGTCACCCCGGCTTGATCCGGAGCGACACACCCGGCCCGGGTGCAGCCTCTGCTGAATCCGGGCCTACAAACACTTGTTGGCACAATGCCGTTTCTGACATGATAGGAGGAGCAGATGGGAACGCCTAGATGTGGTGCGGAAATCGTTCGCTCTCGCGCGATCTCGAGGATAGGGAAAACGGACATGGATGAAACGGACCGCAAGATTCTCAAGAATCTGCAACTTGACGGTCGGTTGACCGTGGCTGATCTCTCCGAGCGGATCGCGCTCTCTGCCACACCCTGCGCGCGTCGTCTCAAGAGGCTGGAGGATACCGGTGTCATCACCGGCTACCGCGCGATGATCGACCGCGAACTGGTGCAGCTGGGAATCACCGTCTTTGTCGGCGTTAGCCTCGACCAGCACAACGCCGGTGTGGTCGAGCATTTCGAGGCCGAGATCAACGCGATGCCCGAGATCATAAGTTGCTATGTGGTGTCGGGCGAATATGACTATCTGCTGGAGGTTGTGTCGCCGGATATCCTGAGCCACGAACATTTCTTGCGTGAACTCCTTGTGCGGGCGAAGGTAAAATCGCTGCACTCCTGCTTTGCCATGCGCACTGTCAAGACAGGTGCTACGCTGCCGATCGAATAGTCGCCATTCTGCGGGATGAGCGTAACCGCTCGATTGCTACCGCGGTCCTTTGTCCTTGACGCGAGCAATGATGTCCGGGTCTGACACGAAGTCTTCGAGGAATTTCTGCCATTCTCGAGGCGAGCGTCGGGCGTCGAGGATCATTTCGCGCATCCTTCGCGCTCGGCCACGGAAATCGTCCCCGCTCAAGCACCTTGTAATAGAAACAAAATCCTTGCCCATCCCAATAGAGCAGCTTGATCCGATCTCCGCGTCGTTCCCGGAACGCAAACACCGCCCCACTGGCGGGTTTTTGACGCAGCACGTCTTGGGAAAGTGTCGCCAGCTCCGCGATTCCCTTTCGCATATCTGTCACACCGCGGGCCAGATAACCTGCGCGCCGTTCAGCTTTATCTGGGTCATACGAATATGGACAGCACGGTCCGATATTTGGGCGCTGAACTTGAAGATGCGCTGGCAATTGCGGAAGCTACAGAAATCTAAGCGTTTAGGCCGTTCGACAAGGGTGGCCCGAAGCAGGCATTGCCGCGCTGTTATTTGCCGCAGCGCAGCTTAACAAGACCGGACATTCGTGCATGCATATCGCGGTAACCGAGCAAGTCGAAGGACAGGAATGCGGGACAAATCCGCCAATCGAAACATATACTCTGTGTCCGTCGTCGAATGATCTGGAACAGGCGGCCTAATTTGGGAGCGGAAGTCTTGGGCTCATCAGGTTCAGGTTACGCCGCTTGACGCTGGTGGTTCAAGCGGCGGTTTTGGATGGTTTGGTGTTTGATGCGCCTCCTTTCGGCCAGAATGGTTTCGCCACGACCAAAGTAGACGTCAGCTGGGGTCAGGTTGCCGATGCTTTCGTGGTAACGGCGGTTGTTGTAGTGGTCGATGAAGGCGGCGATGGCGGCCTCAAGTTCCCCCTCGAAGAAGTAGTTTTCTAGCAGGATGCGGTTCTTGAGGGTCTGGTGCCAACGCTCGATCTTGCCCTGGGTCTGCGGATGCATCGGCGCGCCGCGGACGTGCTTCATGCCTTTGTCTTCGAGATATTCCGCCAGATCCCCCGCGATATAGGACGAGCCATTATCACTCAGAAGCCTGGGTTTATGCAGAACTCTGGCACTGTCGCAGCCTGATGCGGCAAGGGCGATGTCGAGCGTGTCGGTGACATCCTCAGCCCGCATGTTACTGCAGAGCTTCCAGCCGATGACGTAGCGCGAGTAGTCGTCCAGGATCGTGGACAGATTGAACGTAAGCGTTGCATCTAACCCCTGCTGATGGGGCTATTGCTCACTTAACTGAGCACCTATCTTGGCGCTACGCGCCAAGATGGAACACCTTCAAAACATTCTTTTCGGCCCATTGCTGCCTTCCACCGGAGGTCTTGAATGCTGCGGTCGCAGCCCGCAATGCTGCCGTTCGCCGCACATGCTCGATCCTGGAATTGGCGATAGTCACGATAAGATGTCGGATACCTTCGGTGCTCCACAGAGAGCTAGGGATGCTTCGACGAGCGTGCTAAGCGGGCCAAAGACCGGCACCCGGCCTAGATCGCTCTCCTCACCGTATCGAAGCCTACCTGAAACCAGCAAGTCAGAGATGATGGCAAGGATCTTCATGTCGAGGAGGTCTGGGTTTGCGCCAACCTCGATGCACTTACCCCAGCAGCCGACGAGGTCGTGACCGAACTTGCGGACAGTTCTCTCGTCGATCCCGTTTTCCAGCAGGCAGGCTTTGAGCGACAGCTCTATCGCGGGCGCGCACATCGTCATGACTGGGGGCGGAGCAGCGATCTCGTAGCCTGGCCAGTGACCAACCACTTTATCTGCCGCCAAGGCCGCCTCGTAGGCCAGTCTGGCCTGATATCGGTAGTAGGCAGGGTGGTTTCTTGTATCGACCGAGAACACGGACTGGCCATAGGTCACCTCCACACGCCGGTCAACGAAGCAAGCAATTCTCAGCGACAACCACCCGTTGAATGTCGGCATCTTCAGTGGCTCGAACTTTTGCGGCCAACCATATATAAGATTGGAAGTATTGAATCCCGAGGCAAGCCATGAAGCTCAGAAAATTTCGCATAAGCAATTATCGCAACGTGATCGACAGCGGCTGGATCGAGACGACCAGCGTCACAGCATTCGTTGGACAGAACGAGGCCGGTAAGAGCAATCTCTTCGAGGCGCTCCACCGCCTGCACCCATACGACGACGCCGACTATGACCCCGACGAGGACTGGCCGGTTGATGACTGGAAAGGACGAAAGAACGCAGAGGGCAATGTAGTCAGTCGGGCGCTTTTTGCCTTCCAGAAAGACGAGGCGACCGAGCTGTTCGAGTTCGCCACGGTGCCGCCTGAGGGCGGGGCCGAGGGCGAGGAGGGAGAAGGCGTCTTCGTTGCCGCCGTGCCGAAGGGAGCGCAACTCTTTGCGCAGCATTGTTATGGATACGCTTCCGCGTTCTACGTCGCGGACAGTTCTGGCGAGATTTTCGAGCATGAGAAGCTCAATCTTTCGACGGAAAAGGTGAGAGAGTGGGCACTGGAAAACGTGCCGAAGTTTGTCTTGATCCAAGACTACGAATTTTCCGGTGCGCAGGTGGAGCTAGACCAACTCAAGGCCCGATGGGACAAAGTGGGCCGTGACAACCGCCATAAGCTGTCTTCTGCGGATCAGACGATCCTTATCGTTCTCGACCTCGCCGAGATCGACATCGACGACGTGGTCGAGAAAGGCAGCACATCGGACGGTCGGACGCTGCGGCAATTCGATACGCGCGCCGCCTCTGCATACCTGTCGAAGCAATTCCGCAAGCTCTGGCAGCAGAAAAAGGTGAGCTTCGACATCGCGGTTGATGGGACCACGCTGAACATCTTCACAGTCGATGACGCGATTGGCTTTCCTGTCCGACTAAACCGTCGGTCCACCGGCTTCCGCTGGTATGTGTCCTTTGCTTGGAAATTCACCCATGCATCAGAGGGTGACTTCCAGAATTGCATTCTTCTGCTGGAGGAGCCGGGCATACACCTGCACTACAGCGGGCAGCGCGATCTGCTGGGGGTGTTTGAGGACCTCTCCGAGACGAATGGCATCCTCTACACCACCCATCTCTCCTCGATGGTCGATCAGGCCAATCCTGAGCGTGTGCGAATAATCGAAACGGACGAGGAGCACCATCTCAAGGTGACGCATGGGGTCGTAAGCAGCCAATCCGCGCCCATGGCAGTCATCGAAAGTGCGCTCGGCCTCACATCGGACCTGTCCGGTATGCTCGGCAACCGGAAGGTGCTAATCGTCGAGGGAGGCACCGATGCGCTTATCCTGAGCAAGCTGTCGGGTCTGCTGGCGAAGGAAGGCAGGGAAGGTCTTTCGGATCAGGTTTATATGTGGCCAGCGGAGACCTCTACGAAGGCTCCGATGTATGCCGCGTTCGCCATCGGTCAACGGTGGGACGCTGGTGTGCTTCTCGACACGGACGAAGCGGGAAATCAGGCGCACGAGAAAATCAAGAATATGGACCTAAAGGAATACTCTGACGAGACGGGTCACGAGTTCCGGGTCCTAATGATCGGTCAGGCGTCCGGTGTGAAAAAGACCGATGTCGCCATCGAGGACCTGTTTCCCGAAGACTGGTTTCTTGACTGCGTAAACCGTGCCTACGGCGTTGCTATGACGCTTGCCGACCTCCCTGAAGAGGGCACCACGCTGATTGCAAAGCGGGTAGAAGCCGCACTCAAGACGAAGCACTCTAGAAAGCTGAAGAAAAAAGACATTCTCACTGAGATGCTCCGCGACTTCGACAGCTGGAAGAAGGTCAGCGACCTGCCGAAGGGCACAGCGGCAAATGCCGAGCGGCTGTTCAAGAAGATCAATGGCGCGTTCGGCGTATAGCTTAGCGGAACACTGGGATGAAGTTCGCAGTCGCAGACGGAGAACGGATCGAGGCAACCCCGGGGGCAAAGGGCGAATGTCCTGGCTGCGGCGCGGAAATGGTCGCGCGCTGCGGCACGCAGAGGGTGTGGCACTGGGCGCACCGGGGGCGACGGCATTGCGACCACTGGTGGGAGAACGAAACCCAGTGGCACCGCGATTGGAAGAACCACTTCCCGGCAGACTGGCAGGAGATCACGGCCCGCGACGAGCACGGCGAGCTGCACATCGCCGACATCAAGACCGACAAGGGTCTAGTGGTGGAGTTCCAGCATTCCTTCCTTAACCGGGAGGAGGCACAGAAGCGGACGCAGTTTCACAACCCGATGTTCTGGGTCGTGGATGCGACCCGGAGGGCGGCCGACGCTCCTAACTTCATCGAAGCACTAGAATACGCTCGGCACCATCCGACACCGGACGGAATGGTCTACGAGGTGAACATGCGCGCTGCGCGGCTGCTGAAGGAGTGGGTTACGGTCGGCGTGATCGTCGCGTTCGACTTCGGGACGGATGACGTCTGGGTCCTGCGGCGCGTTCACGGAGACTGGGTTCTCGGCTTCTTCTATCCGAAGGCCAAGGTCGTGGCGCACATAAGCGAGGGCACGGTGCTGCCGGACATCCTCTATGGTAAGCCCATCCGGCAGAAGGTCCGCGTGCCGGTTCGCCAACCCCCAACTCGCGGCTGGAAGCGCGTCGGACCGAGATTTTGAACTACGGGCCGCTACCCGGTGTTATCGCTCCTCCTAATGCGGCATCCACCTCCTGTCACTGACCGTCCCTTTCCGGCACTCGCCCGCGTTGGACAAGGCAGGGCTTTGCGCCACATTGAAACGTCACCTCCATTTCAGCTAGCTGGCTTCAGACTCGTCTAGATCATTTGGATACCTCCCGATCGGGCAGTGCCAGGGGAACAGCTTATGATACTCTGCCAGCGGTAGCTTCGCCGCGATCTTCTCGAACACCCAAGTCAAATAGGCATACGGTTCGACACCGTTGAGCTTGCAGGTGCCGATAAGACTGGACAGCATCGCCCAAATCTCGCCGCCGAGTGTTGAACCCGCAAATAAGGAATTCTTCCGGATCAGCGCCAAAGGGCGGATCACGTTTTCCACGAGGTTGTTATCCATTTCGACCCGCCCATCGGAAAGGAATATCCGCAGGCCGTCTCGCAGTTTCAGTGTGTAGTTGATCGCGTCGCCAAAGGCATCTTTCATCAAAATTTGGCCTTGGATGGCTCCCATCTCCAAGAAAAGCCTATCGACAATAGGCTCACTGAGACGCATCCGCTCAGCCAGTCGAACGGCTGGTGCCTGCCCCTTCAGTTCACGCTCGATCTCGAAAAGTCTGTCTATGGTTTGAACGACTTTCTTGGCATCGGCCCATCTTGGCCCCCGGACCTCCCACGCGTGGTGGAATTTACGGCGCACATGCGCCCAACAATAGGCGAGCACCATCGGCCCTCGATCCCGGTCAAGGGCCATCAGCCGATTGTAGCCCCTGTAACCATCCACCTGCAGAATGCCGGTGGAGTTCTCAAGAAGGGCTTCGGCATGCAGGCCGGCACGAGAGGGCGCAAAGCGAAAAACCACGGCTGGGGGCTGCCTGCCCTTTGAACGCCTATCGTCTCGACACATGGCCCACATATAGCAGGTTTTGGTCTTGCCCCGCCCGGGGTCCAGAAGCCGTGCCGTCGTTTCATCCATGAACAATTTCGTGCAGGCTTGCAGATCCGCAAGTAGTGCCTCGTAGAGTGGTTTCAGCGCTTCGCCGGCACGTTTGACGAGGCGCCAAAGGGTCGATCGATTTATCTGCACTCCGTTCCGCCCGAAAATCTGCTGAAGGCGATAATGGGGAAGGAAATCCGCGAACTTGGAAATCACCGCGGCCAGAGACATGCTGTCGTCATAGCGCGAGTAATCAAACACCCGCTCTGGAACCTTGGCCTGAACAAAATGACCGCATTTCCGACAGGCGTATTTGGGGTATCGCTCCTCAACGACATAAACTTCTGCCGGCTTGTAAGCCAGTTTTTCAATGACCTGCTCGCTCATTCGAGCGGTTGCACACCCGCAGGCGCAAAATTGCTCGACCTTCGGTTCGTGGACGACGATCTCGCGTCGAAGATGGGCGGGAATGCTCACTTTCTGCCGCCCGCGAAGACCGCGAGGCTTCTTTGCGGGTTGTGCGCATGTGAGCGCCGTGCCCGAACCCCCAGAGGCATCACTTTGCTCTTCCGGCGCGGGGCTATCTTCGTCGTCCGGCTCCTTGTCCGCCTTCTCGGAACTTTGTCCGAACAGCATTCGCTCCAGCTTCTTAAGTTGCTCACTCTTGCGCCGAACCTCGGCCTGCAATGTCTTGATATGCGCCTTTGCCGTCGAAAGGCGGGCGGCCGAAACGATCATCTCGTCATCGCGCGTTCGATCGAGGACGGCGATTTCTTCGGCGACCTCACGGACGAAGCTGTCTTCATGGCCTGCGAGTTGCGCGCAGGCTTGTTGTATCAATTCCATTACCTTCATCCCATCGGCGCCGGGTTTGTTCCGGCCGATTTCAGGACAAGACAAGCCGGCCACGCTCGCTGGGAAGCGAGCATGCCTCTTGACTTTCAACGTCTATGCTGGAATGGAGAGGATATCGCGGCACGCGATTTTCCGAGGCCCTTGGGATTGCAGTCCCGGGGCCTCAACCTTTCCAGAGCCTAATTTTTATTGGCTCATGAAGTGCCCCCTTTGTTTTCTTCAGGGTATCGTTCAGGGAACAGCTGCGGCGCTGTCGTGCCAAGGGCCTGAGCCAAATGGGCTTCAATGCGCGCGGATCGGCTCCTGCCGAGTGATACCGAGCTTACCGCAGGGAGCCCGACGCCGACACGACGAGCGATTTCGGCGAGCGAGAGACCTCGCCGGTCCAGCTCGTATTTAATCCGAGAATGTCGCTCTCTATCGATTGGAAAATCGTTGCGCACTACACACCAGCTCCGCGAATCAGTGATTAACGGGATGGCGAAACGAATGGGCCAAGTCAACCCATTGCAGCAATAATGCAAAAAAACGCCACTAAAATTTAGGCGCTGGGGAGATCGATACTCCTAGTTTTTCGCACGGTCAATTCTTTTTTCGCACATCCATTGACTAGTCTACGAGGGGGCTTGGCAAGTTGCTCAGCGTCCTCTAGCAACGAAATGACGCGAGTGGATTGACTGTAACTATCTGATTTTTATGTGAACTATCAGTCGTCTCCAGCGTCCTATCATACCTATTGACCAAAAATGACACTTTGATTTTCGCGCGGGGAGTGTGGCCGCTCTTTCTTTTTCACACGTCTGCCCGATCAGCTCCGTTTTTCGCACTTCTCGCAAAAACTGCAGGACTGCTCACCGCCAACGGCAGCTCTGCGCATCATCGAGGGTCTCCGCGTGCGACAGGCAGCTTTGAAGGTTATTAAGGCTTTCCTCGAGGTCATCTCGCTCTAAGGTAACGGTCTTCAGGGCAATGGCGACGACGCGGCTCTCGTCGAGCAGGTCGTTGTATTTGGCGACCAAGTCATTGTGGTCCGCCAGCACGCGATTGTATTCATCCACGCATTCGGTGACGTTTGATTTGCAGGTAAACCCCTCGTAGTTGCACTGGTAGGTATTGAAGCAGGAAGCGTTCGCGTCGACGCACTTTCCGGAACTTGAACAGACGGTGTCGCCATAGCCCAGGCAGGCGCCGCGATCGCCCCAAGAGCAGCTGAAGTTTTGCTGTGCTACTGCGCTTGTGGGTATCAGGGCGGCCAGCAGGACGAGTGCTCTAAACTTCATTTCGGCAACTCCAGCTTGGGTAGGTCGCGCACGATGTTCATCGTCTCGAGGCTCACGGTGATCACGCGCTGGAACAGCTCCAGCGGATAGGCAGGGTTGTGCATAGTCTCGTTGGCGTAGTCGTTGGCGTCGTTGACGATGCCGCTGGCCTTGTCGGTCTTGACCACTTGGCGCTCCATTACCCATTCCAGCGCGGGCTTACCGTTCACGACGTAGTCGTAGGCCTCGAGCGGGATATCCGTCATGGTGATGTTGGCGTTGTAGATCACCGTGCTCTTGTCGATGTCGCCGCGCTTGCCGCCGAACTTCATCTTGGTGACGCGGTAGAAAGCCTTGGGGTCGTCGATCTTCCACAGCGCGGGTGTGCCCTGCTTGTAGGTGACGGGGTATGGCTCGACCGTCTCGTAGTTCACATGCAGGTCGCCCAGGGCGCGTCCGGCTTCGGAGAAGGCACGGAAATCGGCATAGGTCTTCACGCAGGGAATGCGGGGCAGTTCCTTGGTCAGGTTGTCGGCGTAGCGGTCGCGGTAGTCGGGCGAATGCAGCAGGCCGTAGACGTAGTAGAAGAGATCCTCCTTGGTGATCTCCTCGCCCGGATAGGCCGCCTGAAAATGCGCCAGCCCGGCATCGGTGATCGCGTCCCGGCGCTGGGGGCCGGAGGACTGGCCGGCAAAGAGGCCGCCCGGTTCCTCGTCCTGTTGGTCGTAGAGGTAGAGGGGGAAGCATTGCGTGCCGCCATCGGTCTGTCGGTCAAAGATTTCATCGCTCATCAGAGCGAATTGACCATATCCCGGCCAGCGGACCTTCAGAACAATGATCCGATTGATAGGTTCTCCCTCAGGGAAGAAGTGCGGCATTTTCAGCGGCATCTCGGTCAGGGTCTTGTCCAAATAGAACCATCCCTTCGAGAAAGGACGATGAACGATTGGCCGTAACGCCTTTTCGTTGGGCGCGAGTTGCCTATTTCTGGAGAGCGCTGTTTTGAGTCCACGGCTCCATGCAATCTTGCGACTGTCATCCAGAAGCTTTGAAGTTATGTGTTCTTCGCGAGCTTTTGCACTTGCCAAGTCCAAGTCAGCGAACCTGCCCCTCTCAGTCTCATAGGTTTCGATCAGACGAGTGGTGTTCTTGAGAGTGCCGGATTTCGATGAATTGATGCACCATGCATCTCGGTTGGTCATCACGCCGCCCGAATAGTCATTGAATATAGCAGGCTCACGCTCGCGTCCCTTACTGCCGATTGGCCAGAACTTCGAGAAATCTGCTTCGCCTTGATTAACCCAATCATTGTGGTTGTCGGGCGAGACCTTCTCCCAGCCAACGCTCTTGCTGATCCCACCGACCGCACTGAAGTCTCGTATGATCGCCAATTTCTGCTTCTGGTCCAGATAGTCACCAATATCGTGAAAGAAGATGCGGCCATGCTCCGCGGCGTCCGGGTTCTTAACGAAAACGCTGATGGCGATCGGTGCGCGGCTCCCCGAGCCAAAGATCTTGCCACCTTCCTTGCGGGACCGTTCACCGCTCGTGCGCTGATTGCCGCGTAGGTGGAATACGTAGAGGTCTGTGAACTCCTCTGCCAGACATGCCCGCATCCCGTCTGCTGCGTTGCCATCGACCCAGCCCGCGTTGGTGACGAAGGCAACGATACCCGCATCCCCGATCCGGTCAGACGCCCACCGAATTGCCCGGATGTAGCTGTCATAGAGCGAATTCTTCAATGTCGCAGTCGACCGTGCTGCGTAGGTCTCAGCAATCCGCCCATCCAACCCTTCGTAGCTGACGTTGGCATTGTTGTCGTTGGCGCTGTTCTGCCCCGACGAATACGGCGGGTTACCCACGATCACCCGGATATCCAGCTCCTTCTGCCGGGTCCGGCGTTCGGAGTTGTCGGGCATGTAGAGCGCCAGCTGATCCTCGCCTTCATACATCTGAAAGGTGTCGGTGAGGCAGATACCCTCGAAGGGCACATAGGAATTGCTCTGAGCCAGTCCCTGATAGACCGCTTCGATGTTGATCGCGGCGATGTAGTAGGCCAGCAGGACAATCTCGTTGGCGTGGATCTCGTGGCGATACTTGTGCTCCAGCTCCTCCGGCGCGATCAGGCCGGATTGCAGCAGCCGGGTGATGAAGGTGCCCGTGCCGGTGAAGGGATCCATGATGTGGACGCCCTTGGACCCGAGGGTCTGGCCGAAGTGCTCCTGCAGCATCTCGTTGACCGAGTGCAGGATGAAGTCGACGATCTCGACCGGGGTATAGACGATGCCCAGCTTCTCGGTCGTGCGGGGGAAGGCGTTTCGGAAGAACTTGTCGTAGAGCTCGACGATCAGACGCTGTTTCGCCTGCGGATCGGTGATCCCGTGGGCGCGGTTGCGGACGCTGTCGTAGAACTTCTCGAGGTCCTTCGATTCCTTGTCGATGCGGTTTTCGTCCAGCACGTCCAGCACCTGCTGCATGGCAAGGGAGACGGGGTTCTGGTCGGTGAAGGCGTGCCCGGCGAAGAGCGCCTTGAAGACGGGACGCGTGATGAGGTGCTGGGCGAGCATCTCGATGGCGTCCTGTTCGGTGATGCTATCGTTCAGGTCGTCGCGCAGTTCAGCAAGAAAGTCGTCGAAAGCGTTGCGAGCCTTCGTGTCTGGCTCCGCAAGGATACCGGTGATACGCGAGATGTGGCGCTGCGCGATCTCGGCGATGTTGGTGGCCCAGTCTTCCCAGTAGTCGCGGGTGCCGCACTTCTTGACGATCTTGGCCATGATGGCGCGCGAGAACTCGTCGATGAACAGCTCGCCTTGGGTCGGCACCGGACCCGAAACCTGCGGATCGCGATCCGTCCCGCCCTTACCGATCGCGCTTTCGGCCTTGGCCTTGCGCGACGGAAGGTCAGTGACCTCGTGGGTGATCGCGCGGAGTTCTTCGGATTCCTTGGTGACACCGATGATCTGGATACGGTCGGACACGTCTTGGCCGAGTGACGCCTGATTGATCGTGCCATCAAAGCGTTCGTCATGCGCTCGGAGCGCGTTCAAGATCTGCCAGACAACCTTGTATCGATCATTGTCCTTAAGAGCCACTTCAGGCTCGACGCCTGCCGGGACGCCGACCGGGAGGATGACATAGCCCATCTTCTTTCCTTCAGCGCGGCGCATGACGCGGCCGACTGATTGCACCACATCGATCAAGGATTTTCGCGGATGAAGGAACATGATCGCATCGAGCGCAGGCACGTCGACACCTTCGGATAGGCAGCGGGCGTTGGTCAGAATGCGCGCGGTATTGCCCTCGGCATCGGCCTTGAGCCAATCGAGCAGTTCATTGCGCGTCTTCGCGTTGAATGTGCCGTCGACGTGTTCGATCTCGATATCGAGACGGTCAGGAGATGAAGGCGCATCGTCTTCGATCAACGCATCATCGCCGGTGTATTCCGCAACCACTTGGGTGAACTCATCTCGGATCAGCTTCGACGCAGCGATGCTCTTGCAGAAGGCCAAGGCACGCTTCATCGGCTGCGGGTCGAAGGAGATGTCCTGTTGGATGTCCTGCTTTGTCAGCGCCTTGTAGCAGCCGATGATCTTCGTTGCGTCGTCGAGATCGAGCTCCGAATTCTCGTCGGCCAGACGCTTCTGGACATTGGCACTGACAAGGCCCCCGTCCATCGCAAGAACGATCACCTTGTAGTCGGTCAGCAAGCCCTTCTGGACGGCCCAGCCGAAGCCTTTATGGAGCAGAGTTTTACCGTAGAGGCTTTCGTCATCCATCGATGACAGGACGGCCACTTCTTCGTCTGCCTTCGACTTGACCGCATCGCCGAAGATCCGCGGTGTGGCCGTCATGTAGAGACGCTTGCGCCCTGCAACATAGGCATCATCATGGATCCGAACAAAGTTCGAATCTTCCTCGCCCGCCAAGGTCGCGCCCGTTGTCCGATGCGCCTCGTCGCAGATGATCAGGTCAAAGGTCGGAAGGCCCGCTTTCTGTGCAGCGTCGAGAACGCCGATCGACTGGTAGGTTGAGAATACGACCGTCATGCGATCAGGGGCGTCGATAGCGGCTTTCTCGACCAAACGTTTCGGATTGGTCGTCGCTGGGAATGCCAGATCATGCGCGTCGATTTCGGCGGTATCATCAGCCCCAACCCGACGCTTGCCAACCTGGGCATCCGAGCAAACTGCGAAAGACCGCAGAGGCGTCTCGGTGTCATTGGTCCATTCGCGCACCGTCTGAGACATCAGCGCAAGCGATGGCACCATAAAGAGCACGCGTCCGCCCTTGCCGACGAGATCCTCAGCGATTTTCAGTGACGTAAAGGTCTTACCGGTGCCACAAGCCATGATCAGCTTGCCACGATCATCGGTTGCCAGCCCCGTGCGAACGGCTTCGAGCGCTTCGATCTGGTGCGGCCGGAGTGTCTTCTTCTCAGAAAGAACAGCCTCACCACGAAGGCCAAAGATCGTCCAGTCGATCGGGCTTTCCCGAAGGTGGGTGAGAGAGACGCGCACAACCGGGATTGTCTGACCGGAGATCATTTCCTCGGCGTTCGCGCCCCAAGGCACTATTGTCGAGTCGATTACCAAACGGCGCCGAAATGGCTCTTTGCCCGAAGCGGATATGAAGCTATCGATATCAGCCTTTTGGATCCGATGGGTTTCGGCATAGAACTTGCACTGGATAGCCGCGAAACCTTCTTCATTCCGAAGCTTCGCAACCAGATCAATGCCGATATCCTTGCCGCTCCAGCCATGCTGGTCCGCCCAATCCTTCCATGTCCAAACTTGAGAAAATTCCTCAGCCTGCACTGGATCGACGGTTAGATAGGCGCAAGCAAGTCGCTCGAAATACGTCCCTTTTTCTCGTTCTGTGACCGCGGCTTCACGATAGGAGCGGAGAAGGTCATCAATGGCGGACATCGGGGTAAGCTCTTTAATGAATTGCGATCCGTCTTGACTAAACCACTCTATTGCCTCGGAGCAACTTCGACCTCGCTGCGAGCTTGAATTAATGTCGTTGGCAAGGGCATGGCCACGCAATTCGGCGACATCTCTGGCCAAGCTCAGCCCGCCTTTGCTGGATACCCCACCGAGACATTGCGCAGCTTGGTCGTTCCAATCTGAAACTCTGACGCGAGATGGGTGTGCCCGAACAGCCATCGATCAGGCTGGAAGCGGTTGATCAGATCGCTCAGGTTCGAGGCATAGGCTTGCGGCACTGGGCCGCCTGGAGACAGCGCGAAAGGATGGGGCGCATGATGGGTTACGACGACGGTTTCGCCTGCAAACGGTTCTGACAGCCGCGCTTCCAGCCATGCGACATGCTCACGATGCAGGGCAACCGTGTCGAGCGGGCGCACCTTGCGGAACCCGGAGTGTGCGACCCGGATATAGCGGTAATCGTTCATGATCCGCGCGGCCTCGGCGGCATTCTCCTCCAACGTTCCGGTGCCAATGCGCATATCCGTCCAGAGCGTGCAGCAAAGGTAGCGCGTAGCGCCATGGATGATCACAGATTTCTGCGCAAACTTGGCCCCTGCTGACTGGGCGATCTCAGCAAGCCGATCATCGCCATCCAGACGGAAGTCGTAATAATCATGATTTCCCGGGAGCACGTGCACCCGATCCAGCGGGATGCGCTCACCGATCAACTCGAATGCCTGTTTCCAACGCACCCGCGGTTTGTTTGTCAGATCGCCGGCGACAATCATCAATTCGACACCGTCGAAATCGATCTGGTCGAGCGGGTTGAGCCCTGAGCGATGCCAGAGGTCGAGATGCAGATCGGCGAGGATTAGCGTATTGGTCATAGGACGGCCTCTGATTTCAATGGGTAATTGGGCTATTCTCGTGCCCACAGAGGCTGTCGATCAGCTTGATCACCGCGCGCAGGTCAAGGCGATGGGAGGAACCTTCAAGCATCGCGGCCAAGGTTGCAATCGCGTCTGCCGACAGGCCCCGCGCCGCGCCCTCCCGGCGTGCAAAATGCGCCAAATACGCGCCCGAAAGCGGCGGGACATCGACGACCCGGCAGCGGCTGAGTAGTGGTGCGGGCACGTTGCGGCGATTGTTTGAGGTCAGGATCCAGCTGATCCAACGCATGTCGAAAGTGACCCGGAAGTAGGGACAGCTCCATGCCTGCGCGCTGAGCGGCTCGAGCAGGGGCAGAAGCGCATTGCTCAGTGCAAAGCTCATGCCCTTGTTCGAGCACACATTACCGACCTTGTCGATCTCGTCGATCACCATTACCGGATTGCCCACGTGATCGCGCAGGATCAGCTCGACCAAACGCCCTGGCTGCGCGGTCGCCCAACCGCGTTGGCTGCCGGCGACCGCGAAACCGGCCGGCTCGTTTGCAGCATCGATCAGCTCCGAAGGCGTGCCGATCAATTCCGCCAGACGCCGCGCCCAGTAGCTTTTACCGACACCCGGCGGCCCGTCGAGCAGCATCGGCGGCAAGTGCAAGGCGGGTGCGCCGTTGCGCACGCTCTCGCGCATCGCGTGCCAAGCCAGAGTGGTCGCCTGCGCCATCCAGGGCATCTCTTCGTGCAGCGTCGCTGCAATCTCGTCGGCGCGATGCGCGCTTGGCAGCTGAACCACCCGCACACCGTCGCTGAGCCCGCGCAACTTCTCTCGCGCGTCCTTGTCCAGATGCCCCAGACCCGATGCCCGGATACGCCGATCCGCGAGCGCTTTTGCTCGGCGATGAATCCTTTCGCCATCGTGCTGACTGGGACAGCAAGCGAGTAACTCCTCGCTCCAGCGATCCGCCTCGCGCGCGGCTTCGAGATCAGCCGGGTCAAACCCGC
Source organism: Rhodobacteraceae bacterium UBA6197 (assembly GCA_002422085.1). Lineage (GTDB taxonomy): Bacteria > Pseudomonadota > Alphaproteobacteria > Rhodobacterales > Rhodobacteraceae > UBA6197. The sequence goes on from DISZ01000015.1 coordinate 16,941, forward strand.
GCGCCTTCCAGCGCAGCTCGCGCAGGAACGCGATGAGCTGCTGCTCGATCTTCTGCGGTGAGGTCTCGAGATCGAAGCGCAGAGCGACAATGCGGAGAGGAACCTGGTCGCGCCGATGCGCGCCGGAACGACGGTTAATGCTCATGTGCTTGGTCCGAATTCTGGTGCGTTTGCGCTTTTTCAGTCGATAGCGTTGAATGAGACTGCGGCTTGTGTGGCCGCAGATAGCGGGGTGTGGTTACATTCCGCCAATCGATCCCTTCAAAGAGCGCCTCAAACTGTGCTTTCGTAAGCGATAGCGTGCCATCTACAAGGCTGGGCCAATAGAACCCTTTGCCTTCGATGCGCTTGTAAATTAGCACCAAGCCGGTGCCGTCCCACATCACGATTTTCATCTTGTCACGACCCTTCGATCGAAACACGAAGAACGCACCGGAAAAAGGATCAAGGTCGAAGTTTTCTGCGACATAGTTCACAAGGCCATCGATCCCTTTTCTGAAATCGACGGGTTGCATCGCGAGGAATATCTTGAAGCTGCTCGAGGGGACGATCATGTCGCGGCCCCTGCTGCACGGAGCAGTTTTGCCAGGCTAGCTTCGTCGATAGATATCGGAAACTCGATGCAGACCGCGCCGACGACGATACGCGCTTGGTCTAGATTTGATGGCTGGGCCGCAACTGATCGATCATCTGGGTGAAGCTTCACCTCAGCGAACCCAAGACCATTGTCCAATATGGTATCGCCACGAGCGCGGCGCGCCGCCACATGCCACTTGCGGACCAAGCATTCATGCGCATCGAGTTCCGCCGCAATTGCGCCGGGCGAGGCTCCTTCTTCGTCGATGCGTCGCACGGCTTCGCGTTTTAGGGCTTTCGGCCAGATATTCTTGCCCGAGGGTGATGTGGCGATTTCGAAGCCCCAAATCTCGCGATCCGCCATGATAGTCTCCCGTGTGTTTCGCGGGATAGGCTTATCATGATGAAAAGGAGGCGTTCAGAGACTGTGAGCGGGGTCAGATGCAACGCTTACGATTGAACCAGCCCCAGCCGATGACCTTGAGGTAGGTGAAGCCGGTTTGCCACATCTGGTTTGGCGCCGTGGTCTTGTCCTTGAATTCATCCGCAGCCTTGATGACGACGTAGGCGGGGCTGGTGATCAGGTCGTGGGATTTGAGCAGGCGATACACTGAAGCCTCTGATACAAAATACTTTTCCATATCAGTAAACCGCACCGCCAATTCGCGGGGCGACAGTTCCGGCTCTTCCAGCGCCAGGGCCACGATCTGAGCCCGTACCGCTTCCGGAATGCGGTTCCAGACCCGGGAAGGCCGTGAAGGGCGATCTTCCAACCCTTCGGGCCCATGTTCGACGAAGCGATCATACCAGCGGTAGAAGGTGGTGGGTGGGATGCCAATCTTGGTCAAAGTACGCCGCACCGGCAGATGCGACTGCTCGACCAGCCGGATGATCTCGAGCTTCTCAGTGGCAGGATACCTCATTCGTGGTCTCCCCCAGCCCCGCTCATGTTTTTTTGAGCAGACGGTTTTCAAGGCTGAGATCGGCCACCAGTTCCTTCAATGCCAAAGCCTCGGCGCGCAGATCCTTGACCTCGCCTGTATTCGCCTGGCGGGCCGTATCACCGGCCAGCCGCTTCTTGCCGGCCTCGAGAAATTCCTTCGACCAGCTGTAATACAGGCTTTGGGCGATCCCTTCCTTACGGCACAGTTCGGCAATGCTGTCCTCACCACGAAGGCCGGATAGCACGATCCGGATCTTCTCCTCGGAAGAATGCAGTTTGCGCGTCGCGCGCCGGATATCTTTCACAACCTGCTCGGCAGGCGCCTTCGTCGTCACGGGTTTCGCTGGCGCGGGCCTTCGGTTCTTCATCATCTTCAACTCCATATGGGGTAAAGATGAGCCGCAAATCCTCCGTTAGGCAATTACGCTAAACTGTTCCATGGGCGCTGACGGCGGACACAGAATATATGCGGATCTCAAAAGCAGAACGGAATGGCGACTGAATGTGCAGCGGTACCACCGTTTCAGAAAACCCGGGAAAGCGGTCGTTAAAGCATCGCCAGAAGCATCGCTTTGGCTTGTCGCACGTTCGGGGTGAGCGAGACCTGCTATCGCTACGGCCCCAAGTTGCGTGCCGAGAACGAAGAGATTGCCGATCTGCTGGTCGGGCTGACCGATGCCCGCAAGACATGGGGTTCGGACTGTGCTTCCTGCATTTACGCAATGTGAAGGGCCATCCATGGAACCACAAACGCGTCTACCGCATCTACTGCGAGCTGGAATTGAATCTGCGGATCAAACCCCGCAAGCGGTTGAAGCGGGACAAACCCGACGCGCTGGCGGTGCCGGATGCGCCGAACATGACCTGGTCGATGCGTTGCCCGGTAGGCGTTTGCCTGCAAACGCCGTAAGGGGATTTCATAGCCGACCGGCTGGGGGATGGCCGGGCGTTCCGGCTGTTGAACGTGCTGGACGACTTCAACCGTGAAGGGCTGGGGATCGAGGTCGACTTCTCGCTACCAGCCGAACAGGTGATACGGAGCCTGGATCGGATCATCGAGTGGCGGGGCAAGCCCGGCGCCATACGGGTCGACAACGACCCGGAATACATCAGCGAAAAACTGATGAAATGGGCCGAAAAGCAAGGGGTTACCATCCAACCGGGTCAGCCGCAGCAAAATGCCTGCATCGAACGCACTAACCGCACGGTTCGTCACGAATGGCTGGACCAATACATCATCGAAACCATCGAGCCTTACGGCGATCGCGGGCAATCGCCTACCGGCCAACGCAAGGCCCAGGATTTTGCCACACAATGGCTCTGGACTTACAACAATGACCGCCCGAACATGGGCATCGACGGCATCACGCCGCCCAGAAACTGAAAACGGCCGCGTGAATTCTACGACCGCACCCCGTTAAAAATGGGGGGATTACCCTTCACCAAACCGGCCATTCTTGTATCGCGCAGCAATTCCGGCTGCCAAAGGCGCGCAACGCGGACGAAGCCGACTTACGCCGCGTCGATCAGGAAGGTTGGTTTTGACACTAAACCGCCTTTGAAACCTGGTGTGTCAGGTGTTCGATATCGCTCTTTGAAAACTCTCCGTGTCCATGTGCAAGGGCCCGAAATGGCCGGGCAGAAGCCTGAACTAATGTGCCAAAGGGAAAACGGCTGTTCTCTTGACGGTTCCGTAGACAAAGCTCGTGTCGATGGAGGCGATGCCGCCGATGGGGTGTATCCGGTTGCGGATAAAGTTCTCGTAGGCTTCAAGGTCAGGGACCAGCACCCTTAACTGATAGTCCATCGCCCCGGTCATCACGTGACATTCGAGCACTTCATCAATCAACCGGACTCGTTTCTCAAACTTTTGGACCTCCTCTTCATTGTGCCGCTCCAGCTTGATCCGCACGAAAACAGTGATGGCCAGGCCGTAGGCGGCCGCGTCAACATCGGCGCTATATCCCTGAATGACCCCCTTGGCCTCCAGGTTTCTTACCCGGCGCAAGCACGGGGATGGCGACAGGTTCACGGCCTCGGCAAGATCCTGGTTGGTCATCCGCCCATCTCGCTGGAGGGCGCGGATGATTTGTCTGTCTTTGGCGTCCATTGTGCGTCCTGATTGGCAGATAATGCCAAACGATATGTCCATGACGGCATCATTGGCAAGCAAATGCCGCCATAGATGGCGCAGAATGGCCTGAGATCGATTCAGGAGCCTTTTATGACCCGCCCAGCCAGCTTTGCCACCCGCGCCATTCATCACGCCTATGATCCGATGCAAAACGAAGGAGCGTTAACGCCGCCTTTGCACCTGACTTCGACCTTTGCCTTTGAGACCGCCGAGGCTGGTGGCGAGATGTTCGCAGGCGATCGGCAGGGGTATATCTACAGCCGTGTTTCGAACCCGACCTGCGATCTATTGGAACGTCGCATTGCCACGTTAGAGGGCGCCGAGGCGGGCTTGGCGCTTGCCAGCGGTATGGGCGCGATTACCGCCGTGCTGTGGACGCTGCTGTCGCCCGGTGACGAAGTGATCGTAGACAAGACGCTCTATGGCTGCACCTTTGCTTTCATGCAGCATGGGCTGGCAAAATGGGGAGTCACGATCACCCATATCGACATGACCGACCCGGAAAATCTACGCGCGGCAATCTCCGACAAAACCCGTGTTGTCTATTTCGAAACCCCGGCCAACCCGAATATGCGGCTGGTGGATATCGCGGCCGCGGCCGGGATTGCCCACGCAGCGGGCGCGCAGGTGGTTGTAGACAACACCTATGCCACGCCATACCTGACCCGCCCGATCGAGATGGGGGCCGATATCGTTGTGCATTCCGCCACCAAATACCTTGGCGGTCATGGCGACGTGGTGGCCGGGCTGGTTGCTGGCAGTGCAGAACAGGTGGCGGAGATCCGGTTGGTAGGCATGAAGGACATGACCGGCGCGGTGATGGCGCCTTTCAACGCGATGCTGATCTTGCGCGGGCTCAAGACGCTGGCGTTGCGAATGGACCGCCATTGCGCTTCGGCCTGTGTCGTGGCCAAATTCCTAGAAGCGCACCCTGCAGTGCAGACCGTATATTTCCCGGGTTTGGAAAGCTTTCCCCAGCAGAAGCTGGCAGAGCAGCAGATGGATCAACCCGGCGCAATGATCGCGTTCGAAATCGATGGCGGCATGTCCGGCGGTATCGCCTTTATGAACGGGTTGAAGATGATCCAGCGAGCAGTGTCGTTGGGCGATGCCGAGACACTGATCCAGCATCCAGCGTCGATGACCCACTCGACCTACACGCCCGAGGAACGCGCCGAACATGACATCAGCGACGGTTTGATCCGCCTGTCCGTGGGATTGGAAGAGGTCGAGGACATCCTTGCCGATCTGGAACAAGCCCTTCCGATGGCAGAACGCCACGCAGCCGAATAAGGAAGAGAGCCATGCGCCCCGATCTGACCCATCTGAAAACCATTGAACAGCGTCTGCTGTGGTTGTCGCACTGGATGATCCATCACGCCAATCACGTGCGACCCAAGGTGGACGGGATCAAGGTTGGCGGGCATCAGGCCTCGTCGGCTTCGATGGTATCGATCATGACCGCGCTTTACTTCTCGACACTGAAACCGGAGGATCGGGTGGCTGTGAAACCCCATGCCTCGCCGATCTTCCACGCGATGCAGTATCTCATGGGCAACCAGACGCGCGAGAAGATGGAGAACTTCCGCGGCTTTGGTGGGGTGCAAAGCTATCCCAGCCGCACCAAGGATATCGACGATGTTGATTTCTCAACCGGTTCGGTGGGATTGGGTGTGGCGATCACGTCCTTTGCTTCGATCATTCAGGATTACATCAAAGCCAAAAGCTGGGGAGGCGATGCCCCGATGGGCCGCATGGTCGCATTGGTGGGCGATGCCGAATTGGATGAGGGCAATATATACGAAGCCTTGCAAGAGGGTTGGAAGAACGACCTGCGCAACACATGGTGGGTGATCGACTATAACCGCCAATCGCTTGACGGGATCGTGCGAGAAGGGCTTTTCGAGCGGCTCGAGAAGATTTTCGATGCCTTCGGTTGGGACGTGGTGCGGATCAAACATGGTGCCTTGCAGCGTGCGGCATTCGAGGAACCGGGCGGAGACAAGCTGCGTCACTGGATCGACGCTTGCCCGAACCAAGAATACTCGGCGTTGACTTACATGGGCGGGGCTGTTTGGCGCAAACGGCTTTTGGATGATCTGGGGGTTCAGGGCGACGTCAGCGCATTGATTGAACGGCGCAGCGATGTTGAGTTGGCGGCACTCATGGAAAACCTCGGCGGCAACTGCGTCGAGACAATGGCCGAGACGTTAAAAGCCATCAAGCACGACCGCCCGACTTGTTTCCTCGCCTATACGATCAAGGGTTGGGGCACGCCGATCGCAGGTCACAAGGACAACCACGGCGGGCTGATGAACAACACCCAATTTGCCGAATGGCAGGCTCATATGGGCGTTGCCAAGGGAGAGGAATGGGAGCCGATGGCAACCGTCGAGGACCCCGTTGCCTTTCGCGATTTTCTGTCGCAAGTGCCGTTCTTCGCCAAAGGGACGCGACGCTATGGCGATGCCAAGCTGGCCGTGCCCGCTATTGAAATCGACAGTTCGCGAGAGATATCGACCCAAATGGCATTCGGCAAGATTCTGGATGACTTGTCCAAGGGAGACAGTGATCTGGCCGCGCGGATTGTCACCACATCACCGGATGTTACCGGCACCACCAGTCTCGGCCCTTGGGTGAACCGCCGCAAGCTTTTTGCCCGCGCGGCGCAAGCAGATGCGTTTATCGAAAATCGCATCCCTTCCACCGCGAAATGGGAATTCACGCCCGAGGGTCAGCACATTGAACTGGGCATTGCCGAGATGAACCTCATGTTGCTGCTAGGCGCTGCTGGCCTGAGCCACAGCATTTTTGGCAAGCGACTGATCCCCATCGGAACCGTTTATGATCCCTTCGTCTCGCGCGGTCTCGATGCGTTGAACTATGCCTGCTACCAGAATGCGCGTTTCATGCTGGTGGGCACGCCTTCCGGCGTGACGTTGGCTCCCGAGGGCGGCGCACACCAATCCGTGGGCTCGCCGCTGATCGGGATGTCTCAGGATGGGCTGGCATCGTTTGAACCCGCCTTTGCCGACGAGTTGGCAGTAATCATGCAATGGGCTTTCGACTATCTACAGCGCGATGGCGAGGGTGACCCGGATGAGCGGACATGGTTGCGCGATGAAACCGGTGGATCGGTCTATCTGCGTCTGACCACCAATCCGATTGAACAGCCTGGGAAACGGGGGGATGAGGATTTTCGCCAGGGTGCCATCGACGGTGCCTATTGGCTCCGCAAGCCGGGGCCGAATTGCGAGGTGGTCATTGCTTATCAGGGGGCGGTCGCGCCGGAAGCGATCAAAGCAGCGGGTATAATCGGTGAAGCGAGGCGCGATGTCGGCGTTCTCGCCGTAACGTCGGCAGACCGTCTGAACGCGGGTTGGACTGCGGCGCAACGGGCGCGCTCGCGGGGAAACAAGGCAGCGCGGGCCCATATTGAAACCCTGATGGCCGACTTGCCACCGCATTGCAAAGTCATCACCGTCATCGATGGTCATCCAGCAACGTTGTCATGGCTGGGCAGTGTTCAGGGGCATCAGACGGTTCCGTTGGGGGTCGAGCATTTTGGCCAAACGGGCACCATCGCTGATCTCTATCGCCACCATGGCATCGATGTCGCTGCCATCGTGGAAAAGGTGAATGGTTTGACGGTCGGGAAAGAACTGAACCAAAGCATTCCTGATACGCAGACCTGCAACTGAGCTTTTGTGACCAATACCGTGACTGTGAATGGCGGCTCCCTGTGGTTCAGCGATCAACGTGACCGGCCCAGAGCGGACATCTACCGGCCATTCGGGATGCTGCGGTGCGGTCCGCCGAAGGAGACATTCGCTGCGCGTGTTAAATGAGGCTGACGCCGGAAGTCAGGAGTGCGAACATAGCTGCCGTTTCGGCGAACCTCCGTTTCTGTGACCTACGCGCCCGGTAGTCAGCCCGCCGGTTCCTCGTCCAGCGGAACAAGCAAATCCGATATCTGCTGCCTTAGCCAGAGATGGGCCGGGCTCGAGGAATAGCGCTTGTGCCAGACCATCGCGATCTGTGCCGTGGGGACGGGCATTGGTGCGCGATAGATGTCTAGTCCGGCCTCCGGTGCGATACGGCGCGCAAGCGCGCTGGGCAACAACGCGATGAGATCCGAGCCCGCGACGGCACGATAAACGCCTGAGAAACTTGGCATCGTCATGATCACCCGGCGTTCGCGCCCGACCTTTGCCAAAGCGGCATCGCCCATCGCCTTGCTATTGCCTTCCGGCGAGAAGAGCACATGACCCAGATCGCAGAATAGATCGATCGGCACGACGCCGCCGGGTGTCAGGCCGGCCCGCGTCAGCCGAGGATGCCGCAGCCGCGCGATGACCGAGAACCCCGACCGGAACACCGGCTGGGATTTCACCCAATCAGGCAGGTCTGTCAGCGGGATCAGCGCCAGATCGACATCGTAGCGCTCCAGTGTTTCGATATAGCTGTCTGGTACGAGGTCGACGAGATGAATGCGCATGGACGGCGCCAGTGCCTGCAACCGGTCCGCCAGCCGCGGCATGAGCAACTCGGCGAAGAAATCGCTTCCGGAAATCCGGAAGGCCTCCTTGGAGGCCGCCGGGTTGAAGGCTGGCGGCCCTTGGATCAGGGCTTCGATGCGCCCCATGGTTTCGCGGAGCGGAACCTCGAGCGACAGGGCGAAATGCGTCGGCTCCAGGCCTTGTCCGCGCCGAAAGAACAATTCGTCTCCCAGTGCTGTCCGCAAACGCGCGAGTGCAGCTGACACGGCCGGTTGCGACAGTCCGATGCGTTCGCCCGCGCGAACGGTCGAATGCTCCCGCAAGAGGGCGTCCAGGACGCGAAGCAGATTTAGATCGAAGCTCGGTAAATTCGTCATGTCGATATGATTAATACAAACAATCGATTATTCATATGAATTATTCAGCGCTAGTGTGACGACATCGAAGGCGCCTTCATTTCCCACATTTCATGGAGGAAACGATGAAACACACGATACTTGGACCCGATGCCGTTGAATGGCTCGGGGTATATTATCGCACGATCCTGGCGACGACCGACACAGGTGGTGGCATGTCGATCACCGAATCCGTCTCGCCACCCCGGTCGGGGCCGCCCCGGCACATTCACCATGATGCGGACGAGACCTTCGTCCTACTTTCCGGCGACTTGGATTTCTGGCTGGACGGCCACCGCATCACGCGTGGGCCGAGTCAGACGTTCTTCGTTCCCCGCGGCAAGGAACACACGTTTCGCGTTGTCAGCGATGTCCCGGCGCGGCATCTGACGATCCTGACACCGGGCGGGTTCGAGGGGTTCTTCGCCGAAATGGCGGCCGGCCAGTGCCGGATTCCCGAGGACATGGCCGTCATTGAAGAGATTGCCGCCCGCTATCAACTCACCTTTACCGGACCGCCGCTGGACCCCTGTCTTGCGGAAGCATCCAGATGAAAACGCTGCCAACGCTCTTTTTCGCCACCGGCGGGATATTTGCTCTTTGCGGCATGATCTGGGGCATCCAGATGTCGGCCAGCCATGATCACACCCTTGCCCCCGCCCATGCGCACCTGAACCTGATCGGTCTTGTCCTGATGTCGATCTTCGGAACCTTCTACGCCCTGTCTCCGCAGGCTGGCCAAAGCAGGTTGGCCAAGCTGCACTACGGCCTCGCAACCCTATCGGTCGTCGTGATGGTGCCAGGGATCGTGATGGCAATCACGGGTCGAGGTGAAGCTCTCGCCGCCTCCGGATCCATCCTGGCGATCACCTCTATTGCGCTGTTCATCTTCGTCGTTCTGCGGCATCCCGTCGGTGGCGCGGCCCGGAGTGCGGATGACGAAGCTGCCGTTCTGCCGCAACCGGCGGAGTGACGTTCGTCTCCGGTGCGTGGACGAAAGACGCGCCGGAGACATGCGACCATGCAGTCACAGGGAGCAAGCCGTGAATTGTATTTGTTGCTGATCTTGTCCGTTTCGCATGATTGATACGTGGCGGACGGGAAACCGGAAGCGGACGCTCGTTGCAGTGCAAAAGAACGTCACCTTGGGCTCATTGCGGACATCTTCTGCAATGCAGCGATCTGGACAAAACCTTACCTTTCTGTCCAGATCTTGGGATGATTGTTGGACGCCTTGTTGTTTTTCACAAACGAATTCAGCAGGTTGTCACAGGTTGTTCAGTGAGCGCCCGAAGCACGGAAGCGGCCGTTCACTGTGCCGTCGACTTGACCAATTCTGGCGGCCTCAAAGCCATCCAAGCTTTCGGAGTTCGCGATTTCGGCCTCAACTTTCTTGATCCATGCCCTTGCCGAGACCTGCTTGTCGAAAGTCCTTCCAAGATTGACGACAACTTTGCCATCTTGCTTTTTTCGGATTTGAGCGGTGTAGCGGGTGATACCTTTCTTGTTCTTGTGCTTGGTGATCGTGCCCATTCGATGTTCCTCGAAATATATCATTTTTGAAACTGATCCGAGTGCAAAGACGCCTCGGAAGTTTTGTTGAATCGGGGAATAGAGGCGGGCCTCGCGCTTGGCGAATGAGGTCAAACCTGCAGCTGGAAGTTGCGGCATGGAATTTGCGGCTACGCGGTGCTACACGAACGACCCGAGTGCTACACCGTGTAGCACTTTGTCGAGAAATCTCGCGAAAACGGACGAAATCGGAGCAAATCGGAATGGTGCCGGAACAAGAAAAGCCCAATAAACAAGGGTTTTCGACGCTCGACAGTGCTGCGCGGCTGTCGGTTGCCCCGATGATGGACTGGACGGACCGCAATTGCCGCCTGTTTCACCGTCAGATTACCGCCTGCGCCTTGCTTTATACCGAGATGGTGACCGCCCCGGCAGTGATCCATGGCAATCGCGCGCATCTTCTGGACCATCAAGACGATCATCCGGTGGCGCTGCAACTGGGCGGCTCGGATCCGGCGGAACTGGCAAAGGCCACGCGGATTGCCTCGGACTGGGCCTATGACGAGGTCAACCTGAACTGCGGTTGCCCCTCGGATCGGGTGCAATCGGGGGCTTTTGGCGCGGTGTTGATGAAGACGCCCGACCTCGTGGCCGAATGTGTGGCCGCGATGATCGCCGTCAGCCCGGTCGAGGTGACGGTGAAATGCCGTATCGGGGTGGACGATCAAACCCCGGAGCACGTGCTGCCGCGCTTCTTGGAGACAGTGTCCAAAGCCGGGGTGACGCGGTTCCAGATTCACGCCCGCAAGGCATGGCTGCAAGGCCTTTCGCCGAAAGACAACCGCGAGATCCCGCCCCTCGACTACGCTTTGGTGCGGCAGATGAAGGCCGAATTCCCGCATCTGCACCTGTCGATCAATGGCGGCATTGCCAGCCTGTCGCAGGCCAAGGCGTTCTTGGCAGAGGGGCTTGACGGGGTGATGCTGGGTCGCGCCGCCTATCATGAACCGTTCAACACGCTGGGCGCGCTGGATGCGGAGCTGTTCGGACAGGGCACGCCCAAGGATGCCATCGCGGTGGCCGAGGCGATGCGCCCGCTGATCGCGGCGCATCTGGCGCGAGGCGGGCGGCTGCACCAGATCACCCGCCACATGCTGGGCCTGTTTCACGGCCGTCCCGGCGCGCGCGGTTGGCGCCGGGTGCTGTCGGAAGGCGCAACCGCCGAGGGCGCGGGTCTCGCGCTTTATGACGCGGCGCTGGCGCAGGTGCGATAGGCACTGGCATCGGCCGCCCAGCTTCGCTACGCACAACCAAACGGAGGACGCCATGCCCGAAATCATCCCCCTGATCCCGATGATCCTGATGTTGATGGCGGTCGGCGCCTTCGCGGGGCTGCTGGCCGGTCTGCTCGGGGTCGGGGGGGGAATCGTTCTGGTGCCGGGGTTCTTTTGGCTTTTCTCGGCAATGGGGTATGGTTCGGATCATCTGATGCAGATTTGCCTTGCAACCTCGCTGGCCACGATCATCGCGACCTCGGCCCGCTCGGTGATGTCGCACCACAAGAAGGGCGCGGTAAACTGGGACATCCTGCGCGGCTGGGCACCAGGGATCATGCTGGGCGCAGTGCTGGGGGTGGCGGTGGTATCACGTCTCACGACGCCGACCTTGCAGGCGATATTTGGGGGCCTCGCGGTGCTGATCGCGCTCTACATGGCCTTTGGCCGCAGCGACTGGCGGTTGGGGACCGTGATGCCGACGGGGGCGCTGCGCGCCGCGCTGTCGCCCTTGATCGGCTTTTTGTCCGTTCTGATGGGGATCGGCGGCGGCTCGTTCGGGGTGCCCTTGATGACGCTGCACGGCGTGCCGATCCACCGCGCGGTGGCCACGACGGCGGGTTTTGGCGCGGCCATCGCCACACCTTCGGTGCTGGCGTTCTTGTTTGTGCGGATCCCCGTAGCGCCCCCCCTGACAATCGGCGCGGTCAATATCCCCGCGTTTCTGGTGGTGATCTCGATGACCCTTCTAACCGCCCCTCTGGGCGCCGCCCTTGCCCACAGAACAGACCCAAAGCGGCTCAGACGTATCTTCGCCGCCTTTCTGACCATTGTTGCGTTGAACATGCTGCGCAAAGCCCTGCTTTAAGGCGCGCTTCTTTTTGGCCTGAAACTCCGGGGGGCGTCCGAAGGACGGGGGGCAGGCCCCCAACCGCGCCCGGCCCAACCGCGCCCGGCCCAACCGCGCCCGGCCTAACCGCGCTCGGCCCGTTTGGCGGCATCCCAAAGCGCGTCCATTTCGGCCAGATCGCTGTCTTCGGGGCGTTTGCCACGAGCCTGCAGGGCGGCCTCGACCGCACCAAACCGGCGGGTGAACTTCGCGTTGGTCTGGCGCAGGGCGGCTTCGGCATCCAGCCCCAGATGCCGCCCCAGATTGACCATGACAAACATCAGATCGCCAAATTCCTCGGCCAGCGCCTCGGGGCCAAGGCTCTCGCGCGCCTCGACCAACTCGTCCGCCTCTTCGACGATCTTGGCCAGCACCTGATCGGTCGAGGGCCAGTCGAACCCGACCCGTGCTGCCCGCTTTTGCAGCTTGAGCGCGCGCGTCAGCGCCGGCAACCCCAGCGCCACCCCATCCAGCACCCCGGGCTCGGCCCGCGCGCCGCGCTCGGCGGCCTTGATCGCCTCCCAGTCGGCGGTCTGCTGCTCGGGCGTCTTGTCGCGGCTCTCGTCGCCAAAAACATGCGGATGGCGCGCGACCATCTTGTCGCTGATCGCCCGCGCCACATCGGCAAAGTCGAACTTCCCCGTCTCGGCCCCGATCTGCGTGTGATACACCACCTGCAACAGCAAATCGCCCAACTCTCCGGCCAATTCCCCCCACGCCTGCCGTGCAATGGCGTCGGCGACTTCATGAGCCTCTTCAATGGTATACGGCGCGATGCTGGCAAAATCCTGAGCGATGTCCCACGGGCAGCCGGTGGCCGGGTCGCGCAGACGCATCATGATCGCGATCAACCGTGCCATTTGCCGTTCGGCCCCGCCCGAGGGATCGCGGATCAGGGCATCTTCGGATTTGGTCATTGCACAGGGGCCTCAAATGGGATGATCTCGCCCAGTATCTCCAACCTTCGAGAAGAGTCCACATGCCTGTCCTGAACCGAATCGCCGCCCTTGCCCCCGAGATGACGGCGTGGCGCCGCCATCTGCACACGCACCCTGAACTGTCGTTCGACTGCTTTGAAACGGCGGCGTTCGTCGCCGCCCGATTGCGCGAATTCGGGGTTGATGAATTGCACGAAGGCATCGCCAAGACCGGCATCGTGGCCATCATCAAGGGCCGCGCCGAGGGTCCGACCATCGGCCTGCGCGCCGATATGGACGCCTTGCCGATCGAGGAGATCACCGGCGCCGACTATGCCTCGCAAAACCCCGGCAAGATGCATGCCTGCGGTCATGACGGGCATACCACCATGCTTCTGGGCGCGGCGAAATACCTGTGCGAGACGCGCAATTTCGCCGGTTCGGTGGCGCTGCTGTTCCAGCCCGCCGAGGAAGACGGTGGCGGCGGCGAGGCGATGGTGCAAGAAGGCGTGATGGAGCGTTTTGCCATTTCGCAGGTTTTCGGCATCCACAACGCGCCCAATATCCCGTTCGGACATTTCCACACCACACCTGGGCCGCTGATGGCGGCGGTGGATACGGCTTGGGTCCATATCACCGGCAAGGGCGGGCACGGTGCCACGCCGCATGACTGTGTCGATCCGATTCCGGCGATAACGGGCATGGTGGGGGCGCTGCAAACCATCGTCAGCCGCAACATCTTTGCGCTGGACGAGCTGGTGATCTCGGTGACGCAGATCCATTCGGGCACCGCGTCGAACATCATCCCGGAAGAGGGCTGGTTCTGTGCCACGATCCGCAGTTTCACCCCCGAGGTGCGCAATCTGGCCGAGAAACGCTTTCACGAAATCGTCAATGGCCATGCCAGCGCCTACGGCGTCAGCGCCCGTATCACCTACGAGCGGGGCTACCCTCCGACCGTGAACGACGCCGCCAAGTCGGCCTTTGCCGCCGAGGTGGCCGCCGAGGTCTCGGGCGAGGCCGCCGTAAATGCCGATTCCGGCCGCGAAATGGGCGCTGAGGATTTTTCCTACATGCTCGAGGCGCGTCCGGGGGCCTATCTGTTTCTGGGGCAGGGGCCGGGCGCGGGCTTGCATCACCCGGCCTATGATTTCAACGATGACGTGGCCCCGGTCGGCGCCACGTTTTTCGCCCGTCTGGTAGAACGCGCGCAGCCGCTGTCTTGACGATGACACGGTAAGGCGGTTTTGCTTTCATCTTCGTTCAAATATCCCCGCCGGAGGCTCCCTCGGCATCGGCGGAAGCCTCCGGCGGGGATATTTGGGCGAAGATGAAAACCGGGTGAACTGTTCTTGAACTGGCCGTTCAATGGGGGCGAGCGCCTTGCCAAGGGACGGGGGCGCAGGTAGGGTGCCGCGCGAAATGCGGGCCCATGGTCCGCCAAGACACCGGGCCGGAGGCCCCAAAGACAAAGGACTAGCCCATGTTCGCTACCCCCGCTTACGCTCAGGCCGCCGGTGGCGCCGGTGGAGTCGCCGCCTTCGGCCAGTTCATCCCGCTGATCCTGATCTTTGCGATCATGTATTTCCTGTTGATCCGCCCGCAACAGAAGAAAGCCAAGGAACACCGCGCCATGGTCGAGGCCCTGCGTCGCGGCGATCAGGTCATCACCCAAGGCGGGATTATCGGCAAGGTCAGCCATGTGCGTGAAGATGGCGAGGTCGAGGTCGAAATCGCTACTGGCGTCAAGGTGCGCGTGGTCAAGTCGACGATCACCACGGTGTTGTCGAAGACCGAACCTGCCGCCGCCAATTCGAACTGAGTTTACCCATGTTGAACATTTCCCTGTGGAAGCGGGTCCTGATTCTCGGAGTCTGTCTCTTCGGGATCGTGACGGCTGCGCCCAACCTGTTTTATGGACGGGTCGAGTCGCATAACGATGCCGTGTCGGCGGCCGAGAAGGCCGGGTTTGAAACCCCGGAACAGGCGGCTGCACGGGCGAAATGGCCCGGTTTTCTGCCCTCCGGGCTGGTCAATCTGGGGCTCGATCTGCGCGGTGGTGCACATCTTCTGGCCGAAGTGCATGTCACGGATGTCTACAAGGCGCGGATGGACGCGCTTTGGCCAGAGGCCCGCGATGCGGTGCGCAAGGCCGCAGGCACGGCGCGCCGTGCGCCGTCAAGTCCGGACACATTGCGCATCAGCGTGGGCGATCCGACAAAGCTGGCCGAGGCCGTCGCGGCGGTGAACGCGCTGGCAACCCCGGTGGTCAGCGTGACCGGCATCGGTCAGAGCGACATTACCGTGGTCGGCGAGGACAATCAGGTCGTGATCGGCCTGTCCGAGGCCGAACGTGCCGCCACCGACGATCGCACCATGCAACAAAGCCTCGAGATCATTCGACGCCGGGTCGATGAGGTCGGCACCCGCGAACCGACGATCCAACGCCAGGGCGCTGACCGGATCTTGATTCAGGTGCCCGGCATCGGTTCGGCGGAAGAGCTGAAGACGATCATTGGCACCACCGCCAAGCTGACCTTTCACCCGGTTCTGGGGCGCGGCTCGAACGCCGACGCCAATCCCGGCGTGGGCAATGTGATCTACCCGTCGCTGGACCAGAAGGATGTCTATTATACGCTGGACGCGACCCCGGTGGTCAGCGGCGACGAACTGGTCGATGCGCGCCCCGACTTTGACAGCAATGGCCGCCCGGCGGTGGCGTTTCGCTTCAACACCACCGGCGCGCGCAAGTTCGGCGACTATACGGCGGCGAACATCGGGCAGTTGTTCGCCATCGTGCTGGACAAGGAAGTGATCTCGGCCCCGGAGATACAAAGCCATATCCCCGGCGGTTCGGGCATCATCACCGGCAACTTCACCGTTGAAAGCTCGACCAATCTTGCGGTGTTGCTGCGTGCCGGCGCCTTGCCCGCCAAGATGACCTTTCTGGAAGAGCGCACGATCGGCCCCGAACTTGGTCAGGACAGCATCGACGCGGGCCGCATCGCGGCGCTGGTCGGCATGGCTGCGGTGGTATTTTTCATGATCGCCTGCTACGGGCTGTTTGGCACCTTTGCCACCGTGGCGCTGGGGATCAACGTCGCCCTGATCTTCGGGATCTTGTCGATGATCGGCGGCACGCTGACGCTGCCGGGGATCGCCGGGATCGTGCTGACGATCGGCATGGCGGTTGACGCCAATGTGCTGGTCTTTGAACGTATCCGGGAAGAGCTGAAAACCGCCAAAGGCCCGGCCCGCGCGATTGAGCTGGGGTACGAAAGGGCGATGTCGGCAATTGTCGATGCCAATATCACCACCTTCATCACCGCCGTCATCCTGTTCGTGGCGGGCTCGGGCCCGGTGCGCGGTTTTGCGGTGACGCTGGCGGTGGGGATCCTGACCTCGGTCTTCACCGCGATCTTCGTGACGCGGCTGATGATCGTGCTCTGGTTCGCGCGCGCGCGTCCGAAAACCATTATCGTATAAGGGGATAGACATGGCATTCCGTCTGAAACTGGTCCCCGATACCACCCATCTGGACTTTTTCCGCCACGCTTGGGCGACCTTCGGCGCCTCGATGGCGATGGTCGTGGCCTCGGTAATCCTGGTCGTGACGATGGGGCTCAACTTCGGCATCGATTTTCGCGGCGGCACCACGATCCGCACCGAGTCGACGGGCGCGGTCGATGTTGGCGCCTATCGTGCCGCGATCGCGCCTCTTGGGCTGGGGGATGTGTCGATCACCGAGGTGTTCGACCCGACCTTCGCCGCCGACAAGCACGTCGCCATGATCCGCATCCAGGCGCAAGAGGGTGCCGAAAGCGTCACCCCCGAGCTGATTGCCAGCGTCGAGACGGCGCTGCACGGGGTCGATGAAACGATCAGCTTTCCCTCGGTGGAATCGGTCGGCCCCAAGGTCTCGGGCGAGCTGATAAAGACCGCGGTGCTGGCGGTCGTCGGGGCGACGCTGGCGATTCTGGCCTATATCTGGCTGCGGTTCGAATGGCAGTTTGCGGTCGGTGCCGTGGTTGCGCTGATCCATGACGTGACCGTTACCGTCGGCATTTTCGCGCTGTTCCAGCTCAAGTTCGATCTGACGATCATCGCGGCACTGCTGACGATCTTGGGCTATTCGATCAACGATACCGTGGTGGTCTTTGACCGGCTTCGCGAAAACCTGGTCAAATTCAAGACCATGCCGTTGCGCGATGTGATGAACCTGTCGGTCAACGAGACGCTGTCGCGCACCGTGATGACCTCGGGCACGACGCTGATCGCGCTGATCGCGCTTTTGGTGCTGGGGGGCGATGTGATCCGCGGCTTTGTCTTTGCGATGACATGGGGCGTGGTGGTGGGGACTTATTCCTCGGTCTTCGTGGCCAAGAACGTGGTGCTGTTCCTCGGCGTGAACCGCGATCCCAAGAAGAAAAACGACGGTGACGCGAAGTTCTTTACCGAGAAACTGCCCGACGCCCCGGTCAAGACCCCGGCTGCCCAAAATGCCGCTGATTGAGACAAATTTCGGCTCGGCCCTGCCGATCGACGGCTATGGGCCCGGGTTTTTCCGGGTCGGTGGGGTGGTCTACCCGGGCGGAATCGTGATCCGTGCTCAAGGTCTGGTCGGCTGGGAGGGCTACGCCGACCGAGCCCCGCTCTTGGCACTGTCGGGAGAGATTGATGTGCTGTTCATCGGCACCGGCCCCGAGATCGCCCATCTGCCGCGCGACCTGATCGCGGCGCTGGAACAGGCGGGGCTGATGGCGGAACCCATGGCCACACCGTCGGCCGCGCGCACCTACAACGTGCTTCTGTCCGAAGGGCGTCGCGTGGCCGCGGCACTTTTGCCCATGCCCGGCACCCCGGTTCCCGCGGCCTGAGGGCTTTCGGTCTGCCCGGCAATGGGTTAGAGGGGGACATGAACGTGCTTTCTGTCTTGGATCTTGCGGTGTCCCGTGGCGGGCAGCCTGTGCTGGAGGGGGTGAATTTCACCCTCCAATCCGGCCGCGCGCTGGTGTTGCGCGGCCCCAATGGCATTGGCAAGACCACCTTGCTGCGCACGCTCGCGGGGTTGCAACCTGCGTTGCAGGGCAGCATCTCGGCGCCACCCGACTCCATGGCCTATGCTGCCCATGCCGACGGGCTGAAAGCCACGCTGACCGTGACCGAAAATCTGCGCTTCTGGGCCTCGATTTATGGCACGGGCGACGTGATCCCGGTGCTGAGGGCGATGAATCTCGACGCCTTGGCCGGCCGGGCCGCGATGAGCCTGTCGGCGGGACAAAAGCGCCGCCTTGGTCTTGCGCGGCTTTTGGTGACCGGGCGCCCGTTCTGGGTGCTGGATGAGCCGACCGTATCGCTGGATGCGGCCTCTGTCGCGCTGTTTGCCGCCGCCGTGCGCAAACATCTGGCGGCGGGAGGGGCCGCGCTGATGGCGACCCATATCGACCTTGGCATCGACGAGGCCGAGATCCTTGATCTGGGTCCCTTCAAGGCGCGCACGCCCGAGGCCGGGGGCATTGTCGGCGGCTTTGACGAGGCCTTCACATGAGCGCACGCGCCATTGGCTGGGGTGGAACGCTCCGCGGGGGATATTTTCGCGAAGCTGAAAGTGGCAGCGCCTGCCTTTTCATCTTTGTTTCAAATATCCCCGCCGGAGGCTCCAACGGTTTTCGCTGCACGAGGGCTCCAGCATGATCGCACTTCTGATCCGGGATCTGCGTCTGGCGGTGCGGGCGGGTGGCGGCTTTGGGCTGGGGCTCGCGTTCTTCCTGATCGTGACCACGCTGGTGCCGTTCGGGGTCGGCCCCGAGGGCGGCACGTTGGCGCGGATCGCGCCGGGGATCTTGTGGGTCGGGGCATTGTTGGCCTGTCTGCTGTCGCTGGACCGGATCTTTGCGCTGGATTTCGAGGATGGGTCTCTGGATCTGTTGGCGACGGCACCGATTCCGCTGGAAGGGGTGGTGACCATCAAGGCACTGGCGCATTGGATCACGACGGGTCTGCCTCTGGTATTGGCCGCACCGGTCTTTGGGGTGCTCTTGCATCTGCCGGCGGCGGGGTATGTCTGGCTTGTGGTTTCGTTGGCGCTGGGGACGCCGGCGCTGTCGGTGCTGGGCACCTTTGGGGCGGCGCTGACGGTCGGGCTGAAGCGGGGCGGGCTTTTGCTGTCGCTGCTGGTCTTGCCGCTCTATGTGCCGACGCTGATCTTTGGCGCCGAACTGGTGCGGCGGGGCGCCTCGGGGATGCAGACCGATACCGCGCTTTTGATGCTGGCCGGGATCACCGCCGCCGCCGTGGCGCTGGTGCCATTTGCCTCGGCCGCCGCGATCCGCGTCAATCTGCGCTAGAGAATTTTCCCGCTGACGTGATAGTGAGTTGATCGCGCGAACAGAAAGAAAGTAGCCAGAGAACATGTCGATCTGGGAATATGCCAATCCGAAGAAATTCATGCAAACCTCGTCCTGGGCGTTGCCTTGGGTGACGGGATTGGCAGTGGTCGCCCTATTCGGAGGGCTGATCTGGGGCTTTTTCTTTACGCCGGACGACTACAAGCAGGGCTCGACCGTCAAGATCATCTATATCCACGTCCCCTCGGCAATGATGGCGATCAACATCTGGGTAATGATGTTGGTGACCTCGTTGATCTGGCTGGTCCGGCGCCACCATGTTTCGGCGCTGGCCGCGAAGGCCGCGGCGCCTGTGGGCATGGTGATGACGTTGATCGCGCTGTTCACCGGCGCGATCTGGGGCCAGCCGATGTGGGGCACGTGGTGGGAATGGGATCCGCGTCTGACCTCTTTCCTGATCCTGTTTCTGTTCTATCTGGGCTACATGGCGCTTTGGGAGGCGATCGACAACCCGGACACGGCCGCCGATCTGACCGGGGTTCTGTGTCTTGTCGGCTCGGTCTTTGCGCTGCTCAGCCGCTATGCGGTGAACTTCTGGAATCAGGGGCTGCATCAGGGCGCCAGCCTGTCGCTGGATGAAAAGGAAAACGTGGCGGATGTGTTCTGGTATCCGCTGTTGCTGTGTATCGCGGGGTTCATCCTGCTGTTTGTGACGCTGGTGCTGATCCGCACCCGGACCGAGATCCGCGCTCGCCGTCTGGCGGCGCTTGAATCGCGCGAAAGGATGGCCTGATGCCCGATCTTGGCAAATATGCCGGTGCGGTGACCGGGGCTTACGGAGTGACCATCGTCCTCATCCTTGCAATCGTCGGGCTGTCGCTGTGGCGCTCGGCCCGTGTCAAACGCGCGCTTGAAGCGCAGGAGGCCCGGATGGGGCGCAAGAATGGCTAAAGTTTCGCTGATGGTGCTGCCGCCGATCATTTTTGCCGGTCTGGCGGGGATGTTCCTGTGGGGGATGGGGCGCGAAGATCCGCGCCAGTTGCCCTCGGCGCTGGCCGGCAAAGAGGCGCCGATGGTGCAGATCACCCCCTTGGGCGATGCGGCAACCTTTTCCGACGCCAGCCTGCACGACGGACAGGTCAAGCTGGTGAACTTCTGGGCCAGCTGGTGCGCGCCGTGCCGGGTCGAACACCCCAATCTCAAGGCCTTGGCCGATCAGGGCGTGCAGATCATGGGCGTGAACTACAAGGATACCGACGCCAAGGCGCTTGGCTTTCTGGCCGAGCTGGGCAACCCCTATACCGCGATCGGGGCCGATCAATCGGGCCGGATGGGGCTGGAATGGGGCGTCTATGGTGTGCCGGAGACCTTTGTTGTCGATGGTCAGGGCAAGATCCTTTATCGCTTTGCCGGCCCGGTCACCCAGCGCGTGATCGACAAGGATCTGCGCCCGCTGCTGGGGTCGGTTTTGCCCGCAAAACCTTGACAGCCACACATTCTGGCGTATATTAGCGTCAGGATATGTGAGGTTTTCATGAACATTGCCGCATTCTCTGAAAACGCCCTGTTTTCCCCCCGGCTTCTGGCCGAGGCGTTGCGCACCTCGCAAGACGAGGTCGCGCGGACGCTGGGGCTTGGCCGTGATGCGATCGCGCGCAAGGACCGCTTGGCCTCGGTCAAGACCCAGACCCGGCTGCGCGAACTGGTCGAGATTCTCAACCGGATCGAGCCGCGCTTTGGTTCGGCGCTGCTGGCCTATGCGTGGTTTCGCTCAGAACCGCTGGCCGGTTTCGGCGGCCAAAGCGCGATGGCGCTGGTGCGCGAAGGGCAGGCGGGGGCGGTGATGGATTACCTCGACGCGGTGGATGATGGCGTCTTCGCCTGAACCGGCGCTGCGCTGGCGCGGCCTGCTATATCGCGCGTTGAACCCTCGCTGGGCCGCCGAACCGCTTTCGGGCGAGGGCGCGCGCCGCCATGGTGGCCGCTTCAACCGCCCCGGACGGCCCGCGCTTTACACCTCGACCCATATCCTGACCGCGCTGCGCGAGGCCGGGCAGGTCGGTGAGCCACTGCAACCCACGACGCTGGTGTCCTATAGCGCCGATCTGTGGCCGATCTTCGATGCGACCGATCCGGTGGCACAGAGCAGCCGCGGCTTGACCGCCGAGGCCTTGGCCGCCGATGACTGGCGCCTGACGATGATGCGCGACGGTGTCGCGCCGACCCAGACGCTCGCCGAAACCCTGATCGGCGAGGGCTACGCGGGGCTCTTGACCCCCAGCTATGCGCGAGGCGCCCGCCCGGACGCCACCAATCTGGTGCTGTGGCGCTGGGGCGGCGGGCAGACCAGACTGACACTGAATGACCACGACCACCGGCTTGGCTGATCGCGCCTTCAACTTCGTAAAAATATCCCGGGGGCGCGGGGGCAGCGCCCCCGCCATCAGTCCCGACATGCGAAAGGCCCCAGAGCAACTCCGGGGCCTTTCCATGTCATGTCAAAGATTTACGCCTTGGCAAGGTTGCGCAGCACATAGTGCAGCACACCCCCGTTTTCGAGATATTCAATCTCCACTTCGGTATCGATCCGGCTCTTGATCTGGATCGTCTTTTCGCGGCCATCGGCATAGCGGATGGTGCAGGACACCAGGCTCAGCGGCGCGATCTTGCCCTCGAGCCCGTCGATGCTGACCACCTCATCGCCGGTCAGCCCCAGCGTTTTGCGGGTCTCGCCGCCGGTAAACTCGAACGGAATGACCCCCATCCCGACCAGATTCGAACGGTGGATCCGCTCGAACGACTCGGCGATCACCGCCTTGACGCCCAGCAAGTTGGTGCCCTTGGCCGCCCAGTCGCGGCTCGAGCCCGCGCCATATTCGATGCCGCCAAAGATCACCAGCGGCGTGCCCGCTGCCTGATAGGCCATCGAGGCGTCGAAGATCGAGGTTTGCACCCCGTCCGGCCCCTTGGTATAGCCGCCCTCGACCCCCTCAAGCATCTCGTTCTTGATACGGATGTTGGCGAAGGTGCCGCGCATCATGACTTCATGGTTGCCGCGACGCGAGCCGTAGCTGTTGAAGTCCTTGGGCGCCACCTGACGTTGGGTCAGATACTGGCCGGCCGGGGTGGTCGGCTTGAACGAACCCGCCGGGCTGATGTGGTCGGTGGTGATCATGTCGCCCAACAGCGCCAGAACCCGTGCGTCCTTGATATTGCTGATCGTGCCAGCCTCGGGCGTCATCCCGCGGAAATAGGGCGGGTTCTGGATATAGGTCGAACTGGCGGGCCAGTCATAGGTCTCGCTGTCGGTGACTTGCACCGCCTGCCACTTGGCATCGCCCTTGAACACATCGGCGTATTTCTTCAAGAACGCCGCGCGGGTCACGGTCTGCTCGACCAGATCGGCGATTTCCCTGTTCGTCGGCCAGACATCCTTCAGGTAGACCGGCTTGCCGTTCGACCCGATGCCCAAAGGCTCGGTCGTCAGGTCGATATTCATGTCGCCCGCCAGCGCATAGGCCACCACCAGCGGCGGCGAGGCCAGATAGTTGGCGCGCACATCCGGGCTGATCCGCCCTTCAAAGTTGCGGTTGCCCGACAGCACCGACACCGCGATCAGGTCATTGTCATTGACCGCCTTGGAGATCTCGGGCTGTAGCGGACCCGAGTTGCCGATACAGGTGGTGCAGCCATAGCCGACGAGGTTGAAGCCGATCGCATCGAGGTCTTCTTGCAGGCCGGCGGCCTCCAGATACTCGGACACGACTTGCGATCCGGGCGCCAGCGAGGTCTTGACCCAGGGCTTGCTGTTCAGCCCCAGTGCCCGCGCCTTGCGCGCCACCAGCCCCGCACCGATCATCACATAGGGGTTCGAGGTATTGGTGCAGGAGGTGATCGAGGCAATCACCACGGAACCGTCGCGCAAGCGGTAATCCTCGCCTTCGATCGCTGCGGATTTGCGCACATCGGCCTTGGTGGCGATCGTGTCACCCTCGGATGCCATCGTCAGCGCGCCGTTGGAGGCGTCGGTGCCGCGATAGTCGCTGACCACCTTGAGGAAGCTGTCGGCCGATTGCGTCAGCGCCACATAGTCCTGCGGCCGTTTCGGCCCCGAGATCGCCGGCACGATGCTGCCCATGTCGAGTTCCAGCGTCGAGGTATAGATCGGCGCGTAATCCGCCCCGCGCCACATGCCGTTTTCCTTGGCATAAGCTTCGACCAATGCAATCCGGTCTTCGTCGCGGCCGGTCTGACGCAGGTAGCGCAGCGTTTCCTTGTCGATCGGGAAGAAACCGCAAGTTGCGCCATATTCCGGCGCCATATTGGCAATGGTCGCCCGGTCCGCCAGCGGCAGATGGTCCAGCCCTTCGCCATAGAATTCGACAAACTTGCCCACAACGCCATGTTTGCGCAGCATTTGAACGACCTTCAGCACGAGGTCGGTGGCGGTGGTGCCTTCGATCATCTTGCCGGTCAGCTTGAAGCCCACAACCTCGGGGATCAGCATCGAGACCGGCTGGCCCAGCATCGCGGCCTCGGCCTCGATCCCGCCCACACCCCAGCCCAGAACGGCCAGACCGTTGACCATGGTGGTGTGGCTGTCGGTGCCCACCAACGTGTCGGGGTAGGCCACTTCGGCACCGCTTTGGTCGGTGTCGGTCCAGACCGTCTGCGCCAGGTATTCGAGGTTCACCTGATGGCAGATGCCGGTTCCGGGCGGCACCACGCGGAAATTGTTGAACGCGTTCTGGCCCCATTTCAGGAACACATAGCGCTCCATGTTGCGCTCATACTCGCGGTCCACGTTCATCTGGAACGCGCGCGGATTGCCGAACTCGTCAATCATCACCGAATGGTCGATGACCAGATCGCAGGGCACCAGCGGGTTGATCTTCTTGGCGTCGCCGCCCAATGCCTTGATCCCGTCGCGCATCGCGGCAAGGTCCACCACAGCCGGCACGCCGGTAAAGTCCTGCATCAGGACGCGGGCGGGACGATAGGCGATCTCGCGCGGGTTCTTGCCACCCTTTGCGGCCCATTCGGCAAAGGCCTTGATGTCATCGACCGAGACCGTAAAGCCGCCGTCTTCGAACCGCAGCATGTTTTCCAGCACGACTTTCAGCGAAGCGGGCAGCTTCGAAAAATCGCCCAGACCCGCGGCCTCGGCGGCGGGAATTGAATAGTAGGCAATGCTCTTGCCGCCAGCAGTCAGCGTGCGGCGGGTTTTTGCGGTATCTTTTCCGGTGACGATGGGCATCTAAGGCCTCCCTTGCGTAAATGAGGGGTGTCGCTGCAAGAGGCTAATGCCGCATCGCGCAGAGTCGTTCAAGGGGGAGAGGCCAATTTGTATACCATTGTGCACAGAAAGTGATCCCGAAACGCGGCTTTCCCGGTTTATCGCAAAACCTTGATTGGCAAACCGGGGCTTTGCAGCTTAGGAAAGAGGTCAACTTGGGGAAAGAGGCGAAATGAAACGCGCAATCCTTTGTGCTGCTGTCGGGGCGTGGCTCGGGGCGGTCGGACTGGCCGAAGCACAGGTGGCCCCCACCGAGTCGCAATCTGGACCACAATTCGATTCGCAATCCGGCCCGCAATCCGGCCCGCAATCCGGCCAACAATCCGGCCCGCAAAACGGCCAACAATCCGGCCAACAATCCGAGTCGCAAGCCGAGTCCGAAGCTGCCAGCATCGCCCGCGCGGCCGCCGCGCTGATTGCGCCAAAGCTGCTTGCCGCTGATAGCAACGCCACCGACACCAGCGCCACCGACTCCATCCCCGTCGAACCCAGCCCCGTCGTGGTCGAACTGTTCACCTCGCAGGGCTGTTCCTCCTGCCCGCCCGCCGATGCGCTGCTGGCGGATATGGCGCGCCGCGAAGACGTGATCGCGCTGGCACTGCATGTCGACTACTGGGATTACCTCGGCTGGGAAGATGCCTTCGCCCAACCCGCCTTTACCGCCCGCCAAAAGGCCTATGCCCGCGCCGCAGGGGAACGCACGATCTACACCCCGCAGATGATCGTCGGCGGCGCGGATGCACTGGTTGGCCCGCGCGCCGCCGACCTTGCCGGGCTGATCGCCCGACATGCCGCGGTCAAGGGTCAGGTCTCGGTGCGGCTGCATTCGAAGAATGGCAAGATCGTCATTGATTTGCGCGCCGATCCGCCGCTAAGCAACCCCGCCGTCATCCAGATCGTGCGCTACGCCCCCTCGACCCGGGTCGAGATCGTCCGCGGTGAAAACGCGGGCCGCGAACTGGATTACGCCAATGTCGTTACCGCCTGGCATGCCGTTTCGGACTGGGATGGCCTGGGCCCGATCAGCCTGACCGCCACGCTTGACGGCAATGATCCGGCCGTGTTGATCGTGCAAAGCGCGCGCCCCGGCAAATCGGTGGCCCTTCCCGGCCCGATCCTCGCCGCCGCGCGGCTGAACTGACCCCGGCGGCTTCTTTTTGGCTGAAATACTCCCGCCGGAGGCTCCGCGCGTGCTCCGGGGCGCAGGCTAGCGGCGCTTCTTCCAACGCCGATGCACCCAGAACCACTGATCCATATGCGTGCGCACCAAGGCCTCGAGGCTGTCATTCAGCGCTTGCGTCATCACCTCGGCGCGGCCCGTCGGCACCGGCGCTTCGACCAGGATCTTGAACCCGAGCCCGTCGGGTTGACGGATGCCATAGATCGGCACAAGCAGCGCATCATATTTGAGCGCGAGTTCCGCCGCCGACAATGCGGTCTGCGCGGCAAGGCCAAAAAACCTCAGGTCGGCACCATGGCCGACATGCTGGTCCGACACGATCCCCAGCATCCCGCCCGACTTCAGAAACCGTACCATCTGCGTCAGACCGCGTTTGCTGCGCGAAAACAAGGGCGTGCCCAGACGTGAAATCGCCTGCACGTAATGTGCATCGAACAGACGGTTCTTCATCGGCTTGTAAAGCCCGCCCACACGGTAGCCGCGGGCAATCAGCGCCGCCCGCGCCACGTCATAATTGCCAAAATGCCCGGTCGCCAGAATCACCGGGCGGCCCGCCGCGCGCGCGTCTTCCAGCGCGGCCGCGCCGGGACCCTCCAGCACGATCCCCTTGACCCGGTCGATGAATTCCTGCCCCGAATAGATCTCGGCGAGGGTGCGGCCCAGATTGTCAGGCACCGCGCGTGACAGCCGCGCGACCTCATGCGCCGGCAGATCGGGGCGCACCAGAGCCAGATTTTCACGCACCCTGCGCCGATAGCCCAGCACCGGCGCCAACAGCCGCGATACGACCCAACCGGTCATCGGCACCCGCCAACGGTAGGGCAACGCCAGCGCCAGCGCCATCAGCGCCCGAAAGGCCGCATTGGACAGGCGGTCGGTCACCGACGGGGCAGGGCCGGTCTCGGCGGTTTCGGCAGCTTCGATCATGGGCCGCGTGGCCTTTTACACTGGGTCGCGACGCAGGGCCTTGGCGGCGGCGCGTTCTCGGGTCCAGACATAAAGACCCGCCGCCACGATCACAAGCGCCCCGACGACGCTCCAGCCATCGGGCAACTGGTCAAAGAAGACAAAGCCCCAAAGGCTTGAAAAGATCAGCCCGACATAGCCAAAAGGCGCCAGCGTCCCCGCCTCGGTCAGCGTGAAGGCGCGGATCAGCAGGCCCTGACCTCCGGTGCCCAAAAGCCCCATCGCAACAAAGACCCACAGGTCCGCCGTCGCCACCGGCTGCCAGAAGAACGGCACCACCAGCGTGCTGATCGCGCCGCCGACCAGGGCCGACCACAGCATCGAGGTGGCCAGCCCGTCGAACCGCACCACCCGCGTCAGCAGCGCGCCGGCGGCATAGGAAAACGCCGCCGCCAGCGCCAGAAGTGCTGCAGGATGCATCACCCCGGCACCGGGGCGCAGAATGATCATCGCGCCGCAAAACGCGGCACCAATGCCGATCAGCCGCCTTGGCCCCAGCCGCTCGCCCAGAAACAGCGCCGCCCCCAGCGTGATCAGCACCGGGTTGAGGTCGGTCAACGCCGCCGCCTCGGCCAGCCCGATATGGCGGATCGACAGGAAAAACAGCACCACCGTGGCCAGTTGCGTCAACGCCCGAACCAGTTGCATCCCCGGCTGCCGTGAGATCACCAGCCGTGGCAACGCCGAGCGAAAGATCAGCGCCAGCACCGCCGCATTGACCGCAAAGCGCGCCCAGACCACCTGCGCGGGATGATAGCGCCCACCCAGATGCTTGGCCGTTGCATCCATCAGCGTGAACAGGATCAGCGCCCCCAGCAGCAGCAGCACCCCGCGCCCGGTTTGCGCCGCACCCCCGCCCGAGGGGACCGCGACGCCGGGCGGGACCGCGATGCCGGGTGGGCTCGCGATGCCGGGGGGCGCGCCACCGCCAGACTGAGCCACACCGCCAGACTGGCCCACACCGCCAGACCGACCCGCAACGACGCGGGGGGCCGCGATCGGCCCCCCTTGTTCGGTGTTCTGGCCGGCTTTCAGGCTCACAGCAGCGCTTTGACCTTCGCCACGATGGCTTCGGCGGTAATGCCAAACTCGGCGTAAAGCCGATCGGCCGGAGCCGAGGCCCCAAAGCCTTCCATGCCGACAAAACCCGCCTTGGCCTCGCGGCCGCGTTCCCCCAGCAAGAACTGGTCCCAGGGCTGGCGCACGGCGGCCTCGACCGCCACACGCACGCAGCCCGCGGGCAGGACGCGCTTGCGGTAGGCGTCGCCTTGCGCGGCGAACAGCTCCATGCACGGCATCGACACAACCCGCGTGCCGATCGCCTCGGCCTGAAGCAGATCGCGCGCTTTCAACGCAATCTCGACCTCGGAGCCGGTCGCCATCAGGATCACCTGTCGCTTGCCCGCCGACTCTTCCAGCACATAGCCGCCCTTGGCGGTCAGGTTCTGGTTGGTGTGCTCTTTGCGCAGCAACGGCAGGTTCTGGCGCGACAGGGCCAGCACCGACGGCGTCGCCGTCGAGGTCAGCGCCAGTTCCCACGCCTCGGCGGTTTCCACCACATCGGCAGGGCGGAAGGTCCAGGTGTTGGGCGTCGCGCGGCAGATCGCCAGATGCTCGACCGGCTGGTGCGTCGGCCCGTCCTCACCCAGCCCGATGCTGTCATGCGTCATCACATAGACCGCAGGCACCCCCATCAGCGCCGACAGGCGCATCGCGCCCCGCGCGTAATCGGTGAAACAAAAGAACGTGCCGCCATAGGGGCGTGATCCGCCATGCAGCCAGATCCCGTTCATCGCCGCCGCCATGCCATGTTCGCGGATGCCGTAGTGAACATAGCGCCCGGCACGGTTCTCGGCGTTGAACACGCCCAGATCGGCGGTCTTGGTCAGGTTCGAGCCGGTCAGATCGGCCGAACCGCCCAGCGTTTCCGGCATCACCGGGTTCACCGCGGCCAGCACCATTTCACTGGCCTTGCGGGTCGCCACCTTTGGCGCCTTTTCCGAGGCGTCCTTCTTGAAGCTGCGGATCGCGGCGGCCAGCCGTTTGGGCGCTTCGCCGGCCATCTGACGCAGGAACTCGGCGCGTTTCGTGGCGGGCAGGGCGGCCAGACGCGCCTCCCATGCGGCGCGCGCCTCGGCGCCCCGCGCGCCGATCTTTTCCCATTCGGCCTTGATATCGTCGGGGATCACGAAGGGGCCGTGCGGCCAGCCGTAAACCGCCTTGGTCGCGGCGATTTCCTCGTCGCCGAGCGGCGAGCCGTGGACCGAATAGCTGTCGGCCTTTTTCGGGCTGCCAAAGCCGATGATCGTCTTGCAATCGATCAAGACCGGCCGGTCCGAGGTCTTGGCCTCGGTCATCGCGCGGTCGATGTCGACGGGGTCGTGGCCGTCGCAGTGCAACACCTTCCAGCCCGCCGCAGCAAAGCGGGCGCGCTGATCGGTGATGTCGGACATCGTCACACGCCCGTCGATGGTGATGTTGTTGTTGTCCCAAAGCACGATCAGCTTCGAGAGCTTCTGCATCCCAGCAAGGCCGATCGCCTCATGGCTGATGCCCTCCATCAGGCAGCCGTCGCCGGCAATGACCCAGGTGCGGTGATCTTGCACCCTAGCGCCGAACCGCGCCTGCATCGACTGTTCGGCAATCGCAAAGCCGACCGCGTTGGCAATGCCCTGACCCAAGGGGCCGGTCGTGGTCTCGACGCCCTCAAGGTGGCCATATTCCGGATGGCCCGCCGTGCGCGCGCCCCACTGGCGGAAATTCTTGATCTCGGCCAGCGTCGTCTGCTTGTAGCCGGTCAGATACAAAAGCGCATATAGCAGCATCGAGCCATGGCCCGCCGACAGGATGAACCGGTCACGGTCCGCCCAACCCGGCGCCGAGGCGTCAAACTTCAGGTGTTTCTGAAACAGGACCGTCGCCACATCCGCCATGCCCATCGGCATGCCGGGGTGGCCGGAATTGGCAGCTTGGACCGCATCCATCGCCAGCGCGCGAATGGCGGTGGCAAGCGACCAGTGAGGGGCGTGTTCGGCGCGAAGCGTGGCGATATCCAAGGGGTTACCTTTCGGCTGACAATTGTGGCGTTGGCCCCTGATAACAGGCCAGCGCCGAAGATCAAGCGCGCGCCCCAAGCCCTTGATGCAAAAGGGGGGGCAAAGCCGCGCAGCTTTGGGTAAGATCGACGACAAGGGTGGGGGATGCCGATTCGCAACCCCTGAAATGGCAACCGGAAGAACCGGAGGCAGGCAGAATGAGCGATTTGGCCGAATATGAGCGCCGCATAAGCTATGCGCTTGAACGGATTGGCAAAGGCATCGAGGCGGCAGCACTGCGCCCCGCTGCGGCGGCTTTGGCCCCAACCGCGCCGCTAGGCGCGGCACCGGCAAGCCCGCAAGAGACAGCGGACCTGCGCGAGGCCCTCGAGGCCGAACGCATTGCCAATGCGCAGCTTTCCGAACGGGTCCGCGCGATCCGCGAAAAACAGGAAACGACCCTGGCGGCGCTGGAACGCAAACTGGCGGCAGCGACACTGGGGCTTGATCAGGCGAACCACGAACTGGTCCGCCTCAAACGTGCCAATACCGAACTGGCCGGGCTGAACCGCGATCTGACCGAGGCCAGCAGTGCCGGTCAGGCCGAGCCGCATCTGATCAACCGCGCGATGCAGGCCGAACTGGAAAGCCTGCGCGCCGCACGCGGCGCCGAAATTGCCGAACTCGACGGGCTGTTGGGCGCGCTCGGTCCGCTCGTGGCCAGCCTGCCCCTTATCGCCCCGCAAGCACCGGAGGCCGACCATGCCTGAGCTGAAAATTGCCATCGGCGGCCGCGAATTCGAGGTCGCCTGCCAAGAAGGCGAAGAGCACTTCCTGCGGTCGGCCGCCAAGATGCTGGACGCCGAAGCCTCGGTGCTGATCGCCCAGATCGGCCGCATCCCCGAAGCGCGGATGCTGCTGATGTCGGGCCTTATGCTGGCCGACAAGACCGCCGGGCTGGAAGATCAGCTGCGCAGCGCCACCGAACGCGCCGAAGCCGCCGAAGCCGCCTTGGCCGAGGCCGCCGCCAATCCCGCCCGTATCGAGGTGCCGGTCATCCCCGCCGAAGTCACCGACACACTGGCCGAAATCGCCGCCCGCGCCGAGGCGCTGGCCGATCGGGTGGAAGAAGGGCTCTGATCCGGGCGCGCACCCCCCCCCGCGCGCTGGCGCCGCGCAGGGCAGGCGGCCGTTCGGCCATTTGGGGTCGCTTGAAACGGCTCGGGCTTCTTTTTGGAAAAAATACTCAAACCCGACAGACCGGCCAGACGCGGCCTCCCGGAAAAGGCACCCCGGAAAAAGCATCGCCAGAACGCGCCGCCCCAAGCAAGGCCGCTGAGCCGGCTTTGCCGCCTATTCCGCGGCCTTCATCTCAAAGCCCTTGTCGATCTGATCGGTCGGCGTCACCGGGTATTCCCCCGAGAAACAGGCGTCGCAATACTGTGGCTTGGCGTTGTTGCGCCCGCCCGGTTCGCCCGCGGCACGATATAGCCCGTCGAGCGAGATGAACTTGAGGCTGTCGACCCCGATCCACTCGCGCATCTGTTCTTCGGACATGTTCGCGGCCAGCAGCTTGCCCCGGTCCGGCGTATCGACGCCGTAAAAGCACGGCCATGCCGTCGGCGGGCTGGCGATACGGAAATGCACCGCCGCCGCGCCCGCATCCAGAATCATGTCCTTGATCTTGCGCGAGGTGGTGCCGCGCACGACCGAGTCATCGACCAGAATTACCCGCTTGCCCTTGATCAGCGCGCGGTTGACGTTGAGCTTGAGGCGCACCCCCATGTTGCGGATGCTTTCGGTCGGCTCGATGAAGGTACGGCCCATATACTGGTTGCGGATGATCCCCATCGCATAGGGGATGCCACTTTCCTGGCTGTAGCCGATCGCCGCCGGGGTGCCACTGTCGGGGACCGGACAGACCAGATCGGCATCGACCGGGGCTTCGCGGGCCAGTTCGACCCCGATCTGACGGCGCGTTTCATAGACCGAACGGCCGCCGATAATACTGTCGGGCCGCGAAAAGTAGACATGCTCGAAGATGCAGAACCGGCTTTGCGGCGCGCCAAAGGGGCGGCTGCTTTCGATCTTGCCGTCCGAGATCACGACCATTTCGCCCGGCTCGATTTCACGCACCAGTTCGGCGCCGATGATATCAAGGCCGCAGGTCTCGGATGACAGGCAATAGCCGTTGTCACCGATCTTGCCCAGCACCAGCGGCCGCACCCCCAGCGCATCGCGCACGCCAATCAGCTTGGTGCGCGTCATCGCCACGATCGAAAACGCCCCCTCGACCCGGCGCAACGCATCCTTGATCCGCTCGGACAGGCTGCGCTGAATCGAGCGGGCCATCAGGTGGATGATGCATTCGCTGTCCGATGAGGATTGGAATATCGAGCCGCGCTCGATCAACTCGCGGCGCAGCGCGTCGGCATTGGTCAGATTGCCGTTATGCGCGATGGCACAGCCGCCCATGGCGAATTCGCCAAAGAACGGCTGCACATCGCGGATCACCGCGCCTTTCGACCCGGCGGTGGAATAGCGCACATGGCCGATGGCAAGGCTGCCCGGCAGCGTTTCCATCAGGCTGGCCTTGGTAAAATTGTCGCGCACATAGCCAAAACGATGCGCCGAGTTGAACCCGTTGGCCGCATCATAGGCGACGATCCCGCCCGCCTCCTGGCCGCGGTGTTGCAACGCGTGCATGCCAAGGGCGACGAAATTCGCGGCATCCGCCACCCCGATGACGCCAAAGACGCCGCATTCTTCCTTCAGCTTGTCGTCGTCAAACGGATGAGACAAGAACGGGCGTACCGCAGGGTTCATGGGCGTGGCTCCGGGTCCGGGGGGTGTTGGCGCCCGTTTAATGCCAAACGGGGGGACTGTCACGCCCCCCCGTTTGCAAATGGTCATCAAACCTTCACACGAGCACGGGCTCAGTTCGAGGCGGGCGGCGTGGCCAGCACCGGGGCGCCGCATTTCCCGACCAGTTGTTCATAGCGTGCCACGATCCAGCCCGGCGCATCCGACGGCATCGTCTCATCGACACTGCCGGTCAGTTTTTCGAACACCTTGGCCGAGCGCGAATTGTCGACCATTGGCAGGGTCTGGTTCACCACCACCCGGTCGTAGACGACGAAAGCCACCGCCACCAGAATGACACCGCGCGCGACCCCGAACAAGAATCCCAGCCCCTGATCGATCCCGCCAAGGGCCGAGCGCTGCACGACGCTGGCAAACAGCGGCGTCAGAATCGAGAACACCACCAGCGCCAGCGCGAAGACCGCCGCAAAACCGCCGATGGTGGCCAATTCGCAGCTATCGGCCAGAAACTTGTTCAGCACCGGCACCTGCGCGATCAGCGGGCGCGCCGCGTCAGCGAACAGGAACGCCAGCACTGCCGCCGCAATCCAGCCGGCAATCGACAGCGCCTCGCGCACAAAGCCGCGACTATAGGCCAGTATCGCCGACAGCACGATAATGGCCGCCACTATGGCGTCGACAATGGTGAAGCCGTCCATGGTTATCCTTCCCAAGACGCGGCTTCAGCCCGCGCCAAACATTTCCCCAACAAAGGTCACGAGATCGGGCAGCTTGCGCAGCTCCATCCCGGCGCCCCCCTCGGCCTTGGTCCGTTCAGGGGCTATGGCCCTTGAAAAACCAAGTTTTTGCGCTTCTTTCAACCTGTTTTCCGCCTGACCCACGGGGCGAAGCGCCCCGGAAAGGCTGATTTCACCGAAAATCACCATATCTGGCGGCAAAGCCACATCTTCGCGCGCCGATAAAAGCGCGGCCGCCAGCGCCAGATCGGCGGCGGGCTCCATCACCCGCATGCCGCCGGCGACGTTCAAGAACACGTCAAGCCCGGTGAACGGGATGCCGCAACGCGATTCCAGCACCGCAAGGATCGTCGAGACCCTGCCGCTATCCAGCCCGACGACGGTGCGCCGCGGGCTGGCCAGAGGCGAGGGCGCGACCAGTGCCTGGATCTCGGTCAAGACCGGGCGCGTGCCCTCGATTCCGGCGAATACCGCCGAGCCGGGCTGCGCCTGACCGCGTTCGGACAGAAACAGCGCCGACGGGTTCGAAACCTCGGCCAGCCCGCCGCCCGTCATCTCGAAAACGCCAATCTCGTCGGCCGGGCCAAAGCGGTTTTTCACCGCGCGCAGGATGCGGAACTGATGGCCGCGTTCGCCTTCGAAATAAAGCACCGTATCGACCATATGTTCGACCACCCGTGGTCCGGCGATCTGGCCATCCTTGGTGACATGGCCGACCAGCACCACCGAGGTGCCGCGCTTCTTGGCAAAGCTGACCAGCTCATGACAGGCGGCGCGCACCTGACTGACCGAACCGGGGGCCGAGTCGACCATATCCGCCCACATCGTCTGGATCGAATCGATGATCGCCAGATCCGGGCGTTCGGCATCCAGCGTGGTCAGGATGTTGCGCAGGTTGGTCTCGGCGCCCAATTGCACCGGCGCATCCGCCAGCCCCAGACGCTGCGCCCGCATTCGGACCTGCGCGCTGGCCTCTTCGCCGGAAATATAAAGGCATTTCAAGCCACTACGGGCAAAAGCTGCGGCAGCTTGCAGCAGCAGTGTGGATTTGCCAATCCCCGGATCGCCGCCCACCAGCACCGCCGAGGCCGGCACGAGGCCACCACCCAGAACCCGGTCCAGCTCGTCCATCCCGGATCGGGTGCGCGGCGGCGGCGGTTCCTGAGTGGAAAGCGTGGTCAGCGCGATCTTGCGCCCCTTGGCGGCGCCCAGCGATCGGGAGCCCGGTCCCGACGACAAGGGGGCCTCTTCGACAATTGTGTTCCATTCGCCGCAGGCATCGCATTTGCCGCCCCACTTCTTGTGGACGGCACCGCAGGCAGAGCAGGTGAATGTATTTTGGGGTTTTGCCATGGCTCTTCCTGCCCGAAAGGGCGCGGATGTTCAAGCCGGGCCAAGGGGGCGACAATCCGGGGTTTGGCTCAGACCTTGCGCGCGCTCAGAAGGGAAATGGCAAGGCTGGCCAAAATACAGCCGGTGAACAGGTAAAGCCCCCAGCCAGTCTCGACCCGGCCCACGCCGACGCCCTTGGCCAGCACGATGTAAAGCGCAATCAGAAAGATGTCGGCCATGGCAAGTTTGCCCAACAGGTGCAGCGCCGGCACAAGCCGCGGCGAGGCAAGGTGAAACTGCACCAGCGCCAGCCCCAAGGTCTTGAGATAAGGCGCAAACAGCGCGAAAAACGTGACCAGCAGCGCCAGAAAGATGTCCTTTTCCCAAAGCGCCTGAAGCCCGGTGACCACCGAGATCGCCTCAAGATCAAAGAACGGCAGAAATCCGGCCCGCAACAGCGGCGCGAACCAAGCCACCGGAAACAGCACCAAAAGCGCCAGATTGCAGTATTTCAGAAAGCTCATGCCCCACCCTTGCTGTTTGACTGTGGCTCTTGCGTTGCGGCTTTAGCGTTGCGGCTGGGGGCAGCGGTCAAGGAAAGCGCCACCGGCAACCCCTTTCTCATATCTCAGCCATTGCGGATCCGCACGCGGCTCTTGCGCGCCGCCCAATGCGGCCTGACTGGCGGCGGTCTGCGGCGGTGATGCCACGGGGCGCGCCGCCGCCGGTCGTGGATCAGCGCACCGATTCAATCGGGCCATCGGCGCGACCATGGATGAACTGTTGCACGTAAGGGTCTGTTGTTTCGTCCATTTCCGCCACGGGACCCGTCCAGCGCACCTTGCCGCCGTGGATCATTGCCACTCTGTCCGCGATAGCGCGCACCGAGGTCATGTCATGCGTGATGGTCATTGCCGTTGCGCCCATTTCCACCACAATTTCGCGGATCAACTCATTGATAACGCCAGACATTATCGGATCCAGCCCAGTGGTTGGCTCGTCAAAGAAAATGATTTGCGGCTCGGCGGCGATGGCGCGGGCCAGACCCACGCGCTTTTGCATGCCGCCCGACAGTTCGGCCGGGTAAAGGTCGGCAACATCGGGTTTCAACCCGACACGGCGCAGCTTTTCGATGGCAATCGCGCGCGCCTCGGCGGCCGCGCGCTTGGTCGCGCCGCGCAGCAACCGGAACGCCACATTCTGCCAGACCGGCAGTGAATCAAACAGCGCGCCGCCCTGAAACAACATCCCGAACCGCGCCAGAAACGCCTCGCGCGAGGCTAGCTCGACATCTTCGCCCGCGACGGTAATGGTTCCGGCATCTGGATGAACAAGGCCGAGTATGCACTTGAGAAGAACGGATTTTCCCGTGCCAGAACCGCCGATGATGACCATGCTTTCGTTGGCCGGAATCGTCAGATCAATGCCGCGCAGCACCTGATTGGCGCCAAAGGCCTTGTGCACTCCTGAAAGCGTTATCATGCCGAGAAAAAGACCTCCGTCAGCAGGTAGTTCGCCGCGAGGATCAACACCGATGCCGCCACCACCGCCGATTTTGTGGCCCGCCCCACACCCTGCGCCCCGCGCGCGGAATTCATCCCGTGGTAGCACCCCATGACCGCGACGATAAAGCCAAAGGCCGCGCCCTTGACCAGACCCGAACCGACATCCCAGAATTCGAGAAAATCCCAAGTCGTCTTGATATAGGTGGCCGAGTTGAAATCCAGCCGGTGCACCCCGACCAACCAGCCCCCCATGATCCCGATCGTATCGCCGACCGCCACCAAAAGCGGCATTGTCAGCGTTGCCGCCAGAACCCGTGGCACGGTCAGATACTTCATCGGATGCGTCGAAAGCGTCACCAGCGCGTCGATCTGTTCCGTCACTTTCATCGTGCCGATCTCGGCGGCGATGGAACTGGCCACCCGCGCGGCCACCATCAACCCACCAAGCACTGGCCCGAGTTCCCGCACCATGCCAATAGCGACAATGCTGGGCACCACCGCCTCGGCCGAAAAACGCGCGCCTCCGGCATAGATCTGCAACGCCAGCGCCGCCCCGGTAAACAGCGCCGTCAACCCAACGACCGGCAGCGACAGCCAGCCGATCTGCAAGCAGGCGTGCATGAATTCGCGCAGGTAAAAGGGCGGGCGGATCAGATGCCCCAGAGTATCGCCCGCAAACATCCCCAGCCGCCCCGTCGCCGCCAGCGTTGTCAGAACGGACCGGCCCAGTCGGGCCAGTGGGGCCGCAAGGTTCACACCCCACCCCCGATGTAGCTGCGCTGATAGCGCGCGCCGAGTGAAGTCAGGATCTCATAGCCGATCGTCCCGGCAGTATCGGCCAGATCGTCGACCCCCTGTTCGGGGCACAGGATTTCAAGCGTCTTGGGCTGGTCGTTCAGATGCGTGATATCGACGGTTATCAGATCCATCGAGATCCGCCCGATGACCGGACAGGGCGTGGCCTCGGCCCAAAGCGTCGCGCGCCCGGCAAGGCTGCGCATCAGCCCATCGGCATAACCGGCGGCCACGGTGGCGATCTGGCTGTCGATTTCGGCCTCCCAGGCGCAGCCATAGCCGACCGTCTCGCCGGCGCTGACCTCGCGGCACTGCACCACCGGCAGCTCCAGACGCACCACCGGGGCCGCCGCCTCATGGGGCAGACCGCCATAGAGCCCGATACCCGGGCGCGTGACGTCAAAATGATACTCGGGTCCCAGCAGAATGCCGCCCGTTGCCGCCAGTGAACGTGGCACCGTGACGCCATCGCTCAGACGCCGGAACTCGGCCAGTTGCGCGGCGTTGGCGGGGTGGCCCGGCTCATCGGCGCAGGCAAGGTGGCTCATCAGCAGGCGCGGACCCGCGCCCAGCACGATGCCCGCAACAGCCTCCCACTCGGCCGCTTCCATGCCCAGACGGTTCATGCCGCTGTCAAGCTGCACCCCGAAAGGCGCGCCGGGCAGTGCCTCGAAATGACGCATCACCTGATCCAGAGAATTCAGCATCGGGATCAGGCCAAGATCGTCGATCATCTCGGTATCGCCGGGCATATGACCGGTCAGCACAAAGATATCGGGCACCTCGCCAAGGGCCATGCGCAGGCTGGCGCCTTCCTCGGCGGTCGCCACAAAAAACTTGCCGACCCCGGCCCGCATCAACGCGCGCGCCACACGGTCGGCGCCCAGCCCATAGGCATTGGCCTTGACCACGGCCGCAGTATCGCAAGCGCCCCCGCTCAACGCATCAAGTGCTCGCCAATTGGCGAGAACCGCATCCAGATCTATCGTCAATGTCGCAGTAGCCATGCCGCCCGTTTTGACAGGCGCGCGGCCAAGGTCAAGGGAAAAGCAAGCCCGCTTTCACCTTCGCCAAAATATCCCCGCCGGAGGCTCCCCGAGGCCGACACCGGGCACTCCGCCGGGAGTATTTCGGTCGGAAACACGTCAGAACCTGTCGTCAGACCCGCCCTGCCATGGCTTGACCAGATTGCCAAAGCGCGTGAACTGACCCTCGAACGACAGCTCGACCGAGCCGATCGGCCCGTGACGCTGCTTGCCGATAATCACTTCGGCCTTGCCATGGACCTGCTCCATGACCGCCTGCCAAGCGGCCATCTTTTCCATCTCGTGGTCGCCGGGCTTTTCGCGTTCCTTGTAATACTCATCGCGGTAAACGAACATCACCACATCCGCGTCCTGCTCGATCGAGCCGGATTCGCGCAGGTCCGACAGCTGCGGCCGCTTGTCTTCGCGGCTTTCGACCTGACGGGAAAGCTGGCTGAGCGCAATCACCGGGATGTTCAATTCCTTGGCGATCGCCTTCAGCCCTTGGGTGATCTCCGACACTTCGTTGACCCGGTTTTCGCCCTTGCCGGTGCCCTTGACCAGTTGCAGATAGTCCACCATCAACACATCCAGCCCATGCGTGCGCTTCAATCGCCGTGCCCGCGCGGCCAGTTGGCTGATCGGCAGGGCAGGGGTGTCGTCAATGTAAAGCGGGCAGGTCTCCAGCGCTTTCGCCGCCTCGACAAAGCGGCGAAACTCGGCCTCGGTCATGTCACCCCGGCGGATCTGTTCCGAGGGCACCTCGGCCGCCTCCGACAGGATCCGCGCGGCCAGTTGCTCGGCGCTCATCTCAAGGCTGTAAAACCCCACGACCCCGCCCTCGACCGCCCCTTCGGTGCCATCGGGTATCCGGCCCTTTTTGTAGACCTTGGCGATATTGAAGGCGATGTTGGTCGCCAGCGAGGTTTTTCCCATCGAAGGCCGCCCGGCAAGGATCAACAGATCCGACGGGTGCAAACCGCCCAGCTTCTTGTCCAGATCCGCAAGTCCGGTCGAGATCCCGGCCAACCCGCCTTCGCGTTGGTAGGCCGCGTTCGCGACATTAACGGCATCCGTTACCGCCTTGAGAAAAGACACAAATCCCTTTTCCGCATGACCTTGTTCACCCAGCTTGTAAAGCGCTTGTTCGGCCGCCACGATCTGCTCGCGCGGCTCGTCTTGCACCACCACCTGCGTCGCCCGCGCCGCGATGTCCTGCCCCAGCCGGATCAGCTCGCGCCGGATCGCCAGATCGTAGATCATTTGGGCATAGTCGCGCGCCGCATAGGCCGAGATCGCCGCCCCCGCCAATCGCGCCAGATAGGCCGGCCCGCCCAACTCTTTCAGCCCCTCGTCGTCTTCGAGATAGGCCTTGAGCGTAACCGGGCTGGCCAGGGCATTCTTCTGAATCCGTGCCACCGCTACCTCGAAGATGCGCTGGTGTACCGGCTCAAAGAAGTGCTCGGCATGCAGGATCGCGGCAATCCGGTCGTAGATGTCGTTGTTGGTCAAGATGGCGCCCAGCAATTGCTGTTCGGCTTCGATATTATGTGGCTGCACCTCTGGTGCGGCCGGTTCCGCCGCCGTATCCCGCAACGCCCTGGCGTCGTTCATCGCATCACCCTTCACATCTTGCCCCTGCGACTTAGCGCAATCCGTCGGCGGGGTATGTATTGATAACTCTGTGTATAAGTCGGCCCGACAGGCACAACTTGGCAGTCCAGCATGTGGAAATCTTGCGGTAGCCTACCACATCTTGTGGCAATCTGTCGATTTTGAGATTTCGCTGCGATTCCCGCCCGCATCCGCACCAGGTTTTCCCGCTTTACCCACAAAGTTCTCCACAGAAATCTGCGCCGTCAGCTTTTCTTGCGCGCATCCTGCCAAGGGCGGGGGTTGGTCAGAAAGGCCTCGACCTCGCGCAGCGTCTCGGTGTCGAATGTGGCTTGCTCGCGCGCTTCGGTCAACACGTCCCACCAGGTGCACAGGTGATGCAGCGCCACCCCATGTGCGGCCAGCTTTTCGGTCGTCTCGGGAAAAATGCCATAGTAAA
Source organism: Rhodobacteraceae bacterium UBA6197 (assembly GCA_002422085.1). Lineage (GTDB taxonomy): Bacteria > Pseudomonadota > Alphaproteobacteria > Rhodobacterales > Rhodobacteraceae > UBA6197. The sequence goes on from DISZ01000015.1 coordinate 57,174, forward strand.
AGATGACGGCCGTATGGGCACACAGCGCGCCGGTCTCACGGATTGCATCAACAAAGCTCAGTTTTGATCCGCCGTCGGTGGTCAGATCTTCGACCAGCAAAACCCGTTGGCCCTCGGTCATCACCCCTTCGATGCGGGCATTGCGCCCATACCCCTTGGGTTTCTTGCGCACATAGGTCATCGGAAGGGCCAGTCGTTCGGCCAAAAGCGCGGCAAAGGGAATGCCCGCGGTTTCGCCGCCGGCAACATTGTCAAAAGCCTCATACCCCGCCTCGCGCAATACCGTCACCGCCAGAAAATCCATCAGCGTGGCGCGAATACGCGGGTAGGAAATCAGCTTGCGACAATCGATATAGGTCGGGCTTGGCAAGCCGCTGGCCAGCGTGAAGGGCTCGGCCGCATTGAAATGCACGGCCTTGATCTCCAAAAGCATCCGCGCGGTCAACCGGGCGATTTCCTCTTTCGGCGGGTAAGAACTGGGAATCATCGTCGGGGTCCTTTCACATCGCTGCGGTTTTCAGCTTCGTCCAAATATCCCCGCCGGAGGCTCCGACGGTGGGCGCGGGACGCTCCGCGGGGGATATTTGGACGAAGCTGAAAGGCTCAGTCATGAACATGCCAGTAGACCGCGAAGCCCGGGTCGAAGACCGTCACCGGGCCGGCGCCAGTCAGGATCCTGGCGGGCCAGCGCGCGGGCGCGTCGGTTTTTTCAAGTGTCAGCGTGCTGCTGTTTTCCGGCAATCGATAGAAGGCGGGGCCGTTTTGCGATGTAAAACCCTCCAGCCGGTCAAGTGCGGACTCTTGCTCAAAGACATGTGCAAGAAGCGCCATCGTGTTGGTCGCGGTAAAGCAGCCCGCGCAGCCGCAGGCGTGTTCCTTGAGGCTGTCGATATGGGGCGCGCTGTCGGTGCCCAGAAAAAAGCGGGTCTCGCCCGACGTGGCGGCAGCGCGGAGCGCCAGGCGGTGCTCTTCGCGTTTGGCGATGGGCAGGCAGTAGTAATGAGGTTTGATCCCGCCGACGAGGATGTGATTGCGGTTGATGATCAGGTGATGGGTGGTGATCGTGGCGGCCAGATCCGCGTCACCCGAGCGCGCGTAATCGACGCCCTGGCGGGTGGTGATATGTTCCATTACAACCCGCAGGCCCGGCGTGGCGCGGCGGATCGGGTCGAGAACGGTGTCGATGAAAACCGCTTCGCGGTCAAAGATGTCGACCGAGGCGGTGGTCACCTCGCCGTGCACGCAAAGCGGCAGGCCGATCTCGGCCATTTTTTCCAGCACGCCGCGCACCCGGTCAAAATCGCTCACGCCGGAATTCGAGTTGGTCGTGGCCCCCGCCGGATAAAGCTTTACCGCCGCGACCAGCCCCGAGGCATGTGCCTTGGCCACATCCTCGGCGTCGGTGTCTTCGGTCAGATACAGCGTCATCAAGGGTGCAAACGCGACACCCTCGGGCAGGGCCGCCAGAATCCGGTCGCGGTAGGCGCTGGCCTGCGCGGCCGTCACCACGGGCGGCAACAGATTGGGCATGATGATGGCGCGCGCGAAATGGCGGGTGGTTTCGGGCAGGATACCTTGCAGCATCGCGCCATCTCGCAGGTGCAGGTGCCAGTCATCAGGGCGGCGGATCGTGAGCTGTTGTGTCATCGCACCGACCTACACCGGGCGGGCCCATATTTCCAGAGGATGAATCGTCCCGCGCGGGCAGATTTGCCCGGCGCGAAATGGGCCGAATGCCGCGCTGTGGTGGCGCTAGAACTTGCGGTTCAACCCGATCCGAAAGCTCTGGAAATCGGGTGTCGCCTTGGTGCGCTCGGTGCCATCAGAGACGGTTGCGTTGCCATAATTGGTATATAGCCAAGTCGCGTTCAGAGACCAGTCCCCGGCCATCGCCTGTTCATAACCCAGACCCAGAACATAGCCCAGCGACGTCCGGCTGTTGTCGATCGCGATCCCGGCGCCGCTGACCTGATACCGCAGATCGGCCAGCGAGACGCCGCCAGTGGCATAGAAAAGGCTGCGCCCTTGCGCCAACCCCAGCCGCGCGCGCAGGTTGACGGCGCGCGAAACCTCTGACCGTGCGGTGATCGTGCCATCCGTCACGGTGTTGTCGATGCCGGCGAACGAAAGCGCGCCCTCCAGGCCCCAGACCAGATTCTTGTTTTGCCGGTTGAAGCCCAGTTGGAGCGCCGCTTCGCCGCCGCTTAGTTCCAGCGTGCCGGGCCGGGCCCCGGAAGGCAGCATCAAGACCCGGTCATCGCCGTTCATCGCATAGGCGAACGAGCCGCCGACATAGCGCCCCGTCCAGACCGATTGCGTCGGGCTTTCGGCCTCGGCCACGCCCGACAGGGCAACGATGCCGGTCAAAGCCAGGGCGAGGGTCCTTGCACGGCCAGCGGCAGACAAGGACGGGCCGGATGGCACGGCGTCAAACAGCGCCCGCGAACCGGATTGACGGGATTTGGCCAAGTGAGCTTTCAGCATGGTCTTTCCTTGAGTTATTCTAAATATAGTGTTATATGCCAATGGTTTACCGCGTTGTGCGGTATCACAAGGTGACGCAGTGTTCGTGCGGCATTTTGTCGCGCATCGCCGGTGCTACGGGCTTGCGCTCTGGCGTGCGGTGCGGGAACATGGCCCGAACAGATTTGCTTGCCGGGGGATGCTGATGAAAGCCTGCCATGTGATTGCCTTGTCCGTCCTTGTCGCGGGATCGGGATGCACGGACCCCGGCTTTGTCGGTGTCACCGATGTGCAGGCGGTGTCGCAAGAGGCGGTGGCGGGGTGCCGGCATGTGTCGAACATCTCGATGGAGCCGGGAGTTTACGGCCCGCTTCTGGCCACCCAAGGCCAGCAATACGCCCGCAACAAGGTTCTTGAGACGGCCCGCAGTGACGGCGCCAACCGCGTGGTTTTTGAGCCAATCGAGCCCGGCGTCGAGGTCTATCTGTTGCGCGCGACCGCGTGGCGCTGCCCGTAGCTGCACTGCAGCATCTGCATGGCGGCAATGCCGCATCAGCAGTTGTTAGGACATCATTGCTGACGTAGTTTATGCGTAGGGGAGGAAACCAAACCTGTCACTAGGAGGTTTCCAATGACTTTTGTTTCGACACTGGCACGCCGCGAAAAGCGCTTCTTGCAAGGGCTGGACGACTATTTCACCGGCTTGGGTCAAGGCATCAATGCCTATATGGAGCGTCAGTCCCGCATGGGCGAAATCGACCGGCTGAACGCGATGAGCGACGAAGATCTGCTGAAGCAGGGCATTCGGCGCGACCGCATTGCCTATCACGTTTTTCGCGATCGCTTCTACGTTTGATCCAGATCGTTGCACGCGAGGGCGAAGGCGGAAATACTGTGGCCTGACGGGTCCCTGATGGGCCCGGAAAGGAACGCAGATGACCAATGTCGCAAATACCGACAAGCTGTTGCGCCGGGGAAACTGGTCCGGCGCAACAGATCATGTCGCCTTGACGCAGGCCGAACGCAAAGAGCCTCAGGGGCGCTTTGTCACCGGGGCGGGGCAGGTTCTGGCGGTCGATCTGGCGGCCGGCACCCATCTGTCTGCCGGTGATGCCTTCGCCTTGCCTGACGGGCGCGTGGTCGAAATCGTCGCGGCCGAGGAGGATCTGACCGAGGTTACCGGAGATCTGGTTCTGGCGGCGTTGTGCATCGGCCAGCATCGGGCGCCATGTCAGGTCGAAAAAGGCCGGTTGCTGATCGCGCGGGGCGCGGGGCTGGACGCGCTGCTGGGATCCTTGGGGGTGACGCTGCGCAATGTGCGCGAAGCCTTTACCCCCGAGCCGGTCTTCGCCAGCGAAACGGCAACGGAACATACCTCCGGCCATGCCCGGCGCCATGTGCACTTTCACGTCTCGCGCGATCATGACGATGACGAAGAAGCCGCGCATCCCGCCTCGAACGCCTGACTCTCGGACCAATTGGTCTGCGGCCGGCTGGTCTCAGGCCGGATGATTGCGCACCGGCGGCAAGGTGATGCCCTTGGACTGCAAGTCGGCCTCAAGCTGGGCCAACCGCGCACGAAATCGTGGCCCGTTCAACCTGCGCGTCGCGTTGCGACAGAGCAGGGCGTTCAGGAACGGGCGTTCGCGGTTTTCCAGCCGGGCGACAAGATTGCGCAAATAGCGCGGCGTATTGCGCCGGGCGCGGTAAAGTCGCCAGAAGGCGGCAGCGCGGAACTGCCCCTCGCAGGCCAACACCAGCATCTGTTCGAGAATGTCCATCTCGCGCAACATCGGCTCGACATTGGGGCCGATATTGGGACAGGGCAGTTTCGTCACGAAGTCGCGGGTGAACAGCGCCGCATGCATCGCGTCCAGCGTCTCGTTGGGGTCATAGATCACAAAACCCTCGCCCGCCCCCTCAAGCATGTCGGGCGCAAAACCGTAGCGGTTGGTGAACGAGGTCCGGCGCATCCCCTGATAGCGAGTGTCCCAGCCCGCGATGCGCGGATCAAGCGTGGCCTGCGGTTGCACCGCGATCACTGTGGCGCCCGGCGCCACCACCGAATAGGCCGCCGCCGCATAGCCGCCATGGCCCGCGCCGTAAAACACCACCTGATCGAAGTCTTCAAAGAAGGCATCGTCAACCAGCCGATCGAAATAGGCAAAGACAGAGGGGGCGCGATACCATGTTTCATGGTCGGCGATGATCGTCAGGTTCGACCAGCCGCGCGTATTGGCGATCGCATAGCCCATCGGCAGATGGTCTTTCTGGTTTGCCCGGATCGTGGCGCGGGTTTCAAACGTGACCAGAAGAACCGACCCTTCGTCGGAAAAGAACGCCGAATGAAACGGACCGAGCGACTCGAAATAGCCGGCTTCTTCACCAATATCGTCAATTCGAGCATACCAATCCGGGTCGCTCAGGGCCGTCAAATCTGCCCTCGCTTCGCTCGTCAAATTCATAATTCCTCCGCCGTATTGCTCCTGTCGGGGCGTCGTCATACGGCCACAACCAAGACGAGGATAACACCTGTCTTTTCGGGTCAGAATATGGTGATTTTGAGAAACTATGGCGCGTTGTTTCGCGCGCCCGCTCAGTCGGTTGCGCGGTCCGATACTGTTTCCGATTTCATCAAGGCGGCGCGCCGACCCAGTGCCGCCATCCGGGCGGCGGCGGTCGGTGTCAGCGGCTGGCTGGGCGGTGTCAGCATGAGTCGCCCGAAAAGCGCCCGGAATTTCTCGTCCAGCATCAGGGTTGCGAATCGATCCTGACGCCACTGCACGGCGGCCGCATGCAGCCGCGCCAGTTCCGGGTCGGCCTGCAAACCGTCGCGACGAAGCGCCACCTCGGGCGCCAGTGCCAGCACCGACCGATCCGTATGAGTGCAAAAATTCCGCTCGACCCAATAGGACATATCGAACGCCGACGCCTCACGGTTGGCCCGTCCCCGATCGCATTTCAGCACATAGCTTTCCATCGCACCCAAGGCATAGTGGTTCAACTGCACAAGACCGTAGTTGTTCTGGCCATAGGCCGAAAAGATCCGCCCTTTGTGATAGCTTGCCGGCAACGCGCGTCCCGAGCCGTCATACCAGCGCTGCCGGGCCAAGCCCTCGGGGGTAGGGTTGCGGGGGCGGTGGACCCCCAGCTTGCGGTAGCTGCCGTCATTGCGAAACAGCGTCTTGAACAGCGCCGCGCGCCAAGGCCAGCCCATCTCTGCGGGCGCCGCGTGCTCGAACTGCGCGCAGACCGGGCGGTCCTCGAACCCGACCACGCCCGAATTGCCAAACAGCCGCCAGGTCAGCGGGATCGCGGTGGCTTTCGGCAGCGCGGCCAACAACGCGGGCAGGGTGCGTGCGCCCACATGGATATTGACGAATTCGTCGATGTCGCAAAACAACACCCAATCGGCAGCGGCCATCAACGGATGCCGATCCGCCGATTTCAGCGCCGCCCATTGCGCACCCTCGGGCCAGGGACCGGGGTTACGCTGGTGACACACCACCCCCAGGGCCGCCAGCCGGTCCAGCATCAGATCGGTGCCATCGCTGCAATCGTTCGAAAACACCAGAAAGTCGGTAAAGCCCACCGCCTGATGATGCGCCAGCCATTCCAGAAGAAAGGCGCCCTCGTTCTTGACCGTGAGAATGGCAAGATATCGCATGGCTCAGTCTTTCATGGCGGCAAGCGCCTCGGCAAGGGCGCAGCGTTCCGGCCCGGTCAAAAACCCGTTCACAAACCCGGTCCATGGCCCGGCGCGCCGCAGGTCTGAAACCGATTGCCCTTCATCTTCGCCCAAATATCCCCGCCGGAGGCTCCCGCAGTCGGCAACGGCGCGCGGTCGGGCGTGGGCCCGCCGGCTCAATGCTCTGCCTCGCCGCTATGCTCGACCGTAAAGAAGAAATCCGGGCCGATTTCGCGCAGATGCAGATCCTCGGGGATCACATCAGGGCCGGCATTGAACACCGCCGAGCCAAAGGCATGCAGGATGCGCGAATAGGTTTCAAACCGGACCGAGGTCAGATCCGCGTAAAACGCCTGATGGGTTTTGCTGCCGCGCAACTCGACGATCTTGGCGCGGTGACAGGCGACCGAATGGGCATGGGCGGCGGCAATCTCGGGGTCGGCCAGAAGCCGGTCGTATTCGGCGCGCAAGACCGGGATCATCCGCTGGATTGACCGGTCGGTGACGGCGTTGTGGTTCATCCGAAACCAGTAGTTCAGCCCTTGGTCGCGATCGACATGGTTGACCCGGCCGCGGTCGCGCTTGACCAGAAAACTTTCGGCCGAGCGCACCGCGTAATGGTTCAGGCAGACCCAGTCATAGCCATAGGTCTCCAGTGTCGAGCGCCAGCCATTGCGAAACATCTCGCGCGGCATCGCCCGGCCCGATCCGTTCAGCCAGCGCACCTGATCCCACAGATCCGGGATCAGCCCTTTGGGCCGATGCACGCCCAGCTTCTTGTAGATGTCGATATTGCGAAACAGCGTCTTGAAGCCCCAGGCCTGATGCGGTTTGCGCACCACCTCGGGGGCGCAGGTGGAAAACTGCTCCAGCAAGAAGCGGTCCTCATACTCATGCACGTCACAATTGCCAAACAGCCGCCACGTCAGCGAGATCATATTGGCATCGCCCATCGCCGCATAAAGCGCCGCAAGCGTGCCATCACCGATCTTGATATTGATGAATTCGTCCACATCCATGCAGATCGCCCAGCCGCAGTCCTGAATCATCGGTTCGGATTCGGCGGCCTGAAGGGCGGCGTGCTGGGGTTTGAGATCCATCGTGCGAAACGGGTTCTCGCGGTGCGCGACAAGGCCCTTGGTCTCGAGCAGATCCAGCATGGTGTCGGTGCCGTCGGTGCAGTCATTGGTATAGATCAGGAAATCATCGACCCCGATCGCGCGGTGATAGGCCAGCCATTCCAGAATGAACGGGCCCTCGTTCTTCATCGTGGTGACGATGCAGGTGCGCCCGGCCTCGGTCGCATGCCGGGGCGCGGCCTTGGGCTTGGACACCGGCGGCCGGATCGGTTTGTGGCCCCAGACGCTGGTCGACATCTCCAGCAGCACCGGGTCTTCGACCAGCGAGGTCTTGGGCGCCAGCTCCGACGCCGCGCGGTCCGGCACCCGCAGCGCCATCGCCCGCCAGAACGGCACCACGCTGCCCGGATCAGGCTTGGCATAGGCCACGCGCACCATCCGCCATGTCGAGGAAAGCCCCGCCTTTTGCGGCGCAACACCCCAGCGCGCGATGCCGCGGCGGGTGTCGAACTGGCGGCAGATATGGTCCGAGAACCGCGCCGGCTGGCCCGCGCGCACCCGCCATGGATAAATCCGCCGCCCGGCCAGCAGCACCACGCCCCCCTTGGCGGTCTGGCACAGATCAAAGGCCGAGGCCGTGCCATGCGGCCGCTGCGCCAGAAGATCAGTCACATCCAGCGTCAGCACCGCCCGCGCCTGCGCCAGAAACCGCCATTTGGCGATTTCATAGATCAACCCCTGACCCAGAGGGCTGCGCCACGGATCGGCGGCGGGCAGCTCCATCCGATCCTTGCCGGGCGCGTCGGGGGCAAGGTAGGGGTGGCTTTCGGGGCCCATGTCGGGCTTGCCCAAGGGCACCGGGCTTTCGAGGACCGCCACCACCAGCGCCAGACCGCGGTGCGTCATCCCCTGACGCAGCGCGCGGGCAAAGGCGTCGGGCGGGCCCGCGGGGCTGTCGGGTGGCGCGCGGTTCACGATCACCGCCCCGCTCGCCCCGTGGTAATCGGCGTGCCAGGCCAGCCAGTCCAGCACTGTTTCGGGGGTTTCCTCCAGCCGCTGGCCAAAAAGGCAGTTCAGCCCGGCGAACAGATCGGTGTCGGGCAGCGCCGGCGCCAGATCCATCGCGCCCTCGGCCAGCGCCAGGCGCACCGCGCCGGGCCCGCGAACCTGCCCCGAGATCATCACCCCGCCCGACACATCGCGGATCTCGTCCACCGTCAGGCACTCGGCGCGGGGGGCGTCGGTAAAGCAGGCCATCGCCGTCGGATTGGCAAAAAACGCGCGGATCTGGCTGTTCGGCCCCTCGGCATCGGGCGCATCCCAGGCCAGACAGTCCAAAAGCGCAGGGTTTTCCCCGATCGCCCCGATCTGCCGCCGGATCACCACCGCTTTCGCCACCATCATCCGCCCCGGACCCCATTGCCGTGTTTCGACTTTCCTAACACAGTCGCAGGCTCAGACAAGCCAAGCCCAGATAGTCGTTGGAAAATCGGCACCTCTGGGGCAGATTGGCGCAAAAGACGGCTAAGAGGGCAGTATGGCGCGGGTTCGTGAGGTAGGCACGCTTTGGATCGGGGGGCGACTGTCGTGGATGGAACAGCTTTGCCTCAAATCCTTTGTCGATGCCGGGCAAAAGATCACGCTGTTTTCGTATGAAGACATCCCCAATGTGCCCGATGGCGTGATCCGGCGCGACGGGCGCGAGATACTCGATACCGACAACTTCCTGAAATATGAAAAGAAAGACAGCTTTGCGCTATTTGCGGATCTGTTCCGTCTTCATATGATCCGCGCCTGCCCCGGCATGATCTGGGTCGATACCGATGTCTATTGCCACCGCCCGATGGACTATGACAGCGACTATGTGATGGGGTTCGAACTGCCCGGCGAACAGCGCGTCAACAACGCCGTTCTGGGCCTGCCTGCCGATAGCGCGATCCTGGCCGACATGCTGGAGTTCATGTCCGATCCCTTTGCCATTCCGCCGTTCTTGAAACCGGCGCTGCGCGCCGACTATGCCGCTGCCGCCAAGGCGGGCACCCCGGTTCACGTCAGTCAGCAGCCCTGGGGTGTCTGGGGCCCGATGATGATTACCCATTTCGTGCACAATCACGATCTGGCCTCGAAAGTGCAACCGCTCGAGGCGTTCTACCCGATCACCTTCCCGGAACGGACCCGTTTCCTGCGCCGCGCTGAACGGGTGAATGCCCGCCTGACCACGGCCACCACCGCGCTGCATCTGTGGGCCTCGAACAAGCGCGAACTGGGGCTGCGTTTCGGCGGGATCCCGGCGAAAGGCTCGTGGCTGGCCGAGGCTTTGGCGCGTCACGGCCTGCGCCCCGAGGCCGCCCCGATCACCGGGCGCGGGCGCCATGTCTTTGATGCGGCTCTGGTGGACAGCATGGATCTGCCCGAGGTCGCGCGCTTTGCCGATCTGGGTGGCAATGCGCAGTCGTTGGCGCTGGCGGCGGTGGCGAAATGGGATTGCGACGTCACGCTGATTGATCTGAACCACAAGGGCGCATGGCCCGGCAAACGCTCGGAATGGGTTGCGCCCTATCTGGCCGTTCTGGCCGACAACGGGATCGATGAACGTCGCGTGACCATTGTGTCGCGACCCGAGGATCTGCGCCCGCAAGATCTGATCGCCAACCTGAACGGGTTTGGAGATGTGAATAAGGTCAAACACTTGCAGCCCATTCTTGAACGGTGCATCCATGCCGACAGCCGGATGGTGCTGGATATTCGCAAGGGCTCGGGCAGCTATCCTTTCCTCAATGATTTCGGCACGCTTTGCACGCTGAGCAGCCGCGACGATGGCGGTGTCGAGATCACCCGGGCGCTGTTTACCCCCAAGCCCCCCGCCGAGTTGGTCACCGATCCGGGCTGGGCCGAAATTGCCCGCGATCTGGCCGGGACAGACGGGTTTTACACCGATAACGGCAGTCACAGCTTTCTCTATATCCCGCGTGGCCGCACGCTGGTGGTGACCTTCGACAATCTCGATATCGCGATGAACAAACGCGAAGAGCGCCGCCCCTGGGGCTTTGGGTTCATCGAGAAACAGGGCTGGTCGATGCTGGGCGTGATGGCCGGCGGCTGGACCTGGTATCGTGACCCCTGGGTCAGTGCCGAATTCGACCGGCTGGCCGAAACCGGCTTTTTCGCGCAGTTCGAACGGGTGGTGTTCTACGGCGCCTCGATGGGCGGCTATGCCGCCTGTGCCTTTTCGGCGGCGCATCCGGGGGCCGATGTGGTGGCGCTCAGCCCGCAATCGACGCTGGACCGCACGCTGGTGCCCTGGGAGACACGCTATCACACGGCCTGGGACCGCGATTATTCCGGCAAATATGGTGATGCGGCCGAAGCCTCGAAGTCGGCGCGCCGCGTCTCGATCCTGTTTGATCCCTACGAGCCCCTTGATGCAGGCCATGTTGCCCGTTTTACCGGAGACAATGTTGCAAAGCTGCGCGCGCCGCTTTTGGGGCACCGGCTGGGATCAAGCCTGCATCAGATGGGGATCTTGAACCCGATCATCCTTGGCGCGCTGGATGGCACGCTGACCGAATCCGCATTCTATCAACGCCTGCGCGCCCGGCGCGACTTTGCCCGCTATCAGCGCGAATTGTTCAAACGCGCCGTCGCAGGCGGGCATGACAAATTGGCCCGGCAGTTGGGGGAATGGGTCCTGGAGCGCGGCGACAACCGCTATATCCGCGTCGAAATGCAGCGCCTTTGAACCCGCCGTCCGGCCCGGTTTAGGGCGTGGAACGCTCCGCGGGGGATATTTAGGCAAAGGTGAATCGGTTTCAGCTTCGCCCAAATATCCCCGCCGGAGGCATCCGCCCTCAGCGTGTGCGCTTCCGGTCGAACAGCCGCCCGGCAATCGGGGCCAGCAAGATCACCAACATGATCCGCGTCAGATGATGGGCAACGACAAAGGCCACATCGGCGCCGGTGACGATGGCGATGACGGCCATTTCGGCCTGACCGCCGGGCAGGAAAGACAAGATCACATCCAGTGTGCCGGCGGGCGACAGCGACAGCGCGAGTTCGATGAAACCCAAGGATAGCAGCGACAGGATCACCGCAAAGGCGACGCCGGCCCCGACATCAACGCGCAGTTCGCGCGCGGTGATGCCACTGTATTTCGCGCCGACCGCGATGCCGATGAAAAATTGCGCCGCCCAGATCATTTCGGCGGGGGGGCGCTGGTGGATCACGCCCGCGAGGCTCAAGGCCGCGGTCAGGATCAGCGGGCCGAGGATCGAGGCGCCGAACAGGCCGATCCTTTCGGCCAGTTTCCAGCCGATCAACCCGGCGCCGACCATCAGCACGATCTGTTGCCAGGGAATGGTCGAAAACGGCACCCCCGGCGGTCGCGTCAGATCGGCGTTGTAAGCCCAGGTCAGAAAGAACGGCGCGGCGGTAACGATGACCAGCACGCGGGTGGCATGCACGAGGCTCATCGCGCGCACATCGCCGCCCGCTTCTTCGCCAAAGATCAGCATGTCTTGCAACCCGCCCGGCATCGCTGAATAGAACGCCGTCGGGTGGTCAAACCCCATCACCTTGCGAAAGAACGGATAACCCACCGCGCCGATCACCAGCACGAACAGCGGCACCAGCGCCAGTGTCGCGCCATGGGACGGCAGGCTGAGGATCAGCCCCCAAGTCACCGACGAGCCGATCGCGACGCCCAGAAAGGTCCGCATCATCTGCCCGAATGCCCCCATGTCGCGCAAGGGTGCCCCGAACAGAGCCGCGATCAGGCACCCTGTCATCGGCCCCAGAAGCAAGGGCAGCGGCAGGCCCACTCCGACGAAAATGGCCGACCCGAGTCCGGCGACCCCCAACGTCAACAACCGTCCTCTGGTTCTGGATGTCATGCCTGTTTCGCCCTCATGCCCTTGCGCGGGACCGGTCCTGCTATCGGCCGCGCCGCCAAATGCGATTTTGTCGCAGGGCATGCTGACACCAACTTGACTTAGGTCAAAGTTTCGGGCGGGAACCCGACATAGATCTGCCGTATCAGGTTTCAGATCTCCCTGAAAAGCGGCTCTCCCGCCGCGCGAAACCTGAACCGGGCCCAGACGCTCTCCCACGTCGGGTCTACAAACGCGCTGCGGGCCTCCCTCCCGCAGCGCTTTTATTTTGGGCCAGCCGGATGTGCTGCTGCCCTCGGCCCGAAAGCGTGGGGCAAGATCATCCGTGACGCAGGACGCAGCACGCCGGGCTGGTCACTGCGATGGCGCCTTGCCGTCAAGGCACGCCCGATGGCCAGACCGCGCGGCCCTCGGCGGAAAACGAATGGCCCTCCCGCAGGGGAGGGCCATCTGATCCGTTTGGCGGTGATCGGCCTATTTCGGCCCGATCATCATCACCATCTGCCGACCTTCCAGCCGGGGCATCGATTCGACCTTGCCCGCTTCGCCGACATCGTCGGCAACGCGGTTGAGCAGTTCCAGCCCAAGTTGCTGGTGCGCCATTTCGCGCCCCCGGAAGCGCAGCGTGATCTTGACCTTGTCGCCTTCTTCCAGAAACTTCAGCACCGAGCGCATCTTGACGTCATAGTCGTGCGTATCGGTGCCGGGACGGAACTTGATTTCCTTGATTTCAATGATGTGCTGCTTCTTGCGGGCCTCGGCCTCGCGTTTTTGCTGCTCATATTTGAACTTGCCGAAATCCATGATCTTGCAGACCGGGGGTTCGGCGGTCGGAGAGATTTCCACCAGGTCAAGCCCGGCCTCTTCGGCCATTTCCATGGCGCGGGCGGGTGTGACGACGCCAACGTTTTCACCGTCCGCCCCGATCAGGCGGATCTCCGGCGAGCGGATGCGGTCATTGATGCGGGGACCGGTGTCGCGCTGCGGCGGGGCATTGTGCGGTCTGCGAGCTATGGTGGTTCTCCTTTTGTAGCTTCGGCTGATTGGCGCGCAAAATAGAGGGCGGATCGGCATGTTTCAACCCGAATCGCTTGTGCTGCACTGCAGCGGTGCCTTTCCTTTCAAGATCTGCTCTGCCATACGCTAGTCTTGGTAATGTTGATCCCATGAATAGAGGGAGTGGGAGATGAAGAAAGTACTGAGTATCAGCGCGATAATCGTAGCTGCGGCTGCTGGCGCATATTACGTCTATAGCGGCAAAGGGTCGGATATGGCCGATGACGCGGCCAAGGCGACGACCGAGGCCGCCGGCGCCACGAGCGAAGCGGCCAGCACTGCCGCCGGGGCCGTGACCGAAACCGCTACCGATGCGGCAACTGCCGTTGGTGATGCGGCAACTGCCGTTGGTGATGCGGCTACGGCTGCCGGTGACGCGGCAACTGCGGCTGCCGCCGACGCTGCTGCCGCCGCAACCGAGACCGTCACGGGGGCCGCGACCGCCACGATGGACGCTGCGACCGACGCGGCCACGGCTGCGGGCGACGCGGCCGCTACCGCGACGGATGCCGCGACCGACGCGGCCACGGCTGCGGGTGACGCGGCCGCTACCGCGACCGACGCCGCGACCGACGCGGCCACGCAGGCGACCGACGCCGCGACCGACGCGACGTCCGAGGCGGGCACGATGGCCTCGGTCGGGATCGACCAATTGGAAGGTCTGATTGCGGCCTCGGGTCTGGATGAGGCCACCAAAGGCACGCTGACCGCGCTGGTTGGTCAGGCCAAGGCCAATCCGGCGATCACCGATCAGGTGGTGGCACAGGTCAAGGCCGCCTTGGGGATGTGATTTCTGGCCGGGCGCGCGGTATGGCGCGCCCGGCTGTTGCGTCCCCTCGGAGCAAGAGAAACGAGCTGAACGGGAATGGCCGCCAGCGCGACCCGGTGGCCATGATCCTGTCCTGGCGTTGTTTTGCCCCTGCGAAGCGGCCCGAAGGGCGCGCGGCGGGCGCGAAAATCAGCCGCGCGATCGGCACGGCATGGAACGGCCAATACCCGTCGCCCGTTACGCGGTTCCGCTAGCCATGCTGTCGGTCAACTGACAAAGATACAGGCGACCCTGCTCGACGATGACCACCCTGTGCGTCTTTGGTTGGGCGCCAGTCCCGTGATCGGGCTTTTGCTTGGCGAGGGCGCGTCCGCAAAGCTCAGGGCGTGGCCCGCAGACAGCACGGGCGCGCGGCAACATCGGCAGGGCTCTGCTGCGACAGGGCAGGCGATCCCGGCGTTGCAAGCAGTGCCGCAATGACCGACGGTTCGGGCGCGACCTCCACCCGTTGACAGTGAAACAATGGCCGCACCCGCCGTAGCATTGCAAAGGCGCGAACGTTTCTGCCGTGCACGCCGAAACCGATTTGATGGCGCCACCAACAGGCCGTTTGCATCAGGGCGGCGCGTGTCGGGGCCGACTTAGACCCCGTCGCCGACAAAGGCCTTTTCAACCACATATTCCATCGGCTCGGAATTGGCACCTTCGCGCAGGCCGAAATCCTCAAGCACCTTTTTCACATCGACATTGAACGCCAACGATCCGCAGACCATCGCGCGGTCGTGTTCACGGTCCATCGGCGCGATCCCCAGATCGGCAAAGACCTTGCCCGAGGTCAGGTTGTCGGTGATCCGGCCCATATGGGCCGAGGCTTCGCGGGTCGTGGTCGGATAGTAGCGCAGCTTGCCTTCGACCATCTCGCCGATCAATTCGTCATCCTTGAGGCTTGCCACAAGCCGCCGACCGTATTCCAGTTCGGCCACCGTGCGGCAGGTGTGCATCATGATGACTTCATCGTATTTTTCATAGGTTTCGGGTTCCCGCATCAGGCTGGCAAAGGGCGCGATGCCGGTGCCGGTGGCCAGGAACCAGATCCGTTTGCCCGGCAGCAGCGCATCGTGCACCAGCGTGCCGACGGGTTTCGGGCGCAGAATGATCTGCGCGCCGACCTCGATATGCTGAAGCCGCGAAGTCAGTGGCCCGTCCGGCACCTTGATCGAATAGAACTCCAGCTCGTCATCCCAGGCCGGCGACGCGATCGAATAGGCGCGCAGCAAGGGTTTGCCCTTGTCGTCCAAGAGGCCGATCATCACGAATTCGCCCGACCGGAACCGCAGCGATTGCGGTCGCGTCACGCGAAACGAGAACAACGTGTCAGTCCAATGCGTCACCGCAGTCACGGTCTGCGCATCTGGCAAGGTGCGGACGGGGGGAGGGGTCACTTGGTTCACGGGCTTGGCTCTGTCATTGGGAAAGGGGCTTTGTATATTGTGCCCTTCTAGGGGTTAAAACCTGTCGCGAAAAGTCAGAATTCACTGCCGTAGCCGCGACCGATAGTCATGGGCACCCCAATTCGCCCGCGCCATCCATTGCGCTTGCGGCTGGCGAGCGGCCATAGCGGCGGGGATTTCGACCTCATCAAAGCCCGATCGCCGCAGCATCGCGTATTGGTCGGCCAGAATCGGCCCCGCCGCGCGCAGCCGCCCGACATAGCCCAAGGCCCGGAGTTGGCGGCCCAGCGTAAAGCCGCGCCCGTCTGAAAAGGCCGGGAACGCCACCCGCACCAAAGCGCCTTCCTGTATCAGATCTGCCAAGGTGGCCGGGTCGGTGTCGGGGGTCAGATCAACCACGGCGCCGTGCCAGTCATCGGGGTGAAACCCGTCGTCGCGCACGATCACGCCGGTGCGCTGCATTTGGGTCGCCATATCAAGGCTCATGCCAGTTCCTTTTTGGTCGATGCTTCGCCACGCTGGGCCTTGCCGCCGATGAAGTGAATGCCACATTCGGTCTTGGTCGCGCCGCGCCAGCGGCCCGCGCGCGGGTCTTCGCCCGGCGCCACCGGGCTGGTGCAGGGGGCGCAGCCGATGCTGGGGTAGCCCTTGGCGACCAGAGGGTGCCGGGGCAGGCGGTTCTGAACGATGTATTCCTCGAGGTCGTCGCGGCCCCAATGCGCCAGCGGATTGATCTTGATCCGGGTCGGGGTCTCGACCTCGAAAAAGTCAAGCTGGGCGCGGGTGTTGCCCTGATAGCGTTTGCGCCCGGTGATCCAGGCGTCATAGCCCGCAAGCGCGGATTCGAGCGGTTGCGTCTTGCGCAGCGCGCAGCAGGCATCGGTGTTGAACTGGTGCAATGTGCCATCGGGGTCATCCAGCGCCAGCGCGCTGTCGGCGGCGCGCAATGTGCGGATCTGCGTCAGGTGCAGCCGTTCGGCCAGATCCCGTTGATAGGCCAGCGTTTCGGCAAACAGCATCTGCGTGTCGATGAACAGCACCGGCGTGCCCGGCGCGATGACCGAAACCATATGCAGCAAGACCACCGATTCCGCGCCAAAGCTTGAAACCAGCGCAACCGAGCCAACGGCAGGGTCTTGCAACGCGCGCTCCATCACCGCCGTGGCGGCGTGGTGGCGGTAACGCGTGTTCAGCTGCGCGACCCGCGCGGCAATGTCGGCCCCGGCCGGGGCCACACCCCGCAACCGGGTGAAATCATAGGCTCCTTCAGGCGGCATCCCGTGCCTCATCTCCATAAAGCGCTTGCTTGAAAGGCGCAGCCCCAAGTCGGCGAAACGTCTCGATAAAGGTTTCGTCCGTGGCTCGGCGCAGTGCCAGATAGGTGCGCAAGACCCGCTCGATTGCGGGCACCACCGCGTCATAGGCAAAACCCGGCCCGGCGCGTTCACCGATCGCCGCGGTTTCGGTGTGATCGCCGCCAAGCGTGATCTGATAGTTCTCAACCCCGGCGCGATCAAGCCCCAGAATTCCGATATGCCCGACATGGTGATGGCCGCAGGCATTGATGCAGCCCGAGATCTTGATCTTGATCTGGCCGATCTCGCGTTCCAATCCGATCGCCTTGAAATGGGTGGCGATTTCCTGCGCCACCGGGATCGAGCGCGCGGTGGCCAGCGCGCAGTAGTCCATGCCGGGGCAGGCGATGATATCGGACAAAAGCCCGACATTCGCCGTGGCAAGCCCGACCCGGCGCAGCGCTTCATGCACGGCAGGCAGATCGGCGCGCGCGACATGCGGCAAGATCACGTTTTGCTCGTGGCTGATGCGCAGCTCGCCGTAGCCGTAAGCATCGGCCAGATCCGCCAGAGCGCGCATCTGCGCCGCCGAGGCGTCGCCGGGCGTTTCCCCGTGTGCCTTCAGGCTGACGGTGACAATCGCATGGTCGGCACGTTTGTGCGGCACGAGGTTGGTGTCGGCCCAGGCGCGGAACAGGCCGTCCACCGCATAGGCGGCGGCAAAGGGCGCAGGGTCCGCCGCCTTGAACGCGGGAGGGGCAAAGAAGGGCGCGATCTCGGCCAGAATCTCGGCGGCAGCACCGTTGAAGCTGGCGCGGCGGCGGATGAATTCCTGCTCGACCAGATCGCGGAACCGCTCCAACCCGTTTTCAAACACGGTGATCTTGATCCGCGCCTTGAATTTGTTGTCGCGCCGGCCCAGCAGATTGTAGGTGGCGACAATCGCCTCCAGATAGGGCAGCAGGTCGGCTTTGGGCAGGAACGGGCGGATCACCGGCCCCAGCATGGGCGTGCGGCCGAGGCCGCCGCCGACAATCACTTCAAACCCCGCCACGCCGTTCTGGTGCAGTATCCTCAGCCCGATGTCATGCGCGCGCGTCACGGCGCGGTCATGCGCGCTGCCGATCACGGCGATCTTGAACTTGCGCGGCAGGAATTGAAATTCGGGGTGGTCGGTCGACCATTGCCGGATCATCTCGGCGACCGGACGCGGGTCTTCGATCTCATCGGCGGCGGCACCGGCGAAATGGTCGGCGGTGACATTGCGGATGCAGTTCCCCGAGGTCTGGATCGAGTGCATGCCCACATCGGCCAGCGCCGACAGGATCGCGGGCACATCGGTCAGCTTGGGCCAGTTGAACTGGATGTTCTGGCGCGTGGTGAAATGGCCATAGCCCTTGTCCCACGTCTCGGCGATATGGGCCAGTTGGCGCATCTGATCCGCGCGCAACGTGCCGTAGGGAATGGCGATGCGCAGCATATAGGCGTGCAGCTGCAGATAAAGCCCGTTCATCAACCGCAGCGGCCGAAACTCGTCCTCGGTCAGGCTGCCGTCAAGGCGGCGGTCGATCTGGCCCGAAAACTGCGCCACCCGTTGGCGCACGAAGGCCGTGTCGAATTCGTTATAGCGGTACATGATCCGCCTCCTGCTTGCCATGGGCGTAGTTGGATGGGCCGCGGGTACGGAACGTCTCGCGAAAGTGCAGTGGTTCGGGGCCGTTCGGTCCCGGTCGGGCATCGGCCAGATAGGGGCCCACGATATGCGCAGACTGGCCCATCGCCTCCAGAAGGCGCAGCTCGGCAATGGCCTCGTCGTCGATCAACTCGGCCTCGTTGTGCTGGCGCGACCAGCGCCCGTCGGCGGTCAGATAGATGACATCGCCCTTGCGCAGGTCATTTGCGGTCAACACTTTCGGGGTGAAACGACGGCTCATGGCGCGATCTCCAGGTTTGCGCAAAAGGGGGCGTGGGAGGAGGTGCGCGGCGCCAGCCCCAGCAGCATGACCACCGGCCCGGTAAGGCCGCTCAGCGCACCCGTCAGTGTGGCAAGCGTCGCTCCCAGAATCCGCTGATCGGCGCGGCTGACGTTTTCGACCAGACTTATCGGCGTCTCCGGCGAGGCGCCATGCATCATCAGGCGGCCTTGCAAGAAGCGCGCCGCACGTTTGCCCATATAGATCGCGGCCACGGCGCCGGGCCGGGCCAAGGCATCCCAATCCTGCTCGGCATAGCCGGACACGCCATGCCCGGTCAAAAGGCGCAGATCAGCGTTTCGGCCGCGCCGCGTCAGGCTTTGCCCCAAGGCTGCCGCCGCCGCGCTCGCCGCCGTGATACCCGGTAAAACGGTAAACGGGATTCCGGCAGCTTCCAGCGCCTCCAACTCGTCTTCGAGCCGCCCGAACACCGCCGGATCCCCTGATTTCAGCCGCAAAACCGCGCGCCCCTCTTGTGCAAAGCCAAGGATCATCGCGGTGATCTGGTCTTGCGGCATGCTGACGCCAAAGCCCTGCTTGCCGGTCTCGATCAACACCGCCTCCGGGCCCGCCAGCGCCAGAACCTCGGCGCTGACCAATCGGTCGTGCAAGATCACATCGGCCGCCTCCAGCGCGCGCAACACCGCGATGGTCAGCAGTTCGGGGTCGCCCGGTCCAGCCCCCGCTACGGTGACATGGCCAAACGCCCGAGGCGCAGGGGAATGGGTCGTAAGGATCATGGCGGCACCTTTTTGCTGCACCCAATATAGGAAATTTTCCCGCAAATGCGCTATAGACCCTTGCAGATAAGGAATACTGTTCTCTATTCTGCCGCCTGCAAAACCCCTGTCCCAGAATCCAAAGGAAAAGCGAATGGCAGTCCGGCTCGACGACATGGATCGGAAAATTCTCTCACAGTTGCAAGAGGACGCCAGCCAGTCGCTGGACGACATTGCCCGCAAAGTCGGTTCTTCCAAGACACCGGTCTGGAATCGGATTCGCAAGATGAAAGACCTTGGCGTCATCGGCCGTCAGACCGTCTTGCTGGATGCCGAGGCGCTGGGACTCGAGGCCTGCTTTTTCGTGCTGATCCGCACCTCGGAACACGAGGCCGACTGGCAGCGCCGCTTTCTGACCACGCTGCGCGCTCGTCCCGAAGTGCTCGAGGCGCATCGCCTGGCCGGTGACATCGACTACATCCTGAAGGTCCGGGTGAAAAATGCCCGCGCCTACGACCAGTTCTATCAGGCGCTGATTGGCGAAGTAAAAATCCACAACGTCACCGCGCTCTTGTCGATGGAAGAGATCAAATCGACCACCCTCTTGCCGCTCTGAGGCTTCTCTTTGGCCAAATACTCCGGGGGTCCGGGGGCTGGCCCCCGGCGTTTGGTTTCGGTGCCTCGCCCGCGGTGCCTTGCGCCCGCGCCCTGATGAAATCGTCAGCGCGCCAGCATCAACGCGTCAAGCCCGTGGAAATGATAGACATCGCCATAGCGCGGTTGCGCCTGCAAGCGCAGGCCGGGCACACGTTGAAACAGGATCGGCAGGGCGATCTGCAATTCCAGCCGAGCCAGTGGCGCGCCGATGCAGAAATGCGCGCCCGCGCCAAAGGTCAAATTGGTTTGCACCGCGCGCATCGGGTCAAAGCGGGCCGGTTCCGACCACAGATCCGGGTCGCGGTTTGCCCCGGCCAGCAACAGCCCGATCTTGTCGCCGCGCCGAAATCCTTGTCCCGAGATTTCGACATCCTCATAGACCCAGCGGGTGAAAAGATGCAGCGCCGGATCGAATCGCAAGATCTCTTCGACCGTCGACTCGACCCGCCCGGGCGCAAGAACCTCGGCCCCGAAACCCTGTTCGAGCAGCGTCTTGACGCCGTTTCCCAGCGTGTGCACCGTGGCCTCGTGGCCGGCGTTCAGCAGCAGGATGCAGGTGGCGATCAACTCGTCGGTCGAAAGCCGCTCGCCGTCGGTTTCGGCGGCAATCAGATGGGTGATCAGATCGTCGCCCGGTTGCCGCCGTTTCTGGGCGACATAGCCGCGCAGGAACGCAACGAAGGCCTCGGTCGCGGCCACCGCGCGGGCCTCCATCCCGGGGGTGCGCCCGGCTTGATACATGCCGACCATGGCGTTCGACCAGGCCAAAAGGTCGTCGGCGCGCGTTTCGGGCACGCCCAGCAACCGGGCGATGATGATGACCGGCAGTGGCCGTGCAAAATGCGCCAACAGATCGAAAGGTGCGGCGGGCAGGGTGTCGATCAAACGGTGGGTCAGGGCCTCGATTTCGGGCGCGAGGGCCCTGATCCGACGCGAGGTGAAGGCCCGCAGCACCAACCCGCGCAACCGCGCATGGCGGGGGCCCTCAAGCTCAAGCATGGAATTGGCCTCGACCGCCAGAAAGGGCGCGAGATGCGCGGCCATCGGCGGGGCGTAGCCGGGTGGCGCCTCGCGGCCCAGGCGGCGGTCACGCAGCGCGGCACCGACAACCGTGGCACGGGCGCTGACCGGCAGCGCGTAATCGACCCAATCGGCAAAGGCACCGGCCGCGCGGACACGGTCATAGAACGGGTAGGGGTCTTGCACAAAGCTGGGGGCGGTCGGGGATTGGCTCAGGCGTTGCATCGGGCACCTCCGGGGGCCAGAAAACCGCAACGCCTGCGCAGAGGCAAGGCTGTCGCGCGCGCAGGCCACGGCTGGTCCCGTGGGAACGGTGTAGGCAGGATGCGGCAGAGCCTTGGGGAACGGGGCGCGCAGGCTGCGGGGGGGGCCTTCGGGTGCGGTGTGCGTGGGGCTCGGTCGGTCCTGTGGGAACGGTGTGCGCTGGCTGCGGTCCGTCCTTGGGAAACGGGGCGCGCGGGCCACGGCTGGTCCTGTGGGGCCTCTCTGCCGAGGGGCGCGGACTCGGATAGGGGTTGACCTCGGCGCAGCCATGCGCGCTCTTGACCAAAACGGAGGATACGATGGCTGTCACAATCCGCCCGGTTCGGACCGATGACCACGCCGACTGGCTTGGCCTGTTCACCGCCTATGCCCGCTTTTATCGACAGGATTTGTCGCCTGAAACCGCCCGCATCGTCTGGGACTGGATCCATGACCCCGCCAACCCGTTCTGGGCGGATCTGGCGATCGACGGCGCAGGCACTGCGGTCGGGCTGGTGCAATACCAACTGATCCACCGCTCTTTGGGCGGCAGCATGACCTGCTACCTGTCGGATCTGTTCACGGCGCCCCATGCGCGTGGCCTTGGCGCGGGGCGCGCGCTGATCGACCATGTGCGCGGCTTTGCCCGCGACCGGGGCTTGCCCGGCGTGCGCTGGCTGACGGCCGAGGACAACACCACCGCGCGCGCGCTTTATGACAGCTATGCCCCGGCCTCGGGGTTCATCCTCTACACACTGCCAAGCTGAGCACGCGATGCCCCGGCGCCTCTTGATCCTGTGTCTGTTTCTGGCATTTGCCACCGGCGTCACCAGTTTCGTGTGGCGCTTTTCGGCGGCCGAGGCGCTGGCGCGGCTGGAGGAACGCGGCAGCGCCGATTTGCGGCTGGCAGCGGATCGGCTGAACGCGCATTTGCAGCGTTTTCGGGCCATCGCGGTCTTGATGGCCGATCATCCCAGTGCGCGGGCGATGGCGGACGGAGCGGGTGGCGCGACTGACCTTGAGTCGGTAGAACCCGGGGCGGCAGAACCCGGGGCGGCTGACCTGGATCGGCTGCTGTTGAGCGTGGTCGATACCTCGGGGCTGTTGTCGCTGACACTGGTCACGCCCGAGGGGAAGATTCTGGCCGCGTCGGACGGGCGCCGGGGGCAGATGCCGTTGACGCCCGATCTGATCCGCGCGAGGCAAGGCGCGCTGGGGCTGTTTCACGCCGTCGATCCGGCCACGGCGCGGCGCTACTTTTCCTATGCGGCGCCGGTCTTTGCCCCCGAAGGGGCGGTGGCGGGCGCCTTGCTGCTGCGGCTTGACGTCGAGGGGCTCGAGGCCGCCGGGCGGGGCGATGCGATGCCGGTCTGGTTCGTCGACGATCAAGGCGTGGTGTTCGTGACCAACCGCGATGAGATGCGCTTTCGCCAGTTGCAGCAGTCGGCCACGCCTGACCCGGCGATCTATCCTGCCGGTCTGGTGCGCCCGTTCGTGTCGGTTCGGGAATACGCGGTGGCGGGGCGGCGGCTGTGGCGGGTTCACGGCGGGCCCTATCTTCCGGCCCGTGCGCTGCCGCTGACACGGCCTTTGCCGGTGATCTCGATGACCAGCACCGCGCTGGTCGATGCCGCCCCGGCGCTGCGCTATGCAGCCCTTCAGGCGGCGGTGGCGGCGGCGCTGTCGTTCGGCTTCGGAGCGGTGCTGATGGCCTTGGGCGAACGCCGCCGTGCGCTGACCGAGCGGCTGGCCGACAAGGCCCGCGCCAACGCCGCGCTTGAGGCGCGCGTTCAGGAACGAACCGCCGCGTTGCAAGAGGCCAATGACCAGCTGACCCGCGCGCAGGCCGATCTGGTGCAGGCGGGCAAGCTGTCAGCCTTGGGCCAGATGTCGGCGGGGATCAGCCACGAGTTGAACCAACCGCTGATGGCGATCGGCTCTTATGCCGAAAACGCGGGACTTTATCTGGAACGCGGCCGATCCGCCGAGGCGGCGCAGAACCTGACCCGGATCTCGGAACTGGCACGCCGGATGGGCCGGATCATCAAGAACCTGCGCGCCTTTGCCCGGCAGGAAAGCGAACCGATGCGCGATGTCGATATGGTTGCGGTCATCGCCTCGGCGCTGGAACTGGTGCAACCGCGATTGGATCGTGCCGGGGTCAGCCTGCATTGGCACCAGCCGTCGGCACCCGTTCTGGTGCGTGGCGGCGAGGTGCGGCTGGGGCAGGTGGTGATCAACCTTCTGTCGAACGCCGCCGATGCGATGGCCGCAAGCCCGCGCCGCGACATCACGCTGACGCTGACCCGCGAGGCCGCGCGGGTGCGCCTGATGGTGGCCGATACCGGCCCCGGCATCACCGAACCGGGGCGGATTTTCGACCCGTTCTATTCCACCAAGGAGGTCGGCAGCGCCGAAGGCATGGGGTTGGGGCTTTCGATCTCTTACGGGTTGGTGCAAAGCTTTGGCGGCGCGATTACCGGCCAGAACCGCCCCGATGGCGGCGCGGTCTTTACGGTCGAACTGGATGCGGTCACCAGCGATCGGAAAAAAGAGGCACGATGACGCAGAAGGTTCTTTTGGTCGATGACGACCGCGCGGTGCGCGAAGCGCTGGGGCAGACGCTGGATCTGGCCGGGCTCAGCCCGGTGCTGGCCGGCAGCTATATCGAGGCCAAGGACCACATCACCGACGCCTTCGCCGGGATCATCGTGTCGGATCTGCGGATGCCGGGCAAGGACGGTTTTGCACTGCTGGAGCACGCCCGCCGGGTTGACAGCGAACTGCCGGTGATCCTGTTGACCGGCGAGGGCGACGTGCCTGCGGCGGTGCGCGGCATGGCCTCGGGGGCGTTTGATTTTCTGGAAAAGCCCTGCACCCCGCGTGATTTTCTGGTGGTGGTCGAAAAGGCGCTGAAAACGCGCGCGCTGGTGCTGGAAAACCGCGCGCTGAAGCGCGAACTGACACGCGGCGATGCGGCGGCACGCTTGCTGGTGGGCACCTCGCCGGTGGCCGAGGCGCTGCGCGAGGCGACCCGGGCTGCGGCCCGTTCGGGCGCCGAGGTGCTGATTACCGGCGCGCCCGGCGCGGGCAACTCGAAGGTGGCCGAGGTGATCCACCTGCTGTCGGCCGCAGCGATGCGCGCCTTTGTCAAACTGCCCGCCGTCAGCCTGACACCCGAGGCGTTGCTGGCCGGCATTGGCCGCGCCGAAGGCGGCACGCTTTACCTTGACGAGGTGGCCGACCTGCCCGCCGCGGTGCAGTTCGCGCTGTTGGAAGGGCTGGAAAACCGCCCCGCAACGCGGCTGATCGCGGGCACCTACCGGCCGCTTGCCAGCCTTGCCGAGACCGGCCAGTTCAACCCCGATCTCTATTGGAAACTGGATGTCGTGCGGGTCCGCGTCCCGTCGCTTTCCGAACGTCCCGAAGACATTCCACAGCTGTTTCGCGCCTATGTGCAAACGGCGTGCGAACAGTCCTCATTGCCGATGCCCGAGATCCCGCCCGAGCTGACCGCGCAGTTGATGGCGCAACCCTGGCCCGGCAACTCGCGTGCCCTGATGAGCGAGGCGATGCGCTTTGCCATGGGCCTGACCCCGGCGCCGCAAGAGGCCGCGTTGGGTCTGGTCGAACGCATGGCGCAGGTCGAGCGGTTTTTGTTGATCGAGGCGCTGACCCGGGCGCGCGGCCATGCCACCGAGGCGGCCGCCGCGTTGCAACTGCCGCGCAAGACCTTTTACGACAAACTGGCCCGGCACCGGATTCGCCCCGAGGATTACCGCTAGCACTTTGGCCCGCTTTGTGCGGGATTCCGCCGTTTTGGCGCTAACAACTGTGTGGGTTTTCGCACAGCCCCCACAACCGCCCCGCACCCTCCTTTTTCCAACCGCCTGTTTTTTCGGCAGAAAACATACAATTCACGACAGGTTCACGAAACTGTTGATCTGAACGGCGCAAGGCGCTTCCCTTCTGTCAGGCGTCGGCGACGGCGCAAGAGGCCGCAAGGCCACCACCGGGAGGAGAAACCGATGAAATTCATATCAGCCGCGATGACGGCCATTGTTCTTGTGACTTCGGCTGGCAGCGCTTTTGCCAATTGTGACGAAGGCGAAGTCAAGATCAAGTTTGCCCATGTGACCAATGCCGACAAGCACCCAAAGGGGATTGCCGCGCAACTCTTTGCCGACCGCGTCAATGCTGAAATGAACGGCAAGGCCTGCGTCGAGGTCTATCCGAACTCGACCCTTTACGATGACGATCAGGTGCTTGAGGCGATGCTTCAGGGCGATGTGCAGATGGCCGCGCCGTCTTTGTCAAAGTTCGAGGCCTTTACCAAGGTGTTCAACATTTTCGACCTGCCCTTCATGTTCAAGAACATGGCCGCGGTTGACGCATTCCAGTCGTCCGAAACCGGCCAGGCGATGAAAGCCTCGATGGAACGGCGTGGCCTGAAAGGGCTGGAGTTCTGGCATTCGGGGATGAAGCAATTCTCGGCCAACAAGCCCTTGTTGCTGCCCACCGATGCCAAGGGACTGAAGTTCCGCGTGCAGCCGTCTGATGTGCTGGTCGCACAGATGGAAGCCCTGGGCGCCAGCCCGCAGCCGATGGCCTTTGCCGAAGTCTATGGCGCGCTGCAAACCAAGGTCGTTGACGGGCAGGAAAACACCTGGTCGAACAGCTATGGCCAGAAATACTACGAGGTTCAGGACGGGATCACCGAAACCAACCACGGTGTGCTGGACTATCTGGTCGTGGTTTCGACCGATTTCTGGGACAGCCTCGATCCGGCGGTCGCGGAGCAGCTTGAAACGATCATGCACGAAGTCAGTATGGAGCGGAACGCCGCCGTGGGCGACGTCGAGCTGGCCGCGCGCCAGTCGATTCTGGATGCGAAGGGCGTGATCCGCGAACTGACGCCCGAACAGCGTCAGGCCTGGGTTGACGCGATGATGCCGGTCTGGAGCAAGTTCGTTGACGGTGTCGGTCAGGACAACATCGACGCCGCACAGGCCATCAACGCCGAAAACTGATCGATTGGCCGGGCGCGCCGCTTCATGCGCGCCCGGCCGCATATCGACCCCGACCGGGGGAACCGGCTCTGATCTTGCATCGGAACAGCATTACGAGGGGGAGGGGACATGAGCGCCAAATACGAGCCCAGGTCGGCGTTGGCCCGCGCCGTCAACAGCTTTGAGGAAGCCGCCATCGCGGTCATTCTGGGGCTGATGACGATGATCACGTTTATCAATGTCTTGCTGCGCTATGTGTTCAACACATCCATTATCTGGGGGCTCGAAGCCTCGCTGATCCTGTTCGCGTGGCTGGTGCTGTTTGGCATGTCCTATGCGGTCAAGGTCACGGCGCATCTGGGTGTCGACGCGGTGATCGGGATGATGCCGTCGCGGACCCGCCGGGTGATGGCGCTGGTGTCGGCGGCACTTTGTCTGGCCTATGCGGTCTTCCTGCTCAAGGGGGCCTGGGATTATTGGGCGCCGTTCGGCGGCTTTCAGCAGACCGGAGGGCGCTGGTTCCCCGATGGCTTCATCAAGACCCGCGATCAGGGCTGGTATGAAACCGAAACCGTGCCGATGCCCGACTGGTTGCGCTTTATCGAACCGACCTTTAACGCGGGCGAACACTACATCAAGCTGCCCCGCTTCATCCCCTATTTCATCCTGCCGCTAGGATCCGCGCTGTTGCTGTTCCGTCTGGTGCAGGCAAGCTGGGAACTGGTGCAGGGCCGCCGTGAGGGCCTGATTGTCAGCCACGAGGCCGAAGATGCCGTGGAAGACGTCCGCCACATGAACTTCGAGGAATAAGCCATGGACGTCATTCTTCTTTTCGTGATGGTCGTCGGCTTCATGCTGATCGGCGTGCCGATTGCCATTTCGCTGGGCCTCAGCTCGATCCTGTTCTTGCTCTTGTTTTCGACCACCTCGCTCGCCTCGATCGCGCAAACGCTTTACCAGGCGATGGAGGGGCACTCGACGCTGCTGGCGATTCCGTTCTTCATTCTCGCGTCCAGCTTCATGTCGACCGGCGGCGTGGCCAAACGGATCATCCGCTTTGCGATTGCCTGCGTCGGCCATCTGCCGGGCGGGCTGGCCATTGCCGGGGTGTTTGCCTGCATGCTGTTTGCCGCGCTGTCGGGGTCAAGCCCGGCAACCGTGGTCGCGATCGGCTCGATCGTCATCGCGGCGATGCGGCAGGTGGGGTATTCAAAAGATTTCGCGGCCGGTGTGATCTGTAACGCAGGCACGCTGGGGATCCTCATTCCACCGTCGATCGTGATGGTTGTCTATGCTTCGGCCACCGACGTCTCGGTCGGGCGGATGTTTCTGGCCGGCGTGATCCCGGGGCTTTTGGCGGGCGCAATGCTGATGGTCACGATCCTGGTCATCGCAGTCTGGAAGAAACTGCCGAAAGGCGAGTGGCTGGGCTGGGGCGAAGTCGCGGCCAGCTTTGCCGACGCCTTCTGGGGGCTGATGCTGATTGTCATCATCATGGGCGGGCTTTACGGCTACCCCTGGATCGGCACGCATGATGTGACCGGCGCCGATGGGCTCAGCGGGCGGGTCTGGGGCTATTACTGGGCCGGGGGCGCCTTTACCCCGACCGAGGCCGCCGCCGTGGCCGCCGTCTATGCCTATTTCGTTGCGAATTTCGTCTACCGCGACATGGGTCCGCTGACACAATCGGGGGGCAACACGCCGCTGTGGCAAAAGCCCTGGGTGCTGCTGACGGCGTTTTTTCACAAGGACACCAAGGCGACGCTGTTTGATGCCGGAAAGCTGACCGTCACGCTGATGTTCATCATCGCCAACGCGCTGATCCTGAAGCATGTTCTGACCGACGAACAGATCCCGCAAATGATTGCCAATGCGATGCTCAGCGCTGGCATGGGCAAGATCGTCTTCCTGATCATGGTCAACGTGATCTTGCTGATCGGCGGTCAGTTCATGGAGCCTTCGGGTCTGATCCTAATCGTGGCGCCCTTGGTCTTTCCGATCGCAATCAGCCTTGGCGTCGACCCGATCCATCTGGGCATCATCATGGTGGTCAACATGGAAATCGGGATGATTACACCACCCGTGGGGTTGAACCTGTTTGTCACTTCTGGCGTGGCGGGGATGCCGATCATGCGGGTGGTGCGTGCAGCACTGCCGTTCCTCGCGGTCCTGTTCGTCTTCCTGATCATGATTACCTATATCCCGTTCCTGTCTACCTGGCTGCCGACCAGCGTCATGGGACCGGAGACCATCATCAAGTAGCGCGGGGTCCAAAGTCGGAAGCCTCCGGCGGGGATATTTGCACGAAGTTGAAAGGGCAGCGGAGGTTTCTGCTGCCCTTGTCGTTTCTTTTTGGCTGAAATACTCCCGCCGGAGGCGCTTTCAGGCAACCTCAAGTGCGGAGATGATGGCCCCGAAATCCGCGGCCTTCAGGCTGGCGCCACCGACCAAGGCGCCATCGACGTTCGAGGTGGCAAAGATCTCGGCGGCGTTCGCGGGTTTGACCGAACCACCATAGAGCAACCGGATCTTCGCGCCTTCCGCACCGAACCGGCCCAGCAGTTGCGTCCGCAAGAAGTCGTGCACTTCGGCGATCTGCCCGAGCGTCGGCGTGCGCCCGGTGCCAATCGCCCAGACCGGCTCATAGGCGATGACGGTTGAACTGCCGGTGGCCCCGTCCGGCGTCGAACCGGCAAGCTGGGCCCCGATCACCGCCAATGTTTCGCCGGCATCGCGCTGCGCTTCGGTCTCGCCGATACAGATCACCGCGACCAGTCCGGCAGCTTTTGTCGCCTCGGCCTTTGCGCGGACCTGGGCGTCGGTTTCGTTGTGGTCGGCCCGTCGCTCTGAATGACCCAGGATCACGTGGCTTGCCCCCGCGTCGGCCAGCATTCCCGCTGCGATATCGCCGGTATGCGCGCCTGAGGCCGCGGCATGGCAATCCTGCCCGCCAATCCGGAACGGTGCGTTTTTCACGCGCTCCGCCATCCAGGCGATCAGCGTGGCCGGAGGCGCCAGCAGCACGTCGCACGCCGGGTCGGGATGGGCTGAGACAAGCGCATCGACCTCGGTCAGGCTTGCCCGTGTGCCGTTCATCTTCCAGTTTCCCGCCGCCATTTTACGCCGCATGTGTCTCTCCCTCGATTGGTTGTCGGAAAAAGACTAGGGCAGGGCGCGGCCTGGCGCAAAGCGCAAATGCGCGCATCCCGACACTTTGCTCCAGAGTGGATCCGGCTCGGAGATGCCCCTGTGCTGACCTAGTCGGCCGCGGGCATATCCTTGAATTTGATCGACTCGCCGCAGCCGCAAGCCTCGGCGACATTGGGGTTCTTGAACTTGAATCCGGCCTCGAGAAGCCCGGCTTCATAGTCGATCTCAGTGCCGAACAGGAACATCTGCGCCATCGGCGCAATCAACACCCGTGCCCCGGATTCTTCGACGACCTCATCCATCGGACCGGCTTCGGCGGCGATCTCCATCGTGTATTCCATGCCCGCGCAACCGCCCTTCTTGACCCCGATCCGCAGCCCGGCCGCATTCTTGCGCGCCATGAGGGCGGTGATCTGGGCCACGGCGCGCGGCGTCAGCGTGACCGGAGATTTTCCGGGAATGCCAAACATCACATGAACCCCAGTTCCAACCGAGCCTCATCGGACATCATGTCCATGCCCCATTGCGGCTCGAAGGTCATCGTCACATTGACCTGTTTGACCCCTGCCAGCGGCTCCACGGCATCGGCGACCCAACCGGGCATTTCGCCAGCCACCGGGCATCCGGGCGCGGTCAGGGTCATGATGATTTCGACCTCGTTCTCGGCCGAAATCTCGACGGTGTAAATCAGGCCCAGATCATAGATGTTGACCGGAATTTCGGGGTCAAAGATGGTCCGACAGGCATCGACAACCGACTCATAAAGCGGATGTTCGGTAGTGGAGGGTCGGATCAGCGGCGTTCCCTCGGGCTGGGCCGAGAAATCTGGGGCGTGATTATTGAGGGTCATGGCAGTCTCGCACTATTGTCGAGTGAATATATAGGAATTATCCCGCCAAGGTCCAGAGGGCGCAAGAGTCGATTTGGATTTGTGACGCCTCGCAGACGCATGAACCGGCCCCGCTGCGCCGCGGTGGGCGCTCAAAGCCTTCGTTTGGGGGATGGATCGGGGCAAATCGCCCGGTTTGGCGGCGGCGATGGTCCTGCGCCGTTCTGCGCCTGCGACACGATGACCGGGGATGAGCCCGGTGATTGCCCGTCGTTCGTGGCCGAAAGGGGATCGGGATGCGCCAATCGGGCAGGGCGTCAGCATGGTGGCGCAATGGCCGTGGATTTGTGGCAGGCATTGGTCGGGGTTTGCGGCGCGGCGGGTCGGCGCGCGGATCCCGGCGGCCCTGGCGGGGTCGGGCGGGATGGAACCCGGCGTGGGGCCCAAGGCTACGTTCTTGCCTGCCGACGGCAGGTCGGTGCGGAGGGCTTGCAGCGTGCTCTTGGCCAGGTTGCGCGCCGATGGGGCGCCCGAGGACGGTTTCGATCATACTGATCGGGGGCTGCCTTGGCCGCTGGCGCCACGGTTCTCTGGCGGGTCGAACGGCCTTGGTCAGATGCCGGTCGGTGCCGCCGCTGGCCCGATCCCGGCGACCGCGGCCTTCATTGCTTCTTGGTCCGAGGATGCGCCGACAATCTGTCAGCCAGTCAAGCAAGACGACCCCGGTGATGGGGCGGGCCGGTGCGTTCCGGCCTGACCCTTTGCCCCAGCCGCGCGGCTTTGCCTTGCCCGGCTGAACTGACCCGGCTTTCTGGCCCGGCGCGCGAAAACGGCCAAGGGGGGTCACCCTGACAGGCGTGGTTCCAGTGGACCAAGCGGCCTGTTGCAGTGCTGAGGGCAACGCAACGCCTTGGCAGACGTAGCTGAATGACGCCCGCGCGATGACCCGCCAAGAGCTTGAGACGGGGCGATACCCCGAAAGCCTTTGACAACGGGCGATGAGGTTGGGTCGCCCCCCGGCGCCACGCTATCGGGCCGGGGGGAAAGGCCTCTAGTCGACAGCTTCCGCCGGGTTGACCATGGCTTCGATCATCGTCGCCATGTCCAGAACCCCGCGCAACTGGCCCTTTTTGCCGACCACGCGGGCACGTGAAACCCCGGCCCGAGTCATTTGTCGGGCGACCTTTTCCAGAACGTGAGTGCCCTGAACCGAAAACTCGGGCAGATCCTCGCCCGATTTTGGCGCCACCGCCACCGTTGCGGCACGGATCACCCGGCCCCGGTTCACCTCGCGCACGAAAGAGGCAATATAGTCATTCGCCGGGCGCAACACGATGTCCTGGCCGGTGCCGACCTGCTCCATCGCGCCGTCGCGCAGAATGGCGATGGTATCGCCCAGACGCAGCGCCTCATCCAGGTCATGGGTGATGAAGACGATGGTCTTGTGCAGTTCTTTCTGAAGCTCCAGCAAGATCGCCTGCATATCCATCCGGATCAGCGGGTCCAGCGCCGAAAATGCCTCGTCCATCAGCAGGATATCGGCGTCATTGGCCAGCGCGCGCGCCAGCCCGACGCGTTGCTGCATACCGCCGGAAAGCTGGGCGGGGTAGTTGTCCTCAAACCCCTGAAGTCCGACACGCTCGATCCAGTGCTGGGCGATCGGCACGCTTTTGGCGCGGGGCATGCGTTGGATATCCAGGCCGTAAGTGGTGTTTTCCAGCACCGTGCGATGCGGCAAAAGCGCGAATTTCTGAAACACCATCGCGGTCTTGCGGCGCCGGAAATCACGCAACTGGCTGGGGGTCATGCGGCAGATATCATCGCCGTCATAGAGGATCTCGCCCGCGGTGGGCGCGATCAAGCCGTTGATATGGCGGATCAGGGTCGACTTGCCCGAACCCGACAGACCCATGATGACGGTGATCTGGCCGGGCGGAATATAAAGCGAGATATTCTGTAGCCCCAGCACATGGTTATGCTGGTCGTTCAGCACCTCTTTGGTCATCCCGGCCTTGACATCCTCGACGTAGCGCTCGGGATCGGGGCCGAAGATCTTGTAGAGATTGCGGATATCGATGCCGCTTTTGCCTGTCGCGGCGTCATCGTCGTCATCCGCCTCGGGGGGCAGGGTCAGTTGTTCAGTCATGGCCAACTTCCTGATGTTTTTGCAACCTGGCGCCAAAGGCCTGGCTGGTGCGGTCAAAGATGATGGCGATGGCCACCAGCGCAAAACCGTTCATGAAACCAATGGTGAAGAACTGGTTGTTGATCGCCTGAAGCACGTTGCGCCCCAGACCGCCGACCCCCACCATCGAGGCCACGACAACCATTGCCAGCGACATCATGATGGTCTGGTTGACCCCGGTCATGATCGTCGGAAGCGCCAGCGGCAGTTGCACCCCCCAAAGCTTTTGCCGCGCCGAAGACCCGAACGCATCCGCGGCCTCGATCACTTCGCGGTCCACCAGCCGGATCCCCAGATTGGTCAGGCGGATCATCGGCGGCACCGCGTAGATCACCACCGCGATCATCCCCGGCACCTT
Source organism: Rhodobacteraceae bacterium UBA6197 (assembly GCA_002422085.1). GTDB lineage: Bacteria > Pseudomonadota > Alphaproteobacteria > Rhodobacterales > Rhodobacteraceae > UBA6197. The sequence continues at coordinate 90,004 of DISZ01000015.1, forward strand.
GCCGATGCCAAAGATCACGACCACCGGAATGAGGTAGACGAAGGAGGGCAAGGTCTGCATGACATCCAGAATCGGGTTCACGATCCGCTGCACCCTGTCCGAGCGCGCCGCCGCAATACCGATCGGCAGACCAAGGATCACCGCGACCACGGTGCAGACGGTCACCATGGCCAGCGTAACCATCGTGTCCTGCCACAGGCCGACATAGCCGATGGCCAGCATCGCCAACACCGTTCCGGTCGTGGTTTTCCAACTGCGCGAGGTGGCCCAGACGATGGCCACCATGACGATCAGAACCAGCACCCAGGGCGCCCCGGTAAAGGCGCGCTCAAGCGTATTGAGAAAAATCTGCAGCGGTGCCGTGGCAATGTCGATCGCGTCGGAATAGCTGCGCACGAGGTCTCTGAAACCGTTATCAATACCCTTGCGCATCACCCGCAACGACGTGGCGTCAAGCGCCGGGAACTGGCAGAGTATTTCGGGTAATCCCCAACAGGCATTGGCCATTGTGGGTTCCTTTCATGGGACTTGCGCCAGTGGCGCTAAAGCAAGCGGGCGCCCGGCCCCAACTGGGGGGGCCGGGCGCCCGGCGGTCTGGTTTACGTCTTAAAGCGCGTCTTTGACCTTAGCGACCACCTCGGCCGGAAGCCAAGATTGCCACATTTCGGGATAGGTTTCGAGGAAGTAGCGCGCGGCGTCCTCATTGGTACCCTGGTTTTCATCCATCCATGCCAGCACCGCGCCGACAGTCTGGTTGTCCCATTTGCGGGTCTTGACATAGTCCATCGCGACACCGGCTTTTTCGGCAAAGCCTTTGGTGACGACGGTAAAGACGTCAGAAACCGGATAGGAATTGACCTTCGGGTCCGGGCAATCGGGCTGCGAGGTGCAGGCGTCCCAATCGGCCTTGTCCTGCGGCGCATCGAACGACAGGTTGACCATTTCGTATTTGCCCAGGATCGCGGTCGGCGCCCAGTAGTAGCCCAGCCAGCCGGCCTTGCGTGCATAGGCATTGGCGATCGAGCCGTCGAGGCCCGCGGCCGATCCGGTATCAACCAGCTCAAAACCCTTGTCCTCGGCCTTCAGCGCGCGGAACAGGTTGGCGGTCGAGATCTGGCAGTTCCAGCCCGCCGGGCAGTTGTGGACAGCACCGATGCTCGGGTCTTCGGGCGAGGGGAACAGTTCGGGATGCTCCAGCGCCTTTTGCACCGTGTCGATCTCGGGGTGAGCTTCGGCCAGATATTTCGGAATCCACCAGCCCTCGACGCCACCGTCTTGCAGCATCGGGGCTGCGATGACCAGACGGCCCTCGGCCACGGCGGCATCAAGTGCCGTGCGCACGGCGTTGACCCAAAGTTCGGGCGCAAGGTCGGGCTCGGCCTTTTCGTTCATCGAGGTAAAGGTCGGCATCGTGTCGCCGGAAACCAGCTCGACGTCACAGCCATAGCCATTTTCCAAGATCAGCTTGTCGACCTGCGCAGCAACGCCTGCCGAAGCCCAGTTCATTTCTGCAATTGTGACTCGACCGCACTCGCTTTGGGCCCATGCCGGAACGGCAAAGGCAAGCAAAGGCACGGCAAGCCAAGCCGAAGCAATGTGCTTCTTCATGGGTTGTCTCTCCTGTTTTCCGGCGCTTTTGGTGACGATAGCCGGCGCGCCGTTGACACCGGAAATCCGTTTGAAGTCTTGGCCCGATCTACGCACCCCCAAGGGGCGCAGGGCCTGCTACGCCGACGGCAAAAGCCAGCGCATGGTCAGCACAACGCAATTAGCCTGTGCTAAAACCGACATTCAGTGTCGTAAACGGATTATCGGGTTGGCGCAACCCCTTGGGTCCCTTGGAACCGCCGTTTCGCAACGTCGATCCGGTCTTGAGGCTGCGTAAACAGGTCGCCGCCGCCCTACGGCCCAAGTGTCGCGCGCGGCGGCCTCTGGGGCTGTGATACAAGGTCTTCGTGCGGCATTTCGGCCACGCAGCATTTCCGCCCCGCGACATTTTTGCCCGGCACCCAAATAGCGGCTGTGTATCACAGAAATGTGTTGTAAGAAATTTCGCATGACGCTTGGAAAACTCTTCTGCTTCAACGCTGTGAAGGCCGCCGTTTCGGCGGCGTTTGCGGTGTTGTTGTTGGTGCAGACAGCGCTTGTCACGTTTCCACATGTCACTCCCGGTGGGGTTCGGCTCGTCATTTGCGGGGCGGGGGGGCTGGAAACGATCACCCTTCTGGCCGACGGCTCGCCGGCAGACAGGCAACCCGGCCCGGGCGCGGGGGGAAGCTGTCCCTTTTGCGTGGTCGGCATCGCGATCAGCCCCGAACCCTTCGCGACCCCCGGACGCGCGATCTCATTCCAGCGGTTCCAGCCCGATTTTGTCGCGCATGAGCCGGTCTTGCCGTGGCGCCTGTGTCGCCTGCGCGCGATTCGCGGCCCCCCTCTGACAGCCTGAGACGATCTCTGTGCGGTGAACCGCCAGTAGCAGACCGTTCCGGCCCAAAGCGGCCCGAACGGCCCTATCTCAATTGCCTATGAGGGTAAAATGCCTGCAAATTCCGTTACGCGCCTTGGCGCAATTGCATTGCTCATGTCGTCGATCTCCAGCATGGCGCTGGCGCAGACCACTGAGACCACGCTGGATCCGATCATTGTCAAGGGCGCGACGGGCGCCACGTCTCCGGCGGAATACGTTCTTGATCTGGCGCCGGGGGCCACAGGCCCTGCCGCCGATGGCGCTGATCTGCTGCGTCAGGTTCCGGGGATCGACACCGGCCGGATGAGCGGCCACGGGTTGGAAATCGTGATCCGCGGCCAGCAACAGAACCAGCTCAACATCATCGACGCCGGGTCGTTCACGCTGGGCGGCTGCCCGAACCGGATGGACCCGCCCGCCTCGACGGCGTTTCTCAACCTGGCCGACCGGGTGATCGTGCAGCGCGGCTATCAATCGGTCACCAACGGTGCCGGCGGCACCGGTGGCACGGTCATTCTGGAACGCGACGCGCCGAAATTCAGCCCCGACAAACGCTGGAACGCCGAAGCCCTTCTGGGGGGCGTCAGCAACTCCAACACGCTGGAAGGCGGCGTGAAGGGCGCGTTTGATCTGGGCAACGGGTTCTATGTGTCGGGCTTCGCGCATAGAAAAACCGCCGACGACTATGAAGATGGCAACGGCGACACGGTGCTCAGCTCGTATAACCAGAAAAGCTACGGCATGACCTTCGGGCTGGAACGCGATGGCCTGTCGGTGGCGCTGGACCGCGAACGCGACGTGACCGAGGATGTGCTTTACAGCGGCGCGAACATGGACAGCCCGCTGTCGGAAACCGATATCTGGCGGCTGCGGGTCAAGAAAGATGTCAGCTTCGGCCCGCTTCAGCGGATCGAAGCCAGCGCCTACCTGTCCGAGGTTGACCACGTGATGGACAACTATTCGCTGCGCCCGGTGGGGATGATGGCCTCGGTCGTGCCGTCCGAATCCGACACCTACGGAGGCAAGATCGAGGGGCAGCTGGATTTCGGCACCACCACCGCGAAGGTCGGGGTCGACATGCAGTCGAACAACCGCATTGCCACCGTCTATCAGGGGTCTGCCGCGATGGTGGCGCAGGTCGATGCGCTGACCCCCGGGCTGGCGCGGGCCTATATGTGGCCCGACGTGACCATCGCGCAATATGGGCTTTACGGCGAAACCGAAACCGCCCTGTCGCAGCGGCTGAGCCTGAAGCTGGGCGCGCGCTATGACCATGTGATAAGCTCGGCCGATGCCGCGGCCCTGGCGCCGGCCGGATCGCCGACGACGGCCAACGACCTCTACACCACCTACTACGGCACGACCTTTGACGAGGACCGGACCGAGGACAACTTTGGTGGTCTGGCGCGGTTCGAATACGCGCTGAGCGATCAGTCCAAGGCGTTCTTCGGCCTGTCGCATTCGGTCCGCACCGCCGACACGACCGAACGTGCGATTGCGCGCACGACCTGGGTCGGCAACCCCGATCTTGATCCCGAACAGCACAACCAGATCGACATCGGCTTCGAGACCGTCCGCGACAACTGGCACTTCAACGCCACCGCCTATACCGACCGGGTCAGCGACTATATCCTGCGCGATGCCTTCACCTATGCCGGGGTGACCACCTATCGCAATATCGGCGCGCGCTTGTCGGGCGTCGAGATCGCGGGCGGCTGGCAATACGGCGGCTTTGATCTGTCGGGGGATGCAACCTGGACGCATGGCCAGAACCTCGATGACAATCAGCCGCTGGCGCAGATTCCGCCCTTGGCTGGCAAGATCGTGGCAACCTATGGTCAGAACGACTGGAGCGCCGGTGCGCGGATCAACTGGGCCACGAAACAGACCCGGATCGATGCCTCGCGCGATGCGGGCGAAACGCCGGGCTATGCCACGCTGGATCTGTTCGGGACCTATGATGTGCGCGACGGTGTGGTGCTGATGGCGGGCATGAACAACGTGCTGGACAAGACCTATGCCAACCACCTCAGCCGCTCGAACGTCGTCGAGCCGACGATGACGCAGGTCAACGAGCCGGGCCGCAGCGTCTATCTGACGCTTCAAGCCACGTTCTGAAAAAGGCGGTTGTCCGGGCCATTCGCCCGGGCAGCCGCACCCCCGGGGTCCGACTGCCTGACATGGTGCCGGGGTCGGCCAGACCGGCGGGAACGACAAGACTGCCGGGAACGGCAACGCACCTGGCGCGAAAACCACTTGGTGCGAAAAGAATTTCCAAAGAATTTCTAGCGCGAAAAGCTCATGCTCAGCGCAAAGTTGTAGCTGGCTTCGGTCAGCCCTGCCGGAGCGGACGGAAACTGCCCGGCCGCCCGCACCGCCCGCAACGCGGCCTCATCCAGCGCGTCATTGCCCGACGACCGCGCGATCGAGACCGCCACCAGGCCGCCCGTCCGCGCCACTGTCAGCCGCACCATCACCTTGCCCTTCGCGCCTTGCGCCGCGTTGGGGTAGGCTTTGCGCCGCTCGATCCGGGCGCGGATCGCCGCCCCCCAAGAGGCTTTGAGGTTCTTGGCGCCCGATTGTGACAGGGTCGCGGCCTGCGCTTTGCCATTGTCGCCCGCGATGGCGCCGCCGCCCGATCCGGCGGCACGCTGCGCGGTCGAGCCGGCGCTTGCCGCGCGCGCGGGTTTGGCGGGGGCCTTTTTGGCCACGGGCTTCGATTTGGGTTCAGGCTTCGGTTCTGGTTTGGGTTCAGGAGTCGGGGCCGGTTCGGGCGCGGGTTCGGGCGCGGGTTCGGGTTCGGCCTCTGGCGCGGGCGCGGGCTCGGGCGGCGCGGGCAGCGCGATGGCGCTGTCGGGCAGTTCCGGCAGGCGTAGCGCCATGGCCAGCGCCGGGGCGGCAAGCGGCAGGGGGTCCGGCGCAGGCTTGACCAGGGCCTCGGGCAAAGCCTCGGTTGGGGCCGGGTCGGGCAGCGCTTCTACCGGTGGCTCGGTCAGTTCGGGCGGTTGGTCCCATTCGGCCACCAGTTCCGCCAGACTGGCATCGGCGGCCTCGAGACTGACCAGTTCGGTGCCGCCCGCGCCCGATGAGCTGACCCCGCCGTCGCCCCGCGACAACGCCGCGAAAACCCCCAGATGCGCGGCCAGGGCAAGCCCAAGATAAAGCGGGATTTCCCAAAGTCGTCTCATGGCCGCTCAGTCACAAGCTGAACCTCGGTAAAGCCAAGCGCGCCGATCTGACCCAGCAGCCCCGCGACACTTGCCCCGGCGACACTCGCATCGGCGCGCAACATCAGCTTTGGCGGGGTGGCGGTGCAGTCCTCGGCGCCACAATACTGGGTCCGTTCGGTCTCGAGCGCGGCCAGGGCCTGCGCCTCGCCGATCTGGTCACGATAGCCCAACACGCCTTCGGGGCTCAGAAGCAGCGTGAACTGCCCCTCGGCCGTGGTGTCGGACCCGGCCTCGGGGGGGGTGACGGCAAAGGGCTCGGGCGGGGACAGCTCGGCCGCGACCAGAAAGAAGATCAGCAGCAAGAACACCACATTGATCATCGGCAACAGGTTTTCAGCGGGGCGGCGCCGGGGCGGGGCGGAAAAATCCATCGGCTATTCCACCAGAACCATGCGCGAAAACCCCGCCGTGCGCAGCCCGTCCATCACCGTGATCACCGCTTGCAGACTGGCACCGTCGCGGGCGCGCAGCACGATCGCGTCTTCGGGGTTGGCGACCAGCGCGGCCAGCGCCTCGGGCAGGGCGTCGGCGCCGATCGCGGTGCCGTTCAGCGCCAACCCCGAGGGCGCGACATCGACCAGACGCGGCGGCCCGGACCAGGCGCTGCCCGCTGATCCGCCCAAGGCCAGCGGCAGCGTCATCTGCGCGCCAAACCGCGAGGCGAGCATGAAAAACACCAGCAGCAGAAACACGACGTCGATCATCGGCGTCAGATTGGGCCGCCGTCGCAGCCTTTTCTGGCCAAAGGAGAACATCACTCGGCCACCTGAATGCGCGGCCGCACGACCCCGGTGGGCGCCGACGCACCGCGTTGAAAGACCCGCGTCGCGGCATCCTCCATGTCATGGCGCAGCCGGTCCGAGATGCTTTCAAACCAAGTCAGCGCGATCTGCGCCGGAATCGCCACGGCCATACCGGCGGCGGTGGTCAGCAAGGCCACCCAGATCCCCCCCGCCAGCACCGCCGGATCGGCGCGCGCGCCCGCATCCTGTAGCGCCTGAAAAGCGGCAATCATGCCCACGACCGTACCCAAAAGCCCCAGCAGCGGCCCGATCGTCGAGGCCAGCTCCAGCGCCCGCAGACCGCTGCCCGCGCGTTGCAGCAAGGCGCGCGCGCAGCGCCCGGTCTCGGCCTCGGCGGCGGTGCGGTCAAGGTCCGGGTTCAGCACGGCCTGCATCGCATCATGCGCCAGTCGCGCCCGAAACGAGCGCCGCCGTGACACCACGTCCAGCGCCTCTTGCGTCTTGCCGCTGATCCAAAGGTCCAGCGCGCGGGCCGTGTGCCGCCCGCCCGAGGTTGCCCCATAGGCCCAAAGCTGCACGATCTTCCACAAGATCAGCGCCATCGTGAACACCGACAGCAGGGCGATGGCCCACATCGCCAGACCACCCTTTTCGATCAGTTCCAGCAGGCGGCTTGCCGGATCGGCAATCGCAGTGGGAAGCGCGGCGGTCATGGGGTCCATCTAAGGTGGTTCCTGAATTGTGCGGCCTGTCCGTGCGCCGGTTTTAGCCAGTCTCTGACAGGCTGGCAAGCAACGCCGCCCCATCGCGAGCGTTTGCCGCACCTGGTCCAAACAGGGCGTCGGTGGCGCCGGACCGTCGGGGCGGCGGCGGCCCCACGGCGCGCCGCGTCGCGCCCGCCATGGCGCCACCGCCAGCAAAGGCACAGCCCGCGTTCCGGCCCGATCGCCCGCGCCGCCGGGGATGCGCCAGAACGGTGGCTCAGCTCTTGATGCGCAGGTTCTTCGGGTCGTAGAACGGGCTGAGCGAGACCCGCGCCGGCACCCGTTCCGAGGCCACCTCCAGCGCGTAATCGCCCGACAGGACAAACGCGTCGCTGACCCCTTCGGGATGGCGCACATAGCCGTAGCCCAGCGGTTTGCCCAGGCTGTGGCCAAACCCCCCCGACGACAGCCAGCCGACCCTCTCGCCGTTGCGCAAGATCGTCTCGCGGCCCAAAAGCACGACCGAGGGGTCATCGACGACAAAGCCCGCCAGCCGCTTTTTCACCCCGCCCGCCAACTGGGCCTCGATCGCGGCACGGCCCTTGAAGGGCAGGCCCGATTTCATCTTGCACGCCCAGGCCAGACCGGCCTCGACGGGGGTGTGATCGGGGCCGATATCGGCGCCCCAGGCGCGGTAGCCCTTTTCCAGCCGCGTCGTCTCGATCGCGCGGTAGCCGGCGTCGCGCAGCCCGAAGGCCGCCCCCGCCACAGTCAGCGCCTCATAGACGTTGACGGCAAATTCGGTCGGGATGTGCAATTCCCAGCCCAGCTCGCCCATATAGGTCACCCGCAGCGCCAGCACCGGGCACCCCGCCACACCGATCCGCCGCGCGGTGCCAAAGGCAAAGCCCGCGTTCGAGATATCATCATGGCAGACGCGGCCCAGAATGTCGCGCGCGTGCGGCCCCATCAGCGACAGCACCGCATAGGCGCTGGTCACATCAACCAGCGCGGCGCGGGCGCCGCTGGGCAGGGTGCGGGTGATCCAGTCGAAATCATGGGTGGCAAAGCCGGTGCCGGTGACGATGTAGTATTCATCCGCCGCCACCCGCACCGCCGTCAGGTCACATTCGATGCCACCGTGATCGTTGAGCATCTGCGTATAGGTCAGGCTGCCCACCGCGCGATCGACATTGCCCGCCGCGACCCAGTTCAGCGCGGCGGCCGCGTCCGGCCCCTTGAGGGTGAATTTCGCGAATGACGACTGATCAATCAGCACCGCCGCGTCGCGGCAGGCATGGTGTTCGCGCGCCACCGCGTCAAACCAGCCCGGACGCTGGAACGAATAGGTATCGCGCGCGACCTCTCCGGCGGCCAGATCGGCAAACCAGTTCGGCCGTTCCCAACCCAGCTTTTCGCCAAAACAGGCCCCCGCCGCCGCCAGATGCGCATAAAGCGGCGACCTTCGCGCGGGGCGACCAGAGCTGTGTTCCTCGGACGGCCAGGCGATGGTGTAGTGCTTGCCGTAAGCTTCAAGCGTGCGGGTGCGGACCCAATCGGTATCTTGATGCACCCGGCCAAAGCGGCGGATATCGACCGGCCACAGATCGAACGGCGGCGCGCCCTTGACCACCCATTCCGCCAGCGCCATGCCCGCGCCACCGCCCGAGGCGATGCCAAAGGCGTTGAACCCGGCGCCGACATACAGGTTTGCAAGCTCGGGCGCCTCGCCCAGAATGAAATTTCCATCCGGGGTAAAGCTTTCGGGCCCGTTGATCAGCTCTTTGATCCCGGCGGTTTCCAGCGCCGGCACCCGGCCGATCGCCCGGTCCATGAACTGTTCGAAATGGTCGAAATTCGAGGTCAGCAATTCATAGTGAAAACCCTCGGGAATGCCATTTTGCGCCCAGGGCACGGGGTTCGGCTCGTATCCGCCCATCACCAGGCCGCCGACATCCTCTTTCCAGTAGGTCAGCCGGTCGGGGTCGCGCAAGGTGGGCAGGCCGGGGGTGATGCCGGGGATCTTTTCGGTAATCAGGTATTGATGCTCGACCGAGACCAGCGGCACATTGACGCCGACGCTGGCGGCCAGCGTGCGGCTCCATTGCCCGGCGCACAGGATCACCTTTTCGCAAGCGATCCGCCCGGCGGGGGTTTCGACGCCACAGATCCGGCCATCTTCGACGAGGATCCGCGTCACCGGCGTGTCTTCCAGGATCCTGACCCCGGCCATGCGCGCGCCCTTGGCCAGGCTTTGGGTGATGTCCGAGGGGTTGGCCTGCCCGTCGGTCGGCAGAAAGGCCGCGCCGATCAGATCGTCCACCGTCATCATCGGCCACAGGTCCTTGGCCTCGCGCGGGGTCAGCAGATGCATCTCGAGCCCGAAGGAATGGGCGGTGGTGGCTTGCCGCTTGACCTCGGTCCAGCGTTCTTCGTTGCATGCCAGGCGCAATCCGCCGTTCATCTTCCAGCCGGTCTCGATCCCGGTCTCCTTGGCCAGCCGGTCGTAAAGATCGACCGAATAGCCCAGCAGCTGGGTGATATTGGCATTGGTGCGCAACTGCCCGACCAGCCCTGCGGCATGGAAGGTGGTGCCCGAAGTCAGCTTCTTGCGTTCCAGCAGCACGGTATCGGTCCAGCCCAGTTTGCCAAGGTGGTAGGCAACCGAGCAGCCGATGATGCCGCCGCCGATGATGACGGCTTTTGCCGTTGAGGGAAGGTCTGCCATGATATCCTCAGCTTTGCAGGTAATCGTCCCAGGCGGCGTCAAAGGCCGCGAGGTTGGTTTGGGTATAGTGGGCGAAGTCGAAGTCCAGTTCGGAATGGATTTCAGAAACCATCGACCACAGCGTTTCACGCAGCGCGCTGGCCGCCTTCATCGCCCGGTAGCGCCGCCAAAGCGCGGCATCGGGGGGGTGGTCGAAATAGGCGGTCAGCATCTGCGCCTCTTGCTCGGGCGACAGCGCGTTGTTGGCCGCCAGCCCGCCCAGATCAAAAAGCGGCGAATTGAAGCCCGCATAGTCCCAGTCGATCAGCCAAAGCCGCGCCCCGTCATCCAGAAAGTTCGCCGGCAGAAGGTCGTTGTGGCCATAGACCAGATCAACCGGGCCGACGGCGGCCTCAAGCCGGTCGGCGCGGGCCAGAAGCGCGGGCAGGGCGGGGGCATGGGGGCTTTCGGACTCGGTCAGGGTGGCGCCGTAGTCGCGCAGGATGTGAAACACCCAAAACACCAGCGCCGGGCCGCGCAGGTGGCGCGGAATGTCGCGGTGCGCCCGCGCGATCAGTGGCACGATCCGGTCCAGCATGCCGGGTGCACGAATATCCTTGGCGCACAGCGTGCGGGCCTTGATGAAGGCGATCACCAGCGCGCCGGGCTCGTGATAAAGCACCTCGGGCGAGACCCCGGCGGCATGGGCGGCGCGGCTGGCGGCCAGTTCGTTGAAGCGCATCACCTGATGCACCGGAATGTCCTGGCCAATCCGCACCACGGCGCTTTGGCGGGCGTCGGTGACCAGAAAATTGACATTGGTGATGCCACCGCCAAGCGGCTCGGCATGGGTGGGGCCGGTCCAGATCGGCAGGGAAAGGGCGCGTTCCAGCGGGGTCATGCGGCGGTTTCTCCTTGCAGGCCAAGGCGCGCGCGGGCCTGTGCGGCGCCTGCGGCAATCAGCCGGTCGGCGATGATGGCGATTGCGGCGATGGCAAGACCGGCGACCAGGCCCGCGCCGGTATCGGCACGGGTCAGCGCGATATAGACCTCTTGGCCCAGATCCCGCGTGCCGACCAGCGCGGTGATGACCAGCATCGACAGCGCCAGCATGATCGTCTGATTCAGCCCCAGCAGCATGTCGGGCAGCGCCGAGGGCAGCCGGATCCGGGTCAGCAATTGCCAGCGGGTGCAGCCGCAAACAGTGCCCGCCTCGATCAGTTCCGGCGGCACCGAACGCAGCCCATGCGCGCTATAGCGCACCGCCGGGGCCAGCGCATAAAGCACGACCGCGATCATTGCCGAAAAGTCGCCGACCCGGAACAGCATCACCACCGGGATCAGATAGACAAAGCTGGGCAGGGTCTGAAGCGTGTCGATGACCGCGCCGATGACCCGCGCCGCCGTCTCGGAACTGGCCGCAAGAACCCCCAGCGGCACCCCGATCAGCCCCGCGATCAACACCGAGACGCCACAAAGGTAAAGCGTCGTCATGGCCTGTTCCCAAAGCCCGGTGGACAGGATGAACAGCCCCAGGGCGGCGCAGGTCAGCGCCAGCTTGCGGCCGCCCAACTGCGCCCCCGCCAGCGCCAGGAGCGCCAGCACCCAAGGCCAGGGCAGCGCCAGCAAGAACCGTTTTACCGGCAACAGCAGCCAGCCCAGCATGGCACCCTTGACCGCCTCTAGCTGATCGAAGTAGTTGATATTGATATACTTCACCAAGTCGGACCAAAACCCCTTGGTGCTGAGAGTAGCCGATTCCGGCCAGGTCTGCAGCGCCGGAAGCGCCCAGCCCAACAGGCTGATCGCCAAAGCCATCGCCAGCACGGAAAGCCCCCAGCGGTGCCGCCGCCAGACGCTGCCGCGCAAAACCACGCCGGGGCGCTGGCTGCGCTGCGCCATCGCCTGACTCAGCCGGTCCAGCGCCACGGCAAGGGCGGTGATTGCCAACCCCGCCTCGACGCCGGCGCCGATGTCCAGCCGGCGCAGCGCATTGAGCACATCAAACCCAAGCCCGCCCGCGCCGATCATCGAGGCGATGATGACCATGTTCAGGCTGAGCATGATGACTTGATTGACCCCCACCATCAGATCGGGCAGGGCGGCGGGCAGCAGCACCTTGCTCAGCCGTTGACGACCGGTGCAGCCGACCATCCGCGACAGCTCCTCCAACTCGGTCGGAACCGAGCGCAGCGCCAACGTGGTCACCCGCACCATCGGCGGCATCGCGTAGATCACCGTGGCCAGCAGCGCCGCCACCGGGCCAAAGCCGAACAGAAACAGGATCGGCACCAGATAGGCGAAAGTCGGCACCGTCTGCATCAGGTCCAGCACCGGCGACAATACCCGGTTGACCAGTGGCCAGAGATAGGCCGCCACCCCCAACACCAACCCGCCTGCCACCCCGATCGGCACCGCGATCACGATCGAGGCCAGCGTGATCATCGCGCTTTCCCAGCGCCCGAAGGCCGCAAGATAGACAAAGCACAGCCCCAGGAACAGCCCCAGCCTCCAACCTTTGGCCCAAACCCCCAGCGCCGTCATCACCAGCGTTACCGTCAGCCAGCCCAGCGGCGGGATCAGCGTCACCGCGCGCGAACCGCGCCCCTCGCGCAGCCCCTCGACCAACACGAACCGCGCGCCCTGATAGGGCAGATCTATCAGCGCGGCGATGGCGCGGGTCAGATCCTTGAAGGTAAAAAGCCCGAAACTCGCCGTCTCGACCAACCAGCGCATTGCCGCCGAAATCGCTCCGGCAAGATCGACCCGGAGCCAGAAGGGCACCGGCACCGGCGCCAGACCCAACGCGGGCGCAAATCCGGCCAGCGCCAGCGAAACGGCGAACAGCCCCAGCCACAACAGTGATCTGAGCGCCAGCGGGTTCATGCGCCACCGCGCCCCAACAGCACGTCGATCACGGCGCGCGGCGTGACATGGCCAATCACCCGGCCCGCGTCATCGGTGACGGCGTGGGGCAGAGCGGCGGCCTCGATCCGCCCGGCGCAGGCCTCGACGCGGGTGCTGGCGGGCAGGGTGCCGGCCACATTTTCCGCCGCCCCCGGCACCATGATCCGGCCCAGCGTCACCACTTTGGCACGCGGCACATGGGCGGTGAACTCGGCCACATAGGCATCGGCGGGATTCAGGACCAGCTCTTCTGGCGTGGCGATCTGGATCAGCGCGCCGTCTTTCATGATCGCAATCCGGTCCGCCAGCCGGATCGCCTCGTCAAAGTCATGGGTGATAAAGACGATGCTTTTCTTCAGCTTTTTCTGGATGCGCAGAAATTCATCCTGCATTTCGCGTCGGATCAGCGGGTCCAGCGCCGAAAACGGCTCGTCCAGAAACCACAGCTCGGGCTCGACCGCCAGACTGCGCGCGATGCCCACTCGCTGCTGTTGCCCGCCCGAAAGCTGGCGCGGATAGTAGTCCTCGCGCCCGTCCAACCCCACCAAAGAAATCACCTCGGACGCCCGCGCCTCGCGGAGGTTTCTTGCAACGCCTTGAACTTCAAGCGGAAAAGCGACGTTCTGCAAAACCGTCAGATGCGGCAACAGCGCAAAATGCTGAAACACCATGCCCATCTTGTGACGGCGGATCTCGATCATCTCGGACGGGCTCGCTTTCAACAAGTCTTGCCCGTCGAACAGGATCTCGCCCTCCGTCGGTTCAATCAACCGCGCAAGGCAGCGGATCAGTGTCGATTTTCCCGACCCCGACAGGCCCATGATGACGAATATCTCGCCCGTGCGCACATCCAGACTGGCAGCCCGCACAGCACCGACATGCTGGCTTTCCCGAATTTCCGAAAGCGTGGGAACCGCGCCGCCTTGCAGCAGTCTTTCGGGGTGCGGCCCGTAGATTTTCCAGACGTTGCGGCAGGCGAGTTTGACGGGCGCGGGGTGCATTCTGTCTCTCTTGTCGGGCGGTTCTTGTGGGCCGGTCACTTGTCGGATGGACCCGCCCGCCATGGCGCGGGGGCGGGTCCGGCGTGGTTACTGACCGATCCAGCCCTTCCAGGTGGTTTCGTTCGCGTCCATCCATCCGGCGACAGTGTCCTCGATGCTGGCGCCCTCCAGATCGACCGCCGAGATCATCGCGCCCATTTCGTCGTTCGAGATGGTGAAGGCCTCGATCGCTTTTGCGGCACCGGGCCATTTCTCGGCGACACCTTTCCATGCGACTTTCCAGATCGGGCCGGTCGGCTTGGCGCAGTCATGCGTGGCATCGGGGTTCGAACCCCATGCCGGGTCGGTGTAGCAGGCCGGCTCGTAGGGCGGGAATTTCACCCATTCCCCCTTGTATTTCAACGGCGCCCAATGTGGCGCATAGACCCACAACAGGATCGGAGCCTGCCGCTGGTAGGCGCTTTCAAGCTCGGCGAACATCGCCGCATCGGTGCCCGCATGGATCACCTCGAAGTCAAGCCCAAGGGCGGCCACGCGTTCTTCGTCAAAGCCACCCCAGGTGACGGGCGCCCCCAGATAGCGACCCTTCGGCGCCGTCTCGGGCGTTGCGAAAGCCGCCGCACAGCCCTTTAGCGCCTGCCAGTCGGGCAGGCCGGGGCAGGCCTCTTTCATATAGTCGGGAAACCACCATTCCTCGATCGCCTGCATCCCGGTCGAGCCGAGGTTGACCACCTCGCCGCCCGCCGTGGCCTCGTCCATCGCCTCGCGGCCGGTGGTTTCCCAGATCTCCATCGCGACGTGCAGATCGCCGGTCTTCAGCCCGGCGAACTGCGCCAGATAGTCGGCCTGCACCTGTTCGACATTATAGCCCGCCTCTTCCAGCACCGCCGCCATCAGCCCGGTGGTAATCAGCTGTCCGGTCCAGTCGTGCAAGGTCAGCTTGATCGGGTCCATCGATTCCACCTCGGCCTGCGCGGCTGTCATCAGCACCGGCGTTGCGAGGGCGGCCAGAAGGGCGGCCGTGCCCAGATAATGGGTTTTCAACATTCGTCATCCTCTCCTGTTGCACCGGTTTTCCGGCCTGACCGTTCGGGTCGATTGCGCAAAGCCTGCGGGCGAATCGCAGGGCTGTCAAAAGAAAATGTTGGAAAATGTGGGTTTGAGTGGTCTTTGCGTTGCATTTTACGGCAAAGCAGGTGAAAATTGTGGCGAAGGCGAAGGAACAAAGATGCTGGCCAGTCACCGAGAGCGCGCATTGCTGGAATTGTTGCGTCAGACCGGGTCAGGGCGGGTGCAAGACCTGTCGCGCCGCTTGGACGTGACCGAGGAAACCGTTCGCCGCACGATCCGCAAACTGGAAAATCAGGGTCTTGTGACCAAGGTTCACGGCGGGGTCTATCTGAAGGGCTGGGTGGCCGAGGCCAGCTTTGCTCAGAGGTTTGGCGAAAATCCCGTGGCAAAACAGACGATTGCGCGGCAATTGGCGGCGATGATCGGCGACGGGGCCTCGCTGTTTCTGGATGTCGGATCGACCACCGCCTATGTGGCGCAGGCGCTTCGGGGGCACCGCAACCTTTTTGTGGTGACCAATTCGCTGGCGGTGGCGCAGGCTTTTTCCGGGTCTTCTGAAAACCGCGTTTTCATGGCAGGTGGCGAGTTGCGCAGCCATGACGGCGGCGCCTTTGGCCCCGAGGCACTGGCCTTCGTGCGCCAGTTCCGCGTCGATCTGGCGGTGCTTTCGGCGGCGGCGGTCAATGCCGAGGCGGGGTTCATGCTGCACGACATGCGCGAGGCGGAATTCTCGCGCGAGATCATCCGCTGCGCGAAAACGGCGATCATCGCGGCCGATGCCACGAAATTCGGCCGCAGTGCGCCGATCCGCATTGCCGATCCGTCAGATTTCGGCAAATTGGTCACCGACAGGCCGCCGCCCCCCGAGATCGGGCAGATGTTGGCGGTGGCCGGGGTGGAGATGGTCTTGGCGGGGGCGGGAGATGACTGATCTGTTGAAGGCGGCGCGGACGATCATGGAAGCGGCGCGCGACCTGCCGCTCGGACATTTCCGCCACGGCCTTGCGGTCGAGGCCAAGGCCGATGAAAGCCCCGTCACCGCCGCCGATCGCGCCACGGAGACCCGGTTGCGCGCGGATATTGCCGCGCGCTTTCCAGACCATGGGATCTTTGGCGAGGAATATGGCGTCGAGGGCATGGAGGCCGATTACCTTTGGATCATCGACCCGATCGACGGCACCAAAAGCTTCATCTCCGGGCACCCGGCCTGGGGGATGCTGCTGGGCCTTTTGCACAAGGGGCGGCCCCTTCTGGGCGTGGTTCAGATGCCGGCCTTGGGGGATCTGTGTTGGGGGGATGCCGACGGCGCCTATCTCAATGGCCGCAAAATCGAGGCGCGCCGGGGCATTGCCCCCGATCAGGCCTTTGTGCTGATCAACGAACTGCCGCGGATCTTGCAATCCGAACCCGAGGTTGCGGCGCGGCTTCTGGCGTCGGGGCGTTACGCGCGCGCCAGCGCTGACTGCTATTCCTATGTGCAGCTTGCGGCGGGCTGGGTCGACGGCGTCGTCGATTACGGGCTGGAACCCTACGACTACCTGCCCGTGCTGCCGATCGTCGAGGCCGCAGGCTGTGTGATGACCGATTGGCAGGGGCGGCCGCTTGGCTTTGGCTCGGATGGGCGCGTGGTGGCCGGCCCCCCCGAGATCCACCGCTATCTTCTGGCGCAGATCAACGGCGCCTGATTGTCGCGCGCCGGGTCATGCAGCGGCGCATATTTTGGCGGCCGGGGCGAATTGAGATAGCAATGCGCCACGCAGGGGTCACAATCCTGATTGAAGCGAATCTTTCAAAAGTTTACCCTTTGGTAAAATAAGCGACAAGCAACAGGGATATCACCATGACAGCCAGGACGAGGGATTTTGGACTTTCACGCCGGCACATGCTGCTGGCTTCGGGTGCGGCGCTTGCCTCGGCGGGCTTTGTCGGGCGCGTCCGCGCGGCGGAACCGATCAAGGTTGCGGGCATCTATACCGTGCCAGTCGAACAGCAATGGGTCAGCCGCATTCACAAGGCCGCCGAGGCGGCGCGTGCGGCCGGCACGGTTGCCTATACCTATACCGAAAACGTCACCAACACCGATTACCCCCGCGTCATGCGTGAATATGCCGAAAGCGGCGTCCAGCTGATCGTCGGCGAGATTTTCGGCGTCGAAACCGAGGCCCGCGAAGTGGCCGCCGAATACCCCAATGTCGCGTTCCTGCTGGGCTCATCGTTCATGCCCGACGCGGCGATCGGCAACCTTTCGGTGTTTGATAACTACATTCAAGACGCTTCGTATCTATCTGGCATCATTGCAGGATCAATGACAAAATCGGGGATGGTCGGAATGATCGGTGGCTTTCCGATCCCCGAGGTGAACCGGCTGATGAATGCGTTCATGGCCGGGGTGCGCGAAACCCGTGCCGATGCGAAATTCCAGATCAGCTTCATCGGGTCGTGGTTCGATCCGCCGAAAGCCAAGGAAACCGCCTTTGCGATGATCGAAGGCGGCGCCGATGTGCTTTATGCCGAACGCTTCGGCGTGTCGGACGCGGCGATGGAAAAGGGCGTGCTGGCGATCGGCAATGTGATCGACACGCAGGCCGATTATCCCGAAACGGTGGTTGCCTCGGCGCTGTGGCACTTTGAGCCGACGTTTGATGCCGCCGTCGCCGCCGTGGCGGGCGGCATGTTCAAGGCCGACAACTACGGCGTCTATTCGACCATGGCCAAGGGCGGCTGCTCGCTGGCGCCACTGGGCACCTTCGAGGGCAAGGTTTCCGAGGCTACCATGGCGATGGTGGCCGAGCGCGAGGCCGCGATCAAGGCGGGCAGCTTTGCCGTCACGGTGGATGACAGCGAACCGAAGTCATCGTGAGCCAGCAACGTGACGAGGCGCAGGTTGTCCTGCGCCTCGAAGGCATCACCAAGCGTTTCGGCGCCCTGACCGCGAACGACGCCATCAGCTTTGATCTGAGGCGCGGCGAAGTCATTGCTTTACTTGGTGAAAATGGCGCTGGCAAGACCACGTTGATGAACATCCTGTTTGGTCATTACACCGCCGATGCCGGCCGGGTCGAGGTCTTTGGCCGCGCTTTACCGCCCGGCCATCCGCGCGCGGCGCTGGCGGCGGGGGTGGGGATGGTGCATCAGCACTTTACCCTGGCCGACAATCTGACCGTGTTGGAGAACATTCTGCTGGGCACCCGTTCGCTATGGCGGCCTGGTCTGGGCCGGGCCGCCGCGCGGGCGCGGGTGGTGCAGCTATCGGCGGATTTCGGGCTGGCGGTGCACCCTGATGCGCGGGTCGGCAGCCTGTCGGTGGGCGAACGCCAGCGGGTCGAGATCCTGAAGGCGCTCTATCGCGATGCGCGGATCCTGATCCTTGACGAGCCGACCGCGGTCTTGACGCCGCAAGAGGCGGATGCGCTGTTCGAGACGCTGCGCAAGGCGGTGGGCCTTGGCCTGTCAATTATTTTTATATCGCATAAACTTCATGAAGTTATGGCTGTTTCTTCGCGTGTTTTGGTGCTCCGCCACGGCCGGCTTGTGGGCCAGGTTGCGACCACCGAAACCGATCGCCACCAGCTTGCCGAAATGATGGTTGGCGCCGAGGTGACCATGCCGCGCCTTGCGGCCGCCGTGCCGGGGCCGGCGCTGCTGACCTTGTCGCAGGTTTGCACACCTGATCAGGGCGCGCAGCCGGGGCTGAAACACGTCGATCTGGCGTTGCACGCGGGCCAGATTGTCGGTCTCGCGGGGGTCTCGGGCAATGGGCAGGCGGCGCTGGCCGATCTGTTGGCGGGATTGACGCGCCCAGCCTCGGGGGGGCTGCATCTGGCCAAAGCGGTGCCGCAGGACTGGTCGCCGCGCACCGCCCTTGCCGCCGGGATCGCGCGCATTCCGGAAGATCGGCACAAGACCGGCACCATTGCCGACTTCAGCCTGACCGAAAACGCTATTCTCGAAAGCTATGGCGAGGCTCCCTTCAGCCGCCGTGGGTGGATGAACTGGGCCGAGGCTGAACGCTTTGCCAAGCAGATCATCACGACCTATGACGTGCGCTGCCCCGGCCCCGATACGCGGATCCGGCTGTTGTCGGGGGGCAATATGCAAAAGCTGATCCTCGGCCGGGCGCTTGAGCCGGGGCCAAGGATCATTCTGGCAAACCAGCCGGTGCGCGGGCTGGATATC
Organism: Rhodobacteraceae bacterium UBA6197; assembly: GCA_002422085.1. Taxonomy (GTDB): domain Bacteria; phylum Pseudomonadota; class Alphaproteobacteria; order Rhodobacterales; family Rhodobacteraceae; genus UBA6197. The sequence goes on from DISZ01000015.1 coordinate 109,010, forward strand.
GGGGCGGTCAGCTATGTCCATTCCCGGCTTGTCGCGGCCCGAGACAGCGGCGCCTCGGTTCTTTTAATTTCAGAGGATCTGGATGAAATCATGGGCTTGGCAGACGTTATTCATGTGATATCTGAAGGTCGGCTGTCGCCGGGATTTGGCCGCGGCGAAATGAGTCCGGTGCAATTGGGCGGCTGGATGGCCGGTCAGGGGTTCGAGGTGACCAATGCGGCTTGAACCCATCGCCAATCCCGGTCTGGTGCGGCGTCTGGGCTTTCCGGCGGTGGCGCTGGCGGTGACCGTGGTGATCGGCTCGGCGTTGGCGATGTTGGCGGGGGCGGATCCTTTTGCCACGCTGGGGCTGATCGTGAAGGGCGCGGTGGGCAGCAGGTTTGCCGCTCTCGAGACGCTCAATCGCGCCACGCCGTTGATCTTTACCGGGCTGTCGGTGGCGGTCGCGTTTCGCGCCAAACTGTGGAACATCGGCGCCGAGGCGCAGCTCTATGCCGGGGCGCTGGTCACGGTGCTGCTGGGCACCGGCGCGCTGGCCTGGCCGGCGCTGCCGCTTCTGGCGGTGATCGCGCTGGCGGCGATGCTGGCGGGCGCGGTGCTTCTGTTGGGGCCGGTCGTGATGAAGACCCGCGCCGGTGTCGACGAGGTGGTCACCACGCTTTTGATCAATTTCATCATGCTTCTGGTCATCTCGATGCTGCTTGAGGGCCCGCTGAAGGATCCGATGGGGATGGGCTGGCCGAAATCGGCACCACTGCAAAAAGCCGCCCGCCTGCCGCGCCTGTTCGAGGGGTTGCGGCTGCACTGGGGTTTTGGTCTGGCACTGATCTCGGCGCTGGTGGTCTGGGTGATCCAGACCCGCACGACGCTGGGCTACGAGATCCGCGCCGTTGGGCAAAATGCGCAAGCGGCGCGCTTTGCGGGTATTCCGGTGAACCGCGTGTTGTTGAAAACCGCGTTTCTTTCCGGTGGGTTGGCCGGTCTTGCGGGGTTTTCCGAAGTAGCGGGGCTGAAGGGCAACCTGACGCTCGATCTGAGCCCCGGCTTTGGCTATACCGGGATCATCGTGGCGATGCTGGCGCTGCTGCACCCCTTGGGGGTGGTGCTGTCAGCGCTGTTCGTGGCGGGCGTTTTCGTCGGCTCTGACAGCATGAGCCGCGCTGCCGGGGTGCCTACCTATATCGCCGATATCTTGCTGGCCACGGCGCTGCTGCTGATGGTCCTTGCGCTGCTGCTGACCCGGTTTCGGGTGGTGAGGGATTGATGGAGATCTTTGACATCCTCGTTTCGGCAAGCTTTTGGGCGGCGATGGTGCGGATTGCCAGCCCGTTGATCTTTGCCACGATGGGCGAGTTGATCTGCGAACGCGCCGGGGTGCTGAACCTCGGCATCGAGGGGATCATGGTGATCGGCGCCTTTGCCGGCTGGATGACGGTTTACGCGGGCTTTGGGCTTTGGGCCGGGGTCGCGGTGGCGATGCTGGCGGGAATGGCCTTTGGCGCGTTGCACGGGGTGTTGTCGGTGCCCTTCGGGCTCAGCCAGCATGTGGTCGGGCTGGGGGTGACGCTGCTGGCCACGTCGGTTGCGTATTTCGCCTACCGGCTGGCGCTGCCCGAGGTGACAAGCCCGCCGAAAATCGTGCCGTTTCAACCCTTTGAGGTTCCGATCCTGTCGCAGATCCCGCTGGTCGGGCCGGCATTCTTTGCGCAGACACCGATGACCTATCTGGCCTTTGCCGTGGTCGCGGTGGTCGCACTGGTGCTGTATCGCACGCCCTTGGGCCTTGCGCTGATGGCGGCGGGCGAAAACCCGGCCTCGGTGGCGGCGCAGGGGCTTTCGGTGACCGCGATCCGCATGGGAGCGGTGATCGTGGGGTCGGGTCTGATGGCGGTGGGCGGGGCGTTTCTGACGATCTCGGCGTTTTCGTCGTTCTTTTTCGAAATGGTCAACGGGCGGGGCTGGATCTGCATCGCGCTGGTGGTGTTTGGCGGCTGGAAGCCCGGCAAGGCGCTGCTTGGGGCGCTGTTGTTTGCCGGGTTTGATGCGGCGCAGGTCCGGATGCAGCAAACGCCGCTGGGCGCCGAGGTGCCCTATCAGGTGTTTCTGATGATGCCCTATATCCTGTCCATTCTGGCGCTGATCGTGATGTCGCGCCGCGCCTCGGTGCCGGCCGCGCTGATGGTGCCGTTCAACAAGGGGGAACGCTGATGTTTGATCTGATCGTCAAGGGCGGCCTGCTGGCCGATGGGCGCCGCGCCGATATCGGCATCAAGGGTGATCGGATCGCGGCCGTCGAGGATCTGGCGGCGGCAAGCGCGGCCCGGGTGATCGAGGCCAGCGGCGATCTGGTCAGCCCGCCCTTCGTGGATCCGCATTTTCACATGGATGCGACGCTGTCTTATGGCACGCCCCGGATCAACGCCTCGGGCACGCTGCTGGAGGGGATCGCGCTTTGGGGCGAGCTGAAACAGATCGCCACGATAGATGAGATGATCGCCCGTGCGCTAAGCTATTGCGACTGGGCGGCCAGCATGGGGCTTTTGGCGATCCGCAGCCATGTCGATACCTGCGACGATAGCCTGAAGGGCGTGCAGGCGCTGCTGGAGGTGCGCGAAAAGGTAAAGGATTACATCGACTTGCAGCTTGTCGCCTTTCCGCAAGACGGGCTTTACCGCAGCCCCGGCGCGCTGGCCAATACGCTGCGCGCGCTGGATATGGGGGTCGATGTTGTTGGCGGCATCCCGCATTTTGAACGCACCATGGCCGAGGGCGCGGCCTCGGTGCGGGCCCTTTGTGAAATTGCCGCCGGGCGCGGCCTGATGGTCGATATGCATTGCGACGAAACCGACGACCCGCTTAGCCGCCATATCGAGACGCTGGCCTATGAGACGCAGCGGCTGGGCTTGCAGGGCCGGGTGACCGGAAGCCATCTGACCTCGATGCATTCGATGGACAATTACTATGTCTCAAAGCTGTTGCCGCTGATCGCCGAGGCCGGGGTGGCGGCGATCGCCAACCCGCTGATCAATATCATGCTGCAAGGCCGCCATGACAGCTTTCCCAAACGGCGTGGGCTGACGCGGGTGAAAGAGATGCAGGCGATGGGCATAACCGTGGGCTGGGGTCAGGATTGCGTGCTTGACCCGTGGTATAGCCTTGGCACCGCCGACATGCTGGATGTGGCCTTCATGGGGCTGCATGTGGCGCAGATGAGTGCGCCTGCCGAAATGGCGCGCTGCTTTGACATGGTGACGGTCGAAAACGCCCGGATCATGGGCTTGTCGGGCTATGGGCTGAAGGTCGGGGACGTGGCCTCGCTGGTGGTGCTGGACGCGGGCTCCAAGATCGAGGCCCTGCGGCTGCGCGCCGACCGTCTGGTGGTCGTCGCAAAAGGCCGGGTGATTGCCGAACGTCCGCGGGGCGATGCCCGGCTTGATCTGCCGGGTCGGCCCGCGCAGATCTGCCGCCGCCATACGCCCGCGAGCCCGTAACGGCGCGCGGCCCGCAACTCATGCGCTGGGGGGAAGGCGCTGTTGCGCAATGGACTCGGTCCGCAAAATTTCGAGCGCGATCAACGCTGTGTGAATTGACGCGGCCCGAACCAAAGCTCAGCCTTGGCGCAAGCGCCCGCCAATGGGTGCATCCAAGAACACGGGCAGAGCATGGCACAATCGGTTTTTCACAGCACCTCGGGGGGCTTCGATTTTCTTGGCCTGCGCAAAGGGCGCACGGGCGGGGTTGAGATCGTCTATGACGACGGCGTCACGCGGCGCATGGTCTGGCGCGTGCGCGGGCAGGCCTCTGAGGGGCAATTGGGCGATGCGCTGTCGCGCGCGGTCAACCATGCGCGGGTGATCCCGGCGCTCTATGCCGAACTGAAAAAGCGTTCAATCATGATCGAGGCGGTCTTCAGCTAGGGTCGCGCCGCGCGGTGCCGGCCGGTTTTCGGCGTCACGCTGCAATGGCCCGTCGACCGCCCGGACCTTTGACCCCGGACCTTTGGCCCCGGACCTTTGGCCACGACGGCGTTTGCGCTGTCGGGCGGCTGTTGGCCGGCGCTGCGTGCAAAAAAAAACGGCCGGGCAAGCCCGGCCGAGGAAGAGGATCCGTCAGGGGACTGCGGAACCTATGACATCCAGAAGGGCTGCGTGGCTTCGCGCGTGGCGGCTTGCAGATCCAGCCCGATATCAGCCAGCAGATGGGCGTCGAGCCGTGCCAATGCGTCGCGGCTGCGGCGACGCTCGGCCCAGACGGTCAGGCGTGCGACAGCGGTCCGCGGATTGACCGGGCCTGTGAGGATGCTGCGAAGCGAGAGCGTGGACATGGTGCACCTTTTGTGTTGATACAATGCGTCGATATCTGATAGGGTATGCATACAATACCCGCACAATCCAATCCAGAGAAACATTGTGACTGATACAAGTTGGATACCCGACCTCGGCAATCGCCTGGGTCCGAAATATTTGGCACTGGTGCACGCGCTGCGTGACGGGGTGCGCGATGGCACGCTGACGCAGGGCCAACGCGTGCCCACGGTGCGGGATCTGGCGTGGCGCATCGGCGTCACACCGGGGACCGTGGCGCGCGCCTATCAGATCGCCACGCAAGAGGGTTTGCTGCAAGCCGCCGTCGGGCGCGGCACCTATGTCGCCAGCACGGCACCCCGACTTGGCCCGACGCAGCCGCTCTATATCGACCGCGCCCCCGAACTCGACCGGGAAAGCGGCGTGGTCGACCTGCGCTCGCCGCAACTTCCCGATGTCGGGCAGACGGTCGCCATAGCGCGGGCGATGATCGAGGCGGCGGGCGACATTGGACCACAATACCTTGAATATCCGGGGCTTAGGCGCGACAGAACCTGCCGCCGCGCGGTTGTTGACTGGCTGTCGGACTGCAGTTTGGGACCGCTTTGCGAAGAGGATCTGGTGCTGACGCATGGCGGGCAAAACGGCATCAATATCGTGCTGCAATGCTGTTTGCGCGGCGACCGTCCCGTGGTGCTGGCCGAAGAGCTGGCCTATCCGGGGTTTCGCCACGCCGTGCGGCTGAACCGCGCCGAGGTGATGGCCGTGGCGCTGGATGACGAGGGGATGCGCGCCGATGCACTTGAGGCGGCGTGCCGGCGCACCCGCGCGCAGGTCGTGTGTATCGCGACCGAGGCGCAAAACCCCACCGCCGCCCGAATGAGCCTGACCCGGCGCCAGGAAATTGTATCGGTCGCAAGGGCATACAATCTGCAAATTCTGGAAGACGATTGCTACACCGTGCCCTGTTCCGGCCTGCCCAGCCTGCATGAGCTGGCCCCCGAGCGCACCTGGCATGTCTCGAGCCTGTCGAAGACGATCTCGGCGGGGTTGCGCTTTGGCATGGTGGTTTGTCCGACGGGGATGGGCGAGGCCGGGCGTCTGGCGGCGCAGCACAGCTATTTCGGCCTTGCGCGCCCGGTCACCGACATTGTCACCCGGCTGCTGGTATCGGGCGAGGCGGCGCGGTTGCGGCAGGCGGCACAAGACAAGATGTCGCGGCGCCTTGACATGGCGGTGGCGGCGCTGGAGGGGCAAGATGTCACCTGGCAGCCGGGTCTGTCGTTTCTGTGGCTTCGGCTGCCGGCGGGGTGGCGCGCCTCGACCTTTGCCCGGATGGCCGAGTCCGAGGGCATCTTGTTGCGCTCGGCCGATGAATATGCGCTGATCGACGGACATGCGCCCAATGCGGTGCGGATCGCGCTGGCGGGTGGAATCCCCGAGGATCGTTTTGCGCAGGCGATGGCCTGCCTGGCGCGACTTCTGGCCAACCCGCCGGGCGATCTGCCGGTCTGACGGGCAGGGGGAGGGGATGGACGAAAGCTACCCGGAACGTGCGTTGACCCATTATGTGGGAGCAAGCTGGCGGGCACCGCTGTCGGTGCGGATGCATCCGCTGGCAACTTCCGGTTTGGCGGTGGTGCTGGCCGGGCGCGAAGATTGCGCCCGCGCCGGGGCTGTCGCGCGGGCCGCGCAGGGGGCGTGGGGGGCGCTGCCGGTGCCGGCGCGTCTGGCGGTGTTGCGGCGCATGGCAGCGGCCTTGCCCGACCGCGATCGCGATTTGAAATCCGGGTTCCTGGCCGGGATCACCGCCGAGGCAATGACCCCACGATGCCGGTCGGGCGTGGTCGAATTGATTTGCGCGCACGAACCCTCGCTTGGCGGGTTTGCGCATCGGATCGGTGCCGCGCTGGCGGTCGGTCGCACTGTCATTGCCGTGCCGCCGCTGAGCGCGCCGCTGGGGCCCATCGTGCTGGCCGTGGCTGCCGACAAGGCCGGACTGGCCGCAGGGGTATTCAACCTGCTTCAGGCAGAGGCCGCGGAAATCAGGGGGCTTTCAAGCGATCTTTTTCCGGAGTCGGACCTCTAGCCCGCGCCTTGGCCGCATTGCCAACCCGGGCAATCGTTTTTAGTCCTGCCCGTCGAAAATCTGCATGCGCCCCCTTTTCAGCGCCGTTGCCATATGCAAACCTCCGGCCAACGCGCCGGCAAAAGGCGTGACCAAGGGAGAGTGAAGGCAAATGGACTGGAAGTCACGTTTGCGCCGTGTGACCCGAACCGAGGCGTTCAGCGGCTATGCGCTGGTCAGCCCGACGGCGCTTTACGCTATCTTGATGCTGGCCGCGCCACTGGCGACGATTCTGGCATTTTCGTTTTTCAAGGACGGCTATCTGGTCGTCGTGCGTGAATTCACGCTGCAAAACTATATCGACACCTGGAGCGACGAGATCTTTCGCGCGATCCTGATGCGATCGCTGATCGTGTCGGGGCTGGTGACGCTGGTAACGGTTCTGCTGGCGTTTCCGATTGCCTATTATGTGTCGTTCCACGTCGAGGCCTCGAAGAAATCGCGTTGGCTGTTTCTGATCACCATCCCGTTCTGGACCTCGTATCTGATCCGCGTGTTCTTGTGGAAGGTGATCCTGGGCTACAACGGCGTCGTCAACTCGGCGCTTTTGGGGGTGGGGATCATCGACACCCCGTTTCAGATGCTCAATAACGTGCCGGCGATTGCGATCACCCTGGCCCATGCCTATGCGCCCTTCGCGATTTTGCCGATCTTCGTGAGTCTCGAAAAGATCGACCGGGCGTTGCTGGAGGCGGGGCAGGATCTGGGGGAAAGCAAGATGATGACGTTCTTGCGCGTGACGCTGCCCTTGGCGATGCCGGGGGTGGTGGCGGCGGTTTTGATCGTCTTCATCCCGACGATCGGGGACTATGTCACGCCCGAGCTGATTGGCGGCGGCAAGCTGCCGATGGTGGCCAACATGATTCAGGCACAGATGCTGCCGCTGGACAACAAGCCGCTGGGCTCGGCAATTGCGGTTTCGGCGATGGTGGTCGTGGCGCTGATCAGCTTTGGCTTTGTATTCATGAACCGGCGTTTCTTGCGAGGTCAGAAATGAAGCTTCCCGGCCTCAGGCTTTATGCACTTGTCTATCTGTTGTTTCTTTACGCACCGATCTTTCTGCTGCCGATCTTTGCCTTCAATGACGGCACGATCATCGCTTTTCCGTTGAAGGGGTTCACCACCTCGTGGTTTGGCCAGATGTTCGGCAATGACACGCTGGCGCGCGCGGTGCGCAATTCGATGATTATCGCGGTCAGTTCGGCCGTGCTGGCGACCACGCTGGGGATTTTCGCCGCCCGCGCGGGATCGCGCTTCAGCTTTCCGGGCAAGGGCGGGATCATGGGGCTGATCATGCTGCCCTTGGTGCTGCCCGAGATCATCGTGGCGGTGTCGCTTCTGGTGGTGCTGCTGGGCATGGGGATGACACTGTCGGTGTTTACCGTGATCCTCGGCCATGTGCTGATCTGCACGCCCTATGCGATTGCGATCTTGAATACGGCGTTCTCGTCGCTGGACCGCAGCCTTGAAGAAGCGGCCGTTGATCTGGGCGAAACGAAATGGTCCACTTTCCGGCTGATAACCCTGCCGTTGGTGATGCCGGGGATCATCTCGTCGCTGCTGATTTCCTTCACCATTTCGCTGGATGAATTCATCATCGCATTCTTTCTGGCCGGGAATGAACCGACGCTGCCGACCTATATCTTCTCGCAGCTGCGCTTCCCCAAGCAAATCCCGATGATCATGGCGCTTGGCACCTGCCTTGTGCTCTTGTCCATCGTCCTTCTCACCATTGCTGAATATTTCCGCCGCCGCGGTATCGCGCGCTCTGGCGGCAAGGATACCGGAGGCTTCCTTTGACCGTGCAATCCGCAGACCGCCCATCCATGATCGAGTTTCAGGACGTCCATAAATACTATGGCGATTACCACGCGCTGCGCGGCATTACCGCGAGCATCCGTGCGGGCGAATTCTTTTCACTGCTGGGCCCCTCGGGCTGTGGCAAGACCACGCTCTTGCGAACCATCGCCGGATTCGAGGGAATTTCCTCGGGCGCGGTGATGATTGACGGCAAACACATGGAGCATGTGCCGGCCAACCAGCGCCCGACCAACATGGTCTTTCAAAGCTACGCGATCTTTCCGCATCTGAGCGTCGAGCAGAACGTCGGCTTTGGCCTGCGCCGCGATCCACGCTCAGAGGCCGACAAGGCGAAGGCGGTGGCCGAGGCGCTCGAGATGGTCGGCCTCAAGGGCTATGGCGCGCGCGCTGCGCACGCACTGTCGGGCGGCCAGCGCCAGAGGGTGGCACTGGCACGCGCGCTGATCCTCAAACCCAAGGTGCTGCTGCTCGACGAACCGCTGAGCGCGCTCGACAAGAAGATGCGCGAACAGATGCAGGTCGAATTGATCAAACTTCAGCGTCAGGTCGGCATCACCTTCGTGCTGGTCACCCATGACCAGGAAGAGGCGCTGGTCATGTCCGACCGCATCGCGGTGATGTTCGAGGGCGAGATCGCCCAGCTTGCCGACCCCGAAACGCTCTACCGGCGGCCCAATTCGCGCCGCGTGGCCGATTTCATCGGCGTGATGAACTTTCTTCCCGCCACCATTCTGGGCGAGGCCAACGGCCAAATTCAGGTCGAAGCTGCCGGTCTGGGCCGGGTCGAGATCGAGACCAATCAGGCTCCCGGCGCAATTTCGGAGGGCGAAGCCAGTGTCGGCTTCCGCCCCGAAACGCTGACCATTCTCTACGAAGGCCAGACCGCCAGTGACCGCGAAACCGCCGGCACCATCGACGAGGTCGTCTATTACGGCGACATGACCTATTACGACGTGCGTCTGGACGGGGTCGACAAGCCGGTGCGGATTTCGATGCGCAATGTCTTCGGACGGCCGGTTCTTGATATCGGCACGCGCACCCGCGTCGCCTGGTCTGCGGGCGCATTGGTGCTCTTTCGCTGACTGACTGCGGTTCTGCCTGAAAGGCGGGGGCTGTCCGCCCCCAGCCGCTTTTGACAAAGCGGCTTCCCCCGAGAGTATTTTTTCCAAACAGAAGCATCGAGCGATTTCCGGCTTCTTTTTGGAGGAAATACTCCGGGGGGAAGGCGCGGCACGCGCCTTGGGGGCAGCGCCCCCTTGGCAAGGCACTGGTCGCGCGCTAGGGTTTGACGATGAAGAATCCGGCCCCGATTTGCATCTGCGGCATTACCTGCTGACATTTGTCACGCGGGCCGTTTCTTCAGTTTCCAAAAACCGGATGAACCTGCTAAGCCCGCTGCCGGAAACGCGCGCGCGAGGAAACCCATGATCCAGATCCGTCTCCAGAACACCAAGAGCCGCCGCAAGGAGGTTTTCGAGCCGATCGACCCTGCCAATGTGCGGATGTATCTGTGTGGGCCGACGGTCTATGACCGTGCCCATATCGGCAATGCACGGCCGGTCGTGGTGTTTGACGTGCTGTTTCGGCTGTTGCGCCATGTCTATGGCGCCGATCATGTGACCTATGTGCGCAATCTTACCGATGTGGATGACAAGATCAACGCCAAGGCCGCCGCGACCGGCCGCCCGATCCGCGAGATCACCGATGAAACCATTGCCTGGTATCATCAGGACATGGCCGCGCTGGGGGCGCTGTCCCCGACCCATGAGCCGCGGGCAACCGACTATATTGGCGAGATGATCCTGATGATCGAGGAACTGATCACCTCGGGTCACGCCTATGCTGCCCAGGGGCATGTGCTGTTCGATGTGCGCTCTTTTCCTGAATACGGCAGGCTTTCGGGCCGATCTGTTGATGACATGATCGCGGGCGCGCGCGTCGAGGTGGCGCCCTACAAGCGCGACCCGATGGATTTTGTCCTTTGGAAGCCGTCCGAGGCGGGTGTGCCGGGGTGGGACAGCCCCTGGGGCCATGGGCGGCCCGGTTGGCATATCGAATGTTCGGCGATGTCGCATGCCTTGCTGGGAGCGGCGTTCGACATTCACGCCGGCGGGATCGACCTGCAATTCCCGCATCATGAAAACGAAATCGCGCAAAGCAGTTGCGCGCATCCGGGGTGTGGTTTTGCGCGGGTCTGGATGCATAACGAGATGCTGCAAGTTGAAGGCAAGAAGATGTCCAAGTCTTTGGGCAATTTCTTTACCGTGCGCGATCTGCTGGACCAGGGCATCCCCGGCGAGGTGATCCGCATGGTCTATCTGGGCACGCATTACGGCAAGCCGATGGACTGGACCACCGACAAGGCGAAAGCGGCCGAGGCGACCTTGCGCAAGTGGCGCGGGCTTGTGGCGGGTGTGGCACCAGCGCGGGCGCCGGCCCCGGCGGTTGTCGCCGCGCTGGCCGATGACCTCAACACGGCGGGCGCGATCGCGGCGCTGCATGAGTTGGCCGCGCAAGGCGACCTTGCCGGATTGCGGGCCTCGGCGGCGCTGCTCGGGCTTTTGGAGGACGCGATGGGGGGCTGGGCCGAGGTGCCAGAGGTCGATCTGTCGGATCTGACGGCACGGCTGGCGGACTTGCGGCAAGCTGCGATGGCCAGCAAGGACTTCTCTGCCGTCGATGCGTTGAAATCGGCGCTGATGGGGGCCGGGGTCGAGGTGCGCATGTCGAAGGCCGGGGTTGAGCTGCTGCCCGGACCGGAATTCGACCCGGCAAGACTGGAGGCGCTGAAATGACCCGTGAACGGCTTTACCTTTACGACACCACGCTGCGCGACGGGCAGCAAACGCAGGGGGTGCAGTTCTCGGCCGCCGAAAAGGCGCAGATCGCGCGGGCGCTGGATGACCTTGGGGTGGACTATATCGAGGGCGGTTGGCCCGGTGCAAACCCCACCGATTCCGAATTCTTCGAAACCCGCCCCGAGCTTCGCGCCACCTTCACCGCCTTTGGCATGACCAAGCGGGTCGGGCGTTCGGCGGAAAACGACGATGTTCTGGCGGCGGTGCTGAATGCGGGCACCCCGGCGGTCTGTCTGGTCGGCAAGTGCCACGGCTATCATGTAACCACGGCGCTTGGCGTCAGTCTTGAGGAAAACCGCGAGGCGATCGCGGCCTCGGTGGCGCATCTGTGCGCGCAAGGCCGCGAGGCGTTGTTTGACGCCGAGCATTTCTTTGACGGCTACCGTGCCGACCCCGGTTATGCGCTGGCGTGCCTGCGCGCCGCGCATGCGGCGGGCGCGCGCTGGATCGTTCTGTGCGACACCAACGGCGGCACCTTGCCGGCCGAGGTGGGCCGGGTGGTGGCCGAGGTCATTGCCGCCGGCATTCCGGGGGACCGGCTGGGCATCCACTGCCATGATGATACCGGCAATGCGGTCGCGGCCTCGCTTGCGGCAATCGACGCCGGGGTGCGACAGGTGCAAGGAACGCTGAACGGGTTGGGCGAGCGCTGCGGCAATGCCAACCTGACCAGCCTGATCCCGACGCTGCTGCTGAAAGAGCCCTACGCCGGCCGCTATGAGATCAAGGTCTCAGCTCAGGCGCTTGCGGGGATGACGCGTCTCAGCCGGATGCTGGATGACATCCTGAACCGGGTGCCGCTGCGTTCGGCGGCCTATGTCGGGGCCTCGGCCTTTGCGCACAAGGCCGGGCTTCATGCCAGCGCGATCCTCAAGGATCCGACGACATACGAACATATCGACCCCGCGCTTGTCGGCAATGCGCGGGTCATCCCGATGTCCAATCAGGCGGGGCAGTCGAACCTGCGCGCCCGTCTGGCCGCCGCCGGGATCGCGGCAGATCCGAAGGGCCCGGCGATGGCGCGGATCCTCGAGGTCATCAAGGACCGCGAGGATCAGGGCTATGCCTACGACGGCGCTCAGGCCAGCTTCGAGTTGCTGGCGCGGGCCGAACTGGGACTCTTGCCAAGCTTCTTCGAGGTCAAGCGCTATCGGGTCACGGTGGAACGGCGCAAGAACAAATATGACCGGATGGTCAGCCTGTCCGAAGCGGTGGTCGTGGTGAAGATCGGGGGCGAAAAGAAGCTGTCGGTTTCGGAAAGCATGGACGAGGCCGGGTCGGATCGCGGCCCGGTCAACGCGCTGGCCAAGGCGCTGGCCAAGGATCTGGGGCCCTATCAGGCCTGCATCGACGATATGAAGCTGGTCGATTTCAAGGTCCGCATCACCCAAGGCGGCACCGAAGCCGTGACCCGCGTCATCATCGACAGCGAAGACGGGCAGGGGCGGCGCTGGTCCACGGTGGGGGTTTCGCCCAATATCGTGGACGCGAGCTTTGAGGCGTTGCTGGATGCGATGATCTGGAAGCTGGTGCGTGACGAGGTGGTCCCGGTATGAGCCTTGCCGCCTGCGCCAGCGCGGTTGAAGCCGGCGACCCGGACCGTTTTGCCGCGACGATGGCCGCGCCGGTGGCGGCGCGGGCGCGGCTCTGGCCACTTTATGCGCTGAACCTCGAACTGGCCCGCGCGCCTTGGGCCAGCGCCGAGCCGATGGTGGCTGAAATGCGGCTGCAATGGTGGGTCGATGCGCTGGCGGGACTGGCCACGGGCAAGGTGCCGGCGCATCCGATCGGGGGCGTGCTGGCGGATCTGGGGCCGGCCCTCGACCCGACGCTGCTGATCGCCATTGCCGAGGCGCGGCGTTGGGATTGCTGGCACGACCCGTTCCCCGACGAGGCGGCCTTCGACGCCCATATCGACGCCACGGCGGGCAATCTGATGTGGCAGGGCGCGCGCCTTCTGGGCGCCCCGGCCTGTGCTGAATCGGTCGTGCGCGACCACGCCTATGGTGCGGGCCTCGCGGCCTGGCTACGTGCCGTGCCCGCCTATGAGGCACGCGACCGGGTGCCGCTGCCGGATCGGCGGGCGGCAGCGGTCGCCTGCCTTGCCGAACGGGGGCTTGCGCGGCTTGACCGGGCCGCCTCGGCGCGCGCCAGGGTGCCTGCCAAGGCTGCCCCCGCGCTCTATTGGGGTTGGCAGGCCCGAACCCTCCTGACACGGACCCGACGCGCCCCCGATGCCGTGACCGGAGACCGGCTGGCCAGTTCCGAGTTTCGGCGCCGCGCCGGATTGCTGCGCCTTGGGCTGACCGGGCGCTGGTAGCCGCCGCGACGTATTCGTTCCGGGCTTAAACGAATCTTCAGTAGTTCACGCAATGGTCGCGAAGAATGGGGCCTGCGCCTCTTGTTTTGCGCGACTCTGCCGGGGCGGGTCTATCGGAGGCCGGGAATGAAACTTTTTGACAATATCAAGCTTGCAATGAAAATGCCGCTGCTGCTGGTGGGCATGGCTTTGCTGGCGCTGGGGGTGATGGGATTCACTGCCTATCATGACGCCAATGTGTTGCTTGAGGCTGAGGGATCCGCACGGCTGCGCGATACGTTGGAGGCCCGCAAGCAAGAGCTTGAAACATGGTCGCGCTCTGTTCTGGCCGATGTGCACTCAGAGGCGGCGCGGCAGATGACCGGCCGGACGTTGCGTGAATTCATGGCGTCCTGGGGACGTCTGGGCGAGGCACCGGCGGACTATCTGGTCCAGACCTTCGTCACTGACAATCCCTTCCCCGAGGGCGAGCGCTACAAGCTGGAATATCCCGGTGATGTGGTCGACTATTCGATCTTGCACCGCCGATATCATCCCGGATTCGTCGCCCAGAGCGAGATGAAGGGCTATGCCGACATCTTTCTGATCGATGTCAAAGGCAATGTCATTTACTCGATGGCGAAAGAGGCCGGTTTTGCGACCAACCTCTTTGAAGGGGCCTTCAAGGACGGTATTCTGGCGCAGACCGTGCGCGCCGCCATGGCCAGCGAAGGCACCGATCCGATCGTCTCCGACTTTGCCCGCATCCCCGAGGCGCGCGACGCGGTCGGCGCCTTCGTCGTCGCCCCTGTGCGCACGACTGAAGGGTTGTTGCTGGGCGCGATTGCCTATCAATTGCCGATTGACGTCATTGATGCCGCCATGTCGCGTGCAACCGGCCTTGGCAAGACGGGGCAGGGCTATCTGGTCGGGACCGACGGCCTCGCCCGCTCCAACCTGCGCCGCGCGCCCGAGCCGACGATACTCACGCGCAAGATTGACACGCCGGGCGCGCTGGCTGCCCTCGCTGGAAACAGCGGCGTCATCATTGGCGCTGGAACCGACGGGCAAGCCGCAGAAATGGCCTATGATCGGCTTGAGATCTTTGGCAAGACCTACGGCTTGGTGATGGAGCAAAGCCAGACCGAGCTGTTTGCCCCGGCAACCCGACTGGGCAAATCCCTGGGCTTGCACGCATCCTGGCTGATGGGGGTGCTGGGTGTGGTTTCCTGGTTGTTGGCGCGCAGCATGGCGCGACCGCTGGCACGGGTCGGCCAGTCGATGGCGCAAATCGCGGCGCGCGATTTCTCGGTCGAGGTGCCTTGCTCGGAACGCGGCGACGAGGTTGGCGAGATTGCGAGATCGCTGGAAAATTTTCGCGCCGAGTTGCAGCGGGCCGAATCCGGTGCCCAGGCGGCCGCGCTGAAAAGCGCCGCCTTCGAGGCGGGCTCGACAGCGGTGATGATGGTGGATCGGGACTTCGTCATCACCTATGTCAATCAGTCCACCATCGACCTGATCTCGACAAGAATCGATGATTTCCGCGCGATCAACCCGTCGATTGATGTGCAACGGTTGATCGGCAACAGCATGGACATCTTTCACCGGAATGCCGAACGGACGCGCGCCATCCTGTCAGACTCGGCAAACCTGCCCTACCAGGCGTCGATCAGCATTGGCACGGCCCGTTTCATGCTGGGTATCAGCGAGGTCACGATGCCCGAGCTGGGCCGTATCGGATATGTTGTGGAATGGCGCGATGTGACAGAGGCGAGCATGACCCAGGCCGTGCTTGGGGCCATTGAAGACAATCAGTTGATCTGCGAATTCGACCTTGCCGGGCAGGTCTTGAAAGTCAACGCCAATTTCGAAACGGCCCTCGGCACCTCCAAGGCCGATCTGATTGGCCAAAGCAAGGACAGCCTGTTCAGCACCAACACTGACGTCGCCGCCATTTGGGAAAAACTGGCCGCAAAGGAAACAGTGAATGGCCGCTTTGCCATGGCGGATCCTGCGGGGCAGGAAGTCTTGTTGGAGGGCAGCATCACGCCGGTGCTCGACCGAAGAGGCGCGATCCTCAAATTCGTGATGATCGCGGGCGATGTGACCGCGGCGCAACACGCGTTGCGTGTGGTCGAAGCCCAGAACCTGGCCATGCAAAACAGCCAGCGCGCGGTGGTGGATGCCCTGCGTATCAGTTTGAATCGATTGTCCGAAGGCGATCTTTCCACCCGCATCGACAACGTGTTTCATAGTGACTATGAACAGCTTCGCGCCGATTTCAACCGCGCCGCCGAGACCCTGGCCGACGCGATGCAAACCGTGATCGACAACGCCGCGTCCATCGAGGCCGAGTCGCATGAAATCTCGAATGCCGCCGAAGATCTGAGCAAACGGACCGAAACGCAGGCCGCAACACTGGAAGAAACGGCGACGGCGCTGGATCAACTGACCTCTTCGGTGCGTTCGGCCGCGTCCGGCGCGGTCGAGGCCAACAAGGTTGCTACCGATGCCCGTCATAGCGCGGAAACCTCGGGTCATGTGGTCAAACAGGCGGTGACCGCGATGGGCGAGATCGAAGAGTCTTCCACCAAAATTTCCAAGATCATCAGCGTGATTGACGATATCGCCTTTCAGACCAATCTGCTGGCGCTCAACGCCGGGGTCGAGGCCGCGCGCGCGGGCGAAGCGGGGCGCGGCTTTGCGGTTGTCGCCTCCGAAGTTCGGGCGCTCGCGCAACGATCTTCCGAAGCGGCGCGTGAGATCGATGGCCTGATCACGGCCTCTTCCCGGCATGTCCGTCGCGGTGTGGATCTGGTGGGGGAAACCGGGCGCTCCCTGGAAGGAATTCTGGCAGCCGCAATTGATATCGCCGCGCGCATGTCCGAGATTGCCGGCTCGTCGCAAGAACAGTCCGCCAGCTTGGCGGAAATCAATATTGCGGTCAATCAGTTGGATCAGGTGACCCAGCAAAACGCGGCCATGTTCGAGCAGACCACAGCGGCCAGCCACTCGCTCAGCCGGGGGGCGCAGGCGCTGACGGCCACAACCGCGCAATTCAAGACCGGGGTAATGCAACCGGCTGCCGCGCGCCGTGTGATTGCAGCGAACGCATCGATCGAGCCCACCTCTTTGGCGGGTTCCAGCCACTTGGGGCGTGGTGCGGCCTGTGCCAAACCGGCGGTGGATGAATGGCAAGATTTCTGATCGGGCCTGAAAGCGGCCGGAAATCGGCGCAAACGTGCAGTGAACTCTGTGGCGGGTAGAGAATGGAACCGATCCGGGTATTGATAGTGGACGATTCACCGACCATTCGGCATTTGATCAAGGCGCGTCTGGCATTCGATCCTCGGCTTTTGGTCATCGGTGAGGCCAGTGATCCGTATGAGGCACGTGAAAAGATCAAGTCCCTGCGCCCCGACGTCCTGACACTGGATGTCGAAATGCCCAGGATGAATGGTTTGGAATTTCTGGAAAAGGTGATGCGACTTCGCCCGATGCCGGTCGTCATGATCTCGACAGAAACCCATCATGGCAGTTTGGCCGCACTCGAAGCGCTGTCCTTGGGGGCGGTTGACTGTGTCGGCAAACCCAACGTGCAACAGCTTCCTGACGGTTTTGTCAATTTGCCCGATCTGCTTTGTGCAGCGGCTGGCGCGCGGTTGCGCCTTCCCGGCCTGCGTCCGCCAATCCTGCCGGCGACAGGCCATGTGTGGAACGGCAATCATGTTTTCATTGGCTCGTCCACGGGCGGCGTCGATGCGCTTGAGACCATTTTGTCTGGCTATCCGGCGGATTGTCCGCCGACACTGATCACCCAGCACATGCCGGAAGGGTTTCTGGCCAATTTTGCAAGCCGTCTGGCCGGTCGGATCGCACCCAAATTGCAGTTGGCCTATGACGGCGCCCCCTTGGGGCAAGGTCGGGTCTATCTTGCGCCGGGGGGCAATTTTCATCTGACCGTGGCACCGGGAATAGTGCCGTCGTGCAGACTGCGCGCCGGAGAAAAATGCAGCGGTCACCGCCCGTCGGTCGACGTGATGTTCGACTCGGCCTTGCCATTGGCCGCGCGCTCGGTTGCGGTGCTGCTTACCGGGATGGGTAGCGATGGCGCCATGGCGATGGGTCGGCTTCGCGCGGCGGGTGCACGCTGTCTGGCGCAGGACGAGGCCAGCTGCGTTGTCTTTGGAATGCCGCGGGTGGCGCTTGAAACCGGCGCCGCGGAGGTCGCCGTCCCGCTTGGCCGGATGGCCGAAGAAATCCTCGCATTGACATCTCGGAGTGTCAGAAACGTTGTGCAAAGGCATGTGGTTTGAACTGCGATCGCCCCCTTTTCACAGCCCAACCGCGCCATATCTCTCAGGGAGAATATGCGATCGGCTCGGGTGACGGCGGCTCGATCACGACGATCCTCGGGTCTTGCGTTGCAAGTTGTCTCTTTGACCCGATTGCCCGTCTGGGGGGCATGAATCACTTTTTGCTTCCCGACAGACGGGGCGCTAGCATTCGCGCCGCCAGCTTCGGGATTCATGCCATGGAGCTGCTGATCAATGATCTGATCAAACAAGGCGGCCAGCGACAACGACTTCAGGCCAAGGTATTTGGTGGCGCGCGGATGATCGCCGGTCTGTCCGATATCGGCGCGATGAATGCCAGCTTCGTGCAGGAGTTTCTGCGCAATGAAGGCATCGCCTGCACGGCTCAAAGTCTGGGCGGAACGCGGGCACGTCGCGTCGAGTTCTGGCCGGAAACCGGGCGCGCGCGGCAAAAACTTCTGGGCGAGGCGCAGGCGCCGGAATTGATCCCCGTAGCGCCGCCCGAAAGCGGGGTCGAACTGTTCTAGGGGCACGAAACGCTGGCACCGCCTTGGCGGCGATCGTGGGTCCCGTCAAAGGCGCGGGAGCGGACGTCGGCCCGACGGCGCGCCGCAGACCGAGGCGCGCCGCAGACTGATGTTTTGCGCAGACCAACTGCCGCGCAGGCCTACCGCAGCGCAGACCAACTGCCGCGCAGGCCTACCGCAGCGCAGACCAACTGCGGCGCAGGCCTACCGCAGCGCAGACCGACTGCAGCGCAGACCGACTGCCGCGCAGGCAGACTACGGCGCAGGCCGCCTGCCGCACAGGTCGACTGCGGCGCGGGGTAAATCGTTGCGCGGGGTAAGGCGTTGCGTCGTGATGGCGCGCGCTGCCAATGCCGGCGCCCGGCGCGGCCGAAGGCGTCCGGGGCAGAACTGCGGCCACCAGCGGATTTCAGGCCTGCGCGGTGGCAGTGCCGACGTCGGCCTGCGCCACAGCCACGGATTTCAGGATCGCAAACACCTCCGCCCCCGGCGCCAACGCCATCACCCGTGCCGAGCGGCGGGTGATGCGGGCAAGGATCAGATCATCGCCCATGCGCAATTGCACCAGCGCGTCCGAGCCTTCGCCAAGCCGCACCTCGGTGACAATGGCGGGCAGGATATTGAGTGCGGACAAGCCCTCGGGGCGCGCGCGCGCCAGCATCACATCCTGAGCGTGGATCCGAATTCGCAGCGAGCTGCCGATCGCCGCGCCAGCGCGGGGCAAGAACAGCGGGCCGGCCGATGTCTCGAGCCGGGTCAGTCCGTCGGCCTCTTGTGCGCCAACGCGGGCGGCGATGATCGCACCTGCCTCGCGCCGGTCAAACATCGGCACCGCCTCGGGATCGGAAAGCACCGCCTCGGCGGTGTCGGCGCGCATCACCCGCCCGGCTTGCAAGACCACGATATGGCGCGCCAGCCGCGACACCTCGGCCAGGGAATGGCTGACATAGAGGATCGGCACCCCGCCCGCATCACGCAGCCGTTCCAGATAGGGCAGGATCTCGGCCTTGCGCGCGTCATCCAGCGCGGCCAGCGGTTCATCCATCAAGAGGATCTTGGGTGCCGTCAGCAGCGCGCGCGCAATCGCCACGCGCTGCTTTTCACCCCCCGAAAGCGCGGTTGGCCGGCGCGCAAGAAGTGCGCCCAGATCCAGCGCCTGAACCACGTCATCAAACCGGGGCCCGCCCAACCCCCGCGCACGTTTCAGCGCATAGTCGAGATTGCCGCGCACCGACAGATGCGGAAAAAGCCTCGTGTCTTGAAAGACATAGCCGACGCCGCGTCGCTCGGGTGCGATCTGGCGGTTTTGATCCTGCCAGACCTCGCCCGCCATCACCACGCGCCCCTCGGCTCGCGTTTCCAGCCCCGCGATCACCCGCAAAAGGGTGCTTTTTCCCGACCCCGAGCGCCCGAAAATCGCCGTCACGCCGGAAAGCGCAAAGTCATGCCGCACCGCCAGCGCAAATTCGTCAAAACCAAGCGTGACATCCACCTGCAACATGCGCTTAGCCCACCGACACTGGGAAACGTCGGTTGACCGTATAGACGAACAGCAGCACGAGGAACGAAAACAGCAAAAGCCCCGCCGACAGCACATGCGCATCGGCATAGTTGATCGTCTCGACCTGTTCGTAAATCGCGATCGAGATCACCTTGGTCTTGCCCGGAATATTGCCGCCCAACATCAGCACCACGCCGAATTCGCCCAAGGTATGGGCAAAGCTCAGCACCGCCGCGGTCAGAAAACCGCGCGCCGACAGCGGCAGAACCACCGTGCGAAACCGGTCAATGGGCCCCGCGCGCAGCATGGCGGCGGCCTCCAGCGGGCCGCGCCCCAAGCCCTCGAACGCCGCTTGCAAGGGCTGCACGGTGAACGGCAGCGAATAGATCGCCGAGCCCACCACCAACCCCAGAAAGGAAAAGGTCAGCGTCGTGCCCGTCAGGTCCAGCCACGCGCCGCCGATCAGCGATTTCGGGCTGAGCATCACCAGCAGATAGAACCCCAGAACCGTCGGCGGCAGCACCAGCGGCAGCGCGGTCAGCGCCTCGATCACCGGTTTCAGCCGGGATTGGCTATGGGCAAGCCACCAGGCAATCGGCGTGCCGATCACCAACAGCAAGGCCATGGTGATCCCGGCCAGCCGCAACGTCAGCCAAAGCGGGGCAAGATCAGGAAGCTCCATGCGCTATTCGACACCGTAACCATAGGATTGCGCAATCGCTTTTGCGGTATCGCCCCTGAGGTAGTCCAGAAACGCCCGCGCCGCCGGATTGTCCTTGCCGGGCTTCAACAAGATGGCGTCCTGCCGGATCGGCGCGAACATCTCTTGCGGAATGTCATAGTGCGACCCTTTCGCGACCACCCCCGGTATCTGCACGCCCGAGGTGGCCACAAACCCGACCTGCGCCGCACCGCTATCGACCAGCGAAAACGTCTGGCCGACATTCTGCCCCATCACGATCTTTGCCTGTAGCGCATCCCAAAGCCCCATCGCCTGCAGCGTTTCGCGCGCGGCGATGCCGTAGGGGGCAAGATCGGGGTTGGCAATGGCGATATAGAGCGTGTCCTTGGCGACAAGGGCGGCCCTGGGGTCGGCACCGATGCGGTCGGCATCGTGGCTCCAAAGTGTCAGTTTGCCCACCGCATAGGTAAAGCGTGTGCCGGCGACGCCGAAACCTTCGGCCTCGATCCGGGCCGGGGTCCTGGCGTCGGCCGAAAGCATCACCGCAAAGGGCGCGCCCTCCTTGATCTGGGCGAACAGCTTGCCGGTGGCGCCGGTGGCAATCTGCACACTGTGGCCTGTGTCCTTGGCAAAGGCGTCGGCAACCGCCGAAACGGCGCCGGCATAATTGGCCGCGACCGCTATCAGCGCGTCTTCGGCCAAGGCGGCCACAGGCAGCGCCAGCGCGGAGATCAGCGACAAGGCGGCAGCCAGACAGGTTCGGCGGGTCAGGGCAAACATTCAGGGGCTCCGAAATGTGATATGTTTTGTGGAACATATCACCGATCCGCCTGTTGATTGGCAAGCGCTATTTCCGCAGGACCATATCGAAACTGCCCCCCTTCGTCATGGCCCCCTTCGTCGTCACCCAGTGGGCAGCGCAACCCAGACGTGCGGCATCGTCATGGACCGCGCCTACCCCGTCAGGGCAGGCGGCTTGCCTTCGCGCAAGCCTTTGGTCGCGCGAAGGGCTGCTTTTGCTCAGACCAGATCAAAACGGTCCGCGTTCATCACCTTGGACCACGCCGCCACGAAATCGCGCACAAAGCGTTCATGGCTGTCGTCCTGGGCATAAAGCTCGGCATAGGCGCGCAGAACCGAGTTCGACCCGAACACCAGATCGACACGGGTCGCCGTCCATTTGAGCGCGCCGGACTTGCGGTCGCGGATCTCGTAAAGGTTGCGCCCCACCGGTTGCCAGACATTGCCCATATCGGTCAGGTTGACGAAAAAGTCGGTGCTCAGCGCGCCCACCCGGTCGGTCAGGACGCCGTGCCCGGTGCCGCCGTAGTTGGTGCCGATCACCCGCATGCCGCCCACAAGGGCCGTCATTTCCGGCGCGGTCAGACCCAACAACTGGCAGCGGTCCAGCAGCAGCTCTTCCGCGCTGACGACATAGTCCTTTTTCAGCCAGTTGCGGAAACCATCGGCCAGCGGTTCCAGCACGTCGAACGACTCGGCATCGGTCTCGGCGCCCGAGGCGTCACCCCGGCCCGGCGCGAAGGGCACGGCGATCTCGACACCCGCCGCCCGGGCGGCCGTCTCGATCCCCAGAGTGCCCGCCAGAACGATCACGTCGGCAAGGCTTGCGCCGCTATCCGCCGCGATCGGTTGCAGCACCGACAGCACTTGCGCCAGACGGGCGGGCTCGTTGCCCTCCCAGTCCTTTTGCGGCGCCAGACGGATCCGCGCGCCATTCGCCCCGCCGCGCATGTCTGACCTGCGGAAGGTGCGCGCGCTGTCCCAGGCGGTTGCCACCATCTGCGAAACCGACAGGCCCGAGGACGCAATCCTGGCCTTTACCGCCGCCACGTCATAGTCGCTGCGCCCGGACGGCACCGGATCTTGCCAGATCAGGTCGTCGGTGGGGGCCTCGGGTCCGATGTAGCGCGTCTTCGGCCCCATGTCGCGGTGGGTCAGCTTGAACCACGCGCGGGCAAAGACCTCGGAGAAGTGGTCCGGGTCGTTGTAGAACCGTTCCGAAATGGCGCGGTAGGCCGGGTCCATCTTCATCGCCATGTCGGCGTCGGTCATGATCGGGTTGAGGCGGATCGAAGGGTCTTCGACATCGACCGGCTTGTCGTCCTGCCTGATGTTAACCGGTTCCCATTGCCATGCACCGGCGGGCGATTTCTTCAGCTCCCAGTCGTAGCCCAGCAACAGCTTGAAATAGCCGTTGTCCCATCTGGTGGGATGGGTCGTCCAGGCGCCCTCAAGGCCGCTTGAGACGGTGTTGCGGCCGACGCCGCGGCTGGTGTGGTTCATCCAGCCCAGCCCCTGTTCCTCAAGACCTGCGCGTTCCGGTTCGGCGCCGAGGTTCTCGGCCCGGCCGTTGCCATGGCATTTGCCGACGGTATGGCCGCCGGCGGTCAGCGCCACGGTTTCCTCGTCGTTCATCGCCATGCGGGCAAAGGTCACGCGCACGTCCTGTGCGGTGCGCAGCGGGTCTGGCTTGCCGTCCACACCTTCGGGGTTCACATAGATCAGGCCCATCTGCACCGCCGCCAGAGGGTTCTCGAGCGACTCGCGGCTTTCGCCTTCATAGCGGCTGGCGCCCAGCCATTCCTTTTCCGAACCCCAATAGGTGTCTTTTTCCGGCTGCCAGATGTCTTCGCGCCCAAAGGAAAAGCCGTAGGATTTCAGCCCCATGGATTCATAGGCCACGGTGCCGGCAAGGATGATCAGGTCGGCCCAGCTCAGCTTGTTGCCGTATTTCTTCTTGATCGGCCACAGCAGACGCCGCGCCTTGTCGAGGTTGACGTTGTCGGGCCAGGAATTCAGCGGCGCAAAGCGCTGGTTGCCGGTGCCACCGCCGCCCCGGCCGTCGGCCGTGCGGTAGCTGCCCGCCGAATGCCACGCCATGCGCACCATCAGGCCGCCGTAATGGCCCCAATCCGCCGGCCACCAGTCCTGACTGTCGGTCAAAAGCGCGGTCAGGTCGGCCTTCAGCGCGGCCACGTTCAGTGTCTTGACCTCTTTGCGGTAGTCGATACCGGCCAGCGGATTGGTCTTGCTGTCATGCTGATGCAGGATGTCGAGGTTCAGCGCGTTGGGCCACCAGCCCGTCACCGTGGTGCTGGCCGCGGTATTGGCGCCATGCATCACCGGGCATTTCCCGGCCGAGTCGCTATCGTTTCCGTTCATGTGTGTCTCCAACTCTGGCAATCGCCTTCCGAGGGACAGAGCGCCCCCATGTCGTCCCGAAAGCGGCGCGACTTGGCTTCTCGGGGCGGTCCGTCTGCATGGGCCTTGATAGCCCGGTGTGGCTATAATTGGAATTTGCATTATATTATCGGTCTGATAAGTGGTGCTTATGAACAGGATCTCCTTGAGGCACCTGCGCTACTTTGAGGCGCTGGCCAAACACGGTCATTTCGGGCGCGCCGCCGCGGCTTGCGCGATCTCGCAACCGGCGCTGTCGCTCCAGATGAAAGAGCTTGAAGATCTGCTGGGCGCGCCGCTGATCGAACGTGGCGGCCGGCAGATCCGCCTGACCTCGCTGGGCGAGGCCTTTGCCAGCCGCGCAACCGACATCCTGTGCGCCGTGGACGAACTGGGCAACCTGGCGCGCGCCTCGTTCCGGCCACTGGCGGGGCGATTGCGGATCGGCATCATCCCGACTGTCGCCCCCTATCTGCTGCCGGTCATCATCCAGACGCTTGCCAAACGCTTTCCTGGCGTCGATCTGCGCCCGCGCGAGGCGGTGACGCAAAAGCTGGTCGATGATCTGATCGGGGGCCGACTGGATACCGCGGTCGTCGCCCTTCCGGTGTCAGAACCAAGCCTGCACGAAGAAGCCCTGTTCAATGAGGAATTCGTTCTGGTCCGGCCACATCAGGATGCGTCCAAGCCCGTTCCCAACCCCGAAGCGCTGCGCGAAATGCGGCTTTTGTTGCTGGAAGAGGGGCATTGCTTTCGCGATCAGGCGCTCTCGTTTTGCAAGATGTCCTCCTCGGAATCGCACGATCTGATGGAGGGCAGTTCGCTGACCACCTTGGTGCAGATGGTGGACGCGGGCATCGGTGTGACGCTGATCCCGCAGATGGCGATTTCGCTTGAAACCGGCTCGGCCAATGTCTCGGTCGTGCGCCTGGCGGCGCCGCGCCCGTCGCGCACGATCGGCATGATCTGGCGCAAGACCAATCCGCTTTCGGATCAACTGACCAATGTCGCAAACCTTGTGCGCGGCGCCGGCACGGCCGTTCGGCATGTCGATGCGTTCGGGGCCGCCGCCGTCGGGACCGCCGACGGGCAGGGCGGTTGAAGGGCTCAGGCGCCAGAATCGCCGGGGGCCGACGGAGCGGCCACTTCCTGTGCGACGGGCAGGCGGCGCCGGCGCATCAGCCATGCCGCGCCCAAAAGATCGACAATGCCGACCAGACCGCGTTGCAGGTTATTGTATTTAGAGCTTCCCGCGCTGCGCTCGGAATGGGTCACGGGGGTGGTCACGACGATCAGCCCTTCGCGCAGGATCATCGCCGGCATGAAGCGGTGCAGATGGTCGAAATAGGCCAGATTCAGATAGGCCGCGCGCGGAAATGCCTTCATCCCACAGCCGGAATCGCGCACCCTGTCATGCAGCGCCGCGTTGCGGATGCCATTGGCAAAGCGCGACGCCAGGCGTTTTGACAGCGTGTCCTGACGCCGCATCCTCTGGCCCTGCACGAGGCCCAGCTTTGGGTTCGCGTCCGGTGCCAGAAACGGCGCGATCAGTCCGGGCAGGTTCGAGGCGGGGTTTTGCCCGTCGGCATCCAGCGTCGCGATGATCTGGCCACGCGCCGCCTGCACGCCGCTGCGAATGGCCGCCGACTGGCCACAGGCCGAGGCATGGCGGATCAGGCGCAGTTGCGGCAGTTCCAGACGCAGCGCCTGCACCGTGTCGGCGGTGGCGTCCGACGATCCGTCGTCGATCACGATGATCTCATGCGCGGTGGCGGCCAGCACGTCGGCGATGTCGCGCAGGACCGGGCCGATGCAGGCGGCCTCGTCCTTGGCGGGAAGGATCACGCTGACCTGCGGGGCAAGAGTCATTGGGGGGCCTCGTGGGTCTGGTAAAGATAGTAGGTCTTGCCATGAAAGCGCCGCGTGTCAAGCAGGCTTAGCGCCGCGTCGCTCGTTTCGACCTGGGTCAGCAGCACACCGCCGGGGTGGCTGGCGATCCATTCCGCTTGGGCCTCGGGGGTGGTGACCAGGGTGATCGGCTTTGTCAGCCGCCCGGCAAAGGTGAATTGCCCGTGATAGGTTGAATCCGTCAACGCGATGCCTTGGGTTTCGTAGGGCGCGATCAGCCCGCCGATGATCGTGGGGTCATAGGCCCGCGCCAGAACCGGCGCCACCGCCAGATGCAGCATCAGCAATGTGCCCGGCGCGATCAGCGCGATATAAAGCCGCCCGCCTTCAAGTTTGGCCGCCGTCAGCACCAGTGCGGCGAACAGCACCGCCGAAGCCAGAAAGGCGCCAAGCCCGATCGTCAATCCGTCGGCCGTTTCATCGGGCACCAGCCGCAACGTCAGTGCGGTAATCAGCAAGAACAGGACCGCCGTCGGGATCAACAGCAGCAACCGGCGCCAAAGCGCACCGGCCGCAACCCCGCCCATCCCCGACAACAGCAGCGCCACCGCCGGCAATTCCGGCACAAGGTAATGCACCTGTTTGCCGCTGATCGCGCTGAAGGCCAGCGCCGCCGACAAGATCCAGATTGCGAGCAGGCGGCCTTGTTCGCTGTCCAGTAGCCGCGCCGGTGACAATTGTGCCAAGGCGCCGCGCGCCCAACCCCAGGGCCACAGGAACATCGGGCTGAGCGCAAGGAAAAACCACCAAGGCCGACTGTGCGCGAAGGAACTGACCATCCGCCCCGCACTTTGCCGCCACAGCACGTCGGCACGGTACTCTGGCCCGCCCAACACCAGCGCCGGGCCAAGCCACAGCCCGACCAGCCCCAGCGCCACCGCCAGCGCCAGCGCCAGACGGCCATACCACTGCGCCAGGGGCGGGCGTGTGGCGCCGTCTGCCCAGAATGGCATCAGCAATGCCAAGGGTGCCACATGCACCAGAATGACCGGCCCCTTGGCATAGACCCCCAGCGCGATCGCCGCGCCAAGCGCCAGCGTCGGGCGCAGACCCGGCGCGCGGCGCAAGCCCAGCAGCGCCCAGACCGCCGCCAGAACGGCGACGCTTTGCATCACATCGAACATCGTCGTCGAGCCGTAAAACAGGAAAAACCCGGTCGACGCCAGAATCAGCGCGGCAAGGCCGGCGCGCTCGGGGGTCTCGGGCCAAAGCCGACGCGCCAACCCGCCCGTCAGCGCCACGGCAACGACGCCAAAAATCGGGGTGATGGCGCGCGCGGCCAGTTCGCTGACGCCGGTCACCAGCCACACAAGGTCGATCATCCAGAACAGCAGCGGCGGCTTGTGGCTGTAAAGCGCGCCGTTCAGATGCGGCACGGCCTTTGATCCGCCCAGCCACATTTCCCAGGCAACGGTCACATAGCGCGTTTCGTCAACCGGCATCAGCGGGCGCAGCGCCACCAGCGCGGCGACTGTCAGCGCAAACAAGAGACAGGCGGCGGCAATCAGCCGCCAAGGCGTCAGATAGCTCATTCCGGGGCCCCTGCGTCCAATGCGGCGGCCTTCGCCTTGGTTCGGATCAGCATCAGGTTGCGGAAATAGACCAGCAGGCCGAATCCCTGCCCGGTGATGAACACCGGATCGCGGCGCCAGATCGCATAGGCCAGCAAGGTCACGCCGCCGGCGATTGAAAACCACCAGAACGCAAGCGGCACCACGCTTTCACGTTTCAGCTCGCTGACCAGCCATTGCACCAGAAAGCGGCCCGAGAACATGGCCTGACCCAGAAAGCCCACGCCAAGCCAAAGCGATTGTTCCGTCATGTATTCGTCCCCAGGCAAGCAGTTTCCGGCCGCGTTAGTCTAAGAAACTGACAGTAGTATGAATTCAACTGGCCGGTCGAAGTTCGGCTTGGAACCCGTCTTCAGAGCCCGGAGCCGGTGACGTCAAAGCCAGCCGCGCGCCGGCACCATTGGCGATGCTGTCGACAATTGCAAGTCCCAGACCCGAACCCTTTGCGCGACTTCCTGCGCGCTCGAAGCGTTCAGTCAGCCGAGCCAGGGCATCCGGTGGCACAACTGACCCATGATTGCGCACGCAAAGCGTGCCATCGGCGCCCAACGACACTGTGATGGGGGTCCGCGGATCGCCGTGGATCAGGGCGTTTTCGATCAGGTTGCGGGCCAGAATGGCAAAGGCCTCGGGGTCCAGATGCGAAAGCGCCTCGGCGGGCAGCGTCAGATCCAGCCGCTCGGCGCCGTTGGCACGGGCAAAGTCCTGCGCCACGAGCGCCAGAATCGGGACCAGATCCACCTGGCTGGACGACAGCACACCGCCGCCTTCGGCGCGCGACAGTTGCAGCAGCTTTTCAGAAAGCCGTGACACCCGTTTCAGTTCGGCCTCGAGGGTTTCGGCGCGTGTGCGCAAGGGGCCCGGCGGGGCCTCGGCGATCAGCCGCTGGGTCTGCGCCAGAGTCGCGGCCACCGGGGTGCGCAATTCATGCGCGGCATTCGCGGTAAAGCTGCGTTCGGCCTCGATCGTGCGTTCCAGCCGGGCCATCAGGCGGTTCACCGCGTCGCGGATCGGCAGCAATTCCGATTGCAACCCCTCGGTCGCCAGCGGCGACAGGTCCGAGGCATCGCGGTCATGCACCTCGGCCGACAACGCGGCCACCGGGCGCAGGCTGTTGCGGGTGAACCACGCGATCCCCAGCAGGCTGAACGGCAACAGCAACAGGATCGGCGCAAACAGCGTGGCGGTCGTTTCCAGCGCCGCCTCGCGCCGATGTTTCAAGGGCTCGGCGACTTCGATCATATAGGCGCCCGACACCGCGCTGAGCGCAAAGATCCGGTGGTCGGCGGTATCGTGAAAACCTGTCGGTCCGGGCGTCGCAAAGACCGACAGATCGGCGTCACTCGAATACATCAGCAACCTGCCGTCGACATCGCGCACCGCATAGGTCAGGTATTTCTCTTGCGAGCCGACCCTGGTGATCCGCTTGGCCGGAACGTCGGGCCCGGCGTTGATCAGCTCGATTACCGCCAGCGGCAGGATCCGTTCGGCGGTTTCTCGCAGCGCGCTGTCAAAGACTTCGTCCAGCTCTTCGCGCGCGACCAGCCCCGCGGCGGTGATTGCCAGCACCCACAAAAGCGCCAGCCCCGCGCCCAGACCCCAAGCCAGATCGCGGCGCAGGCTGCGCGGCCTGGGCTGCGCGGGCGGTGACGCGGGCAGGGCGGGCGGCAAGTTCATGCCTGCCCAAGCCGATAGCCAAGGCCGCGCAGCGTCTCGATGCTGTCGCGCCCCAGCTTCTTGCGCAGGCGGCTGACATAGACCTCGATGGTGTTGCTTTCGACCTCGGCGTCAAACGAATAAAGCCGCTCTTCGATCTGCGCCTTGGGCACGATCTTGCCGCGTCGTTGCAGCAGCGTTTCAAAGATGATCCATTCGCGCTGGCTCAGATTGATCGGACCATTGGCGCCGATGATCGCCCGCGCGGCCTGATCTATCGCCAGATCGCCCAACCGGATCAGCGGGTTCGGGTTGCCCATGTAGCGCCGCGCAACCGATCCGATCCGGGCCGACAGTTCCGCCAGATCGAAGGGTTTGACCAGATAGTCGTCGGCGCCCGCGTTCAGCCCCTCGATCCGTTCGGTGATCCGGTCCCGCGCCGTCAGGATGATGACCGGCGTCACCGCGCCGCGCTCGCGCAGAGCGCGCAAGAACCCAAGCCCGGCGCCATCTGGCAACGTCAGATCCAGCAAGATCAGGTCGTAATTCACCGTCTCGGTGCAGGCGCGCGCATCGGCAAGGGTCTCGACCCAGTCGGGGGTATGGCCCTCGGCGGTAATTTGATCGCGCACCGCCGATCCGATGCCGCGGTCGTCTTCGACCAGAAGAATGCGCATTTCTGTCCTCGCAATCGGGTCTGCCAGGGGGACCCGCGTCGCAGACTTGCCGTGGCAGGCTGACATGGAGATGAACGGAGTTGCAAGCCGGGTTCCGCCTGACGCAAGAAATCCTTCCATGAGGGCGCCACGCGGCCCGAAAAGAAAGCCTGCGACGCCCTGGCGGATTCCGGGCGCGGACTTGATGGCCACATGCCTTGGGATTGGGGCGTGGGGCGGCTGAGCGGGGCCTGCGACCCCGACGGGGGTTTCGCGTGATCTGGTTGCGCCCAAGGTCCGTGCCCTGCACCGGCCTTGCGCGGGCTGTCTGCAGTGACCGACGTTGGGCCAAAGCGCGCGCGATCGGCGCGGTCATTTCTGGGGTGACGGGTAGCGCGGTGGCTGCCGCACTGACCGCGCCTGGGCTGAAAGGAAGGTTGATTCATTTTTTGCGACTGGTAGCATTACTGGTAACATTATTGTAGGGTGCGACGTGATGTCCTGCCTGAAAAGGCCAATTGCCGCTTGGTAAACCGCATCACATTCGCGTAAATGAATGTTAGGGGCATACTTTCAAGCTAATTTGCCAGATCGGAGTGCTGATGAAAAACACAGCGTGGGGAAGTGTCGCAATCGTCTTGGCGGTAATTCTGGGGGCGGGGCCGATCTTGGCTCAGTCCACAGCGGAGACACCAAAAGCCAGCACTCCAGCGACCGCTCTTGCCTTGGCGGCGCATATGTCGGACCCGGTCAAACGCGCGACCGCCGACCATTCCAAATTCGAGATTCTGAAACAGGATTTCAAATCGGGCCCCGAAGTGACCGCAGCCTGCCTGTCGTGCCACACCGAGGCGTCCAACCAGGTGATGCACTCGATCCACTGGAAATGGGAATACGAGAACCCCAAGACAACTCAGGTGCTGGGCAAATCCAAGGTTCTGAATTCATTTTGCGGCAACGTCGCGAGCAATGAAACGCGCTGCACCTCGTGTCACGCGGGCTATGGCTGGACCGATGTGCGCGCGCCGATGCCCGATCAGCCTGACAGGGTGGACTGTCTGGTCTGCCACGACAAGTCCGGGCAATACACCAAACAAGACAACCTTTCCGGCAATCCGCCGCTGGAGCCGGTCGCGGCCAAGGCCAAGACAATCACCGGCGCCGATGCCTGGGCGGTGAATCTGGCCAAGGCGGCGCTGTCGGTCGGCCCGCCTCCGGGCCGCGAGAACTGCGGCTCGTGCCATTTTTACGGTGGTGGCGGCGATAACGTGAAGCATGGCGACCTGTCGTCGGCGCTGATTGATCCGACGCCGCATGTCGATGTGCATATGTCCAAGGACGGGGCGAATTTCACCTGCGCATCCTGTCACGTCAGTGACAAGCACATCTTCACCGGGTCGCGCCTGAACACCAATGTCACCGACCCGCACGCCGACCGCAAACCCGGCGAGGCGCGCGATGTGGCCACCTGTTCGTCCTGTCACAGCGATCAGCCGCATTCGAAAGTCTCGGTCGTTGGCCGCAAACTGAACGATCACACCGACCGCGTGGCCTGCCAGACCTGCCATATCCCCGATTTCGCCAAGGGCGGCGTCGCCACCAAGACGCTGTGGGACTGGTCCACCGCGGGCCAGTTGAAAGACGGCAAGCCCTATAGCGAAGAAGACTTCACCCAGTCGAACGGCAAGCAGCTTCACACCTATCTTTCGACCAAGGGCAACTTTGCCTGGGGTGAAAACGTCGTGCCGCACTATGAATGGTTCGATGGCACGGTGCGCTACACCCTACCGGGCGAGACGATCGACCCAAGCAAGACCGTCACGATCAACAGCGTCGAAGGTTCGGCCACCGATCCCAAGTCGCGGATCTTTCCGTTCAAGCTGATGGAAGGGCGTCAGGCCTATGACAGCAAGCTGAACACGCTGGCCTACAACCACGTCTATGGCCCCGAGACCGACACCGCGCTCTGGACCAACTTCGACTGGAGCAAATCGATCAAGGCCGGGATGGAATATGCGGGCCAGCCCTATTCGGGCGAGTTCGGATTTGTCGATACCTACATGTATTGGCCGATCACCCATATGGTCGCGCCGTCAAACGAGGCGCTCAAATGCGAAAGCTGCCATGCCGTGGACGGTCGCATGGCCAATCTGGCCGGGATCTATCTGCCCGGCTCGGGGCCGGGGATTGGCGGCAAACTGGGACTGGTGCTGTTCTTGATGACGGCACTGGGTGTCGGCGGGCATGGCATGTTGCGCCTGATCCGCGGTCGTAAACACGGAGGCGCAGATCATGGCTGAACGGTTCGTCAAGGTTTATACCCGGTTCAACCGGATCTGGCACTGGTCGCAGGTGGCGTCGATCTTCCTGCTGCTGTTCACCGGCGCGCGGATGATGGGCATGCATCAGATCGGGCCTTTCGGGCTTGCCGTCACGGTGCACACCCTGGTGGCGCTGGCGCTTCTGCTGCTCTGGGCTTTTGCCACCTTCTGGCTGTTCACCACCGAAGCCTGGAAGCAATTCATTCCCACCCAGAACGGCTTGCGTCAAGTGATCCGATTCTATGTCTGGGGGGTGTTCCGCGGTGAGCCGCACCCCTACCGCAAACAGTATCAGCGTCGTCACAACCCGCTGCAATTGCTGTCCTATCTTGCGCTGAAACTGGTGCTGTTCCCGGCGATCTGGATGACGGGCCTTGCCTACCTGACCTACGGATTCTGGGGGCATCTCGATACCTCTGCCGTCTGGCTGACGGTGATCGCCAATCTGCACACGATTGCCGCTTTTGCCATCGCGAGCTTCGTGGTGGTGCATGTCTATCTGCTGACCATCGGGCACGGTTTCCGTGAACATGTCCGACCGATGATCACCGGGTTCGAAAAGGTCGATGTCTCGCCCGAGGCCGAGGCCTATTTTGCCGCCGAAAAACCCGAGCGCCTGAAGGTCTGATGGCGCGACGACTTGCAGGTCGGAGGCCTCCGGCGGGGATATTTGGCCAAAGGAGAAAGCAATTTCTCGTTGGTTCATATACTCCCGCCGGAGGCCTCTTGGTTTGCAATGGCCGGTGCCTTTACAGGCTGGGCGCCTCCGGATAGCTAGCACCTCTTGGGCTGTGCAACGGGGGCTTTGGCCATGGGATTGATACGGTGTGGGCTGGATTTCGGCACCTCGAATTCGACCTTGGCCGTGATCGGTTCTGGTCGCGCGCGGCTGATCGCGCTTGAAGACGGGCAATCGACCCTGCCCAGCGCGGTATTTCTTGACGGCGAGGGAGCCCCGCCGCTGTTCGGGCGCGCGGCGATTGCGGCCTATGTCAGCGGCGAAGAGGGGCGCCTGATGCGGGGCCTCAAAAGCACGTTGGGAAGCGCGCTCGCCGAAGAAAAGACGCGGGTTGGCAATCGGATGCTGTCGTTTCAAGACATCATCGGGCAGTTCTTCGGCCATATGAAAGCGCATCTCATGGCGCAAACCGGGGCAGGGCCGGACGCATTCGCGCTCGTTTTGGGGCGGCCGGTGCATTTTGTCGACGGTGATGTGGCGGCGGATGTCGCAGCGCAAGAGGTTCTGGCCAAGATCGCCCGCACTCAGGGTTTTGACCAGATCGCCTTTCAGTATGAGCCGATCGCCGCAGCCTTGCAATATGAACAGGGGATCACCCGGGAAGAACTGGTATTGATCGTCGATATCGGCGGCGGCACCTCGGATTTCTCGATCGTGCGGGTCTCGCCCGATAGGGCGAACAAGGCAGACCGGCAGGACGATATTCTGGCCAATGACGGGATCCGGGTCGGCGGCACCGACTTTGACCGGTTGCTGAGCCTTGCGGCGGTGATGCCTCAATTGGGGTTCGGGTCGGAAAAACAGAGTGCCAAGGGCCCGATGCCGCGCCACTACTATACTGATCTGGCGACCTGGCACCGGATCAACCAACTTTACAGTGACAAGGCCTTGGCCGATCTGCGCGCGCTGCGCCGGTTGGCGATGCGACCCGACTTGCTGGACCGGATGATCCGGGTGGTTGAAAAGCGGCATGGCCATTCGCTGGCGATGGCCTCGGAAGCCGCCAAGATCATGCTGACCGAGGCTGATGAGGCGATCCTGCGGATTGCCCCCTTTACCAAGGGGCCGAATGTGCGTGTGCGGCGGGCGGGGTTTGAACGGGTGGTCGCGGCCCCGGTAGAGCGCATTCGCGGTCTGTTGGCCGATGTACTGCGTCAGGCAGGATTGCGGGCAGAAGATATTGGAACGGTCTTCATGACCGGTGGTTCAAGCAGCTTGCCGGTCTTGCGCGCCTCGGTGCAGGCGATCCTGCCGGGGGTGCCGATCGCAACGGGCGATCATTTGGGCAGCGTCGGCACAGGTTTGGCGCTGGATGCCCGGCGCAAGTTCGGCTGACATGAAAAAGCGCCGCGATCGCGGCGCTGTTTATTCGAGTGGCAAAAGGTCGTTTTCCGGGGCTCAGCCGTTCCAGGTGCGAACCTGGCCGCAATCCATATGCACGAAATTCGAGCGCGGGTACCGGCCGACACCGCCCGCATGACACGCGGTCGCGGCCTGGTAGATCTGCCCGACCGAGCGCGACTTCAACCGAAGATCGGCCGCCTGACCACGCATGTGAAGCGAGTTCTTGGCCACGCCGCGCGATCTTGCGCGCAGGGCGGCATTGGTTTGCGGCGAACGGTAGCCCGACAGCATCATGTAGGGCTCATGCACATCCATCAGTCGGTGCGAGGCGGTGGCAATATCAATCGTGCGCGGGTCGATGGCAATGACCTGATTGGTCCGCCAATCGCGCATGAAGTGATTGATTTCCTTGAGAGCTTCCTTGATGTACTCGCCCTCGATCCAGTAAACGGTATCAAGGCTTTCGCCGGTTCGTCCGGAATACATGCTGATCCGGCGGATATCGCCCGCTCCCCTGAGAATCCCGAAAGCGTTGCTGGAAGTGGGGGCTGCTGCGACGATTGTTGCTGCGAAGGCGCCCAAAAGTCCGCGCCGTGAGAAGGTCGTCATGGTCATCTGAGATCGCCTGTCCTGCTCATTCTTGCCGTATTAAACCAACGGCTTAACCGAAACTTTACCGGTAACTTGGCAATGTTATGGCACGGAATGATTCTTGGGCCAACCATGCAGTTGTCGCACAAGGGGAAACACTAGGGGTATCGGCGAAATCTTGCTTAAATTGGTGTGACTGTTGCGCCCGGGCATCGCTGCATGTTGCGTCTGCGCATCTCTGCGCAAACCCGTAGGGGGCCGGGGGCGCTTAAACCCCTTGGGCTATAGACAGTCGCGGGTTTTTCCCGGACGTTTGAAAACCGGGAAAAGCAGGGCTGCGGAGAAAGTATGTCGGGTATGGTACGGGTAAGGGCTTGGGTGGCATTTTGTGCCATGGCGGTTGCGGTGGTGCTGGCATTGGCGCCGGTAGGTGCCGGGGCGCAGGTTTCCGGGTTCAAGCAAGCCATCGCCGAAGCGGCGGCGGCGGACCCGGCGCTGGCACAATTCTATGCCGGGCGTGACTACAAGCCGATCTGGACCACGAAATCCGACGCCGGCCGGCGCAGTGCGTTCTTCAAGGCGCTGGCGGGGGCCGACAACCATGGCTTGCCGGCGAAACGCTATGACGCGGCGGGGCTGAAGGCACGCTTTGAGACGCTTCAGACCGAACGCGACCGTGGCGCACTGGAAGTGGCGATGTCGGCCGCCTTTCTGAGTTATGCTCAGGATGTGCAAACCGGCGCGCTGGAGCCCAAACGCGTTGATTCCGGTATCGTGCGCGAAGTTCCGCGGCGTGACCGGCAAAGCCTGCTCACTGCATTTGCCAGTTCGAACGCGAACGGTTTTCTCAGATCGCTGCCCCCCAAGGCGCCGCAATACGCGCAGTTGATGAAGGCAAAGCTCGATCTGGAAAAAACGTTGGGACGCGGGGGGTGGGGCGCGCGGGTCGCGGCCAAATCGCTGGGCCCCGGCGATGCCGGCGACGCTGTCATTGCGCTGCGTGACCGATTGTTTGCAATGGGATATTTGAAACGCTCGGCGGCGGCGAGCTATGATGCGAACTTGCAAAAGGCGGTGCAGCAATTCCAGATCGACAACGGCCTTGCGCCAGACGGAGTCGCCGGAGCTGGCACTCTGGACGAGATCAACCGCGGCCCTGACGAACGTCTGCAGTCGGTCATCGTGGCGATGGAGCGGATGCGCTGGATGAACGGTGGCGATCTGGGCAAGCGTCATATCTGGGTCAATCTGCCGGATTTTACCGTGCGGGTGATCGACAACGGCAAGATCACCTTTGAATCGGTCACTGTGGTGGGGCAAAACCAGCCCGATCGCCGCAGCCCCGAATTCTCGGACCAGATGGAAATGATGGTGGTGAACCCCAGCTGGAACGTGCCGCGCTCGATCACCGTCAAGGAATACCTGCCGATGATGCAGCGCAATGCCAATGCGGCGGGGCATATCAAGGTGATCGACGGCCGGGGCCGGGTCGTGCCGCGCTCGGCGATCGATTTCGCCTCTTATACCGAACGGAACTTTCCCTTCGCGATGAAGCAACCGCCTTCGGACGGCAATGCGCTGGGTCTGGTGAAGTTCCTCTTTCCCAACAAATACAATATCTATCTGCACGATACCCCCTCCAAGTCCTTGTTCAACAAGGAAACAAGGGCATTTTCGCATGGCTGTATCCGGGTCGGTCAACCGTTTGATCTGGCCTATGTCCTGCTTGCAAAGCAGGCCAGCGACCCGCAAGCCGAATTCCGGCGTCATCTTCAGTCGGGTCAGGAAAGCACGATTGCGCTGAAAGAACCGGTGCCGGTGCACCTGGTTTATTTCACCGCCTGGCCGACGCCGAAGGGTCGGATCGAGTATCGCCGCGACGTCTATGGTCGCGACGGACGGATTTTCGATGCCTTGGTAAAGGCCGGGGTGGTATTGCGGGCGGTGCAGGGATAAATCGGTAGGCGGGGCAGCCATCTGCCCAACCGAGTGCCGAGGCCCACCATGTCGCATACGCCCTTCAAGTCGCCTACGCCGATCACGTCGCATACGATTGAAGACATTGCCAGATCTCTGGGCGCCCGCGCCGAGGGCGACGTGGCGATTGCGGTTGACGGGGCGGCCGAACCGGCCAGCGCCGGGCCGGCCCAACTGGCGCTGGCGATGGATCCGAAATATGCCGCCGGTCTGGCGCAGGGTGCGGCGCGGGCCGCCGTGCTTTGGGAGGGCGCCGATTGGCGCGCGTTGGGGTTGCAGGCCGCAATCTTTGTCGCCCGGCCGCGACTGGCGATGGCCGGGCTGAGCCGCGCTTTCGACCCTGGCCCCGATATTGCGGCCGGGGTGCATCCCAGTGCGGTGATTGACCCATCCGCACGGATTGGGGCGGCGGCGGCGATCGGTCCCTTTGTGGTGATCGGTCGCGACGTGGTCATCGGCACCCGCGCGCGCATCGCAAGCCATGTCAGCATTGCCGAAGGGGCGCGGATCGGGGCGGATGCGCTGATCTTGCAGGGCGCCCGCATCGGGGCGCGGGTTGAGATCGGTGATCGGTTCATCTGCCATCCCGGCGCCGTGGTCGGGGCCGACGGGTTTTCCTTTGTGACCCCCGAGAAATCCGGCGTCGAGCAGATCCGCGAGACGCTGGGCGAGCGCGCGACCCTGGACCCGCAAAGCTGGATCCGGATCCACAGCCTTGGCACAGTTGAAATCGGCGACGATGTCGAACTGGGGGCCAATGCCACGATCGACCGCGGCACCGTGCGCGCGACCTCGGTCGGGTCGGGCACCAAGATGGATAACCTCGTGCATATCGGCCATAACGTTCAGGTCGGGCGCGATTGCCTGCTTTGCGGTCAGGTCGGGATTGCCGGTTCCAGCCGGATCGGGGATCGGGTGGTTCTTGCCGGGCAATGCGGTGTTTCGGACAATATTTTCGTCGGCGATGACGTGATCGCGGGCGGTGCGACAAAGATTTTCACCAATGCCCCGGCGGGGCGCGTCTTGCTTGGGTCTCCGGCGTTGAAGATGGAGACCCATGTCGAGGCCTGGAAAAATATCCGGCGTCTGGGACGATTGTTTACCCAGGTGGCCGAGCTTCGGGAAATTGTTACAAAACTGGGCCAGAAGGGCTGAGCGGAGAAAGACATGAGCGATAGTGTGAGAGAAAAGATTATTGCGATCATCGCCGAAGAGGCGGTTCTGGACCCCGATCAGGTCAAGCCCGAAATGACGCTGGAGGATCTGGGCATTGACAGCCTCGGGCTGGTTGAATCCATTTTCAAGATTGAGGAAGCCTTCGATATTTCCGTGCCGTTCAATGCCAACGAACCCGCCCAGACCGAGTTTGACATCTCGTCGGTGGCCGCGATCGTCTCGGCTGTCGAGGCGCTTGTGCGCGCCCGGGTGTAGAGCTTGGCGATGAAACGGGTCGTCATCACCGGGGCAGGCACGGTGAATGCGCTTGGCCAGGACGTGCCGCAGACGCTGGCGGCGCTGCGCGAGGGCCGCTCGGGCATCGGGCCGCTTGAATTTCGCGATGCCGAGCGGCTGTCGATTCAGATCGGCGCGCAGGTCAAGGGCTGGCAGCCAGAGGTGCATTTCGATCGGCAGCAGTTGGGCTTTCTGGACCGGTTCGCGCAATTCGCGCTGGTCGCGGCGCGTCAGGCGGTGGCGCAGTCGGGGCTAGACTTTGCGGGCGGTCTGGGGGATCGGTCGGGCGTCGTGCTGGGCACGGCGGGCGGCGGTGTCGGAACCTGGGACGAAAGCTACCGCGCGGTCTATGCCGAGGGCAAGAACCGGGTGCATCCGTTCGTTGTGCCGCGCTTGATGAACAACGCCGCCGCTAGCCATGTCAGTATCGAATTCGGGTTGCGTGGCCCGGCGTTTTCGGTGGCGACGGCCTGTTCCAGTTCCAATCACGCGATGGGGCTTGGCTTTCAGCTGGTGCGTTCGGGGGCGGCCCCTGTGATGCTGGTCGGCGGCTCTGAAGCGATGCTGTGCTTTGGCGGCGTCAAGGCCTGGGAGGGGCTGCGCGTCATGACGAAAGACGCCTGCCGCCCGTTCAGCGCCAACCGCAATGGCATGGTGCAAGGCGAGGGGGCAGGGGTCTATGTGTTCGAAGACCTCGACCATGCCCGCGCGCGCGGTGCCGATATTCTGGCCGAGGTCGCGGGTTTTCACATGAGCTCGGATGCGGGCGATATCGTGATGCCTTCGCTTGACGGGGCGGCGCGGGCCATCGCGGGGGCGTTGGCCGATGCCGCGCTGACGCCCGAGGCGGTCGGCTATATCAACGCCCACGGCACCGGCACCGCGGCCAATGACAAGACCGAATGTGCCGCGATCCGGCGGGTGTTCGGCCCGGCGGCGGAACGGGTGATGGTCAGTTCGACCAAGGCCGCGCACGGGCATTGCATCGGCGGCACGGGCGCGGTCGAGCTGCTGGCCTGCCTGATGGCGCTGAATGAGGGGGTGATTGCGCCCACGCTCAACTACCAAGAGCCGGACCCGGAGTGTGATCTGGATGTGGTTCCCAACACCGCGCGCACGGCACGGGTGGAGGCGGTTTTGTCGAACGCCTTCGCCTTTGGCGGGATGAACGCGGTGCTGGCGCTGAAAAAGGTCTAGGCCATGCAAAACGCCGCCCGGCGGGGCGGCGTTTCGTGTTTCAAGCGTGGCGGGCGTTACTTGTTGTCGGCGTTGGCCTTGACCACCGCGTCATAGGCGGCGGTAAAACCCGACAGCGACATCGTCGTGACGACCTTTTGATCGGGCGCCACGGCGGGCACCACGGTCAGCACCGCCTTGTTGCCCTTCTTGAAGGCGTCGATTTCGGCTTGGGTAAAGCCGACGCGGGCAAAACAGCCGGTCTTGTTGCAAAAGGTAAAGGGATAGACCTTGGCGGGCGTGGCATCGACTTGCAGCGTGACCTGCTGGGTCAACAGCGTCTCAAGCGGTGTCACGATGGTGGCGCCGGCCGCAGCCTTTTGGCCGGCGGGCAGGGCAAACATGCTGATGTCAGCCACGCTTCCGCCTTGGGCATCCTTCAGTATCTGATAAATCTGGCAGGGGTCATTGCCATCTTCCGTTCGCACGCATTGCAGCTGCCAGTCGCCAAAGGTCTCGGACGTATAGGTCGAACCGATTCCATCGGCCGCGACCGCCGGAGCGCCCAGCGGCAGGTCGGTCGCAGCGTCGGCGGTGCCCGGAGTGGCGGGGGTGTCGGCGGCCGGCGTCTCGGGGGCCGGGGTTTCGGTTGCGGTTGCATCGGCTGCGGGCGGCGTTGCCGCCTCTTGAGCCAGCGCCGAAGTCGCCAGCCCCAGTGCCAAGGCTACGACGAGGGGCTTCGTCAGGTCTGCTATCATTTTTCATCCATCCTGAACGGGTTACGGACCCCGGATTAGCACGCAAGCCAACGGGTGTCAGCGGGCAAAAACACCCACGCCCCCCATCCTCGCGCGGTTTTTCGCCACGTCTGTGTGATTTCACCGTGAACAGAGGCGCAATCGGTGACTGGCTTGGAAACGGCCGGCATAGAAAAAGGGCCCCCTGAAAGGACCCTTCTCCATTTCCCCCTGTCGGACTGGCCGACTTTGTCATTGGACGGAACGCTAGCCTCGAACCACGCAACCGTCAACAGCAAAAATTATGCATCCAAGCCATTGAATTTATATAAAAAAGCCGCGCCAAATCGGCGCGGCAAGTCTGACAGGGAGGAAGAAAGCCCC
Source organism: Rhodobacteraceae bacterium UBA6197 (assembly GCA_002422085.1). GTDB lineage: Bacteria > Pseudomonadota > Alphaproteobacteria > Rhodobacterales > Rhodobacteraceae > UBA6197. The sequence continues at coordinate 149,159 of DISZ01000015.1, forward strand.
GGCCAGGGAATTGGCCGGGACAGATGGACACTGGCATGAAGTGGTTAAACAAGTATTGTTGGGGCGCCGAAAGTGGAGGTGGGAATGAGTGACGTGCTGACTGAGAACGGGATTTTTGTGGGCGGCGGCGGTGAAGGCTATGGCACGCCGCAAGAAATGTTGATGAAATACGGCAACCGCCACGGGCTGATCGCGGGGGCCACCGGCACCGGCAAGACGGTGACGCTGCAAATCCTTGCCGAAGCGTTCTCGAGCGCCGGCGTGCCGGTGTTCCTGTCCGATGTGAAAGGCGATCTGGCCGGGTTGGCGATGCCCGGCTCGGCGACGGGCAAGTTGCACGAACCGTTCCAGAAACGCGCCACCACCATTGGCTACAACCTGCGCTATACCGATTTCCCGGTGACCTTTTGGGACATGTTCGCCGAACAGGGCCACCCGGTCCGCACCACCGTCTCTGAAATGGGTCCGTTGCTGTTGTCGCGGCTGATGGGGCTGTCGGATGCGCAGGAGGGTGTGCTCAACATCGCCTTCCGGATGGCCGACGAAGAGGGGCTGCCGCTTCTCGACATGAAGGATCTGCGTGCGATGCTGCTGTTCATCGGCCAGAATGCCGACGATATCGGCCTGCGCTACGGCAATGTGGCGCCGTCGACGGTGGGGGCGATCCAGCGTCAGCTTCTGGTGTTGGAAAATCAGGGCGGCACGCAGTTTTTCGGCGAACCGGCGCTGGATCTGGCCGACATGATGAGCCTTGCCGAAGATGGCCGCGGCCGGATCAACATTCTGGCCGCTGACAAGCTGATGTCGTCGCCGCGGCTTTATGCGACCTTCCTGCTGTGGCTTTTGTCGGAACTGTTTGAAGAGCTGCCCGAGGTGGGCGACCCCGACAAGCCGAAATTCGTGTTCTTCTTTGACGAGGCGCATCTGTTGTTCGACGATGCGCCAAAGGCACTGATCGACAAGGTGGAACAGGTTGCGCGGCTGATCCGCTCGAAGGGGGTCGGCGTTTATTTCATCACCCAAAACCCCGGCGACGTGCCCGACGGGATCTTGTCGCAACTGGGCAACCGGGTGCAGCACGCGCTGCGCGCCTTTACCGCCAAGGACCAGAAAGACCTTTACCGCGCGGCGCAAAACTATCGCCCGAACCCGCGCTTTGACACCGAAACCGCGATCAAGGAAGTTGGCACCGGCGAGGCAGTGACCTCGTTCCTCGAAGCCAAGGGCATACCGGCGATGGTGGAACGCACGTTGGTGCGCCCGCCCGCCAGCCGCCTCGGCCCGATCAGCGCCGACGAGCGGCGCATCGTGGTGCAATCCTCGCCCTTCGGGATGAAATATGACCGCGTTCTGGACCGTGACTCGGCCTATGAACGGCTTGCCGTGCGCGCCGAAGCCGCCGCCCGCGAGGCCGCCGAGGCCGAAACCAAGGCCGCCCACGACAAGGAAGCGGCGCGCGAATTCAAGAATGCGCGCCGCTTTGAGCCCATCAACACCGCCGCCAAACCCAAGACCACCAGCCGCAGTTCGCGATCGGATTCGCTGGTTCAGGCCTTTGGCAAAAGCCTTGTGCGGCAATTGGGCACGAAGTCGGGGCAGGCGATCGTGCGGGGCGTGCTGGGCTCGCTGTTCAAGTCGCGCTGAACGGGGGGCGCGGCAACAACCGCGTCTCGCCCATCATGGCGATCAGAATTTCAATGTGGCGCGTCAGGCTGTAGCCGGCGTCGCCGTCGCGGCGGCAATCCTCCAGGCGGGCCTCTTCGGCGATCAGGCTTTCCAATGCGCGTTCGGGTTTCGGCGGTGTCGAGAGGTGCATCAGGCGGCGCAGATCGCGTGCGCGGTTGTATTCGGTCAAGCCAAACCGGGCTGCACGGATCAAGAGGCGCGGGCGGCGCAGGTCGGAAATCAGGCTCAGCAGGTCGGCCATGGCGTGTCCTTTCACGGGGTTACGACCTGCAACTTACACAACCCAAGCGTGTGTTGCGTGTTTCTCAAAACAACCGTGCGGAGCGTTCGATGATCTTTATCATTTTTAAACAATTATCGGCATCGTTCTATTTATTAACGAACAGGTAACGAAACCAACCGACGGTCGGGCATCACTGCAAACGCGGCGCGGCGCGCGTCGTGGATCTCTGGGGGAGTGAATGACGATACTGTTTACGGCATCCTCGGGCTTGCCCGCTTGGTTGCCCGACGGCGCACGGCTGTATCTGCGCCACGTCGAAGACGGGGTGCCGATCCGCCAACTGGCCCGGACCGAGGGCTGCCATGCCTCGACCGTTCTGCGCCGCGTGCGCCGGATCGAGGCCCGCCGCGACGATCCGTTGATCGATGAGTTGCTGTCATGTCTGGCACGCTCTGCCCACCCAAGGCCCGACACCGAAGTCATATCAAAGGAAGACCCGCTCATGTCCGCACCAATCCGCAAGCCCAACATGCAGGCCGACGAAGCCACGATTTCCCATGAAGCGCGCCGAATCTTGCGCCGTCTGAGCGAGCCGGGCGCGCTTTTGGTCGTTGCGGGCGATCTTGACAAGGCGGTGGTGCTCAAGGGCACGGTGCGCACGGCGGTGTTGGAACGTTCCGTGGCGCAGGCCTTCGCGCTGAAGGACTGGATCGAGATCGCCCATTCCGGCCGTGTCATCAGCTATGCGATCAGCGCCACCGGCCGCGCGGCGCTGCGCCGGATGCTTGATGCCGATGCTGCCGCCCGAACCCCGGGTTTTGCCGAGGCACAGGGGGCCTTTGCCACCCCCTTTGCCGATCAGCACCGCCACTGGTCCGAGGCCGCCGATCCGGCCGATCCGGCCGAAAAGCGCCTGCGCACCAATCTTGCCGAAAGCCCGCTAGGTCTGCTGGCCCGACGCCGCGACAAGGACGGTCAACCTTTCCTGTCGGCCGATCTGGTGGCCGCCGGTGAACGGTTGCGCGAAGATTTCGAACTGGCGCAGATGGGGCCACGCGTGGCGCAAAACTGGGAACGTTTCATGACCGGCGGCGACCGCGGCCAATATCGCGACAGCGCGGGCCCCGGCGGCGGCTCGGGGCGTGCCCGCGACCGTGTCGCCCTCGCGCTGCGCGATCTGGGGCCGGGGCTAGGTGACATGGTCTTGCGCTGCTGTTGCTTTCTCGAAGGGCTCGAGGCCGCCGAAAAGCGTCTGGGCTGGTCCGCCCGCTCGGGCAAGATCGTGCTGCGGATCGCCCTTATTCGTCTCAAGCGCCACTATGATGAAACCTATGGCGGCGCGGCGCCGCTGATCGGCTAGGGGTTTCGTAGCGCCCAGAGCGGTAGTGCAACAGGCTCGGCGGGCAGCGCTGCCCGCCAACCGCTGAATCGGCCGCAAAGCCGTGCACGAACCGGCCCCGGAACCGGCGCGGGCGCCTTGCCGACGGCGCTTTGCATCTCGTTGGTTCAAATACTCTTTGGGGCGCCCGGAAATGCAGGGCCCGCAGCGCTGTTGCAAGGTTTTTCTGGGCGCCGCACCAACTTGCCGGACGGTATGGGTCTCTGATCCGTCAGCCGCCTTCGGCAACAAGGCCAGGACGAGAGCCGCCCCTCGGCTTCCAGATCGGCGGCACGGGATCATCTCTCGCCTTTATGCGCCCGGCTTACCCGTGGTCGATCTCCCGTCCGATCATCGCGTCGCCTGCAACGGGTTTTGCGGTGAGATCTCTCCTCGTCCAGCCACGCCTTTTGACCACGGCTGGACGATGCCGGCTCTTGTCGGGGCCGGCTCTTGTCGGGATCGCTCCGGCGACCGTCGCCAGCATGTGGCCATGGCAACGACGGCTTTGTTGCAATGGGTGCGGTCCTCCAGAAGGGCGATCAGCAGGGCCCGCATGTTGCGGGTCATGACCCACTCGGGACTGGTAATGTGTCGTTTGATGTCGGCAGGAAACGACGGGCCTCGACCCGCTTCACCCGCCCGTCAGCCCACCCGTGCACTGCAAAAGGACGCGCGCCCCCTTCGCTACCCGCAATAATTGGACCCTGTGCGGCTTTGTGCCGTTGATCGGCGTTGCCCCCGGGGCGCTTTCAGCTTATTTGAAACCCAAAGCCACGTCAGGGGGACATTCCCGTGCGAGATCTCAAGATTCCCGGCCAGCGTCACCCTGAAAAGGCGCACAAACCCGATCAGGCACAGCCGAAAAAGCCCGACTGGATTCGCGTCAAGGCGCCAACCTCTCAGGGTTACAAGGACACGCGCGAGATCCTCAAGTCGAACAAGCTGGTCACCGTCTGCGAAGAGGCCGGCTGCCCCAATGTCGGCGAATGCTGGAGCGCGGGCCATGCCACGATGATGATCATGGGCGAAATCTGCACCCGCGGATGCAGCTTTTGCAACATCGCCACCGGCAAACCCGACAAGCTCGACACCTTCGAGCCGGGCCGTGTCGCCCATGCGGTGGCGACGCTGGGGCTCAAACATGTGGTCATCACCAGCGTCGACCGCGACGATCTCGAAGATGGCGGCGCCGAGCATTTCGCCCAGACGATCCGCGCCATCCGCCACCGCGCGCCCGGCACGACAATCGAGATCCTGACCCCCGACTTCCTCAAATGCAGCCCCGATGTGCTTGAAAAAGTTGTCGAGGCCCGCCCGGATGTCTTTAACCACAACCTTGAAACCGTGCCCGGCCTCTACCCCTCGGTGCGCCCCGGCGCGCGTTATTTCCACAGCCTGCGGCTGCTCCAACGCGTCAAGGAACTCGACCCGAGCATGTTCACCAAATCGGGCGTCATGGTGGGTCTTGGCGAAGACACGCAGGGCGTGAAACAGGTGATGGACGACATGCGCGCCGCCGACGTCGATTTCCTGACCATCGGCCAGTATCTGCAACCGACCCCCAAACACCACAAGGTCGCCCGTTTCGTGCCGCCCGAGGAATTCAAATCCTATGAAACCTCGGCCTACGCAAAAGGCTTTCTGATGGTCTCGGCCACGCCGCTGACGCGGTCAAGCTATCACGCGGGGGACGATTTCGCCCGCCTGCGCGCCGCCCGGCTGGAAAAACTCGGCCAGATCTGAGGTCTTTGACCCAAGCCCCGTTCGGTCGCCTGCCGCAAACGGCGGAACGCTCCGCGGGGGATATTTGAGCGAAGATGAAACACGCCCGCCCCTTCATCTTCGAAAAAATATCCCCCGCGGAGCGTTCCGCGCGCAGGCTCGGGCGCGGCGCCGGGATTTTGCTCCGGATCCGGGGCTTTGCCCTTGCTTTCAGCTGGTGGCTGGGCTATTGGGCGCGCACTTCACAGGCGGGGTTGGGCTTTTGAGGGAGAAATCCTCATCAGTCCGCCGGTTGGGCATTTGCCCTGAATACCCCGCTCAGGCGCAAACCGGAAAAGGAATAGGACATGGCGCTTCCTGAATTCACGATGCGTCAGCTTTTGGAAGCTGGCGTTCACTATGGTCACCAGAAGGCCCGTTGGAACCCCCGCATGGCGGAGTTCATCTACGGCGACCGCAACGGTATCCACATCATCGACCTGACCCAGACCGTCCCGATGCTGGACACGGCACTGCAACTGGTGCGTGACACCGTTGCCAAGGGCGGCCGCATCCTGTTCGTCGGCACCAAGCGTCAGGCCCAAAAAGCCGTGGCCGAGGCCGCCGAGCGCTGTGCGCAATACTACATGAACCACCGTTGGCTGGGCGGCACGCTGACCAACTGGAAAACCGTTTCCCAGTCGATCTCGCGCTTGAAGCAGATCGACGAAGTGATGGAACACGGTGCCGAGGGCCTGACCAAGAAAGAACGTCTTGGCATGGAACGCGAACAGTCCAAGCTGCAAGCCAGCCTTGGCGGGATCCGCGAAATGGGCGGCCTGCCGGACCTGATCTTCATCATCGACGTGAACAAGGAAGACCTCGCGATTCTGGAGGCCCAGAAACTGGGGATTCCGGTTGTGGCCGTGGTTGACACCAACTGCTCGCCCAAGGGCGTGGACTATATCATCCCCGGCAACGACGACGCGGCCCGCGCAATTGCGCTTTACTGCGATCTGATCAGCCGTGCCGCGCTTGACGGCATGAGCGCCCAGATGGGCGCCGCCGGCGTCGACCTTGGCGCGCTGGAAGAAGCCCCGGTTGAAGAAACCGTGGTCGAAGCCGATGCCGAGGCTACCGCCGAGGCGTGATCGCGCCCGCTGTCGAGTTTTTCGGGCGGGGGGCAACCTCCGCCTGACCCATTCACGAAGAGGAGAGCCAGTGATGGCAATCACCGCAAGCATGGTGAAGGAACTGCGCGAATCGACCGGCGCAGGCATGATGGACGCAAAGCGCGCGCTGACCGAAACTGACGGCGACATGGAAGCCGCGGTGGATTGGCTGCGCACCAAGGGCCTGGCAAAAGCTGCCAAGAAATCGGGCCGGATCGCCGCCGAGGGTTTGGTGGGCGTGGCCGTTGACGGTGGCGTCGGCGTCGCCGTCGAAGTGAACTCGGAAACCGATTTTGTCGCGAAAAACGCCGACTTCCAGAAGATGGTTGCGGGCATCACCTCGGCTGCGCTGAAGGTCTCGGATATCGAGGCGCTGAAGGCCGCCGACCTGGGCGGCAAACCGGTCGAGACCGTCGTCTCGGAAGCGATCGCCGTGATCGGTGAAAACATGACGCTGCGCCGCATGGTGCGTGTGGCCGGCGATTCGGTCGTTTCTTATGTCCATAACGCCGCCGCGCCCGACATGGGCAAGATCGGCGTGCTGGTGGCCGTGAAGGGCACCGACAATGGCATCGCCAAGCAGATCGCCATGCATATCGCCGCGACCTCTCCGGCCAGTCTCGGCGAGGCCGACCTCGACCCGGCGCTGATCGAGCGTGAAAAAGCCGTTCTGACCGAACAGGCGCGCGAGTCGGGCAAGCCCGAAGCGGTGATCGAAAAGATGATCGCCGGCCGGATGGCGAAGTTCTTTGAGGAAGTGACCCTTCTGGGCCAGAAATTCGTCATGAACCCCGACATCACCGTGGCGCAAGCCGCGAAAGATGCCGGCGTCGAGGTGGTCGGATTTGTCCGTGTCGCCGTGGGCGAAGGCATCGAAAAGAAAGAAGAAGACTTCGCAGCCGAAGTCGCCAAGACGCTGCAAGGCGCCTGATCTTTCAACGGATCTTGACGAAACGCCGGTCTCTTGGGGCCGGCGTTTTGCTTGGGCGCGCCAAGATCGGCGCAAGTCGGATCGGGCGCTTGCCGTGACAGGCGTGCGGCAGAACCTGGCGGGGGGCGCAGGTGCGATGGTGCGGGAAGATCAAATCCCCCCGCACCGTCACCATCGGCGCGCAGCCAATGGGGATGAGGTCAGTGCGCCGAAAGCTGACCCTGCCGGACGAAAATGCGGCCGACAGGGTCAAATCCGGTCTCCCGGAAAAAAGAAGGGCCCCCCTGAATCGTTGGAAGCCATACCCCTCCTTTTGTTCCTGGCCAAAGCCACCACTCTTGGAACACCTGCATCTAAGCGGATTTTTGCCAGGTCGGAAAAGTGGGGAAATCCTGACCCTCTAGGGCAGGGCGCAGCTTGAGGCGCTCAGAAAGATATGGTTTTGCACGCTGGCCTTCAGCACCGCCTGCGCGGTGGTGTCCACATCCAGTGCCTCGCGGGCCAACCGCAGATGCTTTTCGATCGTCGCCGACGTCAGCCCCATGATCGTGGCGATGTCGGCGGTGGTCTTGCCGTCGCCAACCCATTCCAGCACCTCGCGCTGGCGCGGCGTCAGCGGCCGGCGTGCCGTCGCGAAGGGCATCGACGAGATCCGCAAATGTGTCAGCGCATTCAACACAATCAGTTCACGACCGTGGCGTTCCCAGATCTGGTCCACATCGTGCTGGCGCAGACCGGCCACGCCACACAGGCCGATCGCCCCCTTAGCGCGCACCGAGATATTGGGAAATGAAATCGAGTATCCCGCCCGAACGTTGTGGCGCAGGTTGAACTCCAGCACTTTCATCTCTTCTTCGCTGAGCTTGCCGGCGCGGGCCCGCTCATCGACCCAACGCCATGAACTGGCCCCCTCATGCGACGCCGCCCAACGCACCATCGGCGCGGATTGGAACAGGCCACCGCCGATGAACGCATCCAGATAGGTCTTGTCGTGATTTGAAAGCACGAGCGTATCGGCAAGGTTGCCAAAGCTGTTGGTGGCAGTGCGGAACCGTGTAAAGCCGTAAAGCAGCCGGTCGAATCCGAACTCTGCCATCCGTTTGCAGTGCAGCGCCCAGATATCTTCGATACTGCGCGCACCAAGAAGTTGCTCCAAATACGACAGCATTTTTCCCCCATGGCTCGACGGGGCAACACCAAACACAATTCAAGCGCCAGAATAGACGCCGATCTGAATTCATCCCCATGGTTGAAACTGACACGCGATGGGGGACCTGTCGAGTCGCTGAAGCCATCTTTATCTTTCCGCCGCGCCTGTTAGGTTCGCGCCAGGATCAAGGAGTGCGGCAGATGCGAAGCGGCTACGACATTGTGGTGATTGGCGGGGCGGTGATGGGCGCCTCGACGGCCTATTGGTTGACGGCAATGGACCCGGCCTTGAAGGTCTTGGTGGTCGAGCGCGACCCAAGCTATGCACAATCGGCAACGGCACTGTCCGTCGCGTCGATCCGGTCGCAGTTCAGCAATCCCGTCAACGTTCAAATCAGCCGCTTTGGTCTTGAATTCATTAAGGACTTTGCAAATAGACTGCCGCAGGGCGGGGTGTCGGATCTGGGGCTCAAGGAAAACGGCTATCTGTTCTTGAGCAATCGCCCCGACGCGGTCGAGCAAATGGAGACCCTGGCCGCGATGCAGCGCGCGCTGGGGGCGCAAACGCAGGTGCTTGATCCGGCGGCGCTGTCGGCGCGGTTTCCCTGGATGAACCTTGACGATGTGGTGGCGGGCTCATTCGGGCCCAGCGGCGAGGGCTGGTTCGACAATATGGGCCTTTTGGGGGGCTTGCGCGCCCAGGCGCGGGCGCAGGGCGCCACTTTTGTCAACGACACGGTGGTCGGGCTGGACCGGGATCAGGACCGCGTCGTGGCGGTGCATCTGGCCTCGGGCGGGCGTATAGAGACCGGTGCCGTGGTCAATGCCGCAGGCACCCGCGGCGCGGAAGTCATGCGCTATCTGGATGAGGATCTGCCCGTAGAGCCACGTAAAAGAACGGTTTTCGTGATTGATGCACCAAATGCGCGCCACCCCGATGCGCCGCTTTTGGTCGACCATTCCGGTTTTTACATGCGCCCCGAACATGGCCAGTGGATCACCGCCACCGTGCCGTCGCTTGATGGGCCCTGTGCGGTCGATGACTTTGACCCCGACCACGCGCTTTTCGAGAATGAGATCTGGCCCGCGCTTTACAACCGGGCGTCCGGGTTCGACGCGATCAAGGTGACGCGCTTCTGGGTCGGGCATTACGATTTCAACACCTTGGATCAGAACGCGATTCTGGGCCGCCACCCGGGGTATACGAACCTCTACATGTGCAACGGTTTTTCCGGCCACGGGCTGCAACAGGCGCCCGCCGTGGGGCGCGGACTGGCCGAACAGATCCTGACCGGCGATTGGGTCAGCCTCGATCTGTCGCCTCTGGGCATGGCGCGGGTGCTGGAAGGGCGCGCCTTTGCCGAAATCGCCATCGTCTGATGCCGGCGTCTGACCGCAAGGGCGCCTATTGCGCCGCGCGCGACGTTTCGCAACGCGGCGCGGCCAGCGTGTTGCGCGTCACCGCCGGGGCCAGCGCCATCAGCGCATCGAACTGGGTCAGGAACACCCGCCCGCTCAGATTGCGCAGCAGATGCGATCGGCTGAGGCTGTCCATCACCGGACCTTTGACCTCGGACAGGTGCAGCGACACGCCCGCATCGCGCAATTGATCATTGATCGCCTCGAGGCTTTCCAGCGCCGAGGCGTCGATCACATTCACCGCCGGGCACATCAGCACCACATGCCGGATCCGTTTGTCGCTGGCGATGGCGTCATAGACGGTATCCTCCAGAAAGCGGGCGTTGGGGAAATACAGGCTTTCGTCGATCCGAAGTGACAGCACCTCGGGCAGGGTGATCACCCGGTGGCGGTCGGTATTGCGGAAATGTTCGGTGCCCGGCACTTGCCCGACCACCGCCACATGCGGCCGCGAGGTGCGCCAAAGATGCAGCCCGATCGACAGCATCACCCCGGCGCTGATCCCGACCTCGACACCCGCCAGAAGTGTCAGCACGATGGTCGCGGCCATCGCCACCCCGTCGCTGATCGAATAGGCAAAGGTGCGGCGGATCGCACCAAGATCGACAAGGCTCAACACCGCCACGATGATCGTCGCGGCCAGCGTGGCCTGCGGCAGGTAGTAAAGCACCGGCGTCAGCATCAGCGTGGCCAGCGCCATGCCGATCGCGGTAAAGGCGCCCGCGGCCGGCGTCTCGGCGCCCGCATCGAAATTCACCACCGAGCGCGCAAACCCGCCGGTTACCGGAAACCCGCCCGACAACGCCGCGCCGATATTGGCGCCGCCCAGTGCGATCAGCTCTTGATCCGGGTCGATCCGCTGGCGGCGTTTGGCCGCGAGCGTCTGCGCCACCGAGATCGTCTCGACATAGCCGACAATGGCGATCATCAGCGCCGGCACCGCGATATGCGCCCAAAGCGTCAGATCAAACGGTGGCAGCGTCGGCATCGGCAATCCAGAGGGAACCACGCCCACGACGCGCACCCCCCGGCCTTCCAACCCCAGGGCCCAGGTCAGCAAGATCGTCACCGCCACCGCCGCCACCGGGCCGGTCCGCGCCAGCAGCATGGCAAGCCGGGGCGCAACGCCATTTGCCTCAAGAAACGGCTTCAACCCCTTGCGGGCCCAGAATAAAAACGCGGTCGCGCTGACGCCGACCAGCACCGTCGGCACGTTGATGTCACCGATGTGACGCCAGAGCCCGCCCAGCACCGCCAAAAGCGTCTGCCCGCCCGCATTGATGCCCAGAAGGTGCTTGATCTGGCTGGCGGCGATCAAGATCCCCGAGGCCGAGATGAAACCCGAAATCACCGGATGGCTCAGAAAGGACGCGATGAAGCCCAGCCGCAGCAGCCCCATGCCCAAAAGCATGACCCCCGACACGAATGCCAGCGCCACCGCCGCGCCCAGATACTCGGGCGTGCCCTGTGCCGCCAGAGCGCCGACCGACGCGGCCGTCATCAGGCTGGCCACCGCGACAGGCCCCACCGCCAGCGTGCGCGAAGTGCCCAAGAATGCGTAGATCACCAAAGGCGCGATCGAGGCGTAAAGCCCGACCTCGGCCGGCAAACCCGCCAGCAGCGCATAGGCCAGCGATTGCGGGATCAGCATGATCGTCACGATCACCGCGGCGATCAGGTCGGCCTCGAGCGTCTCGCGGCTGTAGCTGCGCGCCCAGGTCAGGATTGGAAAATAGCGTTTCAGCATGGGCAGCGCCGCGCCGGTCAAGGTCGGCTGGCGGCATGAGCCTCCAGCAAGGGCACAAGGCTGCGATGATCATAGCCCGCCGAGGCCGCCGCCGCGACGATCCCCTCCAGCGGCATCCGGCCCGCCTGCCACATCGCCCAAAGATGCGACGACCGCGTGCCCGATCGACAATAGGCCAGCACCGGCCCCGGCATCTCGGCCATGGCGGATTCGAATTCGGCCACCAGTTCGGGGGTCATCCGGCCCGGATAGTAGGGCAGGTGGCGATAGCTCAGCCCGGCACGCGACACGGCAGCCCGCATCGCGGCATTGTCGGCGGAGTCATCGATTTCCTCGTCGGGGCGGTTGTTCAGGATCGTCTTGAAACCCAGTTCGACCAGCGCCGGAACGTCGTCAGGGGTGATCTGCGGTGCCACCGCGAAATCCGGCGTGATTTGCCGCAGGTCCATCATTGTCTCCCTCAGGGGCGCGCTTCTCCCTCGCGCCCGGATACTGTCGTCTCAAAGCCCGTTTACCGGAACCTTCAGATAGGTCATGCCGTTGTCTTCGGCTGGCGGCATTTGACCTGCGCGCATGTTGACCTGCAACGAGGGGATGATCAAGCGTGGCATCGCCAGCGTGGCATCGCGGGCCTGCCGCATGGCCACGAATTCCGCCGCCGATTTGCCGCCTCCGATATGGATGTTGCGGGCCTTTTCCTCGGCGACACTGGTTTCCCAGGCGTATTCGTCACGCCCCGGCGCCTTGTAATCATGCGCGACAAAGATCCGCGTAGCCTCGGGCAGGGCAAGGATCTTCTGGATCGAGGCGAACAGCGCCTCGGCCGATCCCCCCGGAAAATCGCAGCGCGCCGTGCCAAAATCGGGCATGAACAGCGTGTCGCCCACGAAACCCGCATCGCCGATGACATAGGTCAGGCAGGCCGGCGTATGACCCGGCGTGTGCAGAACATGGCCCGTCAGGCCGCCGATCTGAAAGCTGTCGCCCTCGACAAACAACCGATCGAACTGCGAGCCGTCGCGCTGAAACTCGGTGCCTTCGTTGAAGATCTTGCCGAATGTGTCTTGCACCACGGTGATGCGGTCACCGATGCCGATCTTGCCGCCCAGCCGGTCTTGCAGATAGGGCGCGGCGGAAAGGTGGTCGGCGTGGACATGGGTCTCCAGCAACCAGGAAACCTCAAGGCCCTCGGCCCGCACATGGGCGATCACCGCATCGGCCGAGGTGGTATCGGTGCGCCCCGAGGCATAGTCGAAATCCAGCACCGAATCGACAATGGCACAAGCATGGCTGGCCGGATCCTTGACCACATAGGTCACGGTGAAGGTCGCCTCGTCGAAGAAGGCTTTCACGTCGGGCTTCAGCATCGGATCCTCGTCGGGCCATTTCGCAGCTTTGTCGAGTATATAGGGGCGGGTCAATATATATCAACGATTGAATGTGAGCCGCCGCGCACCCCCGGCGGGCAGCAGCCTCGGGTTGGCGCAGCAACATCGGGCCGCTTGGCAGCGGCGGTCACGGCACGCTTTGGCCGCACCGCGCGCCTTGACCCGCAGCTCTGCGGCCGTCGGCCGCAACGACCACCAGCTCTACACAAAGATCATCCTGTAACACCCTGTCTTGCATAGATGATGCGCTGATAGATCGACCCCGCTCGGCAGCGGTTCGAGCCCGCAAGCGCGCAGCCTCGTCAGCCGTTTCTTGCCGCGATCGGTGCGCCACAGGATCTGGCGTCTCTGGTGGTGCCACGGCGCGGAAATACCACGCCTGTTGGTTTCGTTGAAGGCTTGGCGCCTGGCATCGCCGATTTCGACCGGCGCACCGCCGATGTCAAAGATCAGCCAACGTCAAAGATCAGCGCACCGAGCATGTCGCCAGACTCTCGACAACCTCCACCAGCGCGGCGAAATCCGAAAAAGCGGCGTCATGCGGCAGGTCTTTGACCGGGGTCCTGCGATAGCCTTCGGTGAAAAGCGCAAAAGGCAGCCGCGCGGCTCGGGCCGTTTCGGCGTCCACTTCGCTGTCACCGACATAGACCGCACCACCATCGCCCAGATCCCACAGGCATTTTATCAGCGGTGCGGGGTCGGGTTTGCGCATCGGCAGGCTGTCGCCGCCAAGGATCGCGCCAAAGCTGTCCAACAGCCCGAAATGCGCCAGCACCGCGCGGGTCGGAGCGATTGGCTTGTTGGTGCAGATCCCCAAAGGGTGGCCCTTCGCGGCCAGCGCGCTCAGCGCCTCGCGCACGCCGGGGTAAAGCGTGGTCAGATGCACCGCCTTTTCATAGCGCGCGGCAAAGGCGCGCATCATTTCGCCGTGCATTGGCCCGTGCGGGTCTTTGTGCGAGGCCTCCAGCAGGCATTGCACCAGATGCGGCACACCCTTGCCGACAAAGCTGCGCACCTGCACAAGGCTCAGCGGCGCAAGGCCCCGTTCAGCCAGAATCGCGTTCGCTGCGGCATGGATATCGGGCGCGCTGTCGATCAGCGTGCCATCGAGGTCGAAAATCACCGGGCAGGGGCGCTTCATGCGGCTTTCCACTTGATCGAGCAGCCCATCGACGGGATTTGCGCTTCGGGGCCATGCCCGGTTTCAGCAATCCGTATCATCGCCTCATAAAGCTCGCGCCGGGCATCGGCGGCGGCGGCGCTGCGCCCCGATGCATCCAGCCGGCCGCGATACTGCAACTGCCCCGCAGCGTTGTAACCAAAGAAGTCTGGCGTGCACTCTGCCCCATAAGCCTTTGCTACCGATTGGTTTTCGTCATGAAGATAGGGAAAGGTAAAGGCCTGGTCGCGGGCCAGAACGGCCATGTTGTCAAAGCTGTCGGCCGGGTATTGCGCCGCGTCATTGGACGAGATCGCCACCACCCCGATGCCTGCCGCCTGCAATGCCGCAGCGTCGCGCAGGATCCGGTCAAGGATCGCGCGCACATAGGGGCAGTGGTTGCAGATGAACATGACCAGCATGCCACGCGGCCCGGCGATGTCTTTGTCGCGCCAGATCCTGCCATCGGTGCCGGGCAGGGCAAAGCCCGGCGCGGGTCGTCCAAACTCACAAACGGGGGGGCTGACGGCCATGATCTTTCCTATTCGAATTCCATCTCGGCAAAGACGATACCGGCATTTTTTGTTGCAAGCTCTTCAAAAGTATCCAGATGCGCCCAATTCGACTGATCGACGTAATAAGCCCCGGCCAGATCGCCACCTGCGTCGATATAAGCGCCGATCTTGTCGCGCAGATCCACCAGATAGTCGCGCGTATAGCGGCGCACCTGCGCCAGATTGGTCGGGTGGCCATGGCCCGGGATCACCCATGTCGGGTTCAGCGGCTCGAATTTCGTCTCCCATGTCTCGATCCAGCAGGCGGTGCAGGTGTCCGCAAAGATCGGCGGCAGCCGTTCCTGAAAGGCAATGTCGCCGGCGATCATGAAGCTTTGCGCCGGGATCCAGACTTGCGTGTCTCCGGGGCTGTGGGCGGGGCCAAGATGCAGCACCTCGATGGTGAAATCGCCCATCTCAATCGTCTTTTGATCGGTGAAGGTCTCGGTCGGGCCCATCGGCACGGTGCCCTCGGCGTTCTCGCGGGCGTAGACCTTGAGCGCCTCATGGGCCTGAGCCGCCGAATGTTCGAACTCTGCGGCGGCATCGACATGGGCTAGGACCGGCACGCCTTGGGCGATCCAGTAATTGTTGCCCAGCATCGCGTGACCCTGACCGTTTTCGTCGATCACCAGCTTCACCGGCTGGTCGGTCACCGCCCTGATTTCGTCATGCAGCGCGCGGGCCAGACGGTAGCTTGCGCCCGCGTTCACCACGACCACGCCGTCCCCTGTAACAATGAACGACAAGTTGTTGTTATGGCCTGCATTTTCATAGGTCGGAGGGGCGGTGGCGCCGGTCGCGGTATAAATGTGGGGGATCACCTCGACCGGTTTCGAATACAGAACCGATTGCGGGTATTGATCCGCAATATCCTCGGACGCCACCGCAGGAACAGCCATTAACACCATGAAACCAAGGATATATTTCATCACATACCCGCTGATACAAAACGGTAGGCGCCGTCGTGACGCTCGACCCGGCCGATACCGCCCTCGGGCAGGTGAAAACCGATCATCAACGCGCCCGTCGTGGCCAGATCCTCCAACAATGCGCTGCGCGTCTTGACCCCCAGATCGGCGTCCTGATCCGAACCCGAGTGCCACGTCGGCTGTGCAAAGGCCAGATGGTGATTGCCGATCGCATCACCGATGATGACGCAGGAGTCGTGGCCTTGCCGGATCTCGAAGGACATATGGCCGGGCGTGTGGCCCTGCGTCGCCCGCGCCCCGATGCCGGGCAGGATTTCGTCGTTATTCCCGAATGTTACGATGCGATCCTCAAGCAATGACAGACGCCCAAGCGCGCCTGCGGCAAAGCTGGTCCGCCCGCTATCAATGGTAGTGGCGGTTTCGGGGTTGATCCAGTAGTCCCATTCGGTCTTTCCCATCATATGGGTGGCATTGGCAAAGACCGGCTCGTCGAAATCGTCCAGAACGCCCCAGAGGTGGTCGGGATGGGCATGGGTAAAGACCACATGGGTGATCTCGTCGGCAGAGACCCCCAGCAGCGCCATCGCCTCGGCCAGTTTGCCAGCCGTGGGCATGAAATCCGGGCCGGCGCCGGCATCGAACAGCACCGTATGGGTGCCGTCGCGCAACAGGGTCACGTTGCAGGGCGGCTCGAGCGCGTCGCCGTGCAGGCCATAGCCGGCCATCACCTCGGCCGCGCCCGGATGATCGGTGACAAATCCCATCGGCAGGACCAGATGCCCGTCGGACAGGGTATCCATCTGCACGCTGCCAAAGCTGAGGCTGTTCGATGCCCAACCCCGGACCGGCAGCAATGGCGCCGCGACCCCGGCCAATGCGGTGCACAGCAGGCCTCTTCGTGTGATGCGCATCTTCTGTCCTCCCAAACAGATATTCAGTGATGCGAATATGAACGACAGAATGTCGCAGGGCAAGCGTCTCCCGCAGCTTGCCCGGCGAAAGCCTATTGCGCGGCTTCGGCGGCGGCGCGGATGGCGCGGATATTGACTCCGTAGGGCGCGGGGTTGGCGACCGAGCCGCCCTTGAACACCGCCGAACCCGCGACCAGCACATCCGCCCCCGCCGCCACCACCAGGGGCGCGGTCTCCGGCGTGACGCCGCCGTCGATCTCGATATGGATCGGCCGGTCACCGATCATCGCCCGCAGATCACGGACCTTTTCGATCTGGCTGTGGAGGAATTTCTGCCCGCCGAAGCCGGGGTTGACCGTCATCACGCAGACCAGATCGACCATGTCCAGAAGGTAGGCGACATCTGCGATGCCGGTGCCGGGGTTGATCGCCAGACCCGCCTTGGCGCCAGCGCCACGGATCGCCTGCAAGGTGCGGTGAATATGCGGCCCGGCCTCCAGATGCGCCGAGATCACATCGGCGCCGGCCTGCGCGAAGGCCTCGATATAGGGATCGACCGGCGCGATCATCAGATGCACATCCATCACGCCCTTGATATGCGGGCGGATCGCGGCGCAGGTGGCCGGGCCGAAGGTGATATTCGGGACGAAATGCCCGTCCATCACATCGACATGGACCCAATCGCAGCCCTCGGCCTCGATCGCCTGACACTCGAGGCCGAAATTGGCGAAATCCGCCGACAGGATGGACGGGGCAATCTTGATCTTACGGTCGAACATGGCGTGCTCCTGACTGGGTGGGGCAGGGTGGGCAGCTCTGCCCACCCCGGGTTCATCTTACGCCGCAGAGTTGATCCGCAGCGCCTTGCGCCAGCCGGGGAACAGCTTGTCGGCATCATTCGGAAAGCTTTCGAAGGCGCGGGCAAATTCCTTGTGGTCCTTGGCAAACTCCAGCGGGTCCGCGCCCTCTTTCCAACATTGCTCGGCCTGACGCAAGGAGGCGGCGCCTGCGATCGCCCCGTCAATGTGGCCAAAGGCGCCGCCGCCTGCCGTCATCACCAGGTTCGAATGCCCGAGATTGGCAAAGAACCCCGGCATCCGCAGCGCGTTCATCCCGCCCGAGATGATCGGCGTGGTCGGTGCCATCCCGGCCCATTCCTGGCGGAAATAGGGGCCCGTCGCCACATCATCCGTTATCATGTAGGCCATCAGCTTGTCGGCCGGTTCGCCCTCCATCTTGCCGTAACCCATGGTGCCGGTGTGAATCCCCGAGGCCCCTTGCAGTCGCGCCATCTTCGACAGCACGAAAGCGGTATAGCCGCGCATCGATTGCGGCGAGGTCACGGCGCCATGGCCGGCCCGGTGATAGTGCAGATACTGGCGCGGAAAGGCGCGCCGTGCCGTGGTGATCGCCGCCGGGCCGGTCACATAGCCATCGACCAGGAACGCGACGTGGTCTGCGTCGGTGCCGAAGGTCTCCAGAATGAACTCGGCGCGAGCGATCATCTCGTGGTGGTCATCGGCGGTGATATTGGCCGAGAACAGCTTGGCCTTGCCGGTCTTGTCTTGCGCGCGCTTCATCGCATCCGCGACCAGCCGGATGGTGTCTTTTAGCGGCGCGAAGGTCTGGTTGCCCTGCGGCTCATCGTTCTTGATGAAATCGCCGCCCAGCCAGAAATCATGGCAGGCATCGGCAAAGGGCTGCGGCCGCAGACCCAGCTTTGGCTTGATGATCGTGCCAACGATGAAACCGCCATCCACATGCGGTCGCCCCAGCACCCGCCACAGATCGCTGATCGTGGTCGAGGGGCCGTCGAACGCGCGCAGATAGGCGGGCGGCAGCCAGAAATCGTGCATCTTGGCATATTCGACATCGCCCATGCCCTGATTGTTGCCGATCGTCAGGGTCAGGAACGAACACAGCATCGCCCGCCCGTCGATGATGTTGCGATCAAACAGGTCCACCGGAAAGGCGATCTTCACCACCCCCTTGGACTCGTCGATCTCATAGACCAGCGCGTCAACGCCGCGGGTGAAATCGTCGGTGGTCGAGACCTCGACATTGGTCCCGGTCGAGCTTTCGGCAGCAAGATGCGCGGCCGTTTCCAAAAAGCCGTAACCCGCTTTCGGGCGCATGATATAGGCAACAAGGACATGCTGGCCCCCGGCCATCAGATCGGCCTCGGTCAGATCGAGACGTGCATAGCGGTTGGATTGGTCCATAGTCACTCTCCCTTGGATCAAGCGGTTTTCGGGTCAAGCGACCCTTTGGCATAGCGTCTGGCCATGTCGTCTTGGGCGATGACCTTGATCTTGCTGGCATTTCCGGCGGTGCCGAAAGCTTCCAGCCGGCCGCGGCACAGATCTCGCATCGCCTCCATCGCCGGTTTGAGAAACTTGCGCGGGTCAAATTCGCGCGGGCTTTGCTGGGCGATGCGGCGGAACTGGCCGGCCATTGCCATCCGGCAATCGGTGTCGATATTGACCTTGCGCACCCCCATCCTGATGCCGCGCACAATCTCTTCGACCGGCACGCCGAAGGTCTGCGGCATCTCGCCACCAAAGCTGTTGATGATATCCTGAAGCTCCTGCGGCACGCTCGATGAGCCGTGCATGACCAGATGCGTATCGGGCAACTTCTTGTGGATCGCCTCGATCACGCGCATCGCAAGGATCTCGCCGTCCGGCTTGCGGCTGAACTTGTAGGCGCCGTGCGAGGTGCCACAGGCAATCGCCAGCGCATCCACCTTGGTGCGTCGCACGAAATCCACCGCCTGATCGGGGTCGGTCAGAAGCTGGCTGTGATCCAGCTTGCCCTCGGCGCCATGGCCATCCTCGGCCTCGCTTTTGCCGGTCTCCAGGCTGCCCAGAACGCCCAGCTCACCCTCGACCGAGGCCCCGACCCAATGCGCCATCCGCGCGACCCGTTCGGTGATTTCCACGTTGTAATCATAGCTTGCCGGGGTTTTCGCATCGGCCTCAAGGCTGCCATCCATCATCACGCTGGTAAAGCCGTGGCGGATCGCCGACAGGCAGGTGGCCTCGTCATTGCCGTGATCCTGATGCATGCAAAGCGGAATCTCGGGATAGATCGCCGCCAGCGCCTCGATCATCTTCGCCAGCATGATGTCATTGGCATAGGACCGCGCGCCACGGCTGGCTTGAATGATGACCGGCGCATCGACCGCCTTCGCGGCCTCCATGATCGCCAGACCCTGTTCCATGTTGTTGATGTTGAACGCCGGCACGCCGTAATCGTTTTCGGCCGCGTGATCCAGCAATTGTCTAAGCGTTATCAGTGCCATAGCTTTCTTTCCTCTCTTGCCATCGCCCGGCTTCTTTTTGGTGTAAATACTCCGGGGGTGCGGGGCGGCAGGCCCCCGCAAGCTCCCCCCGCGACCGGCGGCGCCGGGGGGGGGCAGCCCCCGGCCGCGCCTCAGATCAGCTTGCCCATCGCCACGGCGGTATCGGCCATGCGGTTGGAAAAGCCCCATTCGTTGTCATACCAGGTCAGGATCCGGACCATTCGCCCGGCCATCACCTTGGTCTGAT